>NZ_JBYTDC010000002.1:261011-1493171 GCF_058790875.1 Sphingopyxis sp. EU05-FHT14B03
GAACGGGATGATCTTCGACCCCGCGACGACCGAAAAGGACCGCGCGGGGCAGTTTTTCTTTCGCCTGTGATCGAGATCATGCCAATATCCTCCCGGGTCGTGTGACAAAGGCCAAGGGGCAATGATTCGCCCCACCTTTATTCTGACAATCAAGGGAAGGACGATCTCATGACCAACAAACTTGCCGGGCTGATCGCGGCTTCGGCCACCGCGCTGGCCCTGTCGGGCGCCGCTCTGGCCGCCGATCCGCCGGCCGCCGCCAAGAAGGTTGGCGCGAACGACGAGGTCAAATGCTATGGCGTCAACAGCTGCAAGGGCACGTCGGATTGCAAGACCGAAGCGAGTTCGTGCAAGAGCGCGTCGGGCTGCAGCACCGCGGGCAACAGCTGCAAGGGCGCCAATGCCTGCAAGGGCAAGGGGTACAAGAAGGTCGCGGCCAGCAAGTGCCTTGCCGACGGCGGCACGATCGGCGCCTGATTTCCGCTCGGCAGGTCCGGCGCCGCCGGGCCTGCCGATTGGAATTTGAAGGGACGCCCATGGACGACCGCAAAACGGCGCCATCGCCGGGCTTCGGGCTCGGCCTGCGCCCCGATCATTACCCCGAGTTCCTGGCCGGACCGCAAGCGGTCGACTGGCTCGAGATCATCTCCGAAAATTACATGGTGCCCGGCGGCAAGCCGATGGCGATGCTCGATACGATCCGCGCCGATTATCTGATGGTGATGCACGGGGTGTCGTTGTCGATCGGGTCGGACGAGCCGATCGACAGGACTTATCTGGCCGAGCTGAAGACGCTCGCGGCGCGGGTCGAGCCTTTGTGGATCTCGGACCATCTGTGCTGGACCGGGATCAACGCGCACAACAGCCACGACCTGCTGCCACTGCCCTATGACGCGCCCGCGCTGGCGTGCGTCGTCGACAATATCGCCCGCGTGCAGGACTATCTTGGCCGGCGCATCCTGATCGAAAATCCGTCGAGCTATGTCACCTTCCGTTCCTCGGACCGCAGCGAATGGGATTTCCTCGCCGACATGGCGGTGCGCGCCGATTGCCTGTTGCTGCTCGACGTCAACAATATCTACGTCAGCGCGCGCAACCATGGCTTCGACCCGCTCGATTATCTCGCCGGCCTGCCGGGGGATCGCATCCAGCAAATCCACCTCGCCGGCCATAGCGACATGGGCGACTATGTCATCGACACCCACGATGCCGACGTCTGCGATGCGGTGTGGGACCTCTATGCGCAGGCGTGCCGCATGTTCGGCCCCGTCGCGACGATGATCGAGCGCGACGACGACATTCCGCCGCTTGCCGACGTCATCGCCGAACTCGACCGCGCGCGGTCCCTCGCCGCGCGGGTGTTGGAGCCGGTGCATGGTTGAGGCGTTGCGCGATGTGCAGGCGCGATTCCTCGCCGGGGTGATGTCCGGCGATGCGGAGGCCGAGGCGCTGATTGTCGACGACAACCGCGTCGGCGCGGCGCGGCGGCTCGACATTTATCGCAACAATTACCGCGCCAGCCTGCGCGACGTGCTCGCCGACCATTTCGAGCGCGTCCACGCCTGGCTCGGCGATGATCAGTTCGACAATCTGGCCGACGCCTATGTCACTGCGCATCCGTCGCTCACGCGCAATTTACGTTATTATGGCGGCGAATTTCCGGCGTTTCTGGCGCAGCATTATCCCGCCGACGGCGAGTTGGCGGAACTGGCCGCCCTCGACTGGGCGCTGCGGAGCGCGTTCGACGCCGCCGATGCGGCGCCGCTCGATGCCGCAGCGGTCGGCGCGCTCGGCGAAGGCTGGATCGACCGGCGGCTGACGCTTCATCCGGCGGCGCAGGTGCTGCGCCAGTGCCACAACAGCCGCGCGATCTGGAGCGCGCTCGACGAGGGCGAGGCGCCGCCCGACGCGGTGTCGCTCGCGGTGCCGGTGCGGCTGCTGATATGGCGCCGCGGCGTCCAGTCGCAGTTCCGCACGCTGTCGGAGGGGGAGGCCGATGCCTTGGCGCTGTTCGAAGCGGGCGCCAGCTTCACCGATCTCAGCGCCGCGGCGATTGCGGGAATGGGTGAGGATGCGGCGATGCAGGCGCTGGCCGGGTGGCTCGCGCAATGGCTTGCCGACGGGGTGCTGGTGCTCGCGGATTAGGCGCGAACCGCCGTCACCTGCCGCAATACGCTGAAATAGCCCGGCGCGATCGTCATCGCCTCGTGCCGCCCGGCGCGGCCGAGCGCGGCATGGACCTGCGGCAGGCGATAACAGGGGACGCCCATGAACAGGTGATGCTCGGCGTGATAATTGACCCAGTAGGGCGCGACTGTTGCGCGCGCCAGCCAGCCGGCGTGCGTCGTGCGGGCATGGGTGAAGGGATCGTCGCTGCCGGTGGTCGTGCAGGCATGTTCGGCGATGTTGCGGATGCGCAGATAAAGCTGGAACGTCGTCGCCAGCCCCGCGAGCCAGAGCAGATACGGCGTCCAACCGTAGAGCGCGAGTGACAGCGCCAGCAGCACCGCCTGGACGAGCAGGAAACGTCCGACCGCGCGCGTCACCGCCATCGCACCCGCGACGTCGACCGTGGGTGACGTCATGCCGTCGTCGGATTGCTTGTTGAAGGGTGTACCGGCCTTGGTACTCGCGCCCTTCTTTTCGGGCTTCTCGCCGCGTAGCATCGCCTTCAGCCCGACAAGCGCGAAGCCGAACTGCGCGACGCGCTGCTTGAAAAATGTCTGGCCGGTCAGGTCGCGCGCCACCTTGCGTCCCAGGCTGGCGCGGGTGGTGGGGAAGGGCTTCGACAGCGACAGGTCGGGATCCTCGGGCTGCTGGGTGAATTTGTGATGCTGCAGATGATAGGTGCGATACGCGATAAGGTCCGATCCCACCGCGGCGCCGGTCAGCCAGTCACCGAGGAAATTGTTGAGTTTTCGGTTCGGATGCAGCGCGCCGTGCGCGGCGTCGTGCATCAGGATCGCGAAGCCGAGTTGGCGCCCGCCGACGAGGATGATCGCCGCGAGCCATGCCAGGGGATTCTGGAGCCAGGCCGCGAGGCCGATCACCGCGATGCTGACGATCCACCCGTGCGCGACGAGCCAGATTCCGCGCCACGCCGAGGCGCGGGTGATCGCGGCCCATTCGGCGCGGTCGAAGAATCGGTCGGGCGGCAAGAGGCGAACGGCAGGCATGGTGCGACTATAATCGGTTTCACACGAAAACCCAATCCCTCCCATTATGGAGCAATTCCGGGGATTTACGGATCGGAGGGATAAGGTTTTGGAAACCCCTTTCTGGCACGGAATGCCGCAAGGACCGACTAAAGCAGGAACGGCGGGATTGGGGTTGAAGCGGGCCATCGTGCGACCGGAGAATAGCGAGCCGTCGTTCGACGGATCGCTGTTCGAATCGCCGGAATTCGTGACACGCCTGACGCGCGTCGCGCAGCTGTGGCACTATGTGCTGGTCAGCCGCGCGCTCGTCTATTTCGCCTGCGCTTTTTTTCCTGGCCTTCCCGGCTTTTTCGATCGTCCGTCGCAATGGCTGGTCCTGGCGCTCGGCATCGGCTGCGATCTGGTGCTGACGGTGATCGGCCAGCTGTCGCGTGCGCCGGGCAATGCGCTGGCGCGGCGCACCATCGTGTGGGGCACGTCGTGCATGACGCTGATCGCGCTCGGCACCTTGCTGACCAGCATCGCGATGTTCGTTTCTTCGCCGTCGGCCGACGCCACGCCCTATGTCGACGCCTTTGCCGCGATCCGCATCGGGGCCGTGCTCGTCGCGGCGGCGGCGGTGGCGATCGCGCGCCCGGCCTTTTTCGCCTTTGCCGGCGCGACCGCGCTCGGCGGGGCGATCGGCAAGGCGTCGATGCCCTTCGCCTTCGCCGCGATGATCTTTCTCTTCCTGCTGATCGTCATGGTCCGCGAGGATGCGCGGCACCAGCGGCGTACCGAGCGCGCGAACCGGAGGACGATCAGCGACCAGCAACGCGCGCTCAACCTGGTGCGCGACTTCGAACGCGCCGGGCGCGGCTGGTTCTGGGAAACCGACCGCCACGGCCAGCTCGTCTATATCTCGCCGACGGTGGCGGCCAAGCTCGGCCGTGCGCCGAGCGACCTGCGCGGCAAGCCGTTCACCGACATCATCCGCAAACGCATCGGCAATGACGAAAGCGAGGAACGGACCCTCGGCTTCAGCCTGTCGTCGCGCACCCCGTTCAAGGAACTGACGGTGCAGGCGGCGGTGCCGGGCGAGGAGCGCTGGTGGTCGATCTCGGGCCACCCGATCAGCAACGAGCTCGGCAATTTCCAGGGGTTTCGCGGCAGCGGCACCGACCTCACCGAAAAGAAGAAGTCCGAGCGCGAGATCAACCAGCTCGCGCGCTACGACGTGCTGACCGGGCTCGCCAACCGGCTGCATATCACCGACCTGCTCGAACGCGCGCTGAAGAACCATATTGGCCAGCCGCAGCCGTGCGCGCTGCTGCTAATGGACCTCGACCGCTTCAAGGCGGTGAACGACACGCTCGGCCATCCGGTCGGCGACCAGTTGCTGCAGCAGGTCGCGGCGCGGCTCGCGCAGATCGTTGGCGACCGCGGCCAGGTCGGGCGGCTCGGCGGCGACGAATTCCAGATCGTGCTGCCGCAGATCACCCACGCCGACAAGCTCGCCAACATCGCCAATGCGGTCATCCTCAGCCTCGCCAAGCCGTTTGCGATCGAGGGCGAACAGGTGCGGGTCGGCTCGTCGATCGGCATCGCGGTGTCCGAAGGGGCGGGGGTGTCGTCGGCGGCGCTGGTGCGCAACGCCGACCTCGCGCTCTATGCCGCCAAGGATGCCGGGCGCGGCGTATATCGCTTCTATGCCGACGCGATGCACAACCAGGCCAGCGAGCGCAAGGCGATCGAGGACGCACTGCGCGACGCATTGGCGAAGGACGAACTCAAGCTCGTCTACCAGCCGATCGTCGATGTAGCGAGCGAGCGCATCTCGGGATTCGAAGCGCTGATCCGCTGGCAGCGCGGCGACGAGGCGATGATCAGCCCGTCGAAATTCATTCCGATCGCCGAGGAATCGAACCTGATCGTGCCGATCGGCGAGTGGATCATCCGCTCGGCCTGCGCGTCGATCGCCCGGCTTGGCCCCGACTATCGCATCGCGGTCAATGTTTCGCCGCGCCAGTTCGCCAACGACAAATTGCCGGCGACGATCATGAGCGCGGTATCGGCAGCGGGCATCCGTCCCGAACAACTAGAACTCGAAATCACCGAGGGCGTGTTCCTCGACGAAAGCGCCGAGAATCTGGAGATGTTCCAGCGGCTGAAACGCACCGGGGTGCGGCTGGCGCTCGACGATTTCGGCACCGGCTATTCGGCGCTCGGCTATCTGAAGAAGGCGCCGTTCGACAAGATCAAGATCGACCAGAGCTTTGTGCGCGGCGCCGCCGACAAGAACAGCATGAACGCCGCGATCATCTCGTCGATCGTCGGGCTGGCGGCGGCGCTCAAGATGGAGACCACCGCCGAGGGGGTCGAAACCCACGACGATCTCGACCTGATCCGCGGACTCGGATGCAGCCACGTCCAGGGCTATATCTATGGGCGCCCGATGAGCCTCGACGAAGCGGTCGCGCTGCTGCGTGCCGATGGTGGCCGGGTCGTCGCGCAGGGGTACAAGAGCGCGCGCGAGACGCGCAGCCGCACCTTCCGCACGATTCAGGTCGAGAGCGGCGGGCATCGCTATGAGGCGATCGTCCGCAACCTGTCGACGCGCGGCGCGCTGATCGAGGGGCTGTGGAACGTGCCCGCGGGCACCGGATTTCGCCTCGAATTCGGCCCCGACCTTGTGCTCGATGCCGAGGCGCGCTGGTCCGATCAAAACCGCGTCGGGGTGCAATTCGCGCAGGCGGTCGAGATCACGGCGCTGATCGGCGGAAGCGTGGCGGGGCAGTCGGTACGCGCGCGGATCGAACGCGCGGCGTGATGGCCTGCGCCCGCGCTGCTGCGTGGGTGGGTGGTGGAGTCGGCTTCGGGGTGGGGAGCGGCTAACCCCATTAAAGAATGGCGGTTTACGCCCGAAGCCGCTGAAAACTAGTCCGCGATCCGCCCGCGCACCATCACCCAGTCGACCTTTTCCAGCGTGCGCACGTCGGTCAGCGGATCGCCCGACACCGCGATCAGGTCGGCCGACATGCCCGGCGCGATGCGGCCGATTTCATTTTCCATCGACAGCGCCTTCGCCGCGACGGTCGTGGCCGCCGCGACCGCTTCGCGCGGGGTCAGGCCGTTCGCCACCAGCAGCGCGAATTCGCCGGCGTTGCGGCCATGGTCGAACACCCCGGCATCGGTGCCGAAGGCGACGGGGACGCCCAGCGCCTTGGCGCGGGTCACCGCCTTGCCGACGCTGCCCATCGTCATGCGGACTTTTTCCTCGACGGTCGGGGTATAGATGCCCTTGCCCAGCCGCTCCTTGATCCCCTCGAACGCCATCAGCGTCGGGACCAGATAGGTGCCCTTGGCCTTCATCACCTTCAGCGCGGCGTCGTCGGCGAAGGTGCCATGGTCGATGGTATCGATGCCCGCCGCAGCGGCATCCTCGATGCCGCGCGCGCCGTGCGCATGCGCCATCACCTTCAGCCCCAGCGAGTGCGCGGTGGTCGCGATGCTGTCGAGTTCGGCGCGGCTGAAATGGCCCTCAAGCCCGCGGCCCTGCTGCGACAGCACGCCGCCGGTCGCGGTGATCTTGATGATGTCGGCGCCGGCGCGCGACGCCTTGCGCACCTTTTCGGCGCATTCGACCGCGCCGGTGCAGGTATAGCCCTGATCGAGCACGCCATGGACGTCCTCGCGAAAGCCGGTGACGTCGCCGTGACCGCCGACGATCGACAGTGCCGGGCCGGCGGCGATGATGCGCGGACCGGTGATGAAACCGGCGGCGGTGCCGCGGCGCAGCGAGAAGGCGGTATATTGTGCCGAGCCCGCCTCGCGCACCGTGGTGAAGCCGGCGCGCAGCGTGATGCCGGCATTTTTGACGCCGACGACGACGCCCCATTCGTCGGGATCGACCGCTTCGCTACGATAATCGCCGCCCGGGTCGCCGGTGAGGTGGACGTGGAGGTCGATCAGGCCGGGAAGCAGCGTCTTGTCGCCTAGGTCGACGATCTCCGCATCGGCGGGAGCGGGGCTGCGGCCCGCGCTGATCGAAGTGATGCGGTCGTCGGTGACGGTGACGGTCGAGGCACCGAGCGCGGGCTTGTCGGCGTCGGTGATGACATGGCCGGCGTAGATGACGGTGGTTTTCGCAAAAGCCGCGCTGCCCATGAGCGCGAGCGTCGCCGCGGCGACGAGTCCGAGTTTACGCATCCGATTTTCCCCTGCTTTGTCCCTTCATCGTGGCGCGCCGGGCGGGGGAGGGCAAGCGCATAAAAAGAGGGGCCGGTTGACCGGCCCCTCAGTTTGCCATCTGATAATCGAAAGGAATATTACCAGAAGAAATCGTAGATCACGTCGACCACTTCGCCGCTGTAGGTGTCGACGAGCAGCGCATCGTCATAATAGCGGACCCAGCGATACCCGCCATAGGCCGGCGGCAGGCGGTAATAGCCCGGATCGTTGATCCAGTAACGCTGGCCATAGAAGAGCGAGCCGAGCGTGAAGCCAACGCTGAACCGCGTGTAATTGCGGCCGCGATAGGGGTTGTAATAGCGCGGCAGGCGATAGTTGTTGCCGTAGCGCTGGCGATAGTCGCGCCAGTTGTAGCGGTTGTCGTTGCGCCAGCCACGGTTCCAGTTGTTGTCGTGGCGTCCGTCGCGATAGCGGCGATCGGCATAGCCGTCGCGGTTCCGGTCGTAGCGGCGGTCGACGCGGTTGTTGTCGTTGCGATCCCAGCGGCGATCGAGGTCGCCGTTGCGATTGCGGTCGTAACGCCGGTCGACCTGGCCATTGCGGTTACGGTCCCACTGGCGGTCGACCTGACCGTCGCGGTTGCGATCCCACTGGCGGTCGGTGCGGCCGTCGCGATTGCGGTCATAGGTGCCGCGGTTGCGGTCCTGACGCGGGCGCTGATCCTGGCCTTGCCACTGCTGGCGCGGAGCCTGTTGACGCTGGACCTGCGGACGCTGACCCTGGACCTGACCGCCGCGATCGCGGTTGCCCGACCAGTCGCGGCGTTGCGGCTGCTGTCCCTGCGGGCGCTGGCCTTGCTGACGCTGTACCTGCTGGCGTTGCACCTGCGGCTGCACCTGCGGGCGCGGTGCCTGCTGGCGCTGACCGCGCTGGTCGCCGCCACCGCCGCGCTGGGCACGGTTGCCGCGATCCCCGCGGTCGCCGCGCTGCGCCTGTTGCTGGCCATCGCGGCCCTGTGCGAACACCGGGGCGATCGGGGTCAGCATCGTCGCGGCGATCAGCAATCCTCCGATAAACTTCTTCATCTGCCATACTCCTCGGTTTCCCATGGGCGACGGATAGCCGACCGGGAAGATGAACCGATATTTACCGTCGGCAATATGAGTCATGGCTGAACCATGATGTTGCCTGCGGTTCAGCTAGATGAACGGTGCGAAAGCGTTTAATGGTCCGGCGGCGCGCGCATCGCCGGAACGGCGCCGGCGGCGTCCTGCGGGCGGATGCCCGGCGGCGGCGCGGCGGCGATGCGTTCCTCGCCGCGCAGCACGCGCCCGGCGCGCCTGATCGCGCCGCGGATGCGCGGATAAGTGCCGCAGCGGCAGATGTTGGTCATCGCCGCGTCGATCTCGGTATCGCTCGGATTGCTGTTGGTGCGCAGCAACGCCGCCGCCGCCATGATCATGCCCGACTGGCAGAAGCCGCATTGCGGCACCTGTTCGGCGACCCACGCTTGCTGCACCGGATGGCTGCGGTCGCGGGTCAGCCCCTCGATCGTGGTGACGAAACGGCCTTCGCACTCCGCAATGGTGACCAGGCAACTGCGGATCGCCTCGCCGTCGATGTCGACGGTGCACGCGCCGCATTCGCCGGTGCCGCAGCCATATTTGGTCCCGGTCAGGTTCGACGCGTCGCGCAGCGCCCACAGCAGGGGCGTTTCGGGATCCATGCGATATTCGACCGGGCGGTCGTTGACCGAAAAGCGCGTCATGCCGCCCCTGTTAGCCGAATGGCGGGATTAGTCACGCCAGCTCGTGTCGATCTTGTCGACCTTGCGCACCATCGCGTCGAATTCAGCCTTGCCCGACTGGCCGGGGATCGCCGCCATATACAGGTCGCGCTGGTGGACCTTGATCACCTCTTCGTCGACCAGGATCGGCTTGCCCATGCTCATCGTCGCAAGCTGGATTTCGCACGCGCGCTGCAGCGCCCAATATTTGATGAAGGCGTCGGAGAGCGACTTGCCCATCACCACCGGGCCATGGTTGCGCAGCATCAGGATGCGCTTGTTGCCGAGATGCTCGACGAGCCGTTCGCCCTCTTCCTCGCGCACCGTCACGCCCTCGAAATCATGATAAGCGAGCTGGCCCATGAAGTTGCAGGCATAGAAGTTCGTCGGCTGCAGCCCGCCCTCGAGTCCGCACACTGCCATCGTCGCGGTGGTGTGGGTGTGGATGATCGCATGCGCGTCGGGCAGGACGCGGTGGAACAGGCTGTGCTGGACAAAACCCGCCTTGTTGACGTGCCAGGGATTATCCTCGTCCAGCTTGTTGCCGTCGATGTCGATCTTGATCAGGCTCGACGCGGTCACTTCGCTGAAATGCATGCCATAGGGATTGATCAGGAAGGCGCCTTCCTGGTCCTCCAGCTTCACCGTGATGTGGTTGAAGATCATCTCGTCCCAGCCCATCATCGCGAAGATGCGGTAACAGGCGGCGAGTTCCTGCCGCGCCGTCCACTCGGCTTCGCTATATTTGCTGTTGCGCTTCAGCTGGGTCGCCATGGCCTGATCCTCTCGCAGTCGGTTTCGTTGTGCCACCTATGCCACAGCCGCGCCGGTTCGCACAATCCCGCGAAGTCGCGCGGCGAACTGGTTAACAAGAGCGATAAAACGTTGACCTTGCGGCGGTTAGTTGTCAGTCTTCGAATCAGGGTCGAGCTGCGGGGCTTCCATTTGTCCAAAAGAGACAATGTGGTCCGCCGGCGTGTGTGCGCTTGGTCGATCCGACCATCCTCTTCATGTCGGTTGCAGTGCATCTTTTCGCGGTGCGGCCTCCTGCTGCCCGCGCAATGGGGAGTGAGGAACAATGCGTTATACGGTGAAACTGTCCGCGTCTGCGATGGCGCTGGCGGCCTATGCCGCTTTCTCGGCGGCGCCCGCGCAGGCCGAAACCTGCCTGCTCGACAGCGATAACGACGGCGTCGTGTCGGCTGGCGACACCGATGGCGGTGCCATCTCGGGCAACAACACGCAGCTTGCCTGCGGTCCGAACGCGCGTACGACCGGCAATGGTTCGACGGCGGTGGGTTCGGGGGCAACCGCCACCAACACCGGTTCGACCGCGGTCGGCCAGAATGCGACCGCGAACGACCGCAGCACCGCGATCGGCCGCTCGAGTACCGCGACCGGCCAGACCAGCGTCGCGATCGGCAACCTGGCATCGGCGACCGATGAAGATGCCGTCGCGATTGGCGAACAGGCGCAGGCCACGGGCTTCCACTCGACCTCGGTCGGCGCCGAATCACTCGCCTCGGGCCGTGGGGCACAGGCGTTCGGCTGGCAATCGGCGGCGACCGGCAACTTCAGTGTCGCGACCGGCCGTCAGGCGCAGGCGACCGGCCTGAACTCGACCGCAGTCGGCGACAATGCCCAGGCGACGGGCGACAACGACACCGCGACCGGCCGCGCTGCGGTCGCTTCGGGCACGTTCAGCGTCGCGACCGGCGCGAGCGCGCAGGCCACCGGCCTCGCCTCGACCGCCAACGGGTCGTTCGCGACCGCGTCGGGCACCTTCTCGAGCGCGGTCGGCGAACTCGCCAACGCCTCGGGCGACCTGTCGAGCGCGCTCGGTTCGAATTCGAACGCGTCGGGCGACGAATCGACGGCGGTCGGTGTGCTGGCGAATGCCACTGGGCTGCAATCGACGGCGGTCGGCACCGGCGCGCAGGCGACCGACGAGGACGCCACCGCCTTTGGGCAGGGCGCCAATGCCTCGGGCTTCCACTCGACGTCGGTCGGCGCCGAATCGGTCGCCTCGGGCCGCGGCGCGCAGGCGTTCGGCTGGCAGGCTTCGGCGACGGGCAACCTCAGCGTCGCCTCGGGCCATCAGGCCAGCGCATCGGGCGCCAACAGCTCAGCCTTCGGCAAGAGCGCGTCCGCCTCGGGCACGACCTCGACCGCCATCGGCAACTTCGCCGCGGCGTCGGACGAGGATGCCGTCGCGGTCGGCGACAATGCCGTGGCCTCGGGCTTCCATTCGACCGCCGTCGGCGGCGAATCGGTCGCTTCGGGTCGCGGTGCGCAGGCATTCGGCTGGCAGGCCATGGCCACGGGCAATCTCAGCCTGGCGGTCGGTCACCAGGCCAATGCGGCGGGCATCAATGCCAGCGCGGTCGGCAAGAATGCCAATGCGGCGTTCGACAATTCGACCGCGCTCGGTTTCGGTGCCACCGCCACGGCGGCGAACCAGGTCGCGCTTGGCGGCGCGGGCAGCGCGGTTCGCGTCGGCGATATCGCGGCGAGCACCGCGGCGCAGACGGGGGCGACCGACGTGATGACGGTCGATGCCAATGGCGTCGTCGGCCGCGACCCGACCGTACGCACCGCGATCGCGGCGAATACGGCGGGCGTTGCCGCGAACAGCGCCGCCATCACGGCCATTCAGGGCGTCAACGCGACGCAGAATGCCAACATCGCGGCCCTGCAGACGTTGACCACGACCCATACCGGGCAGATCAACACGCTGTTCGCGCAGTCGGACGAGAACCGCCGTCAGGCGCGCCTCGCCAACGAAGGCGTCGCGCTGGCGCTGTCGATGGAAACCCCGGCGCTGCCGGCCGATGCCAAGTTCGGCATGTCGGGCGGCATCGGTTATTACAACGACCGCACCGCCGGCTCGATCGCGATGACCGCGCGGATCAGCGAGAAGGCCACCTTCTCGGCCGGTGTCGGCGCGGGCTTCGACTCGGGTGAGATCGGTGCGCGTGGCGGCTTCCAGGTCGTCTGGTAAGCCGTAAATGAAAACGGGCGATGCTCCTTGCCAAGGGAGCATCGCCCTTTCATGTTGGGACCTATGAAAAAGCCATCTTCCTTCTCGCGCGGCTGGTCTTCGGCCGCCTTTTCTTTGCCCGCGGCGCTGCTGGTCGCGCTTGCCGCTCCGGCACAGGCGCAGACGGGGGCTGCCGCGCCGCCGCCCGTCGCCGCGATGCCGGTGCCCGGCGACCTCGAACTCGCCAAGCTGATCTGGTCGACGCTGACCGCGATCGACCATGCCAATCAGTCGGGCAATTATTCGGTGCTGCGCGACATATCGTCGCCGTCGTTCCAGCTCGCCAATGATCCGTCGCGGCTGGCGCAAATCTTCGCCTCGCTGCGTGACAATCGCGTCGATCTGTCGAACAGCCTGTTGCTCGCGCCCGTCTATAACGGCGCGCCGCAGGTCGGGGCGGGGAACATCCTGCGCGTGCGCGGCAGTTTCGGGTTGCGCCCGACTGCGGTCGCCTTCGACTTCGAATTTCAGTGGTATAATGGCAAGTGGCGCCTGTTCGGGGTGGCGATTTCGCCGATGCCGCTGGCGACCCAGCAGCCCGGCGGTGGACCCGAAGTTCCGGACGCGCGCCGCAGGGGAGGGCAATAGCCATGTTTCACGCCCCTGCCGCCGCGCAGGGGCTTGCATTTGGCCGCGAATCTGGCTAGTGGCGCTCCCAACGGAACGTCGCGGGTTCGCGGCGCTTCTTTTATTGCCCTTATATCGGCGATTTATGGCGGACCGGCTATCCGGTTGCCGTTCATCGTTGGACGAACCGGAGACGACACGGCACATGCAGATCATCGTTCGCGACAATAATGTCGACCAGGCCCTTCGCGCGCTCAAGAAGAAGCTGCAGCGTGAGGGCGTGTATCGCGAAATGAAGCTGCGCCGTCATTACGAAAAGCCCAGCGAAAAGCGTGCGCGCGAACATGCCGCCGCCGTCCGCCGCGCCCGCAAGATGGAGCGCAAGCGGATGGAGCGCGACGGGATCAAGTAAGACCCGTCCTTCCCGTTCGGGATCCGGATTTGAAAAAGGCGCTGCGGCAACGCGGCGCCTTTTTCGTTGTGCGGCGTGTGTGCAATTGTCGCTGGACCGCTCCGCGCCGCTCCGCCTATAGGCGAGCCGATGTTTTTGCTCCGCCGAAATATGGTGCGGGGGCAGGGGAAGGATCAGAAAATGAGCGTGACGACGGTTCCATTGCGTCCGGTGAGCAAGGGCGGCCTGTGGCTGATGTGGTTCGGCGTCGCTGGGCTGATTGCCGCGGCGATCGCCTTCGCGGTGATGTCGACTCCTCGGATCGGCTTTGAAGTCGTCAAGGAAGGCACGGGCAACAGCCCGACCATGTCCGATGTTGTTCTCGTCAAATATGAAGGCAAGCTCGACGACGGCAAGGTTTTCGACGCCAATGAACAGGCGCCGTTCCAGGTCGCGCAGACCGCGCCGGGCTTTGCCGAGGCGCTGACCCGCATGAAAAAGGGCGGCAAGTACAAGGTCACTATCCCGCCCGCGCTCGGTTATGGCGACAAGGACAATGGCCCGATCCCGGGTGGCAGCACGCTGCATTTCGACGTCGAACTGCTCGAATTCAAGACCGAGGCCGAAGTTCGCGCGATGCAGCAGCAGATGCAGATGATGCAGCAGCAGATGCAGCAACAGCAGATGCAGGGCGCCCCGCCACAGGGCGCACCGCAGCCCTGACCTGGAGCAGGGACTTTCGGGCATTCAAGACGGCGGCGGGTTGATCCTGCCGCCGTTTTTGTTTGGAGCGGTTTTCGGGTGGTAAGTGGACGTCGTCGTATTTCCCGTCGTCATCCCGGACTTGATCCGGGATCCCGCTTTTTTGAGGCATCAACAGGCTTCGATTTCAAGCGGGACCCCGGATCAAGTCCGGGGTGACGAGACGAGAGAGAGGCGAATCTCGGTCGTGAGCGGCCCTGTCGGCCCGGCTACCCCGCCGCCTTTCGCGTCCCCTGCGTCCCCGCATTGCGTTCGGCCTCGCGCTCCAGCGCGACCTTGATCATCGCGACGATCGGGTCGGCGAGGAACAGGCCCATGATGCCGAGCAAAGTGCCGAACAATATCTGCGCTCCCAGCACCAGCGCTGGGGCGAGGTCGACGGTTTGCTTCGCGACCATCGGCACGATCAGATAGCCGTCGACCGTCTGGACGATAAAATAGATGGCGATGGCGGCGAGCCCGGTGTCGGTCCCCGCCGAAAAGCCGACGAGCACCAGCAACACGCCCGACACGATCGCGCCGATGTTGGGGATAAAGGCGAGCAGCCCGGTGAGCAGCCCCATCAGCGCCGCCATCGGGATGCCGACGGCAAGGCAGGCGAGCCAGGTGCCGATCCCCTCGACCAGCATGCCGAGCAGGCGCCCCGCCATCAACCGGCGCAGGGTGAAGCCCATGCGCGCGGTGACGATGTAGAAATTCTCGCGGGCGTTCATCGGCAGCATCCACGCCACCCCGCGCTCATAGAGTCGCGGCTCGATCGCGAGGAAGACGCCGAGCACCAGCACCATGACCAGGCTGGTCAGCGCACCGAGCACGGTCCCGACCGCGGCGGTGACGCGCCCGACGGTCCCGGCCAGATTTTCGGTGATCGTCTTGGTGTCGATCTGCAGATTGCCCATGCCATGCGCGCTGGCCCAGGCGGCGATGCGCTCTACCTGTCCCATCACCACCGTCTGCAGCGTCGCCGCCTGATCGGCGATCTGCGAGCCCGCGAACAGGATGGTCCAGACAAGGAAGGCGACGAGCGAGAGACAGACGATCAGCAGCCGCCAGCCGCGGCCGATCGGCAACACCCGACCCAGCAGGCGGGTACCGCCGTCGAGCATCGCCGCCATGACGACGCCGGCGAAGATCAGCAGGATCGGCTGGATCAGGATGATGCAGACGCCGATCAACAGCGCGAGGCCGAGCCAGACCCCGGCCTTGAGCAATTCGCCGCGGACCGCGTCGCTTCGGATTTCGGTGGGGCCGGGCGCCTCGACGCTGGCCTTGGCTTTCGCCCGTGCGTCAGTCTCGGCCATGCGCTGTGCTCCCCTGTGCCTAACTGCCCTTACGTTCGGGGGTCAGGTCGGTTCCCGCACGGCCCGAGCGCAGCGCCTGGAACCAGCTGATCGGGTTGTACCATTTAGCGGTGCCGTCGGTCGAGAAGGTGATGATCTCGGCGCGGCCCGCGATGACGTCGAACGGCACCGCGCCGCCGAGGCCAAGTTCGCTGACGGGAACCCGGCTGTCGGCGCTGCCGTCGCGGTTGTCGCCCATCAGGAACAAATGGTCCGCCGGGACCTTGTAGGGGCCATATTCGTCGACGCTCGGCCGTTCGCCCATGTCGATGGTGTCATAGGACGCGCCGTTCGGCAGCGTTTCGCGGATGATCGGCAGCACCAGCGTTTCGCGGCCCGATCCGTCGACCTGCCTGAACCGGTCGAGCGCGCTGCCGCCGCCGCCTGACGGCGTATTGGCGTCGACGGGGATGCGCAGGTCGGGCTGCTGTTCGCGCTTCACCGGCTTGCCGTTGATGAACAGCGCGCCGCCCTTCAATTCGATCGTGTCGCCGGGCAGGCCGATGACGCGCTTGATATAGTCGGTGCGGTCGACCGGATGCTCGAGCACCACGATGTCGCCGCGCTCGGGCAGCTTGGCAAAGATGCGGCCTTCCATCCTGGGGAGCAGGTGAAAGCTCGCCGAGGCATAGGACCAGCCATAGGGATATTTGCTGACGATCAGGCGGTCGCCGCTGAGCAACCCGGGCATCATCGAATCGGACGGAATATAAAAGGGCTTGGCGAGCAGGCTGTGGATACCGAGTACCAGCAGCAGGATCACCGCGATATCGCGGATCAGCTTGCCCCAGCTTTCCTCGCCCTTGGCGCCGCCGCTCTTGTTCTTTGCCATGTCGGTCCTTGCCTAGTCCTTCAGTGCTTCGATGATGACGAACGCCTGGGCCCAGGGATGATCGTCGGTCAGTGTCAGGTGGATATGCACTTTATGGCCCGCGGGGATCATCGCCGCCAGCCGTTCGGCCGCGCCGCCGGTCAGTGCCAGCGTCGGCGCGCCCGAGGGGGCGTTGACGACGCCGATGTCCTTCATGAACACGCCGCGCTTGAACCCCGTGCCGACGGCCTTCGAAAAAGCCTCCTTGGCGGCGAAGCGCTTGGCATAGGTGCCCGCACGGGTGAACGGGCGGCGGGCGGCCTTGGCGCGCTCGACGTCGGTGAACACGCGATTCTCGAACCGCTCGCCGAAGCGGTCGAGCGAATTCTGGATACGCTCTATATTACACAGGTCGGAGCCGAGACCGATGATCATGGCATCATCGCCTGGAATGCGATGGGCATGATTGGCAAGCCTGCCAAGCCCAAAAGGGCGCCGATGGCTCGGCTCACCCGAAATGCTACCCACAGCGATGTGCAGGCAAGTGCCATCCCCGCCAAAGCGGGCCACAGCATCTGCATATATTGCCAGGCCGTTGGCGGTTTCGAACCGATTGCCGTCGCGAAAATGGTTGCGACGAACCAGGCTGCGGCCATCAGGATCGTCGGCGCATTGAGCAACGGGGCCCAAAGGATCGTCCCATCGGACTGCTTCGGTTTCATCCGCGCGCCTCGTCCATCAGCGCGCGCATCCGGCGCACGGCGGGGTCGAGGCCGGTAAAGATCGCCTCGCCGATCAGATAATGGCCGATGTTGAGCTCGGCGAGTTGGGGGATCGCGGCGACGGGGATGACATTGTCATAGGTCAGGCCGTGCCCGGCATGCGGCTCGATGCCGTTCTTCCACGCCAGCGCGGCGGCGTCGGCGATCCGGCGCAGTTCGGCGGCGCGTTCCTCGCCCTCGACATGGGCATAACGGCCGGTGTGGAACTCGACGACCGGCGCACGCAGTCGCATCGCGGCTTCGATCTGGCGCGGGTCGGGCTCGATGAACAGGCTGACGCGAATGCCCGCGTCGTTCAGCCGCGCGACGATCGGCGCGAGATGGTTGTGCTGTCCGGCGGCGTCGAGCCCGCCCTCGGTCGTGCGTTCCTCGCGCTTTTCGGGGACGATGCACGCGGCGTGCGGCATATGGCGCAGCGCGATTTCCAGCATTTCCTCGGTCGCCGCCATTTCGAGGTTCAGCGGCAGGTCGGTCGCGGCCTGGATGCGCGCGAGGTCGTCGTCGCGGATATGACGCCGGTCTTCGCGCAGGTGCGCGGTGATGCCGTCGCCGCCGACCGCCGCGACGATCTCGGCCGCGCGGACCGGATCGGGATGCTCGCCGCCGCGCGCATTCCGGATCGTCGCGACATGGTCGATATTGACCCCGAGGCGGAGGCGCCCACCAGATCGTTCAAGATTCAATTCGCGCGGCTCCCCGGCTTCACCGCCTTGGTCTTTGCGAGTTCGGGTGGCAGTTCGTCTTCGGCATAGGTCGGGAAGTTGATCGCGACGAGCGGATAGAAGGGAACGCCAAGGTCGACGCTGCCCGCCGAGCGGTCGACGAGCGCCGCTTCGGCGATCACTTCGCCGCCAGCGTCGGCGACGCACGCCATCGCTTCGCGTGACGACAGGCCGGTTGTGACGACATCCTCGACCATCAGCACCTTGGCACCCGGTGCGATGGTGAAGCCGCGGCGCAGTTCGAAGGTGCCGGTCGGGCGTTCGACGAAGATCGCGGGCTTGCCGAGCGCGCGGCCCATTTCATGGCCGATGATGACGCCGCCCATCGCGGGCGAGACGACGATGTCGATCGCCTGTTTGAGGTCGCGCGGCAGCTTGGCGGCGAGCGCGATCGCGAGCCGTCCGGCCCGCTCGGTGTCCATCAGCACGCGTGCGCACTGGAGATAATATTCGCTGTGCCGCCCGGAGGAGAGCAGGAAATGCCCCTGCAGCAGGGCGTCGGCGGCGCGGAATTCGGCCAGGATGTCGTCGTCGGTCATGGGAGAATGGGTCTTTTGTTCAGGACGTCGTCCATCGGGAACGACGGGGTTTCGACGGGGCAGATTTGCCAGCCGCAAAATAGTGTTAGAGATGCTTGAGGCAAGCGGCAAGCGGGTCTATAGCGCCCGCGAGATTCAGCCAGCCGCCCGGCTGCCGCGACGCATGTCCGGTATCCGCGCGGCGGGAATGAAGCATCGATAAGAACAACAGGCAACGGGCGGCACTATCCTTATGAAGAGCTTGAAAACCCTTGTAATCGCGGCGGTTTTGTCGCTGGGCGCGGTCAGCGTCGGTCAGGCGGCGGCACCGGCGGCGGCACCTGTCGCGGCCCCCGCAGCGACCACCGCGGCGAATCCGGCTCCGGCCCCCGCCGATGCGGCGGCTGCGACGACCGCCGCTCCGGCTGCGGCCGATGCGACGAAGGCGGCGGCGGTTCCCGCCGGCGACGCGACTTATGTGCCGATGAAGCCGACCCCGGGCGTGGGTCAGCCGGTCGACGCGGGGATCAACTTCCAGCCGCAGGTCACGCCGATCGGCGTCCAGGCCTATGAGTTCAACCACTATATCCTGCTGCCGGTGATCGTGGTGATCTCGCTCTTCGTTCTCGGTCTGCTGCTCTGGGCAGTGGTCCGCTACCGCGCCGCCGCGAACCCGGTGCCGTCGAAGACGACGCACAACACCTTCATCGAAATCATCTGGACCGCGATCCCGGTGCTGATCCTCGCGGTTATCGCCGTCCCGTCGATCCGCCTGCTCGCAGCGCAGTACGAGCCGCCGTCGAAGGAAGCGCTGACGATCAAGGTCACCGGGTACCAATGGTATTGGGGTTACGCCTATCCCGACCAGGGCATCGGTGAATATGTCTCGAAGATTCTGACCGAAGAGCAGGCCAAGGCCGCCGGCGAGCCCTATCACCTCGCGGTCGACAACCGCATGGTCGTCCCCGTCGGCCGCCAGGTGAAGCTGATCATCACCGGCGCCGACGTGATCCACAGCTTCGCGGTCCCGGCCTTCTGGACCAAGATGGACGCGGTCCCCGGCCGCGCCAACGAGACCACCTTCACCGCCACCAAGGTCGGCGTCTATTACGGCCAGTGTTCGGAGCTTTGCGGCGTCGACCATGGCTATATGCCGATCGCGGTCGAAGTGCTGCCGGTCGACAAATGGGAAGCCTGGGTCCGCTCGCGGGGCGGCAATCCGGCCGGCCCGGTGGCCGCGGCACCCGCCGCGGCGCCGGCTCCGGCGCCCGCCGCTGCCACCGCTCCGGCAACCGCGCCCGCCGCGGCGCCGGCCGCCACGACCGAAGCCGCACCGGCTGCAGCGGCGCCCGCCGCCGCCCCGGCCGCCAAGAAATAACAAGGGGTCCGACAGATGACCGATATTGCTGCAACTGCACCCGCCCATGGCCATGCCGATCACGCGCATGACGACCATGACCATGACACGCCCGGATTCTTCGTCCGCTGGTTCATGTCGACGAACCACAAGGACATCGGCACCCTCTACCTGATCTTCGCGATCGTCGCCGGTATCGTCGGCGGCGTGATTTCGGGCATGATGCGCCTCGAACTCGCCGAACCCGGCATCCAGTATCTGGGTGACTGGGCGCGCATGTTCGACTCCGCGGCCGGCGAAACGCAGGCCAAGCATATGTGGAACGTGCTGATCACCGCGCACGGCCTGATCATGGTGTTCTTCATGGTCATGCCCGCGATGATCGGCGGTTTCGGCAACTGGTTCGTGCCGCTGATGATCGGCGCGCCCGACATGGCCTTCCCGCGCATGAACAACGTGTCCTTCTGGCTGACCTTCGTCGCCTTCGTCATGCTGACGGGCTCGATGTTCGTCACGGGGGGCAACGGGCTTGGCGCCGGGACCGGCTGGACGGTCTATGCCCCGCTGTCGACCAGCGGGTCGCCCGGGCCGGCGGTCGACATGGCGATCTTCTCGCTCCACCTCGCGGGTGCGGCGTCGATCCTTGGTGCGATCAACTTCATCACCACCATCTTCAACATGCGCGCGCCGGGCATGACCCTGCACAAGATGCCGCTGTTCGTTTGGTCGGTGCTCGTCACCGCCTTCCTGCTGCTGCTCGCGCTGCCGGTTCTCGCCGCTGCGATCACCATGCTGCTGACCGACCGCAATTTCGGCACCACCTTCTATGATGCGACGGGCGGCGGCGATCCGGTGCTCTACCAGCATCTCTTCTGGTTCTTCGGCCACCCCGAAGTGTATATCATGATCCTGCCGGGCTTCGGCATCGTCAGCCAGATCATCTCGACCTTCAGCAAGAAGCCGGTGTTCGGTTATCTCGGTATGGCCTATGCCATGGTCGCGATCGGCGTCGTCGGCTTCATCGTGTGGGCGCACCACATGTTCACCGTCGGCATGAGCGTGAACCTGAAGATGTACTTCACCGCCGCGACGATGGTCATCGCGGTGCCGACCGGCATCAAGATCTTCAGCTGGATCGCCACCATGTGGGGCGGCTCCATGAGCTACAAGACGCCGATGGTCTGGGCGCTCGGCTTCATCTTCATGTTCACCGTCGGCGGCGTCACCGGCGTCGTGCTCGCCAACGGCGGCGTCGACACCAACCTGCACGACACCTATTATGTCGTCGCGCACTTCCACTATGTGCTGTCGCTGGGCGCGGTCTTCTCGCTCTTTGCCGGCTTCTATTACTGGTTCCCGAAGATGTCGGGCCGGATGTACAGCGAAGTCCTCGGCCAGCTGCACTTCTGGATCTTCTTCATCGGCGTGAACGTCATGTTCTTCCCCCAGCACTTCCTGGGTCAGCAGGGCATGCCGCGCCGTTACCCCGACTATGCGGAAGCCTATGCTTACTGGCACCACATCTCGTCGCTCGGCTATGTCATCATGGCGGTCGGCATGATCTTCTTCTTCGTGAACATCCTCTACTCGCTGTTCGCCGGCAAGAAGGCCGCCGACAATCCGTGGGGCGAAGGCGCGACGACGCTCGAATGGACGCTGTCGAGCCCGCCGCCGTTCCACCAGTTCAACGAACTGCCGCGTATCGCCTGATTGCACTCGCCCCCTGCCAAATAGCCTTGGCAGGGGGCGATAGCTTTCCGGCCTGGAGTTATCATGGCGCAGAGCCTGACCCATGGCGACCTGGCCCTTCCGGCCGACTGGCGCGACCTGTTCGCGCTGACCAAGCCGCGCGTGATGTCGCTCGTCGTGTTCACGGCGCTGTGCGGCCTGCTCGCCGCACCGGGGACCGTCCATCCGGTTCTCGCCTTCTCGTCGATCCTCGCGATCGCGCTGGGGGCAGGGGCCTCGGGGGCGCTCAACCAATGGTATGAAGCGGGTCTCGATGCCAAGATGAAGCGCACCGCCGGGCGCCCGCTGCCTGCCGGACGCCTCGACCCGCAGACCGCATTGCAGTTCGGGGTCGGACTCGCCGCCTTCTCGGTCTTTTTGATGCTGTTCGCGTCGAACTGGCAGGCGGCGCTGCTGCTGCTGGTTTCGATTCTCTTCTATGTCTTCGTCTACACGATGTGGCTCAAGCCGCGGACGCCGCAGAATATCGTCATCGGCGGCGCCGCCGGCGCCTTTCCGCCGCTGATCGGCTGGGTCGCCGCGACCGGCACTGTCGCACCGCTGCCGGTGCTGCTGTTCCTGCTCATCTTCCTGTGGACGCCGCCGCATTTCTGGGCGCTCGCGCTGTTCGTGCGCTCGGACTATGCCGCCGCGGGCATCCCGATGATGCCGGTCGTCGCGGGCGAGAAATCCACGCGGCGCCAGATTCTTTTCTATGCGCTGATCATGGCCGCCGCCGCGATCGCGCCCTGGCCGCTCGGCTACACCGGCGCGATCTATGGCTGGATCGCGGTGGTGCTCTCGGCGCTGTTCGTGATATTGTCGGCGCAGGTCGGCACGCGCATGGCGCGAGAGGGCGACCCGATGCAGCCCGAAAAGCGCCTCTTCGCCTATTCGATCGCCTATCTTTTCATATTGTTCGGCGCGGTTGTCGCCGACCATTGGTGGCCGCTATGACCGAACCCGTGAACGACGCCCCCGAACCTTTCGACGAGGCCGAATATCGCCGCCGTCAACGCAGCCGCGCGAATCTGATGGCGCTGCTGCTCGGCGGGCTCGCGATACTCTTTTTCTTCATCACGATCGCCAAGATGACGGTGCTGAAATGATCGCGCGGATGTCGCCCAACGCTAAAACCGCCAGCCTCGCTGCGTTGCTCGCGATTTCGATGGTCGGCCTGGGGTTCGCGGCGGTGCCGCTCTACAATCTTTTCTGCCGCGTCACCGGCTTCGGCGGCACGACCCAGCGCTACGACCCGGTCGCCGCGGCGGAAACGCCGCAGGTGCTGAGCCAGACGATCTCGGTCCGCTTCGACGCCAATGTGTCGCCCAAGCTGCCGTGGAAATTCTATCCCGAGCACCCGACCGACACGGTCAGCATCGGCGCGCGCGACATGGCGATCTTCATCGCCGAGAATAATTCGTCGCATGCCGTGACGGGGACCGCGAGCTTCAACGTCACCCCCGACGCAGCGGGCAAATATTTCACAAAGATCCAGTGCTTCTGCTTCACCGAACAACGGCTTGAGGCGGGGCAGCAAGTGCGCATGCCGGTGCTGTTTTTCGTCGATCCCAAGATCATGGACGATCCCGACGCGCGCGACATCCAGGAAATCACCCTCAGCTACACCTTCCACCCTGTGGAGCCAGTAGACGGGGGCAAAAAGGCGAGCTAAGGCCGCGATCAAAGAGTCTTACCAAGGCCGGCGGACGATGGGGAATCGTGATGCTGGGGCTGCTAAAAACGGGAAAAACGCCATGTCCGGTGCGAAACATCATGACTATCACCTCGTAAACCCGAGCGTCTGGCCGCTCATCGGCTCGGCTGCCGCGCTGGTGATGTTCTTCGGCCTCGTGATGTTCATGCACGCCGACTATTTCGGCGGCGCGGGCAAATGGGTGCTCGGCCTCGGCTTCATGGGCGTCATCGCCACCTTCTTCAGCTGGTGGTCGGACGTCATCAACGAAGCCCATGCCGGCGATCACACCCCGGTCGTCCAGCTGCACCTGCGCTATGGCATGATCCTGTTCATCGCGTCGGAAGTGATGTTCTTCGTCGGCTGGTTCTGGGCCTGGTTCGACTTCTCGCTGTTCCCGGTGCCGATCGAATATGCCGACGGCGCGGTCACCTCGCTGTTCGGCCAGGACGGCGCCACCGCGATCACCATGTGGCCGCCGAAGGGCATCCACGTCATGGACGCCTTCTCGCTGCCCTTGCTCAACACGCTGATCCTGCTCTGCTCGGGCACCACGATCACCTGGGCGCACCATGCGCTGATCCACGGCGACCGCGAAGGCCTGAAAAAGGGCCTGTGGGCAACGATCATCCTCGGTGTCGTCTTCTCGTCGATCCAGGCTTATGAATATAGCGTCGCGCCGTTCGGCTTTGGTCAGAGCAACTACAGCTCGGCCTTCTATATGGCGACCGGCTTCCACGGCTTCCACGTGCTCGTCGGCACGATCTTCCTGATCGTCTGCCTCGCGCGTACCTATAAGGGCCACTTCACCCCGACCCAGCATTTCGGCTTCGAAGCGGCTGCCTGGTACTGGCACTTCGTCGACGTCGTGTGGCTGTTCCTCTTCATCATCGTCTATGTCTGGGGCGGCTGGGGCGCACCTGTCGCCGCGCACTGAGTTGCCGGACACCGACCAACTTCAAAAGGGGCAGCCGCCGCTCTGGCGCGCTGCCCTTTTTGGTCTCTGCCCCGAATGCGGGACGCCGGGACTGTTCGAGGGCGCGGCGAATTTTCGCGAACGCTGCCCGACGTGCGGCTTCGATTCGGGCCGCTACAATGTCGGCGACGGCCCCGCCGCCTTCCTGACCCTGATTATCGGCGCGCTGCTGATCGTCGCCGCGCTCCTGCTCGATGCCGCCGTTGCGCCGCCCTTGTGGGTGCATGTCATCCTGTGGGTGCCGCTGACCGTCGCCGCGGTCATCTATGGCCTCCGCATCGCCAAGGGGGCGCTGCTGGCGAGCGAGCATCAGCGCGACGCGGCCGAGGGACGGGTGGAGAAACCGGATGACTGACCAGCCTGCACCCCCCGAAACCCCGGACACGTCCGCGCCCGCCCGCCGCTGGCCGATCGTCCCGACGATCCTCGTCCTCGCCGCGGTGGCGGCGATGATCGCGCTCGGCGTCTGGCAGCTACAGCGCAAGGGCGAAAAGGAAGCGCTGATCGCGCTCTTTCAGCGCAACAGCGCGATGTCGGCGACCGTCGCCTATCCCAAACTGCCGCCGGTTCCCGACACGATGCTCTATCGCAAGAGCAGCGTCACCTGCCTCGAACCGGTGCGCTGGGACCAGCGCAGCGGCACCGACCGCGCCGGCAAGACGGGGATCCGGATGATCGCCGACTGCCGCACCGGTGCCGAGGGGCCGGGCGTGCTCGTCGACGTCGGCACCGCCGACGACTTCACGCCGCCGAAATGGACCGGCGGCATCGTGCAGGGCACGATCGTTCCGGGTCCCGAACAACCGACGCTGATCGAACGGATGACGGGCAAGGCCGTGCCGGCGCGCGCGATGCTTGTCGCCGACGCGCCGGCGCCCGGGCTGCGCGCCAGCGCGGTGCCGTCGGCCGCCGACACCCCGAACAATCATCTCGCTTATGCCGGGCAATGGTTCCTGTTCGCCGCCGCGGCGCTGATCATCTACATCCTCGCGGTGCGCCGCCGCTTGCGGGCTTGAGCGGACACCGCTAGGCGCTGGGCCGCCATGGAATATATCAGCACCCGCGGCTCCGCGCCGACCCTCGACTTTCGTGCCGCCACGCTCGCCGGCCTCGCCAGCGACGGCGGGCTTTATGTGCCGGCGACATGGCCGACGCTGAGCCAGGACGAAATCCGCGCCTTCGCCGGCCTCGACTATGTCGAAACAGCGGTGCGGGTGATGACCCCCTTCGTCGCGGGCGCGCTCGACGAGGATGAACTGCGTCAGCTGTGCAAGGCGGCCTATGGCCGGTTCAGCCACGACGCGGTGACCCCGCTCGTCCAGCTCGACCATCGCCACTGGCTGCTCGAGCTGTTCCACGGCCCGACGCTGGCGTTCAAGGATGTCGCGCTGCAACTGCTCGGCCAGTTGTTTGAGAAATTCCTCGCGGGCGGCGACACGAATATCACGATCGTCGGTGCGACCTCGGGCGACACCGGCTCGGCGGCGATCGAGGCGGTCGCGGGGCGCGAGCATATCCAGATCTTCATGCTCCACCCCGAAGGCCGGGTCAGCGACGTCCAGCGCCGCCAGATGACGACGGTGCTGGCGCCGAACGTCCATAACATCGCGATCGACGGCAGCTTCGACGATGCGCAGGCGATGGTGAAAAGGCTGTTCGGCGACGCCGAGGCGCGCAGCCAGGTCACGCTCTCGGCGGTGAACAGCATCAACTGGGCGCGGCTGATGGCGCAGGTCGTCTATTATTTCTACGCCGCGGTCCGGCTCGGCGGCCCCGACCGCCCGGTGGCGTTCTCTGTGCCGACCGGCAATTTCGGGGATGTCTTCGCGGGCTATGTCGCGTCGCGCATGGGCCTGCCGATCGCGCGGCTCGTCGTCGCGACCAACGTCAACGATATCCTCCACCGCGCTTTGACCAGCGGCGACTATAGCGCCGGCACCGTGACGCCGACCGCGACGCCGAGCATGGACATCCAGGTCAGCAGCAATTTCGAACGGCTGCTCTTCGACCTGTCGGGCCGCGACGGCGCCGCGATCACCGGCATGATGGGCGACTTCGACACGAACCGCGCGATGACGATCCCCGCCGACATGCTCAGCGGCGCGCGCGGGCTGTTCTCCAGCGCCAGCATCGACGGCGATTCGATGTCGCTCGCGCTGCGCTGGGCGCAGGAAAAGGGCGGACAGGTCATCGACCCGCACAGCGCGGTCGGCCTCGCGGCGGCACGCCAGCTCGACATCGATGCCGACATTCCCGTCGTCACCCTCGCCACCGCGCATCCCGCGAAGTTCCGCGAGGCGGTCGAGCGTGCGACCGGCGTGCGTCCGGCGCTGCCCGCGCGGCTCGGCAATCTCTTCGATCGCGAGGAACGCTATACCAAGCTGCCCGGTGACTATGAAGCGGTGAAGGACTTCGTCCTCGCGGAAGCCGCGCGTGGCTGACCTCCTGCCGCTCGTCACGCTCGTCGGCGAGGCGTGGGACGATTATGGGCTGGTCGACAGCGGCAACGGGCGCAAGCTCGAACGCTATGGCCGGTTCCGCTTCATCCGCCCCGAACCGCAGGCGATGTGGGCGCCCGCGCTCCCGCAAAGCGAATGGGACGCCGCCGATGGCGAGTTCATCCCGGCGTCGGACGACGATGGCGGCGGCCGCTGGTATTACAACAAACCCGTTCCTGCCGAGGGCTGGCCGCTCGGCTGGCGCGAAACGCGCTTTACCGCGCAATGCACCCCCTTTCGTCACCTCGGTTTCTTCCCCGACATGGCGCCGGTGTGGGACTGGCTGCGCGGGCAGATCGCCGACAAGCCCGATCCCGCCTTCCTCAACCTGTTCGGTTACACCGGCGTCGGCAGCCAGGCGCTCGCCGCCGCGGGCGCGTCTGTCACCCATGTCGACGCGTCGAAGAAATCGGTGTCGCAGGCGCGCGAAAATGCCGCGCTGGCGGGCATGGCGGACAAGCCGGTCCGCTGGATCGTCGACGACGCCGGCAAGTTCACCGCGCGCGAAGTGCGGCGCGAGAAGCGCTATGACGCGATCCTGCTCGACCCGCCCAAGTTCGGCCGTGGCCCGACCGGCGAACGCTGGCAGCTCGAGGAAGGGCTCGCGCCATTGCTCGCTGACTGCCGCCAGCTGCTCGACGCCGACAGCCGCGCGCTGTTCCTCACCGTCTATGCGGTGCGCATGTCGGCGCTGGCGATCGGCGAATTGCTGAACCAGCTCTTCGCCGACCTTCCCGGCAAGGTCGAATGCGGCGAACTCGCGGTGCGCGAAGAGGCGAGGGGGCTGCTGCTTCCCACCGCGATCTTCGCGCGCTGGAGCCGCTGAGCCCTAATCCGGCACCGTTCGCGGCGAGCCGGGCAACTCGCGCCCCGGCGCGCCGTTGCCTGGACATGGGGGCGGCGGGGCCGGCTCTTCCGGCTCTCGTGCGCTCCTTCGTCAAGGAGACGCATCATGGCTGACACGCTCGAACGCGGCGGAACCAATCGCCTCATTTCCTCCGACAAGGTCGAAGGCACCGCCGTCTACAATCCGCAGGATGAAAAGCTTGGCACCATCGCCAATGTCATGCTCGACAAGGTTTCGGGCAAGGCCGACTATGCCGTGCTGCAGTTCGGCGGCCTCTTCGGCCTCGGCAGCGATCACTATCCGATCCCCTGGGATATGCTGCGCTACGACACCGAAAAGGGCGGTTATGTCGTCGAGATCAGCAAGGAGCAGGTGACCGGCGCGCCGCGCTATGCGCGCGACGACACCCCCGAATATACCGACGAATATGGCCGCACCGTCTATGGCTATTACGGGCTGAGCTATCCGATGCTCTGACCGGAATCATATGAAGGGGCCGGCGCCCACGGACCCTCCGCTGCACCGATCCCCGGTGCAATTTCCTTATCCGTTGCATAGGAATGCAACGACGACCCGCGTTGACAATGAGAACGTTCTCATTTAGATAACGTTCACATTAGCGAAATGCCGCCGAAAATGAGCGGCTAAACGGGAGGGAACAGGGATGCAGGCTCCGCATAAGCTTTGGCTCGCGAAGATTCTGGCCGGCACGTCGGCAGTTGCGCTGATGAGCGTGGCGCAAGTCGCGATGGCGCAGGACGCGCCCCCCGAAGACCGCACCGTCGACGGCGACGAGATCGTCGTCACCGGCATCCGGGCCAGCCTGTCCGCCGCCGCCGATATCAAGCGCGATGCGCAGGGCGTCGTCGATGCGATCTCGGCCGAAGACATCGGCAAATTCCCCGACACCAACCTCGCCGAATCGCTGCAACGCATTACCGGCGTGTCGATCGACCGCTCGAACGGCGAAGGCTCGCTGGTCACGGTCCGCGGCTTCGGTCCCGAATTCAACCTGGTGACGCTCAACGGCCGCCAGATGCCGACCGCCTTCATCGGCGACGGGGGCAGCGCGCCTGCGTCGCGTTCGTTCGACTTCGCCAACCTCGCGTCGGAAGCGGTTTCGGCTGTCGAGGTGTACAAGAGCGGCCGCGCGACGAATGAATCGGGCGGCATCGGTTCGACGATCAACATCCGCACCCCGCGCCCGCTCGACAAACCGGGCATGCACGGCAGCATCTCGGCCAAGGCGGTCTATGACTCGTCGCGCAACGAGGGCAATCCGGTCACTCCCGAAATCTCGGGCATCTTCAGCACCACCTTTGCCGACGACACGATCGGTATCCTCGTCACCGGGTCGTACCAGAAGCGCAAGTCGAGCACGAACTCGGCCAATGTCGGCTGGCGCGACGGGTATCTGGGGTCCGAGAACAACTGGGGTTCGCTGGCCCAGCCGGGTACGCCGGGCGCGGCGCGCATCACCAACCGGCCCGACCCGACCGACGTCTATCAGGTGCCGCAGAACGCGTCCTACGACCTCAACGACGTCAACCGCGAGCGTATCAACGGGCAGGCGGTGCTGCAATTCCGCCCGACCGACAGCCTGACCGCGACGATCGATTATACCTATTCGCGTAACACCGTCGAAACGCGCAACAGCAATGTCGGCATCTGGTTCAACCATGAAAACACGACCAGTTCGTGGACTGACGGCCCCGTCGCCGGCCCGATCTTCTATTCCGAAGCCTTCCCGCAGCCGCCGGCTCCGCCCAGCACCACCGCGCTCAACGGCGGCAAGGACCTGTCGTACAGCGGCTCGCTGACCGAGAACCGCGCCGAGAATAAATCGCTCGGCGGCAATATCCATTGGGACGGCCCCGGCGGCGTGACCATCGACCTCGACTATCATCGGTCGAGCGCGACGGTGAAGCCGGTCAACCGCTTCGGGTCGAGCACCTCGGTCGGCAACGCCATCTTCGGCATCGCCAACCAGACGGTCAACTTCGAGAACGACCTGCCGGTCCTCTCCTACAATATGCATCCCGGTATCGACCCGCTGAACGCGGCGCTGATCCAGCCGACCGGCAACGCCTTCCGCGCCGCCTATTTCCGCGACGAGATCAACCAGGTCCAGCTGCGCGGCAATTACGACCATGACGGGGGCTTCCTCGACAGCATCGATTTCGGCGTCTCCTATGTCGAGAACAAGGTCCGCTCGGCCTTCGGCACGATCCAGAACGACACCTGGGGCGGTTCGGGTCCGGCGGCCGACATTCCCGACGACATCTTCACGCTCGAAACGCTGCCCGACAAATTCCCGGGGCTGGCGCAGCCAGGCATGATCCAGAGCTTTTACCGGTTCGACTATGAGCGCATGGTCGACCTGATCGAAAGCAAATATGGCGTCTGCAGCCGACCGCAGACGGGTTCGGCGGCGATCCCGGGCACCTGTATCGCGGCCTTCAACACCGACCGGCGCATCACCGAAAAGACGCTGGCCCCCTATCTGCAGGTCGCGACCAAGTTCGACCTGTTCGACAATCCGGCGCATTTCGTCGCCGGCGTCCGCTACGAGGTCACCGATGTGTCGTCGGCGGCGCTGGTACCGGTGCCGACCGGCACGCGCTGGGTCGGCGACAATGAATTCAACATCATCTTCTCGGGCGACAGCGATTTCACCCGCTTCAAGGGGTCGTACAATAACTGGCTGCCGGCGGTCGATTTCGACATCTCGCCGATGGATAATGTGAAGCTGCGCGCATCGTACAGCCACACGATCACGCGCTCCGACTATGCCAATCTGCAGGGCGGGCGCACGCTCGACACGCTGTTCCGCGTCGGCGGCGGCGGCGGGGCGCAGGGCAATCCGGGCCTCGTTCCCTACAAGTCGAAGAATATCGATCTGTCGGCCGAATGGTATTACTCGCCGGGCAGCTATGTTTCGGTCGGCTATTTCCACAAGGACGTCAGCAACTTCATCTCGACGACGCGCATCGATACCGAGGCGTTCGGCCTGACCACCCCGGTCGGTGGTCCGCGCTGGAACGCGGCGCTCGCCTCGCTCGGCGCGAACGCGACCGTCGCCCAGATCCGCCAGTACATCTTTGCCAACTTCCCCAATTCGGTGACGATCACCGGGGGCGGGCCGGGCACCTATGTCGGCACGATCAACAGCATCCCGGGCGACCCGGCGCTGAACTTCGAGATTACGACGCCGATCAACAGCGACCAGACCGCGTCGCTCAACGGCTTCGAATTCGCGCTCCAGCACAGCTTCTGGGACACCGGCTTCGGGGTCATCCTGAACTATACAATCGTCAACGGCGATGCGACTTATGACAATAAATTGCCGTCGTCGGTGCCGCAGTTCGCGCTGACCGGACTCAGCGACAGCGCCAACGCGGTCGCCTATTACGACAAGAACGGACTACAGGCGCGTGTCGCGTGGAACTGGCGCGAAGAATTCCTCCAGAGTTCGGGGCCGAACCCGACCTATATCGAGGATTATTGGCAGATCGACGCCAGCGCGAGCTATGAGTTCATGCCGGGTCTCACCGGGTTCGTCGAGGCGATCAACATCACGGGCGAGGGCCGGCGCGGGCATCTGCGGCACAACAACAATGTGACTTTCGTGTCGCCGGGCTTTGCCCGCTACGCGGCGGGCGTTCGCTTCGCCTTCTAGGGCGGGCGCGGTGCATTGACCGACTGGCGAGAGAGCCGCGCTTCCAATCGGGGCGCGGCTCTTTTGCGTGACGCGGGCCGGCGAGTGGCTTAGGAACGTTCCCAATGGCAAAAACGGTCGAGAGGGTGGTCATTGTCGGCGGCGGCACCGCCGGCTGGCTGGCGGCCGCGCGGCTCGCCGCGGCCCGGCCGACGCTCAATGTCACCTTGATCGAGGCACCCGACATTCCGACGATCGGGGTGGGCGAGGGCACCTGGCCGACGATGCGCGCGACGCTGGCCGCGATCGGGATTTCGGAGGGGCAATTCCTCGCGGCGTGCGACGGGTCGTTCAAACAGGGGTCGCGCTTCGACGGCTGGGTCGATGGCGGCGCGGCCGATCGCTATTTCCATCCCTTCACCTCGCCCCCGGCAGTGCCGACGCGCGAATTGCTGGCGGCATGGCAGGCGACGGCGGCTGACGGGAGTTTCGGCGCCGCGATGACCGCGCAGGCCGCGGTCTGCGACCTCGACCTCGCGCCGCGCCAGCGCGCGATGCCCGATTATCAGGGCGCGGCGAACTACGCCTATCATCTCGATGCCGGAAAATTCGCGGCGCTGCTCCGCGATCATGCGACGCGGCGGCTCGGCGTCCGGCACATTGCCGATCATGTCACCGCGGTGACGCGCGGCGAGGGCGATACCCTCGCGGCGGTCGCCACGCGCGCGCATGGCGAGATCGCGGGCGACCTGTTCCTCGACTGCACCGGGCACGCCGCGCTGCTGATCGGCGGCGAACTGGGCGTCGAATGGATCGATCGTAGCGACACCCTGTTCAACGACCGCGCGCTCGCGGCGCAAGTGCCTGTCGCCGAGGGCAGCGCGATCGCTTCGCAGACGATCTCGACCGCGCACCGCGCGGGATGGATCTGGGACATTGGCCTGCCGGGACGCCGCGGCATCGGCTGCGTCTATGCCAGCCGTTTCCTGGGCGACGACGCGGCCGAGGCCGAACTGCGCGCCTATATTGCCAGGGTCCTGCCGGGTGCGCCCGACGTGCCGGTCCGCCGACTGAACTTCCCGACCGGCCACCGCGCGCGCTTCTGGCAGGGCAATTGCGTCGCGATCGGCCTGTCGGCGGGCTTCATCGAACCGCTCGAAGCCTCGGCGATCGTACTGATCGAATTGTCGCTGAACGCGCTGATCGACAATTTCCCCGCCAGTTCCGCGGCGATGCCGATCCACGCCGAGCGCTTCAACACGCTGTTCCGTTATCGCTGGGATCGCATCGTCGAATTCCTCAAACTCCATTATGTGCTGAGCCGGCGTGATGAGCCCTATTGGCTGGCGCAGCGCGACCCTGCGTCGGTCCCGCAACGCCTCACCGATATGCTGGCGCTGTGGCAGGACCAGCCGCCATCGGCGTGGGATTTCCCGCAGGTCGACGAGATTTTCTCGGCCGAAAGCCACCAATATATCCTCTACGGCATGGGCCATCCGATCCCTCCCGGCCTCGTCGCCAGCGACCGCGCAGTCGCGGCGCTCGCCGAGCAGCGCCAGCGCGCCCGCTCGCTCGCCTCGGCGTTGCCGACCAACCGCGACTATCTCGATGCACTCACCGCCACCGCCACTGCGGCGGAATGAAGGACCCCGAATGACCAGGCATGCCGCGCTCGACACCAACAGCCACCGCGACCTGCGCGTCCGCACCGATGCGGGCGCCGGTCTGGGCGACGCGGTGATGGCGACGCTGACCGTGCCGAGCGAATTTCGCCAGGTGCAGGCGCATTATCCGATCCTGTTCCGCCGCGAGACCGGGCAGGAGGCGTTTATCGCGATGGCGTTGTTCGGGTTCGAGCCGGGCGAAAATCTCTATCTCGACGGCACCTGCTGGGACGCGCGCTATCGTCCGCTGTCGGCGGCGATCCAGCCCTTTCTCGTCGGCCGCCCGGCGAACGGCGACGGGCCGGGGCAGGTGCATATCGACCTCGATCACCCGCGCCTTGCGGACGGCGGCGAAGGGGTGCGGCTGTTCGACGCCGACGGCCAGCCAACGCCTTATCTGGAGGATATCGCCGAAAAGCTCGGCGCGCTCGACGAGGGGTACCGGGCCAGCGGCGATTTTTTCGCGGCCTTGCGCGACCATGACCTGCTCGAACCTTTCACGCTCGAGGTGACGCTCGACGACGGCGCGGTGAACTCGCTCGTCGGTTTCCACATCATCGACGAGGCGAAGTTGCAGGCGCTCGATGCCGACACGATCGGCAAGCTGCACGCCGCCGGGCATCTGATGCCGATCTTCATGGCACTCGCCTCGCTGGCGCAACTCGCACCGCTGATCGCGCGGAAGAACCGCAGGCTCGGCCATGGCTGAGCGCGACGGCGCCCTCTACGACCGCCTAGCGCGCGTGCCCGAGCGCTTATGCGATAAGGGGGCGGGGCTCGACGCGTTGCTGGAAGGCGCGCGCGAGCCCTTTGTCCTGCGCGGCCTCGTCGCCGACTGGCCGTTGGTCGCTGCGGCGAAGCGCTCGGCGCGCGATGCGCGCCAGCATCTGCTCGACCATGCGCGCGACCGACCGTTTGCGGTGTCGATCGGCGCGCCGGGGCACGATGGCCGGCTGTTCTACGACACAGACATGGCGATGAATTTCCGCTCGGGCACCGGCAAGCTGCCCGACATCTTCGCCGGCATCGACACCGCCGAGGAACGCGGCGAAGCGCGCACCGTCTATCTCGCCTCGATCGACATACCGGCGCATTTCGACGGCCTCGATGCCGCCAACCCGATCGAGCTCGGCGACCGCGATCCGCTGAAAAGCATCTGGATCGGCACTAAGACGCGGATCGCCGCGCACAATGATTTCCCCGATAATCTCGCCTGCTGCGCCGCGGGACGGCGCCGCTTCACTTTGTTTCCGCCCGACCAGTTCGCCAATCTCTATCTCGGGCCGATCGACAACACCCCAGCGGGGCGCGCGGTGAGCATGGTCGATTTCGACGCGCCCGACCTCGCGGCTTTTCCGCGCTTCGTCGAGGCGATGGCGCACGCGATGACCGTCGAACTCGAACCCGGCGACGCGCTCTTCATCCCGTCGATGTGGTGGCATCATGTCGAGGGACTCGAACCCTTCAACATCCTCGTCAATTACTGGTGGCGCAGCACCCCGGCCTGGCTCGGCCAGCCGCAGGAGGCGCTGAACCACGCGATCCTCGCGATCCGCGACCTGCCCGACGCCGACAAGGCGATCTGGCGCGCGATGTTCGACCATTATGTGTTCGAGAATGACGGCCGGGTCATCGACCATATCCCGGAAGCCGCGCGCAGCATCCTCGCGCCGCTCACCCCCGAAAGTGCCGGGCGCCTCCGCGCCTTCCTCCTGAGGAGCCTCAGCCGATGACCGACAAGAAACAACGCATCGTCATCGCGGGCGGCGGCACCGCCGGCTGGATGGCCGCTGCCGCGATCGCGCGCACCATGGGCAACGCGGTCGATCTGACACTCGTCGAATCCGAAGCGATCGGCACGATCGGCGTCGGCGAAAGCACGATCCCGCCGCTCGTCAACTACAACCGGCTGCTCGGGATCAACGAGGCCGATTTCATGCGCGCGACGCAGGCGACCTTCAAGCTCGGCATATTGTTCGATCACTGGAAGCAGCCCGGCCACCGCTATTTCCACAGCTTCGGGCTGACTGGCAAGGACCATTGGTCGGCGGGATTCCAGCATTTTTGGCTCCACGGCAAGACGCGCGGGCACGAGCAGAGCTACGACGATTATTGCATGGAACTCGTCGCCGCGCTGGAAGGCAAGTTCGCGCACCTGCCGGACGAGGGCATCAACTATGCCTATCAACTCGACTCCGGCCTTTACGCCCGCTTCCTGCGCCAGATGGCCGAGGGCGACGGGACAAAACGCGTCGAGGGCAAGATCGCGCGCGTCGAACTCGACAGCGAAAGCGGCGACATCGCGGCGCTCGTCCTCGACGGCGATCGGCGGATCGAGGGCGATCTGTTCCTCGACTGCACCGGTTTCCGCGCGCTGCTGATCGAGGGCGCGCTCCACGCGGGCTTCGACGACTGGACGCACTGGTTGCCGTGCGACAGCGCGATCGCGCTCCAGACCCCGAACGTCCGCCCACCCGTGCCCTACACCCGCGCGATGGCGCATGATGCCGGCTGGCAATGGCGCATCCCGCTCCAGCACCGCACCGGCAACGGCCTCGTTTATTGCAGCCGCTACCTCGATCGCGACGCGGCGCTCGACCGGCTGCTCGGCAATATCGAGGGTGAGGCGCTGACCGAGCCGAATTTCCTGCGCTTCACCACCGGGGTGCGCCGCCGCCAATGGTATCGCAACTGCATCGCGGTCGGGCTGTCGAGCGGCTTCACGGAACCGCTCGAATCGACGAGCATCCATTTGATCCAGCGCGCGGTGCTGCGCTTCATCCGCATGCTGCCGCTCGGCAAGGTCAGCGAACGCGATATTGCCGAGTACAACGATCAGCAGATGCAGGACAATCTGCAGATCCGCGACTTCCTGATCCTCCATTATAAGGCGACCGAACGGCGCGACAGCGCCTTCTGGCGCCAATGCGCCGACATGCCGATTCCCGACAGCCTCGCGCAAAAGATCGAGCTGTTCCGTGAAACCGGCCGCGTCTTCCGCAAGAATGAGGAATTGTTCGCCGAGAACAGCTGGGTCCAGGTGATGATGGGGCAGGGGATCGCGCCGCAGAGCCATCATCCGATCGCGACCAAGCTCAGCGACGAGGAACTGGCGCGCTTCCTCGGCGGCATCCGCGACAATGTCCGCGACACGGTAGCGAAGCTGCCCGAGCATCACGCCTATGTCGCGCGCTATTGCGGCGCCGCGGTGCCGCAGGCGGCATGATGCGCGTCTGGCCATGCGGCGAAGTTGTCGCTAGCAGGGCGCGTTGCGCAGCTAGCGGGGATCGGACGATATAATGGGGCGTCGGCGGCAGTCGGTGACGATCAAACATGTGGCGGCCGATGCGGGGGTGTCGCTGCAGACGGTGAGCCGCGTCATCAACAACGAACCCAATGTGCGGCCCGAGATGAAGGAGCGCGTCCAGGCGTCGATCGACAAGCTGGGCTATGTCCCGTCGATTGCGGCGCAGCGGATGAGCGGCTCGCGATCCTATCTGATCCTCGCGATCAACGACCGCGAACGGACCATCGCCGACTGGAATGCGCGCGAAGGCACCGACTGGGTCGACCAGATGCTGTTCGGCGGCATGCTCAAATGCGCCGAACTCGGTTATCGGATGATCTTTGAGCTGGTCGACACCCACAACGACCATGTCGAGCGCGAATTGCGCGCGATCATCGCGGCGCTCCAGCCCGACGGGGTGATCCTGACCCCGCCGCATTCGGACAATCCGCTGATCGTCGCGTTGCTCCACCAGCAGAAAATCCCCTTCGCGCGCATCGGCTCGCACGGCGGCGATGCCGGCATCGCGCTGACGATGGACGACGAAGGCTCGGCGGCGCTCGCCACCCGCCATCTCGCCACTCTCGGCCATCGCCGCATCGGCTTCATCTCGGGCTCGGTCGAATATGACCTCAGCCACTGGCGTATCGACGGCTGGCGCGCCGAGATGGCCGCTGCCGGCCTGCCGACCGACGATCTGCTCGCCGAGGGCGATTTCAGCGCGGCCTCGGGCGAGGCGGCGGCGCGGCAGTTGCTCGCGCTTCCCGACCGCCCGACCGCGATCATCGCGAGCAACGACCAGATGTCGCTCGCGACGCTTGGCGTCGCGCGCGAGCGCGGTCTCGACGTCCCGCGCGACCTGTCGCTGATCAGCTTCGACAACACCCCGATCATCCGCTTCACCCCGCCGGGGCTGACCGCGGTCGACCAGCCGATCGCCGCGACGGTGTCGCGCGCGGTCGAACTGATCATCGCCGCCCAGCGCGGCGAACCGCGCCCCACCGCGCCGACCGTCGTTCACGGCAGCCTGATCGAGCGCGGCTCGACCGCGGCGCCGTCCGCGAATGGCTGAGGACGCCGCGCCGCGCCGCCAGTCGACGGGGTTCCTGCTGCTCTACGCGCTCGCCGCCGCGGGCGGCGCGATCGCCTATGTGCCCTTCCTGACCATCTTGCTGCCGGTGCGGATGACCGCGCTCGCGGGGACGAACGACATTCAGGCGCTCGGCTATGTCACCTTCTTCGGCGCGATCGCGGCGAGTACGGGGGGCGTGCTGTTCGGCTGGCTCAGCGATCGCACCGGCAACCGCCGTGGCTGGGTGACCGCGGGCCTGCTGCTGACGATCGCGCTGCTGCTCGCGGTGCCGCTGGCAAGCGATGTGCCGTCGCTGATCGCGATCATCATCGGCTGGCAACTCGCACTCAACATGATGCTGGCGCCGCTCGCGGCCTGGGCCGGCGATAGCGTCCCCGACCAGCAAAAGGGGCTGCTCGGCGGGCTGCTCGCTTTTTCGCCCGCGCTCGGCGCAGTCTCCTGCGCCTTCGTCACGCTGCCGGGCCTCGCCGACGCCGACGGCCGCCTCACGCTCGTCGCAATGCTTGTCGCCGGCGCGGTGCTTCCGGTGCTGCTGATCGGTCGGCCGCGCGCCTTTCCCGAGCTCAATCGACCCGGCACCCCGGAACCCGAAACCGGCACGCCGCGGCCTCGGTCGATCGTCGTCCGCATGTGGAGCGCGCGCCTGCTCGTCCAGATCGCCGAGGCGGCGCTGTTCGCCTATCTCTTCTTCTGGTTCCGCTCGATCGAGCCGACGATCACCGACAGCGAGACCGCACAGCTGTTCAGCCTCGTGCTGACGATCGCGGTGCCGATGGCGCTGCTCGCGGGCCGCTGGGCCGACCGCACCGACCGCCCGATCCTGCCGCTCGCGATCTGTACGGGCATATTGACGCTCGGCCTCACCGGAATGGCGCTGGCGGAAACGCTGCTCGCGGCGAAGCTCGCCTATGTCGTCTTCGGGGTTGCCGCGACGATCTTCCTGTCGCTGCACAGCGGCCAGACGCTGCGGGTGCTCCGGCGCCCCGACCGGCGCGGGCGCGATCTCGGCCTGTTCAACCTGACCAACACCGTGCCGTCGCTGATCATGCCCTGGCTCACCATTTCGCTGGTCCCGGGTTTCGGCTTCGATGCGCTGTTCCTGCTGCTCGCGGCCTTTGCGAGCATCGCGGTCGTCCTGCTCGCCACGATGCCGCGCCTGCGCTGATAGCGCAATCAAACAGGCGCTTGATTTCATTCACCCGCTATGCGAGAGGATGTTTGATAACGTTCACATAAGCGGAATGGGAGAGAATATGCGGCGACCTGCAATCGCGATGGCGACGGCGCTCCTTTTGGCGGGCACGGCCAGCGCAGCGGCAGCACAGACCGGTGCGGCGGACGCCGCGACGGTCCATCCCGACCTTTGGCCGGCGGCGAAAAGCCCGGCCGCGATCACCGACGCCGCGACGGAGAAGCGCATCGACGCGCTGCTCGCGAAGATGACGGTCGAACAGAAGGTCGGCCAACTCGTCCAGGGCGACATCAGCACGATCACGCCCAAGGACCTCGAAACCTACCCGCTCGGCTCGATTCTGGCGGGCGGCAACAGCGGTCCGAACGGCAATGAGCGCTCAAGCGCCGCCGACTGGGCCAAGCTGGTCGGCGAATTCCGCGCGGTGTCGCTGAAGCCGCAGGCGAACGGCGTCGCCATCCCGATCATCTTCGGGGTCGATGCCGTCCATGGCCACAACAATATCCCCGGCGCGACGCTGTTCCCGCACAATATCGCGCTCGGCGCGACGCGCGACCCCGAACTGATCCAGCGCATCGGCGCGGTCACCGCTGCCGAGATCGCTGGCAGCGGCATCGAATGGACCTTCGCCCCGACGCTCGCGGTGCCGCAGGATCTGCGCTGGGGCCGCAGTTACGAAGGCTATGCCGCCGATCCCAGGCTCGTCGCCGACTATGCCAAGGCGATGGTCATCGGGCTGCAGGGCCAGCTCGTCGCGGGCAAGGTGGTCGGCAAGGCGCATGTCGCGGCGACCGCGAAGCATTTCCTCGCCGATGGCGGCACCGACGGCGGCCGCGATCAGGGCGACGCCAGGGTCGACGAAAAGGAACTGATCGCCAAACACGCGATGGGTTATCCCGCCGCGATCGACGCCGGCACGCTCACCGTCATGGCCAGCTTCTCAAGCTGGCAGGGGATCAAGCACCACGGCAACAAGGGGCTGCTCACCGACGCGCTCAAGCGGAAAATGGGCTTCGACGGCTTCGTCGTCGGCGACTGGAACGGCCATGGCCAGGTCGCGGGGTGCAGCGTCACCGACTGCCCCGCCTCGATCAACGCCGGGCTCGACATGTTCATGGCCCCCGACAGCTGGAAGGGCCTCTACGAAACCACGGTCAAACAGGCGAAGGACGGCACCATCTCCGCCGCGCGCCTCGACGATGCGGTGCGCCGCATTCTGCGGGTGAAATATAAGCTCGGGCTGTTCGACGCCGATCATGGCGGCCGCGGCGATTTTGCCGCGGTCGGCGCCCCCGCGCATCTCGCGGTCGCGCGTGAGGCGGTGGCGAAGTCGCTGGTGCTGCTCAAGAACAATGGCGGCGTGCTGCCGATCAAGGCGGGCGCCCGCGTCCTCGTGACCGGCCCCGGCGCCGACAATATGGCGATGCAATCGGGCGGCTGGACAATCAGCTGGCAGGGCACCGACGTCACCCACGCTGACTTCCCCAACGGCCAGACGATCTGGGAAGGGTTGCAGAAAGCGGTCGGCGAGGCGGGTGGCGCCGCCGCGCTGTCGAAGGACGGCAGCTTCAAGGACAAGCCCGACGTCGCGATCGTCGTCTTCGGCGAGGAACCCTATGCCGAATTTCAGGGCGACGTGTCGACGCTCGATTACCAGCCGAACGAGGCGAATGACTTGGCGACACTCCGGAAGCTGAAGGCGGCGGGTATTCCGGTGGTCGCGCTGTTCCTCTCGGGCCGCCCGATGTTCACCAACCCCGAAATCAATGCCGCCGACGCCTTTGTCGCGGGCTGGCTGCCGGGGTCGCAAGGCGCAGGCGTTGCCGACGTCCTCGTCGCGGGCAAGACCGGCAAGCCTGCGCACGGCTTCTCCGGCGTGCTGCCCTTCGCCTGGCCCGCCGATGCCGCCTCGCCGGTGAAGAAGCCGCTGTTCGCCGAGGGTTATGGCCTGAAATATGGCGAGACCAAACCGGTGCCGCCGCTCTCCGAAGACCTCGGCATCGACGTCGGCGCGGCGCTCAATGTCGAGAAATATTTCGCCGGTGGCCGCGCGCGGGCGCCATGGCTGCTGTCGGTGACCGATGCCGGCGGCGCGCGACCGGTGGCCTCGCCGCCGCTCGCCAGCCCCTATGGCCATGTCGCGTCGCGCTCGGTCGATGTCGCGGCGCAGGAGGACGGCAAAAGCTTCACCTGGACCGGCCCGGGATCGTTCAGCCTGTCGGGGCCGAACGCCGACCTGTCGCGCCAGCTGAACAACAGCTTCGCGGTGCGGATCGACTGGCGGATCGATGCGGTGGGCACGGGGCCGGTGCAACTGTCCTTCGCGAACATCCCCTTCGACATCAGCGCGCTTGTCGCCGCGGCGCCGAAGGGGCAGGTGTCGACGATAAAGGTGCCGCTGCGTTGCTTTGCCGACGCCGGCGCCGATTTGACGCGCGTCGGCGCAGCCGTGGCGGTGCAGGCCGACAAGGGTTTCGCGGCAACGCTGCTGCATACGAATGTCGAGGCGGTCGGCGAGAATCTGCCTTGTCCGCCCCGGGGAAAGTGACCAGACCCGTACACGGGTTGGCGTAAGTCCGATAAAATGGGGAGAGCTTAGATGGCATTGGCGCCGAACGTCGCGAAGAGTGCGGACCCGAACATGGTCGAAAAAACGGGCAAGGGTGGTGGCAGCGCGCTGGTGGTGCTGATCCTCGCCTTTGCGGTGTTCTTCCTGCTGGGCGGGGTAACCAACATCAACGACCTGCTGGTCGGCAAGTTCAAGCCGATGTTCCACCTGACGCATGCGCAGGCGAATTTGGTGCAGATGGCGTTTTTCATCGCCTATGGCGCCTTTTCGATCCCGGCCGGCATCATCATGTCGAAGCTCGGCTATATCCGCACCTTCGTGCTCGGGTTCGTCATCGTGGCGGCGGCCGCCTTCCTGTTCATCCCCGCGTCGGCGGCGGCGTCCTATCCGGGCTTCCTCGCCGCGCTGTTCTGCATCGGCGCGGGCATCACGGTTCTGCAGGTGGCGATGAACCCGGTGATCACCACGCTGGGGCCGATCGAAACCTCGCACAGCCGCCTGACCTTTGCCCAGGCGTTCAATTCCGTCGGCGTGTTCGCGATGGTCTATGGCGGCGCATCTTTTCTGCTTGGCGATTCAACCCCGATCGACGCCGAGACCGCGACCGAGGCGCAAATTCAGGCCTATCGCGTCGCCGAGGGGGCGTCGATCGGCACCGCCTATATGTGGCTCGGCGTGCTGATGCTGGTGATCGCGGCGGTGTTCTGGATGTTCCGGTCGGCGCTCGACCACGCCAAGGCGAGCGACGTGAAGCTCGAGGGCACGTGGGGCCTGCTCACCCACAACCGCCGCGTCCAGCTCGGCGCGCTGTGCATCTTCGTCTATGTCGGCGCCGAAGTGGCGATCGGTTCGAACCTCATCGCCTATCTCGGCGACCCCAGCGTGATGGGACTGGGGCTTCAGGCCGCGGGCAAGCTGGTGGCGTTCTACTGGCTGGGCGCGCTCATCGGCCGCTTGCTCGGCGGTTTCATCCTGCGACTGGCAAAGCCGGGGCGCGTGCTTGCGACCTTTGCGGCGGGGGCGATTTCGCTGATCATCCTGTCGGCGGTGACGACGGGCGCGCTGTCGGGCTGGGCGCTGATCCTCGTCGGCTTCTGCAATTCGCTGATGTTCCCGACGATTTTCAGCCTCGGGACCGAGGGGCTGGGCGAACGGACGCCGCAGGGGTCGGGCATCATGTGCACCGCGATCATCGGCGGCGCGATCGTGCCGTTCCTGTTCGGAACCGTGGCCGATATCGACATCCGGCTCGCGCTGGCGGTGCCGCTGGTCTGCTATGCGATCATCGCCGGTTTCGGGCTGTGGGCGGCACGCCAGGCGACCGCTTGACGGTCACGCGGTGGCGGCGTTCCACCGCGTGAACAGCCAGGCGCCGAACAGCAATTCGACGCTGCCGACCGCCAGCGTGATATGGACCGGCAGCGCCTCGGCCTGGATCGCGAAGCCGGTGCCGATCAGGAAGATCGCGCCGCCAAGCGCCCAATAGAGCCGGTCGCGATAGAGCGTCGCAAAGACGAAATAGCGCGCCCCGACGACGATCGCGAGCGCGGCAAAGGCGAAGGTCTCCGACGCGGGCAGCAGGCCGAACGCGATGAGCAGACCCGCGAACAACGGAAAGGTCGCCTCGAACCCGAGCAGTGACAGCGGATTGCCCTTCGACACCTTGGGTGCACGAAACGCCCGCGCGATCAGCAGCGCCAGCGGAAAGATCAGCATCCCGCCGACAAAGATCGCGACATAGGCGTAAAAGCCGCCCCAGATGTACCAGGCGACGTCCGCCGCGAGCCAGGCCAGCCCCGAAACGAAAACCCCGGGCGCGCCGCCCAGATAGCCGCTGCGCAATTCATCCTGTGCCTGACCGATGTCGATGTTCGCCTCCTCTGACTGTGGATCCGGCGCTACGGGGAAACGCGCACCGTTTCAACGGGCTTGGCTCAGGCCGCGCGACAAGGCGAGGTCAGGCGGCGAGGATATCGTTTTCGCCCATGCCGATATCGTCGCCGTTCGCCCACACGCTGTGGGTGCCGGCACAGATGCGCTCGGGCAGGATGATCCGGCACACCGGGCCCGCCGCGATATTCTTCGCGTCGATCAGCACGCATTCGGACTGGTCGGTTTCGAGGTCGGCGATGAAGGAGACGAGATAGCCATCATCCTCGTCCTTCGCATCGATCCGCGGTGCGAAGGGCGCCTCGCTGCCGAAACGGCCGGGACCAAATTCATATTGCTCGCTCGTCCGCGCCTCAAGGTCGTGTTTGACCAGCCCGCGAAACAGGAACCAGCCCGGCTCGGGGATCGCGCTATAGGCGTAGCGATAGCGCTTGCCGGCATAGCGCTGGTTGAACATCCCGAATTCGAGGTTGCGGTCGTCCAGCCGCTCTTCGCTCGTCTCGCCCGTCACCAGATCGAAGCGCCAGCGGTGAAGGCGCGGCTTGAGCAGTTCCTGGTCGAGATAGGCCATCATCCGTTCGAACCCCTCGGGGGCATTCGGATAGGATTTCGGCATCGGCTCTTCCTGATAATAGCCGTCGAGGATGATCTCGTCGCCGTCCTCCCATGCATTCAGCCAGTGCAGCGTATAGGTCGGTTCGGCCTCGAACCAACGGATGTCCTCGGGGCTCCCGTGGCGGGGGATGATCGCGAAACGTGTTTTTTCGTCGGGGTGGAATTGCACGACGTGGAGCCGCTTTTCGAGCAGCTCGGGGCTCCAATAAAGCGGCATGTCGTTGAGGATCGCGTAGTTTTCGGTGAACGCCATATCGTGCGGCAGGCGCGGCCCGGGCAGCGGCACCGGGATATAATGCTTCAGCTTATTGTCCGCGCCGACGACGCCATAATGCATGTACGGCGCGTGCTTCGAGTAATTGAAGAACATCAGTTCGCCGGTCGCAGGATCGACCTTGCAATGTGCCGAAATGCCGTCGAGCGGTACCCAGCTTTCGGTGCCATGCTGTTCCAGCGTAAACGGATCGAGCCGATACGCCTCGCCGCACTGATAGAATGTCGAGATGATCTTGCCCGCATGGATCGTAACGTCGGTCGAACTGCTGTCCTTCAGCCACTCTTGCGCGCCCCAGCCGTGCCGCGTCGACTTGTGCGGTGGCTCCATCAACCCCGCCCATAACGAACGCCCGGCTTCCTTCTCGGCCTCGAACCCCTTGGTGCGGACGAAGCGGCTGCGATAGCTCGCACGCCCCTGTTTGAAGCTTATCGCATGAATGAACCCGTCGCCATCGAAGGGGTGATAGCGCCCGATCGGATCATGCACTTGATTCTCGCCGGTGCGGACATAGACGCCGTCGATGTCGGCGGGGATCGTGCCGATCACCTCGGCATCGCCATTGGCGAAGATCGCGTTCCATTCGTTGAACGTCGGCCGCCATGCGCCCTGCATATAGGGATGGTCGTTCGGCTGGATCGTGGACTGGATCGTCTCGACGAGCTCGGCGGTCATGCGATGACTCCTTCGGCGCGGGCAAGGCGTCGCCGCGTCGCGGCGGCATCATAGTCCAAACTCAGGCGATCGACGAGAGCGGCGCCATCAAGGGGGAGGGGACTGCATCAATTCGTCCAGTACACATAATCCTGCCCGTCTTTCCACGGCGCGTTCTGCGGCACGTCGATCCGCACTGGGCCTTCGATCAGGCCCGGCCAGATTGGTTTCGCCATGCCCCGGTTCTGCGCCTCGAGCATCGCGCTGAGCTGGGCGACGCGCTGCGGCTCGTGCGCCGAAAGATCGAATTGTTCGGTGGGGTCGGCCGCGAGATTATAGAGGCGCGTCTTCGCCGGCCGCTTCGTCACCTGCAATTTCCAGTCGCCCGCGCGCACCGCACGATAGTCGCCCGAGCGCCAGAACAGCGCCTGCCGTTTCGCCGGACCCGCCAATATATCCTCGCTGTCGACCACCCGGTCGGCCGGCAGCTTCGCACCGGCGACCGCCGCGATCGTCGAAAAGATGTCGAGGTGACCGGTCGGGTCGGCCCGCGTCGACCCCGGCGCGATCGTCCCTGGCCAGCGCATGAAAAAGGGGGTGCGGATGCCGCCCTCGAAAAAGGTCGCCTTCCACCCGCGATAGGGCGCGTTCAGCCGGTCGATCCCGGTGTACCAGGCGCCGCCATTGTCGCTGGTGAAGATCACCAGCGTATTGTCGTCGATGCCCAGCTCTTTCAGCTTCGCCATCACGTCGCCGATCCGCCGGTCGAGCTGCGCGATCATCGCGCCATAGACGCGGGTCTTCTCATCCTTGATCTGCGGCAGTCGGTCATACTCCGCGCGCGTCGCCTGCAGCGGGGTGTGCGGGGCGTTGAACGCGAGGTACATAAAGAAAGGCCGGTTGCGGTTCGCCTCGATCGCCTTTGTCGCCTCTGCGGCGAAATAATCGGTCATATGCCCCTTGGGGTGGAATCTTTTGCTGCCGTTGAAACTCACCGCATGGCGCAAATTCGCCCACAGGAAGCGGTCGATGCGGTCCCACGGCAGCTTGGCGTTGACAACCTCAGGGTCATCCTCCGGCAAAAACATCGCCGCCCCCCCAAGCACCGCGAGGCTTTCGTCGAAGCCCTGGTTTTGCGGTTGCAGGGTCGGGGACTCGCCCAGATGCCATTTGCCGATATGCAGCGTGTGATAGCCCGCCGCCTTTACCGCCTCGGCGATCGTCACCTCGCTCGCGGGAACGCCCATGTCGGGATAGTCGGGGATGTCGGGGGTGATCAGCTCCTTGTGGAACACCGGCCGCAGCGGTCCGATCGCGTCGCCATGCGCCAGATTCTCGGCGAACTGGACCGGCACGGCGGTAAATTCGAAGCCGAAGCGCGTCGGATAGCGCCCCGTCATCATCGCCGCGCGCGACGGCGAACAGGTTGCGTTGGCGGCATAGGCGGTGGTGAAATTCATCCCCTCGCGTGCCAGCGCATCGATATTCGGGGTCTTGACGATCCCGCCGGCGACCCCGCCGCCGTTGAGGCTGATGTCGTTAAACCCCAGGTCGTCGGCGACGATCAGGATGATGTTCGGCGGCCGTTTCGTTCCCGGCGGGGCGGCGGGTGCGTCCGCAGGTCCCGCGGCCCATGTCACCACATGGTTCGGCTGCACGGGGTCGCGCCAGTCCTGGACCAGCCCGGGCAGGCGATAGCTGTTCGCCTGATACGCCCAATATCCGCCCGCTCCCAACAGCGCGAGCACGCTCAGCGCCGCCCATCTTTTCTTCATAGCCCCACCCGCTCCACGGTTGTCGTCGATGTTATGGCACTATATGTGTCATTATATGATGCGCCATGCAAGATCGTTCGGCGCGGCATTGACCCGGGCGTCAAGCTGGGCCAGCGGGGACGCCATGGCAACGAAAACCAAAGCCAGGATCGACGCCGACGCCGCGCCGCGGGTCGACGGCCGCCGCGAACGCAGCCGGTCGAGCCGCGCGCGCATCGTCGCCGCGATGCTTGACCTCATCGACCGCGGCGATCTGTCGCCGAGTGCGGCGCGCGTCGCCGAGGAAGCGGGGGTGGGCCTGCGCACCGTGTTCCGCCAGTTCGACGACATGGATACGCTCTACCGCGAAATGTCCGAAACCATCGCCGAGCGGGTGATGCCGATCGTCGTCGCGCCTTATGCGGGCAAGGACTGGCGTGCCGATGTGCGCGACCTCGCGGCACGGCGTGCGCGCGTCTTTGAAACGATGCTGCCCTTCCGCCTCGCCGCCAATATCAAGCGCTATCAGTCGCCGTTCCTGATGGGACAATATGGCCAGGTCGTCGCGCTCGAACGCGATCTCCTGTTCCGCCTGCTCCCCGACACCATGATCGCCGACCGCGTCGGCCGGGAGGCTCTGTGCGTCGCGCTGTCGTTCCAGACCTGGCGCGCGCTGCGCCACGACCAGGGCTTGCTGGTCGACGAAGCCGGGGCGGTCGTCGCGCAGATGGTCGAAGCGCTGATCGCGGGGGCGGTGCGATGAAGCGGGCCGTCCTGACCGGATCGCTCGCACTGGCCGGGTTGCTCGCCGCCTGCGGCGACAAGCCCGCCGACAAGGTCGCGGCGACTTCGACGCCGATCTGCCCCGCGATGCCGAAGGCGGATTATGTTTGGATCCCCGGCGCCACCTTCGCGATGGGCGCCGACGCGCATCTGCCCGAAGAGGGGCCGGAAAAGCCGGTGACCGTCGCCGGCTTCTGGATGGCGACGCACGAAGTGACGAACGGCGAATTCGCCGCCTTCGTGAAAGCCACCGGCTACAAGACCATCGCCGAACGCGACCCGCCGCCACTGCCCGGCGCGCCGCCCGACATGCTCGTGCCCGGCGGTGCGGTGTTCACCGCGCCGACCGACGGCAATCCCAACTGGTGGCGCTGGGTCGTCGGCGCCGAGTGGCGCCATCCCGCCGGACCCGACACCGCGATCGACGGCCGCGACCGCGAACCGGTGGTGCAGATCGCTTATGACGACGCGCTCGCCTACGCCCGCTGGGCGGGCAAGGCGCTGCCGAGCGAGGAGCAATGGGAACTCGCCGCCGCGACCGGGGGCGCCGACCGCAATGTCCCCATCGTCGACGGCAAGCCGCAGGCGAATTATTATCAGGGGGTTTTCCCGGTCCGCGACATGGGCACCGACGGCTTCACCAGCCGCGCCCCCGTCGCCTGCTTCGCCGCCGACAAGCATGGGGTGCACGACCTCATCGGCAATGTCTGGGAATGGACGACCGGCGCGATCGACGACGAAAGCAATGTCATCAAGGGCGGCAGCTTCCTGTGCGCCGCCAATTATTGCGCCCGCTACCGCCCCGCCGCGCGCCAGTTCCAGGAACGCTCGCTGGGCACCGACCACATCGGCTTCCGCCTGATCGACACGGCGCGCCCGGCGCCGACGGGGTAATTGGGTAGCGCGCGACCGCGCCGGGTCGCTAACCGGGGCGGACATTCCATTTCATCGTCATCCCGGGCTTGACCCGGGACCCGCCTTCCTTCTGTCGCCGTCGGATCAAAGACAAGGCAGGCCCCGGGTCAAGCCCGGGGTGACGAAGGCAGGACCTCCCGGATTCAGCGCGAACCCGATGTCCGAACCCGCCTGCGCCGCCGCCAGCCCCAGATCAGCGCCACGATCGCCAAGATCCCGCCGCCGAGCCACAGCCCGGCCTTGATCGCGCGCTTCTTGCCCTGCTTCTCCCACGCATAGGCGTTGATCTGCGCATCGGCGGTATAGCCCGCGGGCATGTCGAGCACGCCATTGGCCTTCGCATAGGCGCGGTAGTCGGCCATCATCGCCTTGAACCGGTCGGGCATCGCCGCCGACAAATCCTTCGTCTCGCCCGGATCACTCTTCAGGTCGTACAGCCGCCAGCTGCCGTCGCCGGTCGGCGGCAGGTTGCGCACCAGCTTGTAATCGCCGCGGAACAGCGCGGCATTGCCCGACAGCTCATACCCCAGCGGATCGTCGCCATGCACGCTGCCCGCCGCGCCGCCGAGCATGGGGACGAGGCTGCGGCCGGTCACCGGCTCGACCGCGCGGCCTTTCCAACTGCCGCCATGCCCGGGCACCCCGGCCAGCTCGGCGAGCGTCGGCAGGATGTCGGTGACATGCGCCAGCCCGCCGTTGATCGCGCCGGCGCGGATCTTCGCATGGCCCGGCCAGGCGACGATCAGCGGCACGCGCAGCCCGCCCTCGGTCGCGCTGAACTTATACCCCGACAAAGGCGACACCGCCGCGCTTGCCCAGCCCGGGCCGATCGCGGCGAAGCTGCCACGCCGCCCGATGTTCGCGGTCGCAGTGTCGTACTGCATGTTCAGGAACAGCCGGTTGCGGGTGCTGCTGAACGGGTTGATCGGCTCGGCGCCATTGTCCGACAGGAAGACGAAAATCGTGTTCTCATATTGGCCGCTGGCCTTCAGATGGTCGACAAGCCGCCCGACCTCGCGGTCCATCGCGGTCGCCATGCCGGCATAGGCCTGCATCACCCGCACCGCCGCCGCGCGCTCCTCGGTGTCGAGTTTGGCCCAGTCGGGGGTGGTCGCCATCGTCGTCATCGGCGCGCCTGCGGGGACGATGCCCAGCGCCGCGGCGCGCTTGGCCCGCGCTTCGCGCAGTGCGGTCCAGCCGTCCTTGTACATCGCCGAATAGCGCGCGATGTCGCTGTCGGGCGCCTGTATCGGGATATGGTTGGCGAGGAAGTTGATCGACGCGAGGAAGGGTTTGCCGCTCGCCCGGTCGGCGTCGATATAATCGATCATCTTCTCGACGACGAAGGTCGAGGAATAGAAGTTCTTCGGCAGCGTCGCCGGCTTGCCATTCTCGGTCCAGGCGGCGGTGTCGTACATGCCCTCGATCGGCCGCTGTTCGAAATTGTCGGCGCCGGCATCGGCGAGGCTGAAGGCGCGATTGTAACCGCGCGCCTCGGGCAGCCGCGTCGCGTCGCTCCCCAGATGCCATTTGCCGGTCAGATAGGTGTTGTATCCCGCCGCGCCGAACAGTTCGGCGATCGTCACGACGCGATGGTTCATCACCGTGTCGTACCCAGGCTGGCCGTGATGCGCGTCGGGGATCGTCTCGGGCATGTTGCCCAGCCCATTGCGGTGGTTCATCACCCCGGTCTGCAACATCGCGCGTGTCGGCGAGCAGCTTCCCGCGGCGTGGAAATTCGAAAAGCGCATGCCCGAATAGGCGAGCGCGTCGATATTGGGGGTCGCGAACTCGGCGCCGAACGACCCGACGTCGCTGAAGCCCCAGTCGTCGGCGAGCAGGATGACGATATTGGGACGCTTCGGGGTGGGAGAGGGGGCAGGGGCCGCCTGCACCGGCGCCAGCATCAACGCGGCGGCCAGTGCCGCCATTCCCCGCCTCTTCATCGCGAATCCCCCTCCGATATATTGACACATGGTATGCCAATATATTCACAGCCGCAATCGATCCTTCAAATCCTCCCTGTTCCAAAGATATGAGAGGACCTAATCGAACCCCGCCAGGAACGCGGCGACATTCACGCCGAGGTCGCCGACCGCATAGCCGCCTTCCATCACCACCAAAGTCGGCAGGCCAAGGTCGGCGATCGCCCGCGCCATGTCGCCATAATCGGCGCGTTCGAGCCGGAAGCTCGAGATCGGATCGCCGCTGAAGGTGTCGGCGCCGAACGAGACGATCAGGCAGCGCGCGCCCCGGTCGGCAATCGCGCTCAGCGCGGTATCGAGCGCCGGACGGTACGCCGTGCCATCTGTCCCGCGCGGCAGCGGCAGGTTCAGCGTCGCGCCTTCGCCCGCCCCCTCGCCGCGCTCGTCGGCATGGCCCCAGAAAAAGGGATAGTCGGTGACCGGATCGGCGTGGATCGAGGCGAAGAAGATGTCGCCATCGGCATAGAAGATGTCCTGCGTGCCATTGCCATGGTGATAGTCGACATCGAGGATCGCGACCGGGCCGAGCCCCAGCGCCGCCGCCTGCCGCGCCGCGATCGCGGCGTTGTTGAGGTAGCAATAGCCGCCCATATAGTCGCGCCCGGCATGGTGCCCCGGCGGGCGGCACAGCGCGAAGGCGTGGCGCTCGCCCGCCGCCAGCGCGTCGAGCGCGGTCAGTGCGCATTGCGCCGACCAGTATGCCGATTGCCAGGTGCCCGCCGCGATCGGGGTGGAAGCGTCGAAGCTGTACGCACCGATCTCGGCGTCGATGCGGTCGAAGCGCAGCGGCCGCCGCCGCACCACCGGAAAGCTGTAACCGATCGCATCGCCCGTGCGTCCCGCCGCGAGCCAGCCGTCATAAGCGCGTTCGAGGAAGGCGAGATAGGCGGCGTCGTGCACCGCGGCGAGCGGCGCCATCCCGAAATCGCGCACCGGCTGCCAGTCCGCCAACGCCGCGACGATCGACCGCGGCCGCGCGGCATTCTCGGCATAGGGCACGAATTCGCCATTGTGCAGTTCGCGCGCCGGCGCGTGCGCCGTCTGCCGGTCGTCGAAGAATAGTTTCACCTCTGGCCCGTCCTTCCGCGCCGCCGTCCTGACGGTCCGCCCGAACCTAGGCCGGCGGCCCGCCAAGTCAAAGGCGGCGGCACCCGCCGGGCTAGTCGGCCTTCATCACGAACGCCGGGCCAAGGTCGATCGTCCGTGCGCCGTCGCCCAGCGTCAGCGCGACATTGGCCTTGCCCGCTTCATGGTCGGCGGCGGCGATGCCGTTGATATGGACCAGCGCCCAGTCCTTCGTCACCGGCACGCGGCCCGCGACGATCGCCGCATAAGGCGCGTAATTCTGCTGGATCGCGGCGCCGATGTCGCCGGCCTCGCCGTCGGCGATCCGCACCCACAGCGCGACGATCAACTTGTCGCCGCGCGCGATCGGCTTGTCGATCGGCACCGACGCGCCGATGTCCCACGCATTGGCGGGCTTCGCGGCGATCGTCACCCGCATCGCCGTGCCGCCCTGCACCGCGCCGTCCTTGCGCGCCTTGTGGGTCTGGCCGGGGCCGAAGACGGTCCAGCCCGCGGTCGGCTCGTTGAGCAAGGGCGGCGGCGCGGCTTCGTTCTGGGCCTGAAGCGGAAAGGTCAGTGCCAGAGCGGCGGCAGTCAGCGCGATACGCATCGAAATCATGGCAAGTCTCCCCATTTTGCACGAGTCGATTGCATGATCTTATAGAGACAAGTAAGATATCAATCTAATACCAATTGACGAAAAAGGGGATCGGCATGCGGATCGCGGCGATACTGGCTCTGGGAGTCGCGGGCTCGGCGCTCGCTCCCGCGACATATGCGCAGGACGGCGCGGCGGCCAAGGGCAGCTACGAACTCGTCTGGGCCGACGAATTCGACACCGACGGCCCGCCCGATCCCGCCAAATGGGTGTGGGACACCCACGCCAACAAGATCGGCTGGTACAACAAGGAACTGCAATATTATGCCGCCGACCGGCCCGAGAACGCCCGCGTCGAAGGCGGCCGGCTGATCATCACCGCGCGCAAGGAGGTGCTGTCCGACCGCGCCGACCATGGCGGGCAGGGCTATAGCTCGGCGCGGCTGATCACCAGGGGAAAGGCCGACTTCACCTATGGGCTGGTCGAGGTTCGTGCCAAGCTGCCGTGCGGGCAGGGCAGCTGGCCGGCGATCTGGATGCTCGGCGCGACCGCGCCCTGGCCCGACGGCGGCGAGATCGACATCATGGAGCATGTCGGCGCCACCCCCGGCGACGTCTTCGGCACGATCCACAACCGCTCGACCGCGGGGACGTCGGGTAACGGCAACAAGATCCGCGTCGACGACGCCTGCACCGCCTTTCACGATTATCAACTGCTGTGGACTCCGCGCGAGCTGCGCATCGCGGTCGATGGCAATCCCTATCACCGCTATGCCAACGCCGGAACGGGCGACGACCAATGGCCGTTCGACAAGCCGCATTATCTGCTGCTCAACCTCGCGATCGGCGGCGCCATGGGCGGCGCGGTCGACGATGCGATCTTCCCGGTGCAGTTCGAGATCGAACATGTCCGTATCTATCGCCAGGCGGTGCGCGGGGCCGCGTCCGCCGAATGACAAGCTGTTGAGAAAGCGTGGCGGCGCGGTCCTATAGTCCAGTCAGGCCGCGCCGCCACTTCCATGCCCTCCGGGAAGAGGAGGGCGGAACCCTAATCGTGCAGGATATGCAGCACGTCGCCGCCGGGCCGCGCGACGCCGCGCGTGACGCGCGCCAGCCCGGCTTCGTCGACCCGCGCCGGAGCGGTGAGTTCGACCCGTGCCCGCCCGTGCAGCGCCTGCACGCTGCGCACATTCGCCGCGCCGCCCAGCGCATCGAGGATCGCGGCGGGCAGCACCGCGTCCGCGGGCCGGCCGGCCGGTGTCGCGGTGACCATCGCTGCCGCCGTGCCGCCCGCCGCCAGCGCGCCGCGTATCTCTTCCGCGACCAGATCGGCGACGGGGCCGAGCACGACCTGCGCCGCGTTCGCCGACGGGCGGATGATCCCCCGCGCGCCAAGCGCCGACAGCGCCGCCTCGTCGACCGCGTGGCTGTCGGCGACGATCAGCCGCAGCCGGGTGGTGCAGGCGTCGACGCTCGTCAGATTGCCCGCGCCGCCCAGCGCCGCGACGAAGGCCCGCCCGCGTTCGCTGCCCGCCGAGGCGGTCGCCGCCTCGGCGACCTCGCCCGTCTCGCGCCCCGGGGTCGCCAGGTTGAAGCGGCGGATGAAGAAGCGGAACAGTCCGTAATAGACCCCCGCATAAACCGCCCCGATTGGCAGCAACCACAGGGGGTTCTTCGCGAGGCCGAAGTTCAGCACATAGTCGAACAATCCCGCCGAAAAGCCAAAGCCAAGCTTCACGTCGAGCGCGTTCATCAGCGCCATCGACGCCCCGGTCAGCAGCGCGTGGATCGCGTAGAGCAGGGGCGCGACGAACATGAAGGTGAACTCGATCGGTTCGGTCACTCCGGTCAGGAAGCTGGTGAAGGCGAGCGAAAAGAGCATGCCGCCGACCGCCTTGCGCCGTTCGGGCCGGGCCTCGTGATACATGGCGAGGCACGCGGCGGGCAGGCCGAACATCATCACCGGGAAGAATCCCGACATGAAGGCACCAGCCTTGGGATCGCCCGCGAAGAAACGACCGAGGTCGCCCGTCGCACCATTGAAATCGCCGACGACGAACCAGGCGGCGTTGTTGATGATATGGTGCAGCCCGGTGACGATCAGCAGGCGGTTGAGCGCGCCATAGAGGAACAGTCCGACGCTGCCGCTTTCGACCACGGTGCGGCTGGCGCTGTCGATCGCGCCGCTGATATGCGCGTAGCCATAGCCGATCACCGCCGCGAGCAGCAGTCCGGCGACGCTGCTCGCGATCGGCACGAAGCGGCGACCGCCGAAAAAGGCGAGATATTCGGGCAGCGCGATCGTCGCGAAACGGTTGTAGAAATTGCCGGCGATCAACCCCGACAAGATGCCGATCGGGACCTCCAGCTTGTCGATCTGGCTCAACGCCCAGTCCTTCGCCACCAGCGCTGCCGCCGCGTCGGGCAATCCGGCGCCGATATCGGGCGGCGCAACCATAAAGGTCTGCGCCCCGGTGACGGTCACGAGGTAACAGGTGACCCCGGCGAGCGCCGCGGCGCCATTGCCGTCGCGCGCAAAGCCGACCGCGACGCCGATCGCGAACAATATCCCCAGATTGGCGAAAATCGCCGACCCCGCCGCCGAGATGAAGGCGATGTCGAGCAGGTCGTCCTGGCCGATGCGCAGCAGCAGGCCGGCCACCGGCAGCACCGCGATCGGCAGCATCAGTGCGCGGCCGAGCGGCTGGAGCGTTTCGAGAATTTTCCGCATCATCGTGTCTCCTCGAACGCGCGGGCCAGCGCGCGCACGTCCGCCGCCGATTTGCATTGCAGCGCCAGGTCGGCATGCGCGCGCGCCTCGATCAGCGTCAGCCGGCGCACCACCTGCTTGGCCTCGGCGACGAAGCCCGGCACCGCCGAGACTTCGGTGACGCCCAGCCCGATCAGGATCGGCAGCGCCGCGGGATCCGACGCCAGCCCGCCGCACACCCCGACCCAGCGGCCATGCGTGGCGGCGAGGCGGCACGTTTCGCCGATCATCCGCAGCACCGCGGGATGGAGCGCGTCGACCCCGGCGGCGACCGCCGGATTGCCGCGGTCCATCGCCAGCACATATTGGGTCAGGTCATTGGTGCCGATCGACAGGAAATCGGCCTCGGCGGCGAGCAGGTCGGCGGTCATCGCGGCGGCGGGGGTCTCGACCATCACCCCGACCTCGACCGGAACGACGATGCCCATATCGCCGCGCAGCGTGTCGACCAGCGCCCGCACAGCGCGCAGTTCGTCGAGGCTCGCGACCATCGGGATCATGATCCTGCACTGGCCGACGGGCTCGACGCGCAGAATCGCGCGGAGCTGGGTTTCGAGCAGGCCCGGATGCGCCAGCGCGACGCGAATGCCGCGTTGGCCGAGCGCCGGATTTTCCTCGGGCCCGATCGGAATATAGGCGGCGGGCTTGTCGCCGCCGATGTCGAGCAGACGGATGATCACGGGCTTGCCGGCGAGTGCATCGGCGATCGCCTGATAGGCCGCGTGCTGCTCATCCTCCGACGGCGCAGCGTCGCGGCCCAGGAACAGGAACTCGCTGCGCACCAGACCTGACCCCTCGGCCCCCTGTGCGGCGGCCAACAACGCATCGTCGACGGTGCCGATATTGGCGAAGACCTCGATCCGGGTGCCGTCGGCGCTGTGGCACGCCTCGGCGGCGGCGGCGCGCGCGGCTTCGCGGCGCGCGGCGCGTTGGGTCAGGCGCCGCGTGAAAGCCTCGGTATCGGCAGCCGACGGAACACTGTTAACATGGCCCGCTTCGGCGTCGAGCAACAGCAAATGGCCATCCTCGACCACATCGAGCGCGTCGCCCATCGCGACCAGCGACGGCAGCCCCATGCCCGCGCACAATATCGCGACATGCGAGGTCGGCCCGCCGCGCGACAGCGCGATGCCGGCCAGCCCCGTCGCCGACAGCGCGATCAACTGCGACGGCAGCAGGTCGTCGGCGACCAGGATCGTGCCCGGCGCGATCGTCTCGGCTTCGGTCGGGGCGCCGGTCAATGCCGACAGCAATTGGCGTTCGATATCGACCAGATCGTCGATCCGTTCGATCAGATGCGCATTGCCGGTCGCGCGCAGCGCGTCGATCTGGTCGTGGACCGCGCCGCGCCACGCGAAACCCGCGCTCGCGCCGTCGGCGATGCGGCGCTCGGCGGCGCCCAGCAATTCGGGATCGTCGATCAGCGCGAGATGGGCCTGCATCACCGCCGCGACGCTGCCGCCCGCCGCCTCGGCACGCGCGGCGATCCGCCCGCGCACATCGGTCCGCGCGGCGATCAGCGCGGCGCGTTCTTCCACGGCACCGGTTCCTTCGCGTGCGACCGCGATCTCGGCGCGGTGCAGCCGCACAGCCGGACCCATGGCGAGGCCGGGCGAGGCGATCACGCCGCCGATATGCCCCTCGGCCAGTGACGTTGCCGGTGCTGCGACCGGGGCAGGGGCGGGGCGTGCGCCTTCGCCCATGTCGGTCGCGAGCAATGCGACCACCGCCGCCAGCGCCGCCTCGGCATCGTCGCCGCGCGCCTGCACGACGATCTCGCTGCCGAAGCTGGTGCCGAGCGCGAGCAGCGCGACGGTGCTGCGCGCATCGCCGCGCGTCTCGCCGTGCAGCAGGTGGACGTCCGCCTCATAGCCGCGCACCGTCTCGCCGATCCGCGCGGCGGGGCGGGCGTGGATGCCGTGCGGCAGCGACAGCGTCACCGCCTGCTCGATCAGCGTCCCGTCGTCCGACCGCTTGCGCGCATCGGTCTGCACCGGGACCAGCGTCATCAGCGCCTCGCACGCGCCGACCGCCGCATCGACGGTGCGCTTCGTGATCGTGAAGGCCTCGGCATTGGTGACGAGCACCGGGGTGATCAGGCTCGTCGCGGCGAGCGCGACCGCGTCCATGTCGAACCGGATCAGCGGGTCGCCGCGCGACACCATCTGCCCCACCGACACCAGCGGGGTGAATCCTTCGCCCTTCAGCATCACCGTATCGAGCCCGATATGGATCAGCAGTTCGGCGCCCTCGGCGCTGCGCAGCGCGACCGCATGGCCCGAGGAATGGAGCGTCGTCACTTCGCCGTCGCACGGTGCGACGACGGTGTCGCCGAGCGGCTGGATCGCCACCCCGTCACCCATCATGCGCTGTGCGAAAACGGGATCGGGGACGCCGTCGAGGGCCGAGACCCAACCCCTGAGCGGCGAGGTGACGATCAGGCTCATCGGTGGTTCCTCAACTTTACTGGGCGGCCTGGACAAAGGCCGATGCGGTATCGGTGACGGAAGCGCCGCCGATCCATGTCTCGCGCGGCGCGAGCGCCTTGTCGAGCCACACGAAATCGGCGCGGCGCCCCGGCGCGATCGCGCCATGGCTCGCCGACAGCGACAGGAAGGCGGCGGGCGTGGCGCTCGCCATCGTCGCGGCCTCGGGCACCGACAAGCCGGTGACCTCGACCGTCTTGCGCAGCGCCGACGCCATGTCGAGGTGGGTGCCCGCGAGCGTGCCGTCCTCGAAGATGCAGACGCCGTCCTTCACCGCGATGCGCTTTCCCTGCAGGGTGAATTCGCTGTCGTCGGTGCCGACGCTCGGCATCGCGTCGGTGACCAGCATCAGCCGGTCGATGCCCTTCGCCTTCACTGCGAGCCGCACGATCGCGGGATGGAGGTGGACGTCGTCGACGATCAGCCCGCAATAACAGTCCGAATCGAACGCCGCGCCGACGGCGCCGGGGTCGCGGTGGTGCAGCGGCGACATCGCATTGAACAAATGGGTGAAGCCGCTCAGTCCGGCGGCGATCGCGCGCTGCGCCTCGTCATAGGTGGCGTCGCTGTGCCCCGCGCTGACGATTACGTCATGCGCGACCAGCGTGCGGATGTCCTCGTCATCGCACAATTCGGGGGCGAGCGTCAGCATCACCTTGCCGCGGCGCGGCGCGGTCAGCAGCGCCAGCGTCTCGGCATCGAGCTTGCGGATGCGATGCGCCTCGTGGATGCCGCGCTTCACCTCGTTGATGAACGGCCCTTCGATATGGATGCCGATAACGCCGGGAACGCCCGTGTCGATCGCATGGTCGACCGCGGTCAGCGCGGCGGCGATCTGCTCGGCGGTGTCGCTGATCAGCGTCGGCAGGAAGGCGGTGGTGCCGAAACGGACATGCGCCGCCCCGATCGCGGCGATCGATTCGACGTCGACATGGTCGTTGAACAATATGCCGCCGCCGCCGTTGACCTGCGTATCGACGAAGCCGGGCAGCAGCCAGCCGCCCTCCAGGTCGATTACGGCATCGGCGCGCGCGCTGCCGGTCGCCGAGACGGCGGTGATGACGCCGTCGGCGACGGCGATGTCCGCCGCGCCGACGGCGCCACCGGGCTGTGCGACCCAGCCATTCTGAAAGCGAAGGATCATAGGGTCTCGGTAACCTTGTTGAGATGCGGGGGCGAGTCGGGGTTGCGGCCGCGCGCGACCGCGAGCGCGCTCGCCATGCGGTAAAAGCTCTGGATCAGCAGGATCGGTTCGATCGCCGGATGCGCGGGCAGCGCGGGCAGGTCGCCGCCCGCGGGGTCGGCGAGCAGCACCGTCGCGCCGCGGCCGCGAAACTCCGCCGCCGCCTCGCGCACGCTTGTCGCGGCGCGGTCGCTGCCGCCGAACGCCAGCACATGGAACGTATCGCCGACGATCGCCATCGGCCCGTGCCGCACTTCGGCGGCGCTGAAGCTCTCGGCATGGAGCGACGAGGTTTCCTTGAACTTGAGCGCGGCTTCCTGCGCGACGCCATAACCATAGCCGCGGCCGAGCACGAACAGGTTCGTCGCATTGGCAAAAGCCGCGACCGCGGGCGACCAGTCGAGCGCGAAGGCGCGTTCGAGCTGGCCGGGCAGGGCGTCGAGCGCGTCTTCCAGCGCGTCATCCCGCGCCCAGGCGGCGACGAGCGCGGCGATCGCGGCGAGCGACGCGATATAGGATTTGGTCGCTGCGACCGATTTTTCGGGGCTGGCCTTGAGCGCGATCACGACGTCGGCGAGCGCACACAGCGGCGCGTCCTCGGCGTTGAGCAGCGCGACGACATAGGCGCCGGCGCGCTTCTGCTGTTCGACCGAAGCGAGCAGGTCGGGGCTCTGGCCCGACTGCGAGATCGCGAGGCACAGCCTTTTGCCCGCCAGCGTCGGCCCGTCATAGAGCGACGCGACCGACAGCGCCGCCGACGCGGTCGGGGTGCCGGTCATCGTCTCGATCAGATATTTGGCATAGGTCGCGGCATGGTCCGACGATCCGCGCGCGCAGGTCACCACCGCGGCGGGTGGATCGGCCCGCAGCCGTTCGCCGATCGCGGCAAAGGCCCGCGCATTGGCGGCGAGCATCGCCGCAACCGCGGCGGCGGCCTCGCCCGCCTCGCTTTCCATCAGCGTCCGCCCCGTTTTCAGCGCCTCTTGCAGCGTCATGCTTCCTACCGTCTCCGACTCGCGCCGGGGTCCTCGTTCGCCCCGATATTATTGGTACTATATAGGTTATATATATCGCATCAACTTGTATCTTTCGCCGATCAGATTTTTACGAACCACCGCTTGCGTCGCAGCCATTCCATCGCCCCCCAGATGAGCAGCATATAAAGCAGCACCGGGATCAGCGATGCGACCGGGTCGCCCAGCATCGCCCGCGTCGCGCGGAACGGCGCGAGCAACAGGTCCCACGTCACCACCCCCGCGGTCACCTGATGCAGCGTATAGGCGGCGATCGCATTGGCCCCGAACGCCAGCATCGCGGTCGCCGCGATCCCCGGCGTCCGGCCCTCGCGATCGAGGATATGGTGGAGCAGCGCGAGCGCGAGGATCGTGATGCCGCTGGTCACCAGCACGAACGGGCTCGACCAGATGTCCTTGACGATCGGAAAGGCGAAGCTCCACAACCCGCCCGCCGCCAGCATCGCCGCGCCGGTCAGCGCCAGCGGCCGCGTCGCCGGTCCGGCGCGGCGGATCAGCATTTCGCCCACCGCGACCCCGATCAGCCCCTGCGCGATCGCCGGCAGCGTCCCCAATATTCCCTCGGGATCATAGCCTTCGGGGCCTTGCACATAAAGATGCGTCCCCAGGAACAGCCGGTCGACCGACGCGATGAAATTATGCCCGCGCACCCAGATATCGGTCGCCGGCCCGTCGAGCGACGGCAGCAGCGCGAGCGGCCAGTAAAGCGCGAGAACCGCGACGATCATCGCCAGCCGCGCCCGTGGGCCGACGCCCAGGAACAGCAAGGCGCACGCCGCATAGACCAGTCCGATTCGCTGCAACACCCCGAACAACCGCCACTCGCCCGACGCGAAGCTCATGAACCAATAGAGGTTGCTGAGCAGGAAGCCGAGCAGCAGCAATCGCCCCGCGCGCGACAATATGCGCCCCGTCTGCGGTGCGCCGCCCGCGCGCAGCGAAAAGGGAATCGCGATCCCCACCATCGTCAGGAATCCTGGAAACACCAGGTCGGCGAGGGTCAGCCCATCCCAGCTGGCGTGCAGCAGGATCGGCGCGACATCGGCCTCGGCGCCATATTTCATCGCCGCCGCCGAATTGACGAGGATCATCCCCGCCACGGTCAGGCCGCGCAGCACGTCGAGCGAAATCAGGCGCATGGCTGTGCCTCCCCTTGGTCGCCGCGCCCCCGCGGGCGGCTTCTCGACACTGCCACAAATTTGCCATGGACAGCGCGTCAGATTTGTAGTCTATTGGTAATAGTCCAATGACGCAATTGGTCTTATCGAGATTGTTGGGAAGGCAATCTGGACCGGACCACCGGACGATGATGGGGGATATAATATGGTTCATGGGCCTGCAAAAGCTTTGGGGCGCCGCAATGCGCTGATGCGCGGTGTTTGCGCCGCCGCACTGGTGGGCGCGATCACGCTGCCCGCCGCGGCGCAGGACGCACCGGCCAGCGAGGAAAATGCCGACGACATCGTCGTCACCGGCATCCGCGCCAACCTCGAATCGGCACAGAACCGCAAGCGCAACGCCGACACGGTGGTCGATTCGATCACCGCCGAGGATATCGGCTCCTTCCCCGACAAATCGGTTGCCGAAGCCTTGCAGCGCGTCCCCGGCATCACCGTCATCCGGTTCGCCGGCACCGACGACACCTCGCACTTCTCCGCCGAACCCTCGGGCGTGATCGTGCGCGGCCTCAACCAGGTCCGGTCCGAATTCAACGGCCGCGACACCTTCAGCGCCAACTCGTCGCGCGGCCTGTCCTGGCAGGACATCTCGCCCGAACTGCTCGGCGGCATCGATACCTACAAGAACCAGACCGCCGACATGATCGAGGGCGGTATCGCGGGCACCGTCAACCTGCGCACGCGCGTGCCCTTCGACCAGGACGGCCGCCTGATCTCGATCTCGATCAAGAACACCTATGGCGACATCGCCCGCAAATCGACGCCCGAATTCTCGGGCATCATTTCGGACCGCTGGCAGACCGGCATCGGCGAGATCGGTTTGATGATCAACGGCGCCTATTCGCACGCGAAGACCGCGAGCCAGGGCATCCAGTTCGAACGCATGGGCATTTTCGACGGCGTGTTCGGCCCGGGCAAGCAATATATCCCCAGCGGCATCTTCATGCGCGAAAATGAATATGACCGTAAACGCTATGGCGCCGCGGCGGCGTTCCAGTGGCGCTCGAACGACGAGACGATGGAACTCACCGGGCAGTATAACCGCTCGCAATATAACAACAGCTGGCGCGAATATGCGGTCTTCTCGTCGACCTTCTACGGCGACCTCTATGGCCAGCCGAGCGACTATGAGTTCGGCGACGCGTCGCTGATCAGCCCGCTTCAGGGCACCGCGCCCTTCGCCTTCGACGCCGACGGCAATTTCCAGAGCGGCTGGTGGTCGTACCAGCGTCCCTATGTGGGCGAGGGCGACGAGAATCGCGGGCTCGGCCTGAACGAGGATGGCGAGGCCTTCTTCAACCGCTGCTATTCGTGGGAAGGCTGCACCAACGACCGCCGCGCGCCGCAGGTGGACACCGCCGCCAACGCGCTGAAGAACAAGCAGATTACCCAGGATTTCGGCCTGAACTTCCGCTGGGACGTCTCCGATCGGGTGCGGCTGACGCTCGACGGGCAATATGTCGATGCCAGCGTCAGCAATTATAACGCATCGGTCACCTCGCGCAGCTACGCCAACACCTATGTCGATCTGACGGGCAAATATCCGACCCTCACCTTCACCCCGACCACCGCCGACAATATCAACCTGTCGGCCGGCGGCCTGACCAATCCGAACAATTATTTCTTCTATTCGGTCACCGACCACACCGAGGACAGCGACGGCAAGGAAATCGCGCTGAAGGCGGACCTGGAATATGAGGTCGATTCGGGCTGGCTCAGCGCGATCAAGGTCGGCGCCCGCTATGCCGACCGCGATCAGACGGTGCGGTGGGGCGCTTATAACTGGGCGAATATCTCGAACACCTGGACCTACACCCAGGCGCCCTATTTCAACACCGACAGCCCCGCCTATCCCGCGGGTTCGACGGCGATCCACAGCTTCGGCAAGGACTTCTTCGCCGGCAACCAGCTGAACCAGCATTCGTTCGTCTTCTTCAACATGGACCGGCTGGTGAACCGCGAGGAACTCGCGGCGACGCTCGGCCGGCCGACGATCGGCGTCGGCGAATATTTCCCGGTCTGCTCGAACCAGGGCTATCGCGCCGGCGAAACGATTACCGGCGACTATGGCTGCTATCTGCCCAGCGAAGTGCTGAAGGTGGGCGAGCGCACGATGTCGGCCTATGCGATGGCCAAGTTCGGCGGCGACAGCCTGAGCATCGGCAATGTCGGCATTTCGGGCAACCTCGGCGTGCGCCTCATCTGGACGCGCAACGACACGGCGGGTGCGACGACCTTCGCCAACCCATTCACCCCGACCCAATTGTCCTGCGAGCGTGCCGTTGTCGACGGCCGTCCCACCGCGACCTCGGGCTGCGTCGTGACCGCGAGCGAGATCGCGTTCAACAATGGCGCGACCGTGGTTGATGCCACAAAGGCCAATCATTTCCACGCCTTGCCCAGCTTCAACGTCAAGTTCGACCTGACCGACAAGCTGGTGTCGCGCTTCGCCTATTCGCGCGCGATGTCGCGCCCCGATTTCGGGCTGTTGCGCAACTTCCTGACGATCAACCGCCTGTCACCGAACCTCAACGATTTCTCCGACCCCAATGTGACGCGCAACGCAGCGAATGAGGCGATCGCCTATGACTGGCAATATACCGGCAAGTCGGGGAACCCGAATCTCAAGCCGATGACCGCAGACCAGTTCGACCTGACGCTGGAATATTATTTCGGCCGGTCGAGCTCGTTCACCGCCACGGGTTTCTACAAGAAATTCTACAATTATATCCAGGCGGGCCAGTTCAGCCTGCAAATCACCAACGGCGGCGTGACCGAGACGGTCCGCCTCGATCGCCCGGTCAACGGCGATGGTGCGAAGATCTACGGCGCCGAATTCGCCTTCCAGACCTTCTTCGACTTCCTGCCCGCACCGCTCGACGGCTTCGGGGTCCAGGCGAACTACACCTATGTGAAGAACAACGGCATCGAAACGGTCAACCTGACCAACGAGACCGCCGGCGGCACCGCGGGCGGGGGCATCACCTATGAGGACAGCACGGTCAAACCGAACGCGCTCGAGGGGATTTCGAAGCACAGCTACAATCTCGTCGGCATGTATGAAAAGGGTCCGATTTCGGCGCGCGTCGCCTATAACTGGCGCTCCAAATATCTGGTGACCGCGATCGACTGCTGCGTCGGCTTGCCGATCTGGCAGCAGGCGACGGGCTATCTCGATGCCTCCGTGCGCCTCCGTGCCACAAAGAACATCGAATTCATCCTCGAAGGGACGAACCTGCTCGGCACCGATACCGTGCTGTTCCAGCAGGTCGACTCGACCGGGCTGCTCAAGCCGAACGCCTGGTTCAGGAACGACCGGCGCTACCAGGTCGGTGCGCGCCTGACCTTCTAAAAGCGGGGGCCGGCGCCGGACCGAAAGGGCTGGCGCCGGTATCCGGCGCGGTTAGTGTGAGGCGATGGACGAGGGGCTTTTCAATCTGGTGATCGTCGGCGGCGGGACCGCCGGCTGGATGTGCGCCGCAGCCTGCGCCGCCAAGCTCGATCGCTCGCGTTTCCGCGTCCGCCTGATCGAATCCGAGGAAATCGGCACGGTCGGCGTCGGCGAGGCCACCCTGCCGCAAATGAAGGATTTCAACGACTTCCTCGGGCTCGACGAGGTCGAGTTCATGCAGGCGACGCAGGCGAGCTTCAAACTCGGCATCGAATTCGTCAACTGGGGGCGGCAGGGCGACCGCTATGTCCATCCCTTCGGTACCTTTGGCCGCCCGATCGGCGAGGCCGATTTTTTCAGCTATTGGGTGCGCGGCCGCAACGCCGGCGTTGCGGCGCCGCTCTCGGACTATTGTTTCCCGATCGTCGCCGCGCTGCAGAACCGCTTCATGCTGCCGAACGGCGATCCGGACGATGTCCGCAACGCTTTCGCCTATGCCTATCACCTCGATGCCTTCCTCTATGCGCGCTATTTGCGCGGCTGGGCCGAAGCGCGCGGGATCGAGCGTGTCGAGGGCCGGATCGTCGATGTCGCGCGCGATGCTAACAGTGGCAACATCGCGTCGGTGACGCTCGCCTCGGGGACCAGCGTCGCGGGCGACATGTTCGTCGACTGCTCGGGCTTCCGCTCGTTGTTGCTCGGCGGAACGCTTGGCGTCGACCTCGACGACTGGTCGAAATGGCTGCCGTGCGACAGCGCCGCGGCGGTGCCGTCGGTGCGCTCGCCCGACTTCACGCCTTACACGCGCTCGACCCGGCGCAAGGCGGGCTGGCAATGGCGCATCCCGCTCCAGCACCGCACCGGCAACGGCTATGTCTATGCCAGAAAAGACATTTCCGACGACGAAGCGGCGGCGACCCTGCTCGCCAATCTCGACGGAGAGGCGCTTGCCGAACCGCGGGTGTTGCGGTTCAAGGCCGGCAAGCGCGACCAGGCATGGGCGCATAATGTCGTCGGCATGGGGCTCGCGGGCGGCTTTCTCGAACCGCTCGAATCGACGAGCATCTATCTCGTGCAGATGGCGATCATGCACATGTTGACATTGTTACCATCGCGCGATGGCATCGACCCGGCGCTGCCCGCCGAGTTCAATCGCGTGATGGATGTCGAATATGACCGCATCCGCGATTTCCTGATCCTCCACTATATCGCCAACGACGCCGACGCGCCCTTGTGGGAACAGGTGACGACGATGAATGTCCCCGACACGCTCGCCGGCAAGATCGACCGCTTCCGCCAGCGCGCTTTTGTTCAGGCGTATCGCGACGGGCTGTTCGGCCCGCCGAGCTGGCAGGCGGTGTTCGTGGGGCAGGGGATCGTGCCCCACGCCGCCGACCGGCTCGCCGACACGCTCCCCGACGATCTTCTCGCCGATCGGCTCGGCAATCTGGCCGCGACGATCGCGCTTGGCGCGAAGTCGGCGCCGTCCCACGCCGACTTCGTTGCCTCCTACTGCCCGGCGCCCGCGCCTTGAGCGGCGCGGTGCAGCGGGTTGCCGTCTATGGCGGCGGCGTCGCGGCGGCGATGGCGGCGCTCGCGATCGCCCGCGCTTTTGCGCGGCTCGGGACCGAAGTGACTTGGGTCGACACCGGGGAGGCGCCGCCCCCGCACGCCGCGCTGGTGGCGCCGCCCGACCTGGCAACCTTCCACCGCCTGCTCGGCATCGACGAAGCGGCGCTGGCCAGACAGGCCGCCGCGACCTTCAACATGGGACAGCAATATGCCGGCTGGTCGGGCGGCGAGACTGCCTTCCTCCATGCCTATGGCGATGCCGGGACACCCTATGCCTCGCTGCCCTTCGTCCAGCACTGGGCCCGCGCGCGCGCCGCCGGCTTGCGTGTCGGGCTCGAGGATTTCTGCCTCGCCGCCGCCGCCGCCAAGGAGGGGCGCACCGGCGAGCGCGGCGAGGCGACCGGGCAGGCGGTCAAGCGCGGCTGGCATCTCGACGCCGGCGGTTACGCCCGGCTGCTGCGCGATGCCTGCGAAAAGGCGGGGGTGCGGATCGTGCCGGGACGCGATGCCGTGTCCGAACGCGACGGGACGGAACTCGCCGCGCTGACACTCGCCGACGGGCAGCGCATCGCGGCCGACCTTTTCGTCGATGCCGATGGCGTCCTGATCGCCGCACTCGATCCCGGCGGGGCCGAGCAAAAGCCCCCCCTTTTCGACCGCGTCCTGCGCGCATCGGGTGCGCCCTTCGATCCGCTGCCGCTGTATAGTCGCACCGCCGCGCATCCGGCGGGCTGGACGACGCTGATCCCGCTCGCCGACCGCACCGCGGTCGAGTTCTTCTACGATGGCGCGCGTCTGTCCGACGCCGATGCCCGCGCGGCGCTGGCAGCGATGATCGGTCGCCCTGTCGAGGGCACGTCCGAACCGGTCGGGGCGCTGACGCGCGCGCGGCTGTGGGTCGGCAATGTCGTCGCCATCGGCCGCGCCGCGGGCGACGCGCCGCCGCTCGACGGCGCCGACCTGCTCCTTCTCCAACTCGCGATCGCACAGCTCGTCCTGCTCTGGCCGCTCGATCGCGCCGCGATGCCCGAGGCCGATATCTATAACGAGGAAATCGGCGGCGGCCGGGCGCGGGTGCACGACTTCACCGCGCAGCATTTCCGGCTCAACGCGCGCAGCGAACCCTTTTGGGCCGCCGCCCGCGCGGCACCTGTCTCGTCGGAACTCGCGTCGAAGATCGACCTCTTCGCCGCGCGCGGCATGTTCGCGCATTACAACCACGAGGCGCATGTCGAGGATGGCTGGGCGCTCGTCATGGCAGGCCACGGCGTCGTCCCGCGCGCCTTCGACCCGCAGGCGCTGCAGGTCGACGACCCTGCGCTGATGACCGAATTCCAGCGCCAGCTGCGCGCCGTCGCCACCGACGTGCGCGCGATGGACACCCACGCCGACGCGCTGCGGCGGCTCTGGGCATGAGCGCGCGCACCCGCCCCGTTCGCCGCATCGTCATCGTCGGCGGCGGCAGCGCCGGCTGGATGACCGCCGCAGCCCTCGGCCGCGCGCTCGCGGGGCAGGAGCAGACTATCACCCTCGTCGAATCCGAAGCGATCGGCACCGTCGGGGTCGGCGAGGCGACGGTGCCGCCGATCCACGAATTCAACCGCTATCTGCGCATCGACCCGGCCGACTTCCTCCGCGCGACGCACGGCACGATCAAGCTCGGCATCGCGTTCGATGGCTGGGGCGGCGCCGACAACGCCTATTTCCACCCCTTCGGCTATCTGGGCGTCGAGATGGCGGGCATTCATTTCCACCACTATTGGCTGCGCCACCTCGCCGCGGGTGGCGATCCCGATCATGGCCCGTACAACCTCGAAACCATGGCGGCGCGCGCCGGCCGTTTCGCCCCCGCGACGCGCCACGGCCCGGTCCATCACGCGGTGCATTTCGACGCCGCCGCCTACGCCCGTTTCCTGCGCACCTATGCCGAGGACAAGGGCGTCGCCCGCGTCGAGGGCAAGGTCGCCGACGTCATCCTCGACCCCGAGGACGGCTATATCGAAGCGCTCACCCTCGACGACGGCCGCCGCATCGAAGGCGACCTGTTCGTCGACTGTTCGGGCTTCCGCGGCCTGCTGATCGAGGGCGCGCTCCAGACCGGTTACGCCGACTGGAACCACTGGCTCCCCTGCGACAGCGCGGTCGCCATGCCCGCCGAGCGCAGCGGCGACCCGCCGCCTTTCACCCGCTCGACCGCACGCGCCGCTGGTTGGCAATGGCGCATCCCGCTCCAGCATCGCGACGGCAACGGCTATGTCTATTCGAGCGCGCACCTCGGCCATGACGCCGCCGAGGCCGCGCTCCGCGCCAACCTCCCCGGCGCCCCGCTCGCCGACGCCAATCGGCTGCGCTTCACCGCCGGCCACCGTAAGGCGATCTGGAACCGCAACTGCGTCGCGATCGGCCTCGCCGGCGGCTTTCTCGAACCGCTCGAATCGACCTCGATCCACCTGATCCAGACGACGATCATCCGGCTGCTCGCGCTGCTGCCGCGCGACGGTTTCGACCCGCATGTCGTCGCGCGCTTCAACCGCGACGCGCTCCACGAATATGCGACGATCCGCGACTTCGTGATCGCCCATTATGCGACCGCGAACCGCGCCGACACGCCCTTCTGGCGCGACGTCGCCGCCGCCGGTCTGCCCGACAGCCTCGCCGAACGGATCGAGGCGTATCGCGCCACCGGCAACATATTGTTCGAACCCGGCGACCTGTTCGGCCCGACCAACTGGTATGCGGTGCTCACGGGGCAGGGGGTCAAACCGCGAAGCTGGCACCCGATCGCCGACGGCCTCTCGTCCGAAGACCTGTCCGCCCGCCTCGCTACCCTGCGCGGCCGCGTCGCCGAGCAGCTATCCGAACTGCCCCCGCACAGCGAGTTTCTGCGCCGCCTATCCGCCGTTTAGCTCGGCGACGACGTCATAGGCGTCGCCGCGATAATAGCTTTGGGTATATTCGGCGGTGCGCCCGTCGGACAGGAAACCGCGCCGTTCGATGAACAGCCCCGGCGTCCCCGGCTCGATCCCCAGCACCTCGGCCTGCTCGGCGGTAAAGGCGATCGCGCGCAGCCGCTGCAACGCGCGCACCGGCAGATGCCCGGCGGCCTCAAGCGCCTCATAGAGCGAATTGCCCACCGCCTCGACCGACGGCAGGCAATAGGCAGGGATCGTCGCCTGTTCGAGCGCCATCGACGTGTCGTCGGCATAGCGGATGCGGTGGAAACGATAGACGAGCGACCCCGGCGACAGCCCGAGCGACAGCGCCTCCTCGGGGGTCACCGTGCCCGCGGTCTTGCTCACCCATTTGCTGTACGGCCGCCGCCCGCGCGAAATCATGTCCTCGGAAAAGCTGGTCAGCTTCGAAAAGCTCTTCTCGACCCGCGGCCGCGTGACGAACGTCCCCGCGCCGCGCCGCCGCGTGACGATGCCGTCGGCGACCAGCCCGTCGATCGCCTTGCGCACCGTGATGCGCGACACGTCGAACTCCTCGGCCAGGTCGCGCTCGGTCGGGATCGCCTCCTCGGCCTTGACGATCTGCCCCTCGATCGCGTCGCGCAATATCTTCTGCAATTGCAGGTAGAGCGGGGTTGGGTCCGCCTTCTGGAGCGGACCCAGACGATCGATCAGCGACACGCACGATACCTTTTCGAACAGGCGCGCGGGCAATAGGACCAGTGCGCCCGCCCCATGTGTTGCATTGGTATCGTCGCGTCAACCTCGTTGCGACCTATTCGCGTGACAATCCGCGCCCGATCGCCCGGGTCAGCGCATGATCGGGGCTGTCCTGCGACAATTCCCACACCATCACGCCGCCCCCCTTTTCCGCCGCAAGTCGCGCCTTCGCCGCGATCGTCGCCGGACCATTGTGGGTGATGTAGCGGCAACCCGCACAGCGATCGCCGATGACATCGGCTTTGGTAGCGTCCAGCCCCTTGCTTGCGGCAAGGTCGCGATAGGACCAATTGGCCGTCTCGCCGCCGAACCCGTAGCCGTAAAAAGGCACGCCGAGCACCAGCCGCTCGCGCGCCACCCCGCGCGCCAGCCACAGGTCGAGGTCGCGTTTCGCCATCTCATAGGGTGAATGCTCGCCGCCCGACTGGCCCCAACTCGGCCCGATCGCGTCATAGGACATGATATTGACCAGATCGAAATAGCCGATCGACGAAATCGGGATCATCCCGCCCTCATAGGATGCGGTGGCGCAGGTCAGCAGCTTGCCGCGCGCCTTCAGCGCCGCCGACAGCTTGGCGATGAACGGCGTATAATTGCCGGCCTTGTCGATCTCGGTCAGCAGCGCCCCTTCGATGTCGATGTCGATCCCGTCGAGGTTCAGCGTTTCGGCGAGCTCGACGAGCGCCGCCACCGTCGCCGCGCTCCGCTTGGGCGCCAGCAACGCCCGCCAGTCGCCCGAACAGCCGGGGATCACGCCCCCGGCGGTCGACAACAGCACCTTTCCGCCCGCCGCGTGCAACCGCGCCACCGCCGCACGCAAGGCATCGACGCGCATGGCCGCGCCATTCTCGTCGCCCATGCAGGTCATGCGCCCGTCGCGGACGAAAGCGCCTCCGGCATCGGGATTGGCGAAGGAGAGGTTGTAGTGGGTGAAGGACGACAGGTCGGTCCGTTCGATCGACAGGTCGAGGCCCTTGAACGCCGCGAGATAGCCGACCACAACCGGACGATCGGTCGCGGAGGCGGTCGATGCCGACGACAATACTAATGTAAAACCAATCAGGATCGCCGCGATGCGCCAAAAAGCCGACAATCCTGCCATGTCACGCCTATCCCTTTTGAAAGCGCCCCATTTGAAGCGCATTGACCATTGGGAAACTACATGACAAATTAGATACAACTTGTCGAGCGGGAGAGCGGATATGCGGATGATGGCCAGGGCGATGACGACCGCGGCGATGGTGGCGGCGCTGCCGATGGCGCCCGCGGCGTTCGCGAACGAAGCCCCCGCGCAGGCGGCGTTCGACCGCTTCGCCGATACGCTCGGCTACCGGCTGACGATGGTCGACAACCGTCCGGCCTGCCCGACGGGAATCGACGCCTGTTTCCTCTCGACGATCACGCTGACGCTGCCCGACACGGTCCCCGCCGACCTTCACAGCCTCTCGCTCTACTTCAGCTTCGTCAACCGCCTCCCCGTCGTCGAAAGCGACATCTTCGACCATCGCCTGATCAACGGCGACCTCCAGCAATTGACCCTCAAGCCCGGGGTCACGCTGAAACCCGGGTCGACGCATAAGATCAAATTATGGGGCGTCGGCGCCAATTTCTCAAAGGCGTTCGGCATGCCCAACGCCTATCTGGTCGCCGACGGGGTGCGGGCGCGCACGATCGCCGCGACGCGGCCCGTCATCGACCCCGAAACCGGCCTCGAAATCCTGCCTTTCGTCGCGCCGATGACCGATGAGGCGCGGCTCGCGACCAAGAGCGACGCCGACAAGACGCGCTGGCTGCTCCCCGAACGCGCCTTCGCGCTGCAGGCCGACCGTCAGGCCCCCGCCGCGACCGGCGTCGTTATCCTGCCCAAACCGGCCAGGGCGGTGCAGGGCAAGGGCAAGCCCGTCGACCTCGGCGGCGGTATCGCGCTGACGCTCGACGGCACCGATCGCAGCGCTCTCGCGCCCGCCCTGTCCGCGCTGGCGGCGGCGGGGGTGGGTGAGGGCGGCAAGCTGCCGCTCACCATCCGCATCGGCGCCCCCTCGCTCGCGCCCGAAGCCTATGTCCTCGACGTCGCTGCATCCGGCGTCACGATCAGCGCGCATGACGCGGCGGGGGCAAGTCATGCGCTGCGCTCGCTCGCGCAACAGGCGGCGTTCGAACAGGGCAAGCTCAAGCCGCTCCATGTCGAGGACGCGCCCGAATATGGCTTTCGCGGGCTGCACATCGACCTCGGGCGCAATTTCCATGGTCGTGACGAGATTTTGAAGCTGGTCGAGGCGATGGCGGGGTTCAAGCTCAACAAGCTTCACCTTCACCTTGCAGAGGATGAGGGCTGGCGGATCGAAATCCCGGCGCTGCCCGAACTCGCCGAAATCGGCTCGAAACGCTGCCACGACCCCGAGGAAAAGACCTGCATCCTGCCGCAGCTCGGCGCCGGTCCCGACGGGACGAGCGGGGTCAACGGCTATCTCAGCGTCGCCGACTATGTCGCGATCGTGCAGGCGGCGGCGGCGCGCCAGATCGAGGTGATCCCGTCGATCGATATGCCGGGACACAGCCGCGCCGCGATCAAGGCGATGGAACTCCGCCACGCGCGGCTGGCGGCTGCGGGCAAGACCGCCGAGGCCGACGCCTATCGCCTGATCGACCCGGCCGACACCACCGCATATCGCAGCATCCAGAATTACGACGACAACACGCTCAACGTCTGCCTGCCCGCGACCTATCGCTTCGTCGACACCGTCGTCGATGCGCTGGCGGAGATGCACCGTCGGGCGGGAACGCCGCTCAAGACCTTCCACCTCGGCGCCGACGAAACCGCGGGCGCCTGGGTGAAATCGCCCGCCTGCGCCGCGATGATCGCCGAAAATGGCGGCGATCCCGGCAAGCTGACCCCGCGCTTCATCGAACGCGTCAGCGCCAGCCTTGCCGCCAAGGGGCTGCGCGCCGGCGGTTGGAGCGACGGCATGGGGCATACCGATGCCGCCAACATGCCCAAGGATTCACAGACCAACATCTGGGGCGTTCTCCACACCGGCGCGATCCGCGAGGCGCACGACCAGCTCAATCGCGGCTGGAACGTCATACTGTCGATCCCCGACCTCGGCTATTTCGACATGCCCTATGCGCCGCATCCCGACGAGGGCGGTTACGACTGGGCCTCGCGCGGCGTCGACGAATATCAGGTCTTCGGCTTCATGCCGGACAATCTGCCCGCCAATGCCGCGACGATCCGCAACATCTATGCCGAGGGCAAGCCGATCGACGATGCCCCGACGCTCCAGCCCGGCCGCCGCGTCGCGGGGGTGCAGGCGCAATTGTGGAGCGAGACGATCCGAACCGACGGACAGGTCGACTATATGCTCTTCCCGCGCCTGCTCGCGCTCGCCGAACGCGGCTGGGCTCCCGCGCCCTGGACGCCGGCCTATCAGGCGGGGGCGGCCTATGAATGGGGCGACAGCCGTGTCGATCGGGCAAAGCTGAAAACGGGCTGGCAGGATTTTGCCGGCCGCGCTGCGGCGCAATTCCCGCTGCTCGACCGCATCGGCGTCGCCTATCGCGTAGCCCCGCCGGGCGCACGCATCGCCGCGGGCAAGCTCGAAGCGAACAGCGCCTATCCCGGCACGACCATCGAATATCGCGTCGAAGGCGGCGTCTGGACGCGCTATGCGGGACCGGTCGCGGTCGGCGGCGCGGTCGACCTGCGTAGCCGTTCCGCCGACGGCAAGCGTGCCAGCCGCACGGTTCGTGTCGAACCCGGGCGGTAAGCGCCGGGGGGCCCGAGCTGCTTGCATCTCGCCTATCTATGCGCCGCCCCCTAATCCCGTTCATGTCGAGCGAAGTCGAGACACGCTTGGGACCCGCAAGGCTTCGGGGTGTCTCGACTTCGCTCGACACGAACGGCTAGATTGATGTCCGTGAGCACCGAAACGGAAAAGACGATCGACGAAGTTGACGGCGCTAACTTGGCGGCGATTGATGCTGCCATCGCCGCCGCCGCGCGCCCTTTCGTCATGCGCGGTCTCGCGTCCCACTGGCCCGCCGTCGCAGCCGCAGGGCAGGGCGACCAGGCCATCGCCGCCTATCTGGCGGCGCGCGACAATGGCAAACCGCTGACAGTGCTGGTCGGCCCGCCAGAAACCGGCGGGCGCTATTTCTACACCGACGACATGCGCGGGGTGAATTTCCGCAGCGAGAAGATGCCGATGGCGACGCTCGTCGAACGGCTCCTCGCGATCCGCGGCGATCCCGCGGGACCCACGCTTTACGCCGGATCGACCCCGACCCCCGACAGCCTGTCCAGCTTCGCCGCCGAAAATCCGCTCGGTATCGATGTGCAGGGCGTCGATCCGCGCATCTGGGTCGGAAACGCCAGCCGCATCGCGCCGCACTACGACATGGCGTCGAACATCGCGGTCGTCGTCGCGGGCCGCCGCCGCTTCTCGCTCTTCCCGCCCGAGCAGATTTCGAACCTCTATGTCGGCCCGGTCGAGCGCACCATCGCCGGCCAGCCGACGAGTATGGTCGACCCCGACCATCCCGACCTCGACCGTTATCCGCTTTATGCCGAGGCCGAACGGCACAAGCTGGTCGCCGATCTCGAACCCGGCGACGCGCTCTTCATGCCGCCGATGTGGTGGCACCATGTCCGCTCGACCGGCGCGCTCAATGTGCTGGTCAACTACTGGTTCGGCCAGCGCACCGACCGCTTCCCCTTCGCGGCGCTGATGCTCGCGATGCATTCGATCCGCGAACTGCCCGACGCCGAACGTGAAGCGTGGCGCACCTGGTTCGACCATTATGTCTTCGGCGAGGGGGCAGGGGAGGCGGTCGCGCATCTTCCGCTCCACGCGCAAGGCGTCCTCGGCCCGCCGTCGCCGCAACGCGACCGGATGATTATCGACTATGTCATCGGCATGTGCCGGGGCGGGGGGAGCTGAGCCGAGGGAAAAGTCGTCGCCCCCGCGAAGGCGGGGGCCGCTATCGTTTTGCGCAGCGCTCGTTGAGCAAGGCGGCCAGTGGCCCCCGCCTTCGCGGGGGCGACGGGTTAAGCAACGCCGCTGTCCACCCCATCACCCACCAGCCCGCCACGCCGAAGGCGACCGTCCCGTCCACTGCCGGAACGCGCGCGTAAAGCTCCGCGCTTCGGCATAACCCAGCATCTCGGCGATCGCCTCGACCGTCGCATTGCCGCTCGTCAGCAACCGCATCGCCTTGTCGCGCCGCACATTCTCGCGGATCGTCGCCAGCGTCATGCCCTCCGCGCGGAGCAGGCGGCGCAGCTTGTGCGGTGACAGCCCGGTCGCCACCGCCAGTTCCTCCAGCGTCAGATCGGGGCTGCGCGTCAGATACTGCCGCACCCGCCGCGCGACGCTCGCATCGCTCGCGGGGATCGTCATGATGTCGAGCGGCGCCGCCGCGATCATCGCCTCCAGTTCGTCCCGCGTGCGCTGGATCGGTGCGTGCAGCGCGTGTCCGTCCATCAGTATTCGCCGCGCCGCGCCGTCGAAGCGATGACGGCACGGGAAGAGATATTTGAACTCCTCGAAATAGGCGTCGGGGCGTCGATAATCGAACTCGGCCGACAGCAGTGAAATCGTCTCGCCCGCCAGCCAGCAGGCGAGCCGGTGCCAGATGATCATCCAGAATTCGCCGAAATAATGGTCGGGATCGAGATCGGGCCGGTCGAAGCGCACCTCGACCTCAAGCCCCGCCGCCGTCGCCCGCACGCCCGTGGCGATGCCCGCATCGAGTAGGTTGTAGAACCGCGCTGCTCGCGCCAGCCCGTCGGCGACGTCGGCCCCCTCCAGCGCCAGCTCGCACGCGAAGGCGAAGCTCCCCGGCCGCACCCGCCGCGCGGTATGGCCCATAAACTCATCGTCCAGCGCCGCCCAGATGTTGCGCACCAGCAGCGCCATCGCCTCCGCCGACCCGCGCCACCCCGGCGTCGCGAAATCCGCGGGGTCCAATCCGGTCCCCGCGACCAGATCGCGCACGTGCTTGCCCGCGCGCTCGGCGCCCTTCGTGCAAACCTGAAAATAATAGCCGTCGATCGTCGCCATGATGGCTGCGCATTATGGTGAGTTTTCCTCGCCTGTCATGCCCTGTTTTGACACCGCGTCTCCGCGATATGCGTGAAGATAGACAAAATGGGAGACTGCGCATGACCATCCATCCCCGCGAAGAAAGTGCCGCCGATCGCTGGGCGCGCTTCGCCCCGATCGTCACCGGCGACGACTATGTCGCCTCGCTTCGGAACCGCGGCGTCGAGGTCTGGCTGTTCGGCGAGCGCGTCGCGGAACCCGTCGACCACCCGATCATCCGCCCCTCGATCAACGCGCTCAAAATGACCTATGACCTCGCGGTCGCCGACCCCGAGCTCGCGACCGCGCACAGCGACCTGATCGACGCACCGGTCAACCGCTTCCTCCACATCGTCGGCTCGCCGCAAGACCTCGTCATGAAGAACCGCATGCAGCGCAAGATGGGCCAGCTCACCGGCACTTGCTTCCAGCGCTGCGCCGGACTCGACACGATCAGCGTCCTCCACTCGATCACCTACGACATCGATGCGAAGCACGGCACGTCCTACCACCAGCGCTACCTCGACTTCATGCGCCACGCCCAGCGCGCGAACATCATCATCGGCGCGGGCATGACCGACCCCAAGGGCGACCGCTCGAAACGTCCTCACGAACAGGCCGACCCCGACATGTTTCTGCACGTCGTCAAACGCACCGAGGCGGGCGTCTATGTCACCGGCGCCAAGGCGCATATGACCGGCGGGCTGAACTCGCACTGGATTTGCGTGATGCCGACGATGAACATGGGCGAGGCCGACCGCGACTTCGCGATCGTCGGTCTGGTGCCGGGCGATGCGACCGGCCTCACCTACATCTATGGCCGCCAGTCGTGCGACACCCGCGCGATGGAGGCGGGCGACATCGACCAGGGCAATGCGCGTTTCGGCGGGCAGGAAACGCTCGTCGTCTTCGACAATGTCTTCATCCCGCACGAACATGTGCTGATGGACGGCGAATATGAGTTCGCACAGGACATGGTCGCGCGCTTCACCTCATACCATCGCGCCTCCTATGTCTGCAAAACCGGGCTCGGCGACGTGATGGTCGGCGCCGCGGCGCAGGTCGCCGATTACAACGGCGCCGAGGCGGCGAGCCATATCAAGGACAAGCTCGTCGAGATGACACACCTCAACGAGACGATCTATTCCTCCGCCATCGCATCGAGCCATGAGGCGAAACAGCTGCCGTCGGGTATCTTCATGAACGACGCGATGCTCGCCAATGTGTGCAAGCATAATGTGACGCGCTTCCCTTACGAGATTTCGCGCCTCGCGCAGGATCTCGCCGGCGGCATCATGGTGACGATGCCGTCGGACGCCGACTTCAAGAATGAGACGATCGGCCCGATCCTCGAGAAATATATGAAGGGCAAACACAATGTTCCGGTCGAATATCGCCAGCGCATCCTGCGGTTGATCGAGAATATGACCTTGGGGCGCAACGCTGTCGGTTACCTCACCGAATCGATGCACGGCGCCGGCTCGCCGCAGGCGCAGCGCATCCAGATCCTGCGCGGCATGGATGTCGAAACCAAGAAAGGTTTCGCGCGCGACCTTGCGGGAATCGTCGAGGAGTAGCAGCACCGACGCGAGAGGAGAGGGCAGGTGGATGCACCGGTAATCGCGATCTGCGGCATCGCCACCGATGAGGCGAGTTGGCAAGGCATGCCCGTCGACCGCATCTTCGTGCCGCGCGGCGCAACCATCGACGCGATGGCCGAGGCGATCCTTGCCGACCTGCCCGACCGTTTCGCGCTCTGCGGTCATTCGATGGGCGGCTATGTTGCACTGGAACTCGCCGCGCGTGTCCCCGAACGGCTGACGGGCTTTGCGATGCTCAGCAGCGCCTGCACCGCTGACAGCGACGAAGCCAGGGCAGGGCGGCAAGCGGCCATCATGCAGGCGCGCGACGACTTTGGCCTGCTGGCGGGCCGTCTTGCCCGCGCGATGCTGTCGCGCACCAGCCGGGCAGATGCCGGTCTGCTCGCCGACACCCATGCGATGCTGCTGCGCTGCGGGGCCGAACGGTTCGCCGAGCAGCAGGCGGCGGCCTCGACGCGCGTCGACCGTTGCGGCCTGCTCGCCGGCATCGCCGTTCCGGCGCTGGTGCTCGCGGGCGAGGACGATGCGATCGTCGCTCCCGATCGTTCGCGCGACATGGCGGCCGCTTTGCCCGATGCCGTGCTGCATATGATCCCCGCCTGCGGCCACGTCCCCCAGCGCGAGGTAACCGAAGCGACCCATGCCGCGCTGATGACGTGGCGCGACAGATTGGAAACGCGATGAAACCGACGCCGCCCCGCCTCGATCCCGGCTCCTACCCGCTGCACAAGGCGGTGCCGATCCGCTTTTCCGACCTCGACATGTTCCGCCACCTCAACAATGTTGCAACCGGGCAATTTTATGAGGAAGCGCGTTTCGAACTGCTCGCCGAAGCGCGGGTGCAGGTCGCCAAGGAAGACAGTCCGGCGCTGGTGATCGCTAATGTCGACACCGCCTTTCTGGGACAGGCGCGCTACCCCGGCACCATCGACGTCGCGACCGGCATCGTCCGCGTCGGCGAGCGTTCGCTCGTCATCGGGCAGGGGCTGTTCGTCGGCGGCAAATGCATCGGCTGCGCCGACAGCGTCGTCGTCTCGACCGGACCCGCAGGTCCGGTTCCGCTTCCAGCCCCGATCAACGAATATCTGTCGCTGCTGCTGCTGTCCGGCGGCGGCGATCCGGCCTGACGAGCGTCGATCCGCTCGCGGACGGGAATGGACGCGATGCTGGCATGACCGGTCTGAAAGACCTCGGTTCATCGTCTCAAAGATTTTCTTTGCCGCAAAAACCGCGGTCCGCCATTGACGACTCCAATATCAATCTTTTAAGTTGAGATTGTCACTCGGAGCTGGTCGAGACGGGTGACGGGCTCTCCCGCTCCTCTTCGACCCGCGGCTTTTGAACGGGAAAGCAGCTTGCTCCGCGTTACCAACGGCTAAAGCGCGTGATGCTCGGGCGACAGCGCCAGGCATTGCGTTCCCCCAGATGGGGTATTGCGATGCGCATGTGTAGTATCATCATCTAGACCTTCGCCCTTCCTGTGCGCGGGATAGCGGACCACCGCATCCCCTCCGCGCGGCGGCGCCTTTCTTTCATCGTGGCCGATATCCCTCACGCGAGGGCTCACGGTCCAGCGTCCGGCGCCTGCGCGTCGGCGACAGGTGAAACCATGCCTTTGCTGACCCAATCCGACCTGTCGGATCTGGCTCGCTATCCTGCGTCCCTGCGCAGCGCGGCTCGCGCTTTGTGGGGCGACGGTCTGGCGAGCGGAGGATCCGGCGCGGCGCATAGCGCCCATCTCAAACACATCAAAAAGGGGGCGGGAACGCCGCCCGGGGACAAAATATGACGACGAAATTCTCTCCCGACCACCGGCTCAAATTGTTGCTCGGCGCCGCCGTGGCATGGCACGCGGTGCCCGCCGCGGCCACCGAAGCCGCCACCGACGCCGCGACCATCATCGATGGTGAAGCCTCGGCCGAAGCGGCCGGCGACAGCTATGACGGCAGCGAAATCATCGTCTCGGCGCGCCGCCGCGACGAAAGCGCGCAGAACGTCCCGATCGCGCTGTCGGTCGTGGGCGCGGAAACGCTCGAGAAGACCGGCAATTACACGCTGACCCAGGTCCAGCAACTCGTGCCGAGCCTGCAGGTGTTCAGCTTCAACCCGCGCAACACCAACATCAATATCCGCGGCCTCGGCAGCAATGTCGCGCTCACCAACGACGGGCTGGAGAACGGCGTCGGTTTCTATATCGACAATGTCTATTACGGCCGCGTCGGTCAGTCGCAGTTCGACCTCGTCGATCTTCAGCAGATCGAGGTTTTGCGCGGACCGCAGGGAACGTTGTTCGGCAAGAACACCACCTCGGGCGCGATCAACATCGCGTCGCGCAAGCCGAGCTTCGACCCCGAATTCTCGGGCGAGGCGAGCGTCGGCGATTATGGCTATTATCAGCTGCGTGCTTCGGCCTCGGGTCCGATCGTCCAGGACCTGCTCGCGATCCGGGTCAGCGGCTCGGCGACCGAACGGCGCGGGTTTCTCTACAACGATACCCAGAATGAACGCGCGCAGGATTATTCGAACTGGAGCCTGCGCGGGCAGTTGCTTTTCACCCCCTCGTCCGACGTTGAAGTGCGGATCATCGGCGACTTCGCGCGCCAGAAGCAGAACCATGTCCTCAACGTCTTCGCTGAGTATTTCGGCACCTATGACAATGGTGCCGCGATCCCGAACAACTTCGCGCAGCGTGCGGCGCGCTTCCCCGGATATAGCTTTCCGACCATCGATCCCTTCGCGCGGCGCGGCGAGGCCGACGGCCATTATCAGTCGAACATGGACGGTTATGGCGTGTCGGGGCAGGTCGACTGGGATATTGGCGGCGCCAAGCTGACGTCGATCACGGCCTATCGCTGGTGGGACTGGAACCCCGCCAACGACGGCGACTCGACGTCGCTGCCGGTCATCACCAAGGCGCAGCAGGCGAACCGGCAGCGTCAGTTCAGCCAGGAAGTCCGTCTCGCATCGGACAGCACCGGCCCGATCAACTATGTCGTCGGCGCCTATTATTTCTGGCAGGTGATCCGTGGCAAGGGCGCGACGGCTTATGGGCCCGCCGCGGCGTTATGGAACCGGCCGCCGGCATCGCCCTTCTCGCTCGCCACGTGGGAAGCGGCGGTCAACGGGTTCGAGGCGAATTCGACCTCCGACCCGCGCACCAAAAGCTATGCGCTATTCGGCCAACTCGACTGGAAGTTCACCGATCGCCTGACGTTGACCGCGGGGCTTCGCTATACGCGTGAAAAGAAGAGCGGATCCTTTCACCAATATCATGTGGCGGGCGTCGACTTGTCGACCTTGCCCGCCGATATCGCGCGCGACGCGGCGATCTTGAGGACCCAGTTCAATCCCGTCACCGACTATTCGACCAGCTTCAGCGACAACAGTGTGTCGGGTCTCGCGACGCTGTCGTGGCAGTTCTCCGACGACGCGCTGGGCTATGCGACCTATTCGCGCGGCAACAAGTCCGGCGGGCTCAACCTGACCAGCCTGCCCGTCGGCGTCGACCCCAACGTCGCGCCCGAAAAGGTCGACAGTTACGAAATCGGGGTCAAGACCCAGTGGCTCGATCGTGCGGTAACGTTCAACCTCGCGGGTTTCTGGACCGAGATCAGCGATTATCAGACGGCAATCACCGAGCAGATCGGAAGCACCGTCAATTTCCGTCAATATATCGCCAATATTCCCGGCGTCCGTTCGCGCGGGGTCGAGGCCGATCTGGTCGCGGCGCCGACCGATCGCATCAGCTTCTATGCGTCGGCCGCCTACGCCGATACGACCTATAGCGATTATCCGAACGCACCGCAGGCGCCCGAAAGGCTCAACCTCAGCGGCAAGCAGGACCTGACCGGCGAGCAACTGCCCGGCGTGCCCAAATTCACCTATACGCTGGGCGGCGACGCGTCAGCACCGCTCGGCGCGCTCGGTGGACGCGACCTGTCGCTCTACGCCCACGCCGATTACTCGCACCGCTCGACCTTCAATACTTCGTCGAGCGACAGCCGCTATGCCGATGTCCCCGGGTTCGGCATCGCCAATGCGCGTATCGGCATCCGCACCGACGACGGGTTGTTCGACCTGTCGATCTGGGCGCGCAACCTGTTCGACAAGGATTATTTCCAGACCTTGTCGGCGCAGAACACCGGCATCGTCACCGCGCTGATCGGCGAACCGCGCACCATAGGCGCGACGCTGCGGACGAAGCTGTGATCCGCGCCGCCCCTTCCCGAAATTCGCCGAAGGCCCCGACCGGTTCCGCCCGATCCCGCCCTTCCCGGATAGCCCGCCGTCCAACCCCCAAAGGAGACTGATCATGACGGACCTTCACAACAGCTACGCCAATGCTCGCGACAAGAAAATCGACCTCGACGTCACGCCCGTGACCGGCACCATCGGCGCCGTCGTCAACGGCGTCCAGCTTTCGGGCGATCTGCCCGCCGCGACGGTGCAGGCGATCCAGGCGGCGCTGGTGCGCCACAAGGTGCTCTTCTTTCGCGACCAGCAGCATCTGACCGATCAGGAGCATGAGGATTTCGCCGCATCGCTCGGCGATCCGGTTGCCCATCCGACGGTGCCGGTCGCCGATGGGTCGCGCTACCTGCTCGAACTCGACAGCAAGGAAGGCTATGCGGCGTCGAGCTGGCACACCGACGTGACCTTCGTGGAGGCCTATCCCAAGGCGTCGATCCTGCGTGCGTTGACGATCCCCGAAGCCGGCGGCGACACGTTGTGGGCCAATGGCGAGACCGCCTATGAAGGGCTTCCCGAGACGCTGCGCCAGCTCGTCAACACGCTGTGGGCGACGCACACCAACCTCTACGACTATGCGGCGATCCTGCAGAGCGCCCCTGACGGCGAAAGCGCCGCCAAGCGCATCAAGGACCATCGCAACGTCTTTGCCTCGACCGTCTATGAAACCGAGCATCCGGTGGTCCGCGTCCATCCGGTCAGCGGCCAGCGCAGCCTGTTGCTCGGGCATTTCGTCAAGCAGTTCGTCGGGTTGAACGGGGTGGATTCGGCGCGGCTCTTCGCCATCCTGCAGGACCATATTACCAAGCCCGAAAATGTCGTGCGCTGGCGCTGGCGCGAAGGCGACGTCGCCATCTGGGACAATCAGGCGACCCAGCACCGCGCCGTTGCCGACTTCGGGTTGCGGCGCCGCACGCTGCGCCGCGCGACGATCGCGGGCGACACCCCTGTCGCGATCGACGGCCGCACCAGCCGGACGGCGCGCAAGGAAAAGGCGGTACAATACGAACCGGCCTGACGCATTATGGGCCGGCGCCCATACTCTCCTCTCCCATCCTGCGACTGCGCCGGTCCTGTCTGCGGTGCGCTCGGGTTCCATTCGCCCGGGCGCACCGCCCCTTTGTTTCGATCGAACGGACGCCAACATGATCCGCCGCTTTCTCGTTCTTGCCTTGACCCTTGGGACCATCGGCGTGCCGCTTTCCGCCACGGCCGCCGAGCGCCGTCCCAATTTCCTCGTCATCGTCGCCGACGACCTCGGCTATTCGGACCTCGGGGCCTTTGGCGGTGAGATCAGGACGCCGCATCTCGACAAGCTGGCGCTCGCGGGCATTCGCCTCGCCGGTTTTCACACCGCGCCGACTTGCTCGCCCACACGTTCGATGCTGCTTTCGGGCACCGACAATCACCTCGCCGGCCTTGGTACGATGGCCGAGATGATACGCCCGAACCAGAAGGATCAACCGGGGTATGAAGGCTATTTGCGCAGCGATGTCGCGACGCTGGCCGAGCGGCTTTCGGCTGGCGGTTATCAGACGCTCTTTTCGGGCAAATGGCACCTTGGTCTGCCCCCTGAGCAGGATCCGCACGCGCGCGGTTTCGCACGCAGCTTCGCCTTGCTGCAGGGTGGGCATAATCATTTCGGGATCGACGCCGATCCGGAAAAGGGTGGCCGGGCGACCTATACCGAGCAGGGAGAGCGACTGACGCGCTTGCCGCGGGATTTCTATTCGAGCGATTATTTCGCGACGCGCCTGGTCGATTTTCTCGGCGAGCGGCCAGTGACCGGGGAGAGCGAGCGCCCCTTCTTCGCCTATCTGGCCTTCACCGCGCCGCATTGGCCGCTGCAGGCGCCGCCCGAGGATATCGCCCGCTACAAGGGGCGGTACGACGAGGGTTTCGACGTGCTGCGCGAACGGCGCCTGGCGCGCCAACGCGAACTCGGCATATTGGCGCCCGGCGTTGCGGCCCACACGCCGCGCAACCGCGACGGCAGCTGGGACTCGCTGACCGCCGGGCAGCAACGCCTCGCCGCGCGCAATATGGAAATCTATGCCGCAATGGTCGACCGGCTCGACCAGAATGTCGGCCGCGTGATCGAGGCTTTGCGCGCCGCGGGCGAACTCGACAATACGGTGATCATCTTCCTCGCCGACAATGGCGCCGAGGCGCTCGACGCCGAGACTACCGGCGCCGAAATGCTGGCAGGTGCGCTGAAAGGCGCCGACAACGGCTTCGCCAATCGCGGCACGGCGACCTCCTATCTCACCTATGGCGCCGGTTGGGCCCAGGCTGCGACCGCGCCTTCCTGGCTCACCAAGGGCTATCAAAGCGAAGGCGGCACGCGCGCCGTGGCTTTCGTCAGCGGGTTCGGCATTCCCCGGCGTGACGGCGCCGCGACCGAATATCGATCGGTCGCCGATATCGCGCCGACCGTGCTCGAACTTGCCGGGGTCGATGCAACGGCGACGAGGGTCGGCGATCGCGCGGTCCGCCCGATCACCGGCCGGTCATGGGTCCGCTGGCTGCGCGATCCCCGGGCCCCTGTCTATGGTCCTGACGATGGCGTGGGCGCGGAGTTGTTCGGATCGCGCGCTTATCGCCGCGGGGAGTGGAAACTCACCGACATCGGCGACGGGACCTGGCGCCTGTTCAATATCGCCCGCGATCCCGGCGAAACCCGCGACCTGTCGCTCGCCGAGCCCGAACGCCGGACCGAATTGGTGGAGGCCTGGGCAAGCTATGCAAAAACGGTTGGCGTCATCCTTCCCGATTCCGTCCCTTACCGGCCGTAGGCCACCTCGGTTTCGGCGACCGGGGCTGGGTGCGGGGACGGTGCCTTGCCGACCGCTTCGCCGACGAGGATTAGCGTCGGTGCGTCGGCGGCCAGCGCGCGGGTCGCGAGCGCGAGAAGATCGAGGCGCGTCGCGAGCTGCCTTTCGTCGGGAAGGCTGACGTTGCAGACGACCAGCACCGGCGTCGCGGCGGGCATTCCGGCATCGACCAATCCGCGCGCGATTTCGCCCGCGGCTTCGCGCCCCATATAGAAGGCGAGGGTGGTGCCTGCCGCAGCGAGCGCCGGCCAGTCGAGATCGAGCGCTGCGCCGCGGCGGCTGTGCGCCGTCACGAAACGGACGTCGCGCGCCACGCCGCGCAGTGAGAGCGACACGCCCGCCGAGGCGGCGGCGGCGCTGGCGGCGGTGATGCCCGGACAGACATGGACGACATGCCCGGCGCCGCGCAGCGCCGTCATTTCCTCCGCCGACCGGCCGAACAGCGACGGATCGCCGCCCTTCAGCCGCACGACCCGCTTGCCCGCCGCCGCGGCGGCGACGAGCATCGCGTCGATCGTCTGCTGGTCCTTCGAATGGCGACCCGATCGCTTGCCGACCCCGACGCGTTCGATATGCGGCGGGATAAGGGCAAGAATGTCCGGGCCGACCAATGCATCGTAAAAGACAATGTCCGCCGCCGCGATCAACCGAACCGCTTTCATCGTCAGCAGCTCGGGGTCGCCGGGACCGGCGCCGACAAGCCAGACCGCGCCGGGGGCGAAATCGTCAGGCGGCATTACTGGTCTCCTCGGTCAGGATGCGCGCGAGCGCGGGGCGGCACGATCCGCAATTGGTGCCGGCGCCAATCGCGGCGCCGATCGCCGCGACCTCGGCCAGGCCCTGGTCGCGGATGGCGCCGACGATCGTCTTGAGCCCGATGTCGAAACAGACGCAGATGATCGGGCCGCGGTCGGCCTGCATTCCGGGCGCGCGGCCGGCGAGCAGGGTGGGGGCGACCTCGGGCGCGGACAGCTGGGCGATCAGCCAGTCGCGCGGCGGCAATTCGCCGCTCTCGGTGACGAACAGCGCGCCGGCGAGGCGGCCGTTCGCGACGATCGCGATACGGCGCGTGCCGCGCGCAGCGTCCTGCGCCTCGATGCGTTCGCCCTTGGGAAGCAGCGCTTCGATGCTCTTGAGGTCGCCATTACCCGCGAGTTCCCAAAGTACGCCGGAAGGCACCGCGACGCGCGTCGCCCACAGGCAGCGCGGGGGCTCACTAAGCTCGCGCGCGAGCAGGAGGAAGCCCCGCCATTTGGGGGCGACCGCGGCGATCGATGCGGGGGTGCGCTTGAACCCCGGCTGGCCCGACACGGGATCGACGAGCGGGCGGGGGAGCAGGCCGGTGCGGCCGCCGCTCGCGGTGCGGTCGGTCCAGTGGATCGGCACGAACAGCTCGCCGGGGCGCTGGCCGGGGTAGAAGGTGACGCGGTAGAGGCTGTAGCCCTGCGGGGTTTCGATGCGCGCGAGGCCGCCGTCGGCGAGGCCGAGGCGCGCGCCGTCGTCGGGGTGGACCTCGACGAGCGGCTCCTCGCGGTGACGCGCGAGTTTCGGCGCGAGGCCGGTGCGCGTCATCGTGTGCCACTGATCACGATATCGCCCAGTATTGAGCGTCAGCGGCCATTTGGCGAGCGGTTCGGGCAGCGGCTTTTGCGCGACGGGAACGAGGCGTGCGCGGCCGTCGTCGGTCGAAAAGCGTCCATCGGCAAAGGGATGTTCGCCGCCCCAGCGAAAGGGCCGCATATCGTCATACGCGGCATTGCCTCCCTGAGCCGCGCCGGGCAGGGCGAACAGCCGCGCGCCGTCGTTGTCGTAATTCGAAAGGCGGCAATGCTCGCGCCAGATGTCGGCGGCGCGGTCATAGGCGAAGGCGTTTTTCCACCCCATCCGCCGCGCGACCTCCTTGACGATCCACCAGTCGGGCATCGCTTCGCCGGGCAGCGGAAACAGCGCGCGCTGGCGGCTGATCGTGCGATCGCTGTTGGTGACGGTCCCGTCCTTTTCACCCCACGCCGCGGCAGGCAGGCGGACGTGCGCGAAGACCCCGGTGTCGGTCTTTTCGATCACGTCGCTGACGACGACGAAGGGGCAGGCGGCCAGCGCTTCGCGCACGCGGTTCGCGTCGGGCATCGACACCGCGGGGTTGGTCGCCATCACCCACAAAGCCTTGATCCGGCCTTCGCCGACGGCGCGGAACAGATCCACCGCCTTCAATCCGGGTTTTTCGGCGATCGTCGGCGCGGCCCAGAAACGTTGGACACGCGCGCGGTTTTCGGGCGCGAAGTCCATATGCGCCGCGAGCGTCGAGGCGAGTCCGCCGACTTCGCGCCCGCCCATCGCATTGGGCTGGCCGGTGATCGAGAAGGGCGCGGCACCGGGCTTGCCGATGCGCCCCGTCGCGAGATGGAGGTTGAGGATCGCGTTGACCTGGTCGGTTCCGGCGGTCGCCTGGTTGATCCCCTGGCTGAACATCGTGACGCTACGCGGCGTTGCGGCGAACAGCTCATAGAAACGCCTGAGGTCGGCGGCCGGCACGTCGCATGTCCGTGCCACCGACCACAGGTCGTTCCCCTCTCCAAGCTGGTCCCAAAATTCGGCGGGTACCGCGACATGCGCGGCGAGATAGTCTTCGTCGACGACGCCGGCTTCGCGGCAATGCTGGAGCAGCCCGTTCATCAGCGCGACGTCGCTGCCGGGGCGGATGGCGAGGTGAAGGTCGGCTTCCTCGGCGGTCTCGGTGCGCCGCGGGTCGATGACGACGAGCTTGGCGCCCGCCTCGCAGCGCGCGCGGATGCGCTGGTAGACGATCGGGTGGCACCAGGCGGTGTTCGACCCGACGAGCACGAACAGGTCGGCGGCGTCGAGATCGTCATAGGTGGCGGGGACGATGTCCTCGCCGAAGGCGCGCGTGTGGCCCGCGACGGCGCTCGACATGCAAAGGCGTGAATTGGTGTCGATGTTCGCGGTGCCGATGAAGCCCTTCATCAGCTTGTTCGCGACATAATAATCCTCGGTGAGCAGTTGGCCCGAGACGTAGAAGGCGACGCTGCCGGGGCCGTGGCGCGCGATTGTCTCCTTGAAGCGCTTGGCGACGAGGTCGAGCGCCTTGTCCCAGCTCGCGCGCTTGTTGCCGATCATCGGGTGGAGCAGGCGGCCTTCGAGGCCGACGGTTTCGCCGAGATGCGTGCCCTTCGAGCAGAGCTTGCCCCGATTGGCGGGATGATCGGGGTCGCCGGCGATCTCGACCGTGCGCTCGCCGGTCACCGTCGCGCGGATGCCGCAGCCGACGCCGCAATAGGCGCAGGTGGTGCGGACCGCCTCGACCATCAGGCGGCCGCCTTCAGCGTGCCCGCGCGGCAGATGAGGACGCGGCCGCCGTCGATCTTGACGGGGACGGTCGGGGTGCAGCCCTTGTCGTCGCCGAGCGCTTCGCCGGTCGACAGGCTGATCCGCCAATTGTGGAGCGGGCAGGCGACCGCACCGCCATGGACGATGCCTTGCGACAGCCGTCCATGCTTGTGCGGGCAGCGGTCGAGCAGCGCGAAGACCTTGCCCTCGGCGGTGCGGAAGACCGCGATGTCGTCGCCCCCTGCGACCTGCACGGTGCGGCTGCCGCGCACGGGGATCTGGTCGACCCAGCCGATGTCGAGCCATTCGGCGGTGGTCATGCATATTCTCCTTGCGGAATGAAGCGCGCCATCGGTGCGTGATGTTCGGCTTCGGCGCCTTCGGCGCGCTGCGCCCAAGGATCGTCCTGGCTGAAGCTTTGCGAATAGAGGAAGCGCGCGCGGAGCGCCTCGCGACCAGCAGAATCGTCGGCTATCCGTGCCTTCACATAATCGACCCCGACGCGCTCGATCCAAGGCGCGGTACGTTCGAGGTAGCGCGCTTCCTCGCGGTAGAGCTGGATGAAGGCGGCGCAATAATCCATCGCCTCCTGCTCGGTCGCGACCTTGCAGAGCAGGTCGGTAGCACGCACATGGATGCCGCCATTGCCGCCGACATGGAGTTCGTAACCGCTGTCGACGCAAACGATGCCGAAATCCTTGATCGTCGCCTCGGCGCAGTTGCGCGGGCAGCCCGAGACAGCGATCTTGAACTTGTGCGGCATCCAGCTGCCCCAGCTCATCCGTTCGACCTTGACGCCGAGACCGGTCGAATCCTGCGTGCCGAAGCGGCACCATTCGGACCCGACACAGGTCTTCACGGTGCGCAGCGACTTGCCATAAGCGTGGCCCGAGACCATTCCGGCAGCGTTGAGGTCGGCCCAGACGGCGGGCAGATCCTCCTTCCTGATCCCGAAGATGTCGAGCCGCTGGCCGCCGGTGACCTTGACCATCGGGGCGTTATATTTTTCGACGACGTCGGCGATGGCGCGCAGCTCGGTCGGGTTGGTGAGCCCGCCCCACATGCGCGGGACGACCGAGTAGGTGCCATCCTTCTGGATATTGGCGTGCATCCGCTCGTTGACGAAGCGGCTCTGCTGGTCGTCGACATAGTCGCCGGGCAGCGCGCAGAGCAGATAGTAGTTGAGCGCGGGGCGGCACGACGAGCAACCGTCGGGGGTCGTCCAGTGGAGCTTCTGCATCACCTCTGGGATCGAGCGCATCGCTTGCGCCACGATCTCGCGGCGGACGTCGTCGTGCCCGAAGCTTGTGCATTTGCACATCGTCTTCGGGCCCGACTGGACATCGTCGCCGAGGGTCAGCGCGAGCAGGTTTTCGACGAGCCCGGTGCATGACCCGCAGCTCGCCGACGCCTTGCAGGTGCCGCGGACGGCGTCGAGGCTGTGCGCGCCCTTGGCGATGCACGAGACGACCTGGCCCTTGGTGACGCCGTTGCAGCCGCAAATCTCGGCATCGTCCGAGAGCGCTGCAACGGCCGCCTTAGGGTCCGCAGCGCCGCCTCCCGCGGCGAAGGCCTGGCCGAAGATCAGGAGGTCGCGAAGCTGCGATACATCCTCCTGTTTCTTGAGCAGGTCGAAATACCAGCCGCCGTCGGCGGTGTCGCCATAGAGGACGGCGCCGACGATGCGGTCGTCCCTGACGATCACGCGCTTGTAGACGCCGCGGCTGGCGTCGCGCAGCACGATATCCTCGCACCCGTCGCCGCCCGAGAAGTCGCCGGCGGAAAAGACGTCGATGCCCGACACCTTGAGCTTGGTCGAGGTCACCGAGCCGCGATAGCCGCTGGGTTTCTCGACGAGGCCGTCGGCGAGGCTGCGGCACATATCCCACAAGGGTGCGACGAGGCCATAGACCTGTCCGTCATGCTCGACGCATTCGCCGACCGCGAGCACGGCGGGGTCGCTGGTCACCATATGATCGTCGACCTGGATGCCGCGCCCGACCGCGAGGCCGGCGTCGCGGGCGAGGGCGACCGAGGGGCGGATGCCGACCGCCATGACGACGAGGCTGGCGGGGATCAGCGTACCGTCCTTGAGTCGCACGCCTTCGACCCTGCCGTCGCCGACGATCTCGGCGGTGTCGGCGCCGGTCAGGATCGTCTGGCCGCGCGCTTCGAGCGCGTTCTTGAGCAGCCAGCCTGCCGCTTCGTCGAGCTGGCGTTCCATCAGCGACGGCATCAGGTGGATGACCGTGACCTTCATCCCGCGCAGGCTGAGGCCGTGCGCCGCCTCGAGCCCGAGCAGCCCGCCGCCGATCACCACCGCATCGCCGCCCGCATCCGCCGCCGCCAGCATCGTCTCGACATCGTCCATGTCGCGAAAGGCGATGACGCCGGGCAGGTCCTTGCCCGGCACGGGGATGATGAAGGGATCGGAGCCTGTCGCGATCAGCAGTCGGTCATAGGTCTCGACGAGCCCGCTGCGCGTCGTCACCGTCTTCGCCGTGCGGTCGATCGCTGCGACGGGGGCGCCCGCGACGAGCGCGATGCCATTGTCGGTGTACCATGCGGCGTCGTTGATCACGATGTCGTCGAAGCATTTCTCGCCCGCGAGCACGGGGGAAAGCATGATGCGGTTGTAATTGACGCGCGGTTCGGCGCCGAAGATCGTCACACGGTAGCGGGCGGGATCGCGCGCGAGCAGTTCCTCGACCGCGCGGCAGCCGGCCATGCCGTTGCCGATGACGACCAGATGCTCGCGCGTGTCGACTTCGGGTTTGAGAGGGCGGTGTTCCATCAGAGCATCCAGTCCAGTTGCAGCCAGAATTTGTCGGTATCGGTGGCGAAAGTGTCGGCATCGTAATGGGCGTAGCGCGCCGATGCGGTGAATTTGCCGAGCTTGGCGCTGGCGAGCAGATCGATCTCGTCGCCATAGGAACGCGAGGCGCGGTCGCTGCGATAGTCGTGGTAGACCGCCTGCAATGTCACGGCCTTGAGCGGCCCGACCGCCTTCCAGCCCCAGCCGGCGCTCGCATATAGGTCGCGCACGCCGTCGGGCGGGGTGGTGAGGAATTTGTCCGCCCAGCCCTGATATTTGAACCCGGTGGCGAGCGGGGTCTGGAAGCTGGTGAGGGCCGTACCCTTGTCGGCGCCGAGTATCTCGTACCCGACGCCGACCCGGGGGCCGCCAAAGTCTATGCCGACGTCGGCGAGGTAATAATCCGCCGAATAGCTATTGGGATTGCGGTGCCAGTCGGACTGGCGCGCATAGCTCAGCTGCCAGGCGATCTTCGCCTTGCCGAGCGGCTGGCTGCCGTCGAGCCGCAGGCCATAGCTCTGGCTCGACATGCGGAAGCCCTGCATCGCGGCCTCGTCCTGGTCGACGAGATAGGCGAAGGCGACGGCCTTGCCGATCGGCGTCGCGACGCCGAGATTGGCGAAGAGATTGTCGCCCGACACCGCTTGCTGCCGCGCGCCGGCGCCGTCGATCCCCCAGATGGTGCGCACGCTCCACGCATAGGTGACATCGGCCTTTACGCCCTTCGCCGGGGTGATTTCGGCGAGCAGCGCGTCGAAGCTCTGGCCGTTCTGGCGAAAGGGCACCGCTCCGACGAAACGCTCGTCGTCGAGCGCGATCCGCTGGCGCCCCGCGGTGAGGGCGAAGGTCGGTGAGGCGTAGCGGAGCTGGGCGCGGGCGAGGGCGATATTCTCGGGATCCGCCACCAGCGGCCGCGTCGCGGCGCCGTGGAGACCGTCGAAATAATCGTCGACGAGGGCGAGATTGCCTTGGCCTTCGACGAGCGCCGACCAGCGCCCGGCCTTCGCCTCGATCCCGGCGCGGACGCGCAGGGTCAGGGCGTCGGCTTCGGCGGCGAGGCCGTCCTGGTCGACGCTCTCGTAACGGAGCCGGGCCTCGCCCAGCGGCTTGAGGGTGACGTCCTGGGCGTGCGCCACCCCGGCCGGCGCCAGCGCCAGCAGGATGAAGAGGGTGCGGGTCATGATTTAGATCCGCACGCCTTCGGCCGCGCCCCAGGTCGCGCGCCACTGGCCCTTGACGAAGATCAGCCCGACCAGCGCGACGACCGCGAGCCCCGCGAAGATGTAGAAGCCGGGGCCGAAGCTGCCGCTCCACTGCTTGGCGAAGCCCAAGGAGGAGGCGAGGTAGAAGCCGCCGACGCCGCCCGCCATGCCGACGAGCCCGGTCATCACCCCGATCTCGGCCGAGAAGCGCTGCGGCACGAGCTGGAAGACCGAGCCGTTGCCGGTGCCGAGCGCGAGCATCGCGATGACGAACAGGGTGAGCGCGGCGGGCAGGGTTGCGGCCTGCGGCACCCCGGCGAGCGCCAGCGCGGCGACGACGAACACCATCATCAGCGCCTTCACCCCGCCGATCCGGTCGGCGAGCGCGCCGCCCATCGGGCGCACCAGCGATCCGGCGAACACACAGGCCCCGGTGCAATAGCCCGCCATCACCGGGGTAAGGTGGAACTGGTCGGTGAAATAGATGGGGAGCGAGGCGGCGAGCCCGACGAAACCGCCGAAGGTCACCGAATAAAAGGCCATCAGCCACCAGGCGTCGGCGGTCTTGAGCGGTTCGAAATAATCGACCAGCTTCTTCGGCGCGGGCGCGTTCGGCGCGTCCTTCGCCATCGCGAGATAGACGAAGAAGACGATCGTCAGCGGGATGCAGGCGAGGCCGAGCACCGCGTTCCAGCCGAACAGCTTGGCGAGGCCGGGGGCGAAGAGCGCGGCGAGCACTGTGCCCGAATTGCCCATGCCGGCGAAGCCCATCGCCTTGCCCTGATGCTCGGGCGGGTACCAGCGGCTCGCGAGGGGGAGGGCGATCGCGAAGCTGGCGCCGGCGAAGCCGAGGATCACGCCGAGCGCGAGGGTGCCGGCGAAGCTGTGGACCCCCATGGCCCAGGCGGTGAACAGCCCGGCGATGACGATGAGCTGGCTGATCGCGCCCGAGCGCTTGGGCCCGATGCGGTCGACGAGTAGGCCGTTGGCGACGCGCAGCAGCGCCCCTGCCAGCGTCGGCACCGCGACCATGAGCCCCTTTTGCGCGGGGCTGAGGCCGAGGTCTTCGGAAATCGCGGGGGCGAGGGGGCCGAGGATCACCCAGACCATGAAGGCGAGGTCGAAATAGAGAAAGGCGGCGACCAAAGTCGGCCAGTGGCCGCTGGTCCAGAAATTCGATTTGGGCCCCGTTCCGCTGCCCCCGCTGATCGTCGTCATCGTCCGTCCCCTTGTGTGACGGGCAATAAAAAAGCCGCCAGGACGGCGGCCACGCGGGCGCATCCTGACGGCTTCATTGCCTGTTGGATTATGGGGAAAGGCTCCCCATGTGCCGCGCGGGCCAGCCCCCTCGTTGGAGCCGTCGCCGCTTTATCCTGCCCCGGCAGCCTTGCCGAGTGCCTCAAGACTGCCTGATTCGCTCCCGCGCCGCAAGCTGTTATTTCGCAGGTGCAGCATAGGCTCGAAAGCTAAGGAAGTTCAGCGAGATAGGCCTCGATATCGTCGGGATCGAAGGCGCGGCCGTCAAAAAAACGGTCGCTGCCGAGCATCAGGCGGCCCTGCGTCGAGCCCGCGCCGATCGGCTCGTCGAGCCCGCCTTCGAGCTTCGAACTGGCTCCCGGGAGCGGGGCGCCCGAGCCCGCCAGCGCGGCGCGATAGATGTCGGGACGGAAGACCGCCGCCGCGGTCGCGGCATCGCCGGGCGCAAAGCCGATATCGTCCCAGCGCACCATCTGCGAATAGAGCCAGGCGGCCTGGCTGCGCCAGGGGAAGTTAGCGGCCTCGCGATACTGGAACATGAAATCGGCATAGTGGATCGGCGCGCCGCCGGGCTCGACGCGGACGCGGTCGGTGATCGCGCGCAACACCGCATCGCGCGAGGCATCGAGATATTCGGGGCGCGCGAGAATGTCGGCGCTCTCCTCCGCGGTACCGGGCGCGACGAAATGGGCGGCGGCGGCGTGCAGCGCGCGGAGCAACGCTTCGACCGCGTCGCGGCGTTCGTCGATGGTCTCCTCGCGCATCGCGAGCACCTTTTCGACGCCGCGGCGCCAGATTTGCGCGGTCGCCAGCGCGATATGGCCGACGCCGCGGTCGACCGCGATCGAGTTCCACGGCTCGCCGACGCAGATGCCGTCGACCTCGCCCGCCGCGAGCGCATCGGCGGCGAAGGGCGGGCTGGTGACGACGATCTCGACGTCGCTGTCGGGACGCACGCCGACCCCGGCGAGCCAGTAACGGAGCATGTAATTGTGGCTTGAATAGCGGTGGACGACCCCGAAGCGCAGCGGCTTGCCCGCCGCCTTGCGCGTCGCCGCGACGGTCCGGAGCGCGGCACCGATCGCCGCCGGATCGCCGAGCGCCCCGCCAAGCCCGACGGCGCGGGCGAGCGCGGTCGAAAAGGTGACCGCATTGCCGTTGAGGCCGAGGACGAAGGGGACGGCAAGCGGCACCGCCGGGCGGTCGCGCCCGAGCGCGGTGGCGATCGCGAGCGGCGCGATCATGTGCGCGGCATCGGTATGGCCGTAGAGCAGCCGGTCGCGCACCGTCGCCCAGGTCATGTCGCGCACCAGCTCGATCGCCACGCCTTCGCGCGCCGCGAAGCCCAGTTCGTGCGCGAGGATCGGCAGCGCGGCGTCGACGAGCGGCAGGAAGCCGATACGGAAGCGCTCGGCGGTCATTCCATGTCTCCCATCAGCGCTTCGCTGGTCACGATGGCTTCGGCGATTTCCGAAATCCGGCGGTTGGTGCGCATCGCCTGCCCACGCAGCAGGGCATAGGCGGCGGGCTCGTCGACCTGGCGACGCTTCATCAGGATCGCCTTGGCCTTGTCGATCACCGCGCGTTCGGCAAGCGCGTTCTTGGCATCGTCGAGTTCGCGCTGGAGCCGCGAGAAGGCCTGGAAGCGGCGGACGGCAAGCTCGACAACGGGCTTGATCCTTTGCTTCGACAGGCCGTCGACGACATAGGCCGAGACGCCGGCATCGATCGCCGCGCCCGTCACCTCGGCATCGCTCTGGTCGACGAACATCGCGATCGGGCGCGCAAGCGCGCGCGACATCGCGAAGAAATCCTCAAGCAGGTCACGGCTGGGGTTTTCGAGGTTGATCAGGACAACCTCGGGCTTCGCGGCCTCGACCTGCGCGACGAGCGGCCCGGCGGGATCGATCAGCACCAGATCGTCGAGTCCGGCCTCGCGCAGGCCATCCGAGATGATCGCGGCGCGCGTCGTGCTGGTGTCGATGATCGCGATCCTCATGGCCGCGCCTTTACGGTGCGGCGTTCGAATTCGCCAGAGCTAAGCCGATATGGCGACATATAGACGCTGTATCATGGCCGATATGCGGAGTTTTCGAACCTGCGCTTTGGTTTCGCGCCGCGTCAAGGTCTCCACATCGACCAAAAAAAAGGGGAGCAACGCCGGCTCCCCTTTCTCCCTTGGTTGGATGCGCGTCAGTCCAGCTTGAACCGGACGCCGACGCGGTAGGTACGACCCAGCAGGTCCGAAAAGGTGCTGTTCGCCGCGAGGCCCGTTTCGGGCAGCAGCAGCGGGTTGGCATCGAACAGATTGGTGACGTTGAAGAAGAACTCCGCCTCCGATGCGTTGCCGACCTTGATCTTCTGAGTCAGGTTGAGGTCGACGTAGAACGTCCCTTTGACGCGGTTGTTGTCATAGGTCGGGTTCTGGCTGGTCGAGGTCGGGCAGCCGCTTGTGCATTCGATCGCGTTCGCCAGATATTTGCCCGAGCTGACGCCGCGACCGGTCACGGTGCCCGAGAAGGTCGGGGTCGAATAATTGGCGTTGGCGCGGAAGATCCACTTCGGTGTACTCGCCTGACCGCCGTTCGCCCCCACCGTGTTGACCGGCGTGGTCCCGGCGATGCCCGTTTCCGCCAGATTCTCGATGTAGCGCGTCGCGGTCCCTTTCAGCGTGATACTGCTGCTTTCACCCACGGGCAGGCGATAGGCGGCGTCGAAGTCGATGCCGCGCACCAGCCGGCGCACATAGTTGAAGGGCTGGGTACGGATCAGCAGATAAGGCACCGTCGGGGTCGAGCGCGTCGGATCGGTGGTGATCGCGTCGCAGAACGCCTGGACCCCTTCGTCGCAGCGGTTGACCACTTCCTGCGCGCTGATCGTGTCGATCGCATCCTGCAGGTTGATACGGAAATAATCGACCGATGCGCTGAAGCCCGGCAGGAAGCGCGGCGTGATCACGCCGCCGATGTTCCACGAATCCGCCTTTTCGGGTTCCAGCGCGAGGTTGCCCGTCGTCAGGCCCGAATAGGGAAAGAATTGCGGACCGCTGTTCGGATCGGCCGAATTGAACTTGGGATTGCGTACCGAATCGCTGTTCGCGGTGCCGGCCTGGAACAACTCGTTCAGGTTCGGCGCGCGAATGTCGCGCGACCGCGTCACGCGGAGGCGGATGTCCTCGATCGGCGCCCAGGTCGCGCCGAGTTTCCAGGTGGTGACATAACCCGACGTCGAATAATCGGTCGCGCGCACCGCGCCATTGAATTCGAGGCCGAAACCCAGCGGGACCAGCGTTTCGAGATAGGCTTCCTTCACATTATAGCTGCCCTTGAACGGCAGATAGTTGCCGACCGACCAGGCGTTGCGGAATCCGGGCCGGCCATTGGCGTCGACCGTCGCGATCGGCTGGAACTCGGTCGGCACGCTGCCGCGGATCTTCTCTTCGCGATATTCGCCGCCGATCGCGATGCTGACGTCGCCCGCCCAGGTGGCGAAGGGCGTCAGCGACAGGTTGGCGCCCGTGACATATTGTTCGAGCACCTGCTTGCGGAACGGATCGCCCAGCACATAGTCGATCGCCGCCGGATTGGCGACGCCGATACCAAGGCGATTGAGCGGCACGCAGGTCGGGTCATTGTTGGTGGTGTCGGTGTCGACGTTGATCAGGCACTGGATCGATCCGACGGCATAGCCGCCCGCATTGCCGGCGGGTGCAAAGGCCGCATTCGTCGCATTCGCCATGCGCGTGACATGCATGATGTTACGGAGTTGTTCGCGCACATCCGAGCGGCCATATTGGCCGAAGATGTCCCAGCGTGCCGCCTTGCCGAAGGCGTCGAACTCGCCCTCGGCACCGATGACGTAGCGTTGGACCTGGCGCTTGTTATTGATGCCGCGGAACGGCAGGTCGGCCGCGGTGGTCGTGATGCTGATGCTGTTGACGCCGGTGAGCCGCGCCGCGCCCAGCGTCTGCAAGGCGAAGGCGTTACAGGTGGTCGGGACCGGGACGGTCGTGCAACCGACGGTGTTGAGAGTCGCCGATCCCAGGTTGGGGCCGGCGTTGAAGAAGACTTCCTGCTTGTTGTACGACCCTTCGGCGAACAGCGTGAGGCCATCCGATACGTCGAAGCTGGTGCGGCCATAGACGCCCCAGCGGTCGTCCTTTGGCGCGAGGCCGATGCGGCGGCCCGAATCGTTGACGCGCCAGTCTCCGCCGACCGTGCGCGTGACGGGGGAGCCAGTGCCGTTGGTGTTCAGCACCGGCGAGTTGAACGACCCATATTGAAACGGGATGACCTGGCCGTTCTGGCCGAAATAATTGCCGCGCAAAGCATTGGTCGAGGTCCCGGTCGATGCGGTGATGAAGCCGCCGGGGGCCTGATTGGTCTGACCAGCATTCTCGCGGAAGGTGATGAAGGCGGGCTGGCCATTGGTCGTCGTATATGCGGGGTTGGCAATGGCCAGATAGCCCTTGTGGTTCCACGGCCGATCCCCGGGGTCGATTTCGTAGATGCCGTCCTGATGTGCGATTTCGGCGTTGAAGACGATATGCCCGCGGCCGTCGGCGAAGGAGGTGCCGCCAGCGACGCTGCCCGAATAGTTGAAGCCGTCGCCCTTGTCGGTGAGCCCTATGTCGCCGCTGATGCGCAGCCCCTCCATCTTCTTGTTGAGGATGAAGTTCACCACGCCGGTGACGGCGTCCGAACCATAGGCTGACGATGCGCCGCCGGTCACCAGTTCGACGCGCTCGATCAGCGCCTGCGGGATAGTGTTGATATCAACCCAGCCGAAGATCGTCGAACCGACCGACCGGCGGCCATCGACGAGGACCAGCACGCGGCTCTCGCCCAGGTTGCGCAGGTTGAGCGCGTTGATGCCCGCCGAGCCGTTGGAGATGTTGAGGCGCGAGTTGCCGGGCTTCGTCGATCCGGCGAGTTGCGGCAGCTGGTTGACGAAGTCGGCGATGTTGTTCGACGGCGAGGTGTTCTGGATATCTTCCTTCGTCAGCACGATCACCGGGGTGGGGGCCTGGAACCCGTCGCGGGCGATGCGCGAGCCGGTGACGACGATCTGCTCGCTGGGGGCCGCTTCGCCGCTGTTCGGCGTGGCGGTGGCCTCTTGTGCCAACGCCGGCGCGCTGTGAACCAGCGCCAGCGCGGTCATCACCGCGCCGAAGCGGCATGTACGGCCCAGCGGCCGACAAATTCGTCCAAGATCACGCATGTTAACAAGTCCCCTTAATTGCCCAAAGGCTACGCCGCACACCGCCAGTGCGTGCCGCGGCTAGCCCTATTGTCCCACCTGACCGCGTGGCGGGCTCTTGGCTCCGCCTTCTTATGTTTTCGTGATATTCATCGTATCGGCCCGGCTATCGCCGCGTTCGAGGTGCGCGGATAGACCGTTCCGTGACGGGGAGGTTACAGGGTGGTTACCGCCGGTCAACAGCTTCGCGATTACCCTGGCGATATGGACCTATAGCCCCAAGGCATAGCGTCGCCGAAATCGATGAAGGCCGGGCGCGGAATAGCTTGCAGTTATAGGGCGCGGTCCGCTTGCTATGGCATGGCCGCACTCCGCTGCGATAGAGTCGGCCTCGTCATCTTCAATCCTTATCGGGGAGGCTCTGTTGATCCAGCGCCGTGCGTTTCTGCTGGCTTCGGTTGCGCTTGTTGCGCTGCCTGGAACCCTTTTGGCGAAACCCGCGGTCAAGGATGGCAAGAGCTCGCGCACCGCCAGGCTGTCCGGCGCGCGGGCGCCGGTCGAGGTTATCGAAGACGAACTGGGCGTGCCGCACGTCCGCGCCGCCTCGTTGCACGACGCCTTCTTCGGGCAGGGGTATCTGGTCGCGCGCGACCGTCTGTTCCAGATCGACATGGAGCATCGCCGCGACATGGGCCGGATGGCCGAGGCGTTCGGACCGCGCTTCGTCGCCGCCGACACGGCGGCGCGGCTGTTCCTCTATCGCGGCGATATCGAGGCTGAGCTCGCGTCGCTGCCGCCGGGCGTGCTAGAATGCGCCAAGGGCTATGTCGCGGGCGTCAACGCGCGCATCGACGAGCTGGCCGCCGACCCGTCGTTGCTGCCGCTCGAATATGGCATCCTCGGGATCGTTCCCTTGCGCTGGGACGTGCGCGACATGGTGCGGGGGCGCGGGATCGGCATGGGCGACGCCGACGACGAGGTGCGCCGCGCGATGCTCCATGCGCGCGGGCTGCTCGATGCCGAGCTGCTGATGGCGCCGCTGCGCCCGGCCTGGTCCTTCACCGTGCCCGACGGGCTCGACACCGCGGCGGTGAGCGAGGCCGACCTCGGCTTGCTCGACCCCGCCAACCGGCCGGGGGGCTTCGAGCCGCTGCAGGAAGCCTGGTTCGACCCCGAAACGCGCCGCGAAGACCGTTTTGCGCAGGGCAGCAACGCCTGGACCGTTTCGCCGTCGCGCACCGCGACGGGGCGCCCGATCCTCGCCAACGACCCGCATCTCGGCATCGGACGGTCGAGTCCGCGCCATATGTGCCATTTGACGGCGCCGGGGCTCGACGTGATCGGCGCGGGCGCGCCGGGGCTGCCCGGGATCATGCAGGGGCACACCGACCGCTTCGCCTTCGGCCGCACCAATTTCCACATCGACCAGAGCGATTTGTTCATCCTGCGCACCAAGGAGGGCGACCCCGGCCGTTACTGGCACAAGGGCGAATGGAAGGCGTTCGAGATGTTCGAGGACGAAATCCTCGTCAAGGGCGCGCCGCCTGAGCGCGTGACGCTGCGCTATGCGGGTGGCCGCCCGATCGTATCGGCTGATGCGGCGCAAAATCGCGCGGTCGCCTTTGCCACCGTCGCGATGCTCCCCGGCGCCAATTCGCGCTTCGCGATGATCGCGATCAACCTTTCGACCGACTGGGCGTCGCTGCGCCAAGCGTTCAAGCTCCACGTCTCGCCGACCAATTTCCATTATGCCGACATCGACGGCAACACCGGTTGGCAGACGATCGGCTTTACCCCGCGGCGGCCGAAGCACGACGGGCTGTTCCCGGCGCCCGGCGACGGCGACCATGACTGGACGGGCATCCTGCCCGTCGAGGATATGCCGCACGTCTATAACCCCGCCGAGGGCTGGTTCGCCTCGGCCAACCAGATGAACCTGCCGAAGGATTATCCCTATCGCGAGCGGATCATCAGCTTCAGCTGGAGCGATCCCTTCCGTTACGATCGCTGCGCCGAGGTGCTGCGCGCGCAGCCCAAGCACCGGATCGAGGACAGCATCGCGTTGCAGCACGACGTCCAGTCGCTGCCGGCGCGGGCACTCGCCAAGATGCTGCCCGCCGCGCCTTCGGCCGAAGCGGCGGAGGCGGCGGCGCTGCTCAAGCGCTGGGATTGCGGGATCGAGGCCGACAGCGCTGCGGCGCTGCTCTATGAGATGGTCCTGCCATTGCTGTCGACCGCGGTTTACGATCGCATCGTGCCGGCGGCGGCGCGCGACCTCGTTACCTCGCTCAACCTCGCCGAAATGCTGCGCATGCTGGCGGGTCTCGACAAGAGGTTCGGCGACGATCCCGCGGCGGCGCGCGATGCGCTGGTCGACGGCGCGCTGGTCGCGGGCTGGAAAAAGGCGGTCGAGGTCGGCGGGCCCGATCCGGCAAGCTGGCGCTGGGGCGACCTGCACCGCGTCACGATCGAGCATCCGCTCGCGGCGTCGAACCGCAAGATTGCCGAGGCCTTCCCGAAGATCATGGGCGGGCGCTCGGGCGGCGACTGGAACACGCCGATGGCGCGCGGTTTCAACGCGCGGCGCAATTTCGACGTGTCGCATGGCGCGAGCTATTTGTTCGTGGCCGACGTCGGCGCGTGGGACAACAGCCGTTACCTGCTGCTGCCCGGCCAGTCGGCCGACCCGCGCTCGCCGCGCTACCGCGATTTCTATCCGCTGTGGCTGGCGGGAACGATGCAGCCGCTCTGGTACAGCAAGGCGGCGGTCGACCGCCATGCCGCGGGGCGGTTGGTGCTGAACCCCGCCTAAAGCGCCTCGGCGATGGTCACCAGCGCGCGGTCGACGGCGGCGGTGGCCTGGCTGTCGAGCTCGTCGGGTATGTCGTTGGCGAGCGCCGAAAAGATCAAGGTCTTGCCGCTGCGCGTCACGAGATAGCCCGACACCGCGCGCGAGGCGTTGAGCGAGCCGGTCTTGGCGAAGAGCTTGCCCTCGAGGAGCGTGCCCTTGAAGCGGTTCTGCAGCGTGCCGTCGCGCCCGGCGATCGGCAATGTTTCGCGCCAGGCCATGGCCCAGGGCTGGCGCGATATCCAGCTCAGCAGGCCGACGGCACCGCGCGGGGAGATGCGGTTGTAGCTCGACATGCCCGATCCGTCGGCGAAGAAATAGCTGGTCGCGGGCAGGCCCGCTTCGCTCATGACCTTGCGCATCACCGCCTGACCGTCGGCGATCGAACCGCTGCCGGTTTGCCGCGCGACGCGGCGCAGCATCAGTTCGGTGTGGAGATTCTGGCTCTCCTTGTTGATGCGGATCATATTCTCGGCGAGCGACGGCGCGGGCAATTCGGCGAGCATCGCGGGTTCGGCGGGCAGCGCGACCGGCGCACCGTCGCGGGTCTTGGGATCGTCGGCGGTGGTCAGCGGGCGGTGGCGGGCCGCGATCTCGCCGTCGACGCGTACGCCGCGCGCGCGCAGCAATTCGCTGAGGCGCCACGCGGCATAATGCGCCGGATCGTCGATGCCGTAGCGTAGCGTCATCGGCGCGGCCTCGGCGCCGATGGTGCCGGTCAGGCGCAGGATGCGGCTGTTGGGCATCCGGTCGGCGGCGACCTTGTCCTCCTTGCCCGCGACGGTCGTGACGTGATTTTCGATGCTGTAATAGCCCAGGGCCTGAATGGCGGGCGCCGCACCCAGCGCGCCCGGTGCGAGTTTGACCACCAGTTCATTGTCGTCGAGCGTCAGCGCCGAAATGCCGGTGCCGTAACGCGACTGGATATTGTTCCAGCTCATTCCCGGGCTCCAGCGTTCGTCGGGGAACCAGCTGTCGTCGCCGACGATGTTGCGGACATGGCGCGTCTTCGCAGCGACCGCGTCGGCGAGCGTCTGGAGGCAATCGGTCTTGCAGTCGTCGGCGCTGGAAAGCACCGCGTCGCCGCGGCCATGAAGCACGACGTCGACCTTGCCATCGGCGGCCGTTTCGAGCCTTACGCCCGTGCCTTTTGCGGTCTGCTGGAGCAGAGGCAGTTCGGCATAGGCGATGGCGGTCGTGAACATCTTGGTGTTCGACGCCGGAATGAAGCGCTGGTCGGGGGCGATCGACACGAGCGTTTCGCCGTCGAGCGTCGTGACGAGCAGGCCGTAGCGCGTGCCGGTGGGACCCGTGGCGAGCGTCTGTTCTACGGTGGAGAGCAGCGGGGTGGTCGGTGCCGTCTGGGCGTGGACCGTGGCAAGCGACAGCGCGAGGGCGGAGGCGAGGGCGAAGCTCTTGATCGTCATTTTCATCGGTCTGTCCGTTCGTCCCATGCCGTGATGAGGGCGTTGCCGACAGCGGGGCGGAGCGCGACGATGCCGCTGTCGAAATGGCGGGTCGGGTGGACCCGGTTGGTGAGCAGGGTCCAGGCGAGGCCGCGCTCGAAATCGATCCACAGCCCGGTTCCGGTGAAGCCGGTGTGGCCGATGGTGTCGGCTGAGCAGGCGGTGCCGCCGTGCCAGCCGGCAAAGGCGCGCTCCCAGCCGCAGGTCCGGTGGTTCGCACCCGCGGTGCGGACTTCGGCCATCATCGCAGGCGACAGGATTTCCCCGCGCAGCATCGCGGCGGCGAAGCCCAGCACGCCGTCGACGGTGCCGAACAGCCCGGCATGGCCGGGCGCTCCGCCGAGGGCATAGGCGTTTTCGTCGTGGACCTCGCCCTTCATCACGCGGCCGCGCCAGCTGCAATGCTCGGTCGCGACCGCCGGGCCGGGCGGCGGACCGAAAGCCAGTGCTTCGCCGAGCGGCCACGCGGAGAGCGGCGCGCCGGTGATCCGCTCGATCGCGATGCCGAGCAGGATGAAATTGATGTCCGAATAGACGGGCGGCCCGTGGCGCCATTCGCGCTGGAGGACGAAGGCGCGCAGCCGCGCCGGATCGTCGCCATAGGTGTAGATCGGTTCGACCGCGGGCAGGAAGCTGCGGTGCATCAGGCAGTCGCGGAAGGTCAGCCGCCGTTCGGCGGCGTTCGCGACGTCATATTGGCGCAGGTCGGGGATCGCGTCGGTCAGCGGCCGGTCGAGGTCGAGGCGGCCCGCTTCGGCAAGCTTCAGGATGATCGTCGTCGTCGCGATCACCTTGCTGAGCGAGGCGAGGTCGAACCAATGGCCGCGGGTCAGCACCTCGCGCTCGGGGACGAGCGCGGCCATGCCCGCAAGGTGCACGGCGGTGCGGCCCTCGGCATCGACGAGGCCGAGCGCAGCGCCTGGAATGTGGCCGCTTTCGACGGCTTCGAGGGCAGGGGCGAAACCCGCGTCGATGATGGCCTCCAGCGTCATGTCGCCGCGCGCGCCTTCACGCGGACGATGACCGGCAACAGGAAGATCGCGGCGAAGCTCAGTGCCCCCGACAGCAGGAAAAAGCCGTCATAGCCGATCTGCGTCTGCATCGACCCCGATGCACCCGCGAGCAGGCGGGGCAGCAGGAAGGCGAAGCCGGAGAGCAGCGCATATTGTGCCGCCGGATGGGCCGGGCTGACCAGCATCGACAGATAGATGACGAACACCGCACCCGCGAAACCATTGCCGAACTGGTCGATCGCAACCGAGGTATAGAGGATGAAGGACGATGGCTCGCTGTGCCACAGCCAGACATAGATCCAGTTGCCGAGCGCGGCGGTCACCGCGCCGATGCCGAGCGTCCAGCCGAGCGACAGCCGCGTCGACAGCCAGCCGCCGAGCGCGACGCCGGCCATGCTCGCCGACAATGCGACGACGCCGTCGGCGAAACCGATCTGGTCGAGGCTGTAGCCCGCCTCGTTCCACAAGGGGTGCGACAGGGTGAGCGTCAGCACGTCGCCCATGCGATAGAGCGAGACGAAGGCGAGCACCGCGAGCACGGCATAGCCGTAACGCCAGAAGATTTCGACATAGGCGGCGGCGAAGCCCGGCTTGCTCGCCAGCGCGGCGGCGGGCAGGCGGTTAATGCGCGGCAGCGCGAGCGCGAGCGCGACGAAGGGGAGCAGCGCGATCGCGAGGACGACGGGGGTGACATTCGTCTTCGCCGAGATGCCCGCGCTTTCGGCGGCCGACAGGACGACCCAGCCGACTGCTGCGGTTGCTAGCGCGGTCGCGAGCAGGATGGCGAGGCTGGCGAGCGTCCCGGCGACCAGCGCGCTCAGGCGACCGCGCGTGCCGGCCTGTTCGGGGCGCATCGCGGCGAGGATCGGGAACGGCAGGAAGGCGGCGAAGGCGATGACGAGATAGGCGATCGTCCAGTCGGCGCGCGCCGCCACCAGGATCGCGCCGCTGCCCGCCGCGACCATCGCGCTGCGATAGCCCCATAGATTGGCGGCGACGATCGGTGCCTGCTCGGCCTGCGTCGGGGCGAGCTCGATACGCCAGCCGTCGGCGGCAACCTCCAATGTCGTGGTCCAGAAAGCGAGCAGGATCGCGAAAAGCGCGGTGAGCGGCAGGCTTTTATCGTTCGATGTGAAGGCCATGGCGACCATCGCGGTGAAGATGCCGAGTTGCGACAACATGATCCACCCGCGCCGCCGCCCCCAGAAGCGCGCGAAACCCGGCACGTCATAGCGCTCGACCAACGGCGCCCACAGGAATTTGAAGGTCGGCAGCAGCGCGATCCAGGCGAAGAAACCGATGATGACGATGTCGACGCCGTGTTTCGACAGGCGAAGCGTAAGCACCGCGTTGAACATGTAGAAAGGCAGCCCGGCGGCAAAGCCGAGCAGCAGGTAGAGGCCGAACAGACGCCGTGCGGAGGGCTTGGCGGGTAAGGGGAGCCCTTCGATCGGGCTGCCGGCCGCGAGCGTTGTCGTCATGGCGCTGGTCTTGCGTCAGCGGGCGGTGGTGTCTCGTCCGCCTTCTCCCAGCGTGCGACGATGGTGGTGACGGTCAGGTTAGCGCTCGCACTCGCGACGGTGCGCGTCATGTCGAGCAGGCGGTCGAAGGGCAGGACGAAGCCGACGACGAGCGCGGTCTGTTCGGGCGACACGCCGACCGCCGAAAGCACCGCGGCGAGCATGAACAGCGAGGCCGAGGGGATCGGCGCCGTTCCGAAGGCCGCGAGTGCGCCGGTGAGCAGGACGACGAGCAGCATCTGCAGGTCGGGTTCGACCCCCACCGCCTGTAACGCGAAGATGCTGAGCAGGCCGACGTACATGGCGGTGCCGTCCTTGCCGATGCTGGCGCCGATGGGCAGCACGGTCTTCGCGACGCCGGGTGCGATCTTCAGATCCTCGAGCGCGATGCGCAGCGCCACGGGCAGGGTGGCGGCGGAGGAGGCGGTCGAGAAGGCGACCGCGAGGGCATCGACGATCGTGCGGTAGAAGAGCAGCACCGGCCGCCGCGCGACGAGGACGAGCAGCGGTATGTGCACGAGCAGGATTTGCAGCAGCACGCCGACGGCGACCCCCACTGCGAGCCAGCCGATGTTGGCGAAGACCGCGACGCCATTGTCCGCCACGGCCTTGGCGATCAGCGCGAGGACGCCGAACGGCGTGACCTCCATGACGATCCGCACGACGTGGAACAGGGCCTTGCCCGCCGATTGCAGAAGGTCGGCCATTGGTTTTCCTTCGTCATCGGCGAGGATGACGCCGAAGCCGAAGAGGATCGAGAAGAAGATGATCGCCAGCATGTCGCCGTCGACCAGCGACTGGACGATGTTGGTGGGGATGATCCCGACGAGCTGGTCGTGCAGCGATTTGGGTTCGCCCAGCGCATGCGGGACCGCACCGGCAAGCGCGGCGCCCTTGCCGGGTTCGAGCAACAGGCCGACGATGATTCCGATCGACACCGCGAAAAAGGTCGTCGCCGCGAACATCCCGACGGTGCGTGCGCCGACCGATCCCAGCTTGCGCGGGTCGGCGAGCGCGGTGACCCCCGATGCGATGCTGATGAAGACGATCGGGACGACGAGCATCCGGATCAGCCGGACGAAGAGTTCGCCGACGATGGCGATCGCTCCAGTCGCGGCGGGCCAGACGAGTCCCAGCACCACGCCGATCGCGAGCGCGCCAAGCACCCTTTGCCACAGCGGCACCGCGACCCAGCGGCGAAGCAGTCCCGTCATTCGCCCCTGTGCCCCGATCCTGTCAAATGCCACCCCAGAAGCCGGGCTGCGGCGGCGACATGATGCCGTGCGCCGCGCTGACCCCGCCCGCGCGATCCTCTGCAAGCCAGAGCGGTCCGTCAAGGTCCACGAAACTGCTGTTGGCCGCGATGGCCCAGGCAGGCGCGATCGACAGCGACGAACAGATCATGCAGCCCGTCATCACATCGAGCCCGCGCGCGCGCGCCGCCTGCGCCAGGTCGAGCGCGGCGGTCAGCCCGCCCGTCTTGTCGAGTTTGATGTTCACGACGCCATAGCCGTCGGGCAGCGTGTCGAGGTCGGCGGCGACATGCACCGCTTCGTCGCCCGCGATCGGGATCGCCGAGCGGAAACCGCGCAGATCGTCGTCGGCATCGGCGGGCAAAGGCTGTTCGAGCAGGTCGATACGCAGCTCGGTGAGCAGGTCCTGGAGGGCCCGGACTTCGGCGATGGTCCAGCTTTCATTGGGATCGACGATCATCTTCGGCGCCGGCGCCGCGGCGCGGACGGCCTTGATCTGCGCCGCGGGATCGCTCCGGTCGACCTTGATCTTGAGGAGCGGGGCATCGGCGAGCGCGGCGGCGGCGGCCGCCATGCGATCGGGGGCGTCGAGGCTGACGGTCATCGCGGTGACGATCGGGCGCAGCGGCTTTTCGAGGCCGAGCGCGGCCGCGATATCGCTTCCCGCCAGCCGCAGTTCGAGGTCCCACAGCGCGCAATCGACCGCGTTGCGCGCGGCGCCGGCGGGCATGATGCCGAGCAATTCCTGACGCGTCGCGCCCGCTTCGATCGCATCGCGAGCGGCCTCGATCGTCAGAATGGTGCTTTCTTCATTCTCGCCGTAGCGCGGATAGGGCACGCATTCGCCGCGCCCGATGACGCCGTCCTGCGCGATCGCGACGGTGACGACCTGCGCCGCGGTCTTCACCCCGCGCGAAATGCGAAAGGGCGTGTGGAGCGGCAGGATCTCGCCGAGGGTCGACAGGCTGCGTGCCATCGCGACGTCAGGCGGTTTCGGCGACGCTGTGTGTGGCGGCACCGGTTTCCAGCAGCCGGTCGAGGATCGTCTCGACCCCGAAACGATAGGGATCGCTGGTCGGCAGCCCGAATTCGGCCTCGGTCGCGGCGCACAGGGCACGTGCCTCGTTCTCGGGCATGGCCGAGGTGTTGAGCGCGATGCCCACAACCCGCACATTCGCGTTGGTCAGCCGGGCTACGCGCAGATTGGCTTCCAGTGTTTCGGCAATGCCGGGCAGCGGATAATGGGGCAGGCCGCGCATATGCGGGCGCGCCGGGTCATGGCACAGGACGAGCGCGTCGGGCTGCGCGCCGTGCAGCAGCCCCGTCGATACGCCGGCGAACGAGGGGTGATAGAGCGAACCCTGCCCCTCGATCAGATCCCAGCCGTCATCGCTGCGTGCGGACGAAACCTGTTCGATCGCGCCCGAGATGAAGTCGGCGACCACGGCGTCGAGCGGAACGCCGTCACCCGCGATCAAGATGCCCGTCTGTCCGGTCGCGCGGAAATCGGCCGCCACGCCGCGCTTGTCGAGCGCGGCAGCGAGGCAGAGCGTCGTGTACATCTTGCCGACCGAACAATCGGTGCCGACGGTGAGAAGCCTTTTGCCCGCGCGGGGCTTGCCGTTGCCGATCGGGATATCGGGTCGCGGGTCGCGCACATCGTGCAGCTGGCGGCCGCGCCGCGCCGCGGCCTCGATCAGCCGCGGTTCGGCGTTCAGCCGATGGTGCAGCCCCGAAGCGATGTCGAGCCCGGCCTCCATCGCGGCCAGCGCATCTACGATCAGATCCTCGCCCAGCCTGCCGCCGGCATTGGCGATGCCGAGCACCAGCGTCCGCGCACCGGCGGCGTGGGCTGCGGCGAAATCCATGCGCGGCAGGTCCAGGGTTAACGGGCAATCGTCGTGACGATATTCGCCGACGCAGATGTCGGGCCGGAACACCGCCAGTCCGCGCGAAGTCTTGATGTCAGCGGGGTCGCTGGAATGGCCGAGATAGAGAAGATAGGGCGTTTCGATCATGGATCCGGGAACCTGCCTGATGGTAATGGGGCCGATAATAGCTTCCCCTGTCGCAACGCCCCAATATCCAGCGCCCCATATCCTATAGCTTGACGCTATAGACCTTCGATCACCGTCGCGAGTACGGCGAGGAATGCCGACGCCGTCCGCGACGGCGGGCGATTCTGCAGATAGACCGCGTTGATGTCGAAGGTGATCGCGGGCTGCAGCGGCCGGCTCGCCAGCCCGGGCGGCAGCGCGGCGTGCGCCGTGAAATTGTCGACGATCGCCATGCCGACTCCCGCGCTGACCAGCGCTGCGGCGACATAATAGGTGCGGGCCGAAACAACCTCGTCCAGCACGACCTCCAGCCGATTGAGCTCGCTCGACAGCATCCGTCCGATCGGGCCGCTCTGCGCCGGGCTGATGAACTTGTGCCCGCACAGTTCGTCGAGGCGCAGGCGCGGGGGCGCGGCCGGCATATCCTCTTCGCGGTAGATGACCACCAGTTCGCCCTCGCCGATCACCTGATGGGCGACGGGAGCCGACAGCGGCACCTCGAAACTGATCGCGATGTCGGTTTCATGCTCATAGAGTTTACGCACCATTTCATCATGGTGCAGCGTCTGGAGATCGAACATGACGTCCGCATGATCGTCCAGAAACCGGGCGACAGCCGTCGGGATCGCGCCGAGCCCCAGCGACGGAAGCGCCGAAATGCGGAGCAGGCCGCCGCGCCCGTGGCGCAGGTTCTGGCACGCCTGGCGCAGCGACCGCACCCGGTCCTGAATGTCGGATACTTCGGCGAACAGGGTGCGCGCGTCCTGCGTCGGGATCAGCCGCCCTTTCGACCGCTCGAACAACGTCAGCCCGATCGAGCGTTCGGCGTGGCGCAGCACCTTCGTCACCGAGGGCTGCGAGACGTTGAGCGACCGGGCGGCGGCACTGACCGTGCCGTGCAGGAAGACTGCGTGAAATATCTCGATCTGGCGCAGGTTCATCGCGTTGTGGCTCCAAAGCTGCGGTTGTCGGGCAAGAATTTGCCGCTGTTTCGGCCGAATATCGACGCTGGTTTTCGATCTTATGCCATTGGGTTATAGGGGCTGCAACTACACTCTCTGGACGCGGGGCGCTTATTCGAGACATCCTCATCGCCGGAAAAAGCCGACCGAGGGTGCGCCCCGGCCGGCGGTCGCAACTGCCCAACAGAAGGATCACGCCGATGCCGTCGTCGCTTGCTTCGCTTTCCGTTCGCCGGACGATCGCTTCGCTGTCGGCCGCTGCGGCGCTGCTTTGCGTGGCCGGCGCCGCAGCGCGGCCGGACGAGGCGGTCGACGTGATCATCCGGGGCGGGACGATCTATGACGGCGGCGAGGGCGAACCCTTTGTCGGCGACGTCGCGATCCGGGGCGACCGGATCGTCCATGTCGGCCCGTCCGGCGACTATTCGGCGCCCCGGGTCATCGACGCGAAGGGGTTGATCGTCGCGCCCGGCTTCATCGATCCGCACACCCATGCCGACAGCTTCCTCCGCTCGCCCGACCCGACGGTGCGCGTCAATGCCGCCTGGCTGGCCCAAGGGGTCAGCACGGTGATGATCGGGGTCGATGGCTATGGCACGCCCGACGTCGCGGAGGATGCCGCCAGGCTGGCCGGATCGGGGATCGGCACCAATATCGTGCCCTTCGTTGGCTTCGGACCAGTGCGCCAGCGGGTGCTGGGTCAGGATGCGCGCGCGCCGAACTCGGCCGAACTCGATGCGATGAAGGCGTTGGTCGCCAAGGGCATGTGCGAAGGCGCGGTAGGCCTTTCCACGGGGCTTTTCTATGCGCCGCAAAGCTTCGCCACCACCGGCGAGGTCGTCGCCGTGGCGCGCGAGGCGGCGATCCGCGGCGGCCTTTACGACACCCACCAGCGCGACGAATCGAGTTACAGCATCGGCCTGCTCGGGTCGGTGGAGGAAGCGATCGAGATCGGCCGGCAGGCCGGAATGCCGGTCCATTTCGCCCATCTGAAAGCGCTCGGCGTCGACGTTCATGGTCAGGCCGGCGCGGTGATCTCCGCGATCGACGCCGCGCGCAAGGCGGGGGTCGACGTGACTGCAGACCAATATCCCTGGCTGGCGTCGGGATCGAGTCTCGACGCGTCGCTGCTGCCGCGCTGGGCGGTCGATGGCGGCGGGGCGGCGTTGCTGAAGCGGCTCGACGATCCCGTCACGCTGGCGCGGATCCGGGGCGAAATGCAGGACAATCTTCGCCGGCGCGGCGGGGCCAGCGCGTTGCTCCTGATCGCACAGGGCTTTCCCTGGACCGGCCGGACGCTGGAACAGGTTGCAGAGGAGTGGAGGGCGGATCCGCGCGACGCGGCGCTGCGGATCATCCGTCAGGGTATCGAGGCGAAGGGCGAGGGACAGAAGGGCGGCGGCGCCGCCGTCGCGTCCTTCAACATGGCGCAGGCGGACGTCGACCTGTTGATGACGCAGCCGTGGATGGTGACGTCATCCGACGGGTCGGATGGCCATCCCCGCATGTTCGCGACTTTCCCCGAAAAATATGCGCGTTACGTCCGCGAGCGCAAGGTCATCGACTTGCGGACCTTCATCCGTCAATCGACCGGCCGCACCGCCGACATCTACAAGCTCGACGGGCGTGGTTACCTGCGTCCAGGCTTTTTTGCGGACGTGCTCGTCTTTGATCCTGCCCAATATGCGCCGCGCGCCGATTATATGCACCCGCGCGAACTGAGCGTCGGTGTTCGGAAACTCTTCGTCAATGGCGCATTGGCGGTCGATGACGGTCGAACAACGGGCGCCGCTGCCGGTCGCGCTCTGCTGAGGCCCCGTCCGCCCGGCTGCACCGGGCGCGATTGAACGGTTAAAACGCCAAATCTGGATGCTTGCCCATGCGGGCAATGACCATTGCGCAAAGACGCTCGGTCTCGACACGATTTGCACACGCGATCCGCGCGAAACCCTTGCCGCCGTCGCGTCCGTCGTCGATTGCCTGAAACGATACGGGGTTCGTGGAAACCCTGCCCCTCTTGGCCCAGGCGTTGCTCAAGGCGTCGCAGGCGGATCAGCGCCGATGACAGCAAATTCATTCGACAGTCCGAACGGCCTTCGTCAGAAGGTCGGATGCGTCTGTCAATTCCTGGGTGATCGGGTTGCTCCAAAATCTGCTTGAACATGTCGACACGATGCATGCGACCGCGGGTTTGCTGGTCGGCATCATGGTCGGGCTGACAGGCGTTGGGGGCGGGTCGCTGATGACGCCGCTGCTGGTGCTGATGTTCGGCGTCAATCCCAAGACAGCCGTTGGCACAGACCTTCTGTTCGCCGCGCTGACGAAGACGGTGGGGAGCACCGTCCATGGCTGGCGCGACACCGTCGACTGGCATATTTTTCGCCGTCTCGCCGCAGGATCGATCCCGGCCGCTGTCCTTTCGGTCGTCGCGTTGCAGGGGCTCGGCAGTATCGGCGACGGTGCCGAGCATGTCATCATTCTGTTTCTGGGCTTTATGTTGATCCTGACGGCGTTCGCCGCGTTTTTTCAGGGACATCTCATGCGGTTCGCGCGGCGGCACGAAGGTCCCGACGATGGGCGGGCACTGCTGCCGACCGTGATGCTCGGCGCGTTCATTGGAGTTGCGGTCTCCATCTCGTCGATCGGGGCGGGGGCGATCGGCGTGACCGCCCTGCTGATGCTCTACCCGCACCTGCCGGTCTCGCGGATTGTCGGCACCGATATCGTGCACGCGGTTCCGCTGGCCCTGGTGGCGGGTTCGGGGCACTGGCTCTATGGCGATGTCGATCCGACGCTGCTCATCAGCCTGTTGGTGGGATCGATCCCCGGCGTGATCGTCGGCAGCCTCTTGTCCAGTCGTGCGCCCGATCATCTGTTGCGTCCGGCGCTTGCGGCTGTCCTGCTGTTTTCGGGCCTGAAGCTGCTGACCAGTTGATAGGGATACTTTGGCGCCAATCGACTGCTTTCGGCTAGCGTCCGACTTGCGAAGTCACGGCCGTAGCGACCCGCGCGGAATCCCGATGACCCCGTGGCTTGAAACCGCGCCATTGATCGTTGCGGCGTCGAGCCGCAGCAAGGCGGCGTGGGTCGCCGCCGCCAGCGGCACGTCGGCCGGCGGGTCGGCGGGGACCACTTCGCCCGCCATGAAGAGCGCGTCGAGGGCGTTGAACAGATCGGCCTCGCCGATGTCAGCCACGGCGGTCAGCGGTTGCGGCCCGTTTTCGAGCGCGCGCAGGATCGCATGCGCCGCATCGTTGTCGAAACGGATCGTGCCGGCGGCGGTGCGGGCCTCGAAACTGGCTTCGCCGAGCGGGCGCGGGGCTGACCACCAGCCCTGCATCCGCGCCTTGGCCTGTTCGGTCGCTGAAAGCCGCGCGTAGCGCTGTTTCACGAACAGGTCGGTGCGGAACCAGTTGCGGGTGAGCAGGTCGAGCGCGCATTCGCGCGCGGCGGGATTGGCGATCGTGGACAGTGTTTCGCGCCATGCCGCCTTCAGGGCAAAATCGGCGCGCAAGCGGTTAGGTCTCGCCTGGCCGGCCAGCGCCAGTCCGCGCTCCGCCGCAGCTTCGAGAACAGCGCCCGACCAGAGCGGCGTCCAGTGGCGATTGAGATATTCATGCGCGAAATAATCGGTCGGCAGGCGGCCGCGCATCTCGTCGATCCATTCCCAATGGCCCGCTTCGAATATCCCGGTCGCGCGTAGCTGTTCAAGCGCGGTTTCGAACCGCTGGGTCGGCGTGCCCGGCAGGCCGTCCGCCAGTGTCCACAGCATTTGCTGGAACGCGACCATCGGTGTCCAGCCGGGCAGGCAATTATAGCCGACGGCCATCACCCCGCCGGGTTTCAGCATATGGGCGGCGAGGTCGAGGACATGGCCGCGATTGGTTTCGCTGACCCAGGCCAATACGCCTTGGCATTGCACATAATCGGCCGCGTCGCCGGCTTGTGCCGCCAGCGCGGCGTCGAAATATTGATGATGGAGTTCGATGTTATCGAGGCCGATTTCCGCCGCCATCGCCGCGCCGCGCGCGACATGGTTCGGATTGCCGTCGATACCGATGAAATGCCCCTCGGGATGCGCGGCAGCGTTGAGGATCAGCCCGATGCCGTCGCCGCAGCCGATATCGACCATCGTGAAGGGCGAGCGCGTGCCATGACCGCGCGGCGACGCGATCCCGACATGCGCCAGCATCGCGTCGATATTTGGCGGGGCGAAGCTCGCATGAAAGCTGCTCGGATAGAGCGAGTCGCCGACATAGCCGTCGATGCTGTCGGACGGACCCGCCGTCGTGTCGTGCGGCGCCATGCGCGCGATCCTCCGCTACGCCGTCATAACTTCACCGGGTTGGGCGTATATTTGTTCGCGGCGGTCGCGGGGCTGAGCTTCACCTCGTTGACCTTCTGCACGACGCTGCCAAAGTCGGGGTCGAGCTTGATATAGGTCGGGCCTGCGCCGCCCGATGCCTGGCCGAGCGCGTCCTCGCTCAGCTCGACGGCGCCCGCCCTGGTCACTTTGTCGGTCTTTCTGGTCATCGCAATTCTCCTAACAACGCCGCGCGGAGGCGGCGGTTCGACAGGTTGCGGCCCGAGTCGGAATATCCTTCCCGACAGGCGTCCTGCATAGCCGATTCCGCGCGCGATAGTGTGCCTTGCGTCACAGCGATGCCGACACCCTTGTCACAACGGGGAAAATCGGTTCATGTGCGCGGATAGAACAATATGGGTCGCGTGCGCATGGCAACAGGGGCGGCACGCGGATGAGCGAAACCATCTATCGGCAGACGGCGCTGGATCGCATGGCGAATCCGGAGCGGCTCGACGCCCCACTGACGCTGGTGCCGCGCCCGTCGTGGATACTGCTCGGCGCCTTCGCCGTCGCGCTGGTCGCGGCGCTGATCTGGGCCAGCGTTGCGCGCGCGCCCGTGACCGTGGGTGCAAGCGGCATCCTGATCAACCGGTCGGGCCTCGCTGAAATCGCCGCCGCGCAGGATGGCCGTATCCAGACCATGCTGGTCATCCCCGGCGATGCGGTGCGGATCGGCCAACCGATCGCAACCATCGCCCGCACCGAGCTCACCCGCGAACTGGCCGACGCCCGCCTCGACCTGCGCGATGCCCAGGCGCGGCTTGCGCGGTTGCAGGGTTTTTACGGCGAACAGGGCGGGCGCGAACGCGGCGCCGACAGCGCCCGGCTCGCGACGATCTCCGAAAGCCGCCGCGCGCTGACCAGCCGCGCCAGCTATCTCGAGCAGCGCGCGGGCCGGATGGAGAAACTGATCGCGCGCGGCTTCATCACCCAGGACCAGCTGGTCGATGTCCAGATCGAACTCGCGGCGGTGCGCGAGCAACTGTCGAACCTGGGCGAAGCGGCGCTGCGAGTGCGGGTCGACGCCGACGCGCGATCGGGCACCAGCGGTCTCGCCCTGCTTGACGAACAGCGCGAGGTCGATACGCAGCAGCGCCTGATCGAGCGGCTCGAGGCGCGGCTCGGCGACGAGGAGGTGATCCGCGCCACCGTTGCCGGGCGCGTCACCGAGGTGAAGCTGGGGACCGGCGACATCGTCGCCCCCGGCACCGCGCTCGCGACCGTCGCGCCCAATCAGGGCGGGCTCGTGGCGCTGCTCTATGTTCCCGCCGCCGAAGGCAAGCGCATCGCGCCGGGGATGCGCGCCGAGATCACGCCGACCGCGGTCGAGCGTGCGGTCTATGGCCATATCCGCGGCCGCGTCGCGTCGGTCGCGCCGCTGCCCGCGACCCCCGAAGGGATGAGGCGCATGCTGCGCAACGACCAACTGGTGGCAGAGCTCAATGCGCGCGGCGCGCCGATCGAGGTGCGGATATTGCTCGACCGCGACGCCGCCAATGCGAGCGGCTTTGCCTGGTCGGCGTCGAAGGGGCCGCCGGGCGCGATCAGCGCGGGATCGATCGTAGCGGGCAGGGTGGTGGTCGCCGACCGGCGCATCATCGGATTGCTGGTGCCGGGCGCCGGTAACTAGCGAATGGCACGGCGCCGATCCACGCCAACGGTGCTCCAGCTCGAAGCAGCCGAATGCGGGGCGGCCTCGCTGGCGATGGTCCTTGCCGCGCATGGCCGCCACATGGGGCTCGACGAACTGCGCGCGCTGTGCGGGGTGTCGCGCGACGGGACCAAGGCGTCGAGCCTGCTGCGCGCGGCGCGCGCGCTGGGGCTGGAGGCCAAGGGGCTGAAGGCCGAGCCCGAGCATATCGCCGACCTGCCATTGCCGGCGATCGCCTTTGTCCATTTCAACCATTTTCTCGTCGTCGAGCATATCGACGCGCGCCAGGTCTGGCTCAACGATCCGGCGTCGGGTCGCCGCCGCGAGACGATCGCTGAATTCTCCGATGGCTTTACCGGTGTCGTGCTGACCTTCGTCCCCGGCGCCGGTTTCGAGCGGGGCGACAGCCGCCCCAGCCTGGCGCAGTCGCTGCGTCAGCGGTTCGACGGGGTACGCACCGCGCTGTGGTTCGTGGTCTTGACCGCGTTGGCGCTGGTGGTGCCGGGGGTTGTGCTGCCGGTGTTCAGCCGGATTTTTGTTGATTATGTGCTCGTCCGCGGCCTGTCCGACTGGTTGCTGCCGCTGCTGATCGGGATGGCGCTGACCGCACTGGTCCGCTTCATCCTCCTCGAACTGCAGGAGCGCACATTGCTCCGCGCGCGCATGGCGATGAGCCTCAACACCGGCGGGGCGCTGATGCGCAAGCTGCTGACGTTGCCGGTGGCCTTTTTCGACCAGCGCTTCGCCGGCGAGATCGCCGACCGGGTGAAGCTCAATGAATCGCTGGCGACGCTGCTGACCGGCCATCTGGCGCAGGCGGCGGTCAATCTGGTCAGCGCGCTGTTCTTCCTGATCGTGCTGCTTTTTTATCATTGGGCGCTGACGCTGGCGGTCGCCGCGCTCGCGCTGCTCAACGCCGCCGTCCTGCTGCGGTCGAACAGCCTGCTGTCCGACCGCTATCGCAAGATATCGATCGACCGCGGCAAGCTCGCGGGGGCGCGTGTCGCGGGTTTGAAGGATATGGAGACGTTCAAGGCGTCGGGCGGCGAGGATATGCTGTTCGCGCGCTGGACCGGCCTGACGATTGCCGTCCAGAACGGCGAGCAACAGGTCGCTCGGCTGGCCGCCTTTGTGCAGCCGATGCCGGCGCTGATCAGTGCGCTGATTATCGCGACCATATTGGTGTGGGGCGGCTTTGCCGTGATGGGCGGGACGATGACGCTGGGCGAACTCGTCGGCTATCAGACGCTGGCGGCAAGCTTTGTCGCGCCGGTCGCGGCGCTTGCGGGTTTCGGGGCCGAACTGCACCAGATCCGCTCCTACACCGGGCGGCTCGACGATGTGCTGGCCGAGGCGAGTGATCCGCGTTTCGATCGCGCCGATCCTGTCTCCGACGGACGGCTGCCGCAGGGAGGGGTGAGCGCGCGCGACCTGTCCTTCGGCTATGCGCCGCTCGATCCGCCGCTCATCGACGGGCTCAGCTTCGATCTGCTGCCCGGCGAACGCATCGCGCTCGTCGGGCCGTCGGGGTCGGGCAAATCGACCGTCGGCAAGCTGATCGCCGGGCTCGAACAGCCGCGCGGCGGCGACCTGCTGCTCGACGGCCGCGCGCTGCTCGGCTGGCCACGCGCCGCGCTTGCGCACCGCCTCGCCTATGTGCGGCAGGATGTGATGCTGTTCGAAGGGTCGGTGCGCGACAATCTGACGCTGTGGAATGACGCTTTGCCCGAACCCGACATGATCCGCGCGGCGCGCGATGCGATGATCCACGACGTCATCGCGGCGCGGCCCGGCGGTTATGACGCGCCGATCGCGCAGGGTGGCGGCAATTTTTCGGGCGGCGAGCGGCAGCGGATCGAAATCGCACGCGCGCTGGCCAGCGATCCGAGCCTGATCATCCTCGATGAAGCGACGAGCGCGCTCGATCCGGTCACCGAACATGGGGTGATGGAGGCGATCCGGCGGCGCGGCATCACCTGCATCATCATCGCGCATCGGCTGTCGGCGATCCGCGATTGCGACCGGATTTTCGTGCTCGAACAGGGGCGGGTGGTCGAGGCGGGGGACCATGGCGAACTGATGGCCGGGCGCGGCGCCTATGCGCGGCTGGTCGAGGCGTGACTGGACCGATCGCCTTGGCTGCGGGTGCGACCCGGGCGTTGCCGCACGGCGGCTCCGGCTGGCGCGTCGCGGCGGGGCGCCTCGAACTCTATCTGGTGGCGGCCGAGCGGCGGCGCTTCGTCGAACTGGTCGAGACCGAGGGGCATGTCGCGCCGCTGCCCGAAGGGACCCGGCGCTTCGTCGTCGTTGTGCTCGATGATTGCACGCTCGTGCCGCTGCCCGCAGGGACATTCGCGGACGACGATCCCGGCGCCGCAGTCGACGCGGCCTTTGCGGTCGAAGCGGCGGCGCGAGACGCGTCGCTGATCGACCGGCTCGGCGCGGGGCCGCCGGGCAGCGTCGAGGGCAACCAGATCGCGCGGGCGATCGCAGCGCTCGGCGAGGCGCTCGGTCAAACGGTAGACCCTGCGATCTTTCGCGGTGCGCGCATGGACTTTGCGCAGGCCCCGGTTCTCGCGCGGATCGCTGGTTTGCGCGCCGGGCGGACGATCCTGGCGCCGGGCTGGTGGAAGGATGATACGGGGCCGATGCTGGTGCAGCACGGCGAGGGCGATGTCAGCGCAGCCCTGTGGCAGCGCGGCGCCTATCGCGATGCCGAAGGCCACACGCTCGATCCCGGCGAGGTACACCCGCTGTGCTGGCGTTTCTATGCGCCGCTGGTCGGCGACCTGTCGTCGTTCCGTCCGATGGCGGTGAGCGTCGCCGCGGGCATCCGGCGCGAACTGCCGCTGATCGCCGGCGCGGGGCTGGGCACGGCGCTGCTCGGATTGATCGTTCCGGTCGCCAGCGCCTGGATATTCGACGAGATCGTCCCCGGCGGCGCCGGCGGGTTGCTGATCGGCATTGGTATCGCGCTGGTGATCGCGGCGCTGGTTGGGACCACCTTCACCGCGGTGCGCGCGCTCGCCGTCGCGCGTGTCACCGGGCGCGGCCAGGTCGCGATGGCGGCGGGGGTGACCGATCGCGTGCTGCGGTTGCCGGCGCGTTTCTTCAAGACGCTGTCGCCGGGCGATTTCAACCAGCGGATCGAGGCGTTGGAAGGTATTCGCGCGCTGGTCGCAAGCATATTGCTCAACGCCGGGCTGACCGCCTTTTTCTCGCTTTTCTACCTCGTGCTGCTGTTCGTCTATGAACCGCGCATGGCGCTCGCGGGGCTGGGCGTCACCCTCGTCTATATCGCTGCGGTGGCGGTCAGCCGGGTGGCACAGGCGGCACCGCTGCGCGAGGCAGCCGAACGCGACGGCAAGCTCGCTGGTCTCACCTTCGAGATATTGGAAGGGCTGCCCAAATTGCGCTCGGCGGCGGCGGAAGACCGCATGCTGGATCGCTGGACGGGCGCCTACACGCTCGAACGCGCGGCGGATGCGCGGGGACAGCGCATCGGCGTGCATTTCGGCGCTTTCGCCGATGCCTGGGGGATCATCGGCCTGATCGCGCTGTTCGCGACCGCGGCGCTGCTCGTGTCGGGCGACGTGCCGCCGGGGCAGTTCATCGGCTTCCTCGCCGCCTTCGCGATCTTTCAGGGCAATCTTGTCGCGCTGTGCGATTCTTTGCTCGCGATCTACACCGCGCGCCCGCTGGCCGAGCGCGCACGCCCGATCCTGATCGCCGAGATCGAGGCGGCGGGCGGCCGCGCCGACCCCGGGCGGCTGACTGGCGATATCCAGGTGTCGGGGCTCAGCTTCGGTTACGACCAGGCCATGGCGCCGCTGCTCGCCGACCTGTCGCTGAGCGTCGCGCCGGGCGAGCATGTCGCGATCGTCGGCGGCTCGGGGTCGGGCAAGTCGACCGTCCTGCGGCTGCTCCTCGGCTTCGAGACGCCGACCACGGGGTCGATCGCCTATGACGGGCAGGAACTCGCCAGCCTCGATCCGGCACGGCTGCGCAGCCAGATCGGCGTCGTGCTCCAGTCGAGCCAGCTGTTCGCGGGGACGATCATGGAGAATATTCGCGGCGCGAGCGATGCCGGGCTCGAGCAATGTCAGGCGGCGGCCGATGCGGCGGGGCTGGCCGACGACCTCGATCAGATGCCGATGGGGCTGCACACGATGGTCACCGAAGGGGCGGGGACGCTGTCGGGCGGGCAGCGCCAGCGCATCCTGATCGCGCGCGCCCTCGCCGGAGGGCCGCGCCTCCTGTTCTTCGACGAGGCCACCAGCGCGCTCGACAATGCGACGCAGGCGATAGTCGCGGCGACCCTCGACGCGCTCGACGCCAGCCGGATCACCATCGCGCACCGGCTGTCGACCGTGCGCAATGCGGACCGCATCTGCGTCCTCGAACGCGGGCGCTTTGTCGAAACCGGGACATTCGCCGACCTCATGGCGCGAAATGGCGCCTTTGCCGCGCTCGCGCGCCGCCAATTGCTGGAGGACTGATATGCGCAAGGCGCTCTATATCCTGGGCGATCTGGAGGACAGCGACATCCTCTGGCTGTCGCGTCACGGCAGCGTCCGCGGCCTCGCGCCCGGCGATGTGCTGATCAAGGCGGGGCAGGCGATCGGCGAGCTGTTCTTCGTCACCGATGGCACGCTGGCGGTCACCAGCCCTGCCGGTGCGCATGTTGCCGACCTCGCGCTCGGCGATGTGGTCGGCGAGATGTCGTTCGTGGAAAAGGCGCTGCCGTCGGCAACGGTGACCGCGCGCGACCATGTCCGGGTGCTCGCGGTGCCGCGCGCGGCGATTCTGGCCGAATTTGCGGCGGACAGTGGCTTCGCGGCGCGCTTCTATCGCGCGCTGGCGGTGTTCCTGTCCGATCGGCTGCGCAGCCTGTCGACCCCGGCGGGCGGGCAGACCGAACTCGACGAAGGCCTGCTCGACACGCTCAGCGAGGCGGGCGACCGTTTCGTTCGCCTGATCGCGCTGCTCGAGGGGCGCGAGCATTAGAGTCCGACCGTGGGCCGAGGATGGCCGGGAGCTTAACCGCCGACGGCGGGCTTGACCGACCCGTCACCTGGCTTCACCGATCCGTCGCCGGCCTTGACCGATCCGTCCGCCATCACGAAATTGACGCTGGCCCGGCGCGCCGCCTCGCGCGCGGCCTGCACGGCCGGCAGGCCGCCGCTGACCGCGTCGAGCGCTTCGTCACTGATCGTTTCAGGGGCGTCTTTTCTATCGCTCACTTTTCATCTCCTTGCCGTCGCCTTTTCATCCGATGCCATCCCGATAGGCGATGCAGACGGACGATGCTGTGACGCGAGACACACGCAAAACCCGTTCGGCGCCAACGCAGGGCCGTCCACCCACGGCCCAGGTGCATCCGCGATGCACTTTTCACCCACGGCGCTGATTTCCGGCTGGCGCCGGCTATGATCCGCGTTCGGTTGCGATCCGGATGGCGCCGGTCAACGTTTTGTGAACGGGGCATTTTTCGGAGACGCCAAAGAGCTTTTGGCGTTGTTCTTCCGACAAATCGGGGGCGATGATGGTGACGGTCTTGTGAAACTCGTCGATCATCTGCTCCGATCCCGCTTCCATCTTTTTGCCATGACGAACCTCGACATCGACATGTTCGACCGGCCAGCCTTCACGAATCGCGTACCAGCGAATGGTTATCGCGGTGCATTCGCCAAGCGAGGCGGCGAGCAGGTCATAGGGCGACGGACCCAGATTCTTTCCGCCCTTGGACAGGGGTTCGTCCCCGAAGATATGATGACCGGACACCTCGATGGCGACCGCGAGCGGGCTGCCCTGAGCATCGGAAACATGGGCCATGGTCTTTTGCGCCATCGTGTCAGCCGTCCTTTTGTCGAATGAAGTCGGTGTAACCAGCAAGGAACGTCGCGAGCTGATTGCGGACGCCGGGATCGCCCATCGCGCCATCCTCGTCGAACATCCCCGACGCGCGCGAGACGAGCATCCGGCCGCCGGTCCACAAGGTCACACCAAGGGTGCGCAGCACCGGCAGCCAGTCGTTTTGCGCCAGCAGCGTACCGAACCCACCCGGCGACGCGCCCAGAATCGCGAACGGACGCCCGCCGAACACCCGCGCAATGTCGCCCGGCGGGCGCGAGGCCCAATCGATCGCGTTCTTGAACACGCCGGGTATCCCGTTGTTATATTCGGGCGTCGCCAATATCACACCATCGGCCGACGCGATCGCCTCCTTCAGATCGACCACCGCATCGGGCAGGCCGCTCGCCGCCTCCGCGTCGGCGTCGTAGAGCGGGATGCCGTGCAACGTGCGGATATCGAGCGATACGCCCTCGGGCACCAGCCCGGCCGCGTTGCGGAGCAGGGCGGTGTTGAACGAGCCTGTCCTCAGGCTGCCCGAAATGCCGAGCAGACGGGTCATGGGTGCGGCCTTGCGGCGATGCTCGGCTTTTCGCCCGGGCCGACGGTCATCACATCCTGCCAATCGGGGTGCTTCTCGTATCGCGCGCGGACATAGGGGCATAAGGGAATGATGCGAAAGCCATTGCCCCGTGCATCGGCGATGAGGAAATCGACCAGCGCCGCCGCCGCGCCCGTGCCCCTCAGGCTCTCCGGCGCGCCGGTATGGTCCGCGCTGATAAGGCCGGGGCCGCGATGGGTGAAGACCAGTTCGGCCGCATCCTCGATCCCGGCGACCCGCGCCAGGTAACGGCCATGGCGGCCATCGTCTTCCTTGGTGATCGTTATTTCGGCCATAGCGGCAGCTTTCCTTGTTCGGCTATCATCGGACGGTTCCGGCCATCCGTATATGGAGGATTTCGGACCCGGCCCAAGCCATTCGATGTCCGGTGATGTCCCCGCGTTTCCTGGATGCCGGCGGTCATTTCGCAACCTCGGGAAACGGGATGAATTCGGCGTGGTCCGCGTCGGGCAATTTCATGCGCCCGGCCGTCCAATCCGCGCGCGCCTGTTCGAGCCGGTCCTTGCTCGACGAAACGAAGTTCCAAAGCAGGAACCGCTCGCCGATCGGCTCGCCTCCCAGCACCATCACCGTGGAGGGCTGGTTCGCGGTGACATCGGCGCCGTCGCGTCCGTTCAGCACCGCCATCTGGCCCGCGCCCAGCACCGTTCCGCCAATCTCGATCTGTCCGGCGGCGCAATAGACCGCCCGTTCGGGATAGGCGGTGGTGACGCTGCGGCGCGCGCCGGCCTGCATCTCCCAGTGTTGATAAAAGAGCGGCGAATGAACCGTCACATTCGACGAAAGGCCATCGGCCTCGCCCGCGATCAACCGGCCCTTGACGCCATGCTCGTCCCATTCGGGCAGGTCGGCCCCGGCATGGTGGTGGAAGCTGGGATCCTTTTCCTCCGCCTCGACGGGCAGCGCCACCCAGGCCTGGATCCCGTGCATGTTCGCACCATGCGCGCGCGCATATTCAAGCCGTTCGCTGTGGGTGATGCCGCTGCCCGCGACCATCCAGTTGACCTCGCCGGGGCGGATTTCCTGCTCGAAGCCCAGGCTGTCGCGATGGGTGATCTGGCCCGAATAAAGATAGGTCACGGTCGAAAGGCCGATATGCGGGTGGGGGCGCACATCCAGTTCGCGCGGGATGCCCGGCGCCAGGTCGAGCGGCCCCAGATGGTCGAAGAAGATGAACGGCCCGACCATCCGGCGCGCGTGGAAGGGCAGAACCCGTCCGACGACGAAACCGCCGCCGAGATCGCGTTCGCGTTTGTCGATGATGCGTTCGATCGTCATGGTCTTGGTGTTTCCCTTGTTCTGAAATCAGCCAGGCGGCGACGATATCGCCCTATTCAGGGCGGCGTGCGGACCAGCCACCCGGGAACGGACAACGTAATATCAACGGAAGATCAGCTCTGGACGGTCAATCTCGAAAATTCCTTCGCAATTGGCGAGCGATCCCTTGTCCCGTCAGCCGTTTGCCGCCTCGATTATTAGTGCGGCGATCGCACTGGGCTGCGACGCCAGCGATGCATGGCTCGCGGCGAGCCGGATCAGTTTTTTGGGCGCCATCCGCGAGGCCATCATCTCCTGATTGGCCGGCGCAATCATGCGATCCTGCTCGGACAGCTGGTACCAGCACGGCTTGCTCTTCCATGCCGGTTGAGAGATCGTGTCGCCGAAGGTCGAGCCAAGCGGCGCCTTTTGCGTCACCGCCATCACCAACGCCTGATCCTCGGGCAGATCCTGGCAGAAGTTGGCGTGATATTGGTCTTGTGCGATCCACAAAAACCCATCGCTGTCGGGCGCGATGGCTGCCGCGCCCGCCGGGGGATTGGCTTGCGTTATGCCGCCCGGGCTTTCACCCGCGTCGGGAGCGAAAGCGGCGATATAGACCAGCCCGACAACGTCGGGATGGGTGCCGGCTTCGGTGATGACCGCGCCGCCATAGCTGTGCCCTACCAGCAGCACCGGGCCACCGACCTGTGCAATCATCTTTCGGGTGCGCTCGGCATCGTCGGCCAGCGACGTGAGCGGCATTTCGACCGCTTTCAGCTTGGTGAGCCCCGCCTGATGGAGCAGCGGAATGACGCCGGCCCAGTGAGCCGCGCCACCCCAGAAGCCATGAACGAGGATGATGGTCGGTGTATCGGTCATTTCGTCTCTCCTGATTCTCGTTGGGCGCAGTTGCGCATCATGGTCTCGTTGCGCTTGATGGCAAATCGATTCTCATTGTCGTCGCGAGCGAAAAGTCCCGCCCCCAATGCCGTTCCTGTCCGCCGATCGAACGGGCGATAGCGGGCCGGGATGCGATTTGCCTCAAACACGCTGTGAATCGAGCTCTTCGCGATCGTTCGCGACCTGCTGCGCCTTGGCGTAGCTTTCGATCAGCAACTGATAGGGCGGGAAGATCTTCGTATAGACCTGCGCCCATTCGGCGGCATCGTCGCGATGCCATGTGCGCTGAAGTTCGGACGCGACGGCGGCGGTATCCATCGGGACCACACCGGCCTGGACGACGCGGGCGAGGGTGATTTCCTGCGCCATCTTTGAATAGGTGCCCGAGGCATCGACGACGGCGAAGACCTTATACCCTTCCTGCACCGCGCTGATCGCGGGGAAGGCCATGCAAACGCTGGTGATCGTGCCCGCGATGATGAGCGTCTTGCGCCCGGTTGCCCGCACTGCGGCGACGAAGTCCGGATTGTCCCACGCGTTGATCTCGCCCTTGCGTGCGACATATTTGGCATGGGGGGCGTTTTCGTGGATTTCCGGGATCAGCGGGCCGTTGGGGCCTTGCGGCACCGAGGCGGTGGTGATCACCGGCATGTTGGTGAGGGTCGCCATGGTCGCGAGCGCGGCCGCATGGTTGCGGAGCACCGGGAAGGGCATGTCGGCGACGGTCTGGAACAGGCCGCTTTGATGGTCGATCAGCAGCAGCGCGGCATCGTCGGGGTCGATCACCGGGCGGGCGCCGTTGAAATTGGCGGGCGTGGACATGGGTTTTCTCCTTGCTGAGCGGGGTGGACAGCCCGCGCCCCACCGGCGCGCGGGCTGTTTGTGCGATGCTATTCGGTGCGGTCGTAGGAAAACTGGATGCCGGCGGTGCCGCCCGTCTCGATGAACAGGTTCATGAAGGCGGGAACGGTCTCGCTACGTTTCCAGTCGCGCTGTAGTTCGCAGAAGAGTTGGGGGACGGAAATCATCTGGCCGCCCGCCTGTTCGATGCGGCGCAGCGCCGCCTCATGCGCGGCGAGAGAGGTGCCGCCGACCGCGTCGACGGGGACATAGACCTCATAACCGGCCGCGAGCGCGTCGAGCGCCGGGAAGGTCAGGCAGGCTTCGGTCCACAGCGCGGTCATGATCAGCTTCTTGCGCCCGGTGGCCTCGACGGCCTTCCTGAACTCGACATCTTCCCAACTGTTGATCGTCGTGCGGTCATAGGTCGGATAGTCCGCCAGAACCTTGGCGACGTGCGGCACCGGGGGCTTGTTGAGGCCGGTCTGGACATTGACCGTCGAATGGATGATCGGCAGATCATAGACGACCGCGGCCCGGGCGCAGCCGGCAATATTGTTGAGCATCAATTGCCGGTCCATCGAGGCGATCGAGTTCACCTGCACCGGCTGATAGTCGATGATGATGAACGCCGCGTTCTGCGGCGTCAGCAGATGGTCGGCCCTTGGGTCCCGGGTGGCTTCACTGGTCATCGTCGTCCTCCTGTAAAATGCCCGCTATCGGGCCGCAAAAATCACTCTCAACGCTGACCGGTCCGGCGCGGGTCAAAAAAAGCCCGGCTCCGTGTCGAAAGGAGCCGGGCTTTCAATCAGGCCGCCATCGCAAACCTGCCGCTGTTGACGTCGTCGATCGCCTGGCGGATTTCCGCCTCGGTGTTCATCACGAACGGGCCATAGCCAACGATCGGTTCGTCGATCGGCTCGCCGGTCAGGACCAATATGGTCGTGTCCCCGTTGGCGCGCAGATGCACCTCGCTGCCTTCGCGGCTCAGCATCAGCATCTCCGCCTCGCCGACGTCCTGATTGCCCTCGACGGTCAGATGTCCGCCAAGGACCACCAGCATCGCCGTGTGCCCTTCGGGCAACGACAGGGTCATGTCGGCGTCGCGGGTGAGGCGCAGATCCCAGACATTGATCGGCGTGAAGGTCTTGGCGGGACCTTTGGCATCACCGAAATCGCCGGCGATTACGCGCGCCATCCCGGCACCGCCGGCCAGTTCGACCACCGGAATGTCGGCGTTGGTGATGCCTTGATAGCCGCTGGGCGCCATCTTGTCCTTTGCGGGCAGATTGACCCAGAGCTGGATCATCTTGAACGGGCCGCCGGTCTTTGCAAAGGCTGCCGAATGATATTCCTCGTGGAGGATGCCGCTGGCGGCGGTCATCCACTGGACATCGCCGGGGCCGATCACACCGCCATTGCCCGCCGAATCCTTGTGCTCGACCTCGCCGTCATAGACGATGGTGACCGTCTCGAACCCGCGATGCGGATGCTGGCCGACGCCGCGCCGATCGGTCGTCGGTGCGAAATAATGCGGTCCCGCATAGTCGAGCAGCAGGAAGGGGCTGATGTGCCGATCCAGCATATTGTAGGAAAAGAGCGAGCGGACGGGGAAGCCGTCGCCCACCCAATGGCCGTGCTCATTGCCATAGCGGCCGAGTATCGTCTTGTTCATCGTTCATCTCCTCGGGGAGCGACCCCAGACGGGGCGCTCCTGACTTGCGAGGAAGATGCTCCTGCATCGCCGGGCGCGAAAGATTGCGATTCCGGACGCAGCGTCCTATGAATGGAACGATGAAGGATCTGAACGACCTCTATTATTTTGTCCAGATCGTCGATCATGGCGGCTTCGCGCCCGCCGCCCGCGCGACCAGTCTGCAGAAATCGAAGCTCAGCAGGCGGATCGCGGCGCTCGAGGACCGGCTCGGCGTTCGGCTGCTCAACCGCTCCTCGCGCCGTTTCTCGGTGACCGAGGTTGGCCAGGAATTTTATCGTCACTGCGTCGCCATGCTGGCCGAGGCCGAGGCGGCCGAGCAGGCCATCGCCGAACTGCGGGCCGAGCCGCGCGGGGTGATCCGCATGGCGTGTCCGGTCGGGCTTCTGCAATTTCAGTTCAGCGGCCTGATCGCCCGTTTTGTGAAGGCGAACCCGGCGGTCGAGGTCCATCTCAAGACCCTAAACCGGCCGGTCGACGTGATCGCGGAGGGGTTCGATCTCGCGATCCGCGTCCGTTTCCCACCCCTCGACGATACCGGCCTGGTCATGCGCAAACTCGACGATAGCCGGCAATGCCTGGTCGCAAGCCCAGAACTGGTGGCAGGCCCCGCCCGATCGCCCGCGGACCTGAATGGCTTTCCCAGCCTCGACCTGGGTCCGGTACGATCGGATTATCGATGGGACCTCGAAAGTGCCGATGGCCAGAAGGCAAGCGTTCCGCACACGCCGCGCATCATCACCGACGATCTGGCGACGCTGCGTGCGGCCGCGATCGAAGGGCTGGGGATCGTACAACTGCCGACGTTGCTGATCTGGCCGGACGTCCAGGCCGGGCGGCTGGTCCATGTCGTGCCGGATTGGCGACCGCCGGCCGGCATCGTGCACGCCGTATTCCCGTCCCGCCGGGGCCTGCTGCCGTCGGTTCGCGCGCTTCTCGACTTCTTCGCCCGCGAATGTGCGCTGCAACGGAGCAAGGCCGACGATGTCCTGCAGCCATGAGAAATCCGGGCCTTTGGACTCCCTGGTGAGATGCCGCCGCTGCTGCGGCCCGCGCGGCTGCGCTCGACAGGGTCAGGCCGACGGCGAACGCCGGCAAGCTGCGTAGAATTGCTATGGGGACTCTCGCTCAATAGACCATGTTCCAGCCTTCGGAGCCCGCGAACTGGTTGGCATAGCCCCAGCAGATCAGGCCCGGACGTTCGGCGGAGGCGCCGCCCTTGGTCAATCGGTAGAGCAATTGGCGGCAGCGGAAGCCCTGGACCGGCTCTTCGCTGACGATCGTCAGCGATCCTTGCGCTTCGGCGCCCTGCCATCTGTGGACATGGTCGATCGCGAATTCGCCGAGGATGTGCTTCGACCCGTTGTAGGGGCGCGGGGTTTCGTCGCGGGGGAAGACCGCCCAGCCGTCATAGGCATAGCCGCCCTCGCAGCCGGTGCAGCGGACCTTGCCGAAATCGTCATAGGCCTGTTTGACCGCGGCGAAACCGTCGGGGGGCGGCATCTGGCTGGGATATTGCACCGTCGACGCGGATTGTTTCCTGGCGGCGGGCTTCGCGGTGGCGGGTTTGCCGCTCGTGTCCGGCGCCGCGTCCGGCTTTTCCTTGTCGGTGGTTTCGGAAAGACGATTGGCGATGCTTTTGAACAGACCCTGGCCCATCGCGGAAACGGGCAGGGTCAGCAGCAACGCGGTGCAGGCCGCCGCTTGGAAAAGGGTTCGCATATCATCGCCTCGTTTCTGGATAGTGTGGGGAGCGGGCGGGGAGAGCCTTGACGATGGCTTCGGTCGCGCGCGGAGAAGGAGTGCCGGCGAACCGGGGGGACGCCGCCGGCACTCGCTGTCCCGTTGCGGTCAGGCTTCGGGCTTGGCTTCGGCCTTGGCGCGGGCTTCGGGCTTGGCTTCCGCCTTGGCACGGGCCTCGGGCTTGGCCTCGGCCTTCGCACGCGCTTCGGGCTTGGCTTCGGCCTTGGCACGGGCCTCGGGCTTCGCTTCGGCCTTGGCGGCCAGCGCCGACGCGGGCAGGCTGAGAGCGATCGCCGCGGCGAGGAGGGGGAGGGTTTGCTTCATCTGTCTCTCCATCATGAGGGGGAGAGCAGAGGCGCCGGGCCTTGCCGGGGGTGGGAAGGGGGCCGGCAACCTCTGCTCGCGGCTGGATGCCGCAACCCGTGGCTAGGACAGGCGGCGCGGCTGCGCCTCGGTGGTGCTTCGAAAGCCGATCGCGGCGCGACAGGACGGGTGGTGCGTCGACGAAGGCGGCCGCTCGCGCGACGAAGGCGTCAGGCGAGCCCCAACCGTTCGAGGACGGCGTGGACATAGCTCGGCCCGACCTGCACCACCGCGCCATCCGCCATCTCGAGCGCGATCAGCCCTTTGCCGAGCCGCTGGACGCTGCTCACCAGCGCCGGGCGGATGAAGGTCGAGCGATGCACGCGCATCAATTGCTGCGGATCGAGCAATTGTCCAAGTGCGGCCATCGAGATGCGGTGGATGTAGCTGCGCGTCGCGGTGTGAAAGAGCACATAGTCGCGCGCGGCCTCGACCCATTCGATCTGCGCGATCGGCAGACGCAGGTTGCCGGTGGCGACCTGGACCCATATCGCCTCGTCGCGCGCCTCGACGGCCGGAGCGGAGGCCAACCGGTCGGCGGCGTCGCGCATCGCGCGGCGGCGGCGCGCGCGCTCGACGGCCTGGCGCAGCCGGTCGAAGCGCACGGGCTTGAGCAGATAGTCGGCGGCGTCGACCTCGAAGGCGTCGGGCGCATATTGCTCGAAGGCCGTGACGAAGATGATCTCGGGCCGCGGGTTGGCGACCAGGTCGGCGGCGACGCGTATCCCGCTCTTTTGCGGCATCGAGATGTCGAGCATGACGAGGTCGGGCGTCAGCGCCGCGATCCGCTCCTCGGCCTCGCCGCCGGTCGATGCGGTGCCGATCACCGCGACATCGTCGATGTCGCCGAACAGGGTTTCGAGCCGGCGCAGCGCCAGCGGTTCGTCGTCGACGAGCAGGACGGTGAGCGCGCTCATGTCGCCGCTCCCTCGACATGGGTGCTGAACGGCAGGCGGGCGACCGCGACGAAGCCGCGCGCCCTTTTTTCGGTCCGGAGGCTGCCCGCCGCGCCATAGAGCGCTTCGAGCCGCTGGCGGACATTGGCGATGCCGACGCCGGTGCCCGGCCGCATGTCCTTTTCCTGCCCGTTGCCGTCGTCCTCGACGGTGACGACCAAAGTGTCGCCCTCGCGCGCCGCCTCGACCCGGATCGTCACCGGCACCGCCGATGGCGCGAGCGCATATTTGATCGCATTTTCGATCAGCGGCTGGAGCAGGAAGCTCGGCACCAGCGCGGCGTTGAGCGACGGCGGGCAGACGAATTCGACCGCGAGCCGTTCGCCGAAACGCACGCTCTCGATCTCCAGATAATGTTGCAGCGTCGCGAGCTCGTCCTCGAGCGGCAGCAGCGCGTCGGGTTCGGAGGACAAGGTCGCGCGAAGGAACTCGGACAGCTTCGCCAGCATCGCGTCGGCGGTGGCATATTCGCGCGTCACGATCAGCGACGAGATGGCGTTGAGCGTGTTGAACAGGAAATGCGGATTGAGCTGGTAACGCAGCGCGGCGAGGCTCGCGGCGCTCGCCGCGGCCTCGGCACGGCTCGCGGTCTCGCGCGCCACCGCGAGTTCGAACTCGCGCTCGCGTGTCAGCTTGTTCGCCTCGATCACCGTGAAGGCGGCGCCGAGCAGCGCGAACTGCCAGATCAGCGCGATGAAATTATTGGTGGCGCGCAGCCCGAAGGGCGCCGACATCTGCTTCGACACCACCAGCCGACCGATCCATTCGCCCGTCGCGGCGTCGATCAGCGCGAGCGTGCCCGACGCGAGGCAGACCGCGACGCCCATCGCGGCGAGCCGCACCGCCATGTTGCGTCGGCGCGTCCGGCGCACGGTCCACCAGACCCCCCATGACAGCAGCGTCCCCATGACGCAGATGTTGACGACCGACACCAGCACATAGGTGCTGGCGCCGCTGAAGATATGATAGGGGATGAGGTAGAGGATCCCGGACAGGGTCCAGGTCGTGATGACCAGCCAGATGGTCTGACGATGTTCGGGCTTCAACGGCATGGCGGTTCCATTGTGTAGTTTGCGCCCAGCATAAGGGAAGTGGGCGCGGCTGACGTCCTCGCTCGTCGCATCCATGTCCGCCTTCGTCGCGCCGGATCATGCCCGGCGACCGCCGATCGGCCTTGGTCGCACGCCGATGGCGGCGCCGGCGCCCGCCCGATAGCCGGCCTCCATCGCGGCAGCTCGCCGCCCAGGAGACACGCTATGGCACATCGTTATCGCACGGGGCTGGCCGCCTTCGGCCTGCTCGGCGCCCTCATCCTCGCCGAGACGCGCTCAGCCGCCGCCGAACCCGCGCCGGCCATCGCGGCGCCCGCCGCCGCGGCCGCGCAGCCGCTCGAAATCCTGCCCTCGGGCCACCCGGTGGTGCTCGTCCGCATCGACGACGGCGCGCCCAGGCGCTTCGTCATCGACACCGCGGCGAGCAGCACGACGATCATGCCCAAGCTGCGCACCGAAATGCCGGGGCTGGTCGCCAAGCTGTCGGATGACCCGCTCGATGGCGCGGCGGGCCGCAGCGATGTCGAAACGACGATCGTCACCCAGGTCGAGGTCGCGGGCCATGTCTTCCGCGCGCCCGAACTGCTGCTGCTGCCCCCCGGGCCGACCGACCATCTGGGCGTCGACGGCATCCTCGGCGCCGACATCATCGCCGATTTCGTGGTCGAACTCGACATTCCCGGCCGCCGCTGGCGCATGACGCGAAAGGTCGAGGCCGACAGGCTGGACGGCCTCCCGGCCTCGGTGCCCTTCACCCTCGACGACATGCGTGCGCCGCGGTTGACGATCCGCCTCAATGGCGTCGAAGTCCCCGCGATCCTCGACACCGGCGCGCGCGGCACGATCATCAACTGGGCGGCGGCGAAGGCGATCGGGATCACCCCCGACAGCCCCGGGGTGGTCAAGGCGACCGACATCAAGGGCGCGACCAATCATGCGATGCCCAGCGTCGAGACGCCGATCGCGGCGCTGACCATCGGCGAAGCAAAGGTCGAGGGCAGGAAGGTCCGTATCGCCGACCTTTCGATCTTCAAGATCCTCGGCTTCACGCTCGAACAGCCCGCGGTGATCCTGGGTATCGACATGTTCGCCGACCGGCGCTTCGTCATCGATCATCCGGGCCTGCGCCTCCACGTCTCGCCGCCGATCGTGACCCCCGCCGCGACCCCGCAGCCCTGACCTCGAAAGCGATATCTAACATGAAGATGCTCCTTTCCGGCAGCGCGCTAGCCGCGCTTGCCATCGCCGCGACCGCCGCCACCGCGCAGCCGGCACCCAAGCAAAAGATCGACGCGGTCTATTGGCTGTCGGCAGAGACCGTATCGGGCATGGCAACCGGCCAGCCCGCAGGGATCGAAAAGACTCTGATGCTCCAGCTGGGGTCGGTGCACCGCAACGCGGTGCCGAGCGCCGACCATGTGCCGCCGCAGGGGCTGCGCGCTGGCGATCGCCTGCCGCTGCTGACTCCGGCGGTTGGAACGCCCAAGCCCGACGGGCGGCCCGATTTCCGGCCCGGCCCGGCCGACAAGCCCAAGGGGCGGATCGAGCTTTATTGGGGCTGCGGCGAAACCGCGCCCGCCGGGCAGCCGGTGGTGATCGATCTCGCGACGATGAAGCCCGGCGGCGCCTCGCCCTTTGGCGTCCTGCCCGATGTGCGCGCGATGACGCCGCCGTCGACCGCGAGCCACGCGACCTATGGTGAATGGCCGAACAGCCGGGACGGCACGCGCGTGCCGCGCGGCGGCTCGCTGATCGGCGATCATGTCGTACAGGGCAATTATACGCCGGAGATGCGCTTTGCCGTCGCCGCGGGGAATGACTTCCTCGCGCCGCTCGCGCCGCGGAGTGGCGCGCTCGCCTCGGGCGCGGTCATGGTCAGCTGGCCCGCGCTCGCCAATGCGCGCGGTTATCTGCTGTCGGTCACCGGTGCCAAGGAGGACGGCACCATCGTGATGTGGACGTCGAGCACGGTGCGCATGCCCGCGATGGCGCTTCCCGACTATCTCGAACAGGGCGATATCGCGCGCCTCGTCCAGCAACGCGTGTTGCTCGCGCCCCCGGCGACCGAATGCGCGGTGCCCACGGCGGTCGCCACCGCGGCGGAATCGGCGATGCTGATGATGACGGCTTATGGCCCCGAGGCGAATTATGGCTCGCCGCGCGAGGCGCCCGCCGGCTGGAGTGTCAAGCTGCGCACCCGGGCGAGGCATATGAGCCTGCTCGGGGTCGATCTCGCCGCGATGATGGCGGGCGGGGACGACGAGGATGCGCCCGCCGCTGATGAAAAGCCGAAGAAGAAGCGCGGGCTGCTGCGTGGTCTCGGCGGCGCGCTCGGTCTGCCGGGTTGATGGCTATCCTCTCCGTTCGAAAGTCCGTCCGATGAAAAATCCCCTGATCCGTCTTGCGATGCTCGGCTTGTTCGCGGCTGCGCCCGCCATTCTTGCGGCGCACGCCGCGCCCGGCGACAGCCGCGCGCCCAAGAAGCTGATGGCACGCTGGTCGGGCACCGCGCCCGAACCCGGCGCGGGCCTGCCCGGCTGGGCGTCGAAGGCGCCCGACGTCCATGTCCACCAGCCGCGCAATCTGGCGCGGATTCCGATCGCCGAGATCGACCTGCTGCGCCGCCGCGCGATGGTTGCGTTCGACGCGCTGATGCGCCAGCCGTCGCTGCGCGACGTGCGCGGCACCAGCCTGCACGCCGACATCAACATCTCGGTCGTGCCGACGCTCGATGGCGTGCGGCTGGTCGGGGCGACCTTCACCCTCCGCGCCAAGAGCGTGATCGAGGGCAGTTCCGACACGGTCCAGCGCGACGGCCGCTACCTGACCCCGTCGGAGGAGGGCGCAGTGCTAAGCGTTTTCCTCAACCCCTATGACATGATGGCGCGCCGCCAGGTACAGGCCGAGGGCGTGCAGCGCGGGGGATTCCAGGTCCGCACCGGCGCGGCCTATGGCCTGTATGTCGCCGACCGGCTCCCCGACTATGATCCCGATACCGAATATGCCTGGGGTCCGCGGCCGCTCGCGCTGCAATTGCAGCACGACCGCAGCTGGTATCAACCCGGCGCGGCGGGCATCCACCCGCTGCTCGTCCATATGTCGAGCTACTCCCACGAAAATGACGATCTGCGCGGTGATCGGCTGAGCCCTGAACGCCCCGCGGCACGCCTCGCCGCGGCGATGTTCATGACCGACTGGGACGATGTTCAACGCCGCATGAAGGAGGTGAAATGATGCGCCGCTTTACCCTGACCACGCTCGGGCTGGCGCTCGCCGCCGCGCCCGCCCCCGCGCTCGCCCAGCGCACCGACGACAATGTGACGACCAGCGCCGAGGATGCCTTCGGCACCTCGATCGGCGGCGAGCAGATCGGCATCTACAATCCCAATTATGTCCGCGGCTTCTCGGCCGCAGAGGCGGGCAATATCCGCCTCGACGGTCTCTATATCGACCAGCAGGCGAGCTTCACCGACCGGGTGATCGCTGGACTGCAGATGCGCGTCGGCCTGTCGGCGCAGGGCTATCCCTTTCCCGCGCCGACGGGCATCGCCGAATATGAGCTGCGCAAGCCCGGCGACAAGCGGTTGCTCAGCGTCAGCGGGCGGCTCGGGCCCTTCGGCGCGAAGGTGGTCGAACTCGACGGCCAGTTGCCGGTGACCGACCGGCTGTCGCTCGGCGCGGGCTATGGCTATTTTTCCGACCGCAACCACACGGGCGGCAGCGCGCAATTCCGCACCATGGCGGCGATCGCGCGCTGGGAGCCGGTCGACGGGGTCGAGGTCACGCCTTTCTGGAGCCGCATCGGCATCGCCGACGAGGAATTGCCGCCGTTGCTGCTTACCGCCGGCGACCATCTGCCGCCGCGGCTCGAGCGGGTGAAGCGGATCGGGCAGAAATGGGCGGCCAACGACGGCCAGACCATCGCCACAGGCCTGACGACGACGATCCGGCGCGGCGACTGGACGCTCAAGGCCGGCGCCTTCCGCTCGATCCTCGACCTCGATCGCTCGCACACCCAGCTCTTTCTCAACGTCCGGCCCGACGGGACCGCAGACGAGGTGGTGATCGCCGAGCCCGGCCGCCGCTCGGCCTCGACCAGCGGCGAAGTGCGGCTGTCGCGGCGTTTCGCCGACGGGCCGCGCCTGCATACGCTGCACCTGTCGCTGAAGGGCCGCGACAGGTCGCGCACCTATGGCGGCAGCCGCGAGATCTTCATCGGCAACCATCCGCTCGAGGACCCGGTGACCGTCCCCGAACCGGTCACCAGCTTTGGCCCGCAGACGCGCGACACGGTCGGACAATGGACAGCGGGCATCGCCTATGAGGGGCGGTGGAAGGATGTCGGCGAAATCAGCGTCGGGCTGCAAAAGACCGATTATCGCAAGCGCGTCTTCGGCCCCGGCGCGCCGGTCATCACGACCAAGGACGGCCCGTTGCTGCTCAACGCGACCGCCGCCGTCTATGCGTCGCCGTCGCTCGCCTTTTACGGCAGCTATACGCAGGGGCTGGAGGAAAGCCCGGTTGCGCCCGGCCACGCGGTCAACCGCGACGAGGCGCCCCCCGCCATCCGCACCCGCCAGTTCGACGCCGGCGTGCGCTGGTCGATCACCCCGGCGATCCGCCTCGTCGCGGGCGTGTTCGAGGTGTCCAAGCCCTTCTACTCGGTCGATACGGCGCGGGTGTTCCGCCAGCTCGGCGACGTCCACCATCGCGGCGCCGAATTCTCCTTTTCGGGGCAGATCGCGCCGGGACTCACCGCGATCGCGGGCACCGCGCTGATCGACGCGACGCTGTCGGGCGACGCGGTCGACAGCGGGCAACTCGGCCGAAAGCCGCTGGCGAGTTTCGGTCGCCTGTCGACCGCGGTGCTCGATTACCGGCCAACCTTCGCGCCCGCCGTCTCGGTCGACCTCGTCGTCGAAAGCACCTCGGACCGCGTCGCGAGCACCGACGGCAAGCTCGTCATTCCGGCGCGCGCGATCGCGTCGGTCGGTGGGCGCTATCGCTTCAAGCTTGGCAAGGCGCCCGCGACGCTGCGCGTCCAGATCGCCAATGTCGGCAACAAATTCGGTTGGGCGAACGGGCCGTCGGGCATCTACCTCTACAATTTGCCGCGCCGGCTGACCGCCACGCTGACCACCGACCTCGGCTGACCCTTTCCCCCCGGCATCACGACAATCAGGAGACCCTCATGCGACAGGTTTTTCGCACGATCGTGGCGGCCGCCACGCTGTTCGGCATCGCCCACGCGGCGCAGGCCCAGAGCTTGCTCAAGCGCCTTGTCGATCGCACCGCGCAACAGGCCGAGGAAGAGGTCCAAAGCGTCGTGCGCGACACGATCGCGAGCGGGCTGCACGGCGGCGGTGGAAGCGAGCCGTCCCCCGACGGGGCAGAGGAGGGCAGCGAAACGGGTTCGAACGACCCCGCGCCCGCACCGGAACCCGCTCGCGCGACGTCCGTCGGGGCGGCCTATATCGACGGCCTGCGCGTGCCGCCCGAGATCGAGGCGCAAAAGGCCGGCTACAACAAGTTCGGCGAGGTCAGCTGCAACGATTGCGAGGGCGGGATCGACTTCGATGGCCGTCCCAAATTTCCCTACGACTAGTTCAGCGGCCAATATGGCGAACGCGCCAAACGCGCCGGCAGCTGGCCGGTCGGCCATGTCCACCGCTGGCAGGGGCGGGCCGCGAAGGGCATGCTGACCGTCACGCGCGAGGAGCAGGTCGAGGGTTTCCGCTGCCGACGCCTCGAATACCGGCTGGAAAAAGGTTCGGCATCGGCCAGTCGCCCCGGGCTTATCTGCTTCGGCCTCGCGAACCGCTCGTCCGAAATCGAGAATTGGCACGAAATCTATTGATCGGCGTAACATGTCGGCGTTCGAGAGGGCTTGCCCGTCGAGAGCGATCATTCCAACCGAATTGTCCGCAATCTTCTGCTCAGGAAGCGCGCCCGCTGACTTGTCGGAATGCGCAAATGACATTGTCGGAATGAAGGGAGGAAGGGGCCGTTAAGTCATTGAGAAAATGGTGGACGCACTAGGGCTCGAACCTAGGACCCGCTGATTAAGAGTCAGCTGCTCTACCAACTGAGCTATGCGTCCACTACCGTATTCCGGCGCGCTTTGGAGCGTTGGGAAGGACCCTTTGCTGCGAAGCGAGCGGCCCGCTATCATGGCCTTGCGGGGATGGCAATGCCTCCTGCGCATTTTTCTCGACAATTTTCGTCAGCTGAGGCGGCTGCTCTGCTTTTTGCTGTCATTCTCGATCGCCAGGACGATGCCGACGCAGGTCATGATCGTCAGCATCGACGAGCCGCCATAGGAAAAGAGCGGCAGCGGAATGCCGACGACGGGCGCTAGCCCCATCACCATCGCCAGGTTGATCGCGATATAGAAGAAGATCGTCATCGTGAGGCCCGTCGCGGTCAGCTGCCCGAAGCGCGTCCGCGCCTTGAGCGCGACGCGGGTCGACCAGCGCAGCAGCAGGAAGAAGCCGAGGAGCAGCGCGAGCCCGCCGATCAGCCCCCATTCCTCGGCCATCGTCGCGAAGATGAAATCGGTATGCCCCTCGGGCAGATAGTCGAGGTGACTTTGCGAGCCGTTGAGGAAGCCCTTGCCGCCGATGCCGCCCGACCCGATCGCGATCTTCGACTGGCTGATATGATAGCCGGCGCCGAGCGGGTCGCTTTCGGGATCGAGGAAGATCAGCACGCGTTTCTGCTGATAGTCGTGGAGCATCGAGAAGAGCACGGGCAGGGCGGCGGCGCCCGCGGCGGCGGCGCTGCCGAACCACCAGAAGGGCAGGCCGCCGACGAACATCACGATGACGCCGCCGGCGCAGATGGCGAGCGCGGTGCCGAGGTCGGGCTGGAGCATCACGAGCGCCGCCGGCAGGCCGATCAGGACGAGCGCCGGCCACAGCGCGGTCCAGGTGCGCGTGTTGCCCGGCGGCAGCTGGGCATAAAAACGCGCGAGCGCCAGCACGATCGCAACCTTCATCAGTTCCGAGGGCTGCAGGTTCATGAATCCGAGGTTGAGCCAGCGCTGGCTGCCCCCGCCGACGAAGCCGAGCAATTCCACCGCGACCAGAAGCACCAGCACGCCGATATAGCCGATATAGGCGAAATCCTCGAAGATCCGGATCGGAAAGCGCCCGATGATGAGCGCGACGCTCAGGAAGACGACAAAACGCACCCCCTGCTGCAACGCCCAGGGCGACCAGTTGCCGCCCGCCGCCGAATAGAGGACGAGCAGGCCGAAACCGGTGATGCCGGCCAGTATCGCGATCAGCTTCCACGGAATCCGCTGTATGGCTGGCGGGACCGGGATCATTGCGGAACTCCGGGCTCGGGGTCGCTCGATGCGCCCGATTTCCATGCCGCATAGTCGCGGTCCATCCGCTCCTTGATCGTGCCGCCCCAGCCGGCCTCGAAGGTGTCGAGCGCCTCCATCGCCTTTTCGCGATCGAACAGGAAGGTCATGAAATCCTTCGCTATCGGCGCTGCGGCGCGCGCGCCGCCCATGCCATGTTCGATCACGACGGCGGTCGCGTAACGTGGATTGACGACCGGCGCGAAGCCGATGAACAGGCCGTGGTCGCGAAATTTCCATGTCCCGCTTTTGCCGTTCCCCGTGCCCAGTCCGCGCACCTGCGCGGTGCCGGTCTTGCCGGCCATGGTGATGCCGTCGAGCGGCAGGCGGCTGCGCACCGCGGTTCCGGCGCCATTGACGACAAGGTCCATGCCGTGGCGGGCGACGGCGAGCGCTTCGGGGGAAAAGGGCAGGGGCTCGTTCTTGAATTCGCGGTTGATCAGGCGCGGATAGAGCCGGCGCCCCGACGCGATCCGCGATGCCATGACGGCGAGCTGGAGCGGGTTCACGCTGACATAGCCCTGTCCGATAACCGAGTTCAGCGAGTCCGAGGCCGACCACTTTTGGTCGTATTTCTTCATTTTCCACGCGCTGTCGGGGATCGTGCCATAGCGCTGGCTGCTGCCCGCGAGCTGGAATTCCTCGCCGAGGCCCATCAGCCGCGCGGTCGGCGCGATCGCGTCATAGCCCAGCCGGTCGGCGAGCCAGTAGAAATAGCTGTTGCAGCTTTTCATGATCGCCGACGGCATGTCGAGACTGCCATGGGTGCCGAGGCAGCGGAAGAAGCGGTTGCCGAGGCGGTAGCCGCCGATGCAGGTGTGACGCTCGCTCGGGTGGACGCCATGTTCGATCGCGGCGATCGCCGCCATCGGCTTCAGCGTCGACCCGGGCGGATACAGGCCGCGCGTCGCCTTGTTGATCAACGGCTGATGATCGTCGGCACGCAGCCAGGCATATTCGCTGTTGCTGATCCCGTCCGAAAAGCTGTTCGGATCGAAGCTCGGCATCGAGACGAAGGAGAGGATATCGCCGTTTTGGCAGTCGATAACGATCGCAGCGCCCGACTCGCGCCCCATCCGCCGCGCGACATATTCCTGCAGGTCGGCGTCGATCGTCAGGTGGACGGTCTTGCCCTGGATGTCCGACGTGGTCGTCAGGTCGCGCACGACCTTGCCGCGCGCGGTGACCTCGACGCGCTTCGCGCCCGGGGTGCCCTTCAGCATCGGCTGGAAATATTTCTCGAGCCCGTCCTTACCGATCTTGTACCCCGGCGTGATGTAGAGCGGGTCCTTGTCCTTTTGATATTCCTCGGCATTCGGGGCGCCGACATAGCCGATCAGATGGCCGACTGCGGCGCCGGTGGGATAGTTGCGCGCAAAGCCGCGCTGCGGCGCGACGCCGGACAGTTCGGGCAGGCGGACGAGGATCGATGCATAATCCCCCTCGGACAGATCCTCGGCGACCGCCACCGGCTGGAATCCCGAGGCCGCCTTGAGGTCGCGGTTGATCCGGTCCATCGCATCGCCGTCGAGCCGCAGCAGGGTGCGAAGCTGGCCGAGCACCATATCCTTGTTGTGCAGCCGGTCGGGGATGAGGTCGATGCGCAAGGACACGCGGTTGTCGGCGAGCGCCTTGCCATGCCGGTCGACGATCCAGCCGCGGCGCGGCGGGGTTAGCGTAAGATTGACACGGTTGCTTTCGGATTCAAGCACATAGCGGTCGTTTTCGACAACCGATATATAGGCCATGCGCGTCGCGAGCGCGGCACCGATGACCATCTGTCCGCCGCCGACGAGCAACGCGCGGCGCGTGAAGGTCATGCCCCTCCAGGCTTCGGTGATCGGCGGACTTTTTTTCCGGGGCATGGGTGGGAACTATCGGCGTTTCAGGCGGAAATTGTCAAACATGCCGGTCAGCCGCATGAACAGCGGGACGAGCAGCGCCGACACGATGATCTGCGGGGCCACAAGGCCGAGAACCTTGCCGGTGTGCGCATCGGGATGCGCGATCAGCGCCGCGAGCGACTGAATGATCGCGACGAGCAGCGCGGCGATCGCCCAGTCGTGAAAGAAGCCGCGCCAATAGATACGCTGCGAAAAATACTGGATCGCGATGCTGGCAAAGGTCCACAGCGCGATCGCCGAGCCGATCGGTGCGCCGCTGAACAGATCGTCCCACAGGCCCAGCGGCAGGCCGATCCACACCGGCCACATTTCGATGCGCAGCAATTGCCAGCACAGGAAGAACAGCAGCCCGAGCGGCGGCAGCACCGGCGAACTGGCGACCATCGGCAGCATCAACGGCAGCGCGGAGGCGATCATGACGCTGGCCACGGGCACCATCCGCATCCGCCACAGCGAGGCGGGCTCGCCCAGCCGGCGCGTGTCGGTGCGGTTCATGGCGCGGGCGCCGGGGCGGGGGTCGCCTGCGCCTCGATATTGTCGGGGGTGTAGGCGCGCAGCACGGATACGGCGTCGACCTGGGCCGGGTCTGCGAGCGGGCGAGCGAGAGCGCCGTCAGCGGTACGCCGGACGACGATCGCGACGGGAATATTAGGCGGATACAACCCTCCGGTGCCCGAGGTGACGAGGATATCGCCGGGTTTGAACGGATTGTTCGCGATGTTGAGGGTGCGGATATCGAGGTCGCCGTTGCCCCGGCCGTTGGCGAGCGCGGGGAGCCCGTCGCGAGCGCGACGAATCGGCACGACATTGTCGATGTCGGTGAGCAGCAGCACCTGCGAAACCGAGGGGCCGCTCGACAGCACCCGCCCGATCAGCCCATCGGCCCCGCGAACCGGCTGCCCCGACGCGACGCCGAGGTTGCGCCCGATGCTGAGCAGCGCGATGCGCTTGCTGCTTGTCGAGGTCGAGGTGAGCAGATAGCCGTTGGCAAAGGCGGCCTTGTCGGTTTCCTGCAGCTTGAGCAGTGCCTTGAGCTGGCGATTTTCTTCCTGTAGCGCGCTCGTCGCGACCAGCTGGCGCCGCGTATCGGCGAGTTCCTTGCGCAAGCGGCGGTTCTGCGACCCCGCGCCGACATAGGCCGACACCCAGTCATCGATGCCCGAGATCGAACCGATGATAGAGCGGCTGCCGCGCGCGACCGGCGCCGTCACCTCATGGCTCGCGACGCGCAGCGCCGCGAAACCCACGGGATCGGCAACCGACAGGATTGCCAGCAACAGGCCCGCCACCGCCCCGGTCACCGCGATGACATAGGCGACGAACAGGCTCGTCTGGGCCTTGCGGGATTGCCCCGGACGTCGATGTGCCGGGCGGACCATGATGCAGCTTTACCCTATCAGGCTTGCTGGAGCACGCCGCGGAAGGCGGGGTCTTCCATCGCGCGGCCGGTGCCGATCGCGACGCAGGTCAGCGGATCCTCGGCCACCGTCACCGGCAGGCCGGTCGCGTCCTTGAGCAGTTCGTCGAGCTCGGCGATCAGCGCGCCGCCGCCGGTCAGGACAATGCCTTGGTCGACGATGTCGGCAGCGAGTTCGGGCGCGGTGTTTTCGAGCGCGATGCGCACGCCCTCGACGATCGTGCCGATCGGTTCGGACAGCGCTTCGGCGATCTGCGCCTGGTTGATCGAGATTTCCTTGGGCACCCCGTTGACGAGGTCGCGGCCCTTGATGTGGATGGTCAGACCGACGCCATCCGCGGGAATCCGCGCGATGCCGAAATCCTTCTTGATCCGCTCGGCGGTCGCTTCGCCGATGAGCAGATTATGGTGGCGGCGGACATAGGAGACGATCGATTCGTCCATCTTGTCGCCGCCGGCGCGGACCGAGGTGGTGTAAGCGAGACCGCGGAGCGAAAGCACCGCGACTTCGGTGGTGCCGCCGCCGATGTCGACGACCATCGAACCGATCGGTTCGGTCACCGGCATGTCGGCACCGATCGCGGCGGCCATCGGTTCTTCGATCAGCCACACTTCGCTCGCGCCGGCGTTCGATGCGGCATCGCGGATCGCGCGGCGTTCGACGCTGGTCGAGCCCGAGGGGACGCAGATCACGATTTCGGGGCTGCGGAACGCATTGGGCTTGCCGCCATGCACCTTGGTGATGAAGTGCTTGATCATCTGTTCGGCGACGTCGATGTCGGCGATGACGCCGTCGCGCAACGGGCGGATCGCCTCGATGCTGTCGGGGGTCTTGCCCATCATCAGCTTGGCGTCGTCGCCGACCGCCTTGACGCGCTTGACCCCGTTGATCGTCTCGACCGCGACGACCGAGGGTTCGTTGAGCACGATGCCCTTGCCGCGGACGTAAACCACCGTATTGGCAGTGCCGAGGTCGATCGCCATGTCTTGGGAATTGAACTTAAACCAACGCGAAAAAAAGGACATCGATCGTCATTCCTGTCTTCATGCGGACGGACCGCCCCGTCGCCAATATTCAGCGCGCTTTCCCGTCCGTCAACAGGACCAAATCTGAGGGAGATTCCGGCCGTCCCCGGTGGGGCTGGCTGGACGGGAAGATAAGGCTGTGCGGGTGGGTCGCGATTTGCGCCCGACTGCGCTAGGAGAGGGACTATGTCAATACGCCGCCTGCCCGAAACCCTCGTAAATCGGATCGCAGCCGGTGAAGTGGTCGAAAGACCGGCTGCGGCGCTAAAAGAACTGGTTGAAAACGCCATCGATGCGGGTTCGCGCCGAATTTCGGTGCGAATCGCCGATGGCGGAATCGCGCGAATCGAGGTCGAGGACGACGGGTCGGGCATGACCCCCGCCGACATGGCGCTGGCGCTCGAACGCCATGCGACGTCGAAGCTCCCCGACGACGCGATCGAGGCGGTGACGACGCTCGGGTTTCGCGGCGAGGCGCTGCCGTCGATCGCCAGCGTCGCGCGGCTGACGCTCGAAAGCCGGATGCCGGGCGCCGACGGCTGGCGGCGGGTCGTCGACAATGGTGCGGTGGTGGCCGAAGGGCCCGCGGCGCTGGCCAAGGGCACCCGCGTGCTGGTCGAGGACCTGTTCGCGCGCGTCCCCGCGCGCCGCAAATTCCTGCGCAGCGGGCGCAGCGAATATGCCGCGTGCCTCGACGTGGTGAAGCGCCTCGCCATGGCCAATCCGGAGGTCGGTTTCACACTGGAGCATGACGGACGCCGGGTACTCGACGTGCAGGCTGGACAGGACCGGCTGGCGCGCGTTGCGGCGCTGACCAGCCGTGACCTGGCCGGCAACAGCATCGGGGTCGATCTCGACCGCGGCGACGTGCATCTGGGCGGGGTGATCAGCCTGCCGACCTACAATCGCGGTATTTCCGACCACCAATATCTCTTCGTCAACGGCCGACCGGTGAAGGACCGGCTGCTCGTCGGGGCGCTGCGCGGCGCCTATGCCGACCTGCTCGCGCGGGATCGCCATCCCGTCGTCGCGCTGTTCCTCGACGTCCCGACCAGCGAGGTCGACGTGAACGTCCACCCCGCCAAGACCGAGGTGCGCTTTCGCGACCCGCAACTGGTGCGCGGCATGATCGTCGGCGGCCTGCGCCGCGCGCTCGACGAGCATGGCTTTCGCAGCGTCCAGCGCCCGGCAGAGGCGGCGCTCGCCGCCTGGAAGCAGGAGCCGGTGGCACCGGCGCCGACGACCGGCTTCCTTTTCGGCGCCGCGACGCGCACCGAACCCGCGGTGCACCTGTTCGGCGCCGACATCGCGCCGCCCGCCGCCGATGTCGCGCGCGTTTATGACCGGCTTGTGCCCTTCGCTTCGGCGCCCGCGCCGCTCGCCGGCCGCGCCGAGGTTGCCGCCGCCCCCGTGCCCGAAGCCGAAGCCCATCCGCTCGGCATCGCGCGCGGTCAGATCGCCAAAACCTATATCGTCGCCGAGGCCGAGGACGGGCTCGTCATCGTCGACCAGCATGCCGCGCACGAACGGCTGGTGCTCGAACAACTGCGCGGCGGCATGACGGGCCGCGCGGTGCCCTCGCAAGGGCTGCTCCTCCCCGAGGTGGTCGAACTCGACGAGCCCGCCTGCGACCGGCTCGAGGCGGCGGCGGGCGAACTTGCGGCGCTCGGCGTCGAACTCGAACGCTTCGGCCCCGCCGCGGTGATGGTCCGCGCGACTCCCGCGATGCTCGGCAATATAGATTGCATCAAGCTCGTCACCGACATCGCCGACGATCTCGCGGGTTATGACGCCGCGCTGGGACTCAACGAAAAGCTCGAACTCGTCGCTGCCACGATGGCCTGCCACGGCTCGGTTCGCGCCGGCCGCACGCTGGGTGTCGCCGAGATGAATGCGCTGCTCCGCCAGATGGAAATCACCCCGCATTCGGGCCAGTGCAATCATGGTCGCCCGACCTGGGTGAAGCTCGCGATGGACGATGTTGAAAGGCTTTTCGGGCGGAAATAGAATTTTTTGCTCGGCTTTGGGACGAAATCGGGGCTAGGGGGCGAGCTCCCCTCCATGGAGTATCCATCAATGAAATTGACGATTGCTGCGCCGCTCGGCGTTGCCCTCCTCCTCGCGGCCTGTTCGGGCGAACCCCAAGCGGAAAAGGCGGCCGCGCCGGCTCCGGTTGCGGAAAAGGCCGATGTGCCCGACACCGGCAGCGAAAAGCCGATCGAACTGGCCGCGATCGGCAAGGGCGAATTGCTCGCGCTGCAGGGCGAGCGCGCGTGCCGTTTCACGATCGACGGGCAGGATGCGCCCGCGCTCGTCGTCAAGACCGACGTTGACGCGAACGCGACCGCACAGGGTGCGGTCAAGGTCGGCAGCCGCGTTCAGCGTATCGCGGGCCCGGGCGGCTTCGACGAGTTGAAGAAGGGCATGGACCTTTCGGGCCCGGGTCTCAGCCTGACCGTCGAACCGTCGGAAGGCGGCACGAAGGCCAAGCTTGCGGCGAGCCGCCCGTTCGGTAAGCCGACCAGCTTCGACGGTGACTGGAGCTGCGACGCCTGAGGCGTCTCAGCTCATCTTGATCCCGGCGACGCCGTTTTCGACCACGCCGGTCGCACGCTTCGACAGCGTGTTGACCGGCGTCGTCACCTTGTCGACCACCATGAAATGCGTCTGCCACGCCTCGCGATTGACGTCGCAGACCATATAACCGCGCTGGTCATTGGCGAATTTCAACTCGGGGTTGAGCGCCAGCCATTCGTCGGTGCCCTGGCGCTTGTCGCTGCCGTCGCCGCCGCTGGTGATCGATGTGCCGACGAACTCGCCGCCGACGACCTTGTCCTTGAGCACCAGGTCGCCGCAGAAATTCTGATGCTCGTCGCCGGTCAGCACGACGCAGTTCTTCAGCCCCGCCATGCGGGACAACACCCGCTCGCGTGGCTGCTCATATCCCGCCCAGCTGTCGAGGTTGAGGATTTTCGCCGGCTCGTCGGGTTTGCGGCGCCGGTCGAGCGACATCATCGTGATCTGCTGTGCCAGCGCGTTCCACGTCGCGCCGCCCTTCGCCAGGTTGCGCCCGAGCCATTCTTCCTGCGCTTTGCCGAGCACTTGCGCGTCCTTGCCGTTCACTTCGGGGCAGGCGGGCTTGAACCCGTCGCCGCACGGCTGGTCGCTGCGATATTGCCGCGTGTCGAGCAGCTGCATCGCCATCAGGTCGCCATAACGGAACTCGCGGTTCATCGCGACCATGCCGCCGCGCGGCAGCAACGCCCTGCGCACCGGCATATGTTCGTACCACGCCTGCATCGCCGCCTGTTTCTTCAGCATGAAGACTTCGGGCGGCGCGGCATCGGGGTCGTTGCCGGGCAGCCCCATCTTCCAATTGTCGATGTCCGACACCCAGTCGTTGCGGATCTCGTGATCGTCGAAGCTCGACAGAAAGGCATGGACCGACCGCGCCGCCTGTAAATCGATGTCGCCGAGTTGCTGGCTGTAGGCGGTGCGGAAATCTTCGAGGTCGACCAGCGCGCGAAACGCATGCTTGCGCACCGGGCGCGTCGGCAGCCCGGTGTTGAACAGATATTCCTCGCTATATTCGTAGATGAAGTCGCCATAATGATAGACGAAGGCGAGGTCCTCACGCGCGAGGTGGCGGTAGGCGCCGAAGAAGCCCGCCTCGAAATGCTGGCAGCCCGCGACGCCGAATTTCAGCGCCTCGGCCCTGGCGCCGGGGGCGGGCAGGGTACGTGCGCGCCCGCGCAGGCTGCGTTCGCCGCCCGCGGTAAAGCGGTAAAAATAGGGCCGGTCGGGCTGCAATCCCGCGACCTCGACATGGACGCTGTGCGCCAGTTCGGGGCGCGCGAGGTCGGTGCCCTTGGCGACGATTTCGCGAAACCCGCTGTCGGGCGACACTTCCCAGTCGACCGGGATGTTGGTCAGCGGCATGCCGCCGTGGCGCTCCATCGGTTCGGGGGCGAGCCGCGTCCAGATGACGAAGCCGTCGCTCGCCGGATCGCCCGCCGCGACCCCCAGCTTGAAGGGAAAATCGCGGAACAGTCCCTGCGCGCGCACGATCGCCGGTGCGGCGAGTCCAGCGAGCGTCGCTCCGGCGAGAAAAGAGCGGCGATTATACATGGCAGTTCCCATTGTCTGATGATTCGGCGTTGCGCCGGGCATAGCCCAGCCGATGCGGAAATCCCAATGGCCAGGGATCGTGACGGAAGGGTTGCGGTGGACGGCTAGGCGATCAGGCGAGCATCGCCAGCATCCAGACCGCCATGCCGATCATCGCCAGATTTTCGGTCAGCGAAACAAAGCCCAGCGGCACCTTGCTGCTGCCTCCGACGCACGCGCATTTGAGCTCGCGCTTGTCGATATAGACCGCCTTGAACACCGACACCGCGCCGATGGTGCCGATGAACAGCGCGACGGGGATCGACAGCCAGGGCAGGGCGTGCGCGGTCATCAGCACGCCCGCCAGCCCCTCGGCGAAGGGATAGACTTTGCCATAAGGCACCCATCGCTTTGCGAGCAGGTCATAGTTCAGGAACATCGTCGAAAAACTGTCGACGTCCTGCAGTTTGAGTAGGGCAAGCACGACCATGCTGAACGAGACGAACCATTCCGCCGCCTGCATCGTCAGCGCCGTGCCGAACGCCGCATGGCTGGCGGCCACCGCCATCAGCGCTGTCATCGCGAACAGCGCGATCACCGGGCGGTAACTGACCGCGTCGGGATCGCGCACGCGCAGGCCGAAATGGCGGCGCAGATCGTCATGGCCGCCGATCCGCTCGCCGTCGATGAAGGTCTGCGGCGTCGTCTTGACGCCGTGTTCGGCCTTGAAGGCATCGACCGCCTCGCGCGTCGTCAGCCAACGGTCGTCGACCGTGAAGCCTTTCCGTTCGAGCAGATATTTGGCCTTCAGGCCATAGGGGCAGGTGTGGCCGGGCATGACCATGCGATAGAGGGTTGCTTGTCTTGTCATGCCCCCCATATCGCATCCGTACCATGGTACGGAGTCAAGCGATGCAGATCACCATCGGGAAATTGGCCGCCGCAGGCGGCGTCGGGGTCGAAACGATCCGCTATTATCAGCGGCGCGGCCTGCTCGCGACGCCCGCGCGCACCGGCGGCGACGGCTGGGGCGGAGGAATCCGACGCTATGATGCGGATGATCTGAGGCGCCTGAAATTCATCCGCGCGGCGCAGGGCGCGGGCTTCACGCTCGACGAGATCGGTGAATTACTCGAACTTGAGGTGGGCGACGATCGCGTGCAGGTGCGCCACCTCGCACGTCAGCGGATCGAGGCCCTCGACGCCAAGATCGCACAGATGACCGAAACCCGCGCCGCGCTTTCACGCCTCGCCGACCAATGCGCGGCGAGCGACAAGGGACCATGCCCGATCCTGGCGGCGTTCGAGCCAGCCTGACTCCATTCCCGCTTGCGGGAAGGGAGGATCAACTATGCAGGAAGTGCATCACGTCGCCGTCATGGACGACATAGGCCTTGCCTTCGGCGCGCAGCTTGCCGGCTTCGCGCGCCTTGGCTTCACCGCCCAGCGCGACATAGTCGTCGTAAGCGATGGTCTCGGCGCGGATGAAGCCCTTCTGGAAATCGCTGTGGATTTCGCCCGCCGCCTCGGGCGCGGTGGCGCCGGTGTGGACGGTCCAGGCCCGCGCTTCCTGCGGACCGACGGTGAAGAAGGTCAACAAGTGGAGCAGCTCGTATCCGGCGCGGATGACCCGCGCGAGGCCGGTTTCGTGCAGCCCCATTTCCTCGAGGAATTCCATCCGGTCGGCCATCTCCATCGTCACCAGTTCGCTTTCGATCGCGGCGGAGACGACGACGGCCTGCGCGCCCTCGGCGGCGGCCTTGGCGAAGACTTTCTCGGAGAAGGCGTTGCCGTTGGCGGCGCTGCCTTCGTCGACGTTGCAGACGTAGAGGACGGGCTTGCTGGTCAGCAGCTGCGCGGTGCGCAGCACGCGGGCTTCCTCCTCGTCCTTCGGCTCGGTCAACCGTGCCGGCTTGCCTTCGCGCAGCAGTTCGAGCGTCTGGCCCAGCACCGAGGCCGCGATCTTCGATTCCTTGTCGCCCTGCGCAGCCTTCTTGGCAAAGGCGGGGACGCGCTTTTCGAGGCTTTCGAGGTCGGAGAGCAACAGCTCGGTTTCGACCGTCTCGGCATCGGCGACCGGATCGACGCGGTTTTCGACATGCTGGATGTCATCATCCTCGAAACAGCGCAGGACATGGACGATCGCATCGACTTCGCGGATGTTGCCGAGGAACTGGTTGCCGAGGCCTTCGCCCTTCGACGCGCCGCGCACCAGGCCCGCGATGTCGACGAAGGCGAGTTGGGTCGCGATGATCTTCTTGCTGCCCGCGATGGCGGCGAGCTTTTCGAGCCGCGCGTCGGGCACCGCGACGTTGCCGATGTTCGGCTCGATCGTGCAGAAGGGGTAATTGGCCGCCTGCGCCGCTGCCGTTTCGGTCAGCGCGTTGAACAGGGTGGACTTGCCGACGTTGGGCAGTCCGACGATGCCGCATTTGAAACCCATAAAAACTCCATGCCTCCGGCGGGAGCCGGCGTTGTTCGCGCCCCTAGCGCCAAGTGGCCGCCGACACCAGCCTTTGCCGCCGATGCGAAAGCGGTTGCGGCAGGTTCAGTCTTGGGCCCTTATCGCGCCGATGATGAGAATAGCGATCCGATGGGCGGCGGTTGCGGTGATCGCGACGACGAGTGTGGCCGGGGTCGGCGCGGCGACGAGCCGTTTCGAAACCGGCGTGCTCGCCGAACTCAACCGCTTTCGGGGCGATCCTTCGGGCTATGCGGCGGTGCTGCGCGGCTATCGCCCGCGTTTCGAGGGCAAGCTGCTCGTCGGCGAGGGCGGCAGCGAGATCGATATCATGACCAGCGAGGGTGTGGCGGCGGTCGACGAGGCGATCCGCGACCTGCGTCCCGCCAGGCCGCTCTCCCGTCTCCGGTACAGCCCGCTTCTCGCGCGTGCCGCCGCCGACCATGTCGCGATGCAGTCACGCTCGGGCGCAGTCGGCCATGAGACGAACGGGCGCGGTCCGGGTGAGCGCGTCAGGGCGCGCGGCGGCGGACCCTATGTCAACGAGGTGATTACCTATGGCCATCACAGTCCGGCCTCGGTCGTCCAGCAGCTGCTGATCGACGACGGCGTGCCCGACCGGGGCCATCGACTCAGCTTGCTGCGTGAGAGCCATCGCTATGCCGGGGTGGCGTGCGGCACGCACAAGGTTCATCGCACGATGTGCGTGATCCTGATGGCGCGCACCGCCGACGGCCTGCCGGTGGTGCAGCGGCCGGCGAAGGCCGAAAAATAGAGGGGCCAGCCTCTCGCCGAGAGGCTGGCCCCGTCGTTACCGGATGGCGCGGCTCAGTTGCCGACCGGCTGGTTGTCGGTCCGGCGCACCACGATCGTCGACGAGCGCGGCTGCTGGCCCGAAACCGGCCAGTTGCCCGTCGGATGCTGGATGTTGACGAAGAAGGTACGAAGGTCGGGTGTATAGGCGAGACCGGTGATCTCGCACCCGACCGGGCCGACGAGGAAGCGTTTCGACTGCTTCGTCGCCTGGTCGAGGTAGAACATCGCGTTCTGTCCGACCGTGTCCTCGATGCTGACGCCCGAGGCGCCGGAGGTGCCGGGGACGCTATGGTCGGTCTGCACCCACAGGCGGCCTTGGGGGTCGATGCGGATCCCGTCGGGGCTGGAGAAGGTGTCGCCGTTGATATTGCCCGTCAGGTTAGACCCGCCCGACGCCCAGGCCGGGTCGCCCGCCAGCAGGAAGATTTCCCAGCTGAACTTGGTCGCCAGCGGCGAATCGCCTTCCTCGCGGAACTTCAGGATATGGCCGTGGCGGTTGGTAACGCGCGGGTTGGCGGGGTCGGTGACGCGGCGGCTGCTGTTGTTGGTCAGCGTGACGAACACCGCCTTATTGTCGGGGGCGACCGTGATCCACTCCGGACGATCCATCACGGTGCCGCCGGCGACGCGCGCCGCCGATTGGCAGTTGATCAGCACGTCGGCCTGGTTGTTGAAGTTGACGATCGTCGGCGCCGGCGGCGTCGTGCTCTGGCTGACATTGCCGGGGTCCGATGCGCCCGCGGTCAGGCCGTTCTGGCCTACGACCAGCGCGCGCCATTCACCCGTGCCGTCACCGTTGAAGCGCGCGACATAGAGCGTGCCGTAATCGAGCAGGTCGGTGTTCGCGGCGCGGTTGGTGGCGCTATAGGCCCGGTCGGGGATGAATTTGTATATGCACCCGGGGGTCGAATCGTCGCCCATATAGAAGGCTACGCGGCGATCAGTATTCGCCATGAAGGCGACGTTCTCGTGGCTGAAGCGGCCCATCGCGGTGCGCTTGGTCGGCGCCGCCAGTTCGCGCAGCGGATCGATCTCGACCACCCAGCCATAGTCGTTGGCGGGCTTGGTCGGGTCGAGATAATTGTCGGTGGTTTCCTCGCAGGTGAGGTACGTGTCCCACGGGGTGCGGCCGCTGGCGCAATTGTTGAGCATGCCCTTGATGCTGCCCGACAGCAGGCCCGCGGCGGGGCCACCGGCGCGATAGGCGCTGTTGCCGGTGTAGCGGCGGTTATAGGTCGATCCCGCCTGCACCGACCATTTGCCGTCGCTGCCCTTCGAAATCTCGACGACGCCGATGCCGACCGCCGACAGCGCGATCGCTTTCTGGTCCGCGCTCGCGGTCGCCGGGTCGTAGTTGCCCGCCATCAGGATGTTGAAATCGGGATATTCGAAGTTCAGCGCCAGCAGGCCGCGGTTGTTCGCATCGACGCCCGGAAAGGCGAAATATTCCATGCCGTCATGGTTGCCGCCGGCCCATTTCTCGGCGACCGCGGGGCTGGCGGGGAAGCTGCCCGAATAGGGGGTGCCGGTCTCGACCGAATCGCCCGCCTTCAGCAGTACGTCGACGGTGTAGCCCGCCGGCACGGTGACCGTGTCGTTGCGGTTCGCGGCGACCGAGGTGAAATTGACCGCGAAGCTCGGCGGCGTGGGGGTCGGCGTGGGGGTCGGGGTGGGCGTCGGCGGCACCGTCACCACCGGGTCGCCATCGGTGTTGCACGCCGCGAGCGCCGGCAGCACCGACAGGCCGAACAGGCCGTTGACGAGCAGCGAGCGGCGCGACGGGTTGGCGGCGACGATCGCTTCCAGGCTGTTCGGGCCGTCGAGATCGGCGGTCGCGCGGCGGTAGGGCGCGCGGGCTTCGTCGGTAAGATGTGACATGCAGTACCCCTGTTGTTCGGTTGAGCCCCGGAGCTGGATCGCTCCGATGAGGTGGCTCCCGATGGCAGGGGGAGGTGTCAGCGTTGTTGCTTGAACATGTCAGGCCGGCATGACTTGCATGACACCGATGTGACAACCGGCCCCGTCAGTCGTGCACCGCGCGGACCAGCGGCCCAAGCTGGCTACCGCCCAGCCACGCTAGCTGGACCTCGGCCGAGACCTTGTTGATCGCCTCCTGCGGCTTGCTGCCCGGATGCACCGCGCGGCGCAGCGGGCGGGTGCCGGCGGGCATCGCCATGATCTCGGCGATCGCGCGCGGCACGTCGGCGGAGTCGGCGCTGCGCCCGCTGCCGTCCTCGGTCCCCATGCCGCGTGTGAAGGGTTCGTAAGCTGCGATCAGGTCACCATCGCTGCGGCCCTTCAGCGCGCCGGTATAGATGTTGCGGTTGACCCATACCCTGGTCGGATAACCGCCGGGCTGGATGATCGTCACCTCGATGCCGTGCGGCACCAACTCATAGGCGAGCTGTTCGGACAAGGCTTCGACCGCGAATTTGGTCGCCGAATAATGGCCGCCGCCGGGCACGATGACGCGGCCGAGCTGCGACGATATGTTGAAGATCTGCCCGCCCTTCGCCGCCCGCATCTGCGGCAACAACGCGCGCAGCATGCGCTGGATGCCCAGCACATTGGTTTCGAAGATGAGGCGCGTCGCCTCCATATCCTGCACCTCGACCGGCCCGGTGATGCCGATGCCGGCATTGTTGATGAGCGTATCGATGCGTCCGCCCGCGATCTTCAGCGCCTCGGCGGTGCCGCTGGCGACCGATGCATCGTCGGTGACGTCGATCTCCACGACATGCAGGTCGAGCCTGTCCGTCTCCGCCTCCGCGATCAGGCTGTCGGCTTCCGGTCGCGGGGTGTTGCGCATCGTCGCGATCACCTTCGCGCCATGTTTCGCGTAGAGCAGCGCCCCGATCCGCCCGAACCCGCTCGACGCGCCGGTGATCAGCACGGTGCGGCCCTTCAGCGCATCGGGGGCCAGTGGTTCGGCGGCACGCAACAGGGCAGGCGCTGCGGCGGTCAGCGCGGCGGCACCGGCGAGCAACTGGCGGCGATTGGGGGACGCGGAGTGGGGCATGAGGAGGCTCCTTTCGGGGCGCCATCATGCATCAAACCGGTGCGCGCGCCAAATTGCCGTCAATGACGCTTGGGCAACCTCGCCAGCCAATCCTGCAAGGCCTGCGGATTTTTGAGCCGGATCAGTTCGCCCGCGAATCCTTCGAGTGCCGCTTCGGTCCGGGGACGAGGGCCCTGGTTCCAGCGTAGGATATAGGCGAGGAATGCGAGGTCGAACCGCTCGGGGCAGCCTTCGCTCATGTCGGGGCGCGATCGGCCGCGCCATGTCCAGATTCGTTTCAGTGCGCGCCAGAAGCAGAGCCCGATCGGAAAATCGAGATAGACCACGGTGTCGGCGCGCTTGAGCCGCTGCGCCATCGTGCCCCCGTAATTGCCGTCGATCAGCCAGCGCTCGCCGGCGGTGATCGCGGCGAGTTCTTCGATCAGCTCGTCCTTGTCGCCCTCGACCCAGCCCGGATGCCAATGGAGCCGGTCGAGATGATGCACCGGCAGGCTCAGCCGCCGGGCGAGGTCGGTTGACAGCGTCGATTTTCCGGCGCCGCAGGGACCGATGACCAGCACCCGCTCCACGGGGATTCAGTTCTGCAATCGCAGCGCGATATCGCTCACAAAGCGCGCGTCGTTGCCATCCGCCAGCCACGGTGCTTCGGCCGCGATCGCGCCGAGCAGGTCGACCAGCGGCTCCATCTCGCTCTTGTGATAATTGCCCAGCACATGGCCGGTCACGCGGTCCTTGTGTCCCGGATGGCCGATGCCAATGCGCACGCGGCGGAAATCGTCGCCGATATGCTGGATCATGCTGCGGATACCGTTGTGGCCCGCCGCGCCGCCGCCCTGCTTGATCTTGATCTTCATCGGCGCGAGGTCGAGCTCGTCGTAAAAGACGGTGACGTCTTGCGGCGTCAATTTATAGAAATCGAGCGCGGCGCGCACGCTGCGGCCGCTTTCGTTCATGAAGGTGCCGGGTTTCAGCAGCAGGATACGCTGCGATCCGATGCGCCCGTCCTGGATCCAGCCCTGGAATTTCTTGGCCGGGGCAGGAAAGCCATGGACGTCGGCGATGACGTCGGCGGCCATGAAGCCGACATTGTGACGGTGCATCGCATATTGGGGCCCGGGATTGCCGAGGCCGACCCAGAGTTGCATGGCAGTGCCCTTCTCGGGGTCCGGAAGGGGCCGCCTTCGCGAACGAAGGCGGCCCGATCAGATTCAGGCTTCTTCGGCGGTTTCGCCGTCATCCTTGGTCGTGTCGCCGCCGGTCGACTTGAGTGCCGACGGAGCAACGATCGTCGCGATGGTGAAATCGCGGTCGGTGATCGCGCTTTCGCTGCCCTTGGGCAGCTTGACGTGGCTGATGTGGATCGAATCGCCGACGTCGAAGCCGGTGACGTCGATCGAGATGTCGTCGGGGATGTTGGCCGCGTCGCACACCAGCTCCAGCTCGTGACGCACGATGTTCAGCACGCCGCCGCGCTTCAGGCCCGGCGAGGCTTCTTCATTGGCGAAGATCACCGGAACCGCGACATGGACCTTTGCATCCTTGCTGATGCGCAGGAAGTCGGCGTGGATCGGACGATCCTTGACCGGGTGGAAAGCGACGTCCTTCGGCAGGGTGCGAACCTGCTTGCCATCGACCTCGATCATAACGACCGAGTTCATGAAGTGACCCGTCATCAACTGCTTCATCAGCAGCTTTTCTTCGACATGGATCATCAGGGGTTCTTCTTTGCCGCCATAGACAACGGCGGGGACGCGGCCATTACGACGCAGTTCACGCGAGGCTCCCTTGCCTCCGCGATCACGCGTCTCGGCCGACAGCACCAGCTGGTCGCTCATCATTTTTCTCCGAAACAGATTACACAGTTCCGCCACGCCTCCAGGGATGACCATGGTCGGAAGCGGGGGCGCTTAGCGCCCAACCGGCGGAAATGCAAGCGCTGCGGCGCCTATTGCACCCGCGTCACCCGAAAACCCTCGGCCTCCAGCAAGGCGGGCACGCCGTCGGGGCCGACAAGATGCCCGGCGCCGACCGCGACGAGCAGTGTTCCGGGTTTCGCCATCCGCTGCTTCGCCCACAGGCTCCAGCGCCGGTTGCGGTCGGTGATGATCGTGGCGCGCGCGGCGGGTACCGTGTCGACATCCTCGTTGATCATCGCTTCCAGCGCCTTCACGTCGCCGCGCGCCCAGGCGGCGGTCAGCGCCTCGACCGTCGGCACCGCGTCACCGGCTCCAGCAGCGGCTTTGGTGAGCAGGGTCCGCTGCGTGGCGGGATCGAGCGTTTCGAACATCATCAGCTGCGCCCGCGCGCTTTCCAAGCCGCCGATCGGTTTCCCCGCGTCCTTGAATTGTACGGTCAGCCCGGTTTCGACGCCGTTCGACGGCAACAAGGCGGCGTTCTGCGCGACGCGCTGGCCCATCATCACCATCACCGCCCAGTCGTCGAGTGCGTCGCCGCCGAACGGCTGCCCCGCCCCGCTCGCCTCGAGCGTGCGATAGGCGGCGAGCGCCGGCGCGGGCAGGCGCTTGTCCATCGCGAGCGGCGCCTCGCGCGGCGCGAGTCGCTGGAACTCGGCCCCCACCGCCGCCAGCTGGTCGGGCGACAGTTCGAGGATCAGTTCGTCTGCGGATGCGATCGCCTTGCCGACTTCGCCGCCGTCCCATTCGGTTCCGGCGGGCAGGGCGTGCATCGTGCCGAGCAGGAAGATGCGCGTGTCGTCATCCGCGACCAGCCACATCGCGGGTTTGGCCACCTCGGCTTCCGGCGCCGGGCTGCACGCTGCCAGCAGGCACGCGAACAGGGCGACCGCAAAGCGGCGACCCTGTTGGCGGAACAGACTATCCCGGCGGGTCAATATTTGACCCGCTTTGCCGACAGGCCGCGCTTCTTCAAATAATCCTGGACGCTGTTCTTCCCGGCAAGATGTCCTGCCCCGACCGCGACGAACACGGTTCCGGGCTGGGCCATACGTGCCTTGATCTGCTCGGCCCAGCGCGCGTTGCGGTCGTAGAGCAGGACCTTGGCCAGCTCAGGGGTTCCGGCCATGCTCTCGTTCATCAGCACGGCGAGCTTCTTGGGGTCGCCCTTGGCCCATAGCACGACCATCTTGTCGAGCATCGGGCCCAGCTTGTCGAGGTCACGGACGGTCGCGTTGAGGAAGGCGACTTGCTGCGTTTCGGGCAGCGCGTCGAAGAAGCCGAGCTGTTCCTCGAGCGTTTCGAAACCCGCGATCGGTTTGCCCGCAGCCTGCGCCGCCGCGGTGAGCTTCTTTTCGGCGCCCTGTTCGGGGTCATAGCCAAGCTTGGTCAGTGGCAGGACTGACAGCGTCATTGCAGGAAACCAGGGTTCGAAATTGTCGAAGGCATTGGCGGGCAGCCCGAGGCTTGTCATCGCCGCCTGATAGGCCTTGAGTTCCTCGGCGTTGAGGCGCGACGGGATGGTCTTGCCGGTCGTGTCCATCGCGAGCGGTTTCATCACCTTCGCCACCTCGCCCTGGTCCTCTGGCATCACCATTTCGAGGATCAGCTGGTCGGACTTGTCGAACGCGTCCTTCACCGCCTCGTCGAACCAGCCGAGGCCGGGCTTCAGCACATGGACCGACCCGAAGAGATAGATGGTGGTGTCATCGTCCTTGACCACCCACAGCGCGGGATCGGCATCCACCGTCGCGGCGGGAGAAGCGGGGGCGGGGGCGCTGACCGGGGCCGGTTCGGCGGCGCGGGCGACGCTGCCGCCCGGGATTATCGCGCATTGGGCGAAGGGAATGACCGCGCATGTGGCGGCGAGCGTCTTGAACCATTTCTTCATGGGGAACGAACCTCTCATGGGGCCTTTTGGCCGTCGGACAGGAAAAAGGGGAGAGCGAAAAGCGTCAGCGGAACTTCAGCCACAGGTAAACGACCGCGTTGACGACCATCGACAGGAGGAAGAGCAGCATGGCGTCGGCGGGCGGTGCCAGCCCGGCGCGGTGCAGGACCCACCAGACCGGCGCGGGGAAGATGAAGGCGTACCAGCCCGCAAGCCCCGCCCACAGCCAGGCGCGCTCCTCATGATCGTCGATCGCGCGGTGATAGAGGATCATGCAGACCGCGAGGCCGAGCGTCCAGAACAGCGCGGCGCCGATCGCGAAGCTTTCGCTCAGCGAGCCGGTGCTCGCCATTTCGAGCGCGTTGCGCCCGGCCGGCTGGTCGGCGACGGTCCAGCCGCCGATAATGCCGCCGATCACGCCAGCGGCGCCGAGCGACAGCCAGTATTTCTTGCGCCGCGGCGACATCGGACGCCGGGTCTTGGTGGTCTTGCCGGTGTCAGTCATCGCCATTTCCTTCGGAACCATCGTCAAAAATTTCCTCGATCGGCAGGTCGAACAGCCGGGCGAGCTTGAAGGCGAGCGGCAGCGACGGGTCGTATTTTCCCGTTTCGATCGCATTCACCGCCTGCCGCGACACGTCGAGCCGGTCGGCCAGTTCGGCCTGGCTCCAGTTGCGCATCGCGCGCAGCACTTTGAGTTTGTTGTTCATAGGGGCCTCGCCAGCCTGTTCCTCGATCCGGTCGCGCCGCCATGAAGGACGGCAGGGTCCCGGCCAAGGACAATTTGCGAATTGCGGGCAATGGAGCGCGCGAGCGTTTCGGGCCAAGAGACTGGAGCGCCGGCGCCGTGGCGGGCGCTCCAGCTCAGGTCGCCGACCGACACCGGGGAGCATCGGTCGAAACGAAACCGCGAAACACCGGCCGCCGTCATCAGCGTGCGGCGCGAACCATCAGCAGCGCGAGCTGCGTGCCGCCTTCGGCGCGGGCGATGGCGCGGTCGGCCTGCGGCTTGGCGCTGGCCAAGACGTCAGCAATGCACTGCGACTGGCGGGTCATTTCGGCGACGCCGCGCGCGCCGTTGTTGCAAAGGCTGCGTGCCGCGCTCTTCACGCGCGTTTCGAGGCGCTGCTGGCCCTGCGCGGTGGAAAGGTCGAGGTCGGCGATGCGGACTTCGGCGGTGGGCTGCTCGGCGGCGAGCGCGGGGGCGCCGGCGACGGTGAGCGAGAGGGCGAGGATCAGGGTGCGGGTCATCATGTCTATATCTCCTTGGCTTGCTAGGTTTTGGTCATGGCCACCTGTCTTTGTGTCAGGTGTTGTTGACTATATGTCGCGATTCGCTGACTATGTCAACAACACCTGACAAAAAGTTTTGTGAGCCTGACAAGGGGCGCTGTTTCGCGAGGGTTCGAAGGGCGCGGAGCCTTGACCCTCGCGCCCCGCTGCGCCAAGGGCGGCGGCAATTGTTGCACCTGCGAAAGATGGCGAAAAATGGCCGACGCGGCGGAAAAGGCCCCCCTCAGCTTTCAGGACATGATCCTGACGCTGCATAATTATTGGGCGGCGCGCGGCTGCGCGATCCTGCAGCCCTATGATATGCGCGTGGGGGCGGGGACCTTTCACCCCGCGACGACGCTGCGCAGCCTTGGTCCAGAGCCGTGGAACGTCGCCTATGTCCAGCCGAGCCGCCGGCCGACCGACGGCCGCTATGGCGAGAACCCCAACCGGCTCCAGCATTATTATCAGTATCAGGTGATCCTGAAGCCGTCGCCCGCCGACCTGCAGGATCAATATCTGGGCAGCCTCGCCGCGATCGGCATCGACCCGCTGCTCCACGACATCCGCTTCGTTGAGGATGATTGGGAATCGCCGACGCTCGGCGCCTGGGGGCTGGGCTGGGAAGTCTGGTGCGACGGGATGGAAGTCACCCAGTTCACCTATTTCCAGCAGATGGGCGGCTTCGACTGCAAACCCGTCGCGGGCGAGCTCACCTACGGGCTCGAACGCCTCGCCATGTATATCCAGAATGTCGACAATGTGTACGACCTGCGCTTTTCCGACGCGGTCGGCGACGTCGCGGCGGTCAGCTATGGCGACGTCTTCCTCGAGAATGAACGGCAATTCTCGAAATGGAATTTCGAGGTCGCCGACACCGACACGCTCTTCGCGGGCTTCAAGGCCGCCGAAGAAGAGTGCAAGCGCGCGATCGCGGCGAATGTCCCGCTCGCGGCCTATGACCAGGCGATCGAGGCGAGCCACCTCTTCAACCTCTTGCAGGCCCGCGGCGTGATCAGCGTGCAGGAACGCGCCAATTACATGGCCCGCGTCCGCGACCTCGCGAAGGGCAGCTGCAAGGCGTGGATCGACAGCCAGTCCGAAAACTGGACCGCAAAATATCCGGGGTGGACGCTGTGACCGACTTTCTTCTCGAACTGCGCAGCGAGGAAATCCCGGCGCGAATGCAGGCCGGCGCGCGCGCCGAGCTCGAAAAACTGTTCCGCGCCCAGATGGCCGCCGCGGGCCTTGAAACGGGCGACCTTACCGTCTGGTCGACGCCGCGCCGCTTGGCGCTGATCGCAAAGGGCCTTCCCGACGCGACCGCCGCCGTCAGCGAGGAACTCAAGGGTCCGCGCAGCAGCGCGCCGCCGCAGGCGCTCGAAGGCTTTCTGCGCAAGACCGGCCTGACGCAGGACCAGCTCGAAGACCGCGACGGCGTGTATTTCGCGGTGATCGACAAGCCCGGCCGCGCGACCGCCGACGTGCTCGCCGATGCGATCCCCGCCATCGTCCGTGCCTTCGCCTGGCCCAAGTCGATGCGCTGGGGCAAGGCGAGTGCGAGCAGCGAAAGCCTGCGCTGGGTGCGCCCGCTGTCGGGCATCGTCGCGATCTTCGGCGAAAAGCTGATTCCGTGTGAAGTTAGCGGGATTTCCGCGGGTTTCGCGACGCGCGGGCATCGCTTCCACTGCCCGGGCGAGATCACCATCGGCTCGGCGTCCGACTATGCCGAAAAGCTCCGCGCGTGCCACGTCATCGTTGACCATGAGGAGCGGCAGGCCATTGTCCGCACCGGTGCGGCAAAGGTTGCCGCCGACGCCGGGCTGACGCTCGTCGAGGACGAGGGGCTGGTGATCGAGAATGCCGGACTCACCGAATGGCCGGTGCCCTTGCTCGGCCGCTTCGACGAGGCGTTTCTGGAAGTGCCGCCCGAAGTCATCCAGCTGACGGCGCGCGTGAACCAGAAATATTTCGTCGTGAACGACGCGAGCGGCAAGCTCGCCAACGGCTTCGTTTGCACCGCCAACATCGACGCGGTCGACGGTGGTGTCGAGATCGTCGCGGGCAATCGCAAGGTGCTTGCGGCGCGGCTTTCGGATGCGCGTTTCTTCTGGGAACAGGACCAGAAGAAGACGCTCGCGCAGCATGCCGAGAAGCTGGCGAACATCACTTTCCACGAAAAGCTGGGGACGGTCGCCGACAAGGTCGAGCGCGTCGCGAAGCTCGCCGAATGGCTGGCGAGCGAAGGCATTGTCCCGAACTGCGACCCCGCACTCGCGCGGCAGGCGGCCGAACTGGCGAAGGCCGACCTCGTCACCGAAATGGTCGGCGAGTTCCCCGAACTGCAAGGCCTGATGGGCGGCTATTACGCTCGCGCCGAGGGCTTGCCCGATGCCGTCGCCGACGCGATCCGCGACCATTACAAGCCGGTCGGGCAGGGCGATGACGTGTCGACGGCGCCGGTGACGGTGGCTGTAGCGCTGGCGGACAAGCTGGATACTCTGTTCGGGTTCTTTCGTGAGGATATGTTCCCGACCGGGTCGAAAGACCCGTTCGCTCTTAGGCGTGCGGGCATTTCTTCACTGCGTCTGATTTTGCAAAACGGATTGAAGCTGTCGACTGACGCCGCAGCGACGCAATGGCTTGGCCAAAGTGATCCGGTTGCTCCATTGAACGAAAAGCAAATTGCTGATCGCAAAATCCTGACAACGATTCCGGACTTTTTGACGGAGCGTCTGGCGGTTCAATTGCGCGAAACTGGTGTATCGGCAGATGTGGTGCAGGCGTCGCGTGAATGGAATAGTCGAGACGACACGCGGCTTGATCGGACGGAAGCACGTGCCCGGGACTTGCAAGCATTCTTGGCGACCGAGGACGGCACCAACCTGCTCGCGGGCTACAAGCGCGCGGCGAATATCCTGAAGCAGGCGAGCAAAGATACCGTCATCCCAGCGAAAGCTGGGATCGCTGGCGATGGCGAGCCGACGATGGCGGCCCCAGCTTTCGCTGGGGCGACGGAGATGGAAAAGGCGCTGCTCGCCGCGCTCGACGCCGCCGGGCCCACGGCCGCTGCCGCGGTCGCCGATGAGCGCTTCACCGACGCGATGGCCGCGCTCGCATCACTCCGCGCGCCGATCGATGCCTTTTTCGACGGCGTGATGGTCAACGACCCCGACGAAGCGGTTCGCGCCTATCGCCTCGGTCTGTTGTCGCGCTTTACCGGCGCGGTGCATGGCGTTGCCGATTTCTCGAAGATCGAGGGTTAGGGCCGGCATAGGAAATCCCGTTCGTGTCGAGCGAAGTCGAGACACCGTGAAGGCACGAACGACCGATGGGCATCTCGACTTCGCTCGATGCGAACGGATTTGAGAAGCCTTGAGAATGACAAAGCAAAACTGATTCGACCAACCGGGACTGCATAACTATCCAGCCGCAACCTCCTCCCCGGGGCAGCAGGAGCATATGATGACGAAGATGGTGCATTTGTTCGGCGGCGCGGCCACCACGGCCGAGCGCTCGAAGGAATTGCTTGGCGGCAAGGGGTCTAACCTCGCCGAAATGGCCTCGATCGGCCTGCCGGTTCCCCCGGGCTTTACGATCACCACCGACGTCTGCACCGCCTATTACGCCAATGGCGAACAATTTCCGGCCGGGCTGGTCGAGGATGTCGCCGCGGGCATCGCGCATATCGAGGGCATCACGGGCAAGAAATTTGGCGACCCTGCCGATCCGTTGCTCGTCTCGGTCCGCTCGGGCGCGCGCGTTTCAATGCCCGGTATGATGGACACGGTCCTCAACCTCGGCCTCAACGACCGCACCGTCGTCGGCCTCTCCGAAGCCTCGGGCGACCCGCGCTTCGCGTGGGACAGCTATCGCCGCTTCGTCCAGATGTACGCCGACGTCGTCATGGGCCTCGACCATGCCGAGTTTGAGGAAGCGCTGGAAATCGCTAAGGAAGACAAAGGCTTCTACCTCGACACCGAAATGTCGGCCGAGGATTGGCAGGCGCTGGTCAAGGAATATCAGGCGATCGTCGAACGCGAGACCGGCGCGCCGTTCCCGCAAGAACCGAACGACCAGCTGTGGGGCGCGGTCGGCGCCGTCTTCGCGAGCTGGGAAAGCGACCGCGCAAAAGTCTATCGCCGCCTGAACTCGATCCCCGCCGAATGGGGCACCGCGGTCAATGTGCAGGCGATGGTGTTCGGCAATATGGGCGACACCTCGGCAACGGGTGTGGCGTTCACGCGCGACCCCGCCACCGGCGAGCGCGCCTGGTACGGCGAATGGCTGATCAACGCGCAGGGCGAGGACGTTGTCGCGGGCATCCGCACGCCGCAATATCTGACGCTCGCCGCGCGCGAGCGGGCGGGCGCCAAGCCGCTGTCGATGGAAGAGGCGATGCCCGAGACCTTCGGCGAGCTCGGCCGCGTCTTCGACACGCTCGAAACCCATTACCGCGACATGCAGGACATCGAGTTCACCGTCGAACGCGGGACGCTTTGGATGCTCCAGACGCGCAGCGGCAAGCGCACCGCCAAGGCGGCGCTCAAGATCGCGGTCGACATGGCGGCCGAGGGGCTGATTTCCGAGGAAGAAGCCGTCGGTCGCGTCGATCCGGGCGCGCTCGACCAGCTCTTGCACCCGACGCTCGACCCCAAGGCCGTGCGCGACGTGCTGACCAAGGGGCTGCCCGCCAGCCCCGGCGCGGCATCGGGCAAGATCATGTTCGACGCCGACAGTGCGGAGAAAGCCGCGGGCATGGGTGAGGCGGTAATCCTCGTCCGCGTCGAAACCAGCCCCGAGGACATCCACGGCATGCACGCCGCCAAGGGCATTTTGACCGCGCGCGGCGGGATGACCAGCCATGCAGCGGTCGTCGCGCGCGGTATGGGCCGCCCCTGTGTCTCTGGCGCGGGCGGGCTGTCGATCGACGGCAACGCGCGTGTGCTGCGCGTCGGCGGGCGCGAACTGCGCGAGGGTGATATCCTGACCCTCGACGGCTCGACCGGCGAGGTGATGGCGGGCGAGGTTCCGACGCTGCTGCCCGAACTGGTCGGCGATTTCGGCACCCTGATGGTGTGGGCCGACAAGGTCCGCCGCATGAAGGTGCGCGCCAACGCCGAAACGCCCCAGGATGCGCAGGTCGCGCGCGATTTCGGCGCCGAGGGCATCGGGCTGTGCCGCACCGAACATATGTTCTTCGACGCCGCCCGCATCACCGCGGTGCGCGAGATGATCCTGGCCGAGAATGAGGCGGGCCGCCGCACCGCGCTCGCGAAACTGTTGCCCGAACAGCGCGCCGACTTCGCCGGGATATTCCAGGTAATGGCCGGGCTGCCGGTGACGATCCGCCTGCTCGACCCGCCGCTGCACGAATTCCTGCCGACGCGCGAGGAGGATTTCGCCGATGTCGCCGCCGCCGCCGGCGTTGGGATCGAGGCGCTCAAGGCGCGCGCGAACGAACTCCATGAATTCAACCCGATGCTCGGCCATCGCGGCTGCCGCCTCGGCGTCACCTATCCCGAAATCTACGAGATGCAGGCGCGCGCGATCTTCGAGGCGGCGTGCGACGTCGCCGCCGAAACCGGCGCGGCGCCGATCCCCGAGGTGATGATCCCGCTGGTCGCGACGCGCCGCGAATTCGACCTGATGAAGGCGGTCGTCGACGCGCAGGCGAAGGCTGTGTTCGCCGAAAAGGGGCGCGAGATCGCCTATCTGGTCGGCACGATGATCGAGCTGCCGCGCGCCGCACTGATGGCGGGTGAGATCGCCGAGACGGCGGAGTTCTTCAGCTTCGGCACCAACGACCTCACCCAGACGACGATCGGCATCAGCCGCGACGATGCGGGCCGCTTCCTGACCCAATATGTCGACAAGGGCATCTTCCTGACCGACCCGTTCGTCAGCCTCGATGTCGAGGGGGTCGGCCAGCTGATCGAGATCGCGGCCGACCGCGGCCGCAAGACGCGCCCGAACGTCAAGCTCGGCATCTGCGGCGAGCATGGCGGCGACGCACCGAGCATCCATTTCTGCGAAGCGACCGGCCTCGACTATGTCAGCGCCTCGCCTTACCGTGTGCCCATTGCCCGTCTGGCGGCCGCGCAGGCGGCGTTGAAAAAGGGCAAATAGCCGGGAAGGGCGCGCATGAAGAGCTGGCACCGCTATGCGATCACTTTGGTGGGCGGATTGGCGGTGGGGCTTGGCGGCGCCTGGGCGCTCACTAATGGCGGGCTCGGCGACGGCGGGATCCGCAACGGCCCGTGGTCGACCTCGCTCGGTTACGGGACCAAGGCGACCGACCCGCTGACGCGCGCGATGGTCGCGCGCTCGGGGCTGCTCGCGCTGCCCGCGAAGGAAACCGTCTACTGGCTTGCCAAGACCGACGCGAGCGGCGCGGCGCTCGACGGCAATTGCCGCTACAGCCTGTCGGGCAAGCCGCTCGACGCGCGCTGGTGGAGCGTCACCGTCTATGATGCCGAAGGCTATCTGGTCGACAATCCGGGCCGGGTCTGGTCGGTCAACGGCGCCAATGTCGCGCTAGATGCCAAGGGCGAATGGAGCGTCAGCATTTCGCCCGACAAGCCGCAGGACGCCGCCTGGCTGCCCGGTATCAAGGGGCAACCCTTCCAGCTGACCCTGCGCATGTACAACCCCGGCCCCGCTTTTCGCGCCGATCCCGTCAAGGCGATGCTTCCGCGCATCGTGAAGGAGGGCTGCTGAGATGCGGAACTGGCTCGGACCCCTCCTTTTCGGCCTGCTCGTCGCGGCGGCGACGGCATGGGCCGCGATTCTCTACATCCCCTATGGCCTGATGAATGTCGCGATGGACCGGCTGGGGCAGGGCGGGGTGAACACCATGTCCTACGGCAATCTCGCGACGCCCGAACGCCAACCGGTCGTGCGGCCCAGTCCCGACCTTGCCTATTCGAGCTGTCCCTATGATCTGTCGGGCGGACCGGTGGCGATCGACGTCACTCCGGTGGCGGGCCGCTACAGTTCGCTCAGCCTGTTCGACGCGGCGACCGACGTCATCTTTGTCCGCAACGATCTGGAAGCCGGCGGCAAGCCCTATCGAATCATTGTCGCGCGCGAAGGGCAGGCGGTGCCTGTGGGCGCGGAGATCGTGCGCACCGCCCATGACCGGGGCATCGCCCTGATCCGCCTGCTGCTCAGGGAGCCGGGCGAAATCGCCGGTCTCGACGCGGCGCGGCACCAGTCGTCCTGCTCCGTGGTCACAAAGCTGAAATAGGGGGTTGCGCCCCCGCACGCTCCCCCTTAAAGGCGCGTCTCCACGCACCCGTAGCTCAGCTGGATAGAGCATCAGACTACGAATCTGAGGGTCGGACGTTCGAATCGTTCCGGGTGCGCCAGCTTTTCCTAGGCTCTCCAAGTTTCGGCTTGGGGAGCCTTTTGCTTCTGGCAATCATATAGCAATCTGGCGGGGCTATTTCGCATAGGGTCGCACTGCCGATGCTCAACGGTCATTGTCATAGGCATATGATGCCGAAAACAGCCCCGGCGGTAACCTACAAAACCTACGAAACCCCCTTGGCCACTGCGGCCCGGTGCGCCGTGCAGTTAGCGCGCATAGCGCAGTTAGGTCGGAGAGCCGCCGTCGAGCAGTTGATCCAGCTTGTCAGCAACTGCCCGCCAGCGTTCGACCCCGGCCATGTCCCCGGCAGTCGCCAGCGTCGCGACGCGTTCAGCGATGAAGGCCACAGCGCCGTCGCCGTGTTCGCGCTCGACCAGAAGCGCACAGGCCCACAGTTCCCGCTCAGGGGTCACCAGCCGGGGCGGCGGGCGCTTTGGACCATCGCCACCGTCAACACGGTTGCCACCGTTGCTGTCAGCGCGAACGGGGCCAGCATGGCCTTTATGCCGTCCGCCAGCGACCAGCCCAGCAGTAGCACGCAGACGGACAGGATGACGAACCCGAGTTGCGCGGCCAAGGTCAGGAGGGGGGCAAGGCTATCCCGATCCTCTTTGCTCGCGAGGTATGCCCACACGCCGGACGCCATGCCATAGGCCCACAGCCAGACCGGGATGACGTTCTCAGGAGTTGCGCGCCGGTCGAACCATATGAAGAACGCGACACCCCACGCGATGACAACGCCGTAGGTCCACACGCTGGACAGGATCAGCAAGGGCCAGCCCAGCGCTTTATTGCCGCGCTCCAACGAGGCGACGGCGCCGCCAGCCACCAACATTCCCGGCATCAGCAAAAGGCTCGCGGCCATAGCCCCGGCAAACAGCACAGCCATCCCAAACAGGAAGATGCCCCACTCGCCTAGAACCATCAGCCATATCCCGCCGACGACCCCGCCCACTAGGTTGAGGATAGCCAGCGGGAACGAAACCATACCGAACAGCGCCAGTATCCATTCGAACAACTTGGTCATATCATACCCCCCCCATACTCCCGCGAGGGATGACAGCACGACAGAGCAAAAAGCGCAATGGAGGCAGTATGCCGCGAACATTCGAAGCGAGGGCCGACGACGGCACAATCTACCAGATCACCGACACGAAGAGCCATGCCAACGAGCTTGGCGAACTGTTCACCGCCGATGGTGGCAGGGTCAACTACATCGACGAGGACACTTTCCAGATTGTCGCGACTAAGGAGATTGTGAAGCGCATTGATTAGCGCTCACTGGTCCAAGGTGAAGCCGGGAGGAAGCGCATCGACCTCGAACCCCGGCGGCAAGTCCGGGGCAGCGCCACGGCGCCCCACCGGGAAGGCCGGGGGCATCGCTTCACCGGTCAGGACGTTGGCCTTGCCCGCCTTCCGCGCTGCGGTCATCACCTTGCCCACGGCCTCCGCCTTGTCCTCTTGGCTCATGGCCCGGTATTGGGGCGAGGCGAACAAATCGCCCAGCCACTTGCGGGCGGTCGGGCCGACAGCCGCTTGCAGGCGGTCGTACTGCTCGGGGGTTAGGCCCTTCTTCTGAGGGGCTGATATGGTGGCATCGACCCGCAAGACTTCCTTGGTGATTGGGTCGTTGCGTGCGCTTCTCGTCCAGATCGGGGACAGGATGTCAGGACCGACGCCGCCTTCGTTGACCAGCGGGGCGCCCCACACGTCCCTTACAGGCAGCAGGCTATCAGACAGACCGGGGATGCGGTTTTGGATTGCGCTAGCAATATCCGGCGTCTGACGGGCCACAGGGTCTACTGCGCGGGCCGTCTGAGCAACGCCGGTCGGCACGGTGGCTGAGCCTGCAAGGCGTTCAAAGAAGGTGCTTGCATGGCGGTCGGGATCATCTGCCGCCAATATCATCGATGAAATCCCCGAAAGCCAGGTCTTGTCCTTTAGGTTTCCGACAATCGCGCCAAAGACATTTGCGGCCTGATGGTCGAGCTGCTTTTCCGTCATGCCCTCGCTCAGCGTCACCATATCTGCTGCGGCGCCGATGGTCAGGGCGAACGGATCAAGGCGCTTATAGCTGTAGTAGGTGTCACCGATCTTGACGCTATAGGGCTGCCAGCCGTCCGCTTCCATCAGGCGGCGCTTGTTGTCGTCGGGCGGTGGCGAGCCGGTGATTCGACCCTTGCCAGCCATTTCGGCAAAGACCGCCCCCATGCCGGAACCCACCATGATCTTTGCAATAGCAAGGTCGCGCTTGGCGCCCCCGGCTGCGAAGTCTTTCCGAAATTCGCGCATCAGGGGAGCGGCGGGGGACCGCTCAAGGAAGAACTTGAACAGGTTGGTAGGGGTACGGACGAACGGCAAGATAAGCTTGAGGATCGGCATTTCGTTGGTTGCCGCCGAGACCTTGGACGCGAGGGGGCCGAGCTTCGCCTGAAAGGTCGCATACCGCCCATAGTCCAACGCCGACAGCATCATGTCATCGGTGGGGTTGACCGTCAGTTCGGCAATGCGGTCCTTTGCTTCCTGCCCCTTCAATCCCTCCTTGCTGGCCTTACGAACCGCGAGGCCGTTCAATTCCATGCGGCGGGCGATACCCTTGAACAGTTCATCCTCTGCGGTCAGGAAGCGCGAGGGGATGCGGACAACCTCGCCCTTGAGGCCGCTAATCGCCTTCTGCCCCTGATGCTCCATCTTGGTAACAAAGTCCGATGGCTCGCCAGTGCGCAGGGCAGTGGCGAACATGCGCATTCCTTCCTTGGTCCCCTGTATCAGGCCAATGGTGCGTGCGCCGACTTCCCCGAGCAATACCCGGTCGGCTGCATCACGGCGGAGAGCCCTTCGCGCCGACCCGACACCAGCAGCGACCGCGTGTTCGGGAATCTGCGCAAGGCTGGTCAGCGTGTTGGAGAGCATGTTGACCGCGTGCGTTTGCGGACCGCTCAGGAGGAAGTTGTACCACAGCTCCACCGCTTTATCTTTGAAGCCCGGTTTGTTCGCCTTCTCGATAAATCGGTTCATGTTCGCCGGGTCGCGTGCAAGATCAATGATCGCCTCTGCGGCCTCCTTGATGCGGGTGGGTCCGCCACCTGCGTTGACGAGGCTTTCCAGCACCCGCCCCGGAATGTCGCGGCTGTCGGCGACCATGCGGAAGGCTGAGAGGGCGCGGCCCGCTTCCGCCGTCATGCCGGAAACTTGCTCTTGGATTGCGGCGTGGCGGACGAACGCCTTGCGAAAGGCTGCCATTGCCTCTGAGCCGGGATCGTCGCCCATGGCGTGTAGGCGCTTCGCCATGTTGGTCAGTTCGTTGGTGGACTTCCCGAGGATGGCGCGGGCGGCATAGGCTTCTTCTGCGCTGAACGCCTGCCCCTTGCGGCGGGCGAGCAAGTCGTCGGCGGTCATCCCGAGGTCTTGGGCAAGGGCCTGCGTCTCGGTAAAGCTGATCTTGCCGCGCTTGGCAGCATCGAATCCGCCGGCCACATTGTCCGCGATCTTGAGCGCCTGCCCAATGTCCTGCGGCGTATCGAGCTTATCGACCCTGATGTTGCCGACCTTGGACACCACCGCGTTATTCCAGTCGTCATAGGCCGACGCTGGCGGGGTGTTCGCGATCATGTCGTCAAGGCTGGCTGGCTGGCCCATGTCGTTGACCAGCGGGGCGCCGTCCTGTTGCGCCTTCTCGACGTCCCAGCGGGTTTGCCGTGCGCCCTCGAATGCGTCGATCTCGTCGAAGTCGTCAGGATGGAACAGGCGGCGGGTTCCGCTCTGCGTCTCCGAAAGCGCTTGGACAAACTCGTCAACGGTCGGACGCTGGTAATGGTCGGGGAAGTACCCCGCCTCCCATGCCCGCAAGGCCATGTCGTCGAGCGTAGAACCGGCCTCGTCATCAACGAGGTTGCCGAGGCGCTTTTCGGCCTGCGTGAAGTCGAGATTGCGCGGCTCGTTGTCGATACCCGCGTGTCGCAGCTCGCCCCGCCAGTCGGCAACGCCGCCGTGCGACCGGACGAAGCCCACAAGATCAATCGGGCCTTTGCGGGGGATCATGTTTTCAGGATTGGAGCGCGAGGGGAAATGGCGGGTTTCCAGAGCGTCGCGCTCGCGGGGAGCCTTCACCTCAGGGTAAAGCCCTTTGCCGATCGCTGCGGCCTCACCGACTGAACCAACCTCGTTCGCGGGGCGCGGCAGGAGGTCGCCCGGTTGGACGCGGGCAGACGCAGCGTTCATCATCGCTTCTGTGGGGCCGTCGAGCAGGCGAGTTGTCCGGTTGGCGTTGATGTCGATTACATCCGGGACGCGGGGCGACGACAGCGAAGGCAGCGCATTCGGCGCATCCATGTTGGCTACCGCTGCCCGATAATCGTCAGGGGTCAGGGTGTGACCCTCTGCCATCGCAGACTGGCGGACAGGCCCCATGTCAGTCATGCGGGTTAGGTCTAAGCCATCTTCCGGCAATTCAACGTGGTTGGGGTCCATGCCTTCAATGCGCGAACGCGGCACGTCGGTGTAAAAGACGTCGCCAGAATTGCGCCATGCAAACCCGGCTGCCTTTTCGGGGTCGTCCGTAAAATACAGCTTTCCGGCTGTGTTGTTCTCGCTGTTGCGCGGTGCAGTGCGCGATCCTTCCCCGCGATAAAGCCTGACCATATCGTCACCAGCCGGGGCGGGGTCGAGCGTGAACCCCGGCGGCAGTTCGGGCGCATCATTGGCGACAGCCGACGAGAGGGAACCGGGTGCCATGTCAGCACCGCGACCCGTCATCTTCGTCCAGCCGCGCGACACCAGCGGCGCGGCGGCCTGTAGCGTCTTGCCAAGAGCGACCGTACCCGTCGCACCAGCCAGAGCCGGGACAGGGACGTTTGCAAGGCGCTGCATCAAGGAGCCATCGCCAGAACCGAACCCGTAGGCCCCGCCCCATGCGCCGCCGACCTTCGCCAAGCCCGAGGCGCTCCGAACACCGCCACCGAAAGGGATTGCGATGCCGCTGGCGAGTTGCCCACCGAACCGGGCATAGGGGTGGTTCGTCTCGTCATAGTCGATGATCGCGCGATTTTGACGCGTGTTGTTGTCGTAGATGTCTCCGAAAGAGCGGTCGCTGTTCCAGATGTTTTCCCGGTAGTCGGTGCCGCCGAGCGTATCGGCCACCGCGCCCCATTCATCAATGAACCCGATGGGATCGCCGAAACCGCGACCAGCAGCACCGAAAGCTCCATCGCCCGGGTTGATGATCGGGATAGGGATGTTCGGATTCTCACCCCGAGCGCGGGCTGCGAAAAACTCCTTCACGTCGCGGGGGTCGAAGGTCAGGCCGTTGGTGTTCGCGAACTGCGCTAGCGTTTCCTCATCGGCCTTGGGGTCTTTCAGCAGGGCGCCGTAGCTTTCCCGAACCTCAGGGCGCAGACCAGCAAAGCCGTTGTCCATTTTGAAGTCGCGCAGGGTCGCGGCATCCCATGACGAATAGTCGATGTTGCCGCTGTAGCGGTCCCCTTTGCGGATTGCGGCGATAAATTCGGGGCTGGCGGTCATGGCCCCAGCGGGGCGACCCTTGCCGCGCCAGTAGGTATCAATATCCGCCTGGCTGAAATTCGGATTACCCGCTTGGCTGGCGAAGAACCTCCCATAGTCCTCTGTCTCGGCATCCGTGAGGCGCTGAAACTCGGGGCGAAGCTCGGGGAGGTCGTTGGTAAACTCAATGCTTTCGCCGGGGCGCAGCTTCACATGACCGCGCCGGAACATCCGGTCGGCCTCAGGCGAGAGGTGTTCGGTGCCATGAGCGCCTTGCAGGTTCAGGCGTCCGAGGCGTTCCCCCTCCATGTAGAGCGCGCGGCGCGCGGGGTCCGTCTTAAGATACTCAGGAGCGGCCAGAGCCGTACCCTGCCGCAGCATCGGCAAGGCGGGGTCAGTGGGGCCGCTGCCGAGCGTCACGACAGGGCGCCCGTAGGTTTGCTTGCCGGTGGACCATACCGGCTGCGATGGACGGATATAGGCCGACAGGGCGGCTGCCGACGCATCGCCGAGGTTGATGGGCGCCTGACCGGGGCGATAGCCCATCTGGCCCTTCTCGAAAGCATCCACCCCCAACAGGCGGGCGTTGCGCCCGTTGGTCAGGCCGAACGTGTCGCCATCGACAATTCGGCCGGTGGGGTAGAGCGGCGAATTGGGGAGCATGGGAAGCGTCTTGCCCGCCGGGGTGGTGCCGAGGTCCACCACGTCGTCGGCGGGCTGGTACGTATCGAGGCGCGAAGGCTTGCGGGGGCGCTGCGGCGGCGTGTCGAGCGTGAAGCCGGGAGGAAGGCCGCTCACTTGAGCGGCTCCCACTTGCCGCCGCGATAGACCATCTTCGCGCCACCGGGGCCGGTTGCCGTCTGGCCTTCACGGACACCGCCGCCACCACCACGACCGGCAGCAGGCTTGCGGGGCAGCGGGTTGGCCTGCCGATAGGTCGGCGTCTGGCGCAGGGTGCGGCTGTTGCCGAAACGCTGGTCAACCAACGCGGCCCGGTTGCCCTGTCGCACTCCTTCAAGGTCAAGGCGGTTGCCCTGCCGGTGGTCTTCCTCCTCCATGTTGAATTGCGTCGCGGTCGGCCCGCCAGTCCGAAGCACATAGTCTTGCGCGAGCCGGTCATATTCCGGCGTACCGGGTTCGGCGCCCAGCGATCGGGCATAGCGGTCAAAATCTTCGGGCGCCGTGTAGAGCGTTTCCGTTGCCCCGGTGGTCGGATCGTAGCGCACGCGGTCATTGTTGACCGTGAAGTAATCCGGCTTGGCGGCATCGAGGCGCGAGCGCAGGGAGATTTCGGCAAGCTGGCGTTGCTGGTCGGCGCGGGCCTGCCGCTCCCTGTACATCGCGGGGCCGTACACTCCCGGCTGACCGGCGGCACCAAGCAGGCCGTCCCCGACAATCCCCGCGAGCATCCGCCAGTCAAAACCCTTCTTCTTCGGCATGGCGTCCGCTGCCGTGTCGCCAAGGCTCATACCGCCGCGCTGGATCGCGCCGCCGATACCGGCTCCCACGGTGGAGGGCGAAAGGGGCGGAGCGCCGGGGGGCGGGGTAGCAGCGTTTCCGAACATTCCGCGGTTACCGAGGGGACCACCGCGCATCGGCGGTGCCGGGGGAAGGCCCTGCGCATCCAGCGGGGCAACGGTGGCGTTCTGACCGCCCACACCGCTACCGGCGCCAAACCCTTGGCTGGCATAGGGGTCGATCTGTGGGAGGTTGCCGAGCATTTCCGGCCCGAGCTGGTTAGCCCAATCGGCAGGCGGCGGCGGCGCGTCTGTGATCGGCGGGGCAGGCATGGTTGGCTGGACGCCACGGTAGCCACTCGCGCCTTGGTCGGCAGCTTGGGCGCCGTTCCCGAACATTGCGGAGCGACGACGCCGACCGGAACCAAACAGGCCGCGCGGCTGGTTCGGCGGGAAGGCCATAAGGCCGGTGGGATCGAGCATGGCAGCTTCTTGGGGCGTCCGGGGCTGGCGGGCGGTCATCTTTGGGCGATCCTCTCTTGTCAGGCGACGGCTTGGGGAGCGAAGGCGGGCGCCCACAGCGCACGCCAATGCTTCGCGAATTCCATGATTGCGGGGCTGGCTTGGTCGGCCAGTTCGTTGAGCGCCTGCATCAGGTCGGCGCGTTCGGCGTCGCAACTGGCTGGCATGTTTTCCGCCGCCAGTTCGAGCGTCGCGAAGGCTTGTCCGTGCCAGTCTTCCGAGCAGACCGTTTCGCCGCACTCACCGTAGACAGTCGCAAGGTGCGCGCAGTGTTCCGCGAGGACCATCAGCGCGTCGGGCTTACCCTGCGTTGCGGCCATGCGAGCGTAGTTCACCCCGTCGATTGATCCGATGATGTCGTCGGCCTCTCCGCTTACGACTAAGCGGCGGGCCTCAATTGCAAGGCGAAGCTGAGCGTCCGCATCCCCCCGAGCGGCAAGAAGGAGGTCGGCGCGGTTTCGCGCGTCGGCAGGGCTGACGAGGGGTTCGGCACAGGTGGTGGGCATGGTTGGCCTCCCGATTGAGGGGAGGGCTGCGACCGGCAGGAATGTTGAGACACTGGCGGGGTCTTTGCTCGATCCTCAGGGGATCGGTGCCAGTCGCAGCCCGTCCATTGTAGCTAGCACAACTTATCGAAAAAGTCAATCAGTATGGCGTAACTGATCTAGTGAAGCGATTAGAGCGATATGGGCGCGCAGAAAGGCCGCACAGAGCCGAGGGCCGTTTGTGGTAGGTGGGTAGCGCGATGGTCTGGAAACGCGCTCAGCGACTCCCGGCGGGCAGTATCGGTCCTATCTCGAAGTTGGGGGAGCAGAGGCGCCCCAGCGGTACAATGCATATCCGACGCCGCCGAGCAGGATCGGCCCCATTGTCAGCCCGAGCTTGCTATCAGCGAGCAGGGCGATCACCGACCAGGTCGAAAGGCGAGGCCAAGACGCGAGAGGATCGAAATCCCATATCAGCCCGACCCACAGCCAGAGCGCGGCACATGCCACCATCCAGACGATACCGAGGAACATTGCAGCGCGACGCATAGTCAGGCCCTCCGAGCGGACTTGTCGCCGAGGATCGGGGGCGCGTCAAGTTGGCGCCTGGCGCACAGCTTTGCGACTGAGGCCAATGTCAGACGCGGTTGGCAGGTGTTCCGCATCGGAACAGCTGCGCCCACAGTTTCTGCACCGGAAACTCTGCGTTGCCGGTCGGAACGGACTTCTCCCCGCTCGGCATTGCGCTGGACAGTGCGTTCACTCTCGCCGGTTTTGTTGGCAGTGTCGGCGGTGAAGCGGTCTGCCGTTTCGCCAAGTTGGCGAGACGGCGCATTCTGCTTGAGAGTGGCTTCCCGCTTCGTCTCAGGATGCAGCGCCTCGTAAGCCTCTTTCCGGCGAGCGGTGAACAGCGCCTTCTCCGATGATGTGACCGGCTTGACCTGACCAAGGAGCAGCGGGACGAGCATATCCGGCGCTACGCGGAACTGCTCGCCGCTCGGGCTTCGGTAATTTCGACGCAAAATGCTGCGAAATCTATTCCGGCACCGTCACCCCGACGCGACCCGACTTGTGCGAGAAGTCGGCGCCAGCGTCGGCCAGTGCGGAGCGCATCTTGTCGATGGATTCCGGCGCCACAGTCTCGCCCAGCTCGAACCGGGCAACGGTCGCGGTGCCGACACCGGCAGCGGCGGCAAGATCGGACGCGCGCCAGCCAAGGCCAGAGCGCGCCATGCGGGATTGTTTAGCGTTCATGGTGATAATTCTTATATCAGATGGGCGGTTGACGCAATGGTTACTAGCTGATAAATCATATATCACCAAGGCCAGAAGCCAAGGCGCGCCGAGGGCGGGACGGCAATCCCAGCCCCGGCGCTAATCGCAACCCTATTCGACAGGGAAACGACTATGACCACTGATAGCACCACCGCGCCCAACGGCGCCACCGCGTTTACCGCGAACACCGACAATCCCGCCCCGCTCAACCTTGAGTGCATCACGGGCGACCTCAGCACGGTTCGCGTTTTCGCCGAATGTCTGGAGCACTTCATCAACGACCTGAGGGCCACCGTGAATGCGGGCGGTCACCCGGACAGCGTTTTTCGTGAAATCAACTCCATTGATACGATGGCGTTCGAGATCAAGCGCCGCATCGAGCAAATGCGGACCGGCCTTGATGAATTTATCGACGCCGCCCCCGCCGCGCACCTGTGGGCCGAAAGGAAACCCGCATGAGCGCCGCTGTCGTGAAGCTGCCGACCGCAGCGCCGCGCAAGGTCAACAATCACCGCTGGAAAGAGCAGCGGGCCGCAGGAAGGGCGCTCAAGGACCACTATGGGGAGTGGTTCGATTATGCGTTGCCCTTCGAGCGCGCCAAGATGGCCGAGGTCGAAAAGATGGCCGACTACATGCTCTCCAACAGGTTGGAAGGTGAGCGCGCCGTCGTCTACGCAATCCTCCACGCGCTCGACGCGGACACCCAGCTAAAGGCGCTGGCAACCGCAGTCGGGCGCGGCAGCGACGCGGCGGCACTTGCCCACCTCGCGTGCGCCACGCCTGAGCAGCGGTACTGGCTGCGCCGCGCGATCGATCGCAAGACGGCCCCGAAAGGGGGTGAGGCGTGAGGGCGCGGCATAAGGGCGACGCCGCCCCCATGACGCTCGCGGGCACCGTCGTGGCCCTTGGCGTGTCGTGGTTCACCGTCCAAATGGTGGACCTTGCTTTCGCGGTGTTCCAGTGAGCGCGGCAGCAGGGCATCGGGGGGCTGAAAGGCTCCCCGCCCACATCGCCCTAGCGCTCATTCCGTCGTTGCCCCGTCCCGCGCTTGAGCGGCTGGTACAACGCCTAATCGACGGACTGGACGACATGGACGCCGACACGGACCTTGAGCCGAATGGCGACGAGCTGGACGGGGGCAACGGCGAGGACGATTTCGGCGTGGTCAGCAACTGGCTTCTCGGGCCGGGCTGTCCGATCGCTGACCCTGACGAGCGCGACTGCACCGACTTGCCCATGGTGACGCATGACGGCGAGGACCAAACGGTAATCATTCTGCCCGCGCCGAGGGGGATCGAGCCTTACCGCTTCCGTGTCAGCTAAACCGCAGCATATTGCGGTGGTTTCGGGCGGGGGTTTCGGCTCCCGCCCTTTCGGCATCCCAACCCTTGGCCTACAGTGCCCGCAGAACGAAGGAACGCACTACCATGCATCGAACAGCAGCAGACGTGACCCACGGCATCGACCCGGCTCTATTCGCCGGAATGGACGCAAAGCAGAAAGAGGCCGTCGCCAAGCTCATGGCTCGGATATCAGAGCGGTCATACCGGCGGGGCTTCCAGCAGGGCGCGCACGTCGCCACCGCCCGTCCCACCGACTTGCCGCCCGACCTGCACGGATGGCGGTACGGCAAATCTACCGACGAAAGCCCATGGGCCGACAGCAACCGCATCGAGCCGTCAACCGACCGGCTGCTTACCGAGAACGACGGGTTGCGGGGGATGCTTCGATGAACGAACATTTGCAGAAGATCATCGACGATGCGGCTGGGTTGAACAAGCGGGCTGCGGCAGGGATGAGAGACGCGGCGAACCAGAGGCGCGGAGACTCCCTTACCGAGCCAGACCGCCACCACGCCGCCGTGCTGTGGCAACAGGCGCAGGAATTGGACGCCGAGGCCGACAAGATCGACCCACCCGAGTAAGGCGCGAGCGCAGAAGCATTAGGGCGGCAGGGGATGACCTTGCCGCCCTTTTCTGTCATCCTCCTCGCACCACAACAAGGGGTGCTTGGGGATGGCTCGGTTTCAGGTTCGATATTCAGCAGCGGCAATCGCGTTCGCGGCGTTCTTTTGCGGTACAGGCAGCGCAGAGGCCGCGTGCCAGTGCAGTTGCGTCAACGGCAAGGCGACGGCTCTCTGCACTAGCTCCATAGACATACGCCCGATTTGCGCACCGCGCATTTGCCCAATCGCCCCGCCAGCGGTGACGCCCATCTCCCCGCCTTCCACCCCCCCCATCGGCACCAAAACTTGCCGCATGATGCAGGTTCTCAACCCGACAACCGGTCTATACGAGTGGCGCAACATATGTCGCTGACACTAGCCCTTGCTCTAGCAGTAGCGCCGCCGCTGCCGTCATTCGAGTTTGGCGGACTGCGAGCTAGCGAGCTTATCGCAGCAGACAGGCCCGAGCTGACGCGGTGCGTAGGCCCGCCAGCCAAGCTATCCTGCAATCTCACCCGCCCGTCATTTGCCGACGTTCCGATCCTGTATAGCAATGTCGTGATGCACGATGGCCTCCTTTATGGCCTGTTCATCGGCGGAGACGCGAACCTCTACAGTCAGGCAGTCGAGGCCCTGAAAGTCAAATACGGTAAGCCAGACTCAACCGATTTAGTCCCTACGACACCCGGTGGACAGCAGTTCACCCGAGCAGCTACATGGCGGTTCGCGGACGGATTCTTGAACATTCAAAAAACCGATGGCGAGCGCCAATTCCTCCTAGTCTTTGGGTCGAACCGAAAGACGGTGCCGGTCGTGGATTTTTAGGGCTGGAGATTGGCGATTGTATACTTTCCAAACTCAGTCGCTGAGGAAGCCTCGCGCGATCCATCGCCCGACGAAATAGGCAGCAACCCCGATGGCGGCAAATAAGATGCCAACCAGCACGTTGTCGAAGGCCGTGCTGTCAACAAAACCTCGGGCTTTGTCGTCCATATATGTATACGCCCAGACACCAGCATAGACTAAGCAGAAGGCCTCATAGAGCAATAACGCGAACAGCCATATGCGGGCGATGCCCAGCTTCCAATTCATTCGGGCCTCTCGGGTTTCGGCTTCGCCTTCACGACCTTCTTTAGCCGCTCATCCCAACGGGCCGCGTCCTCGTCCGCCTCTAGCTCGCGGACGGCCTGTTTGAACTTTTCGAGTTGGGGTTGCTTGTCGTCCGTCATATTCCTTCGAGCCTACCTTGTGGCGATTCTGGCGAGACAATTTTGAGATCATATTTACCGCATAGTTTCGTGTTTCCGCTGATCTCATAAAGCTTCAGCAGGGGGACCTTGCTCCCCTTCTTATCATTGTCGCGCGTATGAAACTCGTCCACGCCGTTTATCGTTGCGGTGGCAAGATGGAGGCAGTCGCCTAGGTCCATCATCTTGTAGCTGCCATCTTGGGACAGCGGCGAATAATAATAGTCTCGTATCTCTCTCGCCCGCAAGATCGTGTTCGCGTTTAATTCAATCTCGTGAAAACGAACGCCATCAAAGAGCGACAGATAATCCTCCTCGTCGGACGCGCTCTTTTCAGACAGCTTTCGAGGCAACACTTCGAGGTGAGCAATCACAGAGGTGACGATTAGGTTCTCCTCTCTTTCGTTGGCGTCGAGAATGTCCTGCAACCCGACCCGCTTTTGGGGGGTGACGTCTTCTCCTCCCAACCACTCGTAAAAGAGGCAGGAATCCCAATAATAGGTCGCCTTAGATGCCATCCAACATTGGACCCCATTCGGTGGCGGCGCGATCTTGTCCGGCAAACACTCCCCGCAACTCCCTCATTGCCTTCCGCCGCTTCGGCATCTCATCTATATTGGCCGCATCGACTCTATACGGGAAAGGGCTTTCTTCGCCATAATGCAATTGGCCTGTTACCCGAACCACCTTGAACAAGTGCTTCCCCATCTTTTCCCGCAATTCAGCAGAAAACGTGCATACGATGCGGCGGGCGCCCACTGGCGGCACGATAACAAATTCGTTTTCGCCTTCTAGATCGTCTACCTTCTTCAACTCGCCAACCACGGAACCTTGAGCCACCCCTACCCGCCAACGGCTTGGGGCTTCTTCTCTGGCGCGTTTCCGCGCGATCTTTCTGGCGTTCTCCAGGTAGTCTTCGTCGAATCGAACCGGCGCCGCGTGGCCATTGATCCAGAAAGAGTGATACGCCGTTTCGTTCTCTTTCAGCGCCAGTCTCGCAAGGTCGTAGGCGATCTCGCTACTGACTTTTTGATCTGGTTCGATGCCGTTCCCGACCGCCCCAATTTGCTGCAAACTCCAATCGAGCGTCGGGAAAGGGTCATAGGCCTTCGTTCTCGGAACCGGCTTTAAAGACAGTGTTGTGGGATTGAATTTGTCGGCACCGACAATCTCAAAATCCGTCTGCCTAACGCCGGAATCGATGTAGGCTCGCTCTAGCTTATTCAAAACTAAAATGAGGCCACGTGCCTTTGCGAGGAATGCGTGCGCAAGGACATTGCCCCGATGCCCGGCGTGGCCATCAAGGTAAATCGTGAAACTGCCTTTTTCCTCGTTTTCTGCCATTTCTCGCGCCTTCGGACCAGAGGTTACAGGCCGCGAGTCGCCGGGTAAAGCGGTCATTTTCCGCGCCGATGGAGTTAAGGCGCGTCGCTCAAGTCCAGCGCTCCATTGCCCGCGCTTCCTCGACCAGACTTCGATAGCGTTCCATCCGTTCCCGATGCTCGCGGGTGTGCAGGCCGGACTTGAGCGCGTTGCTATTGCCCGAAGGCGCCCCGCTACCCTTGCCGCAACCGTGCATCCTGCACCGCTTCCGCCCCCGTACCGCAGGCGATTGGCACGCCGTGCCCCTGCGCGTTGTAGCTAAGCATCGCGGCGCCTGCGCCAGTATTTCCGGTTGCATGGGCTTGATCCGATCTTTTTGCATTCATACCCCCTGTATGGACGTTATCCGCGACGATGGCTTGGCCGCCTTCATAGACGTTGACGTGCTTGACGGTTTGGACACCGCCGCGCTGGAGCTTCGCGTATGAGTCCGTCAGCACGGCGAAGGTCCGCGATAGCTTGTTCGCCTGATTGGAGTACTTCTCGTAGGCGTCCATGAATTCAGCCCTCTTGGCGGCGCCTAGGGCAGTCATGGCCGCGTCGTGGATCAGCGCCAATTGCGTGGCCATTGCCGATTGCTGCTCATTCTCGGGATTGCAGCCGGCAACAAAGGCGAGGGCAGCGCTCATCTTTTGCCCCACGTCATCGCCCGCCTTCGCGAAATGCGCCTGAATCTCGGTTATCCGCGTCATTACGATATCGTCGGAGGACGTGGCAAAGGTTTCGTAGATGCGGATCGCGTGACTTGCTTGGTGCTGTTCGGGCGGGCTGATCTGGACTGCATCGCCGTTTTTCACAGACGCCACCTTGGCGCGGGTAGGGCGCTCGCGACTGCGAATTGAGTGCTGCACCAGTTCGTCGCGCTGCGTTTGTTTCAATTCGGACCATTCCGGAATGCGCTTACTCAGAGCCTCCGCGACCTCGGCAGGGTCTCCGCTATCGATCACAAAGCCTGTCGCCGCGCCGCTGTTCGGCTTGTCTGCTTTCGCCTTGCCGCCGCGCTTTGGTTTCGGTTGCTCGGTCATCATCATATCCAATCATCAAGGGAGGTATCGCGGGGGTGCTGGTGCAGCCAGTCGGGCAACCAGCCGTCGCCATCGTCAAAGTCAGGATCGAGCAGCGCTTCGCCATGATCGGGCGGAAGGTCGGGCATCACATCGTCCATGGCAGCACCGCATCGCTCGGGGCGGGTTCGGGGTAGTGCCAGCGCCGGGAGGTGCCAGCAGCCTGCACCGCATAGGGTAGCGTCCGCTCGCCCCGTATCTCGGTCAGCAGGTAACAGGCGCGCCCATGGTCATCGCGGCGCCCGCCGATCCACGCGGCGAGGCATTGCCAACTCTCATCCCGAGACACCCCGAACAGATCGACCGCAGACCAGCCCTGTTGCATCGCGTCGGCGGCGATGCCGTGTTCCGCGATCCAGACCGAATCGGCGACGAAACCGGGCCAGAGGCGGGCAGGGAGCAGGCGAGGGACGCGCATCCGCTTTAGCCGCTCGATACCGGCGCACACATCATCAGGGAGCGAAAAGGACCCATCGGAGGAACCAGCAAAACCTACGAAACCGGGTTTTGTAGGTTCTGCAGGTTGGTCAGGTGGCGCGTTTTCGGCAACCCGCGCCTTGAGCCGGTCGAGATAGCCCATGGTCACAGGCCCTTCGGATTGGCGATGTAGCGCGTCGTCGGGCGACCACCTCGCATCCCCGGCTGGACATCTACCGAGCGCAGCCAGCCGTGATCTTCCAGCAGGGACAGGGCCGATTTGACCTTTTCGACGTCCTCGCCCAGCGGGGTCCAATTCTTGAGCGTTACCTCACGCGCGGTAAATTCGCGGTCGAGACGCCCGCCCCGCAATCCTCGCAAGATGGCGTTGGCCCCATCGACGTCACAGGCGGCGCCTGCCTGATAGACCCGGTGCGCGTGGCTCTCCAGATATTCGGCCCATGCCAGAGCCGCGATGACCGAATCTTCGCTGACAGGGCCGGTGCCGAACCCGGCGAGGTGATGGATGAGAGCAAGCGACGGTACCAGCTTGCGGTACTTGGCAAGATGGGATTCCAGCGCGGGGTGAAGCTCGCCCGAGCGCAGCCGCGTTTCGTGCGTCTGGCGCCATTCCCGGAATAGCCCGAACCCTTGTTCATCGAACCGGAGATAGGCCCCGCCCTTGTCGAACTGGTCGGAGGCCGCGCCGATCCTGTCAGGCGTGAGGTCGTCGAGATGATCGAAGGCGTCATAGGCGTGCTGGCGGTAGGTGCTGTTTGCTTCCCGATCATGCTCGACCCAAGAGGACGACATATCGGGCCAGACCATCATGCCGAAGCGTTGGAGCAGGCCGTCATCGGATCCAGTCCCCGACATGATCTTGCGAACATAGCCTTGGATCATCCCCGGCTGCGTCGAGCCGAGGACCGATATTGTCACCGAGGGGATAGCGAGGTTCGCGCCGCGCCCGATGCGGTCGAATACATAGCTGTCAGCCCCATTCCATCCGGTGAGATAGAAACCCCGCGCCTCCGCGTTGTCCTCGCGGTCGAGCGATCGGAGCAGCGACATAAGTTCGTCGCGGTGGACCAGCAGGCCGTTAGGATTGTGGCGCAGCAGCTCGCCAAGCGCCTGATAGGAGCTATCCACCGCCTTGTATCGGCGCAGGCTCGGTTCTTCCTCTGGCGGCGCGCGGAGGTGCGACACATCGGCGGCGGGGTTTTCCTTGAGGAGCTTCCTCATCTGATCCTTGCGCGCCCCGCCCCGCAACTCCCGTTCGTCGGCCTCAGCGTCCCAAAGCTTCTTGTCCGTCTGGAAGGCATCGCCCGCCAGCGCTTCTAGGCGGGACAGGGGCTTGAGCGCGTTCTTGACGGCGGGCGACTTCATCACGCCAGGACGACCGATGATGCAGGACCACAGGTTAGGCACTTCCTGCCAATCGTCATTGCGCATGGGGCGAATACCGACCTTGCGCCCGATCACGGACCCCGCCGCGACCATGGCCGAGACGCCGATAAAGTCGGGCGGTGTCTGCATCCGCTCGGCAACGTCATCCACCCATGAGCGGAAGGCGGCGGGCAGCAGGGCGCTATCGAAGGCATGGACCGGCAGCAGACCGCCGGGGAGGGCCTTTGGTTCGGGCCAAGTATTCAGGGGGACAACCTTGGGGTCGTCGGTGCCGATTTCGTCGGCGAGGTTACGCGGCGGCATGGGTGAATTCCTTGGTGCAGGAGATAGGGGGAACCTTGCGCGGCTCAGCGAGGCGCTTGCGAAGGCGGGCAGCGAGGAGAGGGGAGTCGCAGACCAGTTCGTGCTGGTCGCGGAGCGGGGCCACCTCGTAGTCAGGCAGGCCCCAATCCAAGATGCAGCAGGCGTCACCGCCCGCAGCGATCCACGCCAGCGGCGTTCCGACCACAAGCAGCTTGTCACCGGGCCAGACGCTGCGCTCCATCAGGTCGGCGCCGAGGATGGAGCCGCAGCCGATCCGCCACCACCAGCGCGCAGGCTGAGCAGAGCGGAAGGCCACAATGTCTATGGCCTCGCCATGTTCAATGACGGGAACCACCAGTGCGGGCCTGCCTTCGGGATCAGGCCACCACCGCCCCGCGTCGTCCACGTCGATGCGCTCCACCCCAAAGGGCAATTGCCGATGGCCGAGGGAGGCCACCGCAGCAGGGGTGACCCCGAGCGAACGGATATGGTCGATATGGGATTGACGAACATTGGCGAGGGAGCGGTCGAGGTCGGCTTGCAGGTTCATCGCGAAGCCTCCCACGAAATGCGGGCATCTAGGAGGGCCAGCCATTGCTCTTGCGGTCCGGTGATGAACCGCCGTTCGCGCATGTTGTGGAGAAAGGACGACTCCTTGCGGCTGAGCTTACCAGCCCCCGTTACGAGACAGAGCCACGCGGTGCGCTGGTGCGGCAACAGCCCCGACGCAGCAGCCTTGGCCCTCACGACGTTGCGCGTGCCCTCTACACCCGCCTCCAGTCGCTCCAGCGCGGCGGCACAGGCAGCGACTTCACCGGGGAAGGTGGACGACGCGGCCCGAGCCTTGATCGCCCGCTTCTTGCGCTCGATAGCGTCGATCATGCCGACACCTCCCGGCATCCTTCACGACGACGGCGCTCGCGGTGCCGAAAAGCCTTGATGTCGTCGATGATCCTCTCGCCCCACACTTGAAGGCGGCGCGCTTCCGCGCTGTCGAGATCGAGCCAGCCGCTTTCCAGCTTCGGCATCTTCGGAACCGCTACCGTCCTGTCGGCAGCGTGGTCTTTCCCGTTGTGGAGGCGGTGGGAATCGCCGCCATTGTGCCCCGCCACAGGGTTAAGCCTCTTCACTCGTCGAGCAGACCAGCCGCTCGCTCACATAGGCCTCAAGATCGGAGCGGCGATAACGCACGGCGCGACCTAGCTTCGCATATCGCGGGCCGGTGCCAAACGTTCGCATCTTTTCAAGGGTGTTCTTCGCGAGGCCCATGTAGGTAGCCGCGCCGTCAGTGTCGAAAATCTCAGATACGGTAGTCATTGTCCGCTCCTGCTACTGGCCGGGATGGCCTTGGGTGGCAGGAGCAAAGTCGGGGAAATTCGGCAGATTTGCGCGGGGCTACCCCCAGAAACCCGAAGGAACTAGGTTCCTTGGGGCTAGGCCTTTATTGGCTGTCCGTGATCGTCGAACATCGGCTGGCCGTCTGCGCCGTGCTTCAGTCCCGAAAGCTGTTTCATCTTATCGAACGCCTTGCTGACGCCGGTATCGGAGGGTATCGCAAGATCGAGGGACGAGGCATAATCAGCGATTTGGCTGTAAACCTGCGCCTTCTTCATGCCTTTGTGGACAAGGCCCGCATGGTGCTGGAGAACAACCGCGATTGCGGCAAAGTTTGCCCACTTCTCCGAGTCCAGCGTCGCGCCGCCCTTGTCCTTGGTTGCGTCGTCAAACACCACCGGGGGGCTGCGCGGGACAGGGGCTTCCTCTATATCGAAATATTCGATTATCTCGGCCTTGTCGAATGAAAGCCCGGTGAGCCGCACACTGCGGTATCCAGTTTCATACGACCTGTTCGAAAAATAATCGTTATTCAGGTCGAAAGCGCCGTCATCCCCGCTGCCCTTCCAGACTTCCTTGGGAACGATCCAGTCGTCTTTGACCTCTTTGGGCGTCCAATGACCGGCAGTGCGCCTTTCTATGACCGCTTCAATCGCCCGAGCTTTGACTTTGCCGAGCCTCAGCGCCTGCCTAATTTTGAATTCGGCAGGGTGAACGCCTGCCCCTATCAACAGTGCGTGCGCTTTCGGCGCCTTGATCCATTCAATCTCGTCACTCATCATCGCCTCCGCTGGCGATCCGCTATAAAATGACGACGCGGCAGGCTGTGCGGATGACAGCCGTTCGGGAGCTACCCTAGCCGCGTCGCCTGTCCGCGCTCACCGAGGCGAGCGGAACGACCTTGTTGTCCTCTTGCAGAAGCGTGGCGACGTGCCCGCCCCACGTTAGTAACGCTTCCCGCTTTTCGTCGGCGAAGGCGTACCGCTGATAGGTGCCAGCAACCCCGGCCTTGCGGCGGTTTTGGATTGCTTCGATCCAGTCGGACGGGATGCGGAGACGTTGCAGGCCCGTTGCAACCGAGCGCCGCAGATCATGGAAGCGCCAAGCGGTGACCGCCGCCTCGTCATCTTCAACAAGATCGGTGACTTGTTCGTCTAGCTTGCGCTTGGCCTTGGAATAGCCCGAGACGCGCGACTTGCCGCCGTCAGTAGTCAGGACGTAGCCTTTGCGCGGCCACGTCTCGCCGCCAGCGAGCGCGTCCAATTCAGCGACAACTTGCGGTGACAGGGGAACAAGATGCTCCCGGTTATTTTTCGCCCTGGCACTAGGCAGCAGCCATTCGGCGCGGTCGCGGTCAAGTTCCTGCCATTCGAGCGCGGCAACCTCGTCCCGGCGCTGTCCGGTCAGCAGCAGGAGGCGCACCAGCGCGCAGAAGGCGCGGGGCAGTTCCTCGCTCGCTATCCAGACTAGGCGCAGCTCATTATCGGAAAGCACGCGGTCACGACTGGCGACCGGCTTAGGCGCCTCGACACCCTCTAGCGGGTTGCGGTCAATCTCACCCCGGCCTTGTGCCCACCGAAACACGCGATGGGCAACGGCATAGACGTTGCGGCGCATGGCCTGCCCGCCCTTGAGGTCGTCGAGCAGCGCGACAATCTCTTGGCCGGTGATCGACGGGAGTGAGCGCTTGCCCAGCTTGGGACGAAGGTGCAGGCGCAGCGCGTCCTTTGCGAACCCGCCCGACTTCGCCCAACGCTTAGGCAGTTCCAGTGTCTCAAATCGATCGGCAACGGCATCAAAGGTTAGGTCCGTTGCCTCGCGCACGCGCTGGCGCTTATCGTCGGCGGGGTCTTTCCCCTGATCGACCAGCGCGAGCAGCCGCTTTGCTTCTTTCTCAGCAGCGTCAGGCGTCCAAGTCCCATGCGCGCCAATGGTGTACCGCTTGGTTTTCGTGCCAGCGCCGCCGAGCCGGTATTGCAGGATATAGACGCGCTTGCCTGCCGGGGTGATCTTGACCCCGAAGCCCTTGACCTCTGTGTCCCACAGGAAATCATTGCGGGAGCCTGCCCGCATCGCGTCAACCGCGCGCTTTGTGATCTTTCCTGTAGCCACTTCGCTGCCCGCCCATGTTGGCAATCATCTGGCAATCATTCTAGCGCCAGCACCAGCAAACGCAAGGAAAGAACAGGAAAGGAACGGGCACGAATTACCTAGGCCGATGGAAGCGGAGGGGTGGGTGGGGGAAGCTCGGTCAAACCTAGACCATAAAACTACGAATCTGAGGGTCGGACGTTCGAATCGTTCCGGGTGCGCCATTTCTTTCATCGCAGATATGAAAGCGGCTTGGTGCCGCTTCGGCAGCTTGGCCGCGAGGCCCGATGCAAGTGGATGAATACCCCGGGCAGTACGTCCGAAACGTCTCGCGGTTGCTGATCACGGGGCCTGTATACCCCCCAGGCAGACGTCCGTGGTCGCTCCCGTGATCGTTCCCTATCATAGCGCGATTCGCCGCCGACGGACAGCGTTGTCGTCTCTCCGTTCGTCGCGCTTTTTAACTATTTTTCGCGGTCACGATCCACGCGGCGCCGTTGATAAGTACCGATGATTCGCCGGGTTGCCGGGCGAAGGTTGCGCGCACCGCATCACCGGCTTTTGCCCGGATATCATCGGGTTGATCGGCGAGTGCGCGCGACAGCGGTCCGACCGCCGACGCCAGCAGCACGGCATCGTCGATCGCCGCCGCGCGCGTCGCGCCATGGCCATAGGGAATGACCGTATCGAACGGGGCGATTGCGATGTCCGCAAACCCCGCGGCCGCGAGGATGTCCTCGATTCGCGCGCGGTCGGCGAAGGCGAATGGGCCGGGGGCCAGTGGATCGGTCACAGGCGGCGTAACCAGATCGCGGATCGCCGTCATCGGCAGGCGCACCCAGTCGTTCTCCGCCGGTGTGCGCCAGCAGGCGAAAGCCAACCGCCCACCGGGTTTCAGGGCGCCCCGCATGTGGTCGAAGGCCGCGACCGGATCGTCGAAGAACATCACCCCGAAGCGCGAAAACAGCAGGTCGGCCGCCGCCGGTTCCCACGCCGCGGTGGCGGCATCGGCGAGCCGGAATGCGACCGGCGCATCGGCGGGGGCATCGGCGCTGGCGCGGGCGATCAGCTGCGGAGAAATATCGACGCCGAGTACATGGCCTTCGGATCCCGTCCGCGCCGCCAGGGCGAAGCTCGTCGCGCCCGCGCCGCATCCGATGTCGAGGATATGGTCGCCGGATGCGACATCGGCGGCGGCGATTGCGGCATCGCCGAACGCCGCGAGCATCAGGTCGAGTCGCTGTTGGTGGAGGACCCAGTTGTCGCCGCTTGCGCCGGTCCATTCATGCGTACGGGATGGTGCGGCGCTGCTCATGACGATGCTCCTTATTGCGATCTATTCGCAAGTATCGGATATCCGTCGCCGGGACAAGTCCTGCGCATAGCTATGCCCTGTTGCCAGCCGCCGGGTCATGCGACAGTCTTGCGGCCAGATTATCGCGGGATGCCGTCAGGGAGAGATATGAGCGAGTCCATCGTCACGGTCGATATCGGCGGCACCCACGCGCGCTTCGCGATCGCCGAGATTGCGGATGGCCGTGTCCTGTCGCTCGGTGAAGCGACGACCTTGCACACCAAGGACCATGCCAGCTTCCAGACTGCGTGGGAGGATTTCGGCCGCCAGCAGGGCGGAGTCCTGCCGCGCGGCGTCGCGATCGCGATCGCCGGGCCGACGCGCGGTGAGGTGATCCGCTTCACCAACAACCCGTGGATTATCCGCCCCGCGCTGATTGGCGAAAAGCTCAACGTCGACCGCTATGTGCTGGTCAATGATTTCGAGGCGGTCGGCCATGCCGTGGCGCAGGCCGATAGCGGCTATTTCGAGACGCTCTGCGGCCCCGAAACGCCGCTTCCCGAAACCGGCACGATCAGCGTCATCGGACCCGGCACGGGTCTCGGCGTCGCGCACATCTGGCGTGATGGCACCGATTATCGTGTCCAGGCGACCGAGGGCGGCCATATCGACTTCGCGCCGCTCGACAGCATCGAGGACGCGATCCTCGCGCGGCTGCGCAAACGCCATCGCCGCGTATCGATCGAACGCATCGTCTCGGGACCCGGCATCGTCGACATTTACGAGACGCTCGCAGCGATGGAGGGGCGCGCGGTGACCCCGCTCGACGACCGCACGATCTGGACCAACGGCACCAGCGGCACCGACAGCCTCGCCGCTGCCGCGATCGACCGCTTCTGCCTGTCGCTCGGCAGCGTTTCGGGCGACCTCGCGCTCGCGCAGGGCGCGAGCGGCGTGGTGATCGCGGGTGGCCTCGGCCTCCGGATCAAGGACAGCCTGATCAAATCGGGCTTCCCCGAACGGTTCGTCGAAAAGGGCCGGTTCGAGGGTTTTATGGCCGCCTTGCCGGTGAAGCTGATCACCCACCCACAGCCCGGATTGTTCGGCGCGGCGGCCGCCTTTGCGCGCCAGCATCTCTGACGCGGCGCAACATCCCCTTTCGCATGGCGCTCCGGCTCGATAGAGCGGGGGAAACTGCCACGGGGATCAAGCTTATATGCCTTCAGGACTTTTCGCGCTGCTCGACGATGTGGCGACCATCGCCAAGGTGGCGGCGGCGAGTATCGATGATATCGGCGCGGCGGCCTCGAAAGCGGGGGTGAAGGCCGCCGGGGTGGTGATCGACGACACCGCGGTGACGCCGCGCTATCTGACCGGTTTCACCCCCAACCGCGAACTGCCGATCATCTGGCGGATCGCCAAGGGGTCGATCAAGAACAAGCTGATCTTCATCCTGCCGGTGCTCTTGCTGCTGTCGGCGCTCGCGCAATGGGCGATCACTCCTATCCTGATGGTCGGCGGTGCCTATCTCTGCTTCGAGGGCGCAGAGAAGGTCTGGCACAGCCTGACCGCCAAGGATCATCCGCTCGAGGAAGATGTCGCGCTGGTCGCCGACAAGAATCACGAGGAAGAAATGGTGTCGGGGGCGATCCGCACCGATTTCATCCTGTCGGGCGAAATCATGGTGATCGCGCTCAATGAAGTGCTGACCGAGCCGCTCGGTATGCGCGCCGCGACGCTCGCGGTCGTCGCGATCGTCATCACGATTGCGGTGTACGGCGTCGTCGGGCTGATCGTGAAGATGGACGATATCGGGCTGCATATGAGCAAGGGTGGCACCGGTGCCGGCCGCGCGATTGGGCGCGGGCTGGTCACGGCGATGCCGAAGCTGCTCGCGGCGCTGGCGACGATCGGCACCGCGGCGATGCTGTGGGTAGGCGGCCAGATCGTGCTGCACGGGCTGCACGACCTGCATCTGGCCAACCTGTCCGAACCGCTCGAGCATTTTGCGGAGGCTGTCGGCGGCGGCTTGCCGGTCGCAGGCCTGTGGGAATGGCTGATCAATGCCGGCGGCGCGGGCATCTTTGGCCTGTTGCTTGGTGGGCTGATCGTCGGTGCGCTCCATCTGCTGCCGGGGCGCAAGAAGGCGGCGGCGCATTAGGTTGTAACAATCGCGCCGAAAGTCGTCATTGCGAGGAGCGTAGCGACGCGGCAATCTCCAGCTATCGACCTGGAGCACGGACGATAGCTGGAGATTGCTTCGCTTCGCTCGCAATGACGATGCCCTTTCTGCCAAGGAGGCGACAATGCACCGCGAAAACGATCCCCTCGCAGCCTTCTGGATGCCCTTCACCGCGAACAAGGCGTATAAAACCAACCCGCGCCAGCTCGTCTCGGCAAGCGGTATGTTCTACCGCAGCGCTGACGGCCGCGATATCCTCGACGGCACCGCGGGGCTATGGTGCTGCAACGCCGGCCATTGCCGGCCCGAGATCGCCGAGGCGATCGCGCAAACCGCGCGGACGCTCGATTTCGCGCCGACCTTTCAGCTTGGCCACCCGCTCGTCTTCGAACTCGCCAGCCGCGTCGCGTCGCTGATGCCTGACGGTCTCGACCGCATATTCTTCACCAACAGCGGCAGCGAATCGGTTGATACGGCGCTGAAAATTGCGCTCGCGGTGCAGCGTGCGCGCGGGCAGGGGAGCCGGACGCGGCTGATCGGGCGCGAGCGCGGCTATCATGGCACCGGCTTTGGCGGGATCAGCGTCGGCGGCATCGGCAACAACCGTCGCGCCTTCGGCCCCGGCCTGCCCGGCGCCGACCATATCCGTCACACCCACGGCGTTCCCGGCAACGCCTTCGCGCGCGGCTTCCCGCCGCAGGGCGCCGAACTCGCCGACGACCTGCAGCGCCTCGTCGACCTCCACGGCGCCGAAACGATCGCGGCGGTGATCGTCGAGCCGATGGCGGGTTCGACCGGGGTGCTGATCCCGCCAGTCGGCTATCTGCAGCGCCTCCGCGAAATCTGCGACCGCCACGGCATATTGCTGATCTTCGACGAGGTGATCACCGCCTTCGGCCGCGTCGGCGCCGCCACCGCGGCCGAGGCGTGGGGCGTCACCCCCGACATCCTGACCATGGCCAAGGGGCTGACCAACGCCGCGGTCCCGATGGGCGCGGTCGCGGTGAAGCGCGACCTTCACGACGCCGTGATCGACAGCGTCCCGGGCGGGATCGAGCTGTTCCACGGTTACACCTATTCGGGCCATCCGCTCGCCAGCGCGGCGGGGCTGGCGACGCTTGACCTCTACGCCCGCGACGGCCTGTTCGACCGCGCCGCCGACCTCGCCGCTTATTGGGACGAGGCTGCCCACAGCCTGAAGGGTCGGCGGCATGTCATCGACATTCGCACCATCGGCCTCGTCGCCGGTATCGAACTCGAACCCCGCCCCGGCGTACCGACCGCGCGCGCGACCGAGCTGTTCCATACCTGCTTCGACAACGGCCTGCTCGTCCGCGCCACCGGTGACATCATAGCGCTGTCGCCGCCGCTGATCGTCGAGAAGAGCCAGATCGACGCGATGTTCGGGAAGCTCGGGGATTTGCTCGAAACCATCGGTTGAAACCGACTCTTGACCCGGGATTGAACCCATGTGGAAATATATCGCCGCGTTGATGGGGATGATTTTGACCGCGACGCCGGCACACGCGTGCCGCGCGCCCAAATATCCGTTCGATCCGGCGCAGGCGCGTTCGGATGTCATCCTGATCGGGCGCGTCATCGATGTCAGCATGGATGGCGCGATCCAGGGGAAATGGTTCGGCGTCCGGGTCGAGGCCGTGGTCGCCGGAGAGTTTTCAGAACCCGTCTATCGGACCGGCTGGGCGACAGGCAACGGAACCTGCGGTCCGACCGGACCCGACGTCGAAGAAGGCGATCAGGTTGCGGTCTATTTCCGATACGTCGATGGGCAACGCATCGAACAGGGATGGACCAGGATAGCGCCGGCAAACGGGATTGTCAGACCTTCAAGCCGATAGCGTTCGTCGAAATCTGCTCAGCTTTCACGCATCAACGGAAACGCCACCGACACCCGCGTGCCTTTTCCGACTTCGCTTTCGATATCGAGCTGCCCCTGATGGCGTTCGCTGATATGCTTGACGATCGCCAGGCCCAGGCCGGTGCCACCGACCGAGCGGCTGCGTGCCTCGTCGACGCGATAGAAACGCTCGGTCAGGCGGGGGAGGTGGTCGGCGGCGATACCTTCGCCCTCGTCGCGTACCGCCAGCCGCGCGCGCTGGCCTTCGCGGATCAGTTCGACCGTCACCGGGGTGTCGGCGCGCCCATATTTCATCGCGTTCGAAATGATATTGTGTGCCAACTGCCCAAGTTGCGCCTCGTCGCCGAGCATCGGCAGCGGCATATCGTCGAAGACCGCGACGATATCGCGGGCGCGCGGCCTTTCGCTGTCGCGCAGCTGGGCGATCGTCGTGCGCACGATCGCGGTCAGATCGACCGGGGTGGTGGGGCGCCGGAACCGGTCGGCCTCGACCCGCGAGATCGACAGCAGGTCGATGACGAGTTGCTGCATCCGCCGCGCCTCGCGTTCGATGATCGACAGGAAGCGGTGGCGGGTCGCGGTGTCGGCGTCGCCGTTCATGTCCTGTAGCGTCTCGACATAGCCGAGGATCGCGGCGAGCGGCGTGCGCAGTTCGTGGCTTGCGTTGGCGACGAAGTCCGACCGCATCCGGTCGGCGGCGTCGATCGCGGCGCGGTCGGCTAGGAAGATGATCTTCTGCCCCCCCGACAGCGCCGCGATGCGCATCGTCCAGCGCTGGCCCGGCCGCGGGAAATCGACGAGGTTGATCGGTTCCGGCGTCGCGGGCCCGTCGATCCCCGACAGCCATTCGGTCGCTGCGGGGTGGCGGATCGCGGTGCGCACGTCGGCGCCGACGATATGGCGGCCGAGTAACCGGATAGCGGCGTCGTTGGCGAGGGTGACGATATTGTCATCGCAGCCGAGCAGGGGCTCCTTTTCCTGGTCGGCCCACAGCGCGAAATCGGGATGGCGGAGCAGCGACACCGGCAGCGGGGCGGGGGACGGCGTTGTGTCGGCGCGGCTCTCGGCCATCACGGGGCTGGGCAGCGCCGAATAGACGAGCGCGGCGGCGGCGGCGCCCGCAGCGGCCAGTATCGCTATCGCCAATGCGTCGCCGCCGGCCAGCGCGGCAAGGATGACCGCGATGGCGACCAGGGTCAGCGCCACGACGAGGCTGGAGAGGCGGTCGAACATCGGCGCTCGGCCTCGCACGAAGCGGGGGCGCGGCGCAAGCGGCTTTGCAGCCATTAACGCCTTGTCGCCAAATGTCCCGAAACGGGAAGTGGCGGCGCACAAGCGGTCTTTTGCTTTTCCCCGCGTCGTCCATGGTTTATGCGCCGATCATGGAACAGCAGGATCAGCCGAATGGCGCGGGGGCGCCCAATTCCGATGAAGCCATGGAAGCCGTTCCGTCGCGGCGCCGGATGCTCGCGCTCGGCGCGGTCGGCGTGTCGGCGGCACTGACGATACGTCCCGCCTTTGCTCAGACCGCGGTATCGGTGATGAATTGCCAGATCCCGGTGCCCGACGTGTCGGGTGCGGGCAAATATATCGACGGCAGGGGCAATCTGGTCGCCGCGGGCACCAAGGGGGCGTTTCCCGGCTCGCCGCGGCCGTTCACCGGCGAAGAGGTGAAGCGCGCCTTTCGCGGCCAGACGCTGCCGGGCACGACCTCCAGCCAGTCGCAGGCCTATCTGGAATATATCCGGCGCTTGCGGGCGGGGCAGAGCGGGTTTACCTGTTTCGCCTCGATCACGATGCAACGCTGATCATCGCTTCCTTGGTTGGCGATGACGGTTCCCCCCGCATCGCCAGACAAAGGAAATCCGCTTGAAACTAGCCTCGCTGAAGAAGGGTCGCGACGGGCGGCTGGTCGTCGTTTCGGACGATCTCGCCTGGTATGCCGACGCTGGCCAGATCGTCCCGACGATGCAGGCGGCGCTCGACAATTGGGCTTATGCGGCCCCCCGCCTCGCAGCGCTGGCCGAGGATCTCAATCATGATGCGATCCCCAAGGATCGGTTTCATGAGCGCGATGCGGCATCGCCGCTGCCACGCGCCTATCAATGGGCCGACGGCAGCGCCTATGTGAACCACGTCGCGCTGGTGCGCCGGGCGCGCGGCGCCGAAATGCCCGACAGCTTCTGGCACGATCCGCTGATGTATCAGGGCGGCAGCGACGCCTTTCTCGCGCCGCGCGACCCGATCCCGCTCGGCGATCCCGCGTGGGGCTGCGACATGGAGGCCGAGGTCGTCGTGGTCACCGGCGACGTGCCCGCCGGTACCGACGCGGTCGCGGCGCGCGGCCATATCCTGCTCGTCGGGCTGACCAACGACGTGTCGCTGCGCGGGCTGATTCCGGCCGAACTCGGCAAGGGCTTCGGTTTCTTCCAGTCGAAACCCTCGAGCGCGATGTCGCCGGTGTTCGTCACCCCCGACGCGCTTGGCGAGCGGTTCCGCGATGGCAAGCTTCACGGCACCCTGTGCGTTGACCTCAACGGCCAGCCGCTCGGCCGTGCCGATGCCGGGGTCGACATGACTTTCGATTTTGGTGCGCTGATCGCGCATGCGGCGAAGACCCGCGACCTTGGCGCGGGTACGATCATCGGCTCGGGCACGGTGTCGAACCGCGATGCCGATGGCGGACCGGGCAAACCGATCGCGCAGGGCGGATTGGGCTATTGCTGCCTCGCCGAGGTGCGCACGGTCGAAACGATTCTGGAGGGCGAAGCGAAGACGCCTTTCATGCAGAAGGGCGATACGGTCCGCATCTGGATGGACGACGATCGCCACCACAGCATTTTCGGTGCAATCGAGCAGCAGGTCGGCTGATCTGGAGCAATTACCCCTCCCGCGCGGCGGGAGGGGCTTTGTCACATTCCGCTGAGCGCGTCCTTGAGCGAACAGGCGGCCGGGCCCAGGATCACGATGAACAGGCACGGCAGGATGAACAGGATCAGCGGCACCGTCATGATCGCGGGCAGGCGAGCGGCCTTTTCCTCGGCGCGCATCATGCGCTCGTTGCGGAATTCGGCCGACAGCACGCGCAGCGCCGAGGCGAGCGGCGTGCCGTATTTCTCGGTCTGGATCATGGTCGTGACCACGCCCTTCACCGAATCGAGATTGACGCGATAGGCAAGGTTCTCGAACGCTTGGCGGCGTTCGGTCAGGAAGCCGAGCTCGATTGAGGTCAGCGCGAACTCTTCGCCCAGTTCGGGATAGGCGCGGCCCAGTTCCTTGGACACGCGGCTGAAAGCGGAGTCGACGGTCAAACCCGCTTCGGCGCAGATGACGAGAAGGTCCAGCGCGTCGGGCAGGCCCTTGCGGATCGCATCGGTGCGCTTCGACCGCTTGTTCTCTACGAACAGGTCAGGGGCCTTGTAACCCAACAACAACGCCGCCATCGTCGCCCCCGACCGCTTGAACGGGGTCAGGTCGGGCCACATGTCGACGCCATAGATCAGGAAAGCGACGACGCCGCCGAACACGATCGGCAGGATCAGGCGCCCAAAGATGACCGCGACCGCGAGATCCTTTGACCGAATACCCGCCTGCGCCAGCTTCTGCTGCACATCCTTGATCTGGTCTTCCTGCAGCACCTGAAGCTTGCCGAGGAAGGTGCGCATCTTATCAGCGGTCTGGTTCTTGCGGACAAGCTTCGCGCGGCGCTTCGCCGTCGATGCGGTGATACCGGCCTTGAGCTGTTCGCGGCGGTCGTTCAGCGCCTTGACACGCTTCGCCATCGGATCGCGCACGGTCAGCGCGCCATAAAGCGCGATCAGTACTGCGCCGACGCCGACCGCAGCGAGCGTGGTCGCGACCCAGATGACATCGACGCCCATGATGGTCGGGCCGCTGGTCGAACCGGTGAAGGAGGCGAGGAGCAGGGTGATGTTCATTCGTCGCGCCCCTTAGATTTCAAAGCTGATCATGCGCGACATGATGAAGGCGCCGAGGCTCATCCATACCAGTCCGCCGAGTCCAGTGATGATCAGCCTTTCTTCGACGAAGAAGCCATGAAGATATTCGGGGTTCATCGAATAGACGATACCGAAGACGAAGAAGGGCAGCGCGCCGACGATATAGGCCGACGCCTTGGCTTCCGACGACATCGCGCGAATCTTCAGCTTCATCTGCGCGCGCTTGCGGAGCACGTCGGAAAGGTTCGCGAGCGTTTCGGCGAGGTTGCCGCCCGTTTCGCGCTGAATTGCGATCGTGATGCAGAAGAACTGGAATTCCGGCGTGCCGAGCATCTCGGCCGATTCCTGCAAAGCCGCTTCCATCGTATTGCCGATGCGGATGCGTTCGACGACGCCCTTGAACTCTTCGCCGACCGGGCCGGGCAATTCCTGGCTAACGACCTGGAAGGTCTCGGTCACGGGAAGGCCCGATTTCAAGCCACGGACGAGCAGGTCGATCGCGTCGGGGAAACGCGTGTTGAACTTGGCGACGCGCTTCTTGATCAGCCGGTTGACCACGAAATAGGGCAAGCCGAGCGCGGCGATCACACCAATCAGGGCGGCTAGCGGGAACGGGCTGCGGATCAGCAGCAGCAAGCCCGCAACGACCACGAACAGGGCCATCGACGCCATCATATACTGGCTGACGGTCCAGGTCTTTCCGGTCCGGCGGAGCCGTTTTTCCATCTCTTCGCGACGCGGCATGAAGCTGGACAGGCTCTGACTGCCCCTGTTGCTTCCGGACTGGATCGTTTTGCGCATTTGCGCTGCGACCACCGCTTCGGTCGACGCGGCGTGGCGGTCCTTGACCATCGCCAGCCGTCGAGTTTTCGCCTTGCCCATCGAGGGGCCGCTGAACAGGACGAGCATGGTGAAGGCCAGAAAGGCGCCACCGATGATAAGGATGACTGACAGGTCCATAGTCGGTTTTCGTCCGCTTCTCGTCCCAAGGCCGGCTGGCGACCGGTCACCCGGCCGCCATCGTCCTTATTTCGTGCCCTTTTTGGCCATCATGCCGCCGATCCCACCAAGCTTGCCGAGCAGCGAGGCGCCCGACTTGCCTTTGGCGGACGGTGCCACGGCCTCATCAGCCTCGGTGTCCGCGCCATCGAGGATAAGCCGCATCAACTGGTTCCACACCGCGCTGGCCTTGGTGCCCTTGCAAATCTCGGCGTAGGATTTGCCAAGCTTTGCTGACTGGCTGACCAATTTGGGGTCGAACGGAATCACGATGTCGATCTGGCGTTCGATCGACGATTCGAACTCCTTGCGCGACAGCTCGCCGATTGCGGTCTGGAACTTGTTGGCGACCAGGATGACGCGGGCACCCGGTACGTTTTGCTTGAACCAAGACAGGATCCGGATCGTGTCGCGCGCCGAGGCGAGCGTCACGTCGGCGACCAGCAGGATCGTTCCGACTTCCGACACAAGGTGCGGGAAGGGGATCAACACGTGGCGCGGGATGTCGACGATCGTCATCTCGAATGCGTTGCGCAATTCTTCTTCCAGCTGGAAAAAGGCCGAACCGTCGGTCATCACGGGCTGGTGGATCGGTGCCTCGGCCGACAGCAGGCTGAGCTTGTCCGATGCCCGCACCATCGCGCGTTCGATGAACAGGCCGTCGATGCGGCTCGGATTGTCGATCGCGTCGATCAGCCCACGGCCCGGTTCGAGGTCGAGGGTCAGCGCGCCGGTCCCGAAATGGATGTCGAGGTCGAGCAACGCCGTCTGGCGACCGGCCTGTTCGCTCATCGCCCAAGCGAGCGATGTCGATACGAGCGAGGCGCCGACGCCGCCGCGAACGCCAACTACCGCCATCATGTGATGCGGCTTGTCGTCCATCATGTCGGCATGCTTCGGTGCGGACAGTATCGCCTGTGCCATCGTCAGCGATTCGCGGACTTGGTCGAGTGACAGCGGCTTGAGCAGATAGTCCTGGATTCCGCTCGACAGCAGGTCGCGATACAGGCGCACGTCGTTCACTTGGCCGGCAGCGATCACCACCGTACCGGGCTCGCAGACTTCGGCCAGCGCGTTGATGTCGTTGATCGGATCGCCCGATTCGGACATGTCGACGAACAGGATGTTCGGGCTCGCCGAGACCGACAGCGACTGGACCGCGTTGCGCAGGCCGCCCTTGTTGCACTTCTCGATAGGCCAGCCCATGTCGTTGGCGGCCGCGCGGATCAACTCCAGCGTATCATCATCGCACACGAAGGCGTTGAAGGGTTCGCGCAAGCCGGCAATTTTAAATGGCGCGTTCACTGGTTGCCTCCCCCGCTGGTTGACGTCTGTTTGAGTTCGCCGGCGCCCGTGGGCGGCCTCTCGCGGTAGGTCTTGATCGCGCGCGTCGCCGACGCGGGATCCTGACGGTCGCTGCTGGCGCCCTTGATCAGGTCGTTCGGATCGGCGACCATCGCGGCGAGATTGCTGTTCGTCGCGCAACCATAGTTGGACGAGGTCGCATTGTTGAAATTGATCGACGACTTGCTCGACCAATCGGGGCATCCTGGGACTGAAGCGGTCGCACGGGTGACGACGACACGCAGGCTGCCGGGCGCCACCGTGCCGGTGGTGACCGGAACGGCGTTGCTGAGCAGCATGCCGCGGCGTTCGATCATCGCGCGGATCGACGCCTGGGCCACGCTTGCGCCATAGGGCGAAGGATCCTCGATCGAAATGCGATCACCATAACGCACCCCCATCGCGTCGAGCCAGCCTTGCAGGCGTCCCTGTTCGCTCGGCGGCAATTCGCCGCCGCTGGTTGCGACATCGAATTGATAAATGCTGTTGCGGACGATCGGCTGATGGACCGAATCGAGACCCGTATTGGAATGGGCGCCGCCCGTGCAGCCGGCGAGCGTCGCGGCTATTGCGAGGGTCGTCCAAGTTGCGATCTTGTTCATAATCTTGCTCCTGAAAACCAGCGCGTCACTTGATGCTGAAGCCCGGCGACACATCGGCCCCGGCGCGCAGGCGATCGGCGTCGGCTGGCGAGGTGTCGAGGCGCGGCTTGGGGCGGTCGCCGCCGGTCACGCCGTTGCTCGTCTGGTTGATGAGCAGGCGCGCGGCATCGTTGGCATCCTGATAGGCGTCGGTGGGCAGCTTGATGTCGTTGGCCGAGACCGGCTGGACCAGATAGGGCGTCACGATGATGACCAGTTCGGTCTCGCCGCGGCGGAAGCTGTCCGATTTGAAGAGCATGCCGAGAAGCGGCATGTCGCCAAGCCCCGGCATCTTGTCGATGGCCCCGATCGAACGATTGTTCATCAGCCCGGCGATCATGAAGCTTTCGCCCGATCCCAGTTCGACGGTCGTCTCGGCGCGGCGGACGGTCAGTGCGGGAACCTGGAAGCCCTGCAGTTCGATCGCGCCTTCGGTCGACAGTTCCGACACTTCCGGGCGAACGCGCAGGCTGATCCGGCCGTTTGACAGCACCGTCGGCGTATAGGCCAGGCTGACGCCATATTTGCGATATTCGATCGTCGTGCCGGCGAAGTTGCCGGGAATCGGGACCGGGAATTCGCCGCCGGCAAGGAAGTCGGCGGTTTCACCCGAAATCGCGGTGAGGTTCGGCTGCGCCAGCGTCACGACCATGCCCGAACGTTCGCCCGCATCGAGCGAGGCGATCAGGTCGAGGCCGAACAGGCGACCCGCGCCGGCGAGGCTACGGATGCCGGCCGGATTGGAGATGCCGTAGGTCGTACCCTGATAAATCGTATCGATCGGCTGCCCCGTCACCGGGTTATACGGTCGCGGAACCGGGCTGCCTGGAAAAACTGCGGTCGGGGCTAGCGGATAGTTGATCTCGCCGGCGGACCGACCGCCGAACACGCCGCCGAGGAAACCGTTCCCCAACGGGCCGTCCTTGTCGCGGGTCAGCAGGTTGCCGCTGATTTCCTTGACCAGCGAGCGGTTCACCTCCGCGATGCGGACCTGCAGGTTGACCTGCAGCGGCGTCGCGGTGCGCAGACGCGAAAGGACCTTGGTCTGGTCGCCGACAAAGGCCTGGACCAGCCGCTCGGCCTCGGCGGCGTCGTCAGGCGACTGGACGGTGCCGGTGAGCAGCACAAAGCCGTTCATCGTGTTCGCCGAAATCGTCGCCTCGGGCATCGCCAGCGAAAGCATCTGGTCGATGGTCTCGATATTGTTGCCGACGCGCGCGACGGTCGAATAGACGACCCGGCCGCTGGCGTCGGTGGCATAGATGCTCGTTTCGCCCGGCTTCTTGCCGAAGATGTAGAGCTGGCGGCTCGAGCGGACCTGAACGTCGGCGACTTCGTCGTTGGCGACGAAAACGTCGGTCATCGCGGCGGGAAGACTGATCAGCCGGCCGCGTCCCACCGACAGGTCGACGCTGCTGCTGGCATTCTGGACCGCTTGTGCCAACGCCTGGTGGGCGGGGGCCGTTACCAGCGTGGCTGCCACCAGGCCGATGGCCAGGGTGCGGGCCAGCGCCGCTGCCTTGAACTTGGGTTTGCTGCTCATCTTACTTACCCCCAACCGGAACTTCGGTCACTTTTTCGCCGCGCGTCACCCGCACGATCGGACCGCGGGGTGCGGCCGGTGCTGCACCTCCATAATTCGAGTTCTGTCCGCCGCCGTAGTTGTTGTTCGGCTGCTGGCGTGGTGCCGACACGCGGCCGCTGACTGGGACCCAGAAGCGCGACACATCGCCGCCGGTGGTCGCCGAGCCACGACCCGAGGTCGGGCGTGCGGCGGCTTCGGCCATCATCTTCTTTTCGGCGGCGGTGCCGCCCTTGGTCGGCACGTTGATTTCGCCTGAAGCGATCGCGGCGTCGAGTTCGCCGGCGCTTTCGGCCAGCGGGCGCAGGGCGAGCGACAATTTGCCCATGTCCTGTGCAACGGCGATCTTTTCGGCGATCTCGGGCGTCGCTTCGAGCGTCACCGAGCCGAAGGTGCGAACCGGGGTCTTGCCCGTCTCATCCTCGGCGTCATAGCGCTGGTCGGTGGCGAGCACGCGGACGTTGCGCACGATCGTTTCGGCGGTGAACAGTTGGTCGTCGGGATAGGCGCTGCCTTCCTTGACCTTGATTTCCTGGGCCAGCACCACGTCGACGCGGTCGCCCGGGAAGACGAAGCCGGCGACGCCCTGTTCCTGGCTGACCTTGACGGTCACCGCGCGCATGCCCGGCCCAAGCGCCGCGGCGAGGAAGCCGCGATCGTCGGGATGGACGAGCGCGCCCTGGGTCAGCGGCTGGCCGGCGGTGATCGGATAGCGAACCACAGTGCCGACAAGGCCGTTCACGTCGGTCTTCTCTTTCAGGAAATAGGCCTTCTCGACCAGTTCCTTGGGCCAAGGCTGGAAACGGAAGCTGTCGGGGCCGATAATCGTCCCGACGGGCAGCTGGCGGGTTGCCACCAGAATCATCGGGCCCTGGACGTCCGGCGCCGCGGCGGCGCGCGCCTGCGGAGCCGCCGCGCCGCGCATCATCTGGTTGACCCCGAACGCCGCCCCGATCGCAATGACCAGCGCGCCGACGATCAGCATTATCTTTCGCGTATCCATGACGATTTTTCGCCTCCTAACACTCGCCAGACGCGGCGGTGCTTGCCCTCAACTCGATGCGATAGCCTGAAACTGGTTAAGATATTGTTGGTGAAGCGCCCAAAGGCCCGCAGCGGCGATCGCAACGCCATAGGGGACCTGCGGCTTGGCCTCCGGACGCTTGACGATCTGCCAGACGAGCATGGCGGCCGACACCGCCGCCCCGGACAGCGCCATCACCATCAGTGACGGCATCGTCAGCGGAACCGGCACCCACAGGAATACGGCAAAGACGTTTTTCACGTCGCCCCCACCCATGGCGTTGAACATGTACATCACCAGGAAAGCGGCGAAGATCGTGGCGGCAACCCCCACGAGAATCACGAGATCGGGCCACAGCGGCCATCCGGCGGCAAACCAGAAGGGAATGGCGAGGATGGCGATAAGACCATTGAGGCCGTTCGAAATCTCGCGCCAGCGCAGATCGCTGATCGCCGAGCAGATCATCAGGATCGCCGCGAGCAGCATCAGGATCAACTGAGGAACATGGCCGTTCATGCCCCGATCCCATAGAGGTCATGGCTTACCAAATAGTAACCATGTCGAGCGCCGCGCATGCTTGCATTCCGGGACCCAGAAGATATGCGGCGGGGCATGAACAGCGCTCTCCCTTCCGACATCGACGTCCTGATCGTCGGCGCTGGGATCGCGGGCGCCAGCCTCGCCGCCGGGCTCGCGTTGCATCGGCGTGTGCTGATGATTGAAGCAGAGGATGTACCTGGATATCATGCGACGGGCCGCTCGGCGGCTTTTTGGCAGGAAAGCTATGGCGGAACCGGCGTCCAGCCGCTGACGGCGGCGTCCTTCGAAGCGCTCGCCCACCCGCATCCCGATTTTTCGGATCGCCCCTTCCTCTTGCCGCGCACAGCGGTGATGATCGGGCGTCGCGACGAGGCCGCGGCAGTCGATGCCTTTGTCGCCGCGTTCGAGGCGCAGGGTGTCGCGGTGTCGCGCCTGTCGGCCGCCGCGCTTGCCGATCATATCCCCGGGCTTCGCCCCGACTGGAGCGAGGCGGCGTTCGAGCCGTCATGCCGGGACATCGACGTTGGCGGCTTGCATGCCGCCTATCTGCGCGCGGCGAAGCGGGCAGGAGCACTGCTGTCGGTGCGCACGCCGCTCGTTTCGGCGCACCGCGAACAAGGCGGCTGGAGGGTGGAAACCGGCCAGGGCACAATCCGCGCCGCGCTGATCGTCAACGCCGCGGGCGCCTGGGCCGACGCGGTCGCCCGTGCTTGCGACGTCGCGCCGGTCGGTATCCGTCCCTATCGCCGCACGATCGCGCAGGTCCGGCTCGGGGTTCCTACACCCGCCGCGCTGCCGCTGATCGGGCATGTCGGTGGTGATTTTTATTTCAAGGGCGAGGGCGAGGGGCGCATCTGGCTGAGCCCGCACGACGAGACGCCGAGCGATCCCTGCGACGCCGCGCCCGAGGAACTCGACGTCGCTCTGGCGATCGACCGGCTTCAGGCGGTCGTCGATTGGCCGATCGCGGCGGTCGAGCGCAAATGGGCCGGACTGCGCAGCTTTGCGCCCGACCGGCTCGCGGTCCTTGGTCCCGACCCCGACGTGCCGGGTTTTGTCTGGTGCGCGGGGCAGGGCGGTTTCGGCATCCAGACCGCGCCCGCGATCGCGGGTCTGCTCGCCTGGCAGCTTGGCGCGCCCGCGCCTGACGGCGCGATCGCGCGCGTCGACCCATCGCCTTATGCGCGGGCACGCTTCGCCTGATATCTCAACGGCACGCTTGCGCACGGCAATCGCCGGGCTAACATGGGTTAGCCGCACGGACCGGCGGCTGTATCTTTGGAGAACCCCCGATGGCCCATTATTTCGAGATCAAGAAGAACAAGGCCGGCGAGTTTGTCGCCTATTTCAAATATAACAGCGAAACGATGTTCTGGACCGAGGGCTATTCGAGCAAGGCGTCCGCGGTGAACGCCATCGAATCGATCAAGAAGAACGGTCCGGGCGCCGAGACCAAAGAAGCCGAATAAGCGATCGGGCGCGGGCGTTCAGCGCGCCCGCGCCTTTCGCATGATGTCCAGCGCGGCGTCGCTGGCGAGCTGGTCGGCGAGTTCGTTGTCGGGGTGCCCGGAATGGCCCTTGACCCACAGCCACTCGATCTGGTGGCGCGCCGCCTCGGCGACCAGTCGCTGCCACAGATCGGCATTGGCGACCGGCTTTTTCGCCGCGGTCTTCCAGCCGTTTTTCTGCCAGCCGAAGACCCATTTGGTAATACCGTCGCGAACATAGACGCTGTCGGTTGACAGCTCGACGTTGCACCGCCGTTTGAGCGCCGCCAGCGCCTCGATCGCCGCCATCATTTCCATGCGGTTGTTCGTCGTATCGGGTTCGCCGCCCGACAGGGTCTTCACCACGTCGCCCCAGCGCAGCACCGCCCCCCAGCCGCCCGGGCCGGGGTTGCCCTTGCACGCGCCGTCGGTCGCGACGATCACCGTTTTGCCCACCGCCTCGGTCATGCGGCGGCGAAGAGGCTGTCGGCGTCGGCAGCCTGATAGCGGCGCAGCCGTTCGAGGAACGGCGAGGGATCCTTGCGCGTCACCAGCGCATCGGCGGGGGTATGCACCCAGTCGTGCGCGCGGGTGAGCAGGAAGCGCAGCGATGCGCCGCGGGCGAGGAGGGGCAGCGCCGCCTGTTCCGTATCGCTGAGCGTGATCGCGCCGGCATAGCCGCGCATCAGCGCCTTGGCGCGGGCCGCGTCGCACCGCGTGCCGTCAGCCGAAAAGGTCCAGCTCGCATGGGTGACCGCGACGTCATAAGCGCGGAAATCGGTCGCGGCGAAATAGAAGTCGATCAGCCCGGTGACGCGGTCGCCGAGCATCAGCACATTATCGGGAAACAGATCGGCATGGATGACATGCGCCGGCAAATCGGTCGGCCAGTGCGCGTCGAGATAGTCGAGTTCATCGCCGACGATCGCGGCGAGGCCGGGGCGCACCGCATCGAGGTCACCGGTTGCCTCGGCGATGGCGCGCCAGTGACGATGCCCCATGCTGTTTTCGCGTCCGCCCGCATAGTTCGCCAAGGCGCCATGCATGCCGCCCAGTGCCGCACCCGCCGAAGCGCACTGTCCCGGTGTCGGATGGTTCAGCGAAATGCCGGGCAGGAACTGGATGATGCAGGCGGCGCGATCCGAGATGCGCTGGATCGCAAGGCCGTCGCGGTCGCGGATCATCGGCGGCACCGCGCAGCCGCTGGCGGCGAGATGAGCGAGCAGGTCGACGAAGAAGGGCAGTTCTTCGACCTTCACCCGCTTTTCATAGAGGGTCAGGATGAACCGCCCGGCGGTGGTTTCGAGCAGGAAATTGCTGTTTTCGACGCCCTCGGCGATCCCTTTGCACGACAGGACGGTGCCGATGTCGTAGCGGGCGACGAGCGCGGCGAGATCGTCGGGGTCGACCCCGGTATAGACCGCCATCAGGCCGCTGCCGGCTCGAGGCCACGCGGCAGCTTGAACACCATATTCTCTTCGGCGGTTACCACTACATCTTCGATGATCGGGCGGTGTGCCGCGACCGCGTCGATGACCTCGCGCACCAGTTGCTCGGGCGCGCTGGCGCCGGCGGTGATGCCGAGCGTGCCGATATCGGCCAGCCATGCGGGGTCGATGTCGCCGCCGCGCTGGACGAGATGCGCGGGCGTGCCCATGCGTTCGGCGACCTCGACCAGTCGCACGCTGTTCGAGCTGTTGGGCGCACCGATCACGATCATGCGGTCGCAGCGGCCGGCGATCGCCTTCACCGCTTCCTGCCGGTTCGACGTCGCATAACATATATCTTCGCCGCGCGGTCCTGCGATCGCGGGAAAGCGGTGCTGGAGCGCCGTGATGATGTCGCGGGTGTCGTCGACCGAGAGGGTTGTCTGGGTCAGGAAGGACAGCATTTCGGGATCGGGCGGCGACAGCGCGGCAACATCGTCGACCGATTCGACCAGGGTCATGGCCCCCTCGGGCAATTGCCCCAGCGTCCCGATCACCTCGGGGTGGCCGGCATGGCCGACGAAAATGATGTGGCGGCCGCTTTCATACGCGCGTTCGGCCTGGCGATGGACTTTCGACACCAGGGGGCAGGTCGCGTCGATGTAATCGAGTCCGCGTGCCTCGGCCTTGGCGGGGACCGCCTTGGGCACGCCATGGGCGCTGAACACGACTGGCACGCCGTCGGGAACCTGTTCGAGCGATTCGACGAAAATCGCGCCCTTGGCCTTAAGCGTATCGACGACATAGCGGTTATGGACGATCTCATGCCGCACATAGACGGGCGCGCCATAGCGATCGATCGCCAGTTCGACGATGCGGATCGCGCGGTCGACCCCGGCGCAAAAACCGCGCGGCGCGGCGATCAAAACCGTCAGTTCTGCCGCTTCGCTGCCATTTGCGGCGGGTATATTACGGGGTGCGTTCATCTCGCGGGCGCTCTAGCGCAGCGGCCGCGGTGCGGTAAAGCAACTTCGCACCGTTGCGCCCCGTTCATCGCCCCGATAAGAAGCGGCGCGCATGGAGCAGGGATCAATCGCCCTCGTCGCCCCAGCCAAGTGGAAAGCCTTGACCATCATGATGCCCATTTCGTCCCCGTCGCGTAAATTTCTGGCTGTGCTGTGTGGCACGGCGGCCATGGCGACGGTCGCGGGCTGCGCGAAGGACAATGAGCTGGACCTGTCGGGCGGCGTCGGCATCACCGCGACGCGGTCGGCCTGCCCCGCGGTGGCGGTTCCGCTCCAGACCGGCGACGTCACGCTGTTCGACCCGGCGACCAGCCGCGATGCGGCGGCGATCGACGTCGTGGCGACGATCACCAACCTGACACCCCAGTGCAACGACACCGGCGAGAAGGTCTATCAGCTCGCCAGTTTCGATGTCGTCGCGACGCGTCGCGACGCCGGCCCGGCGCGTTCGGTGACCATCCCCTATTTCTCGACCGTCGTGCAGGGCGGCACCGCCGTCGTCGCCAAGCGGATCGGTGCGGTGACCGTCAGCTTCGCCGACGGCCAGACCCGCGGCACCGGTCGCGGCCAGGCGTCGGCCTATGTCGACCGCGCGGCGGCGACGTTGCCCGCCGACATCATGGAACGCATCACGCGTAAGCGCAAAGCGGGCGACCAGGATGCCGCGATCGATCCGCTGAGCATCCCCGAGGTCCGCGCCGCCGTCGCGCGCGCCAGCTTCGAACTGCTCGTCGGCTTTCAGCTGACGCAGGACCAGCTCGAATATAACGTCCGACGATAAGCATCGCGACGGCGCCGTTTCGCGCCGTTCGCTTCGGTTCGCCCTGCGGCGCCATCGGGCGACGCAGGGCTTTTCGCGTTGCCCAAGCTGCTATAGGGCGCGCGCCAGCAGCTTTGTTCAAAGATAGGCCATGCCCGTGACCCTGTTTAGCCGTTTTTCCGCCCATATCGGCACCGCCCTCGATGCGCTGGTAGCGCGCGGCGCGCTTCCTGACGGGCTCGATCGTTCGTCGATCAGCGTCGAACCGCCGCGCGACCCCTCGCACGGCGATGTCGCGACCAACGCCGCGATGGTGCTCGCCAAGCCCGCGGGCATGAACCCGCGGGCGCTCGCCGACCTGCTCGTCGCCGAACTCGGCGCGCTCGACGAAGTGACCGAGGCGAGTGTCGCCGGACCGGGCTTTATCAACCTGCGTCTCGCCGACGACAGCTGGCGCGCCGAACTCGCGCTGATCCACGCCAGCGGCGATGATTATGGCCGCTCGGCGATGGGGAAGGGGCGCACGGTCAACGTCGAATATGTCTCCGCCAATCCGACCGGGCCGATGCACGTCGGCCATTGCCGCGGCGCGGTCGTCGGCGACGCGCTCGCCGCGCTGCTCGAATATGTCGGGCATGACGTCATCCGCGAATATTATGTCAACGACGCGGGAGCGCAGGTCGACGTGCTCGCGCGGTCGGTGCACCTGCGGTACCGCGAGGCGCTCGGCGATGATGTCGGCGCGGTGCCCGAGGGGCTTTATCCCGGCGATTATCTGATCCCCGTCGCACAGAAGCTGGCCACCGAATATGGCGACCGCTTCGTCGGTGCGCCCGAAAGCGCATGGCTTGGGCTGTTCCGTGCCGAGGCAGTCAGCGCGATGATGGACATGATCCGCGCTGACCTTGCCAAGCTGGGCATCCATCACAATCTCTTCTCGTCCGAGGCCGAGCTGCAGGCGGCGGGCAAGCCGGCAGACGCCGAAAAATGGCTGCGCGATCACGACCTCGTCTATGACGGCGTGCTCGAAGCGCCGAAGGGCGAAACGCCCGAAGATTGGGAGCCGATCGAACTGCCGCTGTTCCGCTCGACGCGGTTCGGCGACGATCAGGATCGGCCGATCAAGAAATCGGACGGCAGCTGGACCTATTTCGGCGCCGATCTCGCCTATCATTTCCAGAAGGCCGAGACTGCCGACGAACTGATCGACATCTGGGGCGCCGACCATGCCGGTACGGTCAAGCGGATCAAGGCCGCGGTCGCCGCGATGACCGAGGGCAAGAAGAAGTTCGACGTCAAGCTGGTGCAGATGGTCCGCCTGCTCAAGAACGGCGAGCCGTTCAAGATGTCGAAGCGCGCGGGCAATTTCGTCACGCTCGCCGATATCGTCGACGAGGTCGGCAAGGACGCGGTGCGTTTCACCATGCTCACGCGCAAGGCCGACGCGCAGATGGACTTCGACTTCGCGAAGGTCGTCGAGGCATCGCGCGACAACCCGGTCTTCTATGTCCAATACGCCCACGCGCGGATCGCGTCGTTGAAGCGCAAGGTTGCCGAAGCGGGAATCGCGGCGGCACAGCCGAACCCCGCGCGGCTCGACGAGCAGGAACTGGGACTGGTGAAATTGCTCGCGCAATATCCGCGAATCGTCGAATCGGCGGCGGCGGCGCGCGAGCCGCATCGGATCGCTTTTTATCTGGGCGACGTCGCCGCAGCCTTCCACGCCTGGTGGAATATGGGCAACGACCGGCCCGAGGCGCGTGTGATCATCGCCGACGACGCCGAATTGACCGCGACCCGCCTTTATTTGGCCGATGGAATCGGGCAGGTTATCCGGGGCGGGCTCCACCTGATGGGTGTGGAAGCGCTCGAGGAGATGCATTGATGGCGGGCGACAGCGACAAGGGGCAGGGCGAAGCCGGACTGGGGCTGGGCGACGAGGATCGTCTGCCCTGGCTCGAAGCGGCCGACGAGTTCGAGGATGACGGTGAAGTTTCGCCGACCCGGCTGCTCGTCATGGTGCTCGGCGGCCTGTTGCTGATCGGCGCGGTTCTCGGAGGCCTCTGGTGGATCCAGAATGGCGGGGCGCGCGGTGAGGGCGAACTGATCGTCGCGCAAAAGGGCGACTACAAGGTCGCGCCGAAGAATGACGCCGCCAAGACCTTCGAGGGCGAGGGCGACGCGAGTTTCGCCGCGAGCGAGGGCGCCGAGCCGTCGGGCAAGGTTGATGCCTCGCGTATGCCTGAGGAACCCGCCGCCAGCCCCGCCGAACGCGAAGCCGCTTCCAAGGCCGCGAAGAAAGCCGAGGCCGACAAGATCGCAGCCGCCAAAGCGGCGCGCACCGTCACCGACAAAGACAAGGGCAAACCCGCTGCGACCTCGGCGAAGACCGCCGAACCGGCCAAGGCGGCACCGGCGGCTTCGGGATCGGCGATGATCCAGCTCGGCGCGTTCAGCAGCGAGGCGGCCGCGGCCAAGGCCTGGACAAACCTGTCCAAACGCTTTGCCTATCTGTCCGAGCTTTCCAAGTCGGTGTCGCCGGCGACGGTCGACAGCGGCCAGGTCTATCGCCTGCGCGCGGTCGCCGGGACGGCGGCCAACGCCCAGAGCCTGTGCGGAAAATTGCGCGTGGCGGGTGAAAATTGCGTCGTCGTCCGCTGATTCGCCCCGCTTGGCCGCAGCGGACTTTGGTTCGATATAGGGGCTGTGCCATGCACGCGCCTGAGGGGGTGCCGACCGATGGAGGTTGACGCACGATGATACCCGCGATTTTCGGCCTGTCGGGCCACAGCCTCACCGACGACGAGCGCGCCTTCTTTCGCGACAGCGACCCGGCGGGCTATATATTGTTCGGGCGCAATATCGATAATCGTCAGCAATTGCGTAGGCTTACCGACGAATTGCGCGATCTCGACGGGCGCGAAAACCTGCCGATCCTGATCGACCAGGAGGGCGGTCGCGTTGCGCGCATGAAATCGCCCGAATGGCCGGCTTTCCCGAGCGGGGCGGCGTTCGACGCGCTGTACGAACGCGCGCCGGCGAGCGCGATCGAAGCGGCGCGGCTCAACGCGATGGCGCTCGCATCGATGCTGTCCGAAGTCGGTATTACGGTCGATTGCCTGCCTTTGCTCGACGTGCGCCAGCCCGGCGCGAGCGATGTCATCGGCGACCGCGCGCTCGGCAGCGAACCGATGCGCGTTGCCGCGCTCGGCCGCGCGATCCTGAGCGGGCTGCAGGACGGCGGCGTCGTCGGCATCGTCAAGCATATCCCCGGCCATGGCCGCGCGCTGCTCGATTCGCACAAGGAACTGCCGGTGGTCACCGCGCTCGACCGCGACCTCCAGACCGACCTTGCCCCCTTCGCGGCGCTGCGCGACGCGGCGATGGCGATGACCTGCCATGTCGTCTTCACCGCCTGGGACCCCGACCGGCCCGCGACGATGTCGCCGGTCGTCATCGACAGCGTGATCCGCCAGCGCATCGGTTTCCACGGGCTGCTGATGAGCGACGATCTCGACATGGAGGCGCTCTCGGGCGACGTTCCTTCGCGCGCGGCGGCGGCGGTCGCGGCGGGCTGCGACATCGCGCTCAATTGCTGGGGTAAGATGGACGACATGATCGGCATCGCGCGCGCGCTCGACCCGATCAGCACCGTTTCGCGGGCGCGGCTGGAAGGCGCGATGGACCGCATCGCGGGCACCCACGACGAACGCCAGTTCGCGCTGCTGGTCGACCAGCGCGACGCGCTGCTGGCGCTGGCGTGATGAGGGCCTGATCCGCCGATGGAGGAACTGCCGCTCGACTATGATGTGGCGCCCGCGGCCGAGCGTGAGGATGCGCTCCAGCTGTCGCTCGACAGTTGGGAAGGCCCGCTCGACCTGCTGCTCACGCTGGCGCGCAGCCAGAAGGTCGACCTCCGGCAAATCTCGATTCTCGCGCTGGTCGAGCAATATCTGACCTTCATCACCGAAATGCGCGCCAAGCTGGAGGTCGCCGCCGACTATCTGGTGATGGCGGCGTGGCTCGCTTACCTCAAATCGGCGCTGCTGCTTCCCAAGGATCCGCTGGAGGATCCGTCGCCGGACGAGCTGGCCCTGCGCCTGCAACTGCGGCTCCAGCGGCTGGCCGCGATGCGCGAAGCGGCGGCGCGCCTGCTCGCGCGCGATCGCGTCGGGCGCGACGTGTTCCTGCGCGCCAAGCCCGAGGGACTGCGTGACGTAAGGTTGCGCCGCTGGGATGCGAGCCTCTACGACCTGCTGTCGGCCTATGGGCAGGTGAAGCTGCGTACCGAGCCGGTGGTCCATATCGTGTCGCGGCGCCCTGTCATCACGCTCGACGCGGCGTTGCACCATCTTGGACGGCTGATTGGGGTCAAGCTCGACTGGGCCGAACTCGCCGATTTCCTGCCGCCCGACTATGACGGCCCCTTGCGCCGCTCGGCGATCGCGTCCAGCTTCGTCGCGGCGCTCGAACTGGCGCGGCAGGGCCGCGTCGACCTGAAGCAGGAGGGGGCCTTCGAACCGCTGTATCTGAGGGCTGCCCAGATAGGACAACAACCGACATGACGATCGACGACCGCGAACGTGCGATAGAGGCGATGCTGTTCGCCAGCGACGAACCGCTCGACGCACGGCAAGTCGCGGCGCGCTTTGCCGAGGAAATCCCGGTGGCCGACGTCAAGGCGGTGATCCATGCGATCGCCGCGCGCCACGCGGGAAGCGGCATCGAACTCGTCGAGCGCGGCGGTCACTGGCATTTCCAGACCCCTGCCGATCTGGCGCATTTGCTCCGCCGCGAACGCGACGACCCGCGCAAATTGTCGCGCGCCGCGTCCGAGGTGCTCGCCATCGTGGCGTACCACGAACCGGTCAGCCGCGCCGAAATCGAAGCAATTCGCGGTGTCCAGACGTCGAAGGGCACGCTCGACGTGCTGATGGAGGCCGAGTGGATCGCGCCGGCGGGCCGGCGCGAAGTTCCGGGGCGCCCGCTCATCTACAAGACCACCGACGCATTTTTGCAGCATTTCGGACTTAGCAGCCGCAAGGATTTGCCGGGCATCGAAGATCTGCGCGCGGCGGGTCTGCTCGATCCGGTCGATCTCGCTTTCGAGGAAGCGATGGGCGAACTGGACCTAGTAAAAGACGGCGAAGACGCCTAATTAGGACATCAACAGACGCTCGGGTCGGGCGCAAAGGAGATTTTTCATGGGCGGATTCAGCCTGATTCACTGGCTTATCCTCGGTGTCATCGTGCTGCTCTTGTTCGGCAAGGGCCGTTTTTCCGACATGATGGGCGACGTGGCCAAAGGATTGAAAAGCTTCAAGAAGGGCATGGCAGACGACGATACGCCGGCCCCGCCGATGAAGCACATCGAAGGGCAGCGCACGCCCGAAGCCACCCCGATGCCGACGCCGACCAGCGAACAGGACAAGCTCTGATCGCCGACCGCCGGCTGGGGGAAGTTTAGTAGATGTTCGACGTCGCGCCCACCGAGTTATTGCTCGTCGTGGTGGTGGCCTTGGTGGTCATCGGCCCCAAGGACCTGCCCAAGGCGATGCGCTTCGTCGGCAAATGGGTCGGCAAGGCGCGCGGCATGGCGCGTCATTTTCGTTCGGGTCTCGACACGATGATGCGCGAGGCCGAACTCGAGGAACTTGAGAAGAAGTGGCGCGAGCAGAATGAAGCCATCATGCGCGAATTTCCGCGCGTCGATGGCGATGGCGCCCCGTCCATGATTTCGGCGGCGAGTGTCCCCGCCGAAACGCCATCCGAGCAATCGAGCGCGGAGGCTGATCAGGCTGCCGCCGCGCAGCCCGCCGAGACCCATGCCATCCCGCCGAAGGATGGCCCGCTTCCATGAGCGTCGAAACCCCGGTGACGGCGGAAGAGGAGGGCGCCGGCGGCAAGATGCCCTTGCTCGATCATCTGGTCGAGTTGCGCTCGCGGTTGCTCAAGTCGCTCGCGGCGCTGGCTGCCGCTTTCGCGGTCTGCCTCTATTTCGCCAAGCCGATCTATAGCGTGCTGGTGCAGCCGCTGGTCGCAGCCGGGCAGGGCAAACTCATCTATACCCAACTCGGCGAGGCATTTTTCGTCGAGATCAAGGTCGCGCTGTTCGCCGCCGTGATGATCGCCTTTCCGGTGATCGCCAACCAGCTCTGGAAATTTGTGGCGCCGGGGCTTTATCGGCAGGAAAAGCGGGCCTTGCTGCCTTTCCTGATCGCGACGCCGATCCTGTTCGCGGCAGGGGCCTGTCTCGCCTATTTCATCACCATCCCGGTGGCACTGAAGTTCCTGCTTGGTTTTCAGGGCAATATGGGCGGGATCACCCAGGAAGCCCTTCCCTCGGCGGGCAATTACCTCAGTTTCATCATGCAGTTCATCATGGCGTTCGGTATCGCCTTCCTGCTTCCGATCCTGTTGATGCTGCTTGAGCGCTCGAGCATCGTGACACGCGCCCAACTGGTTTCGGCGCGCCGCTACATGATCGTTGGCGCCTTCTTCATCGCGGCGATCTTCACGCCGCCCGACGCGGTCAGCCAGTTGTTGCTCGCGGTCCCGCTGGTGTTGCTTTACGAGCTGTCGCTACTCGCGATCTGGTTTACCCAGCGCCGACGCAAAACAGGCGCCGAAACGGCGCCTGTCGAACCTCTCGAAGAGGTTTAGGGTAAGGACTCGACGGGATCAGTGAATCGCGTCGCTTCCCGCCTGACCAACCGACTCGATATCGCGGCCGACACCTTTCACGGTGTTGCAGCCAGCGACCAGAAAGCTGGCAAGCAAAGCGGCAAGAACGATACGGACATTCGACATGATCAGAACCTCGTGAAATCTGCGTGCAAAATGGCCCGGCGCGCTTCGAGGGGGGGGAGGGAATACGCACCGGGCCAATGTTGCTGAGCAGCGCTGCGGGGGGGCGATGACCGCTGCTCATATGGGAAACTGCCAAGGCGGTGGATAAGTTCCCGAAAAAAATGCGGACGGGGAAATTTTTTTCGATTCTTTTGAATCGCTTGCGATTCCAGCGCTTTGTCAGTTCAGGCTGGTAAGCCCGCTGGCCACCGCGAGGCCGAGGAAGGCCAGAAAGCCCATGGAATCGGTCGTCATGGTGACGAAAACCGAACTCGCGACTGCCGGATCCTGATCGAGCCGGTCGAGCAACAGCGGGATCGCGACCCCGGCGACGCCGGCGACGAAGATGTTCACGATCATCGCGGCGGCGATGACGCCGCCGAGCTGGGGATTGCCGAACCACAGCGCGGTCGCCGTCCCTGCGATCAGTGCGATGGTGCCGCCGTTGAGCAGCGCGATCTTCACCTCGCGGAGTACTGCGCGCCAGCTGTTCGAATCGGTCAGCTGGTTCATCGCGAGCGCGCGCACCGTCACCGCCAGCGTCTGCGTTCCGGCGTTGCCGCCGACCCCGGCGACGATCGGCATCAGTGCCGCGAGCGCGACCATATGTTCGATCGCGCCGCCGAAGAAGCCGACGATCGACGAGGCGACGAGCGCGGTGCCGAGATTGGCGACCAGCCAGCGCACGCGCGCCACATAGGTTTCGCGGATCGGTTCGTTGATGTCGCCGTCGCCGGCGCCCGACAGGCGCAAAATATCCTCGCCCGCCTCTTCCTGGATGATATGGACGACATCGTCGACGGTGATCATGCCGACCAGCCGCCCCGAACGGTCGATGACCGCCGCCGAGATCAGCGCATATTTCTGGAAGCGCAGCGCGACCTCTTCCTGGTCCATGTCGACCGGGATCAACGTCTGCTCGCGTTTCATTACGTCGCTGATCGCAATCTCGCGCGGGGTGCGCAAAATCCAGCTGAGCTGGCAAGTGCCGACGGGTTTGTGCATCGGATCGACGACGAAGATTTCCCAGAAATCGCTCGTCAGGTCGGTATCCTCGCGCAGCCGGTCGATGACATCGCCGACCGTGACATGCTCGGCCACCGCAACGAACTCGCGCTGCATCAGGCGGCCGGCGCTCTCTTCCGGGAAGGACAGCGCGTCCTTGATCGCCGCCCGGTCCTCGGGCTCCATCGCGTCGAGGACGGCCTGCTGGTCGTCCGCCTCCATGTCCTCGATGATCGCGACGGCGTCGTCGGTATCCATCTCGGACGCCAGTTCGGCGACTTGCTCCGGCGCGAGCAGGTCGATCAGCTCCTCGCGCACATAATCGTTCATTTCCGCCAGCACGTCGGCGGATAGAAGGTCACCCAAGACGGCGGCGAGCATCGGCCGCTCGTCGGCGCGCGCGAGTTCGAACAGATCGGCGATGTCGGCAGGATGCAGGCGGCCGATGCGCTCGCGCGCCGCTTCGGCTTCGCCGACCTCGGCGAGTTCGATGACGTCGCGGACGAATTCTGGTTTCAGCCGGTCATCCTCGTCGAGCTCGGTTTCGGGCAGGGCGGTATCGACCAGCACATCGTCGGGGGGCAGGGAGTCTTCGCGTTTATCCATCGCGCGGTCCTCCCTTACCTATGCCGGAAAACCCGGCTGCGAACCGGTCTTCCCCCTAGTCCCGGCCCGCCGCGAAGGCAACGACGTGCGCGATGATCGGCAAAATTTGCGTGGCATCTGCGCCGCCCTTGGCTATGGGACCGCCAATCCCGCTTCACAGGAGTTTTTCATGACCGAACAGACCCTCACCCTGTCGCTGTCGACCGGCGATGTCGTCATCCGCCTGCGCCCCGACCTCGCGCCGTTGCACGTCGAGCGCATCAGCCAGCTCGCCGGCGAAGGCTTTTACGACGACGTCGTCTTCCACCGCGTGATCCCCGGCTTCATGGCGCAGGGCGGTGATCCGACCGGCACCGGCATGGGCGGCAGCAAGCTTCCCGACCTGCCGCAGGAATTCAATGCCGAGCCGCATGTTCGCGGCGTGTGCTCGATGGCGCGTTCGCAGAACCCGAACAGCGCGAACAGCCAGTTCTTCATCTGCTTCGACGACGCGCGTTTCCTCGACAAGCAGTACACCGTCTGGGGTGAAGTGATCGAAGGCATGGAAAATGTCGACGCGCTGCCCAAGGGCGAGCCGCCGCGCGAGCCCGGCAAGATCGTCAAGGCGACCGTCAGCGAATAAAGGAAAATCCCCGCTTCGGCGGGGATTTTTTTAGTCGCCGATAAAGCCGTTCAGCCGTTCGCAGGCGGCGATCCAATCCTCTTTGAATTCCTGCACCACCTGCCCGGCGCCCATCGCCTCGTTCATCAGCCCGACCCCCTGACCGACCCAATAGGTGGCGAGATGCTTCGCACCCTCATGACCGCCTTCGGACAATTTATCGACTTTGCGCAGCGCCGGTTCGCTGACCAGTGACTGGAGCGGCATCGGGAGCGGTTTCGGCGCGCCTTCGGCTTCCCATGCGTCGGTCCAGGGCGAACGGAGCTGGCGCGAGGGTTTGCCGGTGCGGCTTTTCGAGCGGACCGTGTCGCGCGACGAGGCGGCGAGCATCTTCTCCTTCACCACCGGATTGGTCTCGGCCTCGGCGGTGGTCAGCCACACCGAGCCGGTCCAGGCGCCATGCGCGCCCATCGCCATCGCGGCGGCCATCTGGCGCCCGGTGACGATGCCGCCCGCGGCGAGGATCGGGGTGTTCGCGCCGACCGCCTCGACCGCGGCGGCGACTTCGGGGACGAGCACCATCGTCGCGACTTCGCCGCAATGGCCGCCGGCTTCGCCGCCCGCGACGACGAGGATGTCGACCCCGGCGCGGACCTGCGCCAGCGCATGGTCGCGGGTGCCGACGAGCGCGGCGACGGGGACGTTGTTACGCTTGCCGAGTTCGAGCATCAGCGGCGGCGGCACGCCGAGCGCGTTGGCGATCAGGGCGATCGGGTGGCGGAAGGCGACTTCGAGCAGCGCGGCAGCGCCGGCATCGGACATATTGTCGCCGAGGCTGGTACGTGCGGCGCCGGGCAGCGACAGGTCGCTGTCATCGACGCCATGCTTTTGCAGCAGCCCCGAAATGAAGGCTTTGTGCTCGTCCGGGATCGGTGGCAGCGCGGCTTTTTCCTCGCCCTTGCCGGCGAAACTGTTCGGAACGATCAGGTCGACGCCATAGGGGCGCCCGCCGATATGCTCGTCGATCCACGCCAGTTCCTCCTCGAGCCGTTCGGGCGGGAGCGAGGCAGCGCCGAAGACGCCCATGCCGCCCGCCTTCGACACCGCGACCACGACGTCGCGGCAGTGCGAGAAGGCGAGGAGGGGGAATTCGATGCCGAGCATCGCGCAAATGGGGGATAGCATCAGGTCTCTCCAGCTTGTCTATTTTGTCGATCTTCACGCATATCGCCCATGTCAGCGCTAGTTTACGTAAACGTCAAGTTGATTTGCGCGGGCGCCGCTTTATCGCGGACGGCATGAGCGATTTTTCCCTGCCCGGCTTCGATCTCGACGCCTTCGTCCGCGCCACTTTCGCCGAAGATCTGGGCGAAGGCGGCGATATCACGTCGCTGGCGGTGATCCCCGCCGATGCGCGCTTCAGCGGGGTGATGGACAGCCGCGATGCGATCATCGTCGCCGGGCTGCCGATCGCCGAAGCTTTTTTTCGCGCGCTCGATCCGGCGATGGAGATCGAGATACTGGTCGAAGAAGGCGCGCGCGTGCCCGCCGGGACCGACCTGATGCGGCTGTCGGGCAACGCGCGGGCGATGCTCACCGCCGAACGCTCGGCGCTGAACACCGTGCAGCATCTGTCGGGCATCGCGACGCTGACGCGCGACTATGTCGATGCGCTGGACGGCAAGGCGACGCTGCTCGACACGCGCAAGACGATCCCCGGGCTGCGCGTGCTGGAGAAATATGCGACGCGGATGGGCGGCGCGACCAACCATCGCATGGGATTGTGGGACGCCGCGATGATCAAGGACAATCATGTCGCGGTCGCGGGATCGGTCGAGGCGGCGGTGCGCCGCGCGGTCGACGCGGGAATCGCGAACATCATCGTCGAGGTCGACCGGGTCGACCAGGTCGAACCCGCGCTGAGCGCGGGGGCGACGCACCTGTTGCTCGACAATATGGACCTCGCCGCCTTGCGCGAATCGGTCGCCATCGTCGCGGGCCGGGTGCCGGTCGAGGCATCGGGCGGAGTGCGGCTCGACACGATCCGCGGCATCGGGGCGACGGGGGTGACCTATGTCTCGGTCGGGCGGCTGACCCAGTCGGCGCCGGCGGCCGACATCGGGCTCGATTTTGCGCTGGCCTAGGGCTGCCGCGGCGCTGTTGGCGCTCGCGCCCACTGTCGCTTTGGCGCAGGCGCCATCGTGCGTCGCCCCCGACCGCACGATCATCCCGCGCCTCGAACAGCCGAAGCGCGGCGAGCCGGTCCGCAATCCGCCGATCGCGGGTTACCTCTTGAGCCTGAGCTGGTCGCCCGAGCATTGCGCGGGGGTGCGCAATGCGAAGGACGCGCGCGACCGGTTCCAATGTTCGGGCGAGAACGGCCGGTTCGGCTGGGTGCTGCACGGCCTCTGGCCCGAGGCGGCGACCCCCGGCTATCCACAATGGTGCCGCCCGGCGAAGATCGTGCCGCAGCCGGTGCTGCGCCGCCATATGTGCATGACGCCGTCGGCGCAGCTGTTGCAGCATGAATGGGCGAAGCATGGCACCTGCATGAGCCCCGATCCGGCCTCCTATTTCCGCGCCGCCGAGATATTGTTCCGCACCGTGAACTTTCCCGACATGACGGCGCTGGCGGCGCGGCCGCAGACCGCGGGGTCGATCCGTCAGGCGTTCGTCGCGCGCAATGGCGGCATAAGGCCCGAGATGCTGGCGGTCGCGACCGACCGCGACGGTTGGCTGTCCGAGGTGCGCTATTGCCTCGGCCCGCGCATGAAGCCGCAGCGCTGCTTGCCGTTCCAGCGCGGGCTGGCGGACAAGCGGGTGGTGAAGGTGCGGCCGATGCCGCGTTAACGGTTGCTGTGCCGCGCGTCCCCGGGCGGGACAGGCCGGCGTTAACGATTTTTTAACCTTACCGACTCGTTAACCCCGCATTAGCTTGGGGGCATGAACGAATTCGACCCCGAACTGCGTATCGACATCCGCGACCGCCTGCGTTCGCATGGTCGCCGGCAACTGGTCATCGCCCGCATGAGCGCGCCGGCCGATTGGGAAGGCGCGCTGCGTTACGATCTCGCGCAGCACCGGCGTCCGCAGCCGGTGGTCGGGTCGACCGACCTCAAGCTGTTCCTGCAGAGTTTCGCGATCTTTTTTACCGCGACGATGATGTTTTTGATCTGAGGCGCGGGAAGCGACCAAATGCTGTCGTTCCCGTCGCCATTTTGGGGCGCTAAAAGCTGACACTGGAGACGATCGATGAATGAGCCGAGCGGATGTCAGCGATGTGGCCATCTTATCGGGTATCATTGGGACGGCGACGGCGAGATGTCGTGTACGGTTAAAGACTGCGGATGTCGCGAATATCTCGATCCAGACCATCCTTCACCCTCAAGGCCAGCGGACGACGGCGACCGTTAATGACCGATTGCGGAAATGAATCCTCCCTGCGGCGCAGCCGTGGGGAGGGGGACCGCCGCGCAGCGGTGGTGGAGGGGCGGCGGCCTTGCGCCAGCCTTTGACGGCGTCGGCCCCTCCGTCAGCGCTTCGCGCTGCCACCTCCCCATCGCTGCGCGACAGGGAGGATCGGCAAAGTCCGCTTCCCACCCCTAAGCCGACCTTTACAGCGCACCGACAGTTTGCCTTCAGTCGCACGCCCGGTGGAGCTTGACCGCCAGCCACGCGGAGATCAGGCACATCACCGCGCTCATCAGCAGCTGATCGACGACGCCGACGCCGGCGAAGCCCAGCCCGATCGCGAGCAGCGAGCCCGCGACCATCGCGCCCGAGTTGACGATATTGTTGGCCGCGACGGTGCGCGCGGTCTGATCCTTGGGGACCGTGGTGGTCAGAAAGGCGTAGAGCGGGACGACGAACATGCCGCCGCTGATCGCGATGCCGAGCAGGCTGGCGAGGAGCGGGATGACGTCGGCGTGCGCGAGCAGGCCGGACACGCCGTACATGACCCCCGCCGGGTCCTGTTCCCAGTTGCGGCACACCCAATAGAAACAGAGGACGAAGCCGCCCATCACGACCACGCTGGCGGGGCTGTATTTCGCCGAGACCTGGCCCTTGAGCAGCCGGTTGACCGCGACCGAGCCGATCGCGATGCCGATCGAGAAGACCGCGAGGAACAGGCTGGCGACGCTTTTGTCGGCGTGGAGGATGTTTTTCACCAGCGGCGGGAACTGGATGAACAGCACCGCGCCGATCGTCCAGAAGAAGCTGATCGAGAGGATCGCGAGATAGAGGCGCGGGATGTGCATCGTGCCGCTGACGAGCGTTTTCGACGAGCGGATGATGTGCCAGTCGATGCCATGTTCTTCATGTTCGGGCGGGGCCGGCGGCACCTGGCGCGAGGTGATATAGCCGAGCGCGGCGACGAGCACGACGCCGAGCGCGGCCCATTCGACGTCGATCACCCCGGCGAGGATCGTGCCGGCGAGGATCGCGATATAGGTCCCCGCCTCGACCAGCCCGGTGCCGGCGAGCACTTCGTCGCTTTTCAGATGTTGCGGCAGGATCGCATATTTGATCGGGCCGAAGAAGGTCGAGTGGACCCCCATCGCGAACAGCGCGAGCATCATCAGCGGGATGGCCAGCAATTCGATGCCCCAGCCCATCCAGGCGAGCACCAGCCCGGTGCCGCCGACGATCATGATGATGATCTCGCAGAATTTGACGATGCGGATGATCCGCGCCTTGTCGCGCGTGTCGGCGAGTTGCCCCGCGAGCGCCGAAAGCAGGAAGAAGGGCAGGATGAACACCGCGGTCGCGACCGCGCTGAACAGGGTTTCCTGCGTCTCGTCGTTGTAGACGCCATAGACGACGAACAGCACCATGGCATTCTTGAACAGATTGTCGTTGAACGCGCCGAGCAGCTGGGTGACGAAGAGGGGCAGGAACCGGCGTTGCTTCAACAGCGCAAAGGTGCCGGTCATATATTGGTCCATCCCGTCAAAATTCGTCCGACCGCCTCGGGCCTTACAGGCATTATGGTTGTCGCCCGGCGGGCTTATCGGCTAGGGACAGCAGGGTCAAAGCCAAAAGGCCGCGCGAGCGGGAAACAGGGGTCATGCTCAGCCTTCCGAATATCCTGACGCTGTCGCGTATATTGGCGGTGCCCATCCTGCTCTTCCTGTTGTGGCCGGGGGTGGTCGAAGGGTCGATGCAGCCGAAGCCGATCGATTATGCGCTCGCCTTCGTCCTCTATTGCCTGATGGGCATTACCGATTATTTTGACGGCTATGTTGCACGCTCGCGCGGGATCGTGTCGCGGCTGGGCGCCTTCCTCGATCCGATCGCCGACAAGATCATGATCGCGGCGGTGATCCTGCTGCTCGTCTTCACGCGCGACATCACCGGCTATCATGTCATCGCCGCGCTGATGATCCTGTTGCGCGAGATCATCGTGTCGGGGCTGCGCGAATTCCTCGCGACGCTGCAGGTGTCGATGCCGGTGACCCAACTCGCCAAATGGAAGACGACGTTCCAGCTCGTCGCCTTCGGGGCGCTGATCCTCGCCGGCGCATTGCCCGCGATGGTCTGGATCAAGGCGGTCGGCCTCGCCTCTTTGTGGGGCGCCGCGGTGCTGACGCTGATCACCGGCTGGGATTATCTGCGCGTCGGCCTGAAGCATATGGATTGAGCGCATGGCGCTGACACTGAGCTATTTCGCCTGGGTGCGGGAGCGGATGGGGATCGCCGACGAGGCGGTCGCGCTTCCCGACGACGTGCACACGGTCGCCGACCTGATCGCCTGGCTCGCCGCGCGCGACGATGCGGGGGCGCTGGCCTTTGCCGAACCGGCGCGAATCCGCGCTGCGATCGACGGGCATATGGCCGGTCCCGGCGCCGTGGTGCCGCGCGGCGGCGAGGTCGCGCTGTTTCCGCCGGTGACCGGCGGATGATCCGTGTCGCGGTCCAGCCCGCGGCGATCGACGTCGCCGCTGAACTGGCCGCGCATGATGCCGGCGGGCACGGCGCGAGCGCAAGCTTTGTCGGCCGGGTGCGTGGCGACGGCGGGCTGACCGAGCTGTTCCTCGACCATCATCCGGTGCTGACCGTGACGGGCCTGGAGGAGTTGGCGACCGAGGCGACAAAGCGTTGGGGGATTTCGGCGCTGACCTTGATCCACCGCGTCGCCGGCATGGCACCGGGCGAGACGATCGTGCTGGTGCTGGCGAGCAGCCCGCATCGCGGCGAGGCGCTGGCGGCGGTCGAGTTTCTGATCGACCGGTTGAAGACCGATGTGATGCTGTGGAAGCGCGAGACGTTCGGCGACGGGCGGGCGGCATGGGTCGAGCAGCGCGGCAGCGATCATAAGCGTGCCGAGCGGTGGGATTAGGAACCCGTCATTGCGAGGAGCGAAGCGACGCGGCAATCCAGAGTTGCGTAACCCGCCCTGGATTGCTTCGCTTCGCTCGCAATGACGGAGTATTTGGTTGGGGCGCTCACCCCGCCTTATGCTGCCTGAAAATCTCGGCGAGCATCTGAAACTCCTCGGCCCTTGGGCTGCCCTTGCGCCAGACCAGCGCGATCGTCCGCCAGTCGTGATCCGAATCGAGCGGGCGGGTGTCGATGTCGGTGTGGTCGAGGATGCCGGCCTCGATCGCCATCTGCGGCAGCATGGTGATGCCGAGGCCGTTGTCGACCATCTGGACCAGCGTGTGCAACGAGGTGCCCATCATCCGCGCGCCGGCGCGCAGTTCGGGGCGGTTGCACGCCGCGAGCGCATGGTCCTTCAGGCAATGGCCGTCCTCGAGCATCAGCATCTGCGCCGGGTCGATCTGGTCGGCGCTGACCATCGCGGGAAGATCCTCCGACTGGTCGCCGGGGAAAGCGACGAACAAAGCGTCGTCGAACAGCGCCTCGCTCTCGACGTCGCCGCACGCATAGGGGAGGGCGAGCAGGACGCAGTCGACGGCGCCGTGGTGGAGCGATTCGCACGCCTGCGCGCTCGGTTCCTCACGCAGGAAGAGCTTGAGCGCGGGGCGGGTCTTGCGCAGCAGGCGCAGCATGCCCGGGAGCAGGAAGGGCGCGATCGTCGGGATGACGCTCATCCGCAGTTCGCCGACGAGCGGCGCGGCGGCGGCGGCCGCCATGTCCGCCAGTTCCTCGGCCTCGCGCAGCACGCGGTGCGCCTTGGCGACGATCGCGTTGCCGAGGGTGGTGAAGCGGACGACGCGGCGGGTGCGCTCGACGAGGGTCTGGCCTAGCAAAGTCTCGAGTTCGCGGATGCCCGCCGACAGCGTCGACTGGGTGACGTTGCACGCGTCGGCGGCGCGGCCGAAATGGCCATGCTCGTGCAGCGCGACCAGATACTGCATCTGTTTCAGTGAGGGCAGGTAATTTTGCATTGATCGAATATAGCAATCATCCCGCCGGATTTGAACAGGTCATTCGATCATGGCTTTGGTCCGATCCGCGCGGCATCCGGTTGCTCGCGGCGGCCGGTCCATGATAGCCTTGGCTCTTCGGGCGAGGGGGATGGGCAATGGCGGTTTCGCGGTTCCTGATCGGCGGTATCGCCAGCGCGCTGTTGCTCAGCGGCGGCGTCTTCATCTGGAAGGGCTATAGCCAGATCGCCGAGGAGGCGGTGATCCCCGACGCGCCGCCCGATCCGGGGCCGATCCCGGTGGCGGGCGCGGGGACGCCGAAACGCGGCGCGGCGCCGCCAGAGCTTCCCGCCGCCAAGGACGCGTCGCGCGAGGAGCGGCGCTTCAACCGCTATGATCGCGATCGCAACGAAGTGGTCAGCCGGGTCGAAATGATGTCGACGCGCACCGCGGCGTTCCGCAAGCTCGACAAGGACGGCAACAATCTGCTGACCTTCGAGGAATGGGCGGCGGCGACCGGCGAACGCTTCGCGGGGGCGGACAAGGACAAGTCGGGCGGGCTGAGCCGCGCCGAGTTCGCGACGACCGCGCCGAAAAGGGCGGTGGTGGCGAAGTGCAAATGCTGAGGTGATGATCCTCCCTGTGGCCGCAGGCCATGGGGAGGTGGCGGCGCGAAGCGCTGACGGAGGGGCTTTGGCGCTACCGTCGCTGCCCCTCCACCACGCCCTGCGGGCGCGGTCCCCCTCCCCATGGCTTCGCCAAGGGGAGGATCTTTACGCCGCGACTCCCTCGGCGACTTTCATCCACTCCGCCAAAGCCGCACCCGCGCGCTGGGTATAGCCCAGTTTGCGGTCCTTCTTGCGGACATCCTCGGCGAGCGGCGGGAACAGGCCGAAGTTGACGTTCATCGGCTGGTAGCTTGCCGCATCCGCGCCGCCGGTGATGTGGCCGAGCAGCGCGCCGAGCGCGGTTTCAGGCGGCGGCGGCGGAAGCGTGCGGCCGCCAAGCTCGGCGGCGGCGAACCGCGCGGCGACGAGGCCGATCGCGGCGCTTTCGACATAGCCTTCGCAGCCGGTGATCTGGCCCGCGAAGCGGATGTGCGGCGCCGATTTGAGGCGGAGCTGATGGTCGAGCAGTTCGGGCGAGCGGATGAAACTGTTGCGGTGGAGGCCGCCGAGGCGCGCGAATTCGGCCTTTTCGAGGCCGGGGATGGTGCGGAACAGCTCGACCTGGGCGGCGTGCTTCAGCTTGGTCTGGAAGCCGACCATGTTCCAGAGCGTGCCGAGCGCATTGTCCTGGCGCAGCTGGACGACGGCATAGGGCCAGCGCCCGGTGCGCGGATTGTCGAGGCCGACGCCCTTCATCGGGCCGAAGCGCAGGGTTTCGGGGCCGCGTTCGGCCATGACCTCGATCGGCATGCAGCCTTCGAAATAGGGGGTGTTCGATTCCCACTCCTTGAATTCGGTCTTGTCGCCGTCGACGAGTCCCTGGACGAAGGCGTGATACTGGTCCTTGTCCATCGGGCAGTTGATATAGTCCTTGCCGTCGCCGATCGGGCCGACCTTGTCCCAGCGGCTCGCCATCCAGGCCACGTCCATGTCGACACTGTCGCGGTAGACGATCGGGGCGATGGCGTCGAAAAAGGCGAGGGCATCCTTGCCGGTCGCGGTGCCGATGCTATCGGCGAGCGCGGCGCCAGTCAGCGGGCCGGTGGCGACGATGGTGAGGCCTTCGGTGGGCAGCGTGTCGATGCGTTCGCGGACGATGGCGATGTTGGGGTGCTGCGACAGCGCCTGTGTCACGCCGCCCGAGAAAAGGTCACGGTCGACGGCGAGGGCGGAGCCGGCGGGGACCTTGTGGACGTCGGCTTCGCGCATGATGATCGAGCCGAGGCTGCGCATCTCGCGGTGAAGCAGGCCGACCGCGTTGCTGTCGCCGTCGTCGCTGCGAAAGCTGTTCGAGCACACCATCTCGGCCAGCGTGTCGCCCTGATGCGCCGGGGTCATGTCGCCGCCGCCGCGCATTTCGGACAGCCGGACGCGATAGCCGGCCTCGGCGAGCTGCCAGGCGGCTTCGGAGCCGGCGAGGCCGCCGCCGATGATGTGGATGTCGTGCGCCACTCTTTACCCTAATCGTTGACTTGCAGTTGGTGCGCCGCGCAGTAGGCGTCTTGGGCACAAGATGCAAAGGGGGCGGTATGTCGGGTGACGGCGGTTGGGATCGGGCGCGGTGGCTGTGGGGCGCGGCGCTGATCGGCGGCGTAAGCTTTTTCTGGGCGGTGCTGCAGCATCAGGACGGGCCGGCGATCTGGGCGTGGAAGACGTCGGGGGTCGCGCTGCTCGCGCTGTGGGCCGCCGCCAATGCGCGGAGCACCGACGGCTGGCTGATCGCGGCGGCGCTTGGTTTCGGAGCGCTCGGGGATTATCTGCTCGACGCGCTGGGAATGTTGCAGGGCGCGGCAGCGTTCGCGACCGGGCATCTGATCGCGATCGCGCTGTACCTGCGCAACCGGCGGCCGAGCCTGTCGGGATCGCAACGGCTGCTCGTCTGGGCGACGGTGCCGCTCGCGCTGGTGATCGCCTGGGGCCTGACGCACGCGGCCGAGACGGGGCAGATGATCGCGGCGATGGCCTATACCGGCGGGGTCGCGGTGATGGCGGCGACCGCCTGGGCGAGCCGGTTCCCGCGCTATCGCACCGGGATCGGCGCGATGATCTTCCTGGCCAGCGACCTGTTCATCTTTGCCGGCGAAGGCGGAACCTTGTCGAGGTCGGTGACGATGTGGCTCGTCTGGCCGCTCTATTTCGCCGGGCAGGCGCTGATCGCGTGGGGTGTGGTCAGCACGCTGTCGCGCGAAAGCCATGCCGGGCGGGTGACCGCCTGAAAGACCAGAGGTCCTGAAAGACAGCGGGTCGCGCCCGTCGCCGTTGATCCTTGCCGCGCGCCTCCATAGAGCTTAGCATGCTAATGATTGGTGGCACGCGGGAGGGCATATGACGGGCTTTGACGGGCTGGCGGGACAGCATGTGCTGGTCGTCGGAGGCAGTTCGGGGATCGGGCAGGCGGTCGCCGCGATGGCGGCGCGGCACGGCGCGTCGGTCACGATCGCCGGGCGCGATGCGGCCAGACTGGCCGAGGCGGTGGCGACGGTCGGGGGAGAAGGCGCGGCGCTGGATATGCTCGACGAGGCCGCGGTCGAGGCGTTTTTCGCCAGCCGCGAACCGTTCGATCATGTCATCGTCACCGCCGCGCAGCTCCGGTCGGGGCCGATCCGCGACCTGCCGCTGGCGGACGCGAAAGCGACGTTCGATTCGAAATTCTGGGGCAGCTATGTGATCGCCAGACACGCGAAAATTGCCGACGGCGGTTCGCTGACGCTGACGTCGGGAGCGGGCGGACGTCGACCGCGTGCCGGCCGGGCGGCGGTGGCCGCCGCGACCGTCGCGGTCGAGGCGCTGACCCGGGTGCTGGCAAGCGAGTTCGCGCCGGTTCGCGTCAATTGCGTTTCGCCGGGGCTGGTCGACACGCCGCTGTTGCGATCGGTCCGTCCGGCTTCGAGCCCGCCGCCGCCGCAACCGGTCGCGCGGGTCGCCAGCCCCGAAGAGATCGCCTTCCAGATTCTGGCCTGCGCCCTGAACCCGTTCATGACCGGTGCGATCGTCGATGTGGACGGCGGGCTGGCGCTGAGCTGAGTCGGACTTCGCCGCGAAATGCCGGGGAGAGGCGCGAGGTTTCTCTAACCGTCCCATGCCGCGATCGTCGTGCGGTGCAACAGCCGGTCGTGGCCATCGTAACCGCCGGTCGCGCGGTGGAGGACCGATCGATTGTCCCACATGACGAGCATGTCGGGTTCCCATGCGTGGGAATAGCGAAACTCCTCGCGCCCCTGCCACTGGATCAGTTCGTAGAGCAGCGGCAGGCCCTCGCTATCGTCGAGCCCGTCGAAGCCGATGATATAACCCGCGCAGCCAAACAGGCCCTTGCGGCCGGTTTCGGGATGGTCGCGGACGAAGGGATGGCGCTGCGTTTCGAGCGCCTCGTCGCCCGAGCGGATATCCATGCTGCGATCCTTGTCCTTCGCACCGTACATGCCCGAAGGGGCGTAGCCGGCGCGGGCGCTGTGGATCGCCTGCAGGCCTTCGACGCGCGCACGCATCTCGGCGGGCATCGCGTCGAGCGCGGCATGTTGGTTCGCAAATTCGGTGTTGCCGCCGACCGGGGGGATGGTGATGCCGAACAGGCAGGTTCCCGCCGGTGGCCGCGCCTGGAAGCTCCAGTCGCTGTGCCAGTTTTCGGCGAACAGCGGCGCGGTCTCGTCGGCGCGCCGCCTGACCGCGATGACATGGTCGCGGCCGGGGATCGGCTTGATGAAGGGATCGTCGCCGAAACCGCCGAAATATCGGGTGAAGCGCTCAAGATCGTCGTCGCCCAGCTTCTGGTCGGGGAAGGCGAGGACATGATGGTCGAGCCAGGCCGCGCGGATGTCCGCGACGGTATCGGCGGCGAGCGGCCGGGTCAGATCGACGCCGGTGACGCGGGCGCCGCAGGACTGACCGCTGGGGGTGATGGTGAGGGTCATGGCGCGATGCTGCTCCGATTGCGACGCGGGGTCAATCGGGCGCGGCAAACCGCCCTGAAAGCTGGCCGAGCCGATGCGAATGGAGCCTTTGCGCAACCGCAGTTCAGCCGGGCGCCATCTTCGCAGCCCTAATTTGATCCGCGGGGACCAAGACGGAGAAGACATATGTTCCTGCTCAAGAAACTGGCGCTTACGGCGCTGATCGGTGCCAGCACCCTCGCGGCGCTGCCCGCCGACGCCGATGCGCGCGACCGGCACCACCGCCAGTCCTATTATGGTCACCGCGACAATGACCGGTATCGCGATTATCGCCGCGACTATCGGCGGGACTATCGCCGCGATTATCGGCGCAGCGACTATCGCGATCGCCGCTATCATTGCCGACGCGGCAGCGGCACGACGGGCCTGATCGTCGGGGGCGCCGCGGGCGCCCTCATCGGCCGCGAAGTCGACCGTTATGGCGACCGCGTTCCCGGCACGATCATCGGCGGCGCCGCGGGCGCGCTGATCGGCCGCGAGATCGACCGCGGCGGTCGCCGCTGCTGATCCGGCGGCGGCAGCGGGCCGACACCGGCCTGCTGCCGTCGGTCGTGGCGGGTAAGGCTGATTTTTTGCCATGCGCCGGCGAATTTCGCGGTAAGGTCGACGGGCGGAGCAAGTTTTCCGCCTTTCGTGGAGACCGCTGATGAAAACCCTGACGAAAATCGCGATGTCGTTCGGCCTTGGTCTGTCGCTTGCCGTGCTTCCGGCGCAGGGCATCGCGGCCCTCAAGCAGGGGGCGAAGGCGCCCGATTTCACGCTGAACGCGGCGCAGGGCGGCAAGGAATTCAGCCTGTCGCTGAAACAGACGCTGCGCAATGGGCCGGTGGTGCTCTATTTCTTTCCGGCGGCCTTCACGCCCGGTTGCACGGTGGAGGCACATCTGTTCGCCGAAGCGAACAGCCGTTTCAACCAACTCGGCGCCCGCGTCATCGGGGTGACCGCGGGCAATATCCACCGCGTCGCCGAGTTTTCGCGGTCGGAGTGCCGCGACAAATTCGCCGTCGCCGCCGATCCGGGCGCCAAGGTCGCGGCGACCTATGACGCGACGATGCAGCGGCCTGACGGGACGACGCTGTCCAGTCGCACCTCCTATGTCATCGCCCCGAACGGGACGATCCTGCTGAGCTACACCGACAGCAAGCCGCAGGCGCATATCGAACAGACGATGGCGGCGGTGAGGGCGTGGAATGCGCGGCGCTGATCTTGTGGGAATCGGGTGGCACCGGGCCGCCAGCGCCGATAGCGGCCGTTAATTTGTCATATATTCGCGCAGAGGCGCAGAGACCGCAGAGAAGAAGAGAAATCCGCTCTGCGGTCTCTGCGCCTCCGCGCGAATTATTTCAGAAGGCGACTTTCGATCAAATGCTGTCGTTCCCGTCGCCATTTTGGGGCGCTAAAAGCTGACACTGGAGACGATCGATGAATGAGCCGAGCGGATGTCAGCGATGTGGCCATCTTATCGGGTATCATTGGGACGGCGACGGCGAGATGTCGTGTACGGTTAAAGACTGCGGATGTCGCGAATATCTCGATCCAGACCATCCTTCACCCTCAAGGCCAGCGGACGACGGCGACCGTTAATGACCGATTGCGGAAATGAATCCTCCCTGCGGCGCAGCCGTGGGGAGGGGGACCGCCGCGCAGCGGTGGTGGAGGGGCGGCGGCCTTGCGCCAGCCTTTGACGGCGTCGGCCCCTCCGTCAGCGCTTCGCGCTGCCACCTCCCCATCGCTGCGCGACAGGGAGGATCGGCGGGTCCGCTTCCCACCCAAAATCGATCATCCACGCCGTAAGGCGGCTCAGCGGGACACCGGGTCAAGCCCGGGGTGACGAAGAGAGTTCGGTTGGCGCTAGCAACCTATTTCGGTCGCCCGCTGTACCCCGCCGCCTTGCGCAATTCGTCGGCGTCCATGACATAGCCGTCGCTGACTACCGTCACGACGCGGCGCAGCGCGCCGATTTCGGTCGCGGGGTCGCCGTCGACGAGGACCATGTCGGCTTCCTTGCCCACCGCGATCGATCCGGTGCGGGTGTCGGCGCCGACGACGCGGGCGGGGAGGATGGTGGCGCTCTGCAAGGCTTCAGCGGGGGTGAAGCCGGCCTGCTGATAGATTTCCAGCTCGCGGATCAACTCGATCCCCCAGCCGTCGGTGCCGGCGACGATCGGCACGCCCGCCTTGTGGAGCCGGCCGACCAGTTCGACCATCTTCGCATAGCTTTTGCGGTAGTCGTCGCGCGTATAGCCCTCGACCAGCGGATAGCCCGCCGAGGTGAAGACCGAGCGTTCGAGGACGGGCGAGATGATGCCCATATAGGGGGCATAGGCGGGCTGCGGCGTGCCGCCGTCCTGCGTCAGCATGCCTTCGAAGATGACGATCGTCGGGTCGACGATGGTTTTTTTGGCGGCGAGGTCGGCGATGAAGCCCTTCATCGGCGGCGCGTCGAGGTCGATATCCTTGAAAAGGCGCGCCGGCCCCTCGACACGCTGGCGCGTGTTCGCCTTGTCGAGCACGTCGCGCGGCATCGCTTCCATCACGACGAAATTGAGGTGGGTGAGCTCGTCATAGCCCGCGGTCACCGCCTCGCTCGGCCGCATGCCCGCGGGGACATGGCCATGGACGTGGAGGCCGAGCTTGTGCGCCTCGGCGGCGGCTGGGGCGATCCACGCGGGGTTCATCGAGGTGTAGAATTTGACGCCCCACAGGCCGGCGGCTTTGACGCGCCGGACGGCGGCGATCGCTTCCTCCTCGCTGCTCACCACCTCGGCGCCCTGCGCCGCGAGCGGGTCCTTCTTGTCGATGATGACCGAGATGAAGGGTTCGCCCATCAGCAGCGTGCCGTCGGCGCGCCGCTTGGTCGCGTCGATCGCGCGGTCGATGTTGGTGCCGGGACTGCGGAAGCTGGTGATGCCGTTCGCCATGTTCGACAGCACATCCCAATCGTCGCCGATGTGGAGGTGGCTGTCCCAGATGCCGGGGACGAGCGTTTTGCCGCGCCCGTCGATGACACGCGTGCCCGCGGGCGCCTTGAGCGAGCCGGCGGCGCCGATCGCGGCGATCTTGCCGTCCTGCGCGAGCACGGCGCGCGCGGGCAGGAAGGCGCCCTTGTCGGCGTCGAAGAGCTGGACATTGTCGAACAGCACCGGGGCTTTCGCGGCGGGGGCGAGGAAGCGTTTGGCGATGCCCGCGACAGCCTCTGCGGTGGCGGCGTCCTGCGCGTCGCGGAGCTGCTTGAGCGCGCCTTCATAGCCCTCCGGCACCACCGAGATGAAGCCGATATTGGCGAAATAGCGTTTCTTGTCGTCGAGCCAGACGGGGTAGGGCGAGGAGAGGATGCCGCTGACGAAGGCGAGCTGGACGGTCTTCGGCCCAGCGGGGCCTTGAATGACCTGCGTGCCGGCGAGGGTCATGTGGCCCCTACCGCTAGGCAGGAAGGCGAGCCCGGCGTTGCCCGCCGCAGCGAGCGCGTCGATCAGCGGGGCGTTGGCGATGCCGACGCCGCCGGCCGGGATATACCAGCCGCCTGCCGGCGCCTCGCCCGCGTCGGTCGCGGTTTTCCAGGTCGCGCGACCGCTGGCGACGCGGAACTCCTCGGCAGCGTCGCCGGCGAGGGTGATGCCGCGGATCGTCGTCGCGGCGATCGTGCCGTCGGGCGCGAGGCTGTCGACCTGGTCCATCTCGGTGATCCAGCCGCGCAATTCCTGCGACCAGCGATAGGCGATGCGTCCGTCGGGCATCTGCCAGCGCCACTGGTCGCCATGCTTGCCGGCTTCGGAGACGACGACATAATGGACCGCGTCTGCGGGCGGTTTTAGCAATTCTTCCTTGGGCACCGGTTTCGACTGGGCGGCGGTGGCGGGCGCGGCGTCATGCGCATAGGCGGCAACGGGAGCGGCGGAGGCCAGCAGGGCGGCAATCAAGAACAGGCGCATCGTCAAATCTCCCCTGAGCGCGGACATGGCAAAGCCCGACGTTGGTAGGGCCCGACGTTGGTAGGGGAGGTGGGCCGCGCGAAGCAAGATGCGACCAAAGGCGACGAGCCTTCGATCAAGGGCGATCCTGTCAGCCGCGCCTCTGCAGCCCGACCACCGCATGCATCGGCAGTTCGGCGTAGATATGCGGGAAGAGCGCGCCGCCGCGCGCCGGTTCCCAGCGGACCGCGTCGCCGAGGCAGGTGAGGTCCACCTCGGCGATCATCAGACCGGTTTGGCCCGCGAAATATTTGGCGATCGTCTCTTCGAGCTGCTCGGCGGTCGACAGGTGGATATAGCCGTCGGCGATATCCACCGTGGCGCCGCGGAACACGCGTTCGCGTTCGAAGTCGGTCCATTGCTGGGCGGTCAGGACCTTGAAGGCGGTGGTCGCGGTCATTCGGTCGCGCCGTCGGGTGCGGGGTCGGCGGCGTCGTCGACCGCGGGCGTTTCGTCGTCCCCTTCCTCGCTGTCCTCGTCGCTGTCGCCGATCAGCGCCGCCGACACGACATGCTCGTCGTTGGCGACGTCGAACAGCCGCACGCCCGCCGATCCGCGCCCGATGACGCGCAAGGAATCGAGTCCCATGCGGATCAGCTTGGCCTGGTCGGTGACGAGCATCAGCTGATCGGCCTGAACCGCGGGGAAGCTGGCGACGACGAGGCCGTTGCGGCCGATATTGTCGATGTTGGTGATCCCCTGACCGCCGCGACCGGTGCGGCGATATTCATAGGCCGAGGACATCTTGCCATAGCCGTTGGCGCAGATCGTCAGGATGAACTGCTCGCGCGCGGTCAGTTCGGCCATCCGGTCCGGGGTCAGCGTCGGCTCATTCTCGTTGTCCTTCCACGGAGCGGCGCGCAGATAGGCCTCGCGCTCGTCGCCGGTGGTGCCAACGCGGTGGAGGATCGACAGCGAGATCACCTCGTCGCCCTCGCCGAGGCGCATGCCGCGCACGCCGGTCGAATTGCGGCTCTGGAATTCGCGGACATCGTCGCCGGCGAAGCGGATCGCCTTGCCCTGACGGCTGGCGAGCAGCACATCGTCGCTTTCGTCGAGCAAGGCGACGCCGATCAGGCGATCATCCTCGTCCTCGCCTTCGAACTTCATCGCGATCTTGCCGTTCGAGGGCACGTTGGTGAAAGCGTCCATGCTGTTACGACGCACATTGCCTTTCGCGGTTGCGAACATGACGTGGAGCTTGCCCCATTCGGCCTCGTCCTCGGGCAGCGGGAGGACGGTCGAGATCGTCTCGTCCTTGCCGAGCGGCAGCAGGTTGATCATCGGCCGGCCGCGCGTCGCGGGCCCGCCCTCGGGCAGGCGCCACACCTTCATGCGGTAGACCTTGCCGAGGGTCGAGAAGAACAGCACCGGGGTGTGGGTCGAGGTGACGAACAGCTCGGTGACGACATCCTCGTCCTTCGTCGCCATGCCGGCGCGGCCCTTGCCGCCGCGGCGCTGGGCGCGGAAGGTGTCGAGCGGGGTGCGCTTGATATAGCCGTCGAGGGTGACGGTGACGACCATCTCCTCGCGCTCGATCAGATCCTCGTCGTCGATGCCGTCGGCGGCGGGCGCGAGCAACGTGCGGCGCGGCTTGGCGAATTCGTCGCGCACCGCGACCAGCTCTTCGCGCATCACGGCATAGAGTTTTTCGCGGTCGGCGAGGATCGCAAGCAGTCCCTCAATCTCGTCCGCCAACTCCTTGAGCTCCTTGCCGATCTCGTCGCGGCCGAGCGCCGTCAGGCGATGCAGGCGGAGGTCGAGGATCGCCTTCACCTGGACTTCGGACAGGCGATACGAAGCGCTATCATCCATCTCGCCGTCGATCGCCTCGACGAGGCGGATATAGGGGGCGATGTCGCCGATCGGCCATTCGCGCGCGAGCAAGGCGTCGCGGGCCGCCGCCGGGCTGGGCGATCCGCGGATGATGCGGACGACCTCGTCGAGGTTGCTGACCGCGACGACGAGGCCGAGCAAGATATGCGCGCGGTCGCGCGCCTTGTTGAGTTCGAACTTGCAGCGGCGGGTGATCACCTCCTCGCGGAAGTCGATGAACGCCGACAGGATCGTCTTGAGCCCCATCATTTCGGGGCGGCCGCCGCGGATCGCGAGCATGTTGGCGGGGAAGCTCGACTGAGCGGGGGTGTGACGCCAGAGCTGGTTGAGCACGACCTCGGCGGTCGCGTCGCGCTTCAGTTCGATGACGACGCGCACGCCCTCACGGTTCGATTCGTCGCGGATGTCGGCGACGCCCTCGATGCGCTTGTCGCGCGCCGCCTCGGCGATCTTCTCGACCAGGCCCGACTTGCCGACCTGGAAGGGGATGGCGGTGAGGACGATCGACTGGCGGTCACCGCGGCCTTCCTCGATGACATAGGTCGATCGCATCATGATCGAGCCGCGGCCGGTGGCATAGGCGTTGCGCGCGCCGCCCTGGCCGAGCATCATCGCGCCGGTCGGGAAATCGGGGCCGGGGATGATTGCCATCAGGTCTTCGAGGCTGATGTCGGGATCGTCGATCGTCGCCAGCGTCGCGTTGATCACTTCGCCGAGGTTATGCGGCGGGATGTTCGTCGCCATGCCGACCGCGATGCCGCCCGCGCCGTTGACGAGCAGGTTCGGATAGCGCGCGGGGAGGACGGTGGGTTCGGATTCCGAGCCGTCATAGTTGGGCTGGAAATCGACGGTGTCCTTGTCGAGATCGCCGAGCAGGGTGTTCGCGACCTTGGCGAGGCGCGATTCGGTGTAGCGCATCGCCGCCGGCGGATCAGGATCCATCGAGCCGAAATTGCCCTGGCCGTCGACGAGCGGCACGCTCATCGACCAGTCCTGCGTCATGCGCGCGAGGGCGTCGTAGATCGAGCTGTCGCCATGCGGGTGATATTTACCCATGACGTCGCCGACGATGCGCGCCGATTTGCGATAGGGGCGGCCGGCGACATAGCCGCTTTCGAACGCCGAATAGAGGATGCGGCGGTGCACGGGCTTCAGGCCGTCGCGCACGTCGGGCAGCGCGCGGCTGACGATCACGCTCATCGCGTAATCGAGATAGGAGGTCTTCATTTCGTCGACGATGTTGATCGGCGAAATGCCGTCGCTGGGCGGCGGCGTAGGCGTATTTTCTTCGGTCAAGACCCGGCCTTTTTTCTGCTTTTCGGGAGGTGGTTTTGGTCTAGCCGATGGGGCGGGCAAAGGCCAGCGATTCGGGCGATTTCGACAGGAATATTTCCACGCCAAAACAGGGGCGCCGAACGCCAAAAGTGACGTCACGCCGCCGCGAACGCGGGGCTTGCCAATCGGCGACTCGCCCCTAAAGGTCGGGCGGGTGAGACCCAAGCAGCCTTGCGCCCGCCGATGGCCCTGATCGCGCTGATCGGCGCCAGCGAAACGCTGCCCGATGGCGGGTTGCGCGCGCTCGTCACCGTCGCGGGGGAAACGCTGATCGAACGGCAGGCGGCACGCCTCGCCGACGTCGGCGTTACCCATGTCGCGGTCGCGGTCGGCGCGGTGCCCGCCGACCTGCTGGCGACCTGCGATCGCATCCGCCGCCGCGGGGTCAAGGTGACCCCCGTGCGCGCCGCCGCCGACCTGCTCGCGCTGGTCGAAGGCGACGACCGCATCATCCTCGTCACCGACGGGCTGCAGGCGGGGGGCATGCATTATGCCGCGATCGCCAAGCCGGGGTCGCCGGCGATCCTCGTTACCGGCGACACCCCGCTGACCCAGAGTTTCGAGCGGATCGATGCGACTCGGCGCTGGGGCGGACTCGCGAGCATTTCCGACCATATGGTGCGCGAACTCGCCGAGATGCCGGGCGAATGGGACATGATCCTGACGCTGCTGCGGATGGCGGTGCAGTCGGGCGCGCGGCGGCTCTATTGCGAGCCGGCGCTGTTCGAACAGGGTGACATCGCGATCGTCACCGACCGGCCGACCGCTGCGCTGCTCGAACAATCGAGCCTGCAGCAGGTCGAATATGGCGGCATCGGGCTGGGGCGCTCGGCGATCATGATGCCGATCGTGCGCCTGTTCGGCCCGATGCTCGTCAAGTCACCCGCGACGGCACGTTATCTGCCCTATGTCACCGGCCTGCTGTGGGTGATCGTCGCACTGCTCGCGGCGAGCGGGCTGGCGGCGGCCGGCGCGCTCGTCGCGATCCTCGGCGGGCTGGGGCTGGCGGCGATGCGCTTCCTGTCCGCTTTCCGTGCCGAGAGCGCGGCGCAGGACCGGGTGCGCGAGGTCATCCGGACCTTCGCCTGGGTCTTGCTCGCGATCTTTCCCTGGTTGCTGTCGCTGGCGGGCGCCGACCACAGGATGCCGCCCTTTTCCGAAGCGGCGCTGGCGCCGTGCCTGGCCGCGACGATCCTGCTGGCGCGCTGGCTCTACGAGGATTCAGGCGAGCGGCGGCGGTTTCACTGGCTGCTGCCCGACGCCGATCAGGCGTGGATGATGCTGGCACCGGCGCTGATTTTCGGCATCGCACCGCTGATGTTCGCGATATTGCCGCTGCTCGCCTTGTTCCAGATCCTGCTTTGGCTGCGCCTTGCGCGGCGTCCCGCGGGCTGAGAAAACAAAGCGCTTCAAGGTTTAGCGCGCATTAACGCCAAGCTGCTATCCGCGAGCTGACATGGTGCAAGCATCGCTTCTTTCCCAACTGGCGTCGGTGAATCCGGCGCTGTCGGCGTGCCTGCACGAAACCGCCGAATATCTCGCCGCGCCCGGCGCGACGCGGCTTTCGGAGGAGCAGCGCGCGCTGGCGCTTGGCGTCGCGCGGCGGCTGGTCGGCGATGCCGCCGACCTGCTCGGCGACGCGGTCGATTCGGCGGCGCTGTGGCACGACTGGTCGGCGCACGGGCTGCCAGGTGCGACCCAGCTTGCCGGCCTGTGTTTCGCGCGCGCCGAGGAGCATCGCTGGCGCGAGCAATCGGACCGGCATGGCAGCGAGACCGTCGTGCCGGTTTCGAGCGGGACGAGCGATGGGCCGCTCGCGGCGCCCGCGCCCGCCGACGACCCGTTGTCCGAAGTCGACCGCAGCTATCTCGCGCTGCGCATCGCCGACCGGCGGCGGTTCGACGCGATCGGCCATCCGGTGGTGGCGATCGACGATCTCGATCCCGACCTGTTCCGCTCGCTGTTGCTCGACGTCGCCGCCTGGGCGCTCGTACGCTCGGGCAAGGATCCCGCGCAGGCCGCGCGGCTCGGCGAAGCGGTGCGGGGGGCGCTGGCCGCGCACGCCCCCGCGCGGGGCATCGACCGCGCTGCCATGGGCTATCATGCGGCGCTTGCCGCCGTCGGCGTCCAGTCCGACAGCGCGGCCACGGCGATCGCGCGCCACGACTGGCCGGCGCTGATCGCACTCGCCGCGGCGGCACAGAATTATCGCTATGCCGATATGGCGCTGGCGCTGATCACCGCCGAGCCGGCGCAACTCGCGCCGCTGCTCGCGCCGTTGCTGCGCGATCATACCGCGTTGGCGCCGCTCGAAGGGTCGCTGGCGATGCTGGCGAACCGCGCGGTGGCGAGCGCCGCGCCCGACGATTATGCCGCCGCGCTGCAAGCACGCGCCGCGACGTTGGGCGACGAAGGCGGCGCGCGATGAGCGAGCGCGTCATTCGGGGCCGGATCGATCGGAGCGGGGCGCTGGTCAGCGGCGACCCGGCGCTGCTGCGGCTGCAGCAACGCGCCGGCGGGGCGCTCGAAAAGCCGCTCGCGCTGCCCAATCTGGCGCGGCTCGTCGCGCTGGCGCAGCGGTTACAGCGCGAAATCAACCGGCCGCTGATCGCCGCCGACGACCATAGCGACATCCATGCGCTCGTCCGGATCGTGCCCGACGCCGATGGCGCGACGCTCGAGATCACCGACTGGCGGACGCGGCCGGTCGCCCAGCCGCAGATTCCGCCGATCACCGAAGCCGCGGTCGCCTCACCGCGGGCGTGGACGTGGGAATGCGACGGGCAGCTCCGGCTCGTCTCGCTGCGCGGCGGGGCCGATGCGCCGCCGGTCGCAGCAGGCTGGGAGGGGCGCTCGCTGTCCGAGCTGTTCGAACTCCAGCCCGACGACGACGGGCATTTCCCGGTGCTGCAAGCGCTTGCGCGGCAGGCGCGGTTCACCGGCCAGCGGGCGCGGACCGACGGTCCCGGCGGGCGGCTGGTGACGACGCTCGCCGCCGATCCGCTGTTCGACGCCACCGGGCGGTTCACCGGTTTTCGCGGGACCGCCTTGCCCGAGGCGGGGGTTTCGACCCCGGCACCCGCCCCGGCGGCGCTTTCCGACCCCGCCTTTGGTTCGCTGCCGCTGTCCGACCCCGCCTTTGGGCGCCGCATCGACGGCGCGCTGCGCGGGCCGCTGGCGCGGATCATCGCGACCGCCGAGACGATTTCGGGCCAGTTCGACGGACCGATCCGCGCCGATTACGCCCGCTATGCCGGCGATATCGCGCATGCCGGGCGCCATCTGCTCGGGCTGGTCGACGACCTCGCCGACCTCCAGAATATCGAGCGTCCGGGGTTCAAGGCGGCGCGCGACGAGATCGATCTTGGCGACCTGGCGCGCCGCGCGGTCGGATTGCTGGGCATGAAGGCCGAGGAACGGGGCATCCGCATCGACGCCCCGCCGACCGACGAGCGCATGCCCGCGACCGGCGAGTTCCGCCGCGTGCTGCAGGTGCTGCTCAACCTGCTGGGCAATGCGATCCGTTATTCGCCCGAGAATTCGCTGATCTGGATCCGCCTCGACCGCCAGGGCGACCGCGCGATGGTGACCGTCGCCGACCAGGGGCAGGGGATCGACGCCGGGCAGCAGGCGGTGGTGTTCGAGAAATTCGAGCGGCTGGGCCGCACCGACAGCGGTGGGTCGGGACTGGGTCTTTATATCGCGCGGCGACTGGCGCGCGCGATGGCGGGCGACCTGACCGTCGACAGTGCGCCGGGGCAGGGGGCGCGGTTTACGCTGAGTTTGCCGGCGCGGGATTGAGGTTTAGCGCTTGCGGCGAACTGACCGCTTTGGGGTGGAGAGAGGACGTTTTTTAAACCGTCGCCCCCGCGAAGGCGGGGGCCGCTAACGGCCTATTTCCGAATCGCTGCGTAAACCGACAGCGGCCCCCGCTTTCGCGGGGGCGACGTCTTGTTTCGGTCGTTACCGGCCGTCGCCATCACGCACAAAAAAGGGGCCGGAAACCGGCCCCTTTCTCGTTTTCGTCTGTCGCCGTATCAGCGCTTGTCGACCGCCACATAAGGACGCTGGGTCGGGCCGGTGTAGAGCTGGCGCGGACGGCCGATTTTCTGCGCGGGGTCCGAGATCATTTCGTTCCACTGTGCGACCCAGCCGACGGTGCGGGCGAGGGCGAAGAGCGCGGTGAACATCGTCGTCGGGAAACCGATCGCCGACAGGATCACGCCCGAATAGAAATCGACGTTCGGGAACAGCTTCTTCTCGACGAAATAGGGATCGTTGAGCGCCATTTCCTCGAGCTGCAGCGCGACTTCGAACACCGGGTCGTTGACCTTGAGCGCGTCGAACACCTCGCGCACGGTCTTTTGCATCACCGTCGCGCGCGGGTCGTAGTTTTTATAGACGCGGTGGCCGAAGCCCATCAGGCGGAACGGGTCGTCCTTGTCCTTGGCGCGCGCGATATATTCGGGGATGCGTTCGGGGCGGCCGATTTCGCGCAGCATGTTGAGCGCGGCTTCGTTGGCGCCGCCATGCGCCGGACCCCACAGGCAGGCGATGCCCGCCGCGATGCATGCGAAGGGATTGGCGCCCGACGAGCCGGCGAGGCGGACGGTCGAGGTCGACGCGTTCTGCTCATGATCGGCGTGGAGGATGAAGATGCGGTCGAGCGCGCGTTCGACGACCGGGTTCACCTCATAGGGCTCCGCCGGCACGCCAAAGGTCATGCGCAGGAAATTGCCGGTGTAGCTCAGTGAATTGTCGGGATAGACGAAGGGCTGACCGACCGAATATTTATACGCCATCGCGGCGATCGTCGGCATTTTCGCGATCAGCCGGTGGCTGGCGATCATACGCTGGCGCGGGTCGTGGATCTCGGTCGAGTCGGGGTAGAAGGCGCTGAGTGCGCCGACGACGCCGCACATCACCGCCATCGGGTGCGCGTCGCGGCGGAAACCGCGATAAAAGGTCGACAGCTGTTCGTGCAGCATCGTGTGGCGGGTGATCGTGGTGTCGAAGGTGGCGAGTTCGTCCGCGCTCGGCAGTTCGCCGTTGAGCAGCAGGTAGCAGGTTTCCATGAAGCTGCTATTTTCGGCGAGGTCGCCGATCGCATAACCGCGATGGAGCAGGACGCCCTCGTCGCCGTCGATATAGGTCAGGTTCGATTCGCAGCTCGCGGTCGAGGTGAAACCGGGGTCATAGGTGAAGGCGCCGGTCTGCGCGTAAAGCTTGCGGATATCGATGACGTCGGGGCCGACGGTGCCCTTGAGCACGGGGTTCTCGACGGTGGTGTCCCCCAGGGTGATCTTTGCGGTCTGGTCGGTCATATTCTTCCCCTGTTGTGGCGGCGGGAGTCGCTGTGGCTACGCCCCTGCCGGATGTTTGTGCGCTGCGTCAAGTCGCGCCAGGCTGGCATCGCGGCCCAGCAGCAGCAGCACGTCGAAAATCCCCGGCGATACGGTCCGCCCGGTGAGGGCCGCCCGCAGCGGTTGGGCCAGTTTCCCGAGCCCGACGCCGGCCGCTTCGCTCTCTTCGCGAATTGCGGCCTCCACCATTTCTTGCGACCAGCCGGACAGCGCGCGCAAACGGTCGGCGACCGAAGCGAGCATCCCCTCCGGTGCGTCCTGTAGCACCGCTGCGGCCTTCTCGTCCATCACCAGCGGTTCGTCGGCGAAGAGGAAGAACGCGCCGTCGGCGATCTCGTGCAGCGTCTTGGCGCGCGGCTTGAGCGCGGGCATCGCCTGCGCGAGCAGCGCCTGATCCGCGGCGGAGAGATCGCGGCCGAGAAGCGTGCCGGTCATCGGCGCGACGAGCGCGGCGAGGCGGGCATCATCGGCTTCGCGCAGATAATGGCCGTTGAGATTTTCGAGCTTCTTGAAATCGAAGCGCGACGGCGAACGGCCGACATGGGCGAGGTCGAACCACTCGGTCGCCTGCGCGCGGCTGATGATCTCGTCGTCGCCATGGCCCCAGCCGAGGCGGAGCAGATAATTGTTCACCGCCTCGGGCAGATAGCCCAATTCGTCGCGATAGGCATCGACCCCGAGCGCGCCGTGGCGTTTCGACAGCTTCGCGCCGTCGGCGCCGTGGATCAGCGGGACATGCGCGTAAACGGGCTCGCGCCAGTCCATCGCGCGGATCAGCGCGAGCTGGCGGAAGGCGTTGTTGAGATGATCGTCGCCGCGGATGACATGGGTGACGCCCATGTCATTGTCGTCGACAACGACGCTGAGCATATAGGTCGGGGTGCCGTCGCTGCGCAGCAGGACGAAGTCGTCGAGTTCGGCGTTCTGGACGGTGACGTCGCCCTGGACCTTGTCCGGAATCGTCACCGCGCCGTCCTGCGGCGCGCGCAGGCGGACGACGTGCGGCACGGCGGGGTCGCCGTCGTTTCGGTCGCGCCAGGGGCTGCGGACGCGGAAGGGCAGGCGCTTTTCCTGGGCCTCGGCGCGCATGGCGGCGAGTTCGTCCTGGGTCAGATAGCAGCGATAGGCATCGCCCTTGGCGAGCAGTTGCGCGGCGACGTCGGCATGGCGGTCGGCGCGGGCGAATTGATAGACGGTGTCGCCGTCCCAATCGAGGTCGAGCCAGCGCATCCCGTCGAGGATCGCGTCGATCGCCGCGTCGGTCGAGCGCGCGCGGTCGGTATCCTCGATGCGCAGCAGGAACTTGCCGCCGTGGTGGCGCGCGAACAGCCAGTTGAACAGCGCGGTGCGCGCGCCGCCGATGTGGAGGAAACCCGTGGGCGACGGCGCGAAGCGCGTCACCACATCGGCGCCGGTCGCTTCGCCGGATATGGTTTGATTTTCGGTTGCCACAACGGCCTCTTTCACTCAGTTTTGCGGGTCCCCGCGGACGGCGGGGACGGGGATCGGGGGTGCCCCTAGCATGGCGACAAGGCCGCTTCAAACGCCCATTGGTTTGCGCGCGGCGGCGATGGTGCGGCGCATGCCCGAGTCGATCGAAGCGCGGCTCGATGCCGAGCGCGAACGGATCGCGCTTTGGCTGCCGGTCGCGCTCGGCGCGGGGATCGCCGCCTGGTTCGCGCTGCCCACCCGGACCCACTGGATCGGGCTGTTGCTGATGTTGGGTGCCGGGGCGCTCGCCGGGCTGCTGATCGGCTGGCAACGCCGGTTCGGGCGCGCGGTCGTCGTCGGGTGCGCGGTGATGGCGCTGGGGCTGTTGCTCGTGTGGGGGCGAGCGGTCTGGGTGTCGGCGCCCGTGCTGGCGCTGCCGGTGGTGACCGAATTTTCGGCGAGCGTCGAAAGCGTCGAGCCGCTGCCGGCGAAAGACCAGGTCCGGCTGATCGTGCGGCCGCTGAGGCGACCCGATCTGCCGCCGCGGTTGCGGATCACCGCGGCGGGCGAGCAGGGCAAGGGCATCGCGCCGGGCGAGGCGATCGGCCTGCGCGCGCGGTTGATGCCGCCGCCGACCGCGAGCCTGCCCGGCGGTTATGATTTCGCGCAGCGCGCCTGGTTCGACCGGATCGGCGCGGTCGGCACGGTGCTCGGCGAGATCGGGCGGGCACCGGGTGCGGGGGACGGGGTGCAGACGCTGCGCGCGCGGCTGAGCGATCATATCCACGGGCAGATCGACGGATCGGCGGGGGGGATCGCCGCGGCGCTCGTCGCCGGCGATCGCGGCGCGATCAGCGAGGCCGACGAGGAGGCGATGCGGCGGAGCGGGCTGGCGCATCTGCTGTCGATCAGCGGGCTGCATGTGACCGCGGTGGTGACCTTTGCAATGCTGATCGCGATGAGCCTGCTCGCGCTCAGCCGGCGGCTGGCGCTGGCGGGCTATGTGCTGCCGCTGGCGGCGGCGGTCGCGGCACTCGCTGGCGGGGGATATACGCTGCTCGCGGGGGCCGAGGTGCCGACCTTGCGCTCGTTCATCGCCGCGCTGCTGGTGCTGATCGCGTTCCTGCTCGGGCGCGAGGCGCTGACGCTGCGGCTGGTCGCGGCGGGCGCGCTGATCGTGCTGATCTGGCGTCCCGAGTCGCTGGCGGGGCCGAGTTTTCAGCTGAGTTTCGCGGCGATCACCGCGATCGTCGCGCTCCACGAAAGCCGGGCGATGCAGCGGTTCATGGCGCGGCGCGAGGAGCCATGGGTGTTTCGCCTGGGACGCGGGGTCGCGGGACTGGTGATCACCGGGCTCGCGGTCGAGGTCGCGCTGGCGCCGATCGCGCTGTTCCATTTCCACAAGGCGGGGCTCTATGGCGCGCTCGCCAATGTCGTCGCGATCCCGCTGACGACCTTTGTCATCATGCCCGCCGAGGCGCTGGCTTTGCTGTTCGACAGCGTCGGGCTCGGCGCGCCCTTCTGGTGGGTCGCCGAGCAGGCGCTGAACGCCCTGATCTGGCTCGCGCACAGCGTCGCCGATGCGCCCGGCGCGGTCGCGACGCTGCCGGTGTTCCCGCCCTGGGGTTTCGGACTCGCGATCTTCGGCGGGATATGGCTGCTGCTGTGGCGGACGCGCTGGCGTTGGGCGGGGGCGGTGCCGCTGGTCCTCGGCATGATCGTCCTGCTCGCCCAGCCGCGCCCCGATGTGCTGATTACCGGCGACGGCAAGCATATCGCCGCGGCGCTCCCCGACGGCAGCTATGCATTGCTGCGCGAGCGGGCGGGGGATTATGTGCGCGACGCGGTGGCCGAGGCGGCGGGGATCGATGCGCCGCTCGCCGCGCTCACCGACCTCGATCATGTCGCCTGCAACCGCGATTTCTGTCGCTGGACGCAGGATGACCGCACCATCCTCGCGGCGCGCGGGCGCGACCGGATCGAGGGGGCGGACATGGCGGCGGCGTGCGCCGCCGCCGATGTGGTGATCAGCGAGCGCTGGCTGCCGCACGAATGCGCCGGCCGCTGGCTGACGATCGATCGCGATACGCTGCCGCAGACCGGCGGGCTGGCGCTTTACCTCGGTGAGCGGCCGCGCGCGGTGACGGCGTTAGGCGCGGGCGACGAGCATATGTGGCGCCGCCCGCCGCAGGTCAGTGGTAACGACGAAGCAGTCCCGACAACTTCCCTTGCACGATGACGCGCTCGGCGGCGTAGCGCTGCGGCTCATAGGCACTGTTCGCGGGATCGAGGCGGATCATCTTGCCCTCGCGGCGGAAATATTTGAGCGTCGCATCCTGCCCGTCGACGAGCGCGACGACGATGTCGCCCTCGCGCGCGGTGTTGACCTTTTGGATCAGCGCATAATCGCCGTCGAAGATGCCGGCCTCGACCATCGAGTCGCCCGACACTTCGAGCGCATAATGTTCGCCCGAACCGAGCAGCGCGGCGGGGACCGTGAGATTGTCATGATTTTCGAACGCCTCGATCGGCACACCCGCGGCGATCTTGCCGTGGAGCGGGACCTCGACGATGTCGTTCGCGGCGATCGGGCGCATCGCGGGGGCGGGTTTGCGCAGCGGCACGACATTGTCGCGATCGGTGCTGACGACCGCCTTGCCGCCCTCGGGAAGCTTGACGACCTCGAGCGCGCGGGCGCGGTTGGGGAGGCGGCGAAGGAAGCCGCGCTCCTCGAGCGCGCTGATCAGGCGGTGGATTCCCGATTTGGACTTGAGCCCGAGCGCCTCCTTCATCTCCTCGAACGACGGCGAGATGCCGCTCGCGTCGAGCTTTTGCTGGATGAAGTGGAGCAGTTCATGCTGCTTGGCGGTCAACATCGGGCGTTCTCCATGATGCCGGTTTCGGACATAAGGAGAACGATAATGGAACAGAAGCGAACTTGTCAAGCGATGTCGATATAATCCGCCGCTTCGCCCGCCGCGCGGGACGGCGCACCGATCTCGCGGATGACGAGGGCGTTCGCCGCAGCGAGCGGAAAGGTGCGGCCGCTGTCCTGTCCGTCGAAGGGCGAGAGAAGGCCGCCGTCGATCCGTCCACGCAGATAGTCGCGTCGCGCGCCGCCGGGGCCGAGGGGGGCCGCGAGCGGGGCCGTGCGCAGTGGCGGGAGCGGGTCTCGCGCGCCGGCGAGATGGCGGACGAGGGGGAGCAGGAACAGGGTCGCGGTGACGAAGGCCGACGAGGGGTTGCCGGGCAGGCCAAGCAGCAGCGCGTCGCCGAGCGTGCCCGCGATCAGCGGCTTGCCGGGGCGCATCGCGATCTTCCAGAAATCGAGCCGCCCGCCGGCATCGTCGAGCGCGCCGCGGACATGGTCGTGATCGCCGACCGAGGCGCCGCCGACGGTGACGATGACGTCGTGACGTCGCGCCAGGTCTTTTAATACCTTGGATAAAATTTCACGGTCGTCGCGGATGTGGAGCGGGATGCTGACCATGGCGGGCTCGGCGGCGAGCATCGCGGCGAGCATCGTGCCGTTGCTGTCGGGGATCTGGCCGGGCGCGAGCGCGCGGCCCGGCTGGACGAGTTCGTCGCCGGTGGTGAGGATCGCGACACGCGGGCGGGCGCCGACCACAAGCTGCGCGTCGCCACCCATGATCGCCGCGGCGATCGCACCGGCGTTGAGCCGGGTTCCGGCGGCGACGAGCATGGCGCCGGTCGCGAAGTCGCTGGCGCGGTCGCGAATATGGGCGCCCTGGGCCTCCGGGCCATCGCCGGTCAGCGTCAGGACCGTGCCGTCGGCGGCGACATCTTCCTGCAGGATGACCGTGTCGGCGTCGTGGGGGACCATCGCGCCGGTGAAGATGCGGATCGCCTGACCCGCGCCGAGGGGCAGGACGGGCGCGGAGCCTGCGGCGACCTCGCCGATGATCGTCCATGGTCCCGGCAGGTCGGCGAAACGGATCGCATAACCGTCCATCGCCGAAAGCGGCGCCGCGGGCTGGTCGCGCAATGCGATGACATCGCGCGAAAGATGGCAGCCAAGCGATTCGGAAAAGGCGATATTCTCGGGCGCCAGCGGGGCGCGGAGCGCGAGCAGGCGTGCCTGCGCCTCCTCGACGGGGAGCAGCTTGCTCATTCGGCGCGCCAGTCGCCCGAGCGGCCGCCGCTCTTTTCGAGCAAACGAATATCCCCGATCATCATCGCGCGGTCGAGCGCCTTCGCCATGTCGTAGAGGGTGAGCAGCGCGACCGAGGTGGCGGTGAGCGCTTCCATCTCGACCCCCGTCGGCCCCGTGGTCGCGGCGGTCGCGGTGACCGAAATGCCGGTCTCCTCCCATTCGAACTCGACGCCGACCTTGGTGAGCGCGAGAGGATGGCAGAGCGGGATGAGGTCGGCGGTGCGCTTGGCGCCCATGATCCCGGCGATGCGCGCGGTCGAGAGGACGTCGCCCTTGGGCGCGTTGCCGCTGCGGATGGCTTCGAGCGCCGCAGGGGACATGGTGATGCGGCCGGTGGCGACGGCGCGGCGCGCGGTTGCGGGCTTGGCGCCGACGTCGACCATATGGGCGGCGCCGCTTTCGTCGAGATGAGTCGGGCGTTGGGTCATGGCGATGAAGCGAAGCAACGCTGCGGAGGAAAGGCAAGTAGAGATAATGACAGGCGGTCAGGTGACGATGATTTCCAGCGATGGGTCCGACACCTGCGTCGCTTCGCAGCGCGTCTTGAAATCGGCGAGGCCGGCGCGCCACCACCGGTGCTCGGCACGGATCTTGTCGAAGCCTGCGGCGAGCGCGGTCATGTCGATGTGATATTCGCCGACGACCCGCATCGGTCCGGCGGGTCCGTTGGGAAAACTATGCGGGTCGTATTTCCGGGGTTCGACGAATACATCGAAGACCGTCAGCGCTTCGAGCCCGCTGCCCCAAGCCAGGAGGTTCGCGACCGGCATCGTCAGGTCCATGTTGGAGGTATCGCCATAATTGCTGATCAGCGCGGGTTCGAGCGGGCTGAGGAAAAGCATGCGGTCATTGCCGTTCGCGTAGGGGAGGACTTCGCTGTTGCGGACCACGACCGATTGGTGCCAGCGCTCCTTTTTCCGCATCGACCGGGCGACGCCGTCGATATTGACGATGCGGATCATCGCTTTGGCAGACGGATCGGGCGTAGGCGTCTTGTCCCAGACATTGCCGCCGGGCCATTCGATCATGACCGTCATGCCGCTTGGCTGTCCGGCGGGGAGGATGATGGACTGTTCCGCCATCAGGCCGGCCGGGAGGGGCGGGGCGCGCCTGGGTAGATAATCGGACGTCCATCGGCCGCTTTCGGAAAAGATCGTGCCCGCTTCAGTGTACAGCGTGTCGAATTCGAGCGTGCCGCCGAAGCCGTCGAGGGGCGCGCGGTGACGACATTGATACATGGTTTTCGGCCATTCGGCCGCTTGGACCGAGCCACCCTCCCGCCCCCACGCCGCCTGAACCAGTAACGGGGCGGTCGACGGCAGCGCCAAAAGCCATGATAGCCGATTGATTCCCGCCATCCTTCGTTCCCTGGTTCCCGGTGTCGATCCGGTTCTTGTAACCGCCTGCTGTAACCGGCGAGATATTACCGGTTCGTATAGGATACCGGTCGGTGATGGGGGCGAGCTGGTTCTGCTGCGGGTTACGAAAACCGGTTCCGGGCGGAAGGGGGCATAGAGAGATCCTCCCTGTGGCCGCAGGCCATGGGGAGGGGGACCGCCGCGAAGCGGTGGTGGAGGGGCTGAAAGGTAGCGCGACGCCTACGGTGTCGGCCCCTCCGTCAGCCCTGCGGGCTGCCACTTCCCCATCGCTTCGCGACAGGGAGGATTGGGGATGTCCGCTCCCCACCCCGAAGTAGACGCTATCCTTCCAGCAACGCCTTCGTCGCCGTCGCCACATCGTCCTGTCGCATCAGGCTTTCACCGACGAGGAAGCTTTTCACGCCGCTGGCCGCGAGGCGCTGGCAGTCGGCGTGAGTGGCGATGCCGCTTTCGCCGACGAGCAGCGTGCCGGCGGGCACCAGTTTCGCGACGCGTTCGGTGACCGCGAGGTCGGTCTCGAACGTCCGCAAATCGCGGTTGTTGACGCCGATCAGGCGCGACTGGAGCGCGGTCAGCGCGCGGCTTAGCTCGGCTTCGTCATGAACCTCGACCAGGACGTCCATGCCGCGTTCGATCGCCGCGGCCTCGATGGCCTGCATCTCGGCGTCTTCCAGTGCGGCGACGATGATCAGGATCGCGTCGGCGCCGATCGAGCGTGCTTCGGCGACCTGCCAGGGGTCGATCATGAAATCCTTGCGCAGCACCGGCAGGTCGCACGCGGTGCGCGCGGCGATCAGAAATTCCTCATGGCCCTGGAAATAAGGTGCGTCGGTGAGCACCGAGAGGCACGCCGCGCCGCCGGCCTGATAGGCGCGGGCATGGTCGGCGGGATCGAAATCTTCGCGAATCAATCCCTTGGACGGCGAAGCTTTCTTGATTTCGGCGATCAGCGCGAAGCCGCCGGCGTCGATCTTTGCCTGCAGCGCGGCGGCGAAGCCGCGCACCGGGCCGGCGTCGATGCCGTCGAGATCGGCCATCGTGCGCGACTGGCGGCGTTCGGCGACTTCTTCGGCCTTGGTGGCGAGGATCTGGGTGAGTTTGTTCATTTGTAAGCGATCCAGCAGTCGAGCAGCGTGTTGGCGAGGCCCTTGTCGATCGCTTCGGCGGCTTCCTCGACGCCTTCGATCCGCGTCCGGACCGAGCCTGCGACGAGGAGCGCCTCGGCGGCGTTGTAGAGCACGGCGTCGCGATAGGCACCGGGCTCGCCCTGGAGCAGGCCGCGCAGGGCCTTCGCATTGAAAGCGGCGTCGCCGCCGCGCAGTTCCTCGAGCGGGCGTGTCGGCAGGCCCGCGTCGGCGGCGTGGCTGCGCTGCATGACGACGCCTTCGGGGGTGACCACCGCGACTTCGTTGCCGCCGGCGAGCGACAGTTCGTCGAGGCCTTCGTCGCCCGAGATGACGCGCGAATGCTCGGTGCCGAGCCGGTGCAGCGCCTCGGCATAGACGGGGACATAGGCGGGGCGCGCGATGCCGACGAGCTGGCGCGTGACGCGTGCGGGGTTGGCGAGCGGGCCCATCAGGTTGAAGATGGTCCGGCGGCCGAGCGCCTTGCGGATCGGCATGATGCGCTTCATCGCCGGATGCCGGGTTCCCGCGAAGAGGAAGCAGATGCCGAGGTCGGCAAGCTGTTCCTGCGCCATATGGTCGGCGCGGTCCATGTCGAGGCCGAGGGCTTCCAAGGTATCGGCCGCACCGGATTTCGACGAAGCAGCGCGATTTCCGTGCTTTGCGACCGGAACCTCGCATGCTGCCACGACAATGGCGACGGCGGTCGAGACGTTCAATGTATGATGGCCGTCGCCGCCGGTGCCGCAGACGTCGATCGCGCCCGCAGGGGCCTCGATCGCGATCAGCCGGTCGCGCATCGCCTGCGCCGCGGCGGCGATTTCGACCATCGTCTCGCCGCGGTCGGACAGCGCGGCCAGGAAGCCGGCGATATCGTCGTCGCTGCCGCCGCCGTCGAGCATCGTCGCGAAGGCGTGCGCGGCCTCGTCATGATCGAGCAGCGCGGCGGGATCGGGGAAGGGACCGAAGCGGCTCATGCCGACTGGCGTTCGCGCACCGGCAGGCCCGCGCTCGCCATGAAATTGGCGAGCATCGCATGGCCATGTTCGGTGGCGATGCTTTCGGGATGGAACTGGACGCCGTGAATCGGCAGTTCGGCGTGGCGGAAGCCCATCACCGCGCCGTCGTCGCTGGTCGCGTTGATGACAAGGCTGGCGGGAATGTCGACGACCTCGAGGCTGTGGTAGCGCGTCGCGGTGAGCGGCGAGGGCAGGCCGGTGAACAGCCCGCTGCCGTCGTGGCAGACGGGCGAGGTCTTGCCGTGCATCAGATGGCCGCGCTGCACGATGCCGCCGAAATGCTGGCCGATCGCCTGATGCCCGAGGCAGACGCCGAGCAAGGGCCGCGCGGCGTCGGCGCAGGCGGCGACGAGATCGAGGCTGATTCCCGCTTCATTGGGCGTGCAGGGGCCGGGCGAGATGAGGATCGCATCGGCACCGCTGGCGAGGGCCTGCGCAGCCGTGAGCGCATCGTTGCGTTCGACGCGCACCTCGGCGCCCAGCTCGATCAGATAATGAACGAGGTTGAAGGTGAAGCTGTCGTAGTTGTCGATGACGAGGATCATGGGATGGGGCGGTAGCGATTTTGCGGGAGTGGGGGAAGGGATAGAAGCTTGGGAAGGCGCAAGTCCGGCTTTTCGAGGCCTAGTCGACCATCCGGACGACGATTTTGCCCTTGGCGCGGCCCGATTCGAGATAGGCGATCGCGTCGGCGATGGCGGCGAAGGGAAAGACGCGGTCGATCACGGGTTCGAGCCGTTTTTGCTCGATCAGCGCCGCCAATTCGGCGAGTTCGGCGCCGCTGGGGTGCATGAACAGATAGCGGTAGATCGCGCCATGCTTGCGGGCCTTGGCGCGGATGCCGAAGCTTGCGAACCAGAAGAGCGCGGCGAGGAGCGGGCCGCGGCCGAGATCCTTTGTCGCGGTGAGCGGTTCGGGCAGCCCCGCGACCGAGACGACGGCGGCGCCGGGTTTGACGACGGCGAAGCATTTGGCGAGCGTGTCGCCGCCGATGAGGTCGAAGGCGCCGTCCATGTCGCGGACTTCGTTCGCGAAATCCTGCGTCGTGTAATCAATGACGCGGTCGGCGCCAAGGCGTTCGACGAGGTCGCGGCCGCGCGGCGAAGCGGTGGTGGTGACCTCTGCCCCCAGCCATTTGGCGAGCTGGATCGCGAAGGTGCCGACCCCGCCCGCGCCGCCGGGGATGAAGACGCGGCTGCCGGGTTTGAGGTGGAGTTCGTCGCGGAGCGCCTGCAGCGCGGTGAGCCCCGCGAGCGGGACGCCGGCGGCGGTGGTGAAATCGAGCGACGCAGGCAGCAACGCGGCATGATCGGCAGGGACGACCGCGAGTTCGGCGAAGGCGCCCATGCGTTCCTTGGGCACGCGCGCGAAGATGCGGTCGCCGGGGACGAAGCCGGTTACTTTCTTGCCGCACGCCTCGACCACTCCGGCGAATTCATTGCCCATGACGACGGGCATTTTATAACCCTGCACGACCTTGAGCATGCCGTCGCGAATCTTGAAGTCGACGGGGTTGAGCCCGGCGGCGTGGACGCGGACGAGGATGTCGTCGGGGCCGGGCGTCGGGGCCGGGACGTCGCGCAATTCGGTGGCTTCGGGGCCGCCGTAGCGGGTGAGGACGAGGGCCTTCACGGCTTTTCCGCCATCAGTTTCGCGAGATCGTCCTTCCAGAATTTGGCCCAGGTATGCGTGCTGTGCCCCTTGGTTTCGGGGCTGGCGGGGATGAGGATGAATTTGGCGCGCGGCATGCGCGGGGCGGCTTTTTCGGTGATGCCGTAGAGCGGCGGGTTGATAAAATCGTCGGCGCTGTTGATCCAGAGCACTGGCGCAGTGATTTTTTCGAGGTCGGCCCATGGGTTGTAGGTGCGCGAGCTTTCTAGCTGGTAGATGGTGTCGTTGGCGTCGTTGCGGCCATAGGTGCGGGCAAAGGCCTCATCCTTATATTTTTCGGCGGCCTGACGGGTCGGATATTGCGCCTGCAGCGCATAGGGGTTGGCGCCCGCGATCATGCTGAGCGCGGCGGCGGTGCGCAGGCCGGCGGCGGGTGGCGCACTGTAATTGCCGTCCTGCCACAGCGGATCGGCCTTGATCGCGTCGATCGACAAGGTGCGCCACATGCGGTCCTGCCCCGCGATCTCGACCGGCAGGCAGGCGAAGGGGGCGAGGCGCTCGGCGAAACCGGGCCAGGTTTCGCCCCAGACGAAGGCGTGCATGCAGCCCATCGAGGTGCCGAGGATGAGCTTCAGCTTCTGCACCCCGAGCTTTTCGGTGAGCAGGCGGTGCTGCGCCGCGACCATGTCGGCATAGTCATATTTGGGGAATTTCATCCGCAGCCCGTCGCTGGGCTTCGACGAGCCGCCATGGCCGATATTGTCGGGCAGGATGACGTAATATTTGCTCGTATCGAGCGGCTGGCCGGGGCCAAAAAGCTCGCTCGCGAACTGCGGCTGGAAGAATTGTTTGCCGGTGCCGCCGGTGCCGTGAAGGATCATCACGGCGTTGGTCACATGGCCCGCCTTGTCGCGCTGCGGGGTGCCGAGCGTGGTATAGTGGAGCTTGAGTTCGGCGAGTTTTTCGCCGGTGGCGAAGGTAAAATCCTTGAGGCTCGCGTCGGCCTCGGTCGCGCCTTCGACCTGGGCGTGGGCTGGAGCGGTCGCTGCGAGGAGCAGGGCGAGGGGGGCGATGAATTTCAGCATGGGGTGAGGCTAGCGCGTTTGCGGAGCGGTGATAAGTCCTCTGCGTCGCGAGATCGACGAGGGTTTCGGCATTGTCTGCGTTGGGGTGGGAAGCGGACACGAAGATCCTCCCCATCGCGAAGCGTTGGGGAGGTGGCAGCCCGCAGGGCTGACGGAGGGGTCGACGCCGCAGGCGTCGGTCCAACCTTTCGACCCCTCCACCACGCCCTTCGGGCGCGGTCCCCCTCCCCAACGCTGCGCGATGGGGAGGATCTTACGTCCGCAAATGGTCGTGAGCTGCCTTAAATCCTCGTCATGCTGAACTTGTTTCAGCATCCATGGCCGGACTTTTCGTTCGGCACCTCGTTCGTCGAAAGGGCAGGCCATGGATCCCGGATCAAGTCCGGGATGACGAAAGATGAGATGATAGCGATCGGTCGCCGCCCGGCTGACCCTATCGGACGGATCAAATGGTGCCGGCGCTCACTGCCCATACCCCGGCATGCCCGCCAGCCGTACCGCCTCGCGTGCCGCCGCGAACAGCGCGCCGGCCTTCGCCTCGCACTCGCGCTGTTCGTAGGCGGGGTCGCTGTCGGCGACGATGCCGGCACCGGCCTGGACGTGCATTTCGCCGTCCTTGACGATCGCGGTGCGCAGCACGATGCAGCTGTCCATATTGCCGTCGGGGGCGAAATAGCCGACGCCGCCCGCGTAAGGCCCGCGCGCGTCGGCCTCGAGTTCGGCGATGATCTGGCAGGCGCGGACCTTCGGCGCGCCGCTGACCGTGCCAGCCGGGAAGCCCGCGAACAGCGCGTCGATCGCATCCTTGTCGGGCGCGATGCGGCCGATGACGTTCGATACGATGTGCATGACATGGCTGTAGAATTCGACGGTGTAGCTGTCGGTCACCGCGACGCTGCCGCCGATTGCCGCGCGGCCGACGTCGTTGCGGCCGAGGTCGAGCAGCATCAGATGCTCGGCGCGCTCCTTGGGATCGGCGAGCAGCGATTCGCGGTTATACGCGTCCTCGGCGCTGGTTCGCCCGCGCGGGCGGGTGCCCGCGATCGGGCGGATGGTGATCTCGCCGTCGCGGACGCGGACGAGGATTTCGGGCGACGAGCCGATCAGCGCGAAGCCGGGAAGGTCGAGGAAATAGAGGAAGGGTGACGGGTTGATGCGGCGGAGCGCGCGATAGAGGTCGAAGGGCGGCAGGTCGAACGGGGTCGAGAAGCGCTGCGACAGCACGACCTGGAAGATGTCGCCCGCGGCGATATAGTCCTTCGCGGTCGCCACCATTGCGGCGAAATGCTCGGGCGTGGTCGCGGGATTGGCGGCGATGGTCGCCGGGTCGGTCAGCGTGGTCGCGTGCTCGGCATGCGGACTGCCGGTCGCGAGGCGCGCGGCGATGGCGTCGAGCTTGTCCTGCGCGGCGTCGATCGCGCGGTCGATCGGCGCATCGTCGTCGGGCCAGATCGGGGCGATCAGGAAAAGTTCGTCGGCGAGCCGGTCGAAGACGAGGATCACCGTCGGGCGTACGAAGACCATGTCGGGCAGGCCGAGCCCGGCGCCCGGCGCGCGCGGGATGCGCTCGACGAGGCCGATGGTTTCATAGGCGAAGAAGCCGACCAGCGTCGCGAGCGCCTTGGGCAGCGCGTCGGGCACATCGAAACGGCATTCGGCGACGAGGTCGCGCAGCGCTTGCAGCGCCGGAGCGACGACGGGTGCGAAATTTTCGCGGTCACGCTGCCAGTCGCGGTTGATGCGCGCGGCGTCGCCGCGTACCTCGAACATCAAATCGGGATCGAGCCCGATCAGGCTGTAACGGCCGCGCGTTTCGCCGCTTTCGACCGATTCGAGCACCCAGTCGCCGCGTCCCGGCGCGATCAGCTTGAGCGCCGCCGACACCGGGGTTTCGACATCGGCGATCAGCCGCTGCCAGACGACCGCGCCGCGGCCCCCGGCCAGCGCTTCGAGCGCGGCAGCTCTACCCTCCAGGCTCACCCTTATTCGGCGACCGGTGCGTCGCCGGTCAGCTCCTTGCGCAGCTGGTCGATCAGCTTCTGGTTGAGCTTGACCCCGACGCGCTTGCGGGCGTCCTGCATCATCTGGGCGACGAGTTCGTTGCCGAAGGCCGGGCCGAGCGGGCCGGCGATCGCGGCGACGCGTTCGGGCTGGATATCCTTCGGGTTCGGACGCTCGACCTTGCCGAGCGCGATCACCATCCAGCCGCGGTTGCCGGGGATTTCGAGCGTCTTGACGCTGCCCTGTGCCATCGAGAAGAGCAGGGCGAGTTCGGGGGGCACGCGCTGGCCGCCCGCGCCGAGTTCGGCGCGAAGCCCGCCGATCGTCTGGACGTTGCCGATGTTCGGCCCGGCGGCGCGCACCGCGTCGGCGAAGCTCTGCTTGCCGTCGACCGCCTTGACGATCGCGCGCGCCTTGTCGCGGGCGACCTTCTGGCCCTGTGCGAGCTTCCAGTCGGCGAGGAGGTCGGCGCGGATCTGCGCGAAGGGCGGCGGCGCCGCGGGGACGATCGACTTGATCGCATAGACGGCGAATTTCTCGTTCTCGACCAGCGTCGCGAGATGGGTCTCGCCCGCGTCGCTGCCCTGGAACGCCTGGCTGATCATCGGCGCGAGGTCGGCCGCGAGCGCGAAGGCGGGCTGCGCCGGCGCCCGGCCGCTGGGCAGCAAGGCCGGGGTTTCGACGAGCGTGAGCTTGCGGTCGGTGGTGATCTCGTCGATCGACACGCCCTCGTTCACCGCGTCCTGAACGCCGTTGTAGAAACTGATGATCGCCTCTTCGGCCTTGCTCTTTTGAAGCTGGGCGCGGATTTCGGGGGTGGCGTCGGCGAGCGTCTTGGCCGGTGTCGCGGTGATCGTCTCGACCTGCGCGATGGTCCAGCCGAGGCCGGTCTGTGTCGGGCCGAGGATGTCGCCGCGCTTGGCGGCGAAGGCGGCCTTGGCGGCGGCGCTGTTGGTCATGCCCGAATAGGCGGTCAGCGTGACGTCGCCCGACGAACCGGCGGTGAGGCCGGCGGCCTGCGCGGCGGCGGCGATCGACGAACCGCCGCGAACCTTGGCCGCGATGCTGTTCGCGCTCGCCTGGTCGGGCGCGATGACCTGCGCGAAGCGGCGCGTCTCGGTCGCGGCGAAGCGCGCGGCGTTTGCCTTGTAGATGTCGGCGATTTCCTTGTCGGTCACCGCCGCGACCGGCGCGATGCTGCGGTCGAACACTGCATATTGCAGCACGCGGCGCTCGGGAATGCTGAAGCGGGCGCGATTCTCGCCCAGATATTTCTGCAGCACCGCGTCGCCCGGATCGGCGGTCGGGGCGAAGCTGCTGGAGGGAATATAGGTCGCCTGGCCCTCGCGCCGTTCGAGCAGCAGCGCGGCATAGGGCTGCGCCATGGCGGGCGCGACGCGCGGCATGCTGCCGACCGGGACCGCGAGCTGTTCGGCGTAAATCTGCTGCGCGATGTCGCTGCGCAGCGCGGCTTCGGTGATGTTGTTCTGGCGCAGGAACGCGTCGAACACCGTCTTGTCGAAATTGCCCGATACGCCCTTGAACACCGGCAGGTCGGCGATGCGGCTGTCGATCAGGCGCTTGCTGATCCCCAAGCCGAGGGTGTCGGCATATTGGGTGAAGGCCGCGCCGTCGATGAGCTGGTCGAGCGTCTGCTGGAGCCCGCCGGCCTCGACAAAGGCGTCGATCGTCAGGGTCGGCTGGTCGCGGCGTGCCTGATCGAACGAGCGGCGCACCTGGTCGCGTAGTTCGGCATAACCGATGTCGGTATCGCCGACGCGCGCGACATTGGAGCCGCCGACCCCGCCGCCGAGCGGCGAATTGCCGCCGATATCGCCGAGCGCGAAGGCAACGCCGACGAGCGCGACGAAAGCGAGGGCGAGAATCTTGCCGATCGTGGAGGAAAAGAGGCTGCGGATCGCGGTAATCATCGAAGGGGCAATCTTTCGAATAGGGTGCGCGGGCGCGCAATTCGGTGCGGCTTTAGGCGGGTCGGGCAGCGGCATCAAGGCGCGAAAGTGGCCCGGCGCGCCGCAGGCGCGTCTTGCCTAGCGCCATCGCCCGCCGCTAGGGGCGTCGCAACCGGAACAACAGCGAGAGGAAATGGCGATGGCGCGGCGCAAATATGTGGTCGGCAACTGGAAGATGAACGGCGTGTCGGCATCGCTCGCCGAGGCGCAGGCGATCTTCGCCGCCGCCGCCGGGCACAAGGCGGTCGATGTCGCGCTTTGCCCGCCCTTCACGCTGATCGGCGCGATGGTCGCCGCGGTGCCGGGCGGAGCGGTCGGCGGGCAGGATTGCCACAGCGCCGCATCGGGCGCCTTCACCGGGTCGGTCGCCGCTGCGATGCTGGCCGATGCCGGCGCCAGCCTGGTGATCGTCGGACACAGCGAACGCCGCGAAGGATGCGGCGAGAGCGACCAGGATGTAAAAGCGAAGGCCGAGGCGGCGCTGGGCGCCGGACTCGATGTCATCCTGTGCGTCGGCGAGCCGCGCACGGTCCGCGAATCGGGCGGTGCGATCGACCATGTGCTGGCGCAGGTGCGGGAATCGCTGCCCGACAGTTTCGATCCGACGCGGCTCGCGATCGCCTATGAACCGATCTGGGCGATCGGCACCGGGCTGGTACCGACGACCGAGGATGTCGCGGCGATGCACGGATCGATCCGCGCCGCGCTATCCGCGCGGATCGGCACGGGATCGGACGTGCTGCGGCTGCTCTATGGCGGGTCGGTCAATGGCGACAATGCCGCCGAACTGCTGGGCGCCGGCGACGTCGACGGCGCGCTGGTCGGCGGGGCGAGCCTGACGGCGGGCAAGTTCCTGCCGATCGTCGCGGCGGGAGGGAGCCTCTCTCAATAGGCTTCCAAGTCCGTTCGCATCGAGCGCGGTCGAGATGCCGATCGGTCGCGCGCGGTCGCGGGGTGTCTCGACTTCGCTCGACACGAATGGGAAAGGGGAGGGCCGACAGCATCGTTTTTCTTGCGTGGACCCTGGCTGGTCCTTGCGGGTTGAAGATTTCGCGCGCCATCTCTATGTGCACCGCCAGATTGGCCCATTTGCGGCACCCCGTTTCAGGATGATATGATGTCGAACCTCTTCACCTTCCTGCTTGTCGTCCAGGCCGTCGTGGCGGCCGCGATGATCGGCGTCATCCTGATGCAAAAGTCGGAAGGTGGCGGGCTTGGTGTCGGTGGCAGCCCCGCGGGTCTGTTGTCGGCGCGCGGCGCGGCCGATTTCATGACGCGCGCCACGACGATCCTCGCGACGGCGTTCGTCGGCCTGTCGATCGTGCTCGCCGCCATGGCTTCGGTCGGCGGTTCGGGCAGCACCACGCTCGACACCTCGCTGTCGAAATCGGCGCAGCCCGCAAGCGGCGCGGCGACCGGGCTGACCGCCCCGGCGCAGGCCCCCGCGAACGGCGCCCCGGCGCAGGCACTGCCGAGCGACGATCCGCTGGCCGCCGCCGCGGCGGCCGCCGCGGCCGACACGCCCCCCGCCGCACCGCCGGCTCCCGCCAAGAAATAAGCGGCGGCGCCGCAAGGCGCCTCCCGCTGCCCGCATTCGTGCGCGGCGGAATTATTTCCGCCGTTTGCGATTCGACGGCTTGCGCCGTCCCCCTCCTGTTGAGTAAGTCTTTCCTCCCATGGCGCGGTTCATTTTTATCACCGGCGGCGTGGTCTCCTCGCTTGGCAAAGGTTTGATGGCGGCAAGCCTCGCGGCTTTGCTGCAAGCGCGCGGCTATCGCGTCCGTATCCGGAAATTCGATCCCTATCTGAACGTCGATCCGGGGACGATGTCGCCCTATCAGCATGGCGAAGTCTATGTGACCGACGACGGCGCCGAGACCGACCTCGATCTCGGCCATTACGAGCGCTTCACCGGCGTCGCGGCGCGGCAGAGCGATAACGTCACCTCGGGCCGCATCTATCAGCAGATCATCACCAAGGAACGCCGCGGCGACTATCTGGGCGCGACGGTGCAGGTCGTCCCGCACGTCACCGACGCGATCAAGGCGTTCGCGCGGACCGACATCGACGACCTCGATTTCGTGCTGTGCGAAATCGGCGGCACGGTCGGCGACATCGAATCGCTGCCGTTCATCGAGGCGATCCGCCAGCTGCGCAACGAGGAAGGCCGCGACAAGACGCTGTCGGTCCATGTCACGCTGGTGCCGTACATCGCCGCCGCGGGCGAATTGAAGACCAAGCCGACCCAGCACAGCGTGCGCGAACTCGCGTCGCTGGGCGTCCAGCCCGACATCCTGCTCTGCCGCTGCGAAAAGCCGCTGCCCGATGGCGAGCGCGCCAAGATCGCGCAATTCTGCAACGTGCGGAAGGAAGCGGTGATCCCCGCGCTCGACGCCGACAGCATCTATTCGGTGCCGGTGCAATATCATGGCGAAGGCCTCGACAACGAAGTGCTGCGCCATTTCGGCATCCACGACGCGCCCGACCCCGACCTGACGCGCTGGTTCGACATCATGGACCGCAAGCAGCACCCCGAGGGCGAAGTGACGATCGGCGTCGTTGGCAAATATGTCTCGCTGCCCGATGCGTACAAGAGCCTGAACGAGGCGCTGGTCCATGGCGGCATGGCGAACCGGGTCAAGGTCAACATCCGCTGGCTCGACGCCGAGATGTTCGAAAGCGGCGAGGATCTCGCCGCCAATCTCGAGCCGCTGCACGGCATCCTCGTCCCCGGCGGCTTCGGCGAACGCGGGTCGGAGGGCAAGATTTCGAGCGTGCGTTTCGCGCGCGAACGGAATGTGCCCTTCTTCGGCATCTGCCTTGGCATGCAGATGGCGTGCATCGAGGGCGCGCGCAACACGAGCGGCATCGCGGCGGCATCGAGCACCGAATTCGGCAAGACCGACGAGCCGGTGGTCGGCATGATCACCGAATGGATGAGCGATGAGGGGCTGCAGCAGCGCGGCGCCGACACCGACCTTGGCGGTACGATGCGGCTGGGCGCCTATGAAGCGAAGCTGTCGCCGAACAGCCATGTCGCGGCGGTCTATGGCGCCAATGCGATCAGCGAGCGCCACCGCCACCGCTACGAGGTCAACGGCGCCTATCGCGAGCGGCTCGAATCGGGCGGTCTCGTTTTTTCGGGCATGTCGCCCGACGGCATGCTACCCGAAATCGTCGAGCGGCCGGATCACCCCTGGTTTATCGGGGTGCAATTCCATCCGGAACTCAAATCGAAACCCTTCGATCCGCACCCGCTGTTCGCCGGGTTCATCGAAGCGGCGGTGAAGCACAGCCGGCTGGTCTGACGCCGGGCAACAGGGGCAACGGGGCTTATGGATCACGCGAAACTCGCCGAGCTACAGGGTCCCGACAGCATATTTTCCGGCCTGTCGGTCGAGGATTGGGCCGACATCGCGAGCCGCGCGGTGCAGATCAACTTCGTCAAGGGCAGGGAATTGCTCGTCCAGGGCGATCCCGGCGACATGATGCTGATCCTGACCGAAGGCACGGCGCGCGTGTCGATGCTGACCGCCGGGGGACGCGAGATCGTGCTCGCCTATGCCGAGCCGGGCGCGGTGCTGGGCGAGATCGCGCTGCTCGACGGCGGCGAGCGCACCGCTTCGGTCACCGCGACGAGCGCCGGCAGCGCGCTCCAGCTTGGCCGCAACGCGCTGCGCGATTTTGCCACCAGCCACCCCGATTTCGCCTGGTCGTTGATGCAGCAGCTGGCGCGGCGGCTGCGCACCGCCGACCAGACGATCGAAAGCGATCGCGCCTATGCGTCGGGGCCGCGGCTGGCGCGCTACCTCAAGCGCCTGATTCGCAAGGACAGCATCGAGACGACGCACCGCGTCGAGCTCAGCCAGACCGAACTCGGCAATTTCGCGGGGATGAGCCGCGAGCATATCAATCGCCAATTGCGCAGCTGGGAGGAATCGGGAGTCATCTCGCTCGAACAGGGGCGGGTGCGCGTGCTCGATACCGACATGCTTGAGGATATCAGCGAGAGCGAGGGGTAGAATCACAACGCCCGGGCCTCGATCTCGAGACCCGGGCGCCTGTGACGAACTACCGCCATCCCCCTTTGCGTGGACGAGGCGAAGCGTCCACACTCCCTGAAACCGGGCCTTTAGCCGCGTGATCCAGAAGTCATCGGGCTAGGCTCCCGGGCGCCGCTTGTCACCCTCTGGCAGTTAGCTTGCGATGCTTTTGCGCAGCCCTGTGGCCGATGAGCAACAGATTTTGCGAATCGCTCGCAAGGACTCCCCGCTTACGGCGCCCATTGCCAGCAACCGGGAGGCCCCCTAAAGCGGCGCTATGACGGCATTTTCCAGCGCGTTTGACGGACCGACCCTATGATCCTGCGTCCCTATGAACGCACCATCTTCAAACGTTATCTGCTTCCGGCGCGCGGCGAGGGGTTCATCTTCGTCGCCGCGTCGTTCAGCTTCGTCGCGGTGATGCTCGGCGTCGCGGCGCTCGTCATCGTGATGAGCGTCGTGAACGGGGTGCGCGGCGAGTTGTTCGACAAGATCGTCGGGCTCAACGGCCATGCGGTGGTGCAGGGCTTTGGCGGCCGCATCGATAATTGGCGCGACGTGCTGAAAGAGGTACGCGCGACGCCCGGGGTGACGTCGGCGACGCCGATCATCGAACAACCGCTGCTGACCACCTTCAACGGCCGGGTCGAGGGCGTTGCGGTGCGCGGCATGCTGGTCGACGACATCCGCAAGAACGACGTGCTGAAGGGCGAGGTGCTGCAGGGCAATCTCAATCGCCTCACCGACGGGTCGGGCGAGGTGGCGCTGGGGTCCGAACTGGCGCGCAATCTGGGCGCGAACGTCGGGTCGCAGATCACGATCATCAACCCCGCCGGGCGTTCGACCCCGTTCGGGACGGTGCCGCGCGAGATCAGCTATTCGGTCGGGGCGATCTTCGAGATCGGGGTCTATGACTTCGACAAAAGCTATATCATCATGCCGATGGCCGATGCGCAGTTGCTGCTGCTGACCGGCGACCAGATCGGAATCATCAAGGTTCAGACCGAAAATGCCGACAAGGTCGGCGAAATCCTCGCGCCGCTGTCGCAAAAACTCGCGGCGACGGCGATCGTCGCCGACTGGCGGTCGACCAACAGCAGCCTGTTCGAGGCGCTGGAGGTCGAGCGCGTCGCGCTGTTCGTGATCCTGTCGCTGATCATCCTCGTCGCGGCGTTCAACATCGTGTCGTCGCTGATCATGCTGGTGCGCGCCAAGACGCGCGACATCGCGATCATCCGCACGATGGGCGCGCCGCGCGATTCGGTGCTGCGCATCTTCGTCGCGATCGGCGTGGCGATCGGGGTCGGCGGGACGCTGGTCGGGCTGATCCTCGGCTTTGTCGCGCTCTATTTCCGCAAGGGGATATTGAACGGGATCGGCTATTTGTCGGGGCAGAATCTGTGGGATCCATCGGTGCGGTTCCTGACCGAATTGCCGTCGAAACCCAATCCGGTCGAGATCGGGGTGGTGGTGGTGATGACGATCGTCTTCAGCTTCCTCGCGACGCTCTATCCGGCGTTCAAGGCGGCGAATACCGATCCGGTGCAGGTGCTGCGTTATGAATGATATTTTGCAGCTGACAGCGCTGACGCGCCACTTCGAACAGGGCGGCGCGCGCATCGATGTGCTGCGCGGCATCGATGCGCGGTTGCGTCCGGGGGAGATCGTGGCGCTGCTTGGCCCTTCAGGGTCGGGCAAGTCGACCTTGCTGCAGGCGGTCGGGCTGCTCGAAGGCGGCTTTGGCGGCAAGATCATGATCGACGGCGAGGATGCGACGCGCTTCGACCAGGGCGAGCGCACCAAGACGCGGCGCGAGAAGATCGGCTTCGTCTATCAGTTCCACCACCTGCTGCCCGATTTCAACGCGATCGAGAATGTCGTGCTGCCGCAACTCATCCGCGGCGCGAAGCAAGCCGAGGCGGAGGCGCGTGCCGAGGAACTGTTGACCCGGCTGGGGCTGGGCGAGCGGTTGCATCATAAGCCGAGCAAGCTGTCGGGCGGCGAGCAGCAACGCGTCGCGGTCGCGCGTGCGCTGGCCAACCGGCCTTTGCTGGTGCTCGCAGACGAGCCGACCGGCAATCTCGACGAGGCGACCGCGGACCGGGTGTTCGACCAGTTCGTCGCGCTGGTGCGCGACAATGGATCGGCGGCGCTGGTCGCGACGCACAACGAGCGGCTCGCGGCGCGGATGGACCGCGTCCTGCGGCTGCACGAAGGGCGGATCGAGGAAGAAATCATCATGGCGGATCTGAGGGGAGGGCGAGATGGGACTTTATGATCTTTCGGCAAAGCTGCCGGGCGGCGGCACGCAATCGCTGGGCGATTATCAGGGCAAGGTGCTGCTGATCGTCAACACCGCGTCGAAATGCGGTTTCACCCCGCAATATGAGGGGCTGGAGGAATTGTACCGCGACTATAAGGATCGAGGGCTCGAAATCCTCGCCTTTCCGTGCAACCAGTTCGGCGCGCAGGAGCCCGGCGATGCGGCGGAAATCGCGAATTTCTGTTCCTTGACCTATGACGTGTCCTTTCCGCTCATGGCGAAGATCGACGTCAATGGCAGCGATGCCGACCCGATCTTCAAGCATTTGAAGAAGGAGCAGACCGGTCTGCTCGGCAGCGGGATCAAGTGGAATTTCACCAAGTTCCTGGTCGGCCGCGACGGCAAGGTGGTGTCGCGCCATGCGCCGACGACCAAGCCCGAAGCGCTGCGCAAAGAGATCGAGGAATTGCTGGGCTGAGGAGTAGCCGGTGGCGGGGATGAAGCGGACGACGCGGATGGTCCTGAAGCGGTTCGCGATCATCTGCGCATGGCTTGCCGTCTATTTTGTGGTGCGCGAAAATTTCGGGTGGACAGGCGTTCTCCTGCTCGTGCCGGTCGCCTTCGCGATCGGATATGTCGTGCCGATGATCGCGCGGAAATGGGCGGAGCGCGACGCGATTAAATGAGTGCGGGAGACCGTATCGGGCCTTCCCCGAATCGTCACATATGCCTAGCGTCATTCGATGGCCTACAGCCCCTTTGTCCCCCTGCGCGTCTTTTCCAGTTACACGATGCTGGAGGGGGCGATCGACCCGAAAGCCATTGCGAAAGCGGCGCGCGAGCGCGGATTTCCGGCGGTAGCGATCTGCGACCGCAACGGGCTGTACGGCGCGATGGCGTTCGGCGAGGCGTGCAAGGCGGCGGGCGTCCAGCCGATCGTTGGCATATTCCTCAGCGTCGCGCGGCCCGGGCCGCGACTCGCCAATGGCGCACCGCAGATCGACTGGATCGCGCTCTATGCGCAGGACGAGGCGGGCTATAACAATCTTTGCGCGCTGGTGTCCGATGCGCATCTCGGCCGCCCGGTCGACCAGGATCCGCATGTCACCTTCGCCAAGCTCGCGGGACGCACCGATGGGTTGATCTGCCTGACTGGCGGCGGGGAGGGCGCGCTCGTGAAATTGCTCGCGGGCGAACAGAAGACGGCGGCGGACGATTATATTGAACAGCTCGAAGCGCTGTTCGGCGGGCGGCTCTATATCGAGCTGTCGCGGCGCGGCGATGCGGCCGAGAAGGCGGCCGAAAAGGCGCTGATCGACATGGCCTATGCGCGCGCGCTGCCGATCGTCGCGACCAACCCGGCGTCGTTCGTCGAGCCGCAATTCCACGCCGCGCATGACGCGATGCTGTGCATCGCGCAATCGGCCTATGTCGAGAGCGAGGACCGGCGCGTGTCGAGCCCCGAAGCCTGGCTGAAGCCCGCAGAGGCGATGGAAGACGCGTTCTCGGATTTGCCCGAGGCGATGCGCAACAGCCTTGTCATTGCACAGCGCTGCGCCTTCATGGCACCCAAACGCGCGCCGATCCTGCCCAGCCTCGCCGGCGACCGCGAGGGCGAGGCGGCGCAGCTTGCTGTCGATGCGCGCGCGGGGTTGGAGGCGCGGCTGGCGCTTTATCCCGAGCTTAGCGCCGAAGAGCGGCAGGCCTATGTCGAACGCCTCGATTTCGAGGTCGGGGTCATCGTCCAGATGGGCTTTCCCGGTTACTTCCTGATCGTGGCCGACTTCATCAAATGGGCCAAGGCGCATGACATCCCGGTCGGGCCGGGGCGCGGGTCGGGCGCGGGCAGCGTCGTCGCCTGGGCGCTGACGATCACCGACCTCGACCCGCTCAAGCTGGGGTTGCTGTTCGAACGCTTCCTCAATCCCGAACGCGTGTCGATGCCCGACTTCGATATCGACTTCTGCGAAACGCGGCGCGGCGAGGTGATCCGCTATGTGCAGGAGAAATATGGCCGCGATACCGTCGCGCAGATCATCACCTTTGGTAAGCTGAAGGCGCGGGCGGTGCTGAAGGACACCGGGCGCGTGCTCCAGATGAGCTATGGGCAGGTCGACCGGCTCGCGAAGCTGGTGCCCAACCATCCGACCGATCCCTGGACGCTCGAACGCGCGCTGAACGGCGTCGCCGAGCTGATGACCGAATATAAGCAGGACGACGGGGTGCGTCGGCTGTTCGACATGGCGCGCCAGCTCGAGGGCCTGCCGCGCCACAGTTCGACCCATGCCGCGGGCGTGGTGATCGGCGACCGGCCGCTCGACCAGCTCGTCCCGCTCTACCGCGATCCGCGCTCGGACATGCCGGTGACGCAGTTCGACATGAAATATGTCGAGAGCGCGGGGCTGGTGAAGTTCGACTTTCTCGGTCTCAAGACGTTGTCGGTGCTCAAGGAAGCGAAGCGCCTGCTCGCGCTGCGCGGGATCGACGTCGATCTCGATACGCTCGAATGGGACGATGTGGCCGTGTACGAGCTGCTCCAGCGCGGCGAGACGGTCGGGGTGTTCCAGCTGGAATCCGAAGGCATGCGGCGCACGCTGGCGGCGGTGAAGCCGACCAATTTCGGCGACATCATCGCGCTCGTCGCGCTGTATCGCCCGGGGCCGATGGACAATATCCCGCTGTTCGGCGCGCGCAAGAACGGGCGCGAGGCGATCGCCTATCCGCACCCGCTGCTCGAGGGTATCCTCGCCGAAACCTATGGCATCTTCGTCTATCAGGAACAGGTGATGCAGGCGGCGCAGATTCTCGCCGGCTACAGCCTCGGCGGCGCAGATTTGCTGCGCCGCGCGATGGGCAAGAAGGTCCAGGCAGAGATGGACGCGCAGCGCGAGACCTTCGTCACGGGCTGCGGCGAGCATAACCAGATCGCGCCCAAGGCGGCGAACGAGCTGTTCGACTTGATCGACAAATTTGCGGGCTATGGCTTCAACAAGAGCCACGCGGCGGCATATGCGCTGCTATCGTACCAGACGGCTTGGTTAAAAGCGCACCATCCGCACGAATTTTTCGCGGCATCGATGTCGTTCGACAGCCACCAGACCGACAAGCTTTCGATCTTCATCGACGATATGCGGCGGCTGGGCGTCGGCATCGCGCCGCCCTCGATCAACGACAGCGAGGCTGATTTTTCGGTCGGCGAAACCGATGATGGATTGGCGGTGCGCTATGCCCTCGGCGCGCTGAAGGGGGTCGGCGAGAAGGCGATGGAGGCGCTGGTCGCCGAGCGCCGCGCGCATGGCGACTTCGCGAGCCTCGATGATTTTGCCGGACGGATCGACCCCAAGCAGCTCAACCGCCGCCAGATCGAGGCACTCGCGGGCGGCGGGGCGTTCGACCCGGTCGAACCCGAACGGCCGCGCGCTTTTGCCGGGGCGGAGGCGTTGCTTGCCTGCGCCAACAGTTCGGCGCATGAGCGATCGACCGGGCAGGGCGGGTTGTTCGGCGGCGACATTGCGATCGCCCCGGCGCTGCAACTGCCGACCGCCGAACCCTGGACGCTCGGCGAGCGGATGACGCGCGAGAAGGAAGCGTTCGGTTTTTATTTCTCGGCGCATCCGGTCGAGAATTATGAGGCGATCATCGCTGCCCGTGGGGCGCGGAGTTACGGTGACATCTGCACGAATGTCGCGATGACCCCGGGAACACGCATCCCGATGATGATGGCGGCGATGGTCGAAAGCGCGCGCCCGCGCATGTCGCAGCGCGGCAATCGTTTCCTCAACCTGACGCTGTCCGACCGTAGCGGTCAGTTCCAGTCGAGCTGCTTCGACGAGCAGGCGGGCAAGATATTGGAAGCGCTGGCGGTCGACGGCGGCTGCGCGATGCTGAGCGTCGAACTCGATCTGCTCGAAGGCGAAGAGACGCCGCGCGTGACGGTGCGGGGGGCGCAGCCGCTTGCCGACATCGCCGCGACCGCCGCGCTGCAACTCGAATGCCGGATCGCGGCGGCGAGCGCGATCACCGACCTCGCGCGGCTTGCCGAGCAGCGCGACGATGCGCGCGGTACCATTATCATCACGACGCTCGACCCCGATACCGGTCTGGATATCCGGATCAACCTCGGGCGCCGCTTCGCGCTCGACCCCGACCTCGTCGCGCGGCTCGAAACGGTCGCCGGGGTGACTGATCCGAAGCTGTCGCTCGTCGCACCGCGCGATTTTCGGGTGCGCTAGCCCGATGACGCGAACGACCCGTGGCTCCTGCCTCTGCGGCGCCGTCCGCTTCGAGATTTCGGGCGAGTTTGACGCCTTTTTCCTCTGTCACTGCTCACGGTGCCGGAAGGATAGCGGCTCGGCGCACGCAGCGAACCTGTTCTCGTCGAGCGCGAGGATCGCCTGGCTGGCGGGGAAAGAGACCTCCAAATCCTGGCGCCTTCCCGGCACCCGCCACGAGCGGAGCTTTTGCAGCGAATGCGGCAGCGCGCTGCCGAGCGTGCAGATGGACGGCGCCATGCTTGTCGTGCCGGCGGGGAGCCTCGACGATCCGGTCGCCATCCGGCCGACCGCGCATATCAGCTGTGCGAGCCGCGCGGACTGGGATGTCGAACTGGAGCATGTCGCGAAACTGGACGGGCTGCCCGGCTGAGGCGCGCCGGTGACGGCAGCAAAATGCGCCTTTGGCCTTGCGCGGCGCGCCCTGCCGCCTCTATTCCAAGGCAAAATCACAAAGAGGATGCCCCTATGTCCATGCAAGGCCAGCCGTTACTCGTCACCAGCCTGATCGATCACGCCGCGCGCGAACATGCGTCGCGCGAAATCGTGTCGCGCTGGGCCGACGGCAGTGTGACGCGCTCGACCTGGGGCGAGGTGGGCAAGGATGCGCGGCGCTTCGCGGGGGCGATGGCGCGGCTGGGCATTGCCAAGGGCGACCGCATCGCGACGCTGGCGATGAACCATGGCCATCATCTGGTCAGCTGGTACGGCAGCGCGGGGTTGGGCGGGGTGTTGCACACCGTGAACCCGCGGCTGTTCGACGAGCAACTCGTTTACATCATCAACCACGCCGCGGATCGCGTGCTGTTGTTCGACGCGATGTTCCTGCCGATCGTCGAGCGACTGCGCGACCAGTTGCCGACGGTCGAGCATTTCATCCTGTTTGATGCGCCTGCGCAGGGCGATTATAAATCCTACCGCGATCTGATCGGCGCCGAGGACGGCCGTTTCGAGTGGGTCGACCTCGACGAACGCGATCCGGTCGGACTCTGTTACACCAGCGGCACGACGGGCAATCCGAAGGGTGTGCTCTATGAGCATCGCTCGAACGTCATCCACGCGATCACCGAGATCCAGCCCGATGTGTTCGACATGTCGAACCGCAGCGTGGTGCTGCCGATCGTGCCGATGTTCCATGCCAACAGCTGGGGAATCCCCTTCGCCGCCGCCACTGTCGGCGCGAAGCTGGTGTTTTCGGCGAGCAACGACGCGCAGGTCCTTTGCGACCTGATCCATAATGAAGGCGTGACGCACAGCGCGGGCGTGCCGACGGTGTGGATCGCGATGTTCGCGCATATGGACAAGACCGGCATGGGCTATGGCAAGCTCGCGCGGGTGATCATCGGCGGTTCGGCGTGCCCGCGCGCCATGATCGAACGCTTCATGAAGGACGATATCGAGGTCGCCCACGCGTGGGGGATGACCGAAACGTCGCCGATCGGCACCATGGGCAAGCGCCCGTGGAACTGGGACGCGATGAGCTTCGACGAAAAGGTCGACAATGTCGCCAAGCAGGGTTGCCCGCCCTTTGGTGTCGAGCTGCGGATCGTTGATGACGAGGACCAGATCCTGCCGCGCGACGGCGAGACGAGCGGACGGCTACAGATCCGAGGGCCGTGGATCATCCAGCGCTATTACCGCGCCGATGAGGATGCGGCCGACGAAGACGGCTGGTTCGACACCGGCGATGTCGCGCTGATCCACCCCGACGGGGTCATGCAGATCACCGACCGCGCCAAGGACGTCATCAAGTCGGGCGGCGAATGGATCAGCTCGATCGAATTGGAAAATGCCGCGCTCGGTGCACCGGGGGTGCAGGAGGCGGCGGCGGTCGGCGTCTATCACCCCAAATGGGACGAACGGCCGGTGCTGCTGGTTGTGAAGAAACCGGGGGCGGATGTCAGCGAGGCGAGCATTACCGCCTATCTGGGCGACAAGATCGCCAAATGGTGGCTGCCCGACGAGGTGATCTTCGTCGACGCCCTGCCGCACACCGCGACCGGCAAGCTGCTCAAGCGCCAGCTGCGCGAGGATTATAAGGACTATCGGCTGAAGTCGCTGGCTGCGGCGTGATTAAATAGGGACAGTCCCTATTAATTTTGCCGATGCCGGCGGGATTTCGAAAATCGAGCCTGGGGATAGGCGATCATATGTGGCAACTGGCTATCTTTGCGTTGGTGTCCTCGGTTCCCCTTGGGGAACCGAAGCTTAGCGTCGATGGCGAAGCCTTCGGGCCGCAACGAAGCCTGACCTGCACCTGGTTCACTAACTTCGAGAATAGCCGGTTTGAACAATGTCAGGACGCGACGGGAAAGCTGCTTCAAGAGGGCGACGGCGCGTCGATCAAATGCGTTCGGGACACATGCGCGCAATTGGACGCTGCAGCCCGAAAAGCAGCGGATTGGCGGAAGGCTGAGCCGCCTTGGGGAAGGTTTGCGGTAAAGTTGGTCGGACGCCTAAGCCTAAATCCGCACGAGAAGCGCTATCTGGGCGACGCCACCCAAACTGTTCTCATCGAGGATATTACGAGCGTCAGCGTGTCGAAGTAGCGGCCCCACCTCTCGCGGTGGCGAAAAGCTTTTAAAACAATTCCATCTGCCCGTCGCGTTCGGGCGGCCGGAACAGGTCGCAGCGGAGCGGCGGGAATTTCCGGTCCATGCCATGTTCGCGCGCGGCGCGTTTGACGCGGGTGCGGATCAGGTCGGCCCACACGCCCTGACCCTTCATTCGCGTGCCGAAATTCGGGTCGTTGTCGCGGCCGCCGCGGATATCCTGGATCATGTGCATCACCTTGTCGGCGCGGTCGGGGTAGTGCGCCGCGAGCCAGACGCGGAACAAAGGTGCGACCTCGTGCGGCAGGCGGACGAGGATGTACGAGGCGCGGATCGCCCCTGCCTCTGCCGCAGCGGCCATGATGGCTTCGATCTCGTGATCGGTGATCGCGGGAATGACCGGCGAGATATTGACCTGCGTCGGCACGCCCGCGTCGATCAGCTTGCGGATCGCGGCGAGGCGGCGGCGGGGGTGCGGGGCGCGCGGTTCGAGCGTGCGGGCGAGCGCGGGGTCGAGGCTGGTCACCGACACCGCGACGCCGACCAGCCCGTCCTTCGCCATGCCCGCGAGCAGGTCGAGGTCGCGGAGCAGGCGGTCGGACTTGGTGGTGATGATCAGCGGATGCCTGGTCTCGGCGAGCACCTCGACCACCGCGCGGGTGATGCCCCATTCGCGCTCGATCGGCTGGTAACCGTCGGTGTTGGTGCCGATCGCGATGGGCGCGACCCGGTAATTGCGCTTGGCAAGCTCGGCACGCAGCAGCTTCGCGGCGTCGGGCTTGGCGAAGAGGCGGCTTTCGAAATCAAGCCCGGGCGACAGGTCGTGGAAGGCGTGGGTCGGACGTGCGAAGCAATAGATGCAGCCATGCTCGCAGCCGCGATAGGGGTTGATCGAGCGGTCGAACCCGATGTCGGGCGAACTGTTGCGCGCGATGATGGTTTTCGGGTGCTCGACGGTGACCGTTGTGCGCAGGCGCGGTGCGTCGCCGTCGATCGCCTCGGCTTCGTCGAGCCAGTCGCCATCGGCGGCGCGTTCGAGCGAGCCGGTGCGCGTGGGGCGGAGGTTGGTCGGCGCGCCGCGGCCGGCGATCGGGGGGAGGGGTTTGGGCGATTCCACTTGGCGAGGATATCGCGCCGGATAGAACAAAGGAAGAACATTTCTCTTCCATCGTCATTCCCGCGAAAGCGGGAACCCAGTTCCAGCAGCCAGGGTTAGCGCAATTTCGCTCTGGGTCCCCGCTTTCGCGGGGATGACTAATATGGTTGTTATTCGGTCAGCCGCGGCATCAGTTCCACGAAATTGCAGGGCTTGTGCCGGCTGTCGAGCTGAGTGGAGAGAATGCCCTCCCACGCGTCCTTCACCGCCCCCGTCGATCCCGGCAGCGCGAAGATATAGGTGCCGCGCGCGACCACCGCACAGGCGCGCGACTGGATCGTCGAGGTGCCGATCGTCTGATAGCTGAGCCAGCGGAAGAGTTCGCCGAAGCCCGGAATGTCCTTGCCGTCGAGCATGTGCAGCGCCTCGGGCGTGACGTCGCGGCCGGTGACCCCGGTGCCGCCGGTGGTGATCACGACGTCGACCGCCGGATCGTCGATCCAGTTGTGGAGGCGCGAGACGATCAGCGCCTTTTCGTCCCTGATGATCGCGCGGTCGGCGAGGATGTGCCCCGCGCCGGTGAGCAGTTCGACGAGTTTGTCGCCCGACCTGTCCTCGGCCGCGCTGCGGCTGTCCGAAATCGTCAGGACCGCGATGCGGACCGGCTTGAAAGCCAGGCTTTCGTCAATCGGCATTGGTGAGGCCGCTGGCGTAGGTCAGCTGCACCCGGTCCTTGGTATCGGGGAAGCGCGGCCACTTACCCTGCGCGAGCGCGGCGCGGCTGACCGAGGGCTTGCCCTGCTGCGCTTCGTACATCCAGTAGTTGCGCAGCACGATGCCGACATAGCCGCGCGTTTCCCAATAGGGGATCGATTCGATGTAGAGCAAAGGATCGCCTTGGTCGCGGACCTCGGTCTGCCAGCGCGCGATCGGCGCGGGGCCGGCATTATAGGCTGCAATCACTTTCGGCAGCTGGCCCCCAGTCGAGCCGTCGCGGCTCAGATATTCGAGGTAACGCTGGCCGAAGTCCATGTTGACCGCAGGGGTCTTGAGGTCGCCGGGTCCCGATGCGTCGCCGTTCCAGCGCGCGAGGTCGCGCGCGGTGCCAGGGCGGACCTGCATCAGCCCCATCGCGCCGGCGCCGCTGACCGCGGTACGCTGGAAGCGCGATTCCTGCAGCGTGTGGGCAAAGACGAGCGCGGGGTCGACCCGCCAGCCGCCATTGGGTTCCCATTTCGGCTGCGGATAGCGCGTCGCGGCGGCGAGTTTGCGCCCCTGCGGGGTGTTGTGGGCGAGATAGAGCTGGGTCTCGGGCAGGCTCAGGGCGCCGGCGATGCCGATCAGCCGCTCATGCTGTTCGGCGTTGCCGATGCGCGCCTGATGCCGGATCAGGTCGCCGGCATATTTGTCCTCGCCGATCTCGGCGAACGCGATCGCGGCGCGGACATTGGACTGTTCCTCGAGCGCGCGCCAGGCGCTGCGGTCGGCGCGGACGGTCGGATTGTTGGACGGCTGGCCGAGCGTTTCGGCGGCGAGCAGTCCGTAGAAGGTTTCCTCGTTGGTCGCCGCGGAGCGCAGGCGCGGCTGGACCGCGGCCGGTTCGCCGGCCGCCATTGCGGCGCGCGCGGCCCAATAATAAGCGGCGGCGCGGAGTTCGCTGTCGGGCGCTTCCCTGGCGACGCGGTCGAAAGCGGCCAGCGCGGTGCGATAATCGTGGAGCCGCCAGGCGGCGAGACCCTGCACCCACGCGCCTTGCGTGGCCCAGGCGCCGCCGTTGGCGGTGCAGGCGAGCGACAGGCGCAGCGCGTTCTGGTCGTCATTCTCGATATAATAGGACCAGGCGACTTTCTGCTGCCACTCGGCGCGCGAGTCGGGGCTGAGCTTGTCGAGGACCGCGTTGAGCAGCGCCTCGGCGCCGGCGGGATCGTCGTTCTTGATGCGGTCGGGGATGCTGCTGGCGAGGCCGCTGGCGAAGGGATCGCTGACGCTGTCGGCGCCGAGGCGGCGTGGGGCGCTGCCCGACCAGGACAGGCGCGTCTGATAGGGCAGGCTAGGCAGGTCGGTCGCGCCGCGCTTGGCGGCGAGGCGGCCGAGCTGTTCGGCCTGCGGCAGATTCGGCGAGCGCGACAGGATCGGCATGATGTCGGCGACTTCGGCCTTGGGGCTGTTCGGCGCGAGGAGCAGTTCGGCGCGCAGGAAGTCGGTGAGCGGACCGCTTTCGGTGCTGTCGAGCAGCGCCTTGGCGTCGGCCCAGCGCTGGGCGCGGATTGCGACGAGAACCTGCGAATAGAGCTGTTTCTGCTTGCCCGACAGGACCGACGGCACCGTCTGCGGCGCGGCGGTGAGCGGGTCTCCGGCGTCGGCCGCGATCGCGGGCGTTGCAACTGAAACAAGAAGCGATGCGGCGAGAGCCGCGGTCCATTTGATCATCTGTCAACGTCCCCGGTTGAACAGTTTGAGGCTATCCCAGGCCGCCGCTTTCTGGGCGGGCCGGGCCAGCAGCATTGCGGGGTGCGCGATTGCCACCGCCTCCACCTTGCCGCCATCTTGGTTAATATCGAGTAAGTTTCCGCGCGCGTCGGGCAGCGCGAGCTTTGCCGCCATCCGCACGATGTCGCTGCCGATCAGCAGCAAACGGTCAGGCCGTGCGAGGCGGAGGTGATGCCAGAGCAGCCGGTCGAGTTCGCCCAGGTCGCGCTCGTCGCAACGACCGCCGGGCGGACGGGTGACCGCAAGGCTGGCCATATAGCAGGCGTCGCGCGTCGTGCCGATCGCACGCAGCATCGCGTCGAGCAGCTTGCCGGCGGGGCCGGCGAACAGCTCGCCGTCGCGCTGGTCGTCGATTTCGGGCCAGGCGGTGAGCAGCATCAGCGGCGCGCCGGCGTCGCCGACGGGCAACACGCGGCGCGCGTCCCACTGGCTGCCCGGCACATCGGGATGGTCGGCGAGCCAGCTTTGGAACGTCGCCCAATCCCCGGGCAACTCGGCCGGGCCCTTGGCGACGGGCGCTGCGACGGCCTCCTGACGCTGGAGCGCGGCGGGAAGGGGCGCGGTTTCGGGCTCGGCTGCGATCGCGGGCGCCATTTTGGGACGCGCGGGCGCCGGGTCGTTCGCGGGCGGCGCAGCGAGCCAGCCCGCCGGCGTTTCGCCGACAAGCGCGTCGACGCCCGCCAGCGACCACCAGTCGTTATAGCTCTCCGCCAACAAAGCTGAATTCGGCCCACCCATGTGATTTGTTCAAACAGGCAGTTGACGGACGCGTCAATTGGCGGGCATCGCAATTCGTGACAGAATGAGCGCAGGGCACGATGAATGTCCGGCGCCGGGACGGCAGAAAGGTTATTGCGGTGAGCGAACGGGAATCGATGCCCTATGACGTGGTTATCGTCGGGGCGGGTCCGGCGGGGCTTTCGGCGGCGATCCGGCTTAAGCAGCTGGCGAACGAAGCGGGCAGTGAATTGTCGGTCTGTATCCTTGAAAAAGGGTCGGAGGTCGGCGCGCATATCCTGTCGGGGGCGGTCATCGACCCCAAATCGCTCGACGAGCTGCTGCCCGACTGGCGGACCTCGGGCTGCCCGCTTGCCGAGGTGCCGGTCAACGACAACCAGCATTGGGTGCTGACCAAAACCAAGAAGTTCGGGCTTCCCGAATTCATCTCGCCCGGCTTCATGCACAACAAGGGGACCTATACGGGCAGCCTCGGCAATCTCTGCCGCTGGCTCGCTGAACAGGCCGAGGGGCTAGGGGTCGAAATCTTCCCCGGCTTTCCCGCCGCCGAAATCCTTTATAACGACGATGGCTCGGTCAAGGGCGTCGCGACCGGCGACATGGGCGTCGCGCGCGACGGCAGCCACAAGGGCGACTACGCCCCCGGGCTCGAACTCCATGCGAAATACACCTTCTTCGGCGAAGGCGTGCGCGGCCATCTGACCAAGATGCTCAAGCCGCAGTTCGCGCTCGACAGCGATTGCGAGCCGCAGGTCTATGGCCTCGGCGTCAAGGAATTGTGGGACATCAAGCCCGAAAACCACGCCGAAGGCCGTGTCATCCACACGCAGGGCTGGCCGCTCGACAACAATGCCAATGGCGGCGGGTTCCTCTATCATCAGGCCAACGGGCAGGTCGCGCTGGGTTTCGTGACCTGGCTCAACTATCGCAATCCGCATATCTCCCCGTTCCAGGAGATGCAGAAGTGGAAGACCCACCCCGAGATCGCCAAAATCCTGAAGGGTGGCAAACGCGTGTCGTACGGCGCGCGCGCGATCAGCGACGGCGGCTATCAGTCGGTGCCGAAGCTGGCCTTCCCGGGCGGTGCCTTGATCGGCGACAGCGCCGGTTTTCTGAACGTGCCGCGTATCAAGGGCACGCATACCGCGATGAAGTCGGGCATGATGGCGGCCGAAGCCGCGTTCGCGGCGGTGACCGCCGGGCGGACGAGCGACATGCTGACCGCCTATCAGGACGCCTATGACGACAGCTGGGTGAAGAAGGAACTCAGCGTCGTGCGCAACGTGCTGCCGCTCGTCGAGAAATGGGGCGACCTTGCGGGCACGATCCTGTCGGGCATGACGATGTGGCTCGAAACGCTGAAGATCAAGGTTCCGTTCACGATGAAACATCATCCGGACAACGAGAGCCTCTATCGCGCCGACATGATGCCGAAGCCCGACTATCCCAAGCCCGACGGCGTGCTGACTTTCGATCGCCTGTCGTCGGTGTTCGTGTCGAACACCAACCATGAGGAAGACCAGCCGGTCCACCTGCAGCTCAAGGACCCGTCGATCCCGGTCGCGTATAATCTGCCGCTCTATGACGAACCGGCGCAGCGCTATTGCCCGGCGGGGGTGTACGAGATCGTCGGCGAAGCCGAAGGCGACCCGAAGTTCGTAATCAACGCGCAGAATTGCGTCCATTGCAAGACGTGCGACATCAAGGACCCGACCCAGAATATCAACTGGGTCACCCCCGAAGGCGGCGGAGGCCCCAATTATCCGAATATGTAAGTTTGGCCTGATCGCGGTCGCGGCGCTGGCGCCGTTCGCTGCGCAGGCGGCCGACGGCGGCGATGCGGCGCTGAACGCACTGGCACGCGCGCGGCTGGCCGAGGATGCCGGCGATCCGCAGCAGGCACTCGCCGCGCTGACCGCGGCGTCGAGCCTGATCCCCAACCTGCCCGGGCTGCGCGGGCGGATGCTCGAACAGGCGATCGACGCGGGTAATCTCGAGGCCGCGCGCAGCGCCGCGGCGCTGCTGTGGGCCGGCGGCGACCGCCGGTTCGATGCGCAACTGGTGCTGGTCACCGACGCGCTGCGCCGGTCGGACTGGAATGCCGCGCGCGACTATGTCGCGGGTCGCGCCGACAAGACCGGCGGCGATGCGGTCGCGCGGCTGGTGACGCCGCCGCTGAACAGCTGGATCGACGCGGGACTGCGCGAAAAATCGCCCGAACGGCATCTGCTCGACGCTGGCGGGCGCGGACTGCCGCAGCCGGCGTTCCAACTCGAAGCGGCGCTGGTCCAGCTTGCGACGGGACGCAAGGCCGATGCGGTGGCGCTCGCCGACAAGGTGACGCTGACCGATCGCACGAGCCAGTTGGTCGCGGTTCGCCTTGCCGCGACGCTCGACAAGGCGGGCGAGAGTGATGCGGCGAAGCGGCTGCGTGGGCGGATCGCGCTGGCGGCCGGCGAGCGCGAAGATCCGGTGCTGTTGCTGCCCGACCAGGCGGTGATCAACCCGCGCGGCGGGGTGGCGCACTGGTTCGGCCTGCTCGCCGATGGCTTTGCGCGCACCCCGAACAGCAATCCGAAGATTCCGTTGCTCTTCGCGCGCGTCGCTTACTGGCTTGAAGGCAGCGACTGGCAGGCGCGCGCCGCGCTGGTCGAGGCGCTCGACCGCAACGAGCGCCAAGATGATGCGCTCGGCGTGCTGCAGGACGGCCGGGTGCCTCTGCCCCCGGTGCTGATGATGCGGCGGGCCGAACTGCTGGCCGATGACGGCAAGACGGCCGATGCGGTGGCGCTCGCCGAACAGGCGGTGGCAACCGACAAGCCGGCACGCACCTTGTTGGTGCGCTATGCCGATGTCGCGCGGCGCTCGAACGATCCGCGCGCCGCCGAGCGCGCCTATGCGCGGCTCGAAGCCGATCTGGGCGACGATGATTTCGACAAGGCGCTGCACGGCAGCATCTTGATCGCGCGCGCCGAACTGCTGTTGCAGGCGAACGACTGGGATGCGGCCGAGCCGTTGCTCGACAAGGCGATCGCGCTGCGCCCGGACGATCCGAACATCCTGAATTTCGTCGGCTACTCGTCGATCGAGCGCCGCAAGAATGTCGACAAGTCGCTCGCGCAGATCGAGGCGGCGTGGGCGCAGGACCCGCAAAGCGCGGCGGTTACCGACTCGCTCGGCTGGGCCTATTTCCTGACCGGGCGTGTCGATGAAGCGGTGCCGCTGCTCGAAAAGGCGCAAGGCGGCGATCCGGGCAATGCGGTGATCGTCGAGCATCTGGGCGATGCCTATTGGCAGGCGGGGCGGCGGTTCCAGGCGCGCTACACCTGGCGTGCCGCGGCGTTGCTTGCGGAAGCCGATATGGCGACGCGTATCGCGGCGAAGCTGCGCGACGGGCTGACCCCCGCGACGACCGCACCATGACCGCGTTTACCGAGACGGGCTGGGCGAAGATCAATCTCGCGCTGCATGTCCGCGCGCGGCGGGCCGATGGCTATCACGAGATCGAGACGCTGTTCGCCTTCGTCGACCATGGCGACGGGATCGCGGCGCGGGTGGCAGAGGCCGATAGGCTGACGATCGACGGCGAATTTGCCGGGGGATTGAGCGCCGGGCCGGACAATCTGGTGCAGCGCGCAGTTGTCCTGCTCCGCGAACGCTATGGCGCCGACCGGGTGCCGCCGCTCGCAATCGAGCTGACCAAGCGGTTGCCCGTCGCGGCGGGGATCGGCGGCGGTTCTGCCGACGCCGCGGCGATGGCACGGCTGGTGCGAACACATTTCCTGCCCGAATTGGGCGACGCGACACTGGCGCGGGTCGTCGCCCCGCTGGGCGCCGATGTCGCGGCGTGCGTCGCGAGCGCGACCTGCCTCGGCGTGGGGGTAGGCGAGCAACTCTCGCCGGTGCCCGAATTGCGCCTCGGCGATACCCCGGTGCTGCTGGTCAATCCGCGCGAGGCGGTGGCGACCGGGCCGGTGTTCGCGGCGTGGGACGGGATCGACCGGGGCGCGCTGTTCGGTGATCCGGCGGGGCGCGCGCAATTGTTCGCGGCGCGCAACGACCTGCAACGCGCGGCGATCGCGCAATGCCCCGCGATCGTCAGCGTCCTGACAGAACTCGGCGGGCTCAGCCCCTGGCTCGTGCGCATGTCGGGCTCGGGGGCGACCTGCTTCGCGCTGTTCGATGCGCTTGCCGAACGCGATGCGGCGTCAGTGAAGCTGGCGCAGAGCCACCCTCATTGGTGGCAGATGGCGGGGACGCTGCGATGAGCGAGGCGTGGGTTGCGCTCGGTAGCCCACGCGCGGGCGGGGTGCTGCTGATCGGGGACCATGCGTCGAACCATGTGCCCGCCGACATCGACCTTGGCATCGACCCGGCGTTGCTGACGCAGCATATCGCCATCGACCTTGGTGTGGCCGAGGTCGCGGCGCTGCTGGTCGAGGCAGGAGCGGTCGATGCCGCGATCCTCGGCGGGGTGTCGCGACTGGTCGTCGACTGCAACCGCGACGAGGACGCGCCCGGTGCGGTGCCGATCGCGAGCGACGGCCACGCGATCCCGGGCAATGCGCTGGATCATGATGGCCGCGAGGCACGGATCGCGCGCATCTTTCGGCCCTATCACGACCATATCGCCACGACGATCGCGGCGCAGCGTCCGGCGATGATCCTGTCGCTGCACAGCTTTACGCCGTCGCTCGCGAGCGATCCGGAGCAGGCGCGGCCGTGGCAGGTCGGCGTGCTTTATAATGAAGACGACCGGCTCGCGGCACCCGCGATCGCGGCGCTGGAGGCCGAAGGACTTATCGTCGGCGACCAGCTTCCCTATTCGGGCAAGCTCCTGAACGCGACGATGAACCGGCATGCCGAGGCCAACGGCATTCCGTATGTCGGGATCGAGATGCGGCAGGATCTGGTACGCGACGCGGCGGGGCAGGCGCTGTTCGCCGAACGGCTTGCTCGCATGTGCAACAAACTGGCATTGAATATCGCAGAATAGGTGTGTAGAGGCGCCTTTCTTCGCCAAATTTTGAAATATTATTATCAGGACTGCTCAAAATGCCTTCATATCGTTCGCGCACCACCACCCATGGCCGCAACATGGCGGGCGCTCGCGGCCTCTGGCGCGCGACCGGGATGAAGGACAGCGATTTCGGCAAGCCGATCATCGCGGTGGTCAACAGCTTCACCCAGTTCGTGCCGGGCCATGTCCATCTGAAGGACCTCGGCCAGATGGTCGCGCGCGAGATCGAGGCGCATGGCGGGGTCGCCAAGGAATTCAACACGATCGCGGTCGATGACGGCATCGCGATGGGCCATGACGGCATGCTCTACAGCCTGCCGAGCCGCGACCTGATCGCCGACAGCGTCGAATATATGGTCAACGCGCATTGCGCCGACGCGATGGTGTGCATCTCCAACTGCGACAAGATCACGCCGGGCATGCTGATGGCGGCGCTTCGCATCAATATCCCCGTCGTCTTCGTGTCGGGCGGCCCGATGGAAGCGGGCAAGGTCGTGCTCAAGGGCAAAGCCGTCGCGCTCGATCTGGTCGACGCGATGGTCGCCGCGGCGGATGAGAAATATAGCGATGAGGAAGTGCTGGCGATCGAACAGGCGGCGTGTCCGACCTGCGGCAGTTGTTCGGGCATGTTCACCGCCAATTCGATGAACTGCCTGACCGAAGCTTTGGGACTGTCGCTGCCGGGCAATGGCTCGACGCTGGCGACGCACGCCGACCGCAAGGCGCTGTTTTTGAACGCCGGTCGCCTCGTCGTCGACATGTGCCGCCGCCATTATGAGCAGGACGACGACAGCGTGTTGCCGCGCAATATCGCGACCTTCGAAGCGTTCGAAAATGCGATGAGCCTCGACATCGCGATGGGCGGATCGACCAACACGGTGCTGCACCTGCTCGCTGCGGCGTTCGAGGCCGGGGTCGATTTCACCATGGCCGACATCGACCGGCTGTCGCGCCGCGTGCCGTGCCTGTCGAAGGTCGCGCCGGCGAAAAGCGACGTCCATATGGAGGATGTCCATCGCGCCGGCGGGATCATGGCGATCCTCGGCCAGCTTGAGCGCGCCGGGCTGCTTCACGCGCACCTGCCGACGGTCCACAGCGCGACCTTGGGCGATGCGCTCAACAAATGGGATATTTCGCGGACCAACGACCCCGAGGTCCAGAAATTCTTCATGGCGGCGCCCGGGGGCGTGCCGACGCAGGTCGCGTTCAGCCAGGACCGGCGCTGGGACGACCTCGACCTCGACCGCGAAGCCGGCGTGATCCGCTCGGCCGAGCATGCGTTCAGCCAGGATGGCGGGCTGGCGGTATTGTCGGGCAATGTCGCGCTCGACGGCTGCATCGTGAAGACCGCCGGGGTCGACGAGAGCATCCTGAAATTTTCGGGTCCTGCGAAGGTCTATGAAAGCCAGGATGCTGCGGTCGCCGGAATCCTGACCGGGCAGGTCGAGACGGGTGACGTCGTCGTCATCCGCTACGAAGGGCCGAAGGGCGGGCCGGGCATGCAGGAAATGCTCTATCCGACGAGCTATCTCAAATCGAAAGGGCTGGGCGCCGCCTGCGCTTTGATCACCGACGGGCGGTTTTCCGGCGGCACCTCGGGGCTGTCGATCGGCCATGTTTCGCCCGAAGCGGCCGAGGGCGGGACGATCGGGCTGGTCGAGAATGGCGATCTGATCAACATCGACATTCCGTCGCGGACGATCACGCTTGCGGTCGCCGACAGCGTGCTGGCCGAGCGTCGCGCCGTGATGGAGGCGAAGGGGGAGGCTGCCTGGCAGCCCGAGAAAGCGCGTCCGCGCAAGGTTTCGGTAGCACTTCAGGCTTATGCCGCGATGACGACCAGCGCCGCACGCGGCGCGGTGCGCGATCTTTCGCAGCTAAAGGGGGGCAAGGGTTGAGGACTATCGGACTGGCGGCGCTGCCGCTGTTGTTGCTCGCGGCGTGCGACCGCGCCCCCGACAATGCCAAGCTCGCCGAAACCGAAGCGAAGCAATCGCGTGATGCGGCGAATGACGGGCGCATCGAATGCGCGCTCGAAGGCGCGAAGCTGTTCGACCGCACCTGCACGGTGCAGGAAATGAACGGCGAAGCGGGCACCATATTGGTGGTCGGGCGCGGCGACGTCGGTTATCGGCGTTTGCAGATCACCACCGACGGGCGCGGGGTGATTTCGGCCGACGGGTCCGAACAAGCGACGGTGACGATCATCGGCGAAGGCATGATCGAGGTCGCGATCGGAGCGGACAAGTATCGTTTGCCGGCGGATACGGGCGGGGTCGACTAAGCCTTGCGGGGCATGGACATTCTGTCGCTGCTCGGCCTGTTTCTTTCCGTGGTTTTTGCCGCTCTGGCCTGGCGTCGGACGCGCGGACTTCCTGAAGCGAGCGTCATTCGATGGCTCGTACCGCTCTTCGTCGTCGCGGCCGTCCCCCTCGGCATTTTTGCCTGGTGGGGGCAATATACGCCCGCCGGGCGCCGCGCTTTCGACGAAATGGATGGCCTCTATCCGCTCGCGGCGGGCGTGTTGACCCTGTTGCTGACTGCGACCGCGGCGCTTGTCGGCATATGGGCGAGGCGTCAGGCCGGCCGGTAGCGGAGGCCGTTGCTCGCGAAACCTCCCTTTGCGTCGAACGCACTCCAGATTTCCCCCCACTTGAAGGTCATGGGGGATTTCCAGTTCGGACCGAGGCCGAGATTTTCGGCCAGCGCCTTGCGAACAAAGGCGATCTCGGCATCGATGGCGCCGCGCGTTGGCCAGCCGTCCTCTTCTGCCGCATCCGGCAGGGTCACGCCCCAGCCGGCTTGTTCCAGACGGTCGTCCTGGAAACATAGCGAGACGATCGCCGGGTGGCCGCCAAAACTCAGGCCGTGCAGGTATAGCCATGCATATCCATTGCCATGGTCTCGCGACCTTTCGACGAGATGGGTGATCTGCGGCTCGATCTCGGCACGGGTTTGATAGGGGGCGAAGCGTGCTTCGCCCACGCAAAGGTTGCCGGAACCCGGTTCGATCGAAAAGGCGGACGTCATGCGGCGATATTCCCCTGTCCCCGAAACCCTGGAATACAAACCTATCGCGGCTTTGCGGGACGTCAACAACCGGGCGTGCCGGTTCGGGGCATCGGCGACCAGGACGCGTATAATGTTCTGCATCGACGGCAAACGCGCTACGACAAGGAAATGGTCATTCCCCGCGACGCCCCGATCCTGACCACCGCCGCGATGCGTGCGGCAGAGGCGGCGTGCGTGGAGGCCGGGACCTCGCTGTCCGAATTGATGGACCGGGCCGGCGCGGCGGTGGCCGACACGGCATGGCGTATGGCGGCGGGCGGGCCGGTGCTGATCCTGTGCGGGCCGGGCAATAATGGCGGCGATGGCTATGTGGCGGCGCGTTTGCTTGCCGAGCGTGGCGCGGTGGTGCGGGTTGCCGCGCTGGCCGGACCGGCGACCGATCTGGCGCGCGCGGCGCGGGCGCTGTGGGGCGGGCCGGTCGAGGCGCTGACGGGCGATACGGGCCCGGCGCCACTGATCGTCGATGCCCTGTTCGGCGTCGGATTGACGCGGCCGATCGGCGGCGACCTCGCGGCGATCTTGCGGAGCTTCGCCGGGCGTCGCGTGCTGGCGGTCGATGTGCCGAGCGGGGTCGATGGCGATGGGGTTCACGACTGGACACCGCCGCTGTCCGCCGATGTGACGCTCGCCCTGGGGGCGCTCAAGCCCGCGCATGTGCTGCTGCCGGCTGCGCCGCATTGCGGGCGGGTTTTGTTGGCGGCGATCGGGATCGCGGCCGAGCGAGCGATGCGGAGCGCGGCGCTGCCCTTGATCGTCGCACCCGGCGCCACCGCGCACAAGTTCAACCGCGGGATGGTGTTGGTCCGGTCGGGGCCAATGTGCGGTGCCGCCCGGCTGACCGCCGCCGCGGCGCTGCGGAGCGGGGCGGGTTATGTCGTGCTGAGCGGCGTCGACGATGCGCCTTTCGATGCGATCATTGCCGAAGAGGCGGCGCGCTATGGCGAGCGGCTGGGCGATGCGCGGGTCGGCGCGGTGATCGTCGGGCCGGGTTATCCGGGGGGCGACGATCTGGAGCGCGATGTCGCGTCGGCGCTCGATAGCGCGAAGCCGCTGGTGCTCGATGCCGCTGCCATCGCTGCCGCTCTGCCGCGCCTGCGCGCGTCCCGTGGCGCGGTGCCCGCGATCCTGACCCCGCATGAGGGCGAGTTCGCCAGGGCCTTTCCGGGGCTGGCGGGCAGCAAGATCGATCGCGCCAAGGCCGCCGCCGCCGATGCGGGCGCGGTGCTCATCTATAAGGGCGCCGATACCGTGATCGCCGCGCCCGATGGCCGTGTCGTCGCGGCCTGGCCGGGCAGCCCCTGGCTCGCCACGGCGGGGACGGGCGACGTCCTCGCGGGGGCATGCGGGGCGATGCTGGCGCGCGGCGGCGATGCTTTTGATGCGGCGGTTTCCGCAGTGGGCTGGCATATTGCGCGCGCGCAGGCTATCGGCCCCGGCCTCGTGGCCGACGATCTGGCGGCCGACGACCTGGCGAAAGACTGACGTGACCGAAACAGCCCTGATTACCCGTATCGCCGCGCGCGGCGATGGCGTGACCGCCGATGGCCGCCATGTGATGGGCGCGGTGCCGGGCGACCATGTCCGCGACGACGGCATCATCGTCCCCGGCCCCAACCGTGCCGAACCGCCGTGCCGTCATTTTGGCAAATGCGGCGGGTGCCAGATGCAGCACGTCGCCGAACCCGCGCTCGCCGACTATGTGCGCGACCGGGTGATCGGCGGGCTTGCGGGGCAGGAGGTGTCGGCGGACGTAGTGCTGCCCGCGCTGCTGTCGCCCGCGCACAGCCGTCGTCGCGCGGCGCTGACCGCGCTGCGCACCGGTAAGCAGGTCGCGATCGGTTTCAACGCGGCGCAGAGCAACCAGATCGTCGACATGCGGATGTGCCCGCTGTTGCTGCCCGAACTGTTCGCGCTCGTCGCGCCGGTGCGCGAATTGCTGGTGCTGATCGCGCCGCCGCGGCGCCCGGTGAAGGTCAAGATGCAGATGCTCGACCAGGGGGTCGAACTGGTGCTCGAAGGCGTGAAGGCCGAAGGCCTCGAAGCGGCGATGGCGCTGCAGGATTTCGCCGGGGCCAACCGGCTCGCGCGCTTCGTGATCGACCAGGGCGACGGGTATGAGACGCTGTGGCAGCCCGATCCGCCGACGGTGCGTTTCGGCGGTATCGCGGTCGAGGTGCCGCCCTTTGCCTTCCTGCAGCCAACTACGGTCGGGCAGGAGGCGCTGATCGAGGCCGTGACGAGGGCGATCGGCGATGCACCGGCGGTCGCCGACCTGTTTGCGGGGGTCGGGACCTTCGCGCTGTCGGTGCAGGCGGGGCGGAAAGTCTATGCCGCCGAGGGGGCGCGCGATGCGGTCGCGGCGCTGACGGGGGCGGCGAACCGGGCGCGGGCGCTGGTCGCGAGCGAGCATCGCGACCTGTTCCGGCGGCCACTGGTGCCGGCCGAACTCAACCGCTTCGGCGCGGTGATCCTCGATCCGCCGCGCGCCGGCGCCGAGGAGCAGGCGAAAGAACTGGCGGCATCGACCGTGCCGGCGATCGCCTATGTCAGCTGCAACCCCGCGAGCTTTGCGCGCGATGCGAGGATATTGGTCGCGGGCGGCTATCGCCTCGACTGGGTACAGCCGGTCGGGCAGTTCCGCTGGTCGACGCATGTCGAACTGGCGGGACGGTTTTCGAAATAGCCGTCGCCCCCGCCTTCGCGAGGGCGACGTCCCAGATCAATGCAGCACGAAGCCCATGAACGCATGCACGCACAGCGCGAGCAGCGCGAGGCTCGCCAGCGCGAAGATGCCGAAGCGCCACATCACGCGGTTGACCGTCGCCTGGATGATGCTGTGCAGGATGCGCAGACCGACATAGGCCCAGGCGATCTGGGTGTTGAGGCCGCCGCCCAGACCGCCGATCGCGAGCGCCAGCGCGACCGCGTAGAACACCGTCGGCTGTTCCATCAGATGGTTATAGTTGTGCGCCTTCCACTGGACTTCGGGCGGCAACACCTCGTCGAGGCTCTTGCCGGTGCCGCCGACCAGCTTCGCGGCGTCGATCTTGGCGCGGCTCATCGCGGGGATGCGCGTCGCGTACATCCACACCCACATCACCATCGACCATAGTGCGAGCGTCGCGACCGGCCCCAATATCGCGTTGGTTTCCATATTCTTCTCTCCCCCTCAACCCAAAGTTGCGATCACCGCCAGCAAGGCGAGCGCCAGCAGGCACAACGTCGACGCGGCAAAAATGGCAAAGCGCACCGGAATGCGGTTCACCGTCGCCTGCCAGAAACTGTGGATGACGCGTAGCGCGACATAGGTCCAGGCGATCCACACAACATAGGCGGGATAACCGCCGACCGCGTGCAGGATCAGGATGACCGCATAGAAAAGCGTCGGCTGTTCGAGCAGGTGCGTATAATTATGCGATTTCCAGTTGGCGAGCGGCGGCAATATGCCTTCGAGGTCGCCGCCGCGGCCGCCGGGAGGGGCCGCCTTCAGGTCGATCCCCGACTTCGCCAGCGCGCGGAATCGCGATACCGCGACCCACACCAGCATGATCAGCGTCCACAGGATCAGCACCGCGCCCGGCGCGAGAATATTCGGCGTCATCTGCTTCCCCCTTTTGTTTGGCGACGATGCTAGGGCTGGTCCGCCACAATGCAAGACTTCCTCGTCATTGCGAGCGAAGCGAAGCAATCCAGAGCGGTTTACGCGTGCTCTGGATTGCCGCGTCGCCTCCGGCTCCTCGCAATGACGATGCTTATTGGTTTTGCGGCGCCGCCACCTCGGCCCGGATCGCGGTGCCATCGCCGTCGATCCGGGGAGCGAAGCCGATATCGCGCGACGGCGCGGCACCATATTTCACCGGCGGCTGCATCTCGTAGAAGCCGCCGACATCGGGATGGGTCCGGTGGCGAAAAAAGCCCGTCGCGGCGAGGTGGGGGTCCTCTCGAATGTCCTGCAGGTCGCGCACCGCCATCGCGGGAATATCATTCTCGGCGAACAGCGCGAGCCATTCGTCGGTCGTTTTCGCCGGGGTCTGGTGCGCGATCTCGGTGTAGACGAGCTGCATATGCTCTCCCTTCGCCTTCGCCGCCTCGAACGCCGGGGTGCCGAGCAACGGCGCACTGCCGAACAGCGCGAGCAGGCGCGCGGTCGAATCGGGGGTGTAGGGGACGATCGCCACATAACCGTCCTTGGTCGGGAAGGGCTGGCGCGTCGGGTCGAGCTGGCGCGGGTACCCCGCCGGGCCGATCGGCGGATCGAGCGTGTCGTCGCGCAGATGCTCGACCATCATGAAGCTGGTGAAACATTCGAACATCGCAACCTCGACCGCCTGCCCCTCGCCGGTGCGCAATTTGTGGATCAGCGCCGCGAGGATTGCCTGCGCGCCATATTGGCCCGCCACTTTATCCGCGATCAGCGACGGCAGATAGCGCGGGCGCGGGTCGCCGTCGACGCGTGGCAACAGGCTGGTGGTGCCCGTCGCAGCCTGGATGACGTCGTCATAGGCCTGCAAATCCGCGTAAGGACCGTCCTGTCCGAAGCCGGTGCCATGGACATAGATGATGTCGGGCTTGATCGCCTTGCAGCCGTCATAATCGAAGCCGAGCCGCGCGATCGCCTTGCCGCGGACATTGTGGAAGAACACGTCGGCGGTCGCGATCAGGTCGCGCAGCACCGCGGCGTCCTCGGCCTTCTTGAGGTCGAGCGCGATCGACCTTTTGCCGCGATTGACCGTCAGGTGGACCGACCCCATCGTCGGGTCGGGAATGCCGTTGCCGAGGTAGCGCGAGATATCGCCCAGCCCCGGCGCCTCGACCTTGATTACCTCGGCGCCCAGGTCGGCGAGCATCTGGGTCGCATAGGGGCCGAAGATGACCGTCGTCAGGTCGATGATGCGGATGCCTTCGAGCATGGTCATGCAACAGTTCCGGTAATCACGCCGCGTCTCTCCTCCGCCCGTTTCTTTGGGCGACGATAGAATGATTGCGAAGTGAAACGGAAGAGGCGATTGGCACGCGGGCCAAGTTTATGCGGGGCGCGGTGCGTCGAGCAAATCCTCGATGAACAGCGACACCAGCATGGCCTGGCTGCTGACCCCGGCCTTGGCGTAAATCTGGCTGAGCTGCGAGCGCACCGTGCCCGTCGCCGCGCCGCGCAGCCGGGCGATCGCGGCGACGTCGCAGCCCTTGAGCGCGAACAGCGCGACTTCGCCTTCGCCCGGGGTCAGTCCCCATTCGTCGAAGCGCAGCGCGATATGGTCGGCGAGCGCGCCGCGGGCATCGGCGAGTGCCCGGTCCTGTCGACGCAGTTCGGCGGTGATCCGGCGGATGTAGCGCGACCCCATCACGACCCCGCCGAGCAAGGCGAAGGCGACGATGCATTCCATGACGATCTCGGCGGTGATGCCTTGGCGCACCTCGGTGAACAGGTCGTCGATGCCGTCGACGACGAAGTAGATGGCGGCAACCGCTTGAAGCGCGAGAGTGGCGACCGGGAGCGCGACGCGCCGGTCGGTCAGCAGTTGGGCAGGCGGGTTCGGTTCGGGCTGCGGCATATGGCTCCCACTTATGTCGTGGAATTTGAGCGCCTGCTTATAGGCGCGATCGGCGGTCGGGCCTAGCCATCGGGAAATGGCCGACTGTCGATGGCGGCGGCGCCGCGGGCTTTCATGCCTTTGTCGCACTCGGGCTGGACTTTTAGGACAGGGCGATTGGCGCGCCCGCCGATGCGGGCTAGAGGGCGGCGATGCTTCGCCTGACCGAATTGACGCTGCCGCTGCACCATGCGCCTGAGGACCTGCCCGCCGCGATCTGCAAGCGGCTGCGGATCGGGCCGCGCGAACTGGTGAAATATGTCGTCGCGCGGCGGGCGAACGATGCGCGCGACAAGGCTGCCATCAAACTGATTTATTCGATCGACGTCAATGTGAAGGACGAGCGCACGGTGCTCGCGCGCTTCCGAAAGGACCGCAATGTCCAGCCGACGCCGAACACCGCCTATAAATTCGTCACCAACGCGCCGCCTGCGGGCACCAAGCGCCCGGTCGTCGTTGGGGCGGGGCCGTGCGGGCTGTTCGTCGGGCTGATCCTTGCGCAGATGGGTTTCCGGCCGATCATCCTCGACCGCGGCAAGGTGGTGCGCGAGCGGACCAAGGACACTTGGGACCTGTGGCGGCGTTCGGTGCTCCACCCCGAATCGAACGTCCAGTTCGGCGAGGGCGGGGCGGGGACCTTTTCCGACGGCAAGCTCTATAGCCGGATCAAGGACCCGCGCCACCTCGACCGCAAGGTGCTGACCGAATTCGTCAAGGCGGGCGCACCGCCCGAGATATTGACCGAGGCGCATCCGCATATCGGCACCTTCCGGCTGGTGACGATGGTCGAAAGCCTGCGCGAGACGATCGAGGGGCTGGGCGGCGAATATCGCTGGCAGCACAAGGTCGACGGGATCGACATTGCGACCGACGGTGCCGGCACGCGCCGGGTGCAGGGCGTGCATCTGAACGGCGGCGATTATATCGAGGCCGACCGCGTCGTCATGGCGGTGGGGCACAGCGCGCGCGATACGTTCGCGATGCTGCTGGCGGCGGGCGTGTATGTCGAGGCCAAGCCCTTTTCGATCGGCGTCCGCATCGAGCATCCGCAATCGTGGATCGACAAGTCGCGCTTCGGCGCCGATGCGGGCAACCCGATATTGGGCGCCGCCGAATATCATATCTCGCACCACTGCAAGAACGGCCGCACCGTCTACAGCTTTTGCATGTGCCCCGGCGGAACCGTGGTCGCCGCGACGTCGGAGGAGGGGCGTGTCGCCACCAACGGCATGAGCCAATATTCGCGCAACGAACGCAACGCCAATTCGGGCTTCGTCGTCGCGATCGACCCGGCGCGCGACTATCCCGGCGACCCGCTCGCGGGCATCGCCTTCCAGCGGCATTGGGAATCGCTCGCCTTTGTTGCCGGCGGGTCGAACTATCGGGCGCCGGCGCAGCGCGTCGGCGATTTCCTGAAGGGGCGCGCGTCGACCGAGCTGGGCAGCGTTATCCCCTCTTATCGCCCCGGGGTGACCCCGACCGATCTTGCGCAATGCCTGCCCGATTTCGCGGTCGAGGCCATGCGCGAGGCGATCCCGGTCTTCGGGCGGCAGATCGCGGGCTATGACCATCCCGATGTCGTGATGACCGGGGTCGAGACGCGCACCTCGTCGCCGGTGCGCTTCACGCGCGGCGAGGATTTCCAGAGCCTCAATACCGCCGGGTTGTTCCCGGCTGGTGAAGGCGCGGGCTACGCCGGTGGCATTCTCTCGGCGGCGGTCGACGGCATCAAGGTCGCCGAGGCGGTGGCGCGGAGTTTGCTGCCGTGACCTTGATCCTGTTCAACAAGCCCTATGATGTGCTCAGCCAGTTCACCGATCGCGGCACCGTGGGATCGGCGCGGCAAACGCTGTCGGACTTCATCGACCTGCCCGGGGTCTATCCGGCGGGGCGACTCGACCTCGACAGCGAGGGGCTGATGCTGCTCACCGACGACGGGCGGCTGCAGGCGCGGATCGCCGACCCGAAATACAAGATGCCCAAGACCTATTGGGCGCAGGTCGAGGGTGAGGTGAGCGACGAGGCGCTGGCGGCGTTGCGGCAGGGGGTAAAGCTCAAGGACGGGCTGACTCGTCCCGCCGAGGCCGAAGCAATCGCCGACCCCGGACTATGGCCGCGCGACCCGCCGATCCGGGTGCGCAAGAGCATTCCCGACACTTGGATCAGCCTGACGATATCCGAAGGGCGCAACCGGCAGGTGCGACGCATGACCGCCGCTGTCGGGCACCCGACCCTGCGGCTGGTGCGCTGGCGGATCGGCGACTGGACGCTGGGCGACATGAAGCCCGGCGAATGGCGGCGCAGCGATTGAAAGAAAAGGGCCGGTCGCTTCGCAGCGCCGGCCCTTTTTCGTTTTCGCTGGCCTTTCGGCTCAGAACAGCTTGGTCACCGTCGCCGTGCGGCGCTCGGGTTCGGCTTCGCCGGTGTAGAGGCTGGCCATCGGCTCGTCGCTAACGACATGGGTCTCATCGGCGCCGAAGCCGTTGAACTTCGTCCGCATCGCGCAGCCATAGGCACCGAGCATGCCGATCTCGATGAAATCGCCCGCTTTGACATCGTCGGGCAGGAAGAAGGGCCCCGTCATATGGTCGAGATCGTCGCAGGTCGGGCCGTAAAAGCTGAACGCCGTCATCTCGGCGTCGCTCTCGGGCTCGCGCAGCAAGGTCACCGGGAAACGCCAGCCGACATGCGCCGCATCGAACAGCGCACCATAGGCGCCGTCGTTGATGTACAGCTCGTCGCCGCGGCGCTTTTCGACGCGTACGATCAGCGAGCTATACTCGGCGGCGAGCGCGCGGCCGGGTTCGCACCAAAGTTCGGCCGAATAGCTGATCGGCAGGCTTTCGAAGGTCCGGTGGATCGTTTCGAAATAGGCGCCGAGCGGCGGAGGCTCCATGCCCGGGTAGGACGAGGGGAAGCCGCCGCCGACATCGATGATGTCGACCGTCACCGACGCCGACACGATCGCGGCGCGAACGCGCTCCATCGCCTGCGCATAGGCATGCGGGGTCATCGCCTGGCTGCCGACGTGGAAGCAGATGCCGAGCGCGTCGCTGGCCTGGCGGGTCGCCATCAGCAGTTCGGCGACATCCTCGGGCTCGGCACCGAACTTGGCGGCGAGGCTGAGCTTCGAATGGTCGGACGAAACCCGGAGACGGACCAGCAGGTTGAGATCCTGAGCACCCTCGGTCGCGCGGACGATCTTTTCGAGTTCGTCCATCGTGTCGAGCGAGAAGGTACGCACGCCATGCTTCCAATAGGCTTCGGAAATCGCTTCCTCGGCCTTCACCGGATGCATGAAGCAGAGCGTCGCCTTGGGCAGGGTGCGCGCGACGAGGCGGACCTCGGCGATCGAAGCGACGTCATAATGCGTGACACCCGAATCCCACAGCACGCGCAGCAGGTCGGGCGACGGATTCGCCTTGACCGCATACATGGTCGTGCCGGGAAATCGCTCGATGAAGAAACGCGCTGCGCGCGCCGCAGCGTGCGGGCGGACAAGCGTGACAGGTTCGACCGGCGAAAGTGCCTGAATCAGCCCGTGGGCGCTATGATGCTGGTGCAACTCAAGGGACCCCCAAAAAATACGTTAAACATCCGAGGCTGCCTTGCGGTTATTGGAAGTCCCCCTGGGGCAGCGGAGGGCGATATATGCAGGGGGGTCCCCCCTGTAAAGACCCTATCGCGCAATTTTGTAACGCAGCGGTAACAGTCGCGCCCAAGCGGGCCTGACGCACGGTAACCGGGGGACAACGCGGCGGTTTCCGGCTATTGCGGGCATCTTCTCCCGCCGAAGGACCGCGCCGCATGACCGCACCCGCCGACGTCAATCACACCTTTCCCGATGCCGAGATCGACGAACTGCTCGCGTTCGGCACGGTCGAATCGCACAAAGCGGGCGATCTGATCCTCGCCGAAGGGACGATGGCGCCCGACTGTATCCTCACCCTGTCGGGACACACCGACATCTTCGCGACGACCGACGAGGGGCCCAAGCGCGTCGGCTGGATGGAGCGCGGGCAGTTTGCGGGCGACCTGTCGGTGCTGACCGGACAACGCCATTCGTCGCGGATCGAAATGGGCGCCGACGGCGATATTCTGCGGATCGCGCACGCCGATTTCCAGCGGCTGATCGCGGGCAACAGCCATTTCTCCGACGTCTTCGTGCGCGTCTTTGCGGCGCGGCGGGAGTTCGGCAACAGCCGCGGTTTCGCGGCGATCATCGTGATCGGCGCGGCGATGGACCGCGGCGTCTATGCGCTGCGTGACCTGTTGATGAAACATGGCGTCGCGCATCGCTGGTTCGACCCTGCCGACGGGCCGGTCGCGGGCCATCTGATGGCCGAGCGCGGACTGACCGACGAACAATTGCCGCTGGTGATCCTGGGGGCGACCGAGCCGCTTGTGCAGCCGACCCCCGAGAGCCTCGCGGTGGCGCTCGGGCTCGACCTGCTGCCCGACGGCGCGACCGCTGACGTGCTGGTCGTGGGCAGCGGGCCGGGCGGGCTGGCGGCCGCGGTCTATGCCGCGTCCGAAGGGCTGACGGTGATCGCGCTCGATTCGCTCGCGCCCGGCGGACAGGCCGGCACCTCGTCGAAGATCGAGAATTATCTCGGCTTTCCGACCGGCATTTCGGGCAACGAATTGGCGCGGCGGGCGACGGTGCAGGCGCAGAAATTCGGCGCGCGGCTGGTGTCGCCAGTGCGCGCGGCGTCGATCGGGCGCGACGGCGACGCCTATTGCCTGCACCTCGTCGACGGCCGCAAGCTGCGCAGCCGCGCGGTGGTGGTCGCGAGCGGGGCGCAGTATCAGCGCCTACCGATCGAGGGCATCGAGGCCTATGAAGGCCGCGGCATCTATTATGGCGCGACCCCGATGGAGGCGCAGCTGTGCGGCAATGCCGAGGTCACCGTCGTCGGGTCGGGCAATTCGGCGGGGCAGGGGGCGATCTATCTCGCGAGCGTCGCGAAGAAGGTTTACGTCATTTTCCGCCGCAAGAGCCTGCGCGAGACGATGTCCGAATATCTGGTCAAACGGCTCGAGGAACATCCGAACATCGAAATCATCGGGTCGACCGATGTCGTGGCGTTGCACGGCGAGGATCGCCTGGGCGGCCTGACCTATCGCTGCCGCGAGACGGGCGCCGAGGATCATTGCGATTGCGGCTTCCTGTTCCTGTTCCTCGGCGCGACCCCGAACACGGGCTGGCTGCCCAAGGAAATGGTGTGCGACGATCGCGGCTTCGTGAAGACCGGCACCGACATCGCGCCGATCGAACTGGTCAGGGCCGGCTGGGCGCTCGACCGCATGCCGAGCCGTTACGAGACGAGCTGGCCGCGCATCTATGCGATCGGCGACGTTCGCAAGGGATCGGTCAAGCGCGTCGCTTCGTCGGTCGGCGAGGGATCGGTGGTGGTCAGCGATATCCACCAGGCGCTGGCGGAGGTCGCATCCTGATTTTGTGATGGAAAGCGCGGGTATCGTTCGATAACCTTCTGTTATCCATAAGAGTCGGTGAGGAGAGCATCATGGCGTTCATTCCTGGCGGTCCGGGAGACGATATCCTTCCGGGCACCCCCGATGCGGACGTGATCGAGGGTTGTGACGGCAACGACCGGATCAACGCCGGCGAGGGCGATGATGTCGTCAAGGGCGGCCGCGGCAATGACGTGATCGACGGCGGGGGCGGCAACGACACGCTCTATGGCAATGGCGGCAGCGATACGCTCATCGGCCGCGACGGCAACGACATCATCTATGCCGGCGGCGGCGCCGACACGGTTCAGGGCGGCGACGGCGACGACAGCATCTATGATATCGACTCCCCGGCGTCGCCCGGCAGCGGCGGCGGCGTCGACCGGTTCGACGGCGGCGCGGGCAACGACAGTTTCTTCATCGATCGCGCGACCCCGTCGACGCTTTCGGAACGCATTACCATCTTCGCCGACCCCAGTCCGACGGAGATCGGCAACGACCTCGTCGATTATCGCAACGCGCATAACGACATCGCGACGATCAGGCTCGAGGGCGGCGCGGACACCTTCATCCTGCGCGACAGTGGCGGCGGGCGGGTCGATCTCGACCTCGGCGCGGGGCCCGAACAGGATAAGATCATCTTCATGGATACGACGCCGGGCGTGGCGGGTCAGGCGGGGCTGGTCGTTTCGGACTTCGGCACGGTGGCGCGGCAATCGTCGCTGACCGGGCTGGACGTCGTCGACCTGTCGCCGCTGCTGTCGTCGCTCACCAACTGGGACGGGGCCAACCCCTTCCTGACCGGGCATTTCCGGCTCGTCGAATCGACGCAAGGGACCGTCCTGCTGCAGGCCGATTTCGATGGGGCGGGTCCCGGGGGCTATACGACGCTGATCCAGTTCAAGCCGCTAAGCCTGTTCGCCTCCGACCATCTGCGCGTTTCGGACTTCGGCGAGGCCAATTTCATCAACATCCCGCTGGGCGGGGTGACGCGCGTCGGCGGTCCCGGCGACGACATCCTGAACGGCAGCGCGTTCGACGACGATCTGACGGGTGCGGGCGGCGATGACGAGCTCTACGGCTTCGCTGATGACGATGTGCTGTACGGCAATGAGGGCAACGACCTGCTCGACGGCGGCGCGGGGGCCGACACGATGACCGGCGGCATCGGTGGCGATGTCTATATCGTCGATAACCCGCTCGACGTCATCGTCGAAGGGACGGGCGGCGGCATCGATCGGGTCGTCTCATCGATTGACTACACGCTCGGCGCCAATCTCGAGGATCTCGACCTCAGGGGCGGGGCGGGGCTGGCGGTGACCGGCATCGGAAACAATGCCGACAACAACATCCAGGGCAACGGCCGGAACAATTCGCTGATCGGCGGCGCGGGCAACGACCTGCTCGCCGGTGGCGAGGGCAACGACACGCTGAATGGCGGCGGCGGCAACGATGCGCTGCTCGGAAACGAAGGAAACGATGTGCTCAATGGCGGCCCCGGGCTTGACCTGCTCGATGGCGGCGCGGGCGCCGACCGCTATGTCTTCATTCCGTCGGGAGTGAGCACGACGCAGATCGACCGTGTCTATTTCTCTACGCCCGATGGCGACGTCATCGACCTCAGCCTGATCGACGCGGTCACCGGCGGCGGCGACAGTGCGTTCAGCTTCATCGGCACGAACGCGTTCAGCGGCGTCGCGGGCGAGCTCCGCTACGAATTTATGGGGACCTGGGACGAGGGCGCGCGGTCGGGAACGACCTATCACGTAAGCGGCGACATCAATGGCGATGGCGTCGCCGATTTCATGATCGATGTCTCCATGTTGGGAACGGCACCGCTCGGCGCCAGCGACTTCATCCTCTAAGAGGCGTCAGCTCAGCCGCGTCTTGAAATCCGCATAATCGAATTCGCGGATCAGCGTCAGCTCGTCGCTCTCGCTGTCCCACAGCCAGATCGACGGCAGCGGGACGCCGTTGAACGTGTTCGTCTTGACCATCGAATAATGCGCCTGGTCGAGAAAGGCGAAGCGCTGGCCGACCGCCGCGCCGCCGGGCAGGCGATAGTCGCCGATCACGTCGCCCGCTAGGCACGAAGGGCCGCCGAGCCGGGTCGGCGCGCCGTCTGTTCCCTCGCCCAACATCGCGGGGCGGTACGGCGCCTCGATGACGTCGGGCATGTGGCAGGTCGCGCTGATGTCGGTGATCCCGATGTTCATGCCATTGTCGAACAGGTCGAGCACCTCGCCGATCAGGATCCCGGCGTCGAGCGCGACCGCCTCGCCGGGCTCGATCATCACGTCGCAGCCGGTGGCCTCGTGCACGCCCTTAAGGAAGGCGATCAGGTCGTCGACCTGATAGTCGGCGCGGGTGACATGATGGCCGCCGCCGAAGTTGATCCATTTGAGCTGGCCGAAAAAGGGCGCGAGCGCGGGCTCGACTGCGGCCCAGGTGCGCGCGAGCGGCGGGAAATCCTGTTCGCACAACACGTGCATATGGATGCCGTCGATGCCGTCCATATGCTCGGGGTGGAGCTGGTCGATCGGGAAGCCGAGCCGGCTGCACGGCGCGGCGGGGTCATATTTCGCGACCTCGCCCTCGCTGTGCAGCGGGTTGATGCGCAGGCCGACGTCAAAACGCTCGCCCGCCATGCGCGCGGCTTCGAGCAAGGGGCGGAAACGGGCGTGCTGGCCGGGCGAGTTGAAGATCAGATGGTCCGACAGGCGGCAGATTTCGGGCAGATCCTCGGCCTTGTAGGCGGCGCAATAGGTCGCGACTTCACCGCCATATTCCTCGCGCCCCAGCCGCGCCTCGTAGAGCCCCGAGGCGCAGACGCCGTCGAGCGCGCCCGCGACGGTCGATCCGAGCGACCACATCGAAAACGCCTTGAGCGCCGCGAGTACGCGGGCGCCCGACGCGTCGCCGATATGGCGCAGGACCGCTAGGTTGGCGCGAACCTTGGCCGCATCGACGACGAAAGCGGGCGAGGGAACGCGGGTAAGGTCGAACTGCGCAAAGGCTCCGGGATCGCCGGCTCTGGTTTCCATGGGTCGAATGTTCCTGTCAGGCCGCGATCGGCCCCTTGAAGATGAAGAAGGCGCCGCCGGCGATGAGCAGGAAGCCGACGAGATGGTTGATCGTCAGCTTCTCGCCGAGCCAGAAAACGGCGAAGCCCGCGAAGACGATCAAGGTAATCACCTCCTGCATCGTCTTCAACTCGGCGGTCGAATAGACGCTGTGGCCGATGCGGTTGGCGGGGACGGCGAGGCAATATTCGAAAAAGGCGATGCCCCACGCGAGCAGGATCGCGAGCCATAGCGGGCGCGAGACGTCGCCGAGATGCCCGTACCAGGCAACCGTCATGAAGATGTTCGAGATAACGAGCAGACCGATCGGCGCAAGATAAGCGGTCATTTCTTGTCTTTCGGCTCTTTGGTGAGGGGCAGCACGTCGCGGAGCAGCGCGGCGAAGAAATGCCCCGGCTCCTCGACCATCGGCATATGCGCCGAATGTTCGAGCCAGACGAGCGTCTTCGACGGCGCCTTGACCTTGGCGAACCAGTCGGCGGCGACCGGCGAGGGGACGGTATAGTCGTGGCGGCCGAGCAGGAAGACGATCGGCACGTCCATCTTCCTCACCGGCCGGAAGCTGACGTCGGCGAGGCGCGGCCAGAGTGTCGTCACCGAAAATTCGCTGCCCTTGCCCCAGGCTTGCCGGTCGGCCTCGCTATATTCGGGCGAGAGGCGCGGCGTCTGGAAATACCAGGTCAGGTCGGGCTTGTTATAGATCAGCGAGCCATAGGGGATCGCATATTTGCGCCACCCGTCGGCCTTGGCGATGGTGAAGTCGCCCGCCGGATAGGGCGCGAGCGCGTCGATCGCGGCCACAGCCTCGGCGTTTCCGGCCGCGGCCGCCTTGGCGCGGGTCCATGCCATGCCGACCTTTTCGCCCTCGCGGAAATCGATGCCCTGACCAACCCCGACATAAGCGTAGAGCAGGTCGGGACGCTTCACCGCGACCGACAGGCCAACGATCGAGCCCCAGCTGTGGCCGAGCAGGACGACCTTGCGCTTGGCGTAGCGTTTCTGGAGCAGTTCGATGAGTTCGATGGCGTCGTCGCGGTAGCGCTCGACCGTCATCGTCGGCGCGAGCGTCGCGGGGTCGTTGAGCGGATAGGAGCGCCCGGCGCCGCGCTGGTCGTACTGGACGACGGTGAAGACATCCTCCCACGGACGCTGGAACGCCCAGGCAAAAGGCATTTCGACCGCGCCGGGGCCGCCATGAACGAAGATCAGGATCGGGTTGTCGCGGTCGGCGCCGCGCACATTGACGACCTGCCGCGCGCCGCCGAGGGTGACCTCGAAGGTATCCTGCACGCCGTTCGGGGTGACGATCTTGCCGATATCGGCGACGATCGCGCGGACGGGTGCGTAGGCGTCGTCGGGTTGCGCGGCGGCGGGGGTCGCGAGGGCGGCGAGCAGGGCAAACGCTGCAGTAAGAATTTTCATCGAAAACAGCCCTTCGTCATCCCCGCGAAAGCGGGGACCCAGTTCTGCCGTCGCTACTGGGTTCCCGCTTTCGCGGGAATGACAAAAGTGGGTTGGAATCGCAGCGATCAGAAATCCAGCGGCCCGTCCAGTTCCTTCACCTGCCAGGGCAGGCCATGATTGTTCAGCATGTCCATGAAGGGATCGGGATCGAACTGCTCCATGTTGAACACCCCGGTGCCTTCCCAGGCGCCCGTCACCATCATCGCGGCGCCGATCATCGCGGGCACGCCGGTGGTATAGCTCACCGCCTGATTGCCGGTCTCGGCATAAGCGTCCTCATGGTCGCAGATATTGTAGAGATAGAGCGTTTTTTCCTTACCGTCCTTGCCCAGACCGGTGGCGATCACGCCGATGTTGGTCTTGCCCTTGGTGGTCTCGCCGAGGCTCGACGGTTCGGGGAGCACCGCTTTCAGAAATTGCAGCGGGACGATCTCGCGGCCCTCGTAGATCACCGGATCAATCCGCGTCATGCCGACATTCTGCAGCACGGTGAGGTGGGTGATATAGGCCTCGCCGAAGGTCATCCAGAAACGGATGCGCTTGATCTCGGGGATGTGCGTTTTCAGGCTTTCGATCTCCTCATGATACATGAGGTACATCGTCTTTTCGCCCACCGCCTCGAAGTCGAACGTCTGTTTTACCGACATCGGCGGGGTTTCGACCCAGTCGCCATTTTCCCAGTGGCGCGCGACCGCGGTCACTTCGCGGATATTGATCTCGGGATTGAAGTTGGTCGCGAAATGCTGGCCATGGTCGCCGCCATTGCAGTCGAGGATGTCGAGCGTGTCGATGCGGTCGAAATGATGCTTCTTGAGCCAGGTCGTGAAGACGCTCGTCACGCCGGGGTCGAAGCCCGAGCCGAGCAGCGCCATCAGCCCGGCGTCCTTGAAGCGGTCCTGATACGCCCATTGCCAGTGATATTCGAACTTAGCCTCGTCGCGCGGTTCGTAGTTCGCGGTGTCCATATAATGGGCGCCGGTCGACAGGCACGCCTCCATGATGGTGAGGTCCTGGTAGGGAAGCGCGAGATTGACGACATGCGTCGCGCCGACCTGGCGGATCAGCGCCGCGGTCGCGTCGATATGGTCGGCGTCGACCTCGGCGGTGTCGATGGTGACGCCGGTACGCGCCTTCACCGATTCGGCGATCGCGTCGCATTTGAACTTGCGGCGGCTCGCCAGCGTGATGTGCGGAAAGATGTCGGGGTTCATCGCCATCTTGTGCACCGCGACCGAACCGACGCCGCCTGCGCCGATCACCAAAACCTTGCTCATGAAAATCTCCTGCGCCTGTCTATGCGGCTTGTCTTGTATGACCGGCCCTATAGGACGAAGCGATGACACAGCAAAGCCCCGAACCCCTGCTCGATCCGGCGCGCGCGCCAAGCCTCGCTGGGGTCGAACGCGCCGCGGCGAAAGTCGCTGCATTGCTGCCGCGAACGCCGTTGCTGCCGCTCGAGGTCGACGGCGTCACGATCTGGTGCAAGGCCGAATGCCTGCAGCCCGTCGGCGCCTTCAAGATTCGCGGCGCCTGGCACCGGCTGTCCGACCTGACCCCTGAGCAGGCCGGCGCGGGCGTCGTCGGCGTGTCGAGCGGCAATCATGCGCAGGGCGTCGCCTGGGCGGCCAAACGGCTGGGCATCAAGGCGACGATCGTGATGCCGAGCAACGCGCCCGCGATGAAGCTGGCGGCGACGCGCGCGCTGGGGGCAGAGGTGGTGCTCTATGACCGCGTAACGGAATCGCGCGACGCGGTGGCGACGAAGCTGCTCGACGAACGCGGCGGGACGCTGGTGCATGCCTATGGCGATCCTTGGATCATCGAAGGGCAGGGGACCGCGGGGATCGAGGCGCGCGCGCAGATGGCGGAGCGTGGGATCGATGGCCCGGACAAGGTGATCGCCTGTTGCGGTGGCGGCGGCCTGTCGGCGGGGCTGGCGCTCGCCTGTCCCGAGGCCGAGGTGATCGCGGTCGAGCCCGAGGGTTGGGACGATGTGACGCGCAGCCTGGCGGCGGGCAAGATATTGTCGGTCGAGGACCTGGCCTATCCCACCGAATGCGACGCGCTGCAGACGCCCGAGACCTGGCCGATCAACTTCGCGGTGTTGCAGGCGCGCGGGGTACGCGGCGTCGTGGTGACGCGCGAGGAAGTGCGCCATGCGATACGTATGGCATTCGAGAAATTGCATCTCGTCGTCGAGCCCGGTGGCGCGGCGGCGCTTGCGGCGGTACTCGCGGGCAAGGTGTCGCCGGGCAAGGCGACGCTGGTCACCCTGTCGGGGGGCAATGTCGACCCGCAGAAATATGCGGAAATTTTGGCCGGATATTAATCGGCCCCGGTGCGTTGTAAGGGCAAAGGAGATATATGATGCAGAAGAGCATGATCCTGTTCGGAGCCACCGCGATGGTGTTGCTGGCCGGCTGCGAAAAGGCCGAGGCCCCAGCGCCCGCGCCGACCGAAACCACGGTGGTACCGGACGAAACCGTTCCCGCCGAAGACGCGACCGATCCCGAAGCCGACCCCGCGACCGCGCCGCACCGCTTCGCGAGTTGGGCCGGAAAATGGACGGGGGTCGAGGGCATGTTCGTGACGATCACCCCCGGCGAACCCGGCAAATACGAGCTGGAGATGCAGTCGGACCTCGACACCAAGGGGACCTATGACGGCAACGACAGCGAGCATGGCATCAAGTTCAAGCGCGGCAACGAGGAATTGAGCCTGCGCCGCGGCAATGGTGACGAAACCGGACTGAAATGGCTGGCGGGCAAGAAGGAATGCCTGATCGTCAAGGACGGCGAAGGCTATTGCCGGGATTGACCTAGCCGTCATCCCGGCCTTCGCTGGGGCACCCACGCTACTGCTCCACGCGATTAGCGATTTGAGGCCGCGTGCCATTAGAAGAATTGGCGACTTTGCCGGCCCTCAGATCTTTCGCCAGTTCCTCCTCAGGCGGCGAGCAGTTCGTCGGCCGGACCGAAAAACTCGTAGTGAATACGGTCGGACGGCACACCGGCGAGCGACAGGGCGGCCACCGCGGCGCGCAGGAAGGGGCGCGGGCCGCAGATATAATAGTCCGCCTCGCCCACTGGGGTGTTTGCGACCAGCCATTCTTCGGTGATCAGACCGGCATGGTCATAGTCGCGGCCCGCCACCTCATCGGCCAGCGGCGTCTGGTGGAAGTCGATGACGCGAACCGCACGCCCCTTCGCCGCCAGCGCGCGGACATGATCGCGCATCGCGTGGGTGTCGCGATCGTGCGTGCCATGAATATACTGGACGGGGACATCGCCGCCGCCCTCGATGAGCGCCTCCAGCATCGACACCATCGGCGTCAGGCCGACGCCGCCCGACAGCAGGACGACGGGGCGCTGCGGCGACTGGCCCAGGAAAAACTCGCCAGCGGGCGCCGCGACTTTCAGGATCGTGCCGACATCGACGCTGTCGTGAAGCCAGCCCGATGCAAGACCCTGCGGCTCGCGCTTCACCGAGATGCGATAGGTTTCCCCATTGGGTGCGGCCGAGATCGAATAGTTGCGTTTGACCGGCGGATGTCCGGGAATCTCGAACCAGAAGGTCAGATACTGACCCGGCTTGAAGGCCATGGCCGCGCCGCCATCGGCGGGGCGCAAGGTGAAGGATTTGATCACGCTGCTCTCTCGCGTCACCGTCTCGACACGGAAATCGCGCCAGCCGTTCCAGCCTCCGGTCGTCGCCTTCTGCTCGCCATAGACCCGGGCCTCGCGCGCGATCAGGATGTTGGCGAGGAACCAATAGGCTTCCCCCCAGGCGGCCAGGATTTCGTCGGTTGCCGCGTCGCCGAGTACGGCCTTGATCGCGCCGAGCAGCGCGTCGCCGACATGCGGATAATGTTCAGGCAGGATCTGAAGCCCGACATGCTTCTGGGCGATGCGCTCGACGGCGGGCGCGAGCGCCGCCAGATTGTCGATGTTGCCGGCATAGGCGAGGATGGCCCCGGTCAGGGCGCGCGGCTGCGATCCCGTATCCCCATGATGCGACTGGTTGAACAGGTCGCGGATCTCGGGGTTTTCGAACATGCGCGCATACATTTCGTGGACGATGTCGAGACCATGCGCTTCGAGCGCCGGGACGGTGGCTTTGACAAGCGCGATGGTGCGATCGCTGAGCGGCTGTGACATGGGATCTCCTGTGGATATGGGAAAAGCGGCCCGACTCGATTAAACATGTATTAATCACGCATGTATGGCGATCGATTGAAGCATGCAATAGAAATGCATATTATTGGCGACGAGCCGGTGAAAGGAATGTGCGATGCGCCTGACGCGCTACTCCGACTATGCGATCCGGGTGCTGCTCTATCTGGGTAGTCAGCCCGACGACCGGCTGTCTTCGATCGGCGATATCGCGCGAAGCTATGGCATTTCGCAGAATCATCTGATGAAGGTCGTCAACGATCTGGTGAACGCCGGTTATCTGGAAAGCGTGCGTGGGCGTTTCGGGGGCATCCGTCTCGCCCGCGCACCCGAGGCGATCAACATCGGGGACGTCGTACGCCATACCGAGGATGGCTTTGACCTGGTCGATTGCGCGAACTGTATCATTGCTCCGGCGTGCGGGCTGACGGGGGTGCTGCACGAAGCGCTGGCGGCGTTCATGCAAGTCCTCGACCGCTACACACTCGCCGATCTCCGAGCCAACCGGGCTGGCCTATGGACGATTCTGGAGACAAAGAGCGCAATCCCGGATTGAGCCGGCCCAATCCTGTGGGGTCAGGCAGATGGCTGGCCAAGGGTCAGGACACATCAGACAGCGCCAGACGATGACGGTTGCGACGAGAGCGATGGCGGAGAAATAGGCTCTATTCAGGCTCCTCGCAGCGAGCCTGAATCACCGCCATCAACGTAAATCAATGGGTCCTGACCCTGGGCGTCACCGAACCGGATGCGGAGAAGTTTGATCCAGCGCAAATTCATTGGCGGCTACTCTGCTATCTCGGAGAGCGGGAAGGCGAGGCAAACCCATGGAGGATAGACGATGTTCTGCCCGGAATGCGGCGAAGTGATCGGATCGGGGCCGCTCGACGTGCGGCGTGCGCGCCACTCTGGCCGCGACGGCGTCGGCGTCGCGAAAGCCGTCGGCCAATGGTTTCGCATTCTCCTGCGCTCTCTCCGTCGAGACGGCTGAGCATGGCGCCGCACCATTGCCGGCCCGGCGCGGGTGGCGATCCGGCGATGGCCACCGCGGCGCTTGCCTGCACCTCCGCTTTCGAGGCGAACCATGTGGTGGCGCGCGCCGGTCAGTCGATCGCGCCGGAATGACCATAGGCGCCAACGTGACGGAGGCGGCCGGCGGATCGGGAGCCAGGGCGCCGCTCTGGCTTCAGGGCGGCTATCGCCTGCTCTTCGCCTGCGGTGCGTTGTGGGCGGCGCTCGTCGTGATTCTGTGGGTTGGCGCCTTCGGTGGTCGCTGGACGCTCCCGACCGCGATGGCGCCGCTCGCCTGGCATCAGCACGAGATGCTGTTCGGCTATCTGGGCGCGATCATCGGCGGCTTCGTCAGCGCCGCCATACCCAACTGGACGGGGCGCCCGACGGTGACCGGGTGGCGCATCGCCGCAGTGGTCGGCCTGTGGCTGGCGGCGCGGCTGGCAATCCTCTTTTCGGCGACGGTGCCGCCGCTGATCGGCGCAGCGCTCGACAGCCTCTATCTCCTTATCCTCCTCGCCTATGCGGCGCGCGAGATTTTCGCCTCGGGCAATCGCAACAAGCCGATCCTGATCATCCTCTTTCTGTTCGCCGCCGCCTCGGCGCTCGATCACGCCGCGATGATGGGTGCGCTCGCCGATCCGATGCTTGGGATGCATATGGGCTTTGCGCTGGTCCTGCTGTTGATCGCGCTGATCGGGGGGCGCATCATCCCCGCCTTCACACGCAACTGGCTGGTACGGCAGGGCGCCACTGAAAGCCTGCCGACCATGCCGAACCGTTTCGACATGATCGCGATGGGAACGACCGCGCTCGCGCTCGCGGCGTGGGTCGCCGGCCCGGCAAGCCCCGTCGCGGCAGGATTGCTGATCGTCGCGGGCGGGCTTCAGGCAGTCCGCCTCACGCGCTGGGCCGGGTTGAAGGCGTTGCGCGACCCGATCGTCTTTGTCCTTCATCTTTCCTATGCTTGGTTGCCGGTTGGGCTGATCTTGCTGGGGAGCGCGATGCTATATCCGCTCCTGCCCGTGTCGAGCGCCGTCCACGCGCTCGGCGCCGGGGCGATGGGGACGATGACGCTGGCGGTGATGACGCGCGCGACGCGGGGGCACACCGGTCGCCCGCTCGTGGCCGACCGCGCGACCGTCCTCATCTATGTTCTGATCCATTCGGGCACGCTGCTGCGCGTGATCGCGCCGTTGCTGCCGTTCGAATATTTGCGGGTCATCGCGCTCGCGGGCGCGCTGTGGGCGGCGGCGTTCCTGCTGTTCCTGATCGCCTATTTCCCGATGGCGGTGCGGCCGGTTTCCGGCGCCCATCTGGCATGATCGACGCACCCGTCACGGGTGGGCGCCGGACGCGCATGGCGATGGCGGTAAACCCATCGTCCCTTCCCACGACTACCGTAGTCGACTACGGGGGAGGGGTGATCGACTGTACCACCTGCGTCGTCCGCAACCGGGCAATTTGCGCAAGCCTCGACGCCGACGAACTGGCGCTGCTCAGCAAGCTGGGTCGGCGCCAGCGCGTGAAGGCGGGCCATACCTTGTTGTGGGAGGGCGATGATGCACCCGTCGTGGCCAATGTCCTCGACGGCGTGCTGAAACTGGTCGTCGCGTCCGCTGACGGCCGCGAACAGATCGTCGGCGTCGTTTTTCCGTCGGATTTCATCGGCCGCCCGTTCGGCAAGGAAAGCCCGTACAGCGCCACCGCGATGACCGATGCCGAGGTTTGCATCTTCAATCGCAAGAGTTTCGACGATTTCGCCTGTGCGCACCCCGATTTGCAACACAAGCTGCTGCGCCGCACGCTCGACGAACTGGACCGCGCGCGGCATTGGATGATGCTGCTCGGCCGCAAATCAGCCGAAGAGAAGGTCGCGTCCTTCCTGCTCGAAATGTCCGAGCGCTTGTCGGGGCAAGGGTGCGGCGGCGGCGCGCGGAGCAGTTTTGAGCTTCCGTTCGGCCGCCAGCAGATCGCCGACATATTGGGGCTGACGATCGAGACGACGAGCCGTCAGCTCACCCGGATGCGCGCCGCGGGCCTGCTCGACCTGCCGTCGCGCCGCGAGATCGTCATTATCGACCGTGCGGCGATTGAGACCCTCGCGGGCTGACCGCCCGCGCATGGTCTTTTTCTGGGGCAAATCGCCCCGTTGATGCGCCGCAACATTTTTCGTTGATCCAGGTCAATGTTCGGTGGCGCTCGCACCGCCATGGACGATCGTGAACGCGCGCGATGGAGCCGCGCCGAACAGGGATTCGCGATGATGGACGATCTGGTTTTCAAGGCTGGCGGCTGGCTGGCGCTCGCGCTGCTGGCGCTGGTCTTCGCGGCGCTGGCTGTCGACGCGCCCTTTGCGGTTCATATGATCATCATCGCGATCACCTGCATGATCGCGCTGTGGTTTCGCATTTCTCGCGCCGATTATGCGGGGATGGCGCGCGGGCTGCTGAAGATGCCCGCGGACGAAGGCGTCTATGACGACGATCCGGTGCGCTGGGGCGTCATCGCTACCATCTTCTGGGGCGTCGCGGGGCTGGCGGTCGGCCTCTATATCGCGTTGCAGCTCGCCTTTCCGGCGCTCAATCTTGGGATCGAATATACCAGCTTCGGGCGGCTGCGCCCGCTCCACACGTCGGCGGTCGTCTTCGCCTTTGGCGGCAATGCCTTGATCGCGACGAGCTTTTATGTCGTGCAGCGCACCTGCCGCGCGCGGCTCGCCTTTCCCGGCGCCGCGCGCTTCGTCTTCTGGGGTTACCAGCTCTTTCTGGTTCTTGCCGCCACCGGCTATGTCATGGGCGTCACCGAGGCGCGCGAATATGCCGAGCCCGAGTGGTATGTCGACCTGTGGCTGACGATCGTCTGGATCGTCTATTTCATCGTCTTCGTCGGCACGATCGTCAGACGCCGCGAGCCGCATATCTATGTCGCCAACTGGTTCTATTTGAGCTTCATCGTCACCATCGCGATGTTGCACATCGTCAACAATCTTTCGATTCCGGTGACGATTTTCGGGTCAAAAAGCTATTCGGCTTTTGCGGGGGTGCAGGATGCGCTGACGCAGTGGTGGTACGGGCATAATGCGGTCGCCTTTTTCCTGACCGTGCCTTTCCTCGCGATGATGTATTATTTCGTTCCCAAGCAGGCGGAACGGCCGATCTACAGCTATCGCCTGTCGATCCTGCATTTCTGGTCGCTGATCTTCCTCTATATCTGGGCCGGGCCGCACCACCTCCATTACACGGCGCTGCCCGACTGGGCGCAGACGTTGGGCATGGTGTTTTCGGTCGTCCTGTGGATGCCGAGTTGGGGCGGCATGATCAACGGGCTGATGACGCTGAATGGCGCGTGGGACAAGATCCGTACCGACCCGATCATCCGCATGATGGTCGTCGCGCTTGCCTTCTATGGCATGGCGACGTTCGAGGGGCCGATGCTGTCGGTGAAGGCGTTCAACAGTTTGAGCCACTATACCGAATGGACGATCGCGCACGTTCACGCCGGGGCGCTCGGCTGGAACGGCATGATCACCTTTGCCGCGGTCTATTATCTGGTGCCGCGCCTGTGGGGACGCCCGCGCCTCTATTCGCTGCGCATGGTCAACTGGCACTTCTGGCTCGCGACGCTGGGGATCGTCTTTTACGCCGCCTCGATGTGGGTGGCGGGGATCATGCAGGGGCTGATGTGGCGCGAATATGGGGCCGACGGCTACCTCGTCTACAGCTTTGCCGAGACCGTTGCGGCGATGCACCCGATGTATCTGATCCGGGCCGCGGGCGGAGCGATGTATCTCGCCGGCTTCCTGCTGATGGTCTTCAACGTCTGGGCGACGCTTGCGGGCAGGGTCCGCGAGGAAAAACCGATGACCGAAACGCCGTACAACGCCGCCGCGGACCGTCCGCTGGCGCCCGTTCCCGCCGAATAAGGAGCCAAGGCAAATGGCGATCCAACCCGCCGAAAAACGCTTCAGTCACAAGAAGCTCGAACGCAACGTCAGCCTGCTCGGCTTCTTTTCGCTGATCGCCGTTGCGATCGGCGGCATCGTCGAGATCGCGCCCCTGTTCTGGATCGACAACACGATCGAGAAGGTCGACGGGATGCGTCCTTACACCCCGCTCGAGCTTGCCGGGCGCAACATCTATATGCGTGAAGGCTGTTACACCTGTCACAGCCAGATGATCCGCCCGTTCCGCGACGAGGTCGAACGCTATGGCCATTACAGTCTGGCGGCCGAGAGCATGTACGACCATCCGTTCCAGTGGGGGTCGAAGCGGACCGGGCCGGACCTTGCCCGCGTCGGCGGTCGTTATTCGGACGAATGGCACAAGGCGCATCTGATCGACCCGCGCAGCGTCGTCCCCGAATCGATCATGCCCGGTTATGCCTTCCTCGCCGAGCGCGATCTTGCCCCGGGCGACATGAAGCGCGACCTGACCGCGCTCACCCGCGTCGGCGTTCCGTATACGAAGCAGGACATTGCCAAGGCGAACGACGACATCCGCGCGCAGGCCGATCCCGACGCGGGGGCCGGTGACCTCGTCAAACGCTATCCGAAGGCGCAGGTGCGCGATTTCGACGGCGACCCCGCCCAGGTGACCGAAATGGATGCGCTGATCGCCTATCTCCAGATGCTCGGCACGTTGGTCGATGTCGAAAAGGCGGCGCCGCAGGAACAGGCGCACGCGCCTGCCGCGGCTTCGGGAGCGGCGCGATGAGTTATGACGAGGTGCGGCATTTCGCCGACAGCTGGGGCCTGATCGTCATGGTGGCGATGTTCCTCCTCTTCATCGCCTGGCCGTTTCGCAAGGGCGCCCGCCGTCACCATGACGAAGCGGCAAATATGATCTTCAAGGACGACGAGCATGGCCGATCATAAGCGTATCGACGAAGTGACCGGCACGCACACGTCGGGTCACGAATGGGACGGCATCGAGGAACTCGACACGCCGATGCCGCGCTGGTGGCTGTGGTCGCTCTATGCGACGATCGTCTGGGGCATCGTCTATGTCATCCTCTATCCCGCCTGGCCGATGATCCATGGCGCGACCGAGGGTGTGCTCGGCTGGAGCAGTCGCGGCCAGCTCGAACAGGAGATGCAGGCCGACGCGGCGCGCCGCGCCCCGGTGATGAACGCGATCGCCGCGACCTCGATCGCCGACCTGCCCGCAAAACCCGAACTGATGCAGGCGGCGGTGCAGGGCGGGGCGGCCGCCTTTCGTGTCCATTGCGTCCAATGCCACGGCGCGGGCGGCGCGGGGGTGAAGAAGCTCTATCCCAGCCTGACCGACGACGACTGGCTGTGGGGCGGCGATCTTGCGACGATCGAATATACGATCACCCATGGCATCAGGAATCCCGATCACAAGGCGACGCGGACCAGCCAGATGCCCGCCTTCGGACGCGACGGCATCCTCGAGCCAACGCAGATCGCCGATGTGGTGAGCTTTGTCCGCACGATCAGCCATCAGGAAAAGCGGAGCGCATCGTCAGCGCGCGGCGCGGTGCTGTTCGAGGCGAATTGCGCGGTATGCCATGGCCCGACCGGCAACGGCGGGCGCGAGGTCGGCGCGCCGAAGCTGAACGATGCGATTTGGCTCTATGGCGGCGACCGCGCCAGCATCACTGCGACGGTGACTCAGCCGCGCAACGGCGTGATGCCGCGCTGGAACAGCCGGCTCGACCCGGGGACGATCAAGATGCTCGCCGCTTATGTCTATTCGCTCGGCGGCGGCGAAAAGGCGCCGGCGCCGGCCTTGGCCGCCGCCGCGGCGGAAGGACTGGGAGCTGATGGCCAGCCCTGACGACCTGACCGGCGAGCATGGATCGCTCTATGCGGCGCGCAAGGGCGTCTACCCCAAGAAGGTGGACGGCCCTTTCCGGCGTTTCAAATGGGGGATCATGGCGGTCACGCTGGCGATCTATTACGGAACGCCATGGATCCGCTGGGATCGCGGCCCCCATGCGCCCGACCAGGCTGTGCTCGTCGATCTGGCGAACCGGCGCTTCTACATGTTCCAGATCGAGATCTGGCCGCATGAATTCTATTATGTCGCGGGCCTGCTCATCATGGCGGGGATCGGGCTGTTCCTCGTCACCAGTGCGGTCGGGCGCGCGTGGTGCGGTTATGCCTGTCCACAGACGGTGTGGACCGACCTGTTCCAGCATGTCGACCGGCTGATCGACGGCGACCGCAACGCGCAGATCCGCCTCGCAAACGCTCCATGGACGGCCGAGAAGATCTTCAAGCGGGCGCTGAAATATGCGGTCTATCTGACCGTCGCATTCTGGACCGGCGGTGCGTGGATCATGTATTTCGCCGACGCGCCGACGCTGACGCATGATTTCTGGACCGGGCAAGCCGCGCCGGTCGCCTATGTCACGGTGGCGGTGCTGACCGCGACGACCTTTGTCCTCGGCGGCTTCCTGCGCGAACAGGTGTGCATTTATATGTGCCCCTGGCCGCGCATCCAGACCGCGATGATGGACGAAAAATCGCTGCTGGTGACCTATAAGGACTGGCGCGGCGAGCCGCGCGCCAGCGTCAAGAAGGCCGAGAAGGACCCCGGCGCCTTTGGCGACTGTGTCGATTGCAACCAGTGCGTCGCGGTCTGCCCGACCGGCATCGACATTCGCGAGGGGCCGCAGATCGGCTGCATCACCTGCGCGCTGTGCATCGACGCCTGCGACAGCGTGATGGCGCAGGTCGGCCGACCGCGCGGCCTGATCGACTATTGCACGCTCGACGACGCCGCGACCGAAAAGGCGGGCGGGGTCGCGCCGCCGATCCGCAAGACGCTCTTCCGTCCGCGGACGCTACTGTATTTCGGCCTGTGGGGCGCGATTGGCCTCGCGATGCTCTTCACCCTCGGCCAGCGCACCCGTCTCGATCTTGCCGTCCAGCACGAGCGCAGCCCGCTCTATGTTCAGCTTTCCGACGGCGCGATCCGCAACAATTACACGCTCAAGCTGCGCAACATGGAACTCCGCCCGCGCACGATCGAGGTCACGCTGAGCGGCCTGCCCAGTGCGCGGCTGTGGATCGAAGGCGGCGCGCGCGAGACCGCGCGGCAGAGCCTGCGCATGTCGCTCGCGCCTGACCGCGTGACGAGCGCGCGGCTGTTTATCGTCGCTCCCGGCGCGGGCCCGGCGCGGCAGGAATTCACGATCACGGTGCGCGCGCTCGACGACGATCCGCGCGGCGACAGCGAGACCATCCAGTTCGACCGGCCGGGGACCGAACCATGACCGACAAGCGCGAACGAAAGCCCTTCACCGGGCGCCATGCGGCGATCATCCTGATCGCCTTCTTCGGCGTCGTCATCAGCGTCAATATCGTGATGGCGAGCTTTGCGCTGTCGACCTTTGGCGGCACCGTGGTCGACAACAGCTATGTTGCGAGCCAACATTACAATGAATGGCTCGCGCGGGCCGCGGCGCAAGAGCGGCTCGGCTGGGACAAGAGCGTCACTGTCGACTCTGACCGGCATGTCCGGCTGATCGTCCGCAAGGACGGCGCGCCGCTGGACGGGCTGCGCATCGTTGCGACGCTCCGTCATCCGCTCGGTCAAGCGCCTGCGCGCGCGATGCGCTTCGTACCAGCTGCAGGCGGCGCTTTGCGTTCGGCCGAGGCCTTGCCAGCCGGGCGCTGGCAGATCGACCTGTCGGTGCATCACGGTGCCGACGAGGCGCGCTATCGGATCGATCTCCAATGACCGCGGTCGCGAACTCGTTGATCGAACGCGATTTCGCGGTGCCCGACATCCGCTGCGCGGGCTGCATCGCCAAGCTGGAGCAGGGGTTGGTGCGCGACCGGCGGATCGCCGCCGCGCGGGTCAATTTCACCGAAAAGCGCGTGCATCTGTCCTGCACCCCCGACGCCGAAACGCCCGAGTTGATCGGCGCCTTCTCGCGGCTCGGGTTCGAGGCGCATCCGATCGGCGACGGTCCGCCGGAGGCCGATCGCGGCGCCTCCGACAGCCGCGCGCTGCTGCGCGCGGTCGCGGTGTCGGGCTTCGCGATGATGAACATCATGCTGCTGTCGGTGTCGGTCTGGTCAGGCGCAAGCGGCGCGACTCGTGACCTGTTCCACTGGCTGTCGGCGGCGATCGCGCTGCCGACGGTCGCTTATGCCGGGCGGTCTTTCTTCCGTTCGGCGTGGCGCGCGGTTCGCCACGGCCGGACCAATATGGACGTGCCGATCAGCATCGGGGTGCTGATCGCGACCGCGCTCAGCCTGTACGAAACTGCGACGCACGGCCCGCACGCCTATTTCGACGGCGTCGTGATGCTGCTGTTCTTCTTGCTCTGCGGCCGCTGGCTCGACAGCGTGATGCGCGACCGCGCGCGGGGCGGGGTGACGGCGCTGCTCCGCAACATGGGCACCGGCGCGATGGTCGTCGACCCGGACGAAGCAAGCCGCTGGGTCGACGCCACTGCGATCGAACCCGGCTTGGTCATGCTGGTCGCCGCGGGCGAGCGGCTGGCGGCCGACGGCGTGATCGTCGGCGGTGCCAGCCAGATCGACCTGTCGCTGCTGACCGGCGAAAGCGCGCCGCGGGAGGTGCTGAGCGGCGATCCCGTTCACGCCGGGACGCTGAATATCGAAGCGCCGATCCGTGTCCTGGTCACCGCGGCGGGCGCCGACACCGCGATCGCCGACATTGCGCGTCTGATGGGCGAGGCGGCGCAGGGCAAGTCGCGTTATGTCCGCATCGCCGATCGCGCGGCGCGCTATTATGCGCCTGCGGTCCACACCCTGGCTTTGCTCGCTTTCGCCGGCTGGATGATCGCCGGGGCCGGCTGGCACCACAGCTTGCTGATTGCAGTCGCGGTGCTGATCATCACATGTCCCTGTGCGCTCGGCCTCGCGGTGCCTGCGGCGCAGATCGTCGCGGCGGGCGCGCTGATGCGGGTCGGGGTGCTGGTGAAGGACGGATCGGCGCTCGAACGGCTGGCCGAGGTCGATCGGGCGATGATCGACAAGACGGGAACGCTGACTCTCGGGCGACCGGTCGCGGCCAATCTCGATGCCGCCGACGCCACCGCCCGCGCGCTGCTGCTCGCGCTGGGGCGCGCCAGCCGTCATCCGCTCAGCGAGGCGCTGACCCGCGACCTGACGGCGGCGGGCGTGACGCCGCTTGCGGTCGAGGCGATCCGCGAAACCCCCGGCGCCGGGATCGAGGCGCGGTGGGGGACGCGCCGGGTGACGCTGGGTCGGCCCGCGCAGACCCTCGCCGACAGCGCGCTCGCGACCGAGCTGGCGATCGACGGCGTGCCGGCGATCATCGTCCGCTTCTCCGACACGCTTCGTCCCGACGCCCCCGACACCATCGCGGCGCTGCGGCGCGCCGACGTCGTGCCAACGATCTTGTCGGGCGATCGTGCCGCAGCTGTCGCGCCGGTGGCGCGCGCGCTCGGGCTGACCGCCCAGACCAGCATGAGCCCGCAGGACAAGCTCGCCGCCATCGCGCGGCAGGCCGCAATGGGACATAAGGTGTTGATGATCGGCGACGGGCTGAACGATGGTCCGGCGCTGGCCGCCGGTCATGCCTCGATCGCGCCGGCCTCGGCGAGCGATGCGGGCAAGAATGCCGCCGATTGCATCTTCCTTGGCGACCGGCTGATGCCGGTAATGCAGGCGATCCGGGTGGCGCGGCGGACGCAGGCGATCGTGCGACAGAATTTCGCGCTCGCGATCGGCTATAATGTCGTCGCGGTCCCGCTCGCTTTTCTCGGCTATGTAACACCGTTGGTCGCCGCCATCGCAATGTCGGGATCGTCGCTGATCGTCGTCGGCAATGCGCTGCGGTTGAAGGGCTCGGCGCGATGAACGGGCTGCTCGTCCTGATCCCGGTCGCACTCGGCCTCGGGCTCATAGGCCTCGCCGCTTTTTTCTGGTCGCTGCGCGGCGGGCAGTTCGACGATCTTGACGGCGCGGCGCTGCGCATCTTCGTCGAGGATGAGGAGAAGGACGTCCCATGATCGCGCGGTATTTCGTTCTGGCGTTGGCCGCGGCGGTGCTGATGCAGCCGCCCGGTGCAGCCGAAGCGCGCGTCCTGACCGTTCCCTCGTGCGGCGGCGCGGCGCACCGGATGATCGTACCGGGCGATCCCGCCGACCCGAAACAGCGGCGCGACTGTGCCAAGGCCTGCCACATGATCGGCGAACGTCGCGGCAAGCGGGCGGGGTCGTTGGGCTGCTGCTGATTCCGGCGCCGTTGATCCCGATCAATGTCGTGGCGCCGGTTCGGGCATAGGGTGCGTGCATGTGGTCCTATCATCCCGATCTGCTCGCAAAGCCGGTTCCGCGCTACACCAGCTATCCGACGGCGATGGAATTCGCCGAAGATGTTGGCGCGAACGATTATGCGCGTGCCCTTGATGCAGTCGAACCGGCGACGCCGGTCTCGCTCTATGTCCATATCCCCTTTTGCGAGAGCATCTGCTGGTATTGCGGCTGCAACACCGGCGCGGCGGGTCGTAAGCAGCGGCTCGACGATTATCTGACGGCGCTCAGGTCGGAGATCGCGCTCGTCGCGAAGCGGCTGGGCGGACGCGGGCGCGTGAGCCGCATCGCTTTCGGCGGCGGCAGTCCCAATGCGATCGCGCCGGTCGAACTGGTGCGCTTGCTCGACCTGCTGCTCACCGTTTTCGATGCGCACCGGCCCGACGTCTCGATCGAGCTGGATCCGCGCGGCTTTTCACCCGAGTGGGCGCTGGTGCTCGCGGCGGCGCATGTCACGCGGGTCAGCCTCGGCATCCAGACCTTCGCACCGCACGTCCAGCAGGCGATCGGGCGCATCCAGCCGCTTTCGCACATCGAGCGCGTCGTCGCCGCGCTGCGCCTGCGCGATATCAACGCGATCAATTTCGATCTGATGTACGGCCTGCCCGGACAGGAACTGGCCGATGTCGAATCGACGATTGACGAGGCGCTGGCGCTGGCGCCGAGCCGCATCGCCTTTTTCGGTTACGCCCATCTTCCGCAGATGATTGCGCGTCAGCGGCGGATCGACGCGAGCCGGCTGCCCGACCAGCGCCTTCGCTTCGAGCAGGCCGAGCTTGGCTATCGACGGCTGACCGCGGCTGGCTATGTCCCGGTCGGCTTCGATCATTTCGCCCGGCCCGACGATTCGCTCGCCCTCGCAGCTCGCGAAGGCCGGGTGAATCGCAATTTTCAGGGCTTTACCGAGGACGCTGCCCCCATTTTGCTTGGTTTCGGCGCCAGCGCGATCAGCAAGTTTCCCGATCTGATCGTCCAGAACGAGAAGCGGTCCGGCTCCTATCGCGATCTTGTCGGCGGGGGGCGCCTCACCGCGGTGAGAGGCGTCCGGGTCGAGGCGGGAGAGCAGCGGCGCGCGCGGCATATTCGCGACCTGTTGTGCAACGGGCGCGCGCATTTGAGTTTCGATGAGCTCGCGCCGGCTCGAAGCGCCCTGACGGATTTCGAACGACGAGGGATTGTCGAGTGGGATGGCGATGCGCTGGTGATTCGCGATCACGGCCTGCCTTACGCGCGGCACGTCGCCGCACGGTTCGATCGCATCCGGGGCGACATTCGGCCGATCTAGCAGCGGGGCGCGGCTTCCGGCGACAATTGGCAATTCACGCCCAAAAGCTTGCTGACCGCAAACGTGAAGGGTTTACGGTCAGCAGCGCGACGCCATGGATTCGCCGGGATGACGATGCGAGTTTTTTCCGCCGTCCCCGATTTGTCATCGAACCGACGCGGGAATCGCAAGAATCGCTGCCATGGGCGGGGCCGGATCCACCTTTCTCCGGGAGACCTGCCATGGCCAGCCAGCCCAATCGCAAGATCGCCGCCGCCGTCGTTCGCGAGGACGCCGAGCAGAAGCAACGCCTGCTCGACCGCGCCTTCGCGTTCGCCTTTCGCGGGCTCGTCTACGCCCAGATCTGGGAAGACCCCGTGGTCGACATGGAGGCACTGGCGATCCGGCCCGGCAACCGCATCGCGACGATCGCGAGCGGCGGGTGCAATGTCTTCTCCTATCTGACCGCCGATCCCGCCGAGATCGTCGCGGTCGATCTCAACACCGCGCATGTGGCGCTGGGCCATCTCAAGCGCATCGCGGCGGCCCGGCTGCCCGATTATGCAAGCTTTCGCCGCTTTTTCGCCGACGCCGACAGCCGCGACAATGTCGAGGCGTACAAGGCGTATGTGCGGCCGCATCTCGACGAGGTCAGCCGCCGTTACTGGGAAGGCCGCGACCTTGTCGGACGCCGCCGCATCAACGGCTTTGCGACCGGGCTCTACAAGCGTGGACTGCTCGGCAATTTCATCGGCGTCGCGCATTTGCTGGCGCGGCTGATGAAGGCCGATCCGCGCGCGCTGCTCGAGGCGCGCGACATCGACGAACAGCGCCACATCTTCGAAACGAAATTCGCGCCCTTCTTCGACAGGAAGTTCGTGCGCTGGGTCACCGACCAGCGCTCGTCCTTGTTCGGACTCGGCATTCCGCCCGCGCAATATGACGCGCTGGCGGGTGGCAAGCCGATGGCCGATGTGCTGCGCGCGCGGCTCGAGAAACTGAGCTGCGATTTCGACCTCAAGGACAATTATTTCGCCTGGCAGGCGTTCGGGCGCGGTTATGGCCGTGACGCGCAGGCGCCGCTGCCGCCCTATCTGCAGGCGGACAATTATGCCGCGGTCAAGGCGCGCGCGGAACGGGTGACGATGCTCCACGCCAACATGACCGACATGCTGGCGGCGGCGGATGACGCCAGCTTCGATCGCTATATCTTCCTCGACGCGCAGGACTGGATGAGCGACCCGCAACTGCTCGCGCTGTGGAGCGAGGTCCTGCGCACCGCGCGACCGGGCGCGCGGGTGCTGTTCCGTACTGCCGCCGAGCCGAGCCTGCTGCCCGGACGCCTGCCCGACGCGCTGCTCGATCGCTGGGACTATCGCGCCGAGGAATCGCGCGATTATACGCGGCGCGACCGCTCGGCGATCTATGGCGGCGTCCATCTCTATGTGCTGAAAGCCTGATCGTGGCGGCGGCACAGGGGCATCCCGCGCTGATGGACAATGTCTATCGCGGCCAGCGCCATATCTATGACCTGACCCGCAAATACTATCTGCTCGGGCGCGACCGGCTGATCGACGAACTGCAGCCGCCGGTGGGCGGTCATGTGCTCGAGGTCGGCTGCGGCACCGGGCGCAACCTGATCGCGGCGGCGCGCTGCTGGCCCGGCGCGCATATTCACGGCATCGACATTTCGGCCGAGATGCTGAAAAGCGCGCGCGCGGCGATCGCCCGGGCGGGGCTGGAGCGGCGGGTGACGGTAGCGCAGGGCGACGCCACCGGGTTCGACCCCAAGGCGCTGTTCGGCGTCCCGCACTTCGACCGGGTCTTTCAGAGCTATACGCTGTCGATGATCCCCGACTGGCAGGGCGCGATCCGCGAGGCGGTGCGCCATCTGTCGCCGAGCGGAGTGCTGCATATCGTCGATTTCGGCCAGCAGGAGCAACTGCCCGGCTGGTTCCGCGCTGCGCTGTTCGGCTGGCTGGCGCGTTTCCATGTCGCGCCGCGCGCGATGATGATCGACGCGATGCGCGAATTGTCGGCCGACACCGGCGGCCGGCTGGTCGTGACACGCCTCTATCGCGGTTATGCCTGGTCGCTGCGGTTCGACAGGGGCCGACGCTGATATTGCCAAAGCGCGCGCGACCTGCTCCCATCGGCGACGGAGGGAATGATGAGCGAGGCAATAGGACCGGCGGGTCCGGCCGACCAGCCGGCCGTGATCGAGACATTGGCACAGGCATTCCAGACCGACCCGGCGCTGTCGTGGATATTGCCCGACCCCGATCATCGTGCGCGGGCGCTGCGCGGCCTGTTTCGCGTACTGGTACCCGCCGACATGCGCGCGGGGGTCGCGCTGCGATCCGAAAGCGACGCGGCGGCGGCGCTCTGGCGTGCGCCGGGGCAGGCGCATAGCGGGACACTGGAGTTCCTGCGCACCGTCATCCCGCTCGTCGCGACGTTCGGTACCGCCCTGCCGCGCGGACTGAAGGTGCAGGCCGGCATCGACGCGCACCGCCCAAAGGCGCGCTTCTGGTATCTTCATTATGTCGGCGTGCGGACCGCGCATCAGGGCAAGGGCCATGGCGGCCGGATCATCCGCGCGCAGGCCGCGGTCGCCGACACCGAGGGACTGCCGTGCTGGCTGGAAACCGCGACGCCGGAAAATGTGCCGCTTTACGAACGGCTGGGGTTCGTCACGCAGGTAGAATGGGATGTGCCGGGCGGCGGCCCGCATTTCTGGGGCATGATGCGCCCGGTGTGCTGAGCGTCAGTCGTCGAACCCGACGAAACGCACGGCTTCTTCGACGCTCTTGCGGTTCGACACCACGGCGTTGGCGGGGAAATCCGCTTCGGGCCAGCCCATCGCGACGCAGATCATGATTACTTGGTCGTCGGGGATCGCGGCATGTTCGCGCACCACTGGGCTTTGCATGATGCCCTGGCTGTTGATGACGCAGCCGAGCCCGCGCGACCAGGCGGCGTTGACCAGCGCGTTGGTCACCGCACCACAATCGAACGGCGCGATGTCGCTGCCGAGCAATATGCGGTCATAGGTGACGACGATGCTGACCGGCGCGTCGAACTGGCGGAAGCCGCGGAGCACCCAGTCCTGGCGCGCGTCCTTGTCGTCGCGCGCGATGCCCATCGCACCGAAGAGCTGCTTGGCGATCTCGATCTGGCGTGCGCGATGGTCGTCGGCGATGCCGTCGAAGCGGCGGAATTCGCGGCTGTCGGGCTTGCCGGCGAGAATGCCGTCGGTGTTACCCCGGCGGATCGCGTCAAGCGGATCGCCGGTGACGACCGAGAAATTCCAGCACTGGTTGTTGAACGACGAGGGCGCGCGCATCGCGACTTCGATCACCTCGGCGACCAGCGCCTTGGGAACGGGCTTGTCGAGGAAGCCGCGAATGCTGCGGCGTCCCCGGACAACCTCGTCAAAACCCGGTGCGGCGCTCACGCGGCCTTGCGCAGTTCCAGACGGTCCCAGATTTCGGTGAGCGCCTGGGTCAGGTCGCGCATCATCGCCTCGTCATGCGCCGGGCCGGGGGTGAAGCGCAGCCGTTCGGTGCCGCGCGGCACGGTCGGGAAATTGATCGGCTGCACATAGACGCCATATTCGGCGAGCAATATGTCGCTGATCTTCTTGGCGCGAACCGGATCGCCGACCATCAGCGGGACGATGTGCGTGGTCGAATCCATCACCGGCAGGCCGGCGTCGCGGAAGCTCTGCTTGAGATAAGCGGCGGCTTCCTGCTGCGCGTCGCGCTCGACGCTCGACGCCTTGAGGTGGCGCACGCTCGCGAGCACACCCGCGACGAGCACCGGCGACAGGCTGGTCGTGAAGATGAAGCCGGGCGCATAGCTGCGGATCACGTCGATGATATTCTTGTCGGCGGCGATATAGCCGCCCATCACGCCGAACGCCTTGCCGAGGGTTCCCTCGATGATCGTGATGCGATCGGCGGCTTCGTCGCGATCGCTGATGCCGCCGCCGCGCGGGCCGTACATGCCGACGGCATGGACTTCGTCGCAATAGGTCAGGGCATTATATTTGTCGGCAAGGTCGCAGATCGCGTGGATCGGGGCGACGTCGCCGTCCATCGAATAGACGCTTTCGAAGGCGATCAGCTTGGCGGCTTCGGGATCGTCGGCGGCCATCAACTCTTCGAGATGTGCGAGGTCGTTGTGACGCCAAACGCGCTTTTCGCAGCCCGAGTTGCGGATGCCCGCGATCATCGAGGCGTGGTTGAGTTCGTCCGAATAGATGATGCAGTTGGGCAGCAGCTTGCCGAGCGTGCCGAGCGTCGCCTCGTTCGAGATATAGCCCGACGTGAACAGCAGCGCGCCGTCCTTGCCGTGAAGGTCGGCGAGTTCGGCTTCGAGGTCGATATGATAGTGGGTGTTGCCGCCGATATTGCGGGTGCCGCCCGAACCGGCGCCGACGTCATGCAGCGCTTCTTCCATCGCGGCGACGACCTTGGGATGCTGGCCCATGGCGAGATAGTCGTTCGAACACCATACGGTGATCGGCTTCGGGCCGTTATGACCGGCGAAGCAGCGTGCGTTGGGAAAGGACCCGCGATTCCGGAGGATGTCGATGAAGACGCGATAGCGCCCTTCTTCGTGCAGCCGGTCGATGGCGCGTGCGAAAATATCGTTATAGTTCACGTATCAGCCCCGCAGTCAGGTGCCAGTCCAAGCCATTGGGCCGCTCCCTCCGGGCGGCTATTAACACGGGGGCCAATAACGCCGAAACAACCCGAAATCCAGTGCGAACGATTCGCAACTTCTGCGCCAAATCAGTGTGATCGAGCCGCTAGATCAGTTCGATGCGATCGAGGCCGTAGGGCGCCAGCGCGGCCAGCGGCGGCGGCGGACGCTCGTCGCTACGCGTGAAGACCGCGAGGCCGGGGGCGACCGCCGCGGGCCAGGGCTGGCCGTCGGTCAGGTGGGCGATGCGGCGGGCAATGCCCTGCGCCCCGTCGATCAAGCGGACGTGCGATCCCGCCTCGGCCTGCAATTCGTCGGCGAGCAGCGGGAAGTGGGTGCAGGCGAGGACGATGACGTCGAGCTTGTCGCCGCCGGGCTGGCTTGTCAGGCCGGCGATGGCGCGCGCCATGACGTCCTTATCCACGGGGTCGCCGCGCAGCTTCGCTTCGGCGGCGGTGACGAGGCCGGGGCTGCCGTGGCGCAGCACCGTCTTGCCCGCGGCAAAGCGCGCGCTGAGATCGTCGACATAGGGCTGGCGCACCGTCGCTTCGGTGCCGAGCACCCCGATGACGCCGGTTTTCGTCATCTCGGCGGCGGGCTTGATCGCGGGCACGGTCCCGACGATCGGCAGGTCGAGCGCGGCGCGGACATGGGCGAGTGCGATCGTCGAGGCGGTGTTGCACGCGATTACCGCGAGGCGTGGCTGGTAGCGTTCGACGAGGCGGCCGAGCAGTGCGGGAACGCGCGCCGCGAGTTCAGTCTCGCTCTTCTGGCCATAGGGCAGGCCGGCATAATCGGCGGCATAGACGATCGGCGCGGTCGGCAGCAGCGCGCGCGTCGGGCCGAGCACGGTGAGGCCACCGAGGCCGGAGTCGAAGAACAGGATCGGGGCGTCGGCGCGGGGGGTGGGCATCCACGCGCCCTAGCAGCGGCGACGGGGCCGCTCAATGGCCGCCACGAGTTTGTCCGATTTGGCGGTCACCATGCGCGAATGCGTTGATTGCTACGCGTAAAATCGCCACAAAGGCGCAAAGGGAGGAGGGGTTGCCATGACGACATATTTGCTGATCGCCGCGGGCTATCTGCTCGGATCGATCCCGTTTGGTGTCCTCCTGACGCGAGCCTTCGGTGCGGGTGATTTGCGCCAGATCGGGTCAGGCAATATCGGTGCGACCAATGTGCTGCGCACCGGGCGCAAGGGGCTGGCGGCGGCAACCTTGATCCTCGACGGTGCGAAGGGCGCGGTCGCGGTGCTGCTCGCCCGGCATTTTTTCCCCGAAACCGGCGATCATGGCGCGATGGTCGCGGGCGCGGCGGCGATGATCGGCCATTGCTACCCCGTCTGGCTGAAATTCAAGGGCGGGAAGGGGGTTGCGACGCTGCTCGGCCTCTCGCTGGCGCTCGCCTGGCCGATCGGGCTGGTGTTTGCGGGCGTCTGGCTCGGCGCCGTCCTGCTGTTGCGCATCTCGTCGCTCGGCGGGATGCTGGGGGCCGTCGCTGCGCCGCTTGCCGCGCTGGCGCTCGGCTATCCCATCTATGCGATCGGTCTGGCGGGACTCGCGGCCATCGTGCTCTGGCGCCACCGCGAGAATATCGCGCGGCTGCGCGCGGGAACCGAACCGCGCGTCGGCGTGATGAAAAGCGCCGAATGACCGACGCCGAAAGGCTGGCGCGGTTGCGGCTCATCCGCATGCCGCACGTCGGCCCGGTCAGTTGGCACCAGCTGATGGCGCGCTTCGGATCGGGCGAGGCGGCGCTCGCCGCGCTGCCCGATCTTGTGCTGCGCGGTGGCGCGGGCCGCGCGCGTATCGCGCCTTCCGAAATCGCCGAGCGTGAGATCGAGCGCGTGGCCTCGCTCGGCGCGCGTCATGTCTTCAGTGACGAGGCGGATTATTCGCCGCTGATGCGCGAGGTCGAGGGCGCCCCGCCGGTGATGATTGTCCGCGGCGATACCGCGATGCTCCGGCACCCCTGCGTCGCGATCGTCGGCGCGCGCAACGCCTCCGCGGTCGCGTGCCGCTTCGCGCGGCAGATGGCGGCCGAGCTGGCGGGGCAGGGCATCACGGTGGTCAGCGGACTGGCGCGCGGGGTCGACACCGCGGCGCATGTCGGCGCGCTTGGCGGGCGCACGACGGCGGTGATCGCGAGCGGCATCGATATCGCCTTTCCGCCCGAGAATGCCGGGCTGCAGGAAAAGCTCGGCGCCGACCAGTTGCTGATCGCCGAGCAGCCGCCGGGCACCGAACCGCTGGCGCGCCATTTCCCGTCGCGCAACCGTATCATCGCCGGACTGGCGCACGGGACGCTGGTGATCGAGGCGGCACCCAAGTCGGGGTCGCTGATCACCGCGCGCCGCGCCGGCGATTATGGACGCGAGGTGATGGCGGTGCCCGGATCGCCGCTCGACCCGCGCGCGCAGGGCTGCAACCTGCTGATCCGCGAAGGCGCGACGCTGATCCAGACGGTCGACGATGTGCTCGAGGCGCTGGGGCCGATCGATGCGCGCATGGTGCGCGAACCGGTGCGCAGCTATGCGGCGACGCCCGCCGTGCACGACGCCGGCGAAGGGGACCGGCGGACCGTCGTCGAACTGCTCGGGCCGACCCCCGTCGCGGTCGACGAGCTCGTCCGCCAGTCGGGCTGCGCAGCCGCGACGGTGCAACTGATCCTGCTCGAACTCGAACTCGCGGGTCGTATCGAGCGCCACGCGGGCGCCAGGATTTCACGGCTGTGATGACCCGCACAGCGGCCTAACCTGCGGCAATCTAACCATTCATCGCGGTTCAGCCACGGTTCAGCGGCCGGACCACAGGTTCATGATATTGTATCACATGGCGGGGAGTTCGATGATGCGAAGCCGATTTCTGACGGGCGTGACGATGATCGCCGTTCTCGCGGGCGGCCTCGCCCCCGCGCCCCTGACCATCGCTTATGCCAAGCCAGGCGCGCCGCAGCAGGGCTTTTGCCGCAACGCCGACCCGCTTCCGCGCCTCGATGCCGAGGTGCAGCCGCCCCGGCCGCAACAGACAGGCGTGTCCATGACCAAGGGCGGCAAGCGCGAGCGCGATGACAAGTCGAGCGCCGACTATGCGCCGATGGCGCCGCCGCCACCTCCGCCGCCTCCGCCACCCCCTCCGCCGCCGATGGCGCCGCCACCACCCAGCTATGACAGCGCTGCCGCCGACGTCGTCGTCACCGGCTCGGCGCGATCCGGATCGTCGGCTGCGGTCAGCGCGATCAGCAGCGGCGAGTCGGTACGGGTGGCACCGACCGCCCCGCCGCCGGCGTCGACGTCGCCCGTTCCCGGCTCGTCGTCGGACTATACGGGGCGACCCGTGCCGGTGCCGCCGCGCTATATTCCGCCCCAGCCACAATCGGGCATCCTGACTGCGGGCGAGCATGACGACCTACTCAATCCGGAACTCTATGCGGCCTATGTCAACCGCACCGACTTGGGCCAGGACATCCGCGCCCTGCCGCGCGTCGACACGATGCGCGTCGTCACGGTGAAGGTGAACGACCGCAACGGCCAGCCGATCCCCTTCGCCGACGTCGTCGTCACCTGCAGCGACGGCAACAGCATCACCATGGCGACACAGGCCGACGGCAGCGCGGTCTTCTTCCCCGGGCTCGACCGGCTCAGCGAACGGATCACCGTGTCGGCACGAAAGGCCGGGCGCAGCATCGCCGATGCGCGGCCGGTTCTGGTGTCCGATGCGCCGGGCGGCCAAGTCGTCGGGCTGACCGCGAACCAAGCGGCGAGCAAGGCGACCAAGCTCGACCTGATGCTCGTCATCGACACGACGGGCAGCATGGGCGACGAGATCCGATACCTGCAGTCGGAAATGCGCGCGATCATCGCGTCGATCACCGCCAAGCACCGCGACCTCGATATTCGCGTCGGTTTTGTCTTCTATCGCGATATCGGCGACGAATATATCACGCGCACGGTGGTGTTCGACCGCGACATCGGCCGTGCACAGGGCACGCTGGCGGCGCAATATGCGACCGGCGGCGGCGATTATCCCGAGGCGATGGACCAGGCGCTGATCCGCGCGGTCGGGCAGGAGTGGCGCCCCGATGCGGTGAAATCGCTGCTGCTCGTCGCCGACGCGCCGCCGCACAACGAACAGTTCGGCCGCACCTGGGCCGCCGCCGAGGCGGCGCGCGCCAGGCGTATCCACATCACCCCGGTCGCCGCCTCGGGCGTCGCCGACGAGGCCGAATATGCGATGCGCGCGATGGCCGCGGCGACCCAGTCGCGCTATCTGTTCCTGACCGACGACAGCGGCGTCGGCAATGCCCATGCGGCGCCGGCGATCGACTGTTATCTGGTGACGCGGCTCGACGCGCTCGTCCGCCGCGTGATCGACAGCCAGATCAGCGGTCGCCGCATCGAGCCCGAGGACAGCGAGGTCATCCGCAGCGTCGGCCAATATGATGCGGGCAAATGCATCCTGCCCGCCGACTTCAAATGGCAGGACCAGTAAGCCGTTGACTTGCCCCCGCATCTGACCGATGCGGGGGCCATGGGTCGCTTCGGGGAACCCCCGCCGACCGGATATATCCGGTCCGTGAGGGTCGGAGGACCAATCCATGAAAAAACTGCTGTCGGCCGTCGCCATCGTGGCGATGCTGCTCCAGCCTGTCGCCGTGATCGCCAAGGACAAGGAACCGGTGAAGATCGCTGGTCCCGCCAATGCGAAGGGCGTCACCACCGTCACCGTCGGCGCCTTCAATGTCGGCTTCATCTTTGAATCGACCGACCAGACCGCGGCGTCGGGCGGGCTGATGGGGGCGTTCGGCGGCACGACCAAGGCGAAGAGCGAACTCGTCGGGGTAACCCCCGAAATGATGCAGGCGGTCACCGACGCCGCCTATGCCGACTTCGTGTCGCAGCTGACCGCCAGCGGCTATACGGTTCAGGCACCGACCGACATGTTCGGCCATGCCGCGCTCGCCAAGACCAAGTCGCAGGACATGCCGCTCGACATCAACATCGCGCTCGAAAAGGGCAGCAAGGGCAAGGCGACCTATTACAAGCCGACGGCGCTGCCCTCGCTGTTGATGATTCCGGGTGATTTCGTCGGGTCGGGGATGAGCAGCATCGGGATGAACATGGCGGCGGGGCAAGCGGTCGGGTCGCTGAACGCCTACGCAAAACAGGCGGGAGTCGGCGTGATCGACGTCGTCTATCTGATCGACTTTTCGCAGCAGAAGCGCCCCGGCGCCTTCAGCTTCGGCGGGTTGGAGGTCAACAGCGCGCTGTCGGTCAGCGCCGACTATTCGCGCATCACGCTGATCGCGCCGAGCGGCAAGCAGTCGGTGATCACCGTCAAGGCGCCGGTCGCGGTCGAGGGCGAGTTCGTCGAAGAGAGCGACGCGACCAGCGGCGCAGACAAGGCGATGCAATCGGCCGGCAATGTCGTGGGCGGCCTTGCCGCGGTCGCGGGGTTCGGGGGCTTGCGCTTCGGCAAGACCCGCAAGTTCGCCTTCACCGCCAAGCCGGGGAATTACGAAGAAGGCGCGGCCAAGGCGGCGAGTCTGGCGAGCGCGATGCTGATCGGACGGCTCGCGCCGCTGCGCTGATTTTCACAACCACTTTGCTGGGGCGGGCGCGCCGAAATCCTCTTGACGACAGGACCGGACGCCCGCCACCCTCGCGCGTACATACGTGAGGCACAGCAGGACAACGCTTTTACATGCAATTGGTTATTGTGGAATCGCCCGCCAAGGCGAAGACGATCGAGAAATATCTCGGGCGCGATTTCAAGGTGCTGGCCAGCTATGGCCATGTTCGCGACCTGCCGCCCAAGGACGGGTCGGTAAATCCCGACGACGGTTTCGCGATGCAGTGGCAGCTGTATCCCGATAAAACGAAGCGGATGAAGGAAATCCAGGACGCGGCGAAGGGTGCCGAGCGCCTGATCCTCGCGACCGACCCTGATCGCGAGGGCGAGGCGATCAGCTGGCATGTGCAGGAACTGCTGCGGAGCAAGAAGGCGCTGCCGGCGAAGGTCGACCGCGTCACCTTCAACGCGATCACCAAGGACGCGGTGCTCACCGCGATGGCGGCGCCGCGCGCGCTCGACGACGATCTGATCGACGCCTATCGCGCCCGCCGCGCGCTCGATTATCTGGTCGGTTTCACCCTGTCGCCGGTGCTGTGGCGCAAGCTGCCCGGCGCCAAGTCGGCGGGGCGTGTCCAGTCGGTGTCGCTGCGGCTGATCGTCGAGCGCGAGCGCGAGATTGAAGCATTCGTTGCACTGCAATACTGGTCGATCACCGGCCTGTTCGAAATGTCGGGCACGCCGTTCAAGGCGCGCCTCGCACGCTGGCGCGGCGACAAGATCGAGCGGCTGACGATCACCAGCGAAGCCGATGCGCGCGCCGCCGAGGCCGATGTGAAGGCGGGGCATTTCACCGTCGAGAATGTCGAGACCAAGCCGCTGACGCGCAACCCGCCGCCGCCCTTCACGACGTCGACGCTGCAGCAGGAAGCCGCGCGCAAGCTCGGCTTCTCGGCGAGCCACACGATGCGCATCGCACAGGGCCTCTACGAGGACGGCGCGATCACCTATATGCGTACCGACGGCGTCCAGATGGACGGCAGCGCGATCAGCGCCGCGCGCAAGGCGATCGCGACGCGCTACGACGGCGGCTATGTCCCCGACCAGCCACGCCAGTATCAGACCAAGGCGAAGAATGCGCAGGAAGCGCATGAAGCAATCCGTCCGACCGATTTTTCGAAGGACAAGGCCGGCAGCGGCGACCATGGCCGACTCTATGAGTTGATCTGGAAACGCGCGATGGCGAGCCAGATGGCGTCGGCACGCCTCGAACGCACGAGCATCGACCTCAGCGACGGCACCGGCAAGACGATGCTGCGCGCGACCGGGCAGGTCGTGAAATTCCCCGGTTTCCTCGCACTCTATGACGAAAGCCGCGACGACGCGGGCGACGATGACGATGCGCGCCTGCTGCCCGCGATGGCGAAGGGCGATGCGCCGGCCAAGACCGGGGTCGAGGTCGAAAGCCACGAAACCCAGCCGCCGCCGCGCTATTCGGAAGCGAGCCTGGTCAAGAAGATGGAGGAACTCGGCATCGGGCGCCCGTCGACCTATGCCTCGATCCTCCAAGTGCTGAAGGACCGCGCCTATGTGACGGTCGAGAAGAACCGCTTCATGCCCGAAGAGAGCGGGCGGCTGCTCACCGCCTTTCTCGAACGCTATTTCACCCGCTACGTCGAATATGACTATACCGCGGGGCTCGAGGAAGAGCTCGACGATGTGTCGGGCGGCCGCGCGCAGTGGCAGGCGGTGCTCGATGCCTTCTGGCGCGACTTCAAGCCGCGCACCGGCGAGGTGATGGAACTCAAGCCGTCGGAGATCACCGCGGCGCTCGACGAATTCCTCGGCCCTTATCTTTTCCCCGACAAGGGCGACGGCAGCGATCCGCGGCTGTGCCCCAATTGCGGCACCGGCAAGCTGGCGCTGCGCGGCGGCAAGTTCGGGCCGTTCATCGCATGCAGCAACTATCCCGACTGCAAGTTCACGCGCAAATTCGCGCAGCCGGGCGGCAGCGACGGCGCCGATACGGGGCCCGAGACGATGGGTAATGATCCCGAATCCGGGCTGGAAGTGACCAAGCGCAGCGGACGCTTTGGTCCCTATATCCAGCTCGGCGACGGCAAGGAGGCGAAGCGTTCGTCGATCCCCAAGGACATCCCGGGCGAGGATTTCGACCTCGACTATGCGCTGCGGCTCTTGAGCCTGCCGCGCGAGGTCGGCGTCCATCCGGAAAGCGGCAAGGTCATCATGGCCGGGCTGGGGCGCTACGGCCCGTACCTGCTCCATGACGGCAAATATGCGAAGCTGACCGGCACTGCCGAAATCTTCGACATCGGCATGAACGCCGCGGTCGTCCGCATCGCCGAAGCGGCGGCGGGCGGCGGGCGCGGGCGCACCAAGGCCGAACCGCTCAATACCTTTGGCCCGCACCCGACGAGCGGCGGCGAGATGAAGCTGATGGAAGGACGCTTCGGTCCCTATGTCACCGACGGCACGACCAACGCGACCTTGCCGAAGTCGATGGAACCCGCCGCGCTGACGCTCGAGGAAGCGATCGCGCTGATCGACGCGCGCGCCGCGAAGGGGCCTGCAAAGGGCAAGAAAAAGGCGGCGCCCAAGAAGGCGGCGGCGAAGAAGCCGGCGGCCAAGAAAAAGGCGCCCGCAAAGAAGGCCGCGGCGGAATAGTAAACCTCGTCATTGCGAGCGAAGCGAAGCAATCCAGAGCGGCCTTGCACCGCTCTGGATTGCCGCGTCGCTACGCTCCTCGCAATGACGGGTTGGTGGACCCCTAAGGCCGCTGCTCGTTCCACGCCGTTCCCGTCACAGACTGCCCTGCGAACGTCCCCGCCGCGGTCGCGACGCCTTCATAGACATTGGCGTTGAAGGCGTCGAAGACCTGATCGGGGATCGACGAGGTGATCGTGATCGCCGCGTCGAAATCGGGGATCTGCACGAGGAATTCGAGAAAGAAGACTTGTCCGTTCGGCGCGGCCCACGTCGCTTCGCCGGGAGTCGTGATGCAATCCTCGAGGAAATAGGTCGTGCCGTCGGGAAACTGGATCGTCGCGTTCGACTGGTGCGGCTGGCCGCCCTGCGGCGGGGTCTCGGCGCTGACCGTCATATAGCTCGAGATATGGATGCCATTGTCGAGCTGCATGTCTTGCAGATACCACAGGATGGGGTTCGCTGAAGAACCGAACAGGCCATATTCATGGTCCATCCACGTCTGGCCGGTGACCGCGAACACCGTATCGCCGATCGCCACCGACCCGCTGACCTGGAGCCGCGTGAACGAGTAATAATAATTGTTGGTCTTCACCCCGCCGGGGTTCGCCGGGGTCGGATTGCACCCTGTGCCCCACACGATCAGCGGCGGACCCTGCTGCGCCATCACCAGGTCGAAGAGGATCGTCGATCCCGTCCCCTCGTCCTGAAACTGCGCCTTGACCGTCATGTTCGACGGGTCGGCTTGCGGCGCGGTCATCCACGCCCAGTCATGATCGATCCCCGGATTGCCGAGTTTGACGTACCAGTCCTTGCTCGGGTCGGTTTCGGCCCATTCGCCGGGGGTGTGGGTCGCGGTGCTCTGATAATGGATCTGGTTCGCGACGTCGGACAGCATGATTTCGGTAAAGGCGAGCGGCGCGAAGCTCGCGGCGTTGATCTCGAAGCCGAAAACGCGGTCGCCGGCGACGAGTGTGCCGGTGTGCCACCACCATTCGGTGGGCGCTTCGGCGTGGCAATATTGGTCCTGCGGCAGCTTGATCGCGACTTCGGACGGTGGAACGGGAACGGGACTATTGGGCGACATGATCGATACTCCCCCTGTTGTGCCGCAAGATGCGGATGGTGATGATTATCATGCAGCATGTCTGGCGCGGACTTTTATTTGGTGACATCGCGAAAATATCGTCACCAATATTGTTATATTACCGCTGCATGACGTTTTTGCGGGAGAAAAGCGCAGATATTATTCGCTCCTCCGTGCGGTTCCCGCCCGCCGGAAGTCATGATAGGATGCGCCCAACCGGGAGGTGTCCGATGCGTCGTTTATGGGTTTTACTGTTGCTCCTCGCAGCCTCGTTCGCCGTCCCCGCCGCCGCGCAGCAGGCGGGCAGCCTGATATCCGCCGAGCCGATGGTCGATACGCCGCCGGGGGTGCAGGCGTGGCGCGTGCAATATTGGACCTCCAACCAGAAGGGTGAACGGCTGCGCGTCACCGGACTCGTCGCCGCGCCGCGCGAGGCGGTGCCGCCGCGGCCGCGCCGCGTCATCGCCTGGACCCACGGCGCCTGGGGCGTGGCCGAGAAATGCGCGCCGTCGCTAAGCAGCAATTTCTTTGCCGTGACGGCTGGAATCGATGCGGTGCGGCAGGGCTATGTCGTTGTCGCGCCCGATTATATCGGCCTCGCGAGCCCGACGATGCATCCGTTCCTCGTCGGCCCCGATACCGCGAATTCGGTGCTCGACGCGGTGCGCGCGGCGCGGGCGATCCCCGGCGCGGCGGCGGGCAACAGCTTTGCCGTGTGGGGCGAATCGCAGGGTGCGCACGCCGCGCTGTGGACCGCGATCACGGCGCGCTCCTACGCCCCCGACCTGAACCTCGTCGCGACCGCCGCAGCCGCGCCGCCGACCGATCTCGCAGCCAATTTGCGCGACGGCAGCGACAAGAATGCGCGCGCCTTGCTGCTGTCCTTCACGCTGCACAGCTGGTCGACGCTTTATGGCTATTCGATGGACGGCGTCGCCAACCGTACGAACCAGGGCATCATCCATCGGCTGGCGGAAAACAACTGCATCAGCCTGGAAAAGAAGCCGAAGCTCGGCACGATCCTGGGCGTGCTGACCATCGTGCGCGCGACGAAGAACAAGGATGTCGCCAAAATCGAGCCGTGGGGAAGCTTCGCCCGCGCCAACAGCGTCGACGCCGCGCGCGTTCCCGGCCCGCTGCTCATCGCGCAAAGCAGCAAGGACACGATCATCGCGCCCGCGGTGACGCGCAAATTCGCCAAGTCCGTCTGCCGGCGCGGCACGGCGCTGCGTTGGATCGACATGACCGGAGGCCATGTCGACGCGGCGCGCGACAGCGCCCAAGAAACGATCGGCTGGATCGGTGAACGGTTCGATGGGCAACCGCCGCCGAATGATTGTCGGCGGATTTAGCGCGTCAGCTGAAAATCCCGGGGTCGACGGGTGGCTTGCCGGACAGCCATGCGACGGCGTCGGCGCGGAACAGCACGGCTGCCGACGCGACCGAAAGCGCGGTCGAAAGCAGCGAGCCTGCGAGCGACAATGTCCCCAACCCGTCGGGATTGAACAGCCCGGCAATTGTCTGCAGCGCACCGATCGCGGTCAGCACGACGTAAATCCATTTCGCGACGTTGCTGCCGCGCCGCGCAATGGCGTACCAGAGCGCGAAAACGATCGCCAAGCTGATCACGAGGATGACAAAGACCACGCCGAACGACCCGCTTGATCGGCCGACGCCGGCCTCGCGGTCGAACGCCGTCGCCATCTCGTTCCAGGTGATGAAGGTGGTTACGATGCTGACCAAGGTCGACGACCAGAAGAAGCGCTCAAAAAGGATGATCGACGGCGGTCGTTGCAAGATTTTTCCCCTTGATCGAAGCGGCTGCAGATCGATTAGCGACAAATATTGATCCGCGCCATTCAATCTCGGGTGATGCTCGGATCAGCATTTTATCAGTTGGCGCAGGCCACCAGTGCGGCGTGAAAAGTCCGGCCGAGGGAGTTGTCGCGCTGAATGATCCTGATCGCCGATCCAGTGCTGCAATTTGTTCGGCTAGGCAGCAGCACGACGGCTTCTTACCCATTAGCCAGCCGCACGACAGTACGGGTCTGCAATTGCCTCGTCCCGATTTGCTCGATACGAACGACCGTACCGCGAACAACCGTTTCTACGCCAGTTGCCGAAATATAGCCCCAGGCCAGGATCAGTGTCAGCGTGATCGCTACGACGCCCAAGGCTATCCCATTGAGGAATATTGATCGAGGACGGGTGCCGGGTGTGTTCAACGGGTCGCTGGGCATGGCCCCGCCTCAATCCACCCAATCAAGCCCCATGTCGCGATAGACGCTGCGGTCCTCGTCCCAGTTTGCCTTCACCTTCACATGCAGGAACAGATGCACCTTGCGTCCGAGCAATTCGGCGAGCTCGGCGCGCGCCTTGCTGCCGATTTCCTTGATCCGCTCACCCTTGTGGCCGAGGATGATCGCGCGCTGATTGTCGCGTGCGACCAGAATCTGCTGGTGGATTTCGGCGCTGCCGTCCTTGCGCGTCGTGAATTTCTCGGTCTCGACGGTCGACTGGTAGGGCAGTTCCTCGTGGAGCTGGCGATAGAGCTGCTCGCGGGTGATTTCGGCGGCGAGCATCCGTTCGGGGGCGTCGCTGACCTCATCCTCCGGGAAATGCCAGGGTCCCTCGGGCATCAAGGCCGCCAGCGTCGCCTTGAGTTCGGGAACCCCGTCGCCGGTGCTCGCCGAGATGAAGAAGGTTTCGTCGAACGCGACCCGTTCGTTGAGCTGGGTCGCGATGGTCAGCAGCTTGTCCTTCTTGGTCAGGTCGACCTTGTTGAGGACCAGGAATTTCTTCTCGGGCCGCCCCTCGATCCCTTGCAGAACGCGTTCGGCGCGCTCGCCGAGCTTTGCCGCGGCATCGATCATCACCAGGATCGCCTCGGCCTGGTCGAGGCTGTTCCACGCCGCGGCGACCATCGCGCGGTCGAGCCGGCGGGTCGGGGCAAAAATGCCGGGGGTGTCGATCAGCACGATCTGCGTCTCGCCGTCCATGGCGACGCCCATCAGGCGGGTGCGTGTCGTCTGCGCCTTGGGGCTGACGATCGCGACCTTCTGGCCGACGAGCGCGTTGACGATGGTCGATTTGCCCGCATTCGGCGCGCCGACGACCGCGACGAAACCGCAACGATGGGTCATTCTTTCAATCCTTCCAGGATCGCGAGCATCGCGATCGCCGCGGCCTTTTCAGCCGCCTGTTTCGATGCGCCTTCGCCTTCGGCCTCGGCGAGCTTGCCGACGATCACTCCGACGCGAAAACGCGGGGCATGGTCGGGGCCTTCGCGGCGGATCAGGCGATATTCGGGGGGCTTGCGGCCCTTGGCGGCGGCCCATTCCTGCAGCGCCGCCTTGGGGTGTTTGGGCGCCGACACCTGGCCGTCGATCATCTCGCCCCAGTGCTTGACGATGAAGGCGCGCGCGGGCTCGTCGCCATGGTCGAGCCACAGCGCGCCGATCAGCGCCTCGAGCACGTCGGCGGCGATATTGTCGCTGTACCGCCCGCCGTCGCCGATCGCCTGCGTGCCGAAGCGGACATGCGCGTTGAGGTCGAGCCCCTGCGCGATCCGCGCGCAGGTTTCGCCCGAGGCGAGCACATGGAGACGCGATGACAGCTCGCCCTCGGTCGCCCTGGGAAAGCGGCGGAAGAGTTCGGACGCGATGACGAGGCCGAGCACGCGGTCGCCGAGATATTCGAGCCGCTGATAATCGGCAGCGCCGCTGCTGCCGTGGGTCAGCGCCTCATGATAGAGGCCGAGGTCGCGTGGTTCGGCCCCGGTGATGGCTGCGATCGTGTCGGCGGAGGCGCCGCTCAAAAGCCTTCCCCGATGCGCTCCCAGCGCGCCGCGGTGAACCAGCTGATCGGGTTGATCCAGCTTGCCGAACCATCGGTCGAGAACATGCCGACCAGCGCGTGGCCGACCAGATTTTCCTCGGGGACCAGGCCGATGCCGCCGCCTTCCTGGGCGGGGAAGCGGCTGTCGGCGCTGCGATCGCGGTTGTCGCCCATCAGGAACAAATGCCCCTCGGGCACGGTGACGAGCGTCGTATTGTCCTGCGCGATGCTCATGATGTCGAGCACGGCATAGCTTTTGCCGTTCGGCAGCGTTTCCTTGAACTGCGGATAGCGGCACTGGCGCTGGCCGTCGGCGGCGATTTCCTCGAACTGCATCGCGAAGCAGGGCAGGGTGCCTTCGTTGCGCGCGGCGTCGATCATGTTCGCGGTCACCGGGATCACGAAATCGGCCATCTTTTCGCGCGGCAGCGGCTTGCCGTTGAGCCAGACGATGCCGTCGCGGACCTGCACCGTGTCGCCAGGCAGGCCGATCACGCGCTTGATATAATCATTGTCGTTGACCGGCGGCGCCTTGAACACGACGACGTCGCCGCGCTCGGGGGTCTTGGCGAAGATGCGCCCGGGGATCAGCGGCACGCTGAACGGCAGGCTGTATTTCGAATAGCCATAGGCCATCTTGTTGACGAGCAGATAGTCCCCGATCAGCAGCCGTGGCTGCATCGATTCCGACGGAATATTGAACGGCGACAGGAAAAAGCTGCGGAAAATCAGCACCGCGATCGCCAACCAGGCGAGGAAGCGCACCGTGTCGATCGCCTCTTCCTTCGCGCTCATCGGAGCGGGGGCGGGCGTGGGGTTCGCGGGGCCGGCGGGGGGCGGCGTATTGGCGGTCAGGCTGGCGTCGGTCATGGCGCGGCATTTGGCGATGAATAGGTCTTCGCGCAAGCAAATATCGGCGGATGGCACTGGCGTGCGCGGCAGCGCGGACCTATGGATTGAGCCATTATTCATCCCGTTCGCATCGAACGAAGTAGAGATGCCCGTCGGCCTGGCGCCGTGCTTCGGGGTGTCTCGACTTCGCTCGACACGAACGGAGAGAGGGAAGTTCGATATATGACCCGATCCGATCAAGCCTGGCAGGCGCTCGCCGACTGGCAGCCGCAGCGGCTGACCGACCTCGTCGCCGCCGACCCCGCGGCGCGACTGGGCAAGCTGGTCCGCAATGTCGCCGACATCCGCTTCGACTTCGCCAAGACCCATCTCGACGACGCCGCGATCGCCATATTGTCGGACCTCGCGGCTGCGCAGGATTTCGGCGGACGCCGCAAGACCCTGTTCGCGGGCGGCGTCGCCAACCCGAGCGAGGACCGCGCCGCCGAACATAGTGCCGAACGCGGCGACGGCGCGCCCGAATCCGTCCACCGCGCGCAGGCGCTCCACCAGCGGATGCGGATGCTGATCGACGCGATCGAGGCCGGTGCGTTCGGCGAGATCCGCCATCTGCTGCATATCGGCATCGGCGGGTCGGCGCTCGGCCCCGACCTGCTCGTCGATGCCTTGGGGCGCGGCGGGTCGCGCTACGATGTCGCGGTCGTCTCGAACGTCGACGGCGCCGCGCTCGACGAGGCCTTCGCCAAATTCGATCCGGCCTGCACATTGATCGCGGTCGCGTCGAAGACTTTCACCACGACCGAAACCCTGCTCAACGCCGCCTCGGCGCTGCAATGGCTGGAGGAGGCCGGGGTGCCCGATCCGTTCGGGCGCGTCATCGCGCTCACCGCGATGCCCGAACGCGCGATGGAGTGGGGTGTCGACGAGACGCGCATCCTGCCCTTCGCGGAATCGGTCGGCGGACGCTATTCGCTCTGGTCGTCGATCGGTTTTCCGGCCGCGCTGGCGCTCGGCTGGGACGCCTTCGCCGACATGCTCGAGGGCGCAGCCGAGATGGACCGCCATTTTCGCCTGTGCGACGGCGCCGACAATGTCGGCCTGCTCGCCGCCTTTGCGGATCAGATCTACGCCAACCGCCTCGCCTGCCAGACGCGCGCGGTCTTCGCCTATGACGAACGGCTGCGCCTGCTGCCCTCCTATCTCCAGCAGCTCGAAATGGAATCGAACGGCAAGGGCGTGATGCTGGACGGCAAGCCGCTCGACCGCGCGAGCGCGCTGATCACCTGGGGCGGAGTCGGCACCGATGCGCAGCATGCGGTGTTCCAGCTTCTGCATCAGGGCACCCACCTGATCCCCGTCGAATTCGTCGTCGCGCGCGAGCCCGATCATCTGCTCGACGAGGCGCATCACGAAACGCTCGTCGCCAACTGCATCGCGCAGGGCGCGGCGCTGATGACCGGGCGCGCGAGCAGCGACGGCGCGCGCAACTACCCCGGCGACCGGCCGTCGACGACGATCCTGCTCGACCAGGTCACCCCGCGCAGCCTCGGCGCGCTGATCGCCTTTTACGAGCATCGCGTCTTTGCCAATGCGGTGCTGCTCGGCATCAATCCCTTCGACCAGTTCGGGGTCGAACTGGGCAAGGAAATGGCCAAGGGCCTGTCCGAAGGCACCGTCGAGTTCGACGCCGCGACACAGGCGCTGATGGCGGCGGCGCTGGGGGAATAGCCTTCGTCATTGCGAGAAGCCGAAGGCGACGAAGCAATCTCCAGCCATCGGCCTTGCGCGTGGTCGATAGCTGGAGATTGCTTCGCTTCGCTCGCAATGACGAGTTTGGACAGTCTGAGCGTAAAATTCGATTGGCAAGCTGCCGCCGCGTAACCACATAGGCGCTCGCTGCGAAGTGCAGCCACCATCCTTCAGGGGCCGTCCATGAGCAATTTCGACTATGATCTCTTCGTCATCGGCGCTGGGTCGGGCGGGGTACGCGCCTCGCGCATCGCCGCGTCGCACGGTGCGCGCGTCGCGGTGGCCGAGGATTATCGCGTCGGCGGCACCTGCGTCATCCGCGGCTGCGTGCCCAAGAAACTGCTCGTCTATGGCGCCCATTTCGCCGAGGACCTGAAGGATGCGCGCCATTTCGGCTGGGACGTCCCCGACTGCAAATTCGACTGGGACCGGCTGCGCGACAATGTCCAGGCGGAGGTCACGCGGCTCGAAGGCCTCTATGGCCAGACGCTCGAAAACCATAAGGTCACCGTCTTCAAGACGCGCGCGACGATCGCGGGGCCGCAGAAGGTGCGGCTTGCCGACGGCACCGAACTGACCGCCGAACGCATCCTCGTCGCGACCGGCGGCTGGCCGCATGTTCCCGAGTTTCCGGGCAGCGAGCATGCGATCACCTCGAACGAGGTGTTCCACTTGGATAACTTGCCCAAGCGCGTGGTGATCGCAGGCGGCGGCTATATCGCCAATGAATTCGCCGGCATCTTCAACGAATTCGGCAGCAAGGTGACGATCGTCAATCGCGGCGACACGATCCTGCGCGGTTACGACGAGCAGATCCGCGACCGGCTGCTGCAGATTTCGATGACCAAGGGCATCGACTTCAAGTTCAACGCGCCTTTCGAGAAGATCGTCAAGAATGACGACGGTACGTTGACCGTGCATCTGGGCGGCTGCGAGCCGATCGTCGCCGATGCGGTGCTCGTCGCGGCGGGGCGTGTGCCGAACACCAAGGGGGTCGGGCTGGAGGAGGTCGGCGTCGACCTCGACGACCATGGCGCGATCAAGGTCGACGAAAGCAATCAGTCCTCGGTGCCGAGCATCTATGCCGTTGGCGACGTTACCAATCGCATCCAGCTGACGCCCGTCGCGATCCGCGAGGGGCAGGCCTTTGCCGACAGCGTGTTCGGCGGCAAGCCGACCGTGGTCGATTATCAGAATGTCCCGAGCGCGGTGTTCAGCCACCCGCCGATCGGCGCGGTCGGCATGACCGAAGCCGAGGCGCGCAACAAGCTGGGCAGCATACGCGTTTATACCAGCGATTTCCGCGCGATGAAGAATGTCCTCGCCGGCCGTAACGAGCGCGCGCTGTACAAGATGGTGGTCAATGCCGCGACCGACCAGGTCGTCGGGCTGCACATGATCGGCCCCGACGCGCCCGAGATTTTGCAGGCGGCGGCGATCGCGGTGAAGGCGGGACTGACCAAGGCCGATTTCGACAACACCGTTGCGCTGCACCCGAGCATGGCCGAGGAACTGGTGCTGCTGAAATAATGCTGTGATCCCCGGCGAAAGCCGGGGCCCGGAAGTCGCAATGGACCCCGGCTTTCGCCGGGGAACGGCTGGTGCTATCCTCTTTGCGACAAGCGAGGGGAGGGGCGCATGGCGGGCACGGTATTGGTCACCGGGGGCAGCGGGTATATCGCGGGCTTCCTGATCCGACAGCTGATCGAAAACGGCTGGCACGTCCACACGACAGTGCGCAGCTTGAAACGCGAGGCCGAGGTCCGCGGCTGGCTCGATGTCGACAACAGCAAGCTGAGCTTCTTCGCCGCCGACCTCGAACATGATGCGGGCTGGGCCGAGGCGGTGGCGGGCTGCACACATGTCGCACATGTCGCGTCGCCCTTTCCGCTCGATGTTCCTAAACAGGCCGACGATCTGGTGATCCCGGCGCGCGAGGGGGCGCTCATGGCGCTGCGTTTCGCGCGCGCTGCCGGGGTGACACGCTTCGTCCTGACCTCGTCGATGGCGGCGGTCGCCTATGGGCATGGCAAGGGCCGCGACCTCTATAACGAGGCCGACTGGAGCAATCTCGATAACCCCGAGGTCATGCCCTATCCGCGCTCCAAGACCGTCGCCGAGCGCGCAGCGCGCGACTGGGTCGCGGCCGAGGGCGGCGATATGGAATTCGTCTCGGTCAATCCGGCAGCGGTGTTTGGGCCGCTGCTCTCGGACGATCTGTCGACCTCGATCGAGGTGGTGAAGCAATTGCTCGAAGGCAAGGTGCCGATGTGCCCCAACGTCGGCTTCGGTATCATCGACGTGCGCGACGTCGCCGACATGCATTATCGCGCGCTGACGGCCGAGGGGATCCGGGACGAACGCTTCGTCTGCTCGGGGCCGTTCCTGAAATTCGTCGATGTCGCGAACATCCTGACCGCCAATCTCGGCGAACAGGCACGCAAGGTGCCGACGCGCAAGATGCCCGACTGGCTGCTCAAGGCGCTGGCGATCGTCCGGCCCGAACTCAAACAGGTCGTCGCCGAACTCGGCAATGTCCGCGGTGGCGACAGCAGGCATGCGATGCAGCGCCTCGGCTGGACGATGCGCCCGCCCGAGGAAGCGATCCTCGCGACGGCGCATGATTTGATCGGGCGCGGGATTGTGAAGGTCTGAAAATCCCCCTCCCATTTATTGGGAGGGGTTAGGGGAGGGCCTGTTTCCTTCCAAAGGTAGGCGTCTTTGGACACGCCCTCCCCCAACTCCTCCCGCAAGCGGGAGGGGCGTTTCCATCACGCAATCGTCGGAACGATCCCGCCTTCGGCGCGGATCGCCGCGCCGTTGGTCGCCGCCGCCAGCGGGCTTGCGAGGAAGGCCGTCATCGCGCCGATCTCGTCGGCGTCGATCAGGCGGCGGATCAGCGACAGCGGGCGCAGCTCTTCGAAAAAGGCCGTTTCGCGCTCGGCTTCGGGCGCGTCGGGGTTCGACACCACCGACTGGATGAAATCGACGATCCCTTCGGACCGCGTCGGTCCCGGCAGCACCGAATTGACCGTCACGCCGCTACCCCGGGTCTGCTCGGCCAGCCCGCGCGCGATGGTCAACTGCGCGGTCTTGGTCATGCCGTAATGGATCATCTCGGCGGGGGGCAGCAGCCCGCTTTCGCTCGCGATGAAGATCACCCGGCCCCAGTTCTTCTCGAGCATCTTGGGGAAATAATGCCGCGACAACCGCGCGCCGCTGACGACATTGACCTCGAAAATATGGTGCCAGTCGGCGTCGCTGATCTCGGCGAAGGGCTTGGCTTCATAGATGCCGAGGTTGTTGACGAGGATATCGACCGCGGGAACCGCGGCGATCAAGTCTGCGGCGCCCTCGGCGGTCGCGGGATCGGCCAGCACGGGGCGGATATTGCCCGCCGCCGCTAGTTCGGCCGCAGCCTCGTCGAGTTTCGCCTGGTTGCGGCCGGTGATGACGACCTCGACGCCCGCCTCGGCGAGGCGCTTGGCGATCGCGAAGCCGATGCCGGCGGTCGATCCGGTGACGAGGGCGGTCTTGCCTTTGAGTTTGAGGTCCATGACGTGTCTCCTAGTATAAAGGCCTGCTGATGGAGACGAAGATAGCGTCGCCGCTCATTGTTGATTAGAATGTCGCTTATCACTTCAGAAGTGATTCAAAATCAGGAATGGCGATGGATAATCGGTTCGGCGATATCGAGACCTTCCTGGCGGTGGCGAGCGGCGGCAGTTTCGCCGCGGCGGCCAAGGCGCTGCGGCTCACCCCCTCGGCGGTCAGCCGCAGCATCGCGCGGCTCGAAGCGCGGCTCGGCACGATCCTGTTCCGCCGCACGACGCGCTCGCTGGCGCTGACCGCCGAAGGCAGTGCCTATCGCGACCGGATGAGCGTGCTGCTCGCCGAGATCAAAACGGTTGAGAGTGACCTCGGCCGCGAGAAACAGGGGCCGCGCGGATTGCTGCGCGTTAACGCATCGCCGTCGATCGGGGTGCCGTTGCTGCCGATCCTGCCGCGTTTCACCGCGCGCTATCCCGAGATTATCCTCGACCTCGCGCTCTCGGACACGATCGTCGATCTGGTCGAGGAACGCGCCGACATCGCGATCCGCATCGGCCCGCTGCGCGACACCAGCCTGCGCGCCAAGAAGCTCGGCCACAGTCGCATGGTGCTGGTCGCCAGCCCGGCCTATCTCGCGCGCCGCGGCACCCCGCACACGCCCGACGATCTCGACGGACATGATTGCCTGCGTTTCAGCTTCCGCCGCTCGATCGACAGCTGGCCCTTCCTTGTTGGTGGCCGCGTCGTCCACCGACCGGTTCCCGGCAGCTTCTTCGGCAATTCGGGCGACCTCGTGCGCCAGATGGCGGTCGCTGGCGGCGGCATTGCGCGCCACGGCCATTTTCATGTCGCCGCCGATCTCGCGGCGGGGCGGCTGGTCGAATTGCTGCCCGATTATCACCCCGGCGACGGCGAGGATATCCACGCGCTCTACGCGCCCGAGGACCGCGCCGCGGCGCGCATTCGGGCCTTCCTCGATTTCCTCGATGAGGAACTGGTGATCGCCGGCTAGCCGATCCGGTACGGCACCACGTCGCGCCGGTCCGGATCGACCAAAATGGGTCGGTCGCTTGGCGGGAAGGCGCGCTGGTCGCAATCGTCGCGCGGGCAGATGCGGCACGACGAACCGATCCGCGTCGCCGCCTGCGGCGCGGCGACATCGACCCCGTCGGCGTAGACGAACTCGCCCGCATATTGCGCCTCGCATCCCAGCGCGACGGCGTAGCGGCGTGGGGATCGTGCATAGCTGCCCGAGGGTTTGACCAGCCCCTTCGCCATCGACACATAGCGCAGCCCGTCGGGGGTCTCGGCGAGCTGGAACAATATGCGGTCGGGGATCGCCGCTGCCTCATGCACGACCCACAGCGGACAGGCGCCGCCGAAGCGCGCGAATTGCAGGCGCGTCGCGCTGTGCCGCTTGGTGATATTGCCCGCCATGTCGACGCGGCAGAAGAACATCGGGATGCCGCGCGCGCCGGGGCGCTGGAGGGTCGAGAGGCGGTGGCACGCCTGCTCGAAACTGACGCCATAATCCATCCGCAGCCGGTCGATGTCGTGGCGCACCGCGCGCGCGCTGGCGCGGAACGGCGCATAGGGCATCAGCACCGCGCCCGCGGCGTAATTGGCCAGCCCGACGTGGAGCAATTGCCGCGCTGCCGCGGTACGCAGCGGCGACGCCTCGACCACCGCCGCGATCTCGTTCGCGAGCGCGAGCGCGGCGAGCTGGTGCGCCAACTGAAACCGCCGGCTCTCGGCGGGCTGCGACGGGTCGATCACCAGGTGGCGCATCGTCGCATCATAGTCGCGCAGCGCCTGCGTCTGGTTATAGACGATCGAAATGCCGAGCGCGTCGCGCAGCCGCCGCTCGATCGTCTCGACCGCAGGCGAGGGCGATTTGCCGCGCAATTGCGCCGCAAGCACTTCGGCCGCCCGGTCGATGCTGTCGACGTAGTTTCCCGCGTCGTGGAACCAGTCGCGCACCTCCTCCCACGGCAGGCGGCTGCCCTCGGCGGTGCCGCCGGTCAGCGCCTCGTCGATGATCTGCAGCCGCTGGCCCGCGCGGCGATAGGCGGCGTGGAGCGCGACGAACTGGTCGGCGAGCTGCGGCTGTTGCAGCGCGGCGCGTTCGAGCTGTTCGGGGGGCAGGGGCGCTGCAGCGAAGAGCGGATCGGCGGCGGCTTCGCGCAGCGCGCCCTGGCGGCGGTCGCCGGTGTCGGTTGCAACCTCTTCCCATTCGAGCGGGAACAGGCGTTGCAACCGGTCGAGCAGCGCGGGGGTCAGCGGGCGGTCGTCATGCTCGATCTGGCTGAGGTAGGAGGCCGAGATGCCGAGCTGCGCGGCGAAGTCGGCCTGGCGGATCGCGCGGGTTTCCCGAAGTTGGCGAAGTTGTCGCCCAGCGTAGAGGCGGGTTGGGGTCATAAGGCGCAGGCTACTTTGCAAACTGTCACTTTGCAACTTTGCAAATTCGCATTTGCATCGCGGCCCCCGTGGGCGCAGACGGCGCATTCGATTTATCCGGAGAGACGCATGTCCGCCAATATCGCCGAAATGGAACGCCGCCGCGCCGCCGCCGCTTTGGGCGGCGGGCAAAAGCGCATCGATGCGCAGCACAGCAAGGGCAAGCTGACCGCGCGCGAGCGGCTCGACGTGCTGCTCGACCATGGCTCGTTCGAAGAGCTCGACACCTATGTCGAACATAATTGCACCGATTTCGGCATGGAAAATCAGAAGATACCGGGCGACGGCGTCGTCACCGGCAGCGGCACGATCAACGGTCGCCTCGTCTATGTGTTCAGCCAGGACTTCACGGTTTTCGGCGGCGCGCTGTCCGAGCGCCACGCCGAGAAGATCATGAAAGTCATGGACAATGCGATGAAGGTCGGCGCGCCGGTGATCGGCCTGAACGACAGCGGCGGCGCGCGCATCCAGGAGGGCGTCGCGTCGCTCGGCGGCTATGCCGAGGTGTTCCAGCGCAACGTGCTGGCGTCGGGCGTGGTGCCGCAGATCAGCCTGATCATGGGCCCGTGCGCGGGCGGCGCGGTTTACAGCCCGGCGATGACCGACTTCATCTTCATGGTGAAGGACAGCAGCTACATGTTCGTCACCGGCCCCGATGTGGTCAAGACGGTGACCAACGAGGTGGTGACGCAGGAAGAACTGGGCGGCGCGATCACCCACACGACCAAGAGCTCGGTCGCCGATATCGCGTTCGAGAATGATATCGAGGCGCTGCTCGCGACGCGCGACTTCTTCGACTATCTGCCCGAAAACAACCGCAGCGGGGTGCCCGAGCGCCCGACCGACGACCCGTGGGACCGCGCCGAGCCGAGCCTCGACACGCTGATCCCGCCCAATGCGAACCAGCCCTATGACATGCACGAGCTGATCCGCAAAACGGTCGACGAGGGCGATTTCTTCGAGGTGCAGCCGGCGCATGCGGGCAATATCCTGTGCGGCTTCGGGCGCATCGAGGGGCGCACGATCGGCATCGTCGCGAACCAGCCGATGGTGCTCGCGGGGGTGCTCGACATCAATTCGTCGAAGAAGGCGGCGCGTTTCGTGCGCTTCTGCGACGCGTTCGAAATCCCGATCGTCACCTTCGTCGACGTACCCGGCTTCCTGCCCGGCACCGCGCAAGAATATAATGGCATCATCAAACATGGTGCGAAGCTGCTGTTCGCTTATGCCGAGGCGACGGTGCCGAAGATCACGGTGATCACGCGCAAGGCCTATGGCGGCGCATACGACGTGATGGCGTCAAAGCATCTGCGCGGCGATCTGAACTACGCCTGGCCGACCGCCGAGATCGCGGTGATGGGCGCGAAGGGCGCGGTCGAGATCATCTTCCGCAGCGACATCGGCGACCCCGAGAAGATCGCGCAGCGCACGAAGGAATATGAGGATCGCTTTGCGAACCCGTTCGTCGCGGCGTCGCGGGGCTATATCGACGAGGTCATCCATCCCCACAATACGCGCAAGCGGATTGCGCTGGGGCTGCGCAAGCTGCGGAACAAGCAGTTGGAGAATCCGTGGAAGAAGCATGACAATATTCCGCTGTGACTATGGATTGGCTCGCTGCGATTGCGCTTCTGGTCTTTGCAATCTTCTGGTTCTGGCAGGGCGCCAGAGCTTTTAGGACGCGCCAAGCATGGAACCGACGGGACATGCGATGGGAGAATGTCCCGCATGGATCGCGCAGCTATTGGGTCGATGTTGTATTTTGCGCCTTGATGGGTTCGCTCGTTTCCGTCGGCGCCGTTGTGGCAGTAATGAGGATTTGATTTGAAACTTGGCCGCCCCAACCAATTCCTCCCCGGAACGGGGAGGGGGATCGTTCGCGAAGCGAATGGTGGAGGGGGCTGGCGTCCTGACGCGGCGTTGCGCAAGGACGCGAACCCACTCCGTCAGCGCTTCGCGCTGCCACCTCCCCGCAAGCGGGGAGGAATTGACTTTCTTGTCGCCGCTATCGCATGTCTCGTCGCGCCCAACGCAATCGCCCAGGATACCGCGGACCAATGGGAGCGCGGCAGCGACCCGGTCACCGTCACCAGCGGGCTGCATCACATCGCCAGCGACACCTATATCACCTGCTCGCCGCAGGGCGGTTTTGTCCGCGTGTCGGTCGCGGCGACGCGCGACCACCCCGTGACGCTGTCCTCGGGCGCGGTCGAGGCGCGCGTTTTCGAAGGCACGCTGACCGATGGTCGCATCCATGGCTTCATCAACGCCGACGATCCGCTTTACGCGGCGGTGATCGCCAATCGCGAGTTGACCATCGACGGCAAGAGCTTGGGTTTTTCCGACAAGGATTTCCGCTATTTCTCGTTGCTGATGCGGTCTTGCAAGGTGCCTTCATGACGTTGAAATTCGCTCTCCCCATGCTGGCGCTCGCGCTGGTCGCTCCGGCCACCGGACAGGCGGCGGACAGGGCTTTCCCGATCCAGCTCGCCGACGAGGCGACCCCCGATCTTGCCGAAGCCTTTGTCGAGGCGTTCGAGACTCCGATGGCCTCGTCGAGCGACCTCGACGCGGTGCGGGTGATCGACGAGCGGAGCTATCATTTCCGCCCCGTGGCGATGCACAAGATCGGCGACCATTTGTGGGCGCTGCTCAGCACCGGCAGTCTGGAGGATGCGGGGCATAGCGACGGCGGCATCAACGCGGTCCATTATCTGCGCGATGCCGAGGGCGGCTGGCAGCGGGTCGGCGAATGGTTGAACCTTGGTGCGGTCGGCACCGTCGGCAATGCCGCGACCGGCTGGGCGTTCAGCGATGCAATCGGCAAATACCCCTATCTGGTCACCTCGGGCGGCGGCGTGTGGCAGGGCTGCGCGATCAGCACCGCGACGCTGACCGAACTGGCGCCGGGTGGCCCGGTCGACCGGGCGGGCTTCACCGACGCGATGAGTTCGGGCGCGGGGACCGGGCAGGTGGACGGCGAATATGACGGCAGGATCGTCGCCGCCGAACCCGACAACAGCTTTACCGTCGGTTACACCGGCACGCGGTCGTTCACGCAGCGCTATGTGCTGAAGGACGGAAAATATGCGCTGGTCGGCACCGATCAGGTTCCGGGTTGCTGAGGCGGCGTGATGGAATGGCTCTGGGCCGCCATCTCGGTCTGCTGGACCATCGGCGCATGGGTCGTCGCGCGCGCGGTCTGGGCGATGGCGCAGAGTTGGAGCGCGAGCGGCATGGTCGATAGCGGGTTGGCCGGCGGCCTGTCGCGCGACGCCAACCCCGTCGGCTTTGCGGTTGCACGCGGCGCCGCGTTGCTGGTCGCGGGACTGGCCTTGCTTTTCGTCGCGATCGGGATCGCGATCACATTGGGATGGATATCGAGGGCTTTATGAAACTGGGACGTTTGAACCATATCGGCGTTGCGACGCCGTCGATCGCCGACAGCATTGTCTTTTATCGCGACGTGATGGGCGCGACGAAGATCCACGAACCGTTCGACCTGCCCGAGCAGGGGGTGAAGGTGTGTTTCGTCGATACGCCCGGCGTCGACGGGGCGCTGAACGGGACGCAGATCGAGCTGGTCGAGCCGTTGCCCGGCAACACGTCGATCGCGGGCTTTCTCGAGAAGAACCCGGCGGGCGGGCAGCATCATATGTGTTATGAAGTGCCCGACATCCACACCGCCAAGGCCGCGTTCGAGGCGCTGGGCAAGCGCGTGCTGGGCGAGCCGCGTATCGGCGCGCATGGGACGCTGATTTTCTTCCTGCACCCCAAGGATATGGGCGGGGTGCTGACCGAGATCATGGAGACGCCGAAGGGCGATCATTAATCCGTGTTCCCCGGCGCAAGCCGGGGCCCATGACTTCTGGACCCCGGCTTGCGCCGGGGAACATAAAAAGAGACTGCATATGACCGACAAACCCACCCTCGACCAATGGGCTACCGCCGCGACCAAGGAAGTGAAGGGCAAAGACCTCACCTGGCACACTGCCGAGGGGATCGACGTCAAGCCGCTCTATACGGCCGAGGACGTGACGGTGGAGCCCGGCCTACCCGGCTTCGCGCCCTTCACGCGCGGCGTGCGCGCGTCGATGTATGCGGGGCGGCCGTGGACGATCCGGCAATATGCGGGCTTTTCGACCGCCGAGGAATCGAACGCCTTCTATCGCCGCAACCTCGCGGCGGGGCAGAAAGGCCTGTCGGTCGCTTTCGACCTTGCGACGCACCGCGGCTATGACAGCGACCATCCGCGCGTTACCGGCGACGTCGGCAAGGCGGGGGTCGCGATCGACAGCGTCGAGGATATGAAAATCCTGTTCGACGGCATTCCCCTCGACCAGATGTCGGTTTCGATGACGATGAACGGCGCGGTGATCCCGATCCTCGCCTTCTTCATCGTCGCGGGCGAGGAGCAGGGGGTCGACCGCAAATTGCTCGACGGCACGATCCAGAACGACATCCTCAAGGAGTTCATGGTCCGCAACACCTATATCTACCCGCCCGAACCGAGCATGCGGATCATCAGCGACATCTTCGGTTACACGTCGCGCGAGATGCCCAAGTTCAACAGCATCTCGATCTCGGGCTATCATATGCAGGAAGCCGGCGCGACGCAGGTGCAGGAACTGGCCTTCACCATCGCCGACGGCATGGAATATGTGAAATATGGCGTCGCCTCTGGGCTCGACATCGACAAGTTCGCCGGGCGGCTGAGCTTCTTTTTCGCGATCGGCATGAACTTCTTCATGGAGATCGCCAAGCTGCGCGCGGCTCGGGTGCTGTGGCACCGCGCGATGACCAATTTGGGTGCGCAGGACGAGCGGTCGAAGATGCTGCGCACGCATTGCCAGACGTCGGGCGTGTCGCTGACCGAGCAGGACCCCTACAATAACGTCATGCGCACGACGATCGAGGCGATGGCGGCGATGCTCGGCGGCACCCAGTCGCTGCACACCAACGCGCTTGACGAGGCGATCGCGCTGCCGACCGATTTCTCGGCGCGTATCGCGCGCAACACCCAGATCGTCATCCAGGAAGAGACCGGGATGACCAAGGTCGTCGACCCGCTCGGCGGCAGTTATTATGTCGAAGCGCTGACCCAGCAACTCGTCGATGCGGCGCAGGAAATCATCGACCGCGTCCAGTCCGAAGGCGGCATGGCGAAGGCGGTCGCGGCGGGCTGGCCCAAGGCGATGATCGAGACCGCGGCGGCGTCGCGGCAGGCGCGCGTCGATCGCGGCGACGATGTGATCGTGGGCGTGAACAAATATCGCCTCAAGGACGAAGACCTGCTCGAAACGCTCGAGGTCGATAACGCCAAGGTGCGCGAGGGGCAGATCGCGCGGATCGCCAAGACCAAGGCGGAGCGCGACGAAGCCGCGTGCCAGGCCGCGCTGAAGGCGCTGCGCGATGCGGCGGCGGGCGAGCAGTCGATCGAGAACAACCTCCTCGCGCACGCCGTCGAGGCCGCGCGCGCGCGCGCGACGCTCGGTGAAATCTCGTCGGCGATGGAGGAAAGCTTCGAGCGTTACGGCACCCAGCCGACCCCGGTGAAGGGCGTCTATGCCGCGCCCTATGAGGGCGACGCGCGTTGGCAGCAGGTGCTCGACGGCGTCGCGGCGGTCGAACGCCGCATGGGACGCAAACCGAAACTGCTCGTCGCCAAGATGGGGCAGGACGGGCACGACCGCGGCGCGAACATCATCGCCTCGGCGTTCGGCGACATGGGGTTCGACGTCGTGTCGGGGCCTTTGTTCCAGACGCCCGAGGAAACGGTGGTGCTGGCACTCGACAGCGGCGTCGACGTCGTCGGCGCGTCGAGCCTCGCCGCCGGGCACAAGACGCTGATCCCCGAACTGATCGGCAAGCTGCGCGAAGCCGGCCGCACCGACATCAAGGTGATCGCGGGCGGCGTCATCCCGCCGCAGGATTACGACTATCTGCGCGACGCCGGGGTGCAGGGGATTTATGGCCCCGGATCGAACGTCGTCGAATGCGCGGCCGATGTGCTGCGCCTGCTCGGCCACAATATGCCGCCGCTGGAGGATGCCGCATGACCGGACAGAAGCCCGAAACGCTGTCGGTCCATGCGGGGACCGCTCCCGATCCGACGACCAAGGCGCGGATTACCCCGATCTATCAGACCGCATCCTATGTCTTCGACGATGTCGATCATGCGGCGCGCCTGTTCAACCTGCAGGAATTCGGGAATATCTACACCCGGATCATGAACCCGACGAACGGCGCGCTGGAAGGCAAGGTCGCCGCGCTCGAAGGCGGGCAGGCGGCGTTGGCGGTGGCGTCGGGGCATGCCGCGCAATTCCTGGCGTTTCACACGCTGATGGAGCCGGGCTGCGAGATCGTCGCGGCCAAGAAACTCTATGGCGGGTCGCTCAACCAGCTCGGCCAGAGCTTTCGCAAGATGGCCTGGCACACGCAGTTCGTCGATGCCGACGATGCGGGCAATGTCGCCGCGGCGATCAACGACAAGACACGCGCGGTGTTCATCGAAAGCCTCGCCAATCCGGGCGGCGTCGTGCAGGACATCGAGGCGATCGCCAAGGTCGCGCATGATGCCGGGGTGCCGCTGATCGTCGACAACACGATGGCGACGCCGATCCTGTGCCGCCCGATCGAGCATGGCGCCGACATCGTCGTCCATTCGACCACCAAATTCCTCAACGGCCATGGCAATGCCATCGGCGGGGTGATCGTCGACGCGGGCAGCTTCGACTGGGCGAAGGGCGGCAAATATCCGACGCTGAGCGAACCCAATGCGTCGTATCACGGGCTGAAGTTCACCGAGGCATTCGGCAATCTCGCCTTCATCCTCGCCGCGCGCACGCTGGGCCTGCGCGACCTGGGGCCCGCGCTGGCGCCGATGAACGCCTTCCTCGCGCTGACCGGCATGGAGACGCTGGCGCTGCGGATGGACCGGCATTGCAGCAATGCGATCGCGCTCGCCAAATGGCTGCAGGCGCATCCGGCGGTGAGCTGGGTGTCCTATGCGGGGCTGCGCGAAAGCCCGTATCACGAACTGGCGCACAAATATCTCGGCGGCCGCGCCGGATCGGTTTTCACCTTCGGGCTCCAGGGCGGATATGATGCCGGGGTCCGGCTGGTGTCGTCGGTCAAGCTGTTCAGCCACCTCGCCAATCTTGGCGATACGCGCTCGCTGATCATCCACCCGGCATCGACCACGCACAGCCAATTGGACGCCGACGAACTGGCACAGGCGGGGGCCGGCCCCGACGTCGTGCGCGTGTCGGTGGGCATCGAGCATATCGACGACATCATCGCCGACCTGGCGCAGGCATTGGAGACTATCGCGTGACTGAGAGCCGTACCGACTGGACCCGCGAGGAAATCGCCGAGCTGTTCGACCTGCCGTTCGACGAGCTGATGTGGGAGGCGCAGGGCGTCCACCGCCGCCATCATGCGCGCGGGCAGGTGCAGCTGTGCACCTTGCTCAGCATCAAGACCGGCGGCTGCGTCGAGGATTGCGGCTATTGCTCGCAGTCGAAGCACGCCGACAGTGGGCTCAAGGCGACCAAGCTGATGGACGTGCGCGCGGTGCTGCAGGCGGCGGCGCAGGCGAAGGATGCGGGATCGCAGCGCTTCTGCATGGGCGCCGCCTGGCGCAACCCCAAGGATCGCGACATGCCCGCGATCGTCGAGATGATCGAGGGCGTGCGCCAGATGGGCATGGAAACCTGCATGACGCTCGGCATGCTCAACAAGGACCAGGCGCAGACGCTCGCGGTCGCGGGGCTCGACTATTATAACCATAATGTCGACACGAGCCCGGAGAATTACGAGAATATCATCTCGACGCGCACCTTCCAGGACCGGCTCGACACGCTCGAAGAGGTCCGCAATGCGGGCATCAACGTCTGTTCGGGCGGGATCGTCGGCATGGGCGAGACGCGCGCCGACCGCGTCGGCTTCATCCACGCGCTCGCGACCTTGCCGCGCCATCCCGAAAGCGTGCCGGTCAACGCGCTGGTGCCGGTGAAGGGCACCGTGCTCGGCGACATGCTCGCCGACACCCCGCTGGCGCAGATCGACGAGATCGAGTTCGTCCGCACCGTCGCGGTCGCGCGCATCGCGATGCCGCTGAGCATGGTCCGCCTGTCGGCGGGGCGCGAGAGCATGTCGGAAGCGACGCAAGCGCTCTGCTTCATGGCGGGTGCGAACAGCATCTTCACCGGCGACAAATTGCTGACCACGGCGAATGCGGGGGACAGCAAGGACGCGGCGCTGTTCGCGAAGCTGGGCATCGTGCCGATGGTGAGCGAAGAGCCGATGCGCCGGGATATTCTGACGGAAGCCGCGGAGTGAATTTGGCGCGCGCCTCGATGCTGGCGTTGGGCACGGCTGCGGCGCTGGTCTCGGTCGACGCGGCGGCTTGTTCGGTCAGCGGGCGGCCCGCGCCGACTGCCGCCGAGCGCATCGCCGGACGCGACGACCTGCGCCAGGTCACCGGCAGCTTTCGGATCGAGGATATTTCCGAAGCCAATCACCTCGAACGCCAGATCGTCCGCGGCAGCGTCACGCGCGCGAACGGGAAAAGCTATCCGGTTTCCTACGAGTATATGGACGTCTGGGTTCAGTGCCTGATCTACGTCCTGCCGCAAGGGGAGGCCGAGGGCGTCTTCTATCTATCGCGCCGGTCCGGCAAGGACGGACGCTACGAACTCGTCGACTGGACCGGGCGCTACGTCGAGGGCAAGGTGATCGGTTATCCCGAGGGGCAGGGCCAATGACCCGAAAGCCGCTCCTCCTTCTTTTGATCTCGGTGCTGTTGCTGCCCGCGTCCTGCGCGTGCGGCTACAGCGCGAACCGGATGCAGGGGGTGCGGATGGGGTCCGAGGGCGGCACGGGGGCGCCCCTGTGGGCCGAGAATCTGCTGTGGATCGGCGCGCTGGCGCTGATCATCCTGTGGGCGCGGCAGGTGTCGAAAATCTATCGCAGCGAACCGGCGGCGGAGGAGACGGGCGAATGATCCGGGCTACCGTCTGCAGCGCAACGCTCCTGTTGCTTTCCGCCGAACCGGCGCTCGCATGCTGGCAACAAACGCCGGCGGGCGAGGCGCTGGAACGGAAGCGCGAGCAGGACTGGCTGCGCAAGAACAGCGACAAGGTGGTGACCGGCACCTGGCATCTTCTCGCAGAAGATGCGGACGACGCCAGCGGCTATCGCAAGACCGGCTATATCGAAACGCGGCGCGGCAAGCTGGTCGAGCGCTATCGCACCTCCTTCGCGGCCGAGATCAACTGCGGCTTTCCGAATTATTATGTGAAGGATGGCGATACGGGCCGCTTCTATCTGGAGCATGACGAGGCCGATCCCGATGACGCCGCCGACGGCTTCATCGACGCCTACGACTATGTGCATTTCGTGCGGACGGGAGAGGGCGAATGATGCTGATGTCGTTGATGCTGCTCTTGGCTGCTGCCGCTCAACCGGCCTCCACTGAAGCCCGTCCATGCTCCGGACTCGAATCCAACCTCGATTATACGTCATGTTGGCAGGAGCGAGCCGACGGTGCGCGAGCGGAGGTCGATGCCGCTTACGCCCACGCACGACGGGTCGCAGACACGTCCGACTTGCAAGAAAGTTACGGCGGCGATGCGAGGGATTGGCTTTCTAGCCCGTTGCAGGAATCGCAGACGGACTGGATCAAATATCTCGACCAACAATGTTTGTTCGAAGGCAGGATAGCCCGCGGCGGAACGGGAACGCGGGCACTGATTGCCCAATGCAAGGATCGCTTGAGTCGGGCTCGAACCGAAGAGCTAGAAAGCGTCGCAAGACTTATGGAAGGCAATAGCTAGAGATGTTCAAGAAAATCCTGATCGCCAACCGCGGTGAAATCGCCTGCCGCGTCATCAAGACCGCACGCCGCATGGGCATCGCCACCGTCGCCGTCTATTCGGACGCCGACGCGCGCGCGCCCTTCGTGCAGATGGCCGATGAAGCGGTGCATATCGGCGCCTCGCCCGCGTCCGAATCCTATCTGATCGCCGACAAGATCATCGCCGCGTGCAAGCAAACCGGCGCCGAGGCGGTGCATCCGGGCTATGGCTTCCTGTCCGAACGCACCAGCTTTGCCGAGGCGCTGGCGAAGGAGGGTATCGCCTTTGTCGGCCCGCCGGTGAATGCGATCGCCGCGATGGGCGACAAGATCGAGTCGAAGAAGCTGGCGCTGGCGGCAGGGGTAAATGTGGTCCCCGGCTTCGTCGGCGAGATCGACGACACCGAGCATGCGGTGCGCATCGCGAACGAAATCGGCTATCCGGTGATGATGAAGGCGTCGGCGGGCGGCGGCGGCAAGGGCATGCGCCTCGCCTATGACGAAAAGGACGTCCGCGAAGGGTTTGAGGCGACCAAGCGCGAAGGGCTCAACAGCTTCGGCGACGACCGCGTCTTCATCGAGAAGTTCATCCTCAACCCGCGCCACATCGAAATCCAGATCCTGGGCGACCAGCATGGCAACACGCTCTACCTCAACGAGCGCGAGTGCAGCATCCAGCGCCGCCACCAGAAGGTCGTCGAGGAAGCGCCGTCGCCCTTCGTCACGCCCAAAATGCGCAAAGCGATGGGCGAGCAGTGCGTCGCGCTCGCCAAGGCGGTCGGCTATTATAGCGCGGGCACGGTCGAACTGATCGTTAGCGGCGCCGACCCGACGGGCGAGAGCTTCTATTTCCTCGAAATGAACACGCGGCTTCAGGTCGAGCATCCAGTGACCGAGGCGATCACCGGCATCGACCTGGTCGAGCAGATGATCCGCGTTGCTTACGGAGAAAAGCTCGACCTGAAACAGGAAGACGTCAAGCTCGACGGCTGGGCGATCGAGAACCGCGTCTACGCCGAGGATCCCTATCGCGGCTTCCTGCCCTCGACCGGGCGGCTCGTGCGCTATCGCACCCCGGTTCCGGCGTGGGAAGGCGACGAGCGCGGCGAGGACGGCGTGCGCGTCGATGCAGGGGTCGAGGAAGGCGGCGAGGTGTCGATCTTCTACGACCCGATGATCGCCAAGCTGATCACCTGGGGCAAGACGCGCGACGAGGCCGCCGACCTGCAGGTCGCGGCGCTCGACCGTTTCGAACTCGAAGGGCTCGGCCACAATATCGACTTCCTGTCGGCGATCATGCAGCATCCGCGTTTCCGCTCGGGCGAGCTGACCACCGGCTTCATCGCAGAGGAATATCCCGAAGGCTTCCACGGCGCCGACACCGACGCCGATGTGACGCGCGCGCTGGCGGCGATCGCGGGCTTTATGGCCAGCGCCGAGGCCGACCGCGCGCGGCGCACCGACGGCCAGCTCGGCGACCGGCTGAACCCGCCGGCCAAATGGCAGGTGACGATCGACGGCACCCCGCACAAGGTCAAGGTCGGCGAAAAACACATCAAGGTCGACGGCGACAAGGTCGATATCGCGCTCGAATATACGCCGGGCGACAAGCTCGTCGTCGCCGATATCGACGACAGCGAACTGGCGGTGAAGGTCGCGAAGACGCGCACCGGCTGGCGCATGACGACGCGCGGGCGCATCCACAATGTCCGCGTCCTGCCCTGGCACATCGCGCCGCTGACCGCGCATATGATCGAAAAGGTGCCGCCCGACCTGTCGAAGTTCCTGATCTGCCCGATGCCCGGCCTGCTCGTCGCGCTGCATGTCGGCGCGGGCGACAAGGTCGAAGCCGGCCAGCCGCTCGCGACGGTCGAAGCGATGAAGATGGAGAACATCCTGCGCGCCGAAAAGACCGGCACGGTGAAAACCGTCAACGCGGCGCAGGGCGACAGCCTGGCCGTCGACGCGGTGATTTTGGAGATGGAATAGCGCTCCCGCATTTCGTCATTGCGAGGAGCGAAGCGACGAAGCAATCCACAGTGGGCGCAAACCGCCCTGGATTGCTTCGCTTCGCTCGCAATGACGGAATTGGACAATGCACCTGAATCACGACAACCACACGCCCGCCGCCCCCTCGATCACCTTCGACGATTTCCTGAAGGTCGATATCCGCATCGGCACGATCGTCGAGGCCGAACCCTTTCCCGAAGCGCGCAAACCCGCCTTCAAGCTGAAGATCGACTTCGGTCCCGCGATCGGCGTGAAGAAAAGCAGCGCGCAGATCGTCGACCGTTACGCGCTGGACGAATTGGTCGGGCGGCAGGTCGCCGCGGTGGTGAACTTCCCGCCGCGCCAGATCGGCAAGTTCATGTCCGAAGTGCTGACGCTCGGCTTTGCCGACGAGGAAGGCGCGGTGATCCTGTTCGCGCCGGATCGGGTGGTGCCGAACGGGTCGCGATTGTTCTGATCGCGCTACCCGAAATACCGTCATTGCGAGCGTAGCGAAGCAATCCAGAGTAGCGTAAACCGCTCTGGATTGCTTCGCTACGCTCGCAATGACGGCGAACGAGGAAGCTGGGGGGAGCGACCTATGACTTTACCGGTAACCGCCTTTGTGGCCGCCGTCTGCGCGCTGCTTTTGCTCGCGACCGCGATCGACACGGTGCGCCAGCGGCTGCGCGTACAGGCCGCCTTTGGCGATCATGGCGACGCGAAGCTGATCAGCGCGAGCCGCAGCCACGGTAATCTCGCCGAATATGCGCCGATCACAATCATCCTGCTCGGCCTGCTCGAAAGTGCGCGCGCCAATCATATGGCGCTGATGGTCATCGGCGCGATCTTCCTGATCGGCCGCGTCGCGCATATCGCGGGGCTTTATGCGAAGATTGAGCCGGGCAAGGCACCGATCCCGCGCCAGATCGGCGTCGTCGCGACCTTCGGGACGTTGCTGGCGTTGGGCGGTTGGACCTTGTGGATGCTGGCGACGGTTAAACGCGGCTCAGCTTTCCACCAACGCCACCGCCCTTATCCACCCCGCGCTGGCGCGTTCGATCTTCACCGGGAAGCAGCTCAGCGTCCAGCCGGTCGGCGGCAGCGCTGCGAGGTTGGTGAGTTTCTCGATCTGGTAATAGGGCTGGATGCGCCCCGCCTTGTGACCCTCCCAGATGATCTTCGGGTCGCGCGTTTCGGCCCAGCGCCTTGCGGTGTGGCTGAACGGCGCGTCCCAGCTCCACGCGTCGGTGCCGACGACCTGTACGCCGCGTTCGGTCAGGTAGAGCGTCGCTTCCTCGCCCATGCCGCAGCCCTGGTCGGTGAAATTGTCGGTGCCATAGATGGCGCCCGACTGGACGAGCACGATGTCGAAGGGCTGAAGGCTATGCCCGATGCGCGTCAGTTCGGCTTCGACCTCGGCGGCGCTCACGACATGGCCCGCGGGGCGGTCCGAAAAGTCGAGCTTCACCCCGGGGCGGAAAAACAGGTCGAGCGGCGCCTCGTCGATGCTCGGCGCCGGCGTGGCGCCGCGGTCGGTGGTCGAGTGGAAATGCCAGGGCGCGTCCATATGCGTGCCGTTGTGCGTGCTCAATGTCAGGCTCTCGACCGCCCAGCCTTCGCCATCGGGCAGGTCGTCCTGCGTCAGTCCCGGGAAGAACATCGCGATCTGCTGCCACGTGTTTTCATGGGTCATGTAGGTGATCTGCGGGCGCATCACCGGGGGGTCGGAGACGACGTCGTTGGTGATCGGGATCGAAAGGTCGATGAACTGGGTCATGCGGCGCAGTCTGCCACCGGTTTGACGCTACGCCAAGAAGGCTTGCGCGGCGCGACCGGACAGCTACACAAACCTCAATCCGTTTGTGTCGAGCGAAGTCGAGACACGCGTTGTCGTGCGTGCCTTCGGGGCATCTCGAGCTTGGTTTACTCTGAGCGCCTGCAAGGCAGTCGAAGGGCTCGATGCGAACGGGAAGGGGAAAGGCCCGAGAGGCCAAAGGGAGAGCATATGACCGACGCAGCCGCTGTCGCCAGCCATGGCGCAGCCTATACGCCGACCAAGAAGGATATCCGCATGGTCATCGCCGCCTCGTCGGCGGGGACGATCTTCGAATGGTATGATTTCTTCATATACGGCACGCTCGCGGCGATCATCGGCAAGGCCTTTTTCCCCAGCGACAATGCGACGCTTGAAATCCTGCTCGTCTGGGCCGGCTTCGCGGTCGGTTTCGGGTTTCGCCCGCTGGGCGCGGTGCTGTTCGGCTTTCTCGGCGACCGGCTGGGGCGCAAATATACCTTCCTCGTCACCGTCACCCTGATGGGCATCGCGACGGCGGGGGTCGGCATGATCCCGTCGGCGGCGACGATCGGCATCGCGGCGCCGATCATCGTCATCCTGCTGCGCGTACTCCAGGGGCTGGCGCTCGGCGGCGAATATGGCGGTGCCGCCGTGTATGTGGCCGAACATTCGCCGCTCGAACGGCGCGGCTTCTATACCAGCTTCATCCAGGCGAGCGTCGTCGGCGGCTTCGTGCTCAGCCTGATCGTCGTGCTCGGGTGCAAGGTGCTGATGTCCGATGCGGTGTGGGAAAGCTGGGGGTGGCGCGTGCCGTTCCTGCTGTCGCTGATCCTGCTCGCCATCTCTTTGTGGATGCGGCTCAAGCTATCCGAAAGCCCGGTGTTCCAGGCGATGAAGGCCGAGGGCGAACTGGCGAAGAACCCGCTCAAGGAGAGCTTCACCTTTCCGGGCAACCCGCGCCGTATCTTCATCGCGCTGTTCGGCATCGCCGCCGGTCTGACGGTGATCTGGTACACCGCGATGTTCTCGGGCCTCGCCTTCCTGAAAGGCCCGATGAAGGTCGAGGACACCGCCGCCGAGATCATCGTCGGGTTCGCCGCCGCGCTCGGCATGGGCTTTTTCCTGTGGGCGGGGCATCTCTCCGACCGCATCGGGCGCAAGAAGCCGATCGTCTGGGGCTATGCCGCGACGCTGGTGCTGCTCTTCCCCTTGTTCTGGCTGATGGGCAGCGTCGGCAATCCCGCGCTGACCGCCGCGGCCGAAAAGGCGCCGGTGGTGGTCACCGGCTCGCAGTGCAGCTTCGACCCCTTCGCATCGAAACAGGCGACCGCGTGCGGCAAGACGCTCGGCGAACTCACCAAGCTCGGCGTGCCGTACAAAGTGGTCAGCAGCGACAACGCCTTCGACACCGTCAAGGTTCACATCGGCGGGCGCGAGGTCGCGGGCGAAGACCCGGCGGTGCTGAAACCCGCGCTCGAGGCGATGGGTTATGATTTCGAAAAGCAGATCCCCGGCCCGCTCGGCATCGCGGTGATCCTGGTCGCGCTGCTCGGTCTCAGCGCGCTGTCGGGCTTCACCTATGGCCCGGTCGCGGCGCTGCTCTCCGAAATGTTCCCGCCGCACGTCCGCTATTCGTCGCTGTCGATCCCCTATCATCTGGGGACCGGCTATTTCGGCGGTTTCCTGCCGCTGATCGCGAGCTTCATCATCGCCAAGACCGGCGATGCCTATGCCGGGCTGTGGTACACCTGGGGCGTGGTGCTGGTGGCATTCCTCGTCGCGGCGTTCATGCTCAAGGACCCGGTCGAGGGGCAGTGGGACAAGGTCGCGCCGTCACCGGGGCCGGTCGCCTGAACAGCCATTGGCGCTGCCGCCAATCGCGGCTAGGGGCGAGAGGATGATCGACATCGCCCCGCCGCTCCGCCTCCGCCTCGATGCCGGGGCGCTCGTTGCCAACTGGCGCTGGCTCGCTGCGCAAAGCGGCGGTGCGGTATGCGGCGCGGCGATCAAGGCCAATGGGTACGGGCTGGGCGCGCGCGACGTGATGCGGCACCTCGCCGCCGCGGGCTGCCGCGACTTCTTCGTTGCGACCTGGGCCGAGGCGGCGGCATTGATGCCGCTGCCCGCCGGGGTGTCGCTGTCGGTGCTGCACGGGGTCGGGGAGGCCGACATGGTCGCGGCGGGCACCCTGCCGGTGCGTCCGGTGCTGAACAGCGTCGAACAGGTTGCGCGCTGGCGCGCGACCGGGGACGGGCGGCCGTGCGACGTGATGGTCGATACCGGGATGAGCCGGCTCGGGCTGCGGATCGAAGAAGCGGTCGGCGGCGTGCTCGACGGGCTGGTGATCGAAACCCTGCTCAGCCATCTGGCGTCGGCGGATGAGGACAGCGGCCAGAATGCGCGCCAGCTCGCTGCGTTTCGCGCACTTCGCGATGCGATACCCGCCCGCCGCTACAGCCTGGCGAACAGCGCGGGCATCAGCCTCGGTGCAGATTACGCGTTCGACCTCACGCGCCCCGGCCTCGCGCTCTACGGCGGTACGCCGCGGATCGAGGCGGCTGGCCATATCCGCCAGGTCGTCTTTCCCGAGGCGCGCGTCCTGCAGGTGCGCGACGTGCGCGCCGGCGAGACGGTCGGTTATGGTGCAGCCTGGACCGCGCCGCGTGAGGCCTGCATCGCGGTCGCCAATCTCGGCTATGCCGACGGCTATCTGCGCTGCCACGCGGGCAGCGGCGGTGCGACGTGGAACGGCCATGCCCTGCCGCTCGTGGGGCGGGTGTCGATGGACTTGACCGCCTTCGACGCCGGCGCTGCCGGCGCGATCGGCGAGGGCGACTGGCTGGCGATCGATTACGACCTGCCGGTCACCGCGGCGGCGACCGGCCTGTCGCAATATGAATTGCTGACCGGACTCGGCCGCCGGTTCGAGCGCATCTGGGGCTGAGACCCGCTCGGAGGCGTCGTCGCCCGGCCGCTCCATTCGATCGCAGGCAAAGAAAAAGGCCGCCTTCCCGAAGGAAGGCGGCCCGTTTCCGCGGCCCGTGCCGACTGGATTACCAGTTGGCGCGGATACCCGCATAGAAGTAGCGGCCGAACGTGTCGTACGGATCGCCACCGGCAGTGCCGAGCAGGCCGAGCGGGGGCTTCTTGTCGAACACATTGTCCATGCCGACGTAGAAGTTGAACTTCTTGTCGATTTCCATGTTGGCACGGAAATTGTGGTAGAACGCGTCCGGATAGTAGACCCGCGGGAACTGGTCGGCGTCGAGCGGGGGTAGAGTAACGACCGTGCCGGGGGTGCAAGTGCCGCCACCGGGGATCGCCCCGCTGTTCGGACACGCGCCCTGATACGAGTTCTGCGCTTCCCAAGTCCCGATGGTCTGCTTGCCGATGTAACGAACCGACCAGCTGACATCCAGTTCGCCGAAGTCGTAGTTGATGCTGGCATTGGCCGAAAAACGCGGATCGCCAAGTTCGCTCATCTGACGGTTCGGAACGATCGGGTTCAGAATGTTGGTGTAGTTGTCGAGACGGATCAGATAGGTCGCGATCCCACGGAACGAGACGCGATGACCGTTGTCGAACGTCCGGCGATACTGGACGTCGAAATCGACGCCTTCGGTCTTCTGAGCCGCGAAGTTCACGCCGCCAACCTGCGCTGCGAAGTCCGCGAACAGACCCGTCGCCGCGTCACGCGGATACAGACCCGTCGGGTCGGTTGCCGTCGACGAACAGAAGGGGTTCGACGCATAGGGCGAGGCATCGTCGAAGCAGAGCGACAGCAGGTTTGCGAGGCTCGGCGCCGCAATCAGGCTATCAACCTTGATCCGGTAGTAGTCGACGGTGAAGTTGAAGCCCGGCAGGAAGCTGGGTTCGAACACCGCGCCGACGGTGAGGCTGCGGCCCTTTTCAACCTGGAGCGCCGAGTTGCCGCCTGAGGTAAAGCTGGTGCTGAACGAACGTGCAAGGCAGTTTACCCAAGGCCCGCCAAGAACCGGAGCCGAAGCGGTGCCTTCGCAGGCGTCGACCACAGCCTGATTGGCCGTCGTCGGAACACCCGCCGCAGCGCAGTTGGCCGCGCGGTTGGGGTTGTTGGCGATGTTCAGGCTGTCGCAGGGGTCACCGACCTGCGCGAAGTTCTGCGACTGGGGCGAAAAGAGATCGCTCTGTGTCGGAGCGCGGACCGACTTCGCATAGGCCGCACGGAACCGGACGTCCGGGATCGGAGCGTAGAGAGCCTGAACGTTCCATGCCCAGACCGTCCCGGCCGACGAATTGTAATCCGACACGCGGGCCGCAGCACCGAGCGACAGTTCCTCGGCGAACGGCATATTGGCGAGCAGCGGAAGATTAACTTCGCCAAACAGCTCCTTGACCGTCAGCTTCGGCGGATCGAACGGAAGGATCGCGTTCAGGAAAGTGCCGCCGCTGGCAGTCAGTTCGTCATACGACGACGAGGCTGTTTCTTCGCGATATTCGGCGCCGAGTGCGAAACCGATCGGGCCGCCCGGCAGTTCGAACAGTTGCGACAGGTCACCATTGATGCTGGCACCCGCCACGAACTGCTCGGCGCGTTCTTTCCTGAGCGCCGTCGTGTTGATGAAGTCCAGCGCAGCCTGGCTGGGCGCCCCGACGCCGAAGACGTTGATGGGCACACAGTCCGGACGCGTCACGGTCACGGCGTTGACGCGGCAGACGATCTGGCCGGCAGCATTGCGGGTCGCGTCGAGTGCGAGCAGGAAGCCATCCGGGTTGCCGTCGAGATCGAACAGCTTCAGGTTGTTGAGCGACTTCATGCGCGTATCGAGACGACCGTAGTTCAGCGATACTTCGTAGTTCCAGTCGTCGTTGAACGTGCCTTCAACACCACCGACAACGCGATAGGTCTCACGCGTGTGATATTCGCCGCGGCCGCCGAAGTCGGTGTTGAAACGCGAGATGGCGAACGCGCGCGAGCTAGGCGTTGCGTTGCAGACCCCGAAGCCAGCGAGAGTCTGGAAAGCCTGCGTCGTCAGGAACGGGTTGTCGCAACGCAAGTTGGTGCCGCCGCCGAAGAAGCCGGGAATGCTGCCCTGGAAGAAGCTCGGCTGACCTTCCTGAACCGCATTTACATGGACATATTTCGCTTCGATGAAGGGACGGAACGCATCGCTGACGTCGTAGTGGGCGAGCAGGTTGACGGCATAGCGTTCGAGACCCGCCGCGAGTTGACCGGTGTTGCGCAGTGTTGAACCGAAGCCGCCCTGCTGGTTGCCCGAACCGACCGACGAGAAACTCTGGTCGGGCGTGTCGATAAACAGGTCCCCGTTCGGCGCGAAGCGCAGATAGCGACGGCGGGCGCTGCTTGCCGCGTCGAGTGCGCCGATGGTGCCGCCATCGCTGATCGATGCGTTCTTGATGCCGCACAGGAAGGTGTTGTCGGGGATGCCGTCGCCCGCTGCGGGCTCGCCGGTGGTGGCGTCGGTCAGCTGGTACTGGCAGCGGCCCGAATAGGCACCGGTCAGGCTGTCGCGGTCGCTGAAATACAGCGGCTCGGCCTTCGCATATTCAGCCGAAACCGCGATGTTGCCGCGGCCATCGGCGAAATTCTTGCCCCATGTGCCGCTGACGAACAGGTTGCCGCGATCGCCGCGCGACGAGATGCCGCCCTGCGCGCGCAGGTTGATGCCGTCGAAGTTGCGCTTGGTGATGAAGTTGACGACGCCGGCGACGGCGTCCGAGCCGTAGATCGCCGAATTGCCGCCGGTCACGATGTCGACGCGCTCGAGCAGGTCGACAGGGATGGTGTTGACGTCGACCAGATAGTCGCCCGGCAGCGCGGTGATGTGGCGTTTGCCGTTGACCAGCACCAGCGTACGGGCGGTGCCGAGGCCACGAAGATCGAGGACGTTCAGGCCGGCGGTGCCGATGAAGCGGGTCGAGTTGCCCTGGCTGAAGGTCGAGCGCAGCGACGGAAGGTCGTTCAGCGCGTCGCCCAGCGAGACATCGCCGGTGTCGGTCAGTTCGCCGACGTCGACCGAGGTCAGCGGAACCGACGATTCGAGCGTCGGGCGGGCAATGCGCGAGCCGGTGACGACGATGGCGCGTTCTTTGTTCTCATCCGAATCGCAAACGCCATTCTCGTTGGCGTCGACGCAATCCGCGGTGCTCTGTGCGAGGACAGGCTGGCTCACGGACATTGCTACTGCAAAGGCAGCAGCACCCATAAGCAGGTGCGACTTGTTCATTTGGTAACTCCCCGGTTGCCCGTTCAAAAATAGAGATGAACGGATTGACAGCTAGAAAGCCGGAAAACGGAAAGCACACAAGCCCTTGGGGAAAAATTTATGACCGCTTCGCCGCATCGGTATGACATTGTGTCATTTTCGCAACAGTGACCAAGGCCCGCGCCGAAAAACCGTCAAATAATAAGCTTGTTGCAGTGCGACATGAAGTGGTCGGCCTTGGTGCCTTGGCGCGATAATTATGTCGCTATGGCAGTTTCCGTTGAAACTATGTTGCTTTAGCTGCGGCGCGGGGGCGGACCCGGCCTATCCGGCCTTGTCGTTCGAGGGAAAGCGATCCGGCGGATTAAGACAGTGTCGCGACGGCGCTAAAGCGAATCGCCGCCGCCGCGCCGCCTCATGTTGCGATGCATCATAGATTGGTGCTAATGCCCGTAACTCACTATTCAAAAGCCCGGAGCGGCGGGGTCGCCTTTGCCACCGGATCAGGGAGCAGCATCACCATGGCGAAGTCCAAGGCGTCCGCCGATGGCGACACGGTCATCATCAAGAAATATGCGAACCGGCGCCTCTATGACACCGAACGCAGCTGCTATATCACGCTCGAAGATCTCGGCACGATGGTGCGCGACGGCCGCGAATTCCGCGTCCTCGATGCCAAGAGCGGCGACGACATCACGCACAATGTGCTCACGCAAATCATCATGGACGAGGAAACGCGCGGCGAGACGCTGTTGCCGGTCAATTTCCTGCGACACCTGATCGGCATGTACGGCGACAAGATGCAGTCGATGGTGCCACAATATCTCGAAGCCTCGATGACCGCGTTCCGCAAGAACCAGCAGGACGTGCGCTCGGCGCTCGAAGGCGCGCTTGGTGCTAACCCACTCGCCGAACTGACGCGTCGCAACATGGAGATGTTCCAACAGGCGGCGGGCGCCTTCATCCCAGGCGCGGGGGGCAGCAAGGCCAAGGACGCCGAAATCGCGGCGCTCAAGGCTGAAGTGGCAGAGCTCAAGGCCGAACTCGCCAAGAAGAAATAAGCAGGGCTTCTCCCGCCCTCAGCGACGGAAAAAACGAATATCATGGTCAAACATGCGCTCAGCGTAACCCGGCAGGCCGACTTTGCGGCCTGGTATCAGGATGTCATTGCCGAAGCCGATCTTGCCGAGGAATCGGGCGTCCGCGGCTGTATGGTCATCAAGCCGTGGGGTTATGGCATGTGGGAACGCATCCAGACTGTGATGGACGCCCGCATCAAGGATGCCGGGGTCCAGAATTGCTATTTCCCCTTGTTCATTCCCTTGAGCTTCTTTGAAAAGGAAGCCGACCATGTCGATGGTTTTGCGAAAGAAATGGCGGTCGTCACCCACCATCGCCTGATCGCCAACGACAAGGGCAAGCTGGTCCCCGATCCCGAAGCGAAGCTCGAAGAGCCGCTGATCGTCCGCCCGACCTCGGAGACGGTGATCGGCGCGGCGATGAGCCGCTGGGTGCAGAGCTGGCGCGATCTGCCGCTCAAGGTCAACCAATGGGCCAATGTCGTGCGCTGGGAAATGCGCACGCGCATGTTCCTGCGCACCAGCGAATTCCTGTGGCAGGAAGGCCATACCGCGCACGCCGACAAGGCCGACGCGATGGCCGAGACGCTGCGCGCGCTCGAAATGTACCGCGCCTTCGCCGAGGATGTGCTGGCGATGCCCGTCGTCGCGGGCGAAAAGCCGGAGAATGAGCGCTTCCCGGGCGCCGTCGCGACCTATTCGATCGAGGCGATGATGCAGGACGGCAAGGCGTTGCAGGCTGGCACCTCGCATTATCTGGGCACCGGTTTCGCCGAAGCTGCGGGTATCCGTTATCAGGACAAGGATGGCGGCCACAGCCTGTGCCACACGACGAGCTGGGGCACGTCGACGCGGATGATCGGCGGCGTCATCATGACGCATGGCGACGATGACGGCCTGCGCTGCCCGCCGCGCATCGCGCCGCACCAGATCGTCATCGTGCCGATGCTGCGCGACAATGAGGAAGACGCCGCGATCCTCGATTATTGCCGCGGCATCGAGGCGAGCCTCAAGGCGCTCGACGCCTTCCGCGAACCCGTGCGCGTGCTGCTCGACACCGGCGGCGCCAAGGCGCAGACCAAGCGCTGGGGCTGGGTCAAGAAGGGTGCGCCGATCATCGTCGAAATCGGTCCGCGCGACATGGCGGGCGGCAATGTCGCGGTGATCCGCCGCGACCGGCTGTACAAGGACGACGGCAAGCTGAACACGGCGTTCGTCGGCAGGGACGCGTTCGCCGCCGGCGCGGTCGCGATGCTTGAGGAGATCCAGGCAAGCCTCTACGCCGAGGCCAAGGCGCGGCTCGACGACAATATCCGCCGTGATGTGGCGGATCTGAAAGCGCATTTTGCCGGCGACGACAAATTTGTCGGCTGGGCCGAAGTCCAATGGTCGCGCCCGACCGGCGTCGCGCTCGACAAGATCGTCGAGCAGTTGAAGGCGCTCAAGCTGACGATGCGCAACACCCCGCTCGACGCCGCACCCGCCGACGGCGCCTGCTTCTTCACCGGCGAACCCGCGGTCGAACGCGTGCTGATAGGACGGACCTATTAATTGGCAAAAGCGCAACGGCCCGCGGGGTTGCCCAAGCCCGACCAGATCCTCCGTTTCATCGAAACGAGCAGCGGTCCGGTCGGCAAGCGCGAGATCGCCAAGCATTTCGCGCTGCACGGCGCCGACAAGATCGCGCTGAAGGCGCTGCTCAAGGATATGACCGACGAGGGGCTCGTCGATCTCGCGGCGGGGCGTTCGTTCCACAAGCACGGCGGGCTGCCGCGCGTTACCGTGCTGCGCGTCGTCGCGATCGACGGCAGCACCGTCTGGGCCGTCCCCGAACATTGGGAAGCCGCCGGTCCCACACCGCGGCTGCGCGTGATGGAGCAGGGGCGCAAGGGCGCGCTCGGCGTCGGCGACCGCATCCTCGCGCGCACCGAGGAACGCGGCAGCGGCCATGTCGCGCACCCGATGAAGAAATTGCAGACGGGCGGCGAGACTGTGATCGGCGTTCTCGTCGAGGATATGGGACCCGGCGGCAAGCCGATCCTGTGGCTGCGCCCCGCCGACAAGCGCGCGCGCTACGACTTCGCGGTTGCCGACAAGGGTGATGCCAATGTCGGCGATCTGGTGCGCGCCGAACTGAGCGGCCGCGGACCGGCGATCAAGGCGAAAGTCGTCGAGCGCCTCGGCGATCCGTTCGCGCCGCGCGCGCTGAGCATGATCGCGATCGCGCGCCACGAAATCCCGCATGTCTTCGGCACGGAAACCCTCGCCGAGGCCGAAATCGCGGCCAAGCTGCCGCTAACCCCCGACGGGCGCGAGGATCTGCGCGACCTGCCGATCGTCGCGATCGACCCGATCGACGCGCGCGACCATGACGACGCCGTCTGGGCGGCGCCCGACGAGGATGCGACCAACAAGGGCGGCTGGCGCGCGATCGTCGCGATTGCCGATGTCAGCTTCTATGTCCGCCCCGACGGCGCGCTCGACCGCGAGGCGCGGCGGCGCGGCAACAGCGTCTATTTCCCCGACCAGGTCGTGCCGATGCTGCCCGAAACGCTGTCGGCGGGCGTGTGCTCGCTGAAAGCCGGGCAGGATCGTGCGGCGATGGCGTGCCATCTCGTCATCGACAAACATGGCAAGGTGACGTCATGGCGCTTCACCCGCGCGCTGGTGCGGCTGCGCGCGAACATCGCCTATGAACATGCGCAGACGGCCTATGATGCCGATACGGCGCGGGACGATTGGGACGCCGACGTGCTGCCGGGGCTGCGGAATCTCTGGGCCTGCTGGACATTGCTGGCGGCCGCGCGCGCCGCCCGCGCGCCGCTCGACCTCGACCTGCCCGAACGCCAGGTGATCCTCGACGAAAAGGGTGGGATCGCCGAAATCCGCGTCCGCGACCGGCTCGATTCGATGCGGTTGATCGAGGATTATATGATCGCCGCCAATGTCGCGGCGGCGAAGGCGCTCGAGGCGAAGAAATCGCCGGTGATGTACCGCATCCACGAGCCGCCGAGCCGCGAAAAGCTCGTCAGCCTCAAGGATTATCTCGAAACCTTCGAACAGAGTTTCGCGCTGGGGCAGGTGATCACCCCCGCGGTGTTCAACCGCCTGATCGACGGTTTCTCCGAGGACGACCGGCTGCCCGAGATCATGCAGGCGATCCTGCGCAGCCAGACGCAGGCCTATTATGGCCCCGCCAACGCCGGCCACTTCGGCCTCGCGCTCGGCAGCTACGCGCATTTCACCTCGCCGATCCGGCGTTACGCCGATCTGATCGTCCACCGCGCGCTGGTCGACAGCTACAAGCTCGAAGTGCCGGGCAAACCCAAGGGCCTGCCCGAGCGCACCGGACTCGGCGAGGCCGACGCTAAGGGATTGTCGCGCATCGGCGAGGCGATCAGCGCGCTCGAACGCCGCGCGATGGAGGCCGAACGCGAGACGATCGACCGCTATGTCGCGGCCTATCTGTCGAGCCGGAAGGGTGAGATCGTCCAGGCGCGGATCACCGGGGTGCAGCCCTTCGGCTTCTTCGCGACGGTCGACGGACTCGGCGGCGACGGGCTGGTGCCGGTGTCGACATTGGGCAGCGAGCGCTTCTTCTACGACGAGGCGGCGCGCAGCCTGGACAGCGAACATGGGCGGGTGAGCTTCACCACCGGCCAGCGGCTCGATCTGCGGCTGGTCGATGCCAATCCGGTCAGCGGCGCGCTGCGTTTCGAACTGCCCGACGCGCCCGAGGGCGGTTTCCGGGGCCGCCCACCGCGCCGCGACGGGTTGAAGGATAAGGCGGGCAAGCATGTCGTCGGCAAGCGCGGACGCCCGGCGAATATCAAGCATAAGGGGCGGCGGCGCTGAACGCCGACAATGGGCAGGAGCTTTTCTCCTGCCATGGCTTGGCGAACGCGAACGGGCAGGGGCGTGCACATGGGACTTGAGCGGGGTAGTCGCCTACGCATTCGTTATCGGGCGATGACGACAAAAGAGAAGATTCTGGAGATGCTCCAGCTTCTGGCCGATATGGCACTGACGATATTTCTTCTTCTCATGATCGTAGTAGGCTTCACGAGGAACTCTAGCGCATTCTATTTTTGGGTGCCTTTTTTGTCTTTTGTGCTCTGGGCTCGCGTTAGGCAGGCGCGGCGGCGTTGGGCATTTTGAACAACAAACGCGTCTTCATCTCCCCGCCAACCGCTGCAACAACCCCGCACTCTCCGCATCCGCTGGAAAGAACGCCTCGATCGCCAGTTCCGACAGCGTGATATCGACCGGCGTCCCGAAGATCGTCACCGTCGACACGAACGCTATCCGTCCCGCGATCGTGTCGAGGATCAGCGGCACCGCGATGCCGCTCACCGGGCCGCCGTCATTGTCGTTCGCCTGGCGGTCATAACCCGCCAGTTCCTCGCGGAGCGCGATCAGCCCGGCATCGGCGCTGGCCTCGATCTGCAGGTCGATCCGGTGCAGGATATGCGCGCGCCACGCGCCGAAATTGACGATCTGCGGCGCCAGCCCGTCGGGATGCAGCGCGATCCGCAGCACGTTGACCGGCGGGACGAGCAGGGCAGGGGACACCTGCTCGATCAGGATCGCGATCGCATCATTCGCCGCGGCCATGTTCCAGTGGCGGTCGACCGCGAGCGCCGGATAGGGTTCATGCCCTTTCAGCACATGATCGACGATCGCACGCATTCCCGCCATTTCGGCGCTGTCGAGCGCGCGCTCCTGATAATCGGGCGCGTAACCCGCCGCGAGCAGCATCGCGTTGCGCGCGCGGTGCGGCACTTCGAGGCAATCGGCGATCCGGCCGAGCATCGCGGCGCTCGGTTTCGACCGTCCGGTCTCGATGAAGCTCAGGTGGCGGGTCGAAATCTCGCTGTCGAGCGCGAGGTCCATCTGGCTCATCCGGCGGCGCGTACGCCATTCGCGCAATTGCTCGCCCAGCGGTGCAACCTGCATCGTCCTTCTCCTTCGCTGCGGGAGCTATACCTTGGTCTTCCTCTTTTCCATTACCTCGGGCGTAATCGACTGGCGTTGTTTCGCGGCATAATTGGGCTGGGTTCGAAAGGAGAACCCGTCATGTCCTATTTCAATCTCAAGAATGTCCTGATCATCGACGCCATCACCTGCACGGGGCTGTTCGTGCTGGGCGTCTTTGCGACCGCGACGGTTGCGGCACTTCTCGGCCTCCCCTCCGAAGTCGTGACCGTCGCGGGATGGATCGGGCTGCCGAGCGCCCTGCTGATGCTGTTCGTCGCCACGCAGAAGGCGCCGAGCAAGGGGCTCGCGAACCTGATCGCGGTCGGCAACATCGGCTGGGTCGCCGCGAGCTTCGGCGTCCTCGCGGTGTTCGCCGGCCAGATGACATGGCTCGGCATCGCGGTCGTCGTGGTGCAGGCGCTGGTCGTGCTCGATCTGGCTTTCTTCGAAGCGAGGGGCGCCGCCGCCCTGCCGCGCCTTGCGACCGCCTAGCTCAACGCATCGAGCCGGCTGATATCGATCCCGCCGGGCACCAGCATCACCGGACAGGGGAGCGTTCCCGCATCCTGTCCGGTGAAATGCGCAACCAGCGGCCCCGGCGCGCCGCTCGCCGCCGTCGCCAGCACCAGCGCAGCGACCTCGTCATTCTCGGCGATCACCTGGCACACGACCTCGGCGGGTTTGCCCGACTTGACCATGATCTGCGGCGTGACATTGGCTTCCTGCGCGACCGTGTCGGCCGCCGCCGCCACCAGCGCTTCGGCATGTTCGCGCGCCTCGGCCTCGATCGTCGCCTGCACCCCGCCGAACGCGACGAAGTCCTGTGGCGGGATGATCGCCAGCACCATCACGCCGCCCCCCGTGCGCGCCGCGCGGCGCGCCGCGAAGCGCAGCGCGAGGCTGGCCTCGGGACTGTCGTCGATCACCACCAGATAAGTCCGCATCGCCCCGACCCCCGCTATGCTTTTTATGAGGGGAGAGTGCGTCACATTCGTATGAAAGGCAAGTTTGACCCGATGGACCTTGACCCCGGCTCCGCTTATGGAGAGGTACAGGCCGTAACGGCAGGGGCAACCTGCCAGACTGACAGGGAACATGCCTTACCATGCCGATCGAACTCAAAATGCCCGCGCTCTCGCCCACGATGGAGGAGGGCACGCTTGCCAAATGGCTGGTCAAGGAAGGCGATACGGTGAAGTCTGGCGACCTGCTCGCCGAGATCGAGACCGACAAGGCGACGATGGAATATGAAGCCATCGACGATGGCGTAATCGCGCAGATATTGATCGCCGAGGGCACCGACAATGTGAAGGTCGGCACCGTGATCGCGACGATCACCGGCGAGGGCGAGGATGCGGCGAGCGCCAAGGCGGCCCCTGCAACGGCTGCCGCTCCCGTGGCTGAGCCGAAAGCGGAAGCACCCGCATCCGCCGAAACCAAAGACGTCGCCCCCGCGAAGGCGGGGGCCGCGAGCAGTGAAGCTCCCACGCCAGCGGTTCCCGCCTCCGCGGGAACGACGAAAGCTGGCGACCGCATCAAGGCCAGCCCGCTCGCCAAGCGCCTCGCCGCCGAGCGCGGCATCGACCTGTCGACCATCACCGGCACTGGCCCCGGGGGCCGCATCGTCAAGGACGACCTCGATGGCGCCCCCGCCGGCGCAGCGGCTGTTCCCGCCGCGGCTCCGGCCGCTGCGGCCCCGTCGGCCGCGCCCGTCGCCGCGGCTCCCGTTGCTGCCGCGCACAGCGAAATCCCCGATTTCGGCATCCCGCACGAGGACAGCAAGCTGTCGGGCATGCGCAAGACGATCGCGCGCCGCCTGACGGAATCGATGCAGCAATCACCGCACATCTACCTGACCGTCGACATCCGCCTCGACGCGCTGCTCAAGCTGCGCGGTGAACTGAACGCCAGCCTCGAAGGGCGCGGGGTGAAGCTCAGCGTCAACGACATGCTGATCAAGGCGCTCGCGGTCGCGCTCGAACGCGTCCCGGCGTGCAACGTCAGCTTCGGCGGCGATGTGATGCGCCAGTACAGCCGCGCCGACATTTCGGTCGCGGTCAGCATCCCCGGCGGGCTGATCACCCCGATCATCACCGATGCCGGCGGCAAATCGATGTCGAAAATCTCGACCGAAATGTCCGAACTTGCGGCGAAGGCCAAGGAGGGCAAGCTCCAGCCCAGCGAATATCAGGGCGGCACCGCCAGCATCTCGAACATGGGGATGATGGGGATCAAGCAGTTCACCGCGGTGATCAACCCGCCGCAGGGCATGATCATGGCGATCGGCGCGGGCGAAAAGCGGCCCTATGTCGTCGACGACGCCCTCGCGATCGCGACCGTCATGTCGGCGACCGGCAGCTTCGACCACCGCGCGATCGATGGCGCCGACGGGGCGCTGCTGATGAAGACCTTCAAGGAACTAGTGGAGAACCCGCTGGGGCTGGTGGCGTGAAAGGGATCAAGGTGTCAGCTCAAGATCATATAAATCGTTCCGCCGCGCTACGTGGAAAAGGCGACTATTTCCTCGCCGCGCTTGAGATCGAAAATAATCGGGACAAGTTTGACGATGTGAGCATATTGCCCGCCCTTCTGCAGGCATTCTACGCTGCTAAAGAGGCTGGTGATCGCTCTGAAGCGGAAAATTATGCACGCGAGATTGCTGCGCACGATCCCGAAGTCCCCTCGATTCAAGATTTTTTGTAGGTTTGTTATAAGAGATGGCTGAAAACTACGATCTCATCGTCCTCGGCTCCGGCCCCGGCGGCTATGTTGCGGCGATCCGTGCGGCGCAGCTCGGGCTCAAGACGGCGATCGTCGAGCGCGAGAATCTGGGCGGCATCTGTCTCAACTGGGGCTGCATCCCGACCAAGGCGCTGCTGCGTTCGGCCGAAATCTATCATTATATGCAGCATGCCGGCGATTACGGCCTGATCGCGCAGCAGATCAGCGCCGATATCGACGCGGTGGTGAAGCGCAGCCGCGGCGTCGCCAAGCAACTGAGCCAGGGCGTCGCTTTCCTGATGAAGAAGCACAAGATCACCGTCCATATGGGCGAGGGCAAGCTGACGGCGCCGGGCAAGCTCGAGGTGAAGGGCGAGAAGGGCAGCGAAACCCTCACCGCCAAGAACATCATCGTCGCGACCGGCGCGCGCGCCCGCGACCTGCCGTTCGCGCCCGCCGACGGCAAGCGCATCTGGACCTATCGCCACGCGCTCGTCCCGCCCGAAATGCCCAAGAAGCTGCTCGTCATCGGTTCGGGCGCGATCGGGATCGAGTTCGCGAGCTTCTACAGCGACATGGGCGCCCAAGTGACGGTGGTCGAAATGCTCGACCGCGTCGTCCCGGTCGAGGACGCCGATGTGTCGGCCTTCCTCGAAAAATCGCTCAAGAAGCAGGGCATGACGATCTTCACCGGCGCCGGCGTCGAGGAATTGAAGGCGACCGCGACCGGCGTTACCGCGAAGATCAAGACCAAGGACGGCAAGACCGAAAGCGCCGAATTCAGCCACGCGATCGTCGCGATCGGCATCGTCCCGAACACCGAGAATATCGGGCTCGAAGCGCTCGGCGTGAAGACCACCAAGGGCCATATCGACACCGACGCGATGTGCCGCACCAACGTGCCCGGCCTCTGGGCGATCGGCGACGTCACCGCGCCGCCGTGGCTCGCGCACAAGGCGATGCACGAATCGATCATTTCGGTCGAGGCGATCGCCGGCAACCACCCGCACGCCATGGACCCGCGCAACATCCCCGGCTGCACCTATTGCCGCCCGCAGATCGCCAGCGTCGGGCTGACCGAGGCCAAGGCGAAGGAACTGGGGTACGAGGTGAAGGCCGGCACCTTCCCCTTCATCGGCAACGGCAAGGCGATCGCGCTCGGCGAGGCCGAGGGTTTCACCAAGACCATATTCGACGCCAAGACCGGCGAACTGCTCGGCGCGCACATGATCGGCGCCGAGGTTACCGAACTGATCCAGGGCTATACGATCGGCAAGACCGCCGAGCTGGTCGAGGATGATTTCATCGGCACCGTCTTCCCGCATCCGACGCTGAGCGAGACGATGCACGAAGGCGTGCTCGCGGCGTTCGGGCGGCCTTTGCATATTTGACCACAACCTCGTCATCCCCGCGCAGGCGGGGATCCAGCTTTTTCCTTCAACGTGGACAGCTGGATCCCCGCCTGCGCGGGGATGGCGAAGGGGGATTGATGCCGAACAAGACCAACCGCTTCCTCATCGCCGCCGCCGTCCTGCTCCTCGCGGTGATCCTGCTAGGCTTCGCGGTCGTCGCGGGCTGGACCCGGGCGATCGACCTGCGCATCTCGACCGACCTTGTCCTCCATGTCGGCAAGAGCGACCCCGCTTTCATCGCCTTCATGCAGGGCGCGAGCTGGATCGGCGGCGGCGCGCCGCGCTGGGTCATCGTCATCGGCCTGACCGCGCTCGTCTGGCGGCTCTGCGGGCCGCGCTGTGCGGTCGCGCTGGCGGGGGCGTCGCTGCTCGCCAACCTCGCGTCGAGCCTGCTCAAAATGGCCTTTGGCGTCGCACGCCCCGACCTCATCCCGCACCTCGATCATCAGACGAGCTTTTCCTACCCCAGCGGCCATGCGACGAGCGCCGCGGTCGTCTATCTGATGCTCGCCTGGCTGGTGCCGCCGCGCTGGCGCCGCGCGGCGTGGAGCCTTGCGGGGGCGATGATCGTGCTCAACGGCGTGTCGCGCATGATGCTCGGCGTCCATTGGGCGAGCGACGTCGTCGGCGGTACGATGCTCGGCACCGCCTTCGCGTTGCTCGGTGCCGCCTGGGTGCGGCGCGGCCGGCCCGCGACATAAGAAAATCCTAACCGCTTGGCGCTACGACCCTCTTTGAAAGAGGAGGGTCTTCCTATGGGTGGTTCGATCGGCGGGGTGTTCCGCTGGCTGCTGGCGCTGATTCCGGTCGCCTATATCGGTTTCTTCCTGTGGCATTTCATGGGCGTCGGCGGCAATTCGATGGAGGGCATCGTCGGCATCGGACTCGGTCCGACCGTGCTCGGCCTGTCGATCATCGCGCTGCTGTTCCTGATCGGCCCGCTGGTCAAGCTGCTCCGCGTCGCGTCGGGCGCGAACCGCGTGCCCGGTGCGGCGGTCAAGGTCGGCGACGACCTGCCGACGACCGAGGGGTTCGACGCCGACGCCGCCTTCGCGCGCTATATGAGCAAGCGCGGCGAAGCGCCCGCTATACCCGAGGAAGCGTCGCCACCCGCCGACACGCCGCGCCCGCAATTCGGCCGCAAGATCGGCTGATCGCCGATGGTGATCGTCCAGTATAGCGGCGGCAAGCTCGTCACCCGCGCGCTGCTGTTTTTCTTCGGCGGCTTTGCGCTGATGGGCACGCTGATCGGTGCGCCGCTCGGGCTCTATCTGATCGCTTATGGATGTCGCGCGCTGTGGAAGGCGATGGCACCGGACAAGGCGGCGATCACCCAGCATGCGCGCGGGCTCGAAATCCGCACGCTCTGGACCAAGCGTTTCGTCTCCTTCGACCATTATACGCATGTCGGCGCCGAAACGCTCTTCCTCAGCGCCGCCGGCCTGCCGATCCCGGGACCGGTGATGCTGGTGATCCACAGCGACAAGGGCGGCATCGCGGGCAAACGCAAGCTGCGCCTCCCGCTCGGTTATCTGAAGCTCGTCGAACGCGCGGTGCCGCTCGTCGGGGAAGCGATCGAAATCTTCGCGATGCCGCACCGCGAGGCGGGGGCGGTCTGGCACAAGGTGCTCGACGAACGCCGCGCGGTCGAGGGCGGCCCGCCGCCGCCGCGCCAGCTCGCCACCGCCGAGGAACGCGCGGCGGCGCGCCGTGACCCGCTCGAGGGCGCCGCCCGCGGCCGTCTCGACCGCCCGCCGCCGGGCAGTTTCGGCCGCAAGGTCGCCTGACACCTCTCGACAGCGTCGCGCCAGCGGCTAGGCTCGCGCCATGGCTCAAGGCACCCACGATTTCGTCCCCGATCCGCGCAACGACGCGATCCTGATCAACGTCAACGGCACGCTGGTGCCCCGTATCGATGCGAGCGTGTCGGTGTTCGACAGCGGCTTCATGCTCGGCGACGGGGTGTGGGAGGGGATCCGCGTCCACAAGGGGCGCATGGCCTTTCTCGATCAGCATATGGACAGGTTGTTCGAGGGTGCGAAGGCGATCGCGATGGACATCGGGATCAGCCGCGAGGCGCTGATCCAGCGACTCTACGACACGATCGCCGACAACCAGATGGACGCCTGTCACATCCGCCTGATGGTCACCCGCGGCATCCGCTCGACCCCGTATCAGGACCCGCGCGTCGTAATCTCGCCCGCGACGATCGTCATCATCGCCGAGCATAAGGACCCGCTGCCCGCGACGGTCGAAAAGGGACTGTCGCTGTTTACCGTCCATGTCCGCCGCGGCGACCCCGCGGTGCAGGACCCCAAGCTCAATTCGCACAGCAAATTGAATTGCATCACCGCGTGCATCCAGGCGGCGCAGGCGGGCGCCGACGAGGCGCTGATGCTCGACCCGCACGGCTTCGTCGCGACCTGCAATTCGACCCACTTCTTCATCGTCCGCAAGGGCGAGGTGTGGACCTCGAGCGGCGATTATTGCCTCGCCGGCATCACCCGCAGCAACGTCATCCGCATCTGCCGCGAGGCGGGCATCCCGGTGTATGAGAAGAATTTCTCGCTCACCGATGTTTACGGCGCGGACGAGGCGTTTGTGACCGGCACCTTCGCGGGGGTCGTGCCCGCGCACACGATCGACGGGCGGGTATTGACCGAGGGCCGGGGCCCTATGGTCGAGCGTCTGCAGGGACTCTATAAGATATTGATCGAGCGCGATATTTCTGGAGAATTGGATGCCTGAAGCGACGCCCAAATTCCGTTCGTGTCGAGCGAAGTCGAGACACCATGCAGGACTGAGGGGCATCTCGACTTCGCTCGATGCGAACGGATTGAATAGGGGCAGTCCCCATTTAGTCGCGGAGCGCACCCGATGACCATCCGCATCGCCATGTGGTCGGGACCGCGCAACCTGTCGACCGCGATGATGCGCAGCTTCGGCAGCCGGGCCGATACCCATGTCAGCGACGAACCCTTTTATGGCGCCTATCTGAAGCAAACCGGCGATCCGCAGCCGATGATGGACGCGGTGATGGCGTCGATGGATTGCGACTGGTTTGGCGTTGCGCGCAGCATGACCGGCGCGAACCCCGCCACGACGCCGATCTGGTACCAGAAGCATATGGCGCACCATATGGTCGGCCCCATAAGGCATGACGACCTGCCGGGGCTGCGCCACGCCTTCCTGATCCGCGACCCGGCACGCGTCGTCGCGAGCTATGCCGCCAAGCGCGTGTCGGTGCGCCCCGACCATCTCGGCACCGACAAGCAGGTCGAATTTTTCGACCGCGAGGCCGATCGGCTCGGCCATGCGCCGCCGGTGATCGACAGCGCTGACATCTTGCGCGATCCGCCCGCGATGCTGGCGAAACTGTGCGCCGCGCTTGGCATCGAATGGGACCCGGCGATGCTGCACTGGCAGGCGGGGCTGCGCGACACCGACGGCATCTGGGCCTCGCACTGGTACGACGCGGTGATGTCGAGCACGGGTTTCGGGGTTCCGGACAAGCCGATCCCCGAACTGACGGCGGAAGCGCAGGCCGTCGCCGAGGCGTGCCGGCCGGACTATGATTATCTGGCGCGGTTCAAGATCGACCTCTGAGCCATTGATCCTCCCTGTCGCGTAGCGATGGGGAGGGGGACCGCCGCGAAGCGGTGGTGGAGGGGCGGCGGCCTCGCACCGGCATCTGACGGCGTCGGCCCCTCCGTCAGCGCTTCGCGCTGCCACCTCCCCATGGCCTTCGGCCACAGGGAGGACCGTTCATCCGTCATTTTCCGCTGTCCTAATTTCCCCGCCTTTGCCATCACCGTTGCGGGCAACAAAAACAGGCGGGTCAGACATGCAATCCAGTGTGAAGTTCGGGACTTTTCTGCGGCGAATCGCTTTTGGCGGCACCGCGCTTCTCGCCGTCGCAACGGTCCCTGCGCAGGCTCAGGACTCGACCGGCCAGACCGTCATCACCGCCGCGCGCTATGTCGATGTGCTGACCGGCAAGACGATCGACTATCCCGCGATCTTCGTCGGCCCCGATGGCCGCATCACCGGGGTTGCCGATGCGCGCACCGTGAAATGGGGCGCGAACGTCAAGCATATCGACCTCGGCGACAAGACTTTGCTGCCGGGCCTGATCGATATGCACGTCCACCTCGACGGCCCCGCCGATATCGGCGGTTACAACGGGCTGGAATTCACCGACAGCTTCTGGGGCATGACCGCAGTCAAGAACGCCCACGACATGCTCGACGCCGGTTTCACCACCGTGCGCAACGTCGGTTCGTCCGACCGCAACGACATCGGGCTCAAGCAGGCGATCGAGGCCGGCTATGCCGTCGGGCCGCGCATCGTTCCCGCGGGCTATGCGCTCGGCGCCACCGGCGGGCATTGCGATTCGACCTTCTTCCCGCCGAGCTTCGAGAAGGAAGACGCGAAGAAGGAGGGGATCGGCGATACCCCCGACGAACTGCGCTATCAGGTTCGCCGCCAGCGCAAATATGGCGCCGAGGTGATCAAGGTCTGCGCGACCGGCGGCGTCTTTTCGCGCAACACCGAACCCGGGCAGTTGCAGGTGTCCGAGGTCGAGCTGCGCGCGATTGCGGACGAGGCACATCAATGGGGCCTGCGCGTCGCCGCGCATGCGCATGGCGCGGCGGGCATCCGCGCCGCGATCAACGCCGGGATCGACACGATCGAGCATGCCAGCCTGGTCGACGACGAGGGAATCCGCCTCGCCGTCGCGCGCAAGCAGCCGGTGTGGTTCTCGATGGATATCTATAACACCGAATATACCCAGGCCGAGGGCGCGAAGAACGGCGTGCTCGAGGATAATCTGCGCAAGGATCGCGAGATCGCGCAGGCGCAGCGCGACAATTTCCGCAAAGCGCACAAGGCCGGTGTCCGCATGGTGTTCGGCAGCGATGCGGGCGTGATGCCGCATGGCCAGGTCGGCAAGCAGTTTCGGGTCATGGTCGAATATGGGATGACCCCGATCGAGGCCATTCAGGCCGCGACGCGCAACGCCGCGCAGGCGCTGAACCGCGAAAAGGATGTCGGCGCGATTGCGGTCGGCCGCTACGCCGACATCATCGCGGTCGACGGCGATCCGCTGACCGACGTCCGCCAGCTCGAGGATGTCGATGCGGTGGTCAAGGGCGGGGTGCTGGTGAAGGGCGGCTGATCACCGTGGCCCCCGCCTTCGCGGGGGCGACGAGGGCGTTCAGTAAACCACCAGCTTGTCGACGATCGCGTCGCGCATCTCGGGGGTGAAGTTCAGCACCGTCTCGGCATAGGTCGCGATGTCGCCATGGTCGCGGCGCACCGTCGCCAATGCGGCCTCGAGGAAGATCGGATTGACCGACATCAACGTGCGGATCGCGTCATCGGGGATGTCCGCATTGTAGCGCGCCCGGATGACATCGCCGCCCTGCGCGATCCGCTCCTCGATCTTGCCAGCACTGTTGGTGAGCAGATAATCGTGCATCAGATCGTCCTCATGCACCCCGAGCAGGCGGTGGACGATCGCCACGGCAAAGCCGGTGCGGTCCTTGCCCGCGACGCAGTGCACCAGGCTCGGCGCGTCATATTCGGCGAGCGCGGCGAGATACAGGCGCAGCGTTGCGACCAGCACCGGGCGGTACGGCATGCCGGCATAGGTATCGATCATCCGCGCCCGTGCGGTTTCGTTGTCGATCGTGCCCTTGGCGGCCTGCAGATGCGGCGCAAGGCCCGCGGTGTTGCCGTCGGCGAACAGCACCCGCGCCGAAAAGCCGTCGGACCTTTTGCACGGATGCGCCGCGCGTTCGTCGTCGCCGCGCAGGTCGACGATCGTCTCGATCCCCAGCGCATCGACCGCGCCAAGGTCGGCCGGGGTCGCATCCTGATGGTGCGCCGAGCGCCACAGCATCCCGCTGCGCAACTTGCCGCCGCCCTCGACGTCATAGCCGCCATAGTCGCGGAAATTGTGGATGCCGGACAGCGGCAGGACGCGCTCGGCGAGCATGGTCAGTCTCCTGTAAAAACGGGGGGGCGTTTTTCGACGAAAGCGTTGATCGCCTCGCGGTTGTCGGCGGTTTCGTGGACGATCGCCTGATAGGCGGCGCTGAGTTCGAGGATGTCGCTCATCCGGCTGTGCTGCGCCTCGCGGAGCAGTCGCTTGGTGAGTCGCAACGCGCGCGGCGGGTTGCACACGATGCGCTCGGCGATGGCGATGGCGCGGTCGAGCAGTTCCTCGTCGGGCACCACCTCGGTGACGAGGCCGTACTCCTTGGCCTGCGCCGCGTCGAAACGGTCGCCGGTCAGGAACAATTCGGCGGCGCGCGGATAGCCGAGGATCTTCTGCAGCAGCCAGGCACCGCCGTCGCCGGGGACGATGCCGACCTTGATGAAGCTGCACGCGAATTTCGCGCTCTCCGCTGCGATGCGGATGTCGCAGGTGCAGGCGAGGTCGGCGCCGAGTCCGATCGCATGGCCATTGACCGCGGCGATCATCGGCACTTCGCAGTCCATCAGCGCGCGGATCACCGCCTGCACGCCCTTGCGGTAATTGGCGCGGGTCGAATCGGGCTGGTCGAGCACCCCGATGCCGGTGCGGTCCTGCATGCCCTTCAGGTTCCCACCGGCGCTGAACGCTTTGCCGCTGCCGGTGAGGATGATCGCGCTGACGCCGCGGTCGTCGCCCAGCGTGCGCAGCGTGTCGATGATGTCCTGGCAATCCTCGTGCGTCCCGATCGCATTCATGCTCTCGGGCTTGATCATCGTCAGGATTGCGATCTTGCCGCGCCGCTCGACGCTCAGAAATTCGCCCATTATTCTCTCCTTATCGGCAACCGCAGGCTACGCCTCGCGGCCGCCGCGTGCAAGTTCAGCGCACCGCGCCGCCGTTGCGCAGCGCCGCGATTTTGTCGGCATCGTAACCAAGCGCGGCGAGCACCGCATCGCCGTCGCCACCGACCGCCGGGGCGGGACGCGGGGTGTCGTTGACCGTCGCCGAATAGCGCGGGGCAGGGGCGGGATGCGGGACACCGGCGACGGTGACGAAGGTCTCGCGCTCGACATTGTGCGGATGGTGCGGTGCCTCGCTCAGCGACAGCACGGGGGCGAAGCAGACGTCGGTCATCTCCATCAGCTCGCACCACTCGTCGCGGGTCTTGGTGGCGAAGAGCGCGGCGACCTTTTCCTTCTTGGCGGGCCAATTTTCCTGGTCGTCCTGCACGTCGAAAGCGGGGTCGGCGTCGAGCCCGGTCTTGGCGCGCAGCAGCGCGTAAAATTGCGGCTCGATCGACCCGATCGAGATGAACTTGCCGTCGCTGCAGGTGTAGGTGTCGTAATATGGGGCGCCGCCGTCGAGACGGTTGACGCCGGCTTCGTCCTTGAGCGCGCCCGCGGCGTGGAACCACCAACTCATGCCTGCGAGCAGCGCCGAACCGTCGGTCATCGCGCAGTCGATCACCTGGCCCTCGCCGGTCTTCGCCGCATGGAGCAACGCGCTCGACATGCCGAAGGCGAGCATCATGCCCCCGCCGCCGAAATCGCCGACATAGTTGACCGGCGGCACCGGCTTGCCGCCGCGCACGCCGACGGTGTGGAGCACGCCCGACAGCGAGATATAGTTGATGTCATGGCCGGCAGCTTGCGCATAAGGACCGAACTGGCCCCAGCCGGTCATGCGGCCGTAGATAAGCTTCGGATTGTCCGCGAGCAGCACATCGGGGCCGAGGCCGAGCCGCTCCATCACGCCGGGGCGATAGCCCTCGATGATCCCGTCGGCGCTTTTGCACAGGTCGCGCGCAATCGCGACCGCCTCGGGATTCTTCATGTCGAGCGAGATCGAGGTGCGGTTGCGCGACAAAGGATCGCGCGGGTCCATGAAGCCGCCTGGCCGGTCGATGCGGATCACTTCGGCACCATGGTCGGCGAGCATCATGCCGCAGAAAGGGCCGGGACCGATGCCGGCGAATTCGATGATACGGATACCCTGAAGCGGACCTGCCATGTCTTTTTCTCCCAATATGTCCGCTTGGCCATGCCGACGCAAAAGGGGCAGTGCAAGGGCGAAGGAACCCTTAGGAGGGAAAGGATTTCTTTGCTCCCGGGGCGCCGTGCGGGATGCAAACAGGGCGGCTGCGCCAAATGTTGCACTAATGTGCCAGCCAACTTCAAAATGTCGCCAAACTGTCAGGCTTCCGCAGCCCGCCTGTCACCTCACGCCCCTATCGCGCGGCCATGGAACGGGCATCCATCGCACTCGATCGCCGCGGCTTCGCCAAGGGGCTGATGGCCACTGCCTTCGCCGGGCTCGCGCTGCACAGCCGCCATGTTTCCGCTGCGATGCTGGCAGAAGGGCGGGGCTTCGGGGCGCCGATCCCCGACCCGGCGCGGCTCCTCGATCTGCCACGCGGCTTTTCGTACAAGATCCTTTCGCAATATGGCCAGACGATGAGCGACGGGCGGCAGGTGCCGAACAGCGCCGACGGCATGGGCTGCACGACGCTGCCCGACGGTCGGCTGTGCCTGATGCGCAATCACGAGCTTGGCGCCGACGAGTTGAGGCATGGGGCGTGCCCGGTGGGGACCAGCGGCGATGCGGCGGCGTTCGACTGTTACCGTGCGGGAAGCGGCGAGGCGCTGCCCGGCGGCGTCTCCACGATCATCCTCGATCCCGCGACCCTCGACGTCGAGGAACAATATCTCTCGCTCGTCGGCACGATCTACAATTGCTCGGGCGGCATCACGCCCTGGGGCACCTGGCTGAGCTGCGAGGAAGATGTTTCGCGCGGCGGCGGGCTGCACAAGGAAGACCATGGCTGGGTCTTCGAAATGCCCGTCGCGCCGGGCGGGCTGGTCACCGCCGAGCCGATCAAGGCGATGGGGCGTTTCAACCATGAGGCAGCAGTCGTCGATCCCCGGAGCGGCGCGGTCTATATGACCGAGGACCGGCAAGACAGCCTCTTCTACCGCTTCCTGCCCGCTGTGCCGGGCGAGCTCCAAAAGGGCGGGCGATTGCAGGCGCTGGCGCTGATCGACCCGGCGCTGTCCGATACGCGCAACTGGACGCGGTCGGTGCTGGCGAGCGGCGGCTGGCACGAGGCGCGCTGGATCGATCTCGACGAGGTCGAAAGCCCGAAGGATGATTTGCGCAAACGCGGTGCGCGTGCCGGTGCGACCGTGTTCGCACGCGGCGAGGGTATCCATGGCGGCGACGGCGAGATTTATTTCACCTGCACCTCGGGTGGTCCGGCACGGCGCGGGCAGATCATGCGTTATCTCCCGTCGCCGGCCGAAGGGACGGCGGCCGAGACGGCGCAGCCGGGGCAATTGCAATTGTTCGTCGAAACGACCGATCCCGCGCATTTCAGCTTCGGCGACAATCTGAGCGTTGCGCCGAATGGCGACCTGATGGTGTGCGAGGACCGGCGCGGCAGCCGCCCCGACAATTGGCTGCGTGGGGTGACGCCGGAGGGGAAGGTCTATCCCTTTGCGCGGGTGAGCGCGGCGACCAAGGTGTCGGGTGTGTGCTTCGCGCCCGACGGTAAGACGATGTTCCTGAACCTCTACAACCCCGCGCGAACGATCGCGGTGCGCGGGCCGTTCTGATCGAAGCCCCTCCCGCAAGGGGAGGGGCTTCGCTTCAGGATCAGATGCGTTCGATGATGATCGCCGGCGCCATGCCGCCCGCGGCGCACATGGTGACGAGGCCATAGCGGCCGCCCGAGCGTTCGAGTTCGTCGAGTGCGGTGCCGATCAGGATCGAGCCAGTGGCGCCGATCGGATGGCCGAGCGCCATCGCGCCGCCGTTGATGTTCACCTTTTCGCGGTCGAGTTTCAGGTCGCGGATGAACTTTTCAGCGACCACCGCGAACGCCTCGTTGATTTCCCAGACGTCGATGTCGGCGACGGTCAGCCCGGCCTTTTCGAGGACCTTCTTCGCCGCCGGAACCGGGGCGTTGAGCATCAGCGTCGGATCGTCGCCCTGGTTGGCATAAGCGACGATGCGCGCGCGCGGTTTCAGGCCGTGCTTGTCGGCATATTCTTTCGAGGTCAGGAGCAGCGCGGCGGCGCCGTCGACGACACCCGACGAGTTGCCGGCATGGTGGACGCCTTCCCATTCGAGGTCGGGATAGACGCGCTGGATCTGCTTGCCGAAGGTCACCCCGCCGCCGAGGTCGAAATCCTTGAGCGCGCCGAAGCTAGCTTTCAGCCCGGCAAGGCCTTCGGCGGTGGTCTCGGGACGCGGGAATTCCTCGCGGTCGAGTGCGACGCTGCCGTCTTCGTTATAGACCGGCACGACCGACTTGGCGAAGCGGCCTTCCTTGATCGCGCGGTCTGCGCGCTGCTGGCTGACGAGCGCGAGCGCGTCGACGGCTTCGCGGCTGATGCCTTCCTTCGCGGCGATCGCGTCGCCGCACACGCCCTGGTGCGACTGGGGGTGGATGGCGTCGAGTGCGGCGTTGCCCGACCCCATGCCGAGCGGCTTGAGGCCCGCATTGGCTTCCTCGGCACCGATCTGCGCGGTGTAGCTCATCATTTCGGTGCCGCCGGCGATGACGCAATCTTCCATGCCCGACATCACGGTCGCCGCAGCGAAATTCACGCTGCTGATGCCGCCGCCGCAGAAGCGGTCGAGCGTCGTGCCCGAGGCCTTGGTGTCATAACCCGCGGCGAGCGCGGCCATGCGGCCGAGGTCGCCGCCCTGCTTGCCCTTTTGGGTCGAGGTCGACCAGATGATGTCATCGACGGTCGCGGTGTCGAGATTGTTGCGGTCCTTGATCGCTTTCAGCACCGTCGCGGCGAGATGCTGCGGGTGGAGATGCGACAGCGCGCCCTTGCCGGGCTTGCCGATCCCGCGCGGGGTGCGGACGGCGTCGATGATATAGGCTTCGGACATTTCACAGGGTTCCTTCTTCGAGGGGAGTTTTCGGACTAACGCGGGGCCATTCTGATCGCGCCGTCCAACCGGACGGCCTGGCCGTTGAAATAGCTGTTGCGGAGCATCTCCATCGCCAGGCTGGCATATTCCTCGGCGTGGCCGAGGCGCTTGGGGAAGGGGACCGAGGCGCCGAGGCTGGCGAGTACCGGTTCGGGCAACCCCGCGACGAGCGGCGTCTTGAACACGCCGGGCATGATCGAATTGACGCGAATCCCAAGGTCCATCAGGTCGCGCGCCATCGGCAGCACAAGCCCGTTCACGCCCGCCTTCGCCGAGCCATAGATGACCTGGCCGATCTGCGCGTCCTGCGCCGCGACCGACGCGGTGAGGACGATCGCGCCGCGTTCGCCGTCTTCGAGTTCAGGCAAGGTCGCCATGCCCTCGGCCGAGATCGAGGCGATGCGGTAGCTCGCGGTCAATATGCCGGCGACGCCAAAGGCATAATCCTCGGTCGGGGTGCGGCGGAAACTGCCGCTCGTCTTGTCGAAGGCAAGCGTCTTGCCGCGGCGCGAGGTCATCGCGCAATGGACGCAGATACGCTCCTGCCCGTGCGCGGCGCGCGCGGCGGCATAGCCGTCGAGTACCGATTGCTCGTCGGTGATGTCGACATGGACAAACAGGCCGCCGATCGATGCGGCGACTTCTTCGCCGAGCGCGTCGTTGATGTCGAAGATGGCGACCTTGACGCCCTGCGCCGCGAGCGCCTCTGCGGTCGCGCGGCCGAGGCCCGATGCGCCGCCGGTGACGACGGCTGCGGTGGTGGAATCGATCTTCATGCGCTGGCCCTCCTCAGGCCGGAATCTGGTTGAACGCGACGCCCTTGTCGGGACGATGGTCCTGCGGCAGGCCGAGGATCTTTTCCGCGATCGTGTTGAGCAAGGTCTCGTCCGACCCGCCGGCGATGCGGCCGGTCGGCGCATTGATCCAGCTCGCGGTCCAATCCTCTTTCTGCGAGGCATGGTCGTCGTAAGCGAAGCCACCCGAGCCTTGCAGGTCGATGGCGAGTTCGGACAATTTCTGGCGCGATCGTACCGCGACGAGCTTGTTCAGCGAGCCTTCGGGACCCGGCACCATACCCGCCTGCATCAATGCCATCGCGCGTGCGGTGATCGATTGCAGGCCGTTGCGCATCGCATAGTTGCGCGCGATCTGTTGGCGGATGCGACCGTCCTCGATCGCGGGCTTGCCGTTGAGTTCGGTGTTTTTGGCAAGGTCGACGAACAGGTCGAGGTGCGGGCCGAAGCCGCCGCTGTCGGTCGCGACATAGCGCTCGATCATCAGCGTCGCGATCGCGACCGCGAAGCCGCCGCCGACCGGCGACATGCGGTGGTCGTCGGTGATCTTCACATCGTCGAAAAAGACTTCGTTGACGTGGCTGTCTCCGCCGACGAGCTTGATCGGGCGCACGGTGACGCCGGGCGCCTTCATGTCGACCCAGAAATACGTGAGTCCCTTGTGCTTGGGCACATTGGGATCGGTGCGCACGACGATGACGCCATAGTCGCAATATTGCGCCCAGCTCGTCCAGATCTTCTGTCCGTTGATCTTCCAGCCGTTGCCATCGGCTTCGGCCTTGGTGCGCAGGCCGGCAAGATCCGAACCGCCCGAGGGTTCGGAGAAAAGCTGGCACCAGATTTCCTCGCCCTTCAGCGCCTTGAGTACGCGGGTTTTGACGAACTCCTTGTCGCTGCCGAACTGCATCAGCACCGGGATCGGCATGCCGAGCGAGATACCGAAATAGAAGCTCGGGAAACCGTGCTTCATTTCCTCGCCGTCGAAGGTGACCTTTTCGAGATGGCCGAGGCCCTGGCCGCCATATTCGACCGGCCAGTTGATGCCGGCATAGCCCGCGTCGAACTTGGCGCGCTGATATTGGCGACCGACGGCGAGGTCTTCTTCGACCGACAGGCCCTTGCGCGCTTCCTTGCCAAAGGTCGGGACCATCGATTCCAGCCAGGCCGCGGCCTTGGTCCGATAGGCGTCGAGATCGCTCATGCAGCTTCTCCGGTCAGGCGGTCGACGAGGATATCTTCCCAGAACAGCAGATTGCCCTGTTCGATCGCGAGGCTGCGCGCGCGGCGGGTGTGAAGGTGGAGCCCAAGTTCCCACGTCACGCCCATGCCGCCGTGAATCTGCACACAGTCGCGCGAGGCGGTGTCATAGGCCTCGGTCGCCGAGATGCGCGCCGCGGCGGCGGCGGTGACGAAATCGGCCTGTCCCTCGCGCGATGCCGCATGGATGCAGTTGGCGCGCGCCAGTTCGACGAAGCCGTAGAGTTCGGCGATGCGGTGCTTGATCGACTGGAAGGCGCCGATGACCTGTCCGAAGGCGCGGCGGGTGACGGCATAGTCGCGCGCGATTTCCATCATCGCTTCGGCGCCGCCGGTCTGTTCGTGCGCGGTGATCACCGCCTGCAGGGCGAGGATGTGCAGCGCCGCCTCGCGCGCCGTGCCGCCGATGACCAGCGTGTCGGCGGGCGTGCCGGCGAAGGTCAGGTCGGCGTAGAGGCGGCTGTTGTCGAAGCTGTCGATCGCGCAGCGCTCCACCTTCGCCAGTTCGGCCACCACCAGCACCGGCATTCCGGGACCGTTGGCATATACGACCGCGATGTCGGCGCTGAGCCCGCCGGCAACGCCGGTCTTGGTGCCACTCAGCAGGTTATCGGTGACCGTCACGCTCGGCAGTACCGGCAGGGCGTTCGATCCCGAGGCGAAGGCGATCGCACCGATCGTCTCGCCGCTCGCGAGGCCGGGGAGATATTTCGCTTTCTGCTCGTCGCTACCGTAAAGCTCGATCGCCTTGGCGGCGCCGAAGCTGCCGGTGAGGAACGGCGCGCCGCTGAGGCTGCGGCCCGCCTGGTGCGCGATCAGCCCGAGTTCGACGAGGCCGAGATCGAGCCCCCCATAGGCTTCGGGCAGGGCTAGGGCGGTCCAGCCCTGTTCCTTCGCGGTGGTCCAGAAGCCGTCGTGAAATTTTCCGGTGGTTTCGAGCAGCGGCAGCAGCTCGTCCTTGTTTATCCGGGCTTCGAGCACGCGCCGCGACTCGGTCGCGATCGCCTGTTGCCCTTCGTCGTATAAAATCGACATGCGCGTTCGAGTCCTCACCCTATGTTTTGAGACCATGACCGGACGTTGACGTAAACGTCAAGTGGAATTGCCGCTACGTCTAGCGGACGGTGAATTTCTTGGCCTTGTCGGCCATCAGCGCGGCGCGGTCGACTTGCGGCACCCCGACCGGATTGCCGATCTGGCAATATTTCAGGCCCTGTTGCATCGCGACGCTGCGCGGCAGGTCGAGCGATTCCCAGATCGCCTTCACCGAACCCGCGGTCGCCGCGGGCGGCTTGGCGGCGATCGCGGTCGCCAGTTCCTGCGCGCGCGGCCACAGATCCTCGAGCGTCGTAATCTCGCTGACCAGCCCGATGCGCAGCGCGGTCCCCGCGCCGATCCGTTCATCATTGCCGAGCAGCACCATGCGCAGCACATCGTGAAGCGGCATATGATAGGTCATGCCGATCGGCTCGAGCGCGCTCGTCATCCCGTAAGTGACATGCGGGTCGAAGAAGGTCGCGTCCTCCGAACAGATGATGATGTCGCTCTCGTTGAGCCAGTAAAAGGCGCCGCCCGCCGCCATGCCGTGCACCGCGGCGATCACCGGCTTCCAGCATTTCATCGACTTGGGGCCAAGATAATTGCCCGGGTCCTCGCAGTGCCAGATGTTCGCAAGGTCAACGACGGTGCCGCCTTCCTTTTGCGATTCCTTGACGTCGACCCCGGTGCACCAGGCTTTGCCCGGCGCGGCGCGCAGCACGCAGCAATGGACGTCGTCGTTGCTGCCGATCCACTTCCACAGATGCTCGAATTCGTCCATCATCCGCTTGGTGAAGCTGTTCATCGCGTCGGGGCGGTTGATCGTGATCGTCGCGATATGGTCGGTGACGTCGACCAGGATGGTTTCATATTGCATGGCCAGCGGATCCTCTCCGGATATTTGTCATGGTTGACCTAGTTATATAACTCGCTATGACACAGACCGATATGGAGGGGCAAGGCCTGCGATGAATTTCGACCTTAGCGATGAACAGAAAATGCTCGGCGAGCAAGCCCGCGCGCTGCTTTCCGACCTGTCGTCCTTCGACCGGCTCCGCACGCTGATCGATTCGGGCGCCGAATGGGACGAGCCCTTGTGGCGCGCGCTTGCCGAAATGGGTTTCCTCGGCGCCGCGATTCCGGAGGAGCATGGCGGGCTGGGTCTCGGCGCGCTCGACCTCGGCGTCATCATGGAGGCGCTGGGCGGCGCCAACGCGGCCGTGCCCTTTATGAGTTCGATCATCCTCGGGGCCGAAGCGATCCGGCTCGCGGGCAGCGACGCGCAGAAGGCGGCGTGGCTGCCGAAACTGGCGAGCGGCGAGGCTGTCGCGACATTCGCTTATGCCGAGGGGCCAGGGCCGGTGTTCGCGACCGGCGCGAAACTTGAAGGCGGCAAGCTCAGCGGGAACAAGTCGCCGGTTGCCGACGCGGGCATCGCCGACATCGCGGTCGTGCTCGTCGCGGGCGGCACTTTTGCGCTCGTCGAACTCGACCAGCCCGGCGTCACCCGCACGCGGCTCGACAGCTTTGACCAGCTCCGCCCGCACTACCGCCTCGACTTTGCCGATGCGGTTGCCGAAGCGCTGCCCGGCGCGGGCAAGCTCGACCGACTGATCGACCAGGCTGCGGTGCAGGCCGCGTTCGAAGCCGCCGGCGCTGCCGAGGCGTGCCTGACCATGGCGCGCGACTATGCGATGGAGCGCCAGATGTTCGGCCGTCCGCTCGCGGGCTATCAGGCGATCAAGCACAAGCTCGCCGATGTCGCGGTCGCGACCGAACTCGCGCGCTCCAACGCTTATTATGGCGGCTGGGCGGCCGAATCCTCGCCCGACGACCTGCCCGCCGCCGCCGCCGCCGCGCGGCTCTCTGGAATTAAGTGCCTCGAGCTTGCGGCGCGCGAGAATCTGCAGGTCCATGGCGGCATCGGCTATACGTTCGAGGCGAACTGCCATTTCTATTACCGGCGCGAACGGATGCTCGCGGTGCATCTCGGCAATCGCGGCTTTTGGGCCGACCGGCTGCTGAACGCACAACCGGGCAGCCAAGGGAAAGCGGCGTAAGATGGATTTCAACGACAATGCGCAGGAAGCCGCCTTCCGCGCCGAAGCCCGTGCCTGGCTCGCCGCCCACGCCCCCGCGCATGTGCTCACGCCCGGCGAGAAGATGCCCGACACCGAAGAGGCCGATCGTGGCCGCGCGTGGATGCGCGAGCTTTACGCGGGCGGCTGGTCGGGGCTGACTTTCCCCAAGGCGCTCGGCGGGCGCGGGCTGTCGGGACCCGAGGCGGTGATCTTCGCCGAGGAAGAGGGCCAATATCACCTGCCCAAGGGACCCTTCACCTCGATCGGCACCGGCATGGCGCTGCCCGTGATCGCGAAGCATGGCAGCGACGAACAGAAGGCGCGCTTCATCGAGGCGACGCTGAAGGGCGACATCACCTGGTGCCAGCTCTTCTCCGAACCTTCGGCGGGCTCGGACCTCGCGGCGCTGCGCACCAAGGCGGTGCGCGCCGACGACGGCAGCGGTGACTGGATCGTCAACGGCCAGAAAGTCTGGTCGAGCTGGGCGCATCTCACGGATTGGGGCATCCTCGTCGTGCGCACCGACCCGACTTTGCCCAAGCACAAGGGGCTGACCTTCTTTGTCGTCGATATGAAGACGCCGGGGATCGAAACGCGCCCGATCCGCCAGATTTCGGGCGCGAGCGAGTTCAACGAAACCTTCCTCACCGATGTTCGCATCCCCGATGGGAACCGTCTCGGCGCCGAGGGCGAGGGTTGGGCATGCTGCATGACGGTACTCATGGGCGAACGCCTCGGCTCGGGCGCGCATCGCAGCGGGGTCGAGCCGCTGATCGACTATGCCGCCGCGACCCCCGACGGCCATGGCGGCACGATGCTCGACGATCGCGCGATCCGCCAGCAGCTCGCCGAGGCGCTGGCCGAGGAGCAGGGCGAACGCTTCTTCCAGGCACGGCTGCGCACGATGGTGTCGAAGGGCGAGAACCCCGGTGCGCTCGCGGGCATGGTCAAGCTCGCTTATGCGGGCCGCTACCAGAAGACCAACGGCCTCGCGCTCGAACTGCGCGGGCTCGCCGGCATCGCTCCCGAGGCGAGGGATTCCGCGACAGGCGACGTCCAGTACGACTATATCTATTCGACCGTGATGCGCATCGCGGGCGGCGCCGACGAGGTGCTGCGCAACCAGATCGCCGAACGCGTGCTGGGCATGCCCGGCGAGGTGCGCATGGACAAGGATGTGCCGTTCGAGAGTTTGAAGGGTTAAGTACAATCCTCGTCATTGCGAGGAGCCGAAGGCGACGCGGCAATCCAGAGTGGCGTAAACCGCCCTGGATTGCTTCGCTCCGCTCGCAATGACGAGTGTTGGGGAGCTACGCCGCCCGCCGCCGCGCTTCCGCCGCTTTCGCCAGCGGCTCGGCCAGATCCTTCTTCAGGATCTTCCCGTTCGGGTTGAGCGGCATATGATCCATCACGACCAAAGTGCGCGGCACCTTGTTGTCGCCCAGATGGGCCTTGCAGAATGCGATGATGTCGTCGGCCGTCGCTTCGCCGCAGCCGGGGCGCAATGTGACAGCGGCGGCAATATCCTCGCCCAGCACCTCATGCGGGACGCCGACCACCGCCGCCTGCTGGACCGCGGGATGCAAATGCAGCACCGTCTCGATCTCGAGCGGGGTGATGTTGTAGCCGCCGCGGATGATCAGCTCCTTCGACCGGCCGGCCATGATCAGGTCGCCGTCTTCGTCGACGAAGCCGAGGTCGCCGGTCTTGGTCCAGCCGCCCTTGAAGCTCGCCGCGGTCGCCTCGGCATCGGCCCAATAGCGCCGCGCATGTTTCTGCCAGCCGTAGATTTCGCCGACGACGCCTGCTTCGGTGACGACCTCGCCCGCCTCGTCGCGGATCTGCATATGCGCGGGCAATTTGCCGACGCAGCCGGGTTTCAGCACCTGTTCCTGACTAGTGGTGCCAAGGCCCACGCCGCCCTCGGACATGCCATAGCTGTTACGTATGCGCAGGTGCGGCCACAGTTCGGCCGCGCGCTTCACCGAATCATGCGGCAGCGGCGCGGTGCCGGTCATCAGATATTTGACCCCCCCCATGTCGTAATCGCCGACATCGGGATGATCGAGCACGAGCCGCAGCATCGACGGCACCAGGTAGACCAGATTCGGCCGCTTTTCCTTCGCCAGCTCCAGAAAGCCCTTCGGATCGAATTTCTGCTGGGTGATCGCGGTCGCGCCGCCGCGCGCGGGCAGCATGACGATACCGATATTGCCGCCCGATCCGGTGAGCGGCAGCGCGTTCAGCGTCGAGCGCGAGCGATCCATGTTGAGGCCGGTGACGCCGGTCATCAGATCGGGATGCGATATCACGACGCCCTTGATCTTGCCGGTCGTGCCCGAGGTGCCGAGGATTTCGGCGTCGGCCGCCGGGTCGAGGCTCGTCTGGTCGGGCAGCGCCGCGATATCGCGCGGCATGGCATCGACGTGCCAGCAACCCGCGAGGGGGACATCCTTCATCAAATCGGGCGCATCGGTCAGGCAGAAGCGCGGTTCGCACAATGCCGCATAATCGGCAATTTCCCGGGGGTTGAGGCGCGTGCTGATCGGGCAGGCGATGCCGCCGGCGCGGAACACCGCGAACACCGCGATCGCCATCTCGATCGCATGCGCATTGCTGATCGGCAGGAACACCCGGTCGCCGGGAACCAGCCCCGCCGCCGCCAGCCCGCCGCCGACTTCGTCGGCTTCGCGGTCCCATTCGGCGAAGGTGATTTGCCGCCGCGTGTCGTCGTGCGCGATGTCATTCGACTGGTGCGTCGCGCGCACCTTCAAGGCATCGCTGATGCGGCGAACTTCCATTGCGGCTTTATCCCCTTGCGTCATTCTTGGGCATGTATTACCTAGTTATATAACTCGTGACAAGGGAGATAGTGATGGCCGAGGTGAAAAGTGACATCAAGCAGAGCGATGAGTGGCAGAAAGCCGTCGCCTATGAGATTACCGACGAGGATATCGAGCGGCAGCGCAAATTGCTGGGATTCGATCAGGCCGCGAAGACCCGCGAATATATCACCACCGCGACCGAGGATAATATCCGCAACTTCGCGCACGGCATGGGCGACGACAAGCCGCTCTACACCGATCCCAATTATGCCAAGAAGACCCGCTGGGGCAGCGTGATCGCACCGGGCATGATGGCGGGCATCATCAACAAGCCGATGAAGGGCGACCCGATTCCCGACGACATCAAGGCTCTCAAGAAAAGCCTGTTCCGTGGCATCCACGTTTTCGTGTCGGGGTCGCAATGGGATTTCTATCGCCCGATCTTTCCGGGCGACACCATCTACAGCTTCAACGGTGACGAGACGTGCGAGGTCAAGCAGTCCGAATTCGCCGGGCGCTCGGTGATCACCAATCGCCGCGACGTGAAGATCAACCAGCGCGGCGAGGTCGTCGCGGTCTATCGCATCCTGCGCGTGCTGACCGAACGCAAGACGGCGGCCAAGAAAGGCAAATATTCGGCGATCGAACCCGCGAGCTATACCGACGAGGAAATGCAGGCGATCGAGGATATCTACGCCGCCGAACGCGTTCAGGGCGCCGAGAAGCGCTGGTTCGAAAGCGTCGAAAAGGGCGATTCGGTCGGGCTGCAAGCGAAAGGTCCGCTGACCGTAACCGACGTTATCTGTTTCCACGCCGGCGGCTATGGCTTCGTGCCCTATGCGCCGACCGCCAACCGCCTCGCGCACAAGAATCGCCAGCGCATCCCGGCCTTCTATGTGAAGAACGAGCATGGCATTCCCGACGTCGCGCAGCGGCTGCATTGGGATCCGGTGTGGGCGCAGGCGATCGGCAATCCGATGGCCTATGACTATGGAGTTATGCGCGAAAATTACCTGTGGCAATATCTCAGCGACTGGGCCGGCGACGATGCCGTCATCACCCACATCCACGACGAGATCCGCAAGTTCAACTATATGGGCGACGTCCAGCGCGTCACCGGCGAAGTGCTGGCGAAACGCCAGGAAGGCGGCCAGAATCTCGTCGATGTCGCGGTGAAGTTCACCAACCAGCGCGACGAGGAAACGGTGCGCGCCACCGCGACGATCGCGCTGCCGAGCAAGGGTCGCCCGCAGCCGCTCTATCCGCAGGTTCCCGAGGAACTTGCTGAAAAGGCGGTGCGCATGCTGGCGCGCCACCGCGAACTCGGCGGGGATTGACCGGGCAGCCCTTTCCCTATCTCGTCACCCTGAACTTGTTTCGGGGTGACGAGAAAAGAGACGTGGTCCGGAGCCAGCCGGGGAGGAATTATGGCTGACGAAATATTGATCGACGATGATGCGGGCGTCCGCACCATTACCCTGAACCGGCCCGATCGATTGAACGCGCTGACCAGCTCGATCATGGCGCCGCTCGCCGACGCCTGTGCCGACGCGGCGCGCGATGTGTCGGTCGGCTGCGTCGTGGTGACCGGCGCGGGCAGGGGCTTCTGCGCCGGCGGCGACCTCAAGGAAGGGGGCGCCGACAAGGCGGTCGTTCCCGCCAATGCAGAGGTCGGCAGCCGCACCGAACAGGGTCATGTGCGCCTCCGCAGCTTCATGGAAACCTCGCGCCTGCTCCACGAAATGCCAAAGCCGACGATCGCGATGGTCAACGGACCCGTCGCGGGCGCTGGCATCGGCATCGCTGGGGCGTGCGACCTGCGCTTCGCCGCGAAAAGCGCGAGCTTCCTGACCGCGTTCGACCGCATCGGCGCGGGGGGCGATTTCGGATCGACCTGGTTCTGGACCAAGATCGTCGGCACTGGCGTCTCGCGCGAACTCTTCCTGCTCGGCGAAAAACTGAGCGCGGACGAGGCCTTCGCCAAGGGACTCTACACCCGCCTGTTCGATGACGAGGCGCTGTGCGAAGAGACGATGAAGGCGGCGCGCCGCCTCGCCGACGGCCCCCGCATGGGCTATCGCTATATGAAGACGAACCTCAACAATGCCGAGGATTGGGCGTTCGAGGCCGCGCTCGATGCCGAGGCGCTCAACATGGGGCTGTCGACCAGCGCGACCGCGATGATCTGGCGTGAAAAGAAGAAGGCAGAAAATCCCGATGGCTGATTTCGCGCATATCCGGATCGACCGGCATGACGCCGGCATCGCCGCCGTTGTTGTCGCACGCGCCGACATCGGCAACGCCTCTTCGCCCGAGATGCTCGGCGAGATTCGCGACGCTTTCGCGGCCCTGTCTTCGGATCGCGACGTTCGCGCAATCATCCTCGCCGCCGAGGGCAAGCATTTCTCGGTCGGTGCCGATTTCGCCTTCCTGCAAAAACTCACGGGCATGGCGGCGAGCGAGATCAAGGACACCGTCTACGCCAATTTCCAGGGTGCCGCGCGCGCCATCTATCGCTGTCCGAAACCGACGCTCGCGCTGGTGCAGGGCGCGGCGGTGACGGTCGGCTGCGAACTCGCGCTCGCCTGCGATTTCCGCATCGCCGCCGACAGCGCGATGTTCCAGGAAAGCTGGATCAAGCTCGGCATCATGCCGCCGCTCGGCGGCACCTTCCTGCTGCCGCGCATCGTCGGGCTCGGCCGCGCGATGGAAATGTGCCTGCGCGGGAAACAGGTGCGCGCCGAGGAAGCACTGAGCATCGGACTGGTGAGCGAGGTGGTCGCGAAGGACGATCTCGCGGCGCGCGGCATGGACATGGCGCGCGAACTCGCCGCATCGGCCCCGCTCGGCTATGCGACGGTCAAGCAATCGATCCAGCGCGCGCTCGAAAGCAGCATGGAGGCCGAATGGCAGGCCAATTTGCCCAACCAGGCGCTATTGCTCGGTAGCCAGGATCACCGCGAGGGGCTGGCGGCGGTGACTGAAAAGCGCGTGCCCGTTTTCCGGGGGGAGTAGCCCACCGCGTCATTGCGAGGAGCGAAGCGACGCCGCAATCCAGAGCCGCGCGGGCCTGCTCTGGATTGTTTCGTTACGCTCGCAATGACGATTCCTACCGCCGCGACCCCGGCGCGACAAAGATCGTCTGCGTACCCTTGGCATAAACGCCGTCCTCATCGGCGAAGAGATTCTGCGCCACCGCATGCCCGTTGCCCGCGCCCTCGGTGTAGGCGTCGAGCAACAGCCATGCTCCGCGCGGCATGCGAAAGAACTGGATGCCGATGTCGAGGTTCGCATAGCTCCATTCATACGCATGCGTCGCGCTGCCGACGCCATTGCCGAAATCGGCGAACAGGCACGCCTTGACGAAGGGCGACGCCGGCACGCCGCGCACGACCTCGCCGTTCATGCACATCCAGGCCACGCCGCGCCCCGGTTCGCGCACCTGGCCCATGACCGGCCGCGTCCGGATCGCCCCCGCCATGCTCGCGCCGATCAGGAAATCATCCTCGGGCACATCCTCGGGCGCGGGGTGCGGGTGTGGGGGAAGGAATTCGGGGGTGTCGAGCTGCCGTGCCAGCAGCACATGCGCCTGCGCGACCATCTTCGCGCCCGCCAGCAGTTCGATGCGGTAAAGCTGCGCCTGCCGTCCCTGGCGCACCGGGACGATGCGCGGGACCAGCGGTGCGCGCGGCACGATGCCCAAAAAGTCGATCGTCACGCGGCAAATTTCGAACCCCGGATCGAAACCGGCTTGTTCGATCGCATGCGCGAACAGCGCCGAGATCGGCCCGCCCGCGACCGCATCGGCGAACCAGGGGTTGCGTGACAGGCCGGTGGGCTCGAAACCTTCCTCGGTGTGGACGAAATAATGGGGGATCGGGTCGGCGGTGCTGTTCATCGGCGCCTCCTACCATGCTTCGCACGCCGTACAACATGGTTGACGTAGTTATATAACTCAAGCATAGAATCACCATCGACAAGGGAGAGCGAGCGATGGATCTGAGCTATGGCGAGGCCGCCGAGGTCTTTCGTACGGAGGTCCGCGCCTTTCTGTCGTCGCGCTGGCCCCCGGCCGCCGACCTGCGCGGCGCCGATCTCAAGGCCTTCATCCGCACCTTTCGCGCCCAGGCGACCGACGCTGGCTATCTCTACCGCGCGATCCCGAAGATATATGGTGGCTCCGAGCAAAGCGTCGACGTCATCAAAGCGCAGGTGATCCGCGAGGAGTTCGCGCGCGCCCGCGCCCCGATGGAAGTCGGCGGCAACGGCATGAACATGACCGTGCCGACCCTGCTAGAAAAAGGCAGTGACGAGCAGAAGGACCTTTTCATCCGCAAGACGGTGTCGGGCGATTATATCTGGGGGCAGGGCTATTCCGAACCCGGCTCGGGCAGCGACCTTGCGAGCGTGCGCACCAAGGGCGAGCTGTCGCCCGACGGCAAAAAATGGATCATCAACGGCCAGAAAATCTGGACGTCGCAGGGCATGCAATCGACGCATATGTTCATGCTCGTGCGCACTGAGCCCGACGCGCCGAAGCACGACGGCATCACCTACCTGCTGATCGACCTCGACCAGCCCGGCGTCACCCGCCGTCCGATCCGCCAGATGACCGGCGAGGAGGGCGATCACACCTTCTGCGAATTTTTCTTCGACAATGCCGAGACCCCGGTGAGCTGGCAGGTCGGTGAACGCGGACAAGGTTGGTATGTCAGCCGCACCACGCTCAAGCACGAACGCGCGAGCATCGGCGGCGCTGATGGGCTCGGCCGCCAGTTCACCAAGCTCGTCGAATTGGCGAAGGAGGTCGACCGCATCGACGACCCGATCGTCCGCGACCGGCTCGCCCAGATCGAAGGCTCGGTCCTCTCGCACCGCTACACCAGCTACCGCCTGTTCAGCTGCGCCGCTGCGGGCGAGGATCCCGGCCCGGTCGCGCTGATGATGAAATTGCTGCTCACCGAAATCGGCCACGAGATGGCGCTGCTCGCGCAGGACCTGATCGGTGAGCATGGCTTTGTCGAACCCGCGGGCGCCGGGGGACGCGGCAATCGCGGGCCGCGCGGCCCCGAAAAATGGCTCGACCAGATCATGGGCAGCCTCGGCAATTCGATCGCCGGCGGCGCGTCGAACATCCAGCGCAACATCATCGGCGAACGCGGCCTCGGCCTGCCGCGCGACCTCGCGATGAGCGGGGAGCGCTGAGATGCATTTTCACCTGACCGAAGAACAGACGGCGATCCAGGACGCGGTGCGCGGCACGCTCGCCGGCGTCTGGCCGATCGAGCGGCTTCATGCCTTTGCCGATGACGACGATGATTTCGACCGCGCCAGCTGGGATGCGCTGATGGCGCTCGGTCTCGGTGGCACGCTCGTGCCAGACAGCGGCATGGGCCTGCTTGACGCCGCGCTGGTGTGTGAGGTCGTGGGCGAGGCGGCGGCACCGGGGCCGCTGATCGGCCAGCTTCTCGCCGTCGCCGCCGTTGCGCACAGCGACAATGGCGTAGCAAAATCCCATCTCGAAACGCTGGCGAGCGGAGAAACGGTCGCGACGCTCGTCCACGGCGGCAGCGCGTTTGTCCCTTGCGCGCGCGCCGCCGACTTTTTCCTGATCGTCGACCGCGAAGCCGGGGTCCGCCTTGTCGCCGCTGCCGACGCGGCGATCGAGGCGGTGAAAGCCGCCGACCGCAGCCGCCCGGTGTCGAAGGTCGCGATTCCCGCCGATGACGGCGAGACGCTCTTCGCCGCGAGCGACCCGATGACCGGCCGTCTCGCCGACGCGGCGCTCGTCCTCGTCGCCGCCGATGCGCTCGGCGGCGCGCAGAAGGTCACCGACATGAGCGTCGCCTACGCCAAGGAGCGCGAACAGTTCGGCCAGCCGATCAGCCGTTTCCAGGCGCTCAAGCACCAGCTCGCGCATATGGCGCTCGACGTGGAGCCGGCGCGCGCGCTCCTGTGGTACGCCGCCTATGCCTGGGATGCGGGCCTCCCCGACGCGCCGCGTGCGGCCGCGATGGCAAAGGCCCATCTGTGTGACATCTACGTCCGGTCGACCCGGGCGGCGGTCGCCGCGCATGGGGGCATCGGGTACACTTGGGAATATGGACTCCATTACTGGTTTCGTCGCGCGGCTTTTGACCGGGCATGGCTCGGAAGCCCGGCCGCGCATCGCGCGCGGGCGGCGGTCCTCGCGGGGTGGTGACGGGGTGAGCGGCGCCCGCGACCCGCTGCAACTTGCCCCCGGCGTCCGCCGGTTGCGCCCCGACGATCATTTCATGATCCTGTCCGAAACCGACGCGTCGCCGATGCATGTCGGCGCCCTGATAATGCTCGATGTGCCGCCCGACCGGCAGGAGGGTTTCGCCGACGCGATCCGCCGCCAGTTCGCCGAACGCCTGCCCGCGACGCCGCTGCTCGCACGGCTGCACCAAGCGCCCGACGGTTTCGATTCGGATGTCTGGGCCGATCTCGCGAGTTGCAACCTCGACGCGCTCGTCGCGGTCCAGCCGCACCCCGGGGCGTGGGCCGACGACGAGCTTCATGCCGCCGTCGCGATGCTCAACATGCGGCGGCTCGACCTCGAAGGGCCGCCCTTTGCGGCGCATGTCTTCGAACGGCTCGCGCGCGGCGGCAGCGCGCTCTACCTCAAGATGCACCATAGCGTCGCCGACGGCATCGGTTTTCAGACCGTCCTCGCCCGGCTCAGCGACGCCGCGCAGCCGGTACCGCCGCGCATCGCCGACGCGGCGTTGCCCGACGGGGGGACGTGGCGCGTTCTCGCGCAGACGCGTTTCGCCGATGAGGCCGCGCAGCGCGCCGAACAATCGGAACGCCGCCGGGACGCGCTCGCCGAACTCGAAGCCCATAAGGGCGACCGCGCCCCGACGCCGCAGCTGAAGATGTCGGGTCCGACCTCGGCACGCCGCCGCTACGCGACGATCAGCCTGCCGCTTGCGCGCGTGAAGGCGGTCGGCAACACGCTCGAAGCCACGGTCAACGATGTCTTCCTCACGCTCGCCAGCACGGCGCTCCGCAAATATCTGATCGAGATCGACGACCTTCCCGCCACGCCGCTCGTCGTCAATTCGGCGCGGTCCTATCGTCGCCCAGACCATGGCGATTTCGGCAACCGCATCGTCGCGCTGCATCCGCATCTCGCGACGCACCTCGCCGACCCCGTCGAGCGCCTGCGCGCGATCCAGGCGTCGATGGCCGCCGAAATGCGCCGTACCCCGCACGACGAGGCGCTGCTCGACGCCGCCGAAAAGCCTTTCGGCGCCAAGGATCGCCGCATCGCCTTTGCCGAGCGGCTGGCGGGCGGCAAGCGCCTGATCCCCGGCAATTTGACGTTGTCGAACGTGCCCGGCCCGGCCGAGGCGCGCAGCTATGCCGGCTTTCGCCAGCGCAACAATTACCCCGTGCCGATCATCGGCTCAGGCCGCTTTCTCAACATCACTTCGCGGCGCAGCGGCGACAATCTCGACATGGGCGTGATCGCCGATGCCGAAAAAATCGCCGACGCGGGCCGCATCGCGGCGCTGTTCGCCGCCGCGCTCGACGAGCTTGAAGCACTCGCATGAACATCGACGCCGAGGCCATGATTGCAGCCGCGGAAAAGCACACCGGCCTAACTGACTGGGGCCGTCCCGATTGGCGCGACGGGCTCGAACGATTGTGCGATTCGGCCAATCGCGAGGCGGGCCTCGACGAGGGCCGCGCCGCCAGTTTTGCGGCGCAAATCGACAAGCAGCTGGTGAAGCGGCTGCGCCTTTATGCCGATCGGGCGAACCATCCCGAAATTGCGCAGCAGGCGATCACGGCCCCGATCTTTGTCGTCGGCTTTCCGCGCAGCGGCACGACGATCCTCCACGGCCTGCTCGCCGCCGATTCGCGGGCGCGCAGTCCGCTGTCGTGGGAGGTCGAGGCGCCGTCGCCGCCGCCGCGGGCGAGCACGGCAATGAGCGATCCGCGGATCGCCGAGACGCAGGCGCGCATCGATGCGCTGCCGGCGCGTTTCCGGGCGATGCACGCGGCATCCGCCGACCTGCCCGAAGAAGACAATACGATCATGCAGATGGCGTTCCGCTCGCTCAACTTCGCGGCGTCGCGGCCTTTGCCATCCTATGATCGCTGGCTGTTCGACTGCGACATGCGACCGGCCTTTGCGCTCCATCGCCATGCGTTGCAGCATCTCCAGGCCTTTCATGCGCGCGACTGGTGGGTGCTGAAGGCGCCGCCGCATCTCTTCTGCCTCGAGGCCTTATTCGATACCTATCCCGACGCGCGGGTCATCTTCACCCATCGCGATCCCGCCAGCATCATGGCCTCGAACGCAAGCCTGATTAGCTTCATTCACGAAATGGCGGGCAATCCGGTCGATGCGCAGGCGCTGGGCCGATCCGAGTCCGCGAAATGGCACCAAGGCATGGCGCGCGCGATGGCGTTTCGCGCCGCGCGGCCCGACCTCGCCGATCGCTTCCACGATTGCGACTTCGTCGATTTCGTCGCCGACCCGGTCGGGACTTTGGCGGCACTCTATGCGCGGATGGGCTTTGATCTTCCCGATGCGACGCGGCGGACGATGGAGGATTTCATGGCCGCCAACCGCGCCGACAAGCATGGCACGCACCAATATTCGGCAGCCGATTTTGGCCTCGCGCCCGATCGGGTGCGCGCCGACTTCGCCGATTATATCGACCATTTTCACGTCCAGTGCAGCAGGTGATCCGATGAGCAGCGATTTCGGCAGCGGGCTTTCTCCCGAACAGGATCTGGCGCTGACGGCGCCGCACCCCGTCGATCCCCAGGCGACGGAAACGATGAATTTCTGGGCCTATGATCCGGATCGCGACATCGGGGTCAATATCCATCCGCGCATCGTCGTCGGCGATGTCCATGCGATGGTGACCCTTTTCCTTCCCGACGGGCGGATATTGCGTCAGCGCGCCGACAGCGGACGTTTCGACGATCCGGCGGCGCCGATGTCCCAACGCGTCCGCTATCGCTGCCTCACGCCGTTTCGCCAATGGAATTACCGGGCCGAGGATTTGCCGGCGTTCGAGACGGGCGACAGCGCCCAATGGACGGGGCCGATCGACAACGAGACGCCGACGACGGCGATCGATTTCGACCTGACGTCGACCGCCGCGGCGCCGATCTGGCGCAACGGCATGCTGACGGCCGAGGCGCGCCAGATGATGGCAGGTCCGGCGGGATTGTGGATCGCCGGGCGGCTGGGTGACGGCCTCGACCCCGACAGTTTTCGCTATGACCAGCTGATCCGCGTCACCGGTCGCGTCGCCGGATCCGATGGCGACGTGCCGTTCGACGGCGTTGGCCTGCGCAGCCATGTCCGCGGCGTCCGCAATCTGGTCGGCATGGCCGGCACCTGCTGGATGAGTGGGCTGTTCCCCTCGGGCCGGGGCTTTGGCGTGCTCGTCAATCATGGTGCCGACGGGCGCGACTGGTATAGCGAAGCCTATACGACCGACGGCACGACGTTGACCCCGGCGCGCGTCCTGAAGCACCCGCTGCGCCACCGCGATCCGGCCGAGGGCGACTTCTGGATCCAGCTCGCCAGCGACGAACTTGGGCTGGTCGATATCCGCGGCCGCGATGTCCGCAATTTCTTTTGGTCGATGCCCGAATGGGGCGCGCAGGTGCCGCCGAAATATGGCTTTGACCCCGCCTGCGGCGTCGTGATGAAACAGGCGCTGGCCCGCTATGAGTGGGACGGCGAAATCGGCTTCGGCCTCAACGAACGATCAGGATAGGGAGCAATTATGACCGAAGACCTCGCCTTCAAGCCCGAGGACGACCGCTATCACACGCTCTCCGACGATCCTTATGAGACGGAGACCAACTGGTGGTCGTTCAACATTCCCGAACGCAAGATCGGCTGCTGGATCCACGCGCCCTATTATCAGAACCGCAAGGCGGTCACCTGGCGCATCTTCGCCTGGGACGACGAAGGCTATGACCAGGCGCGTATGGCCTATTATCGCAAGGTCGAAGAAGCGCCGATGCCCGACGCCCCCGACCTCACCGACATAACCTTTCCCGGCGATAAGAATGGGGCCGGCTACAGCCTCAAGATGATCGAGCCGGGGATGAAATATCACCTCCAGTACGAGGACGCGTCGCGCGGTTTCGCGCTCGATTTTACGCACACCGGCCTGCATGAACCGCACCGCTTCCCGCCGGGCAAGCCGCCTTTCATGCAGACGCCGCATTTCGACCAACTCGGCCATGTCGAGGGCTGGATGACGCTGCGCGGCGAAAAGATCCGCATCGACGGCATCGGCGTGCGCGATCGCACCTGGGGACCGCGCGGCGGACCCTATGCGGCGAGCCCCAAGAAATATGAGAGCGACCTCGACCGGGTGAAGAATCCTGGCGGCGCGCGCTGGCGCGAGATCGAACGCGAGCGCGGCCGTGGGCGCATCCAATATATCTTCGGACATCGCAAGGACGGCACCGGCTTCCTTGGCTTCGCGCGCGTGCAGGACGGCGACGCCGACGGCTGGTCGCCGATGAACGCCGGCTGGATTCGCCGCGACGGCAATTTCGGCAGCCTCGACGCAAGCAAATCGCGCATGCGCGTGTTTCGTAGCCCGAAAACCGGCTGGAGCACGCATATGCAGGTCGAACTGGTCGACGACCAAGGCCGCGAAATGAAGAGCGAAGGCTTCGTCGTCAGCACGATGAGCGAAGCGGGTTATGGCGTGAACCAGCTGATGCGCTGGGACATCGACGGCGGCATCGGCTGGGGCGAGGATCAGGACGTATGGAATCCGGTCCATTATGTCCGGGTGCTCGACGCGCTGAAGGCGACTGTCTGAAATAAGGGGGGGATATGCGGAAAATCCTGATCGGACTGACGGCGGCGGTTGCGCTAGCCGGATGCCAGCCAAAGCCCGAAGCCACGACGCCGGAGCGCGATGCCAAGGCGGTGATGGAAGCGTTCTGGAAGAACACGGACGCGAACCGCTTCGGCGCCAACGGGGCGCTGCTCGCCGACGACATCGTCTTCATCGACCCGATCTGGGGACGATATGAGGGCAAGGAAGCGGCGACCAGATTCCTCGCGCAGTTCGAAGGGGCGGGCGACGGCTGCTGCACGCTCGACCGGCTGGTCACCGATGGCAATGTCGGCTGGGCCTTCTGGACGCTGCATGCACCGAACGACGAACAGCCTTGGGTCGGGGTCTATCAGGTCAAGGACGGCAAGATCGTCTTTTATCAGGATATCCACCAGCGCGTCTATTCGGCGGAAGAGCAGGCCGCACACAAGGCTGCGTTCAAACAGGCGCAGGACGCGAAAAAATCTGCCAAGACGGGCGGATGACGATCTTTTCCAACCTCTCGCTTCCCCTGATGTGTGCGCCGATGAGCTTCGCCTCGTCGGTCCCGCTCGCGGTCGCCTGTTGCCAAGCGGGCGTGATCGGCGGCTGGCAGGGCGGCACGATCACACCCTTTGAACAGTTCGAAGACTATCTGGCGGCGCTCGCCGGCATCGAAGGCGCCGCGCCGCCGATCGTCAACATGCCGGCGCGCTGGGGTGCCGATCCCAAGGCCGCCGACCGCCTTGCGCTGCTCGAACGCTACCGCGTCCCTCTCGTCCTCTCGAGCCTCGGCGATCCGTCGGCACTCGTCGAGCGTGTCCATGGCTGGGGCGGGCGCGTCGTCCACGACGTGACGACGATGAAACACGCCGAAAAGGCGATCGCGGCGGGGGCGGACGGGCTGATGCTGACCTGCGCCGGCGCAGGCGGGCACACCGGCTTCCTGACCCCGATGGCGTTCGTTCCCGCGGTGCGGCGGACATTCGACGGGCTGCTGATCGTCGCGGGCGGCATCGCCGACGCGCACGGCATCGCCGCGTCACTCGCGCTCGGCGGCGACATCGCCTGCATGGGCACGCGCTTCATCGCGACCCCCGAGAGCGGGGTGGTCGAGGGGCATCGGTCGATGATCCCGGCGGTGAGCGCCGATGACATCGTCGCCTCGGCGGCGATGAACGGCGTGCCCGCGCACTGGATGCGGCAATCGATCGAGGCGGTGGGCCTGGACGCGAAAACGCTACCCAACACGCGCTCGCCGATGCCTGAGGGCGTGATGCCCTGGCGGGACATCTGGAGCGCCGGGCAGAGCGCCGGGCTGATCGATGCGGTCGAGCCGGTGGCGGACCTCGTGGCGCGGCTGGTGGGTGAGTTCGAAGCGCTGCCGGCGGTGCCCGACTGGCGGGTCAGGATTGCGGAAGTAACGGCGGATTGGGGTTAAATATGCGAACCCCTCCTCTTCAGAGGAGTGGCAGCGAGACTTGCCAGCTTGCTGGCTTAGTTGCAGCGGGGTGGTTCTTGGTCCGTGCGCGCTTTCGCGCGCCACCACCCCCACCCCTCCTCTGAAGAGGAGGGGCTTTTATCCCATCACCAACACCACCCGCCCGGCGCTCTTTCCCGCCGCCGCATCGGCCATCGCCGCCCGAAAATCCTCAAGCCTGTAGGTCCGCGCGACCGCCGGGCGCAGCGTGCCTTCGCCCGCCAGCGCGAACACCGTATCGCGATTGCTCTCGCTCTTCTCGGGCTCGAAAATGCCGAACTGGCGGATGTCGACCCCGATCAGGCTCGCCCCTTTCAGCAGCGGCAAATTGGTCTTGAGCGCCGCGATCCCGCCCGGAAAGCCGATCACCAGATGCCGCCCGTTCCACGCCAGCGAGCGAAATGCCGGATCGGTTGCCTCGCCACCGACGGGGTCGAACACGACATCGACGCCCTTGCCGCCGTTCGCCGCCTTGACCTGCTCGCGCCAGTCGTCGCCGCGCGCGTCGACCACGGCGTCGGCGCCGCCCGCGGTGGCCAGCGCGCGTTTTTCCTCGCTCGATGCCGAGCCGATCACCCGCGCACCGAGATGCCTGCCGATCTGCACCGCCGCATAACCCGTCGCGCCGCCCGCACCGAGCACGAGCAGTGTTTCGCCCGCTGCCAGCCGTCCGCGATCGACCAGCGCGTGCCATGCGGTCGCATAGCTTACGGGGAACACCGCGGCTTCCGCGAACGACAGCGCTGCGGGCATCTTGCGCACCGTGCGCGCGGGCAGGTTGGTCGCGTCGGCGAACATCCCGCCCCAGCCGCTGGCGACGACCCTGTCACCGATTGCCAGCTCCGACACCTCGGCCCCGACCGCGGTCACGACGCCCGCGCACTCGCTGCCCGGAATGAAGGGCACCGGCGGCTTCACCTGATAGCCGCCGCCTGCGGTCAGCACATCGACGAAGCTGATCCCCGCCGCCCTGATAGAAATGCTCACTTGTGTGGGCGCGGGCGGACCCGGATCATGATCGACGAGAGCGTAATTTTCGGGCGGGCCGAGTTCGTCGGCACGAACGGCGCGGAGCAGGGGAGCGGTCATCGGACACCTCTTGTCATTGCGGGTTTAGAAGTATAACCAAGTTATATAACTATTGGAGGGAAAGCTGATGGGTTTCAAGACGCGGATCACCGAAATGCTGGGGATCGAACATCCGATCGTCCAGGGCGGCATGCAGGCGGTGGGCACCGCCGAGATGGCGAGCGCGGTGTCGAACGCCGGCGGCCTCGGCATCATCACCGCGCTGACCCAGCCGACGCCGCAGGCGCTGCGCGACGAGATCGAGAAGTGCCGGTCGATGACCGACAAGCCCTTCGGCGTCAACCTGACCGTCTTCCCCACGATCAATTCGCCCGACTACAACGCCTATGCTGACGCCGTCGTCGAAAGCGGGGTCAAAATCATGGAGACCGCGGGCACCCCGGCGGTGCGCGAGATCTGGGCGCGGGTGAAGCCGAACGGCGTCACCATCCTCCACAAATGCACCGCGGTCCGCCATGCGCTGTCGGCTGAGAAAGCCGGCTGCGACATCATCTCGATCGACGGTTTCGAATGTGCCGGCCATCCCGGCGAGGACGATATCCCCGGCCTGATCCTGATCCCGGCCGCAGCCGACAAGGTGAAAATCCCGATGCTGGCGTCGGGCGGTTTCGGCGACGGCCGCGGCCTGATCGCCGCGCTCAGCCTCGGCGCCGAGGGCATCAACATGGGCACGCGTTTTTGCGCGACCAAGGAAGCGCCGGTGCACGACAATGTGAAACAGGCCTATGTCGACAATGACGAGCGCGGCAGCTTCCTGATCTTCCGCAACTTCAAGAACACCGCCCGCGTCGGCAAGAGCGAAGTCAGCGAAGAAGTCGTCCGCCGTCTCGCCTTGCCCGACGCGAAGTTCGGCGACGTGCAGGAACTGGTCGCCGGCACCGCGGGCCGCGAACTGCTGACCACCGGCGACCTGTCGAAGGGCGTCTTCTGGGCCGGCATGATCCAGGGGCTGATCCACGATATTCCGACCTGTCAGGAATTGATCGACCGGATCATTTCGGAAGCCGAAGCGATCGTCGACCAGCGGCTGGCGGGGTTTCGCCGGTAAGCCTTGCGCAAAATCCTCCCCGTCGCGAAGCGATGGGGAGGGGGACCGCGCCCGAAGGGCGTGGTCGAGGGGCAGCGGCCTTGCACCGGCGGTCAGCGCTCCGCGCTGCCACCTCCCCATCGCTCCGCGACAGGGAGGATTATATTTCACAGCTGCCCGCCATCCACTCGCACCAGCGCCCCCGTCGTGTACGACGACGCCGGGCTCGCGAGCATCAGTGCCGCGGTCACGATCTCGTCGGGGTTCCCCGGCCGCCCCAGCGCGACCGGCTGCGTCTCGCGCTTCCGCTCGTCCCACGCTTCGGCAATGTCGGTCAGGAATGGTCCGGGGCTGATCGTGTTCACCCGCACCTTGGGCGCATATTCGCGGCTCAACGACACGCTCATCGCGTTGAGCGCCGCCTTCGCCGACCCATAAGGAATCACCATCGGCAGCGCCATCAGCGCGCCGGTCGAACTGATGTTGATGATGGTGCCGCCATCGCCCTCGCTCATCCGGTGCGCAACCTGGCTCGCGAGCCGGAACGGCCCCTTGAAATTCAGGTTCAGCACTGAATCGAACAGGTTTTCCGGCATTTCGTGGCTGGGGCAGGCGGGCGACATGCCGGCGTTGTTGATCAATATGTCGACACGGCCGAATTCCGCATAAGTGGCCGCGATCAGCCCGTCGATCTCGTCCCAGCGTCCGCAATGTACCGAATGCGCCATCGCCCGGCGGCCGAGCGCGCGGCATTCCGCCGCCACCTCTTCGCATTTGTCGAGCTTGCGGCTCGCCACGATCACATCGGCGCCGCGTTCGGCCAGCGCCTTGACCATCCGGTAGCCCAACCCGCGCGATCCGCCGGTGACGAGCGCGACTTTGCCGGTGAAATCGAACAAGGGATCAGGCGTCATTTTTCGGTTCCTCATATTTTTGGGTATCCGACGCCGGGCGGCTGTCGGGGTGATCGGTTGGAATATCGTCAAAGGCGGCGACAACCCGCGCCATGCGGTCGGCGACGAGCCCGCGATGCTGTCCGTGGGGCACGATGTGCAGCCGATTTTCGCGAATGCCGCGAACGACCATGTCGCCGACCATGGTCGGGTCCATCCCGCCGGCTCGGGGCGCACGCCCCGTGCTTCGGCCGAGGTTGGTCGTCACCAGTCCGGGACAGAGCACCGAAACGCCGATCCCGTCGGGCTCCAGTTCGGCGCGCAGCACTTCACTCAGGCCCACGACGGCAAACTTGCTCGCGGTATCGCCTCCCAGCTTTGCGCTGGCGATCAGCCCGGCCATCGACGCGGTGTTCACGACGTGGCCGCCGCGACCGGCCTCGCGCATTGCGGGGACGAAGCAGCGGACGCCATTATAGGTGCCGGTCAGCTTGACCGCGATGATCCGGTCGAAATGCGCCTCGGGCATGGCATCGAGCGGATTGAGATCGGGGCCGATGCCCGCGTTGTTGACGAGGATCGAGACCGGACCGAACCGCGCCTCGACAGCCTGCCGCGCGCACGCCCAAGCATCGCGGTCGGTCACGTCGAGTGCAACCGCCATCGCTGCGTCGCTCAGCGCCGCCGCCTCGCGCTCGAGGGTCTCGCCGTCGATGTCTGCGAGCGCGACGCGCGCACCCTCCCGCGCCAGCGCACGGCCGATCGCAAGGCCAATCCCGCTGCCGCCACCGGTGACAAAGGCGGTCCGCCCCTCGATCGCAAAGGATGCGTGCATAGCGACTAGCGCGCCCGGATCGCCGCCAGCCGGGTCGGGATATGCTCGCTCGGGAACAGCCCCGGCGCCGGCGTGGCGTTCCGCAGATAGGCCTTGGCGACCTGGACCTTGTGCACTTCGGTCGGTCCGTCAGCCAGCGCCATGCTCGGCAGCCCCATCCACATGTCGGCGAGCGGCAGTTCGAGCGTCATACCAAGGCTGCCGTGGAGTTGGATCGCACGCTGGATGATGTCGTGATAAACCTTCGCCATCTGCACCTTGCACATCGCGATATGCGTGCGCGACGCGCCGTGCGACATGCGGCCCGCCTCGACCTCGTCGATGATCCACGCGGTCTTGAGCACGAGCAGGCGGAATTGTTCGAGTTCGATGATCGAATCGGCGATCGCCCCCTGGACGAACTGATGCTCGCTGAGCTGCTTGCCCTGCGTGCGGCGCGACACCGCGCGTTCGAGCATCATGTCGATCGCACGCTGGCATTTGCCGACGGTGCGCATCGCATGATGGACGCGCCCGCCGCCGAGCCGCGCCTGCGCGACCTTGAAGCCTTCGCCCGGCCCGCCGAGCATTGCGTCGAGCGGCACGCGCACCTTGTTGTAGCGGATATAGGCGTGGGTGCCGTCGTCCTCGCCCTTGCTGTCGCCCATCGTTTGCGAATGGCGGATGAACTCGACCCCCGGCGTGTCGGTGGGGACGATCAGCATCGACATCCGTTCGTGGGGCGGGCTTTCGGGGTTGGTCACCACCATCACGATCAGGAAGGCTGCGAAGCGCGCGTTCGACGAGAACCATTTCTCGCCTTCGATCACCCATTCATTCCCTTCCTGCCACGCGCGGCAGGTGAATTCCTTGGGGTCGGCGCCCGCCTGCGGCTCGGTCATCGAAAAGGTCGAGACGATCGTGCCGTCCATCAGCGGCTGAAGATAGGCCGCCTTCTGTTCCGCGGTCCCGAACATCGCGAGAATCTCGCTGTTGCCGGTGTCGGGCGCGGCGGTGCCGAACACCGTGGGCGCCCAGTAACTCCGCCCGAGAATCTCGTTCATCAGCGCTAGGGTGAGTTGGCCATAGCCAGGCCCGCCAAGCTCGGTGCCGAGATGGCAGCCCCACAGCCCCTGTGCCTTCACCTGATCCTGCAGCGGTTTCATATACGCCCGCGATTCCGTGTTCGCGACATCATAGGGCGCGCCATGGCCGGGGAAGAGCAGGTCCATCGCCTCGCATTCTTCGCGGACGAATTTCGCCATCCAGTCGAGCTTCGCCTGCAATTCGGGTTCGATGCGGAAATCGATCATCATTCACTTCCTTCGTCATTCCGGCGAAGGCCGGAATCTCTCCGTATATTTCTTGTCCCATCGCCGAGATCCCGGCCTTCGCGGGGATGACGGAAGGGGCGGTTATCCAATCAACCGGATCAATTTCTCGGCTTCGGCGAAATTGCCGCGCACCAGCCGGTCGAAGAAGCGCCCGGTCTCGGCGCTCAAGATACCCTTGGCGGCCTGCGCGACCTTATATTCGAGGATGCAGCCGCCCTTGAACATCGCGAGGATCAGATAATAATCGAAGCTCGCCATGCTGCGCCCGGTGCCCGCGGCATAATGCGCCATGAGTTCCTGCCGCGTCGGCCAGTCCATGACATTGTACAGCGCCTTTTCGGGGACATGGCCGGGGAAACGATCGTCGCGGATGCCGTTGCAGAACCAGGCGAGGTCGAGCAGCGGATCGGCGATCGTCGACAGCTCCCAGTCGATCAGCGCGGTCAGCCGGCACGGCGGGTCGAAGGCGAACAGCGCGTTGGGCGTTCCGACATCGCCGTGGATGATTCCGGGGCGGAAATCCGCAGGCTTGTTCGCGCGCAGCCAGTCGCGTGCCAGCGCAAAACCGGGCAGCTCGCGCCATTCGAAATCATAGAGCTGCTTGTAGCTCTTGATCTGGCCTTCCCAGCGGTCGACCTGCCGTTCGAGGAAATTGTCGGGGCGTCCGAAATCTTCTAGTCCGACCGCCTGATAATCGACATTGGCGAGCGCGATCAGCCCGTCGACCATCGCGAAGGGTACCTCGCGCGCATGCGGCGGCGTGTCGAAGGGTGGGCGGTCGTGGATGCGTCCGTCGGTCAGGTCGGCGGGCCAGCCCTCGACCAGATCCATGACATAGAAGGGCGCGCCGATCACATCGGCGTCGGCGCAGCTGCCGTGGCAGACGGGGTGGGGGACAGTGGTGCCGTTCAATGCGGTGAGTACCCGCGCCTCGCGCAGCACGCTCTTCGCGCTCCCCGGCGGCGGCACCGCTGGCGGGCGGCGCAGGATCAGCGTGTCGCCGCCGCGATTCAGCGACAGGATGACGTTCGACGTCCCGCCATGGATCTTGCGGGTCACCAGCGGCCCGTTCCCGAGCGCCGGAATATTGGCGTCGAGCCATGCGGTCAGCCGCACGGGATCGGCCAGCGCCGTCACATCGTCGCTCATCGCTCTCGCTCCCGCAAATAGGCTTCGATTTCGGTTCGGATCGCGTGCATCCGCGTCGCGGCGTCGGCGAAGGCGCTGCCGCCGACCCGCGCCATCACTGCGCGTGTTGCCACCTGCGCACGTTCATGATCGGCCGCCTTCAAGGCCCGCCCGGCCGCGGTCGCAACGATCAGCGACGCACGCTTATGCTCCGGATTGTCGGCAAAGGCCGCCAGGCCCAGCTCGGCGAGCCGGTTCGCCGCGCGTTGCACCACCTGGCGCGGATGGCCGAGGCTGCGCCCGATCTGTGCGACCGTGGGCGGCGCCGCGGCGTTCACTACCGCGGTCAGCACCATCAGCTCCATCTCGGGCAACCCGCTCTCGGCGCGCGTGTCGGCAAAAAGCGCCCGCATCCGCCCGCGCAGCCGTGCGACCTCGTCGGCGAATCGTTCGAAATCGGTGAAACGTTCTGACATGGCACTTTGATGTCAAAATGACACTAAGGTGTCAATATGCCAAAGGCGGCTGTGTTGAATTCGATTGGGTTCAGCGCGACGTCATCGAGTCGAACAGCGACCCTTCGGCCTGCCAGTCGATCCGCACCCGGCGATGCGCAAAGCGCCAGCCGTCGGCGGTCCGTGTCAGCTTGTCGTCATAGGTGCCGCTATGGTCGGGCCCGAAATTGCTGTGCACCGTGAAATAGCTGCGCGCGGTCGCGCGATCGCCGTCGATCGCGATCAGCGGGTTGGTGATATGGTGGCGGATGAAGGTCAGCCGCGCATCGCGCGTTCCCGACGACAGTGCGGCCTCGATTGCGGCGGCACCCTGCGGCACCTTACCGAGATATTCGAGCACGCCGTCGGCTGCGAAACACGCCGTCATTTCGTTCAGCCGCCCGCGGTCGCCATTGTAGGTGTAGCGCGCGAGCAGGTCGCGGATCGCGTCGCGATCACCGGCAAGATCAGCCATGATAATGCAACTCCAGCCCCGGCTCGTTCCAGCGTGTCTTCACCAGCCGGCCGGTGGTCGACAGCGTGATATAGGCATCGCGCCTATCGTCGCCGCCAAAGGCGATGTTGGTGACATAGGGCTCGCCCGCGATCGCGAACTTCGACACCGCGCCGTCGGGGGTGATCGTCGAAATGCCGCCGTCATAGAGCGTCGCGACGCAGATATTGCCCGCCGCCGTCACCGCCAGGCTGTCGAACCCGACCGGCCCGGGTGCGGTCGCGACCCACGTCGGGCGCTGCGCCTCGACCTTGCGGTCATAGCGCCACAGCCGCGCCTGGTGCGTGTCGGCGACATAGACGTGAAGGCCGTCGGGCGACAGACCGACGCCGTTGTACGACACCGCATGGCGGTTGATCGCGACGATGTCCGACCCGTCGGGCAGGGCGCTGAACAGCCCGCTCGCGGTGCGGATGCCGTCGTGGGTCTTGCCGAGGTCGGTGAACCATAGACGGCCGTCCGCGTCGAAGACGATGTCGTTCGGCGCTTCGAGCGCGATCCCGTCGCAACTTTCGTAAATCCGCTCATACCGGCCGGTCGCCAGGTCGACACGCTCGATGCGGCCCTCATGCCCGGCCCCGCGCGCATTCTGGAATTTACCGAGGTCGAGCCCGCCACTGTTGCAGACATACAGCGCGCCATCGGGACCGATCGCCGCGCCGTTCGGACCGCCGCCGATGTCGCACACCGTCTCGGTCCGGCCGTTCCAGCAGCGCGTGATCCGCCCGCCCGCGAGTTCGACGACGATCGCCGATCCGTCGGCCATCACCACCGGCCCCTCGGGAAAGGCGAGGCCTTCCGCGATTATCTCCATCACCCTCTCCTGTATAACCTAGTTATGTATGTCTTGACACGCACGTGGCTGAGGCGCAACCCTGTACGAAGGGAGAGAAAATTGCCGGTTCCAGCACATCATATCGTGGCGGCTCCGCCGCCGTTCGACGCATCGCCCTATCCGGCGGATATCTTCGCGGGTCTGACGGTGCTCGTCACCGGCGGCGGATCGGGCATGGGGCTCGCGATGGCCAAGGCCTTTGCACAGGGCGGCGCCAATGTCGCGGTCATGGGCCGCAGTATCGAACGCGCGCGGGAAGGCGCGGCGGAAATCGCGGCGCTTGGCGTGCGCGCCCATGCGATGAGCTGCGACGTGCGGCTCCCCGAAGCCGTCGCCGCGGCTTTCGACGAGGCCGAAGAGGCGCTCGGCCCGATCGGCCTGCTCGCCAACAATGCCGGCGCCAATTTTCCGGTCCTCGCCGAGGATATCTCGCCCAACGCGTGGAATGCCGTCACCCGCATCGCGATCGACGGCACCTTCCTTTGCTCGACCGAATTTGCCCGCCGCCGCATCGCGCGGGGCAAAGGTGGCGCGATCGTCAACAACAGCGCCCAATATATCTGGACCGGCTTTCCCGGCGATGCGCACAGCGCCGCCGCCAAGACCGCGCAGGCGACGATGACCCGCAAACTCGCCGCCGACTGGGCGCCCTATGGCATCCGGGTCAACGCGATCGCTGCGGGGTTTTTCCCGCATGCGAGCTCGACCGCCGGAAACCGCGAAGGCGGCATCGAGCCGCTTCAGAATATGATCCCCGCGGGGCGCACCGGCAGCATCTGGGAATTCGGCTGGCTTTCGGCGATGACCTGCACACCCCTGTTTGGCGACATGACCGGGCAGGTGATCGTGCAGGACGGCGGCGAAAGCTTGCGCCGGTCGCTGATGATGCCCGACTTCATGCCGCCGCGCGAACGCGCCGACGGGCCTTGGGGGTGGAAATGACGCGGGTGGAAATGAGCGGTTGGCTGGCGGGCAAACGCGCACGGATCGAGGGCGATAGCCCGGCGATCATTGCGGCCTTCCAAGCGGCGGGCGCGACGCTGGTGAGCGACGGCGACCATGATATCTGGGTTCATATCGCGCCGCCGCCCGCGACAAAGCTGGCGCAGGACCTCACCCATGCCGAATGGCGCGCCAGCCTCGACGCTGGGCTCGACCGCCGCTTCCTCGGCGCTAAGGATTTCGCCGAGGCCTGTCGCGCTCGCGGGCAGGGCGGGGCAGTGCTGTTTATCGGCGCCCCCGAACAGGCGCTTGGCGCCGACCAGGCCGCCGCCGCGGGTGCGCTCGGCAACCTCACCAAGACGCTTGGCGTCGAATGGGCGCGCGACGGTATCCGCGTGAACAGCATTCTCACGCGCGAGACCGGCGACACGCTCGGAAAGCTCGCTGCCTATCTCGCCAGCGATTACGCCGCTTATGTCACCGGCGCGGTCATGGGCATCACCCTCGATGACTGACCGCATCCGCCTCGACGGGCAGGCGGCGTTAGTCACCGGCGGCGGCGGCGGCATCGGCCGTGCCATCGCAATCCGCCTCGCCGAAGCGGGCGCCGACATCGCGATCTTCGACATCTTTCCCGAACGCGCCGAAGAGGCGGCCGAGCGGGTCCGCGAAGCGGGGCGCAAGGCGCTCGCCATCCCCGGCGACGTCATGGACGCCGACGCATTGCGCGCCGCAATCGACCGCACCGCCGCCGAATATGGCCGGCTCGACATTCTCGCCAACAATGCCGGCGGCGTCTCGGCGCGCCCCTTCCTCGAACAGAGCGAGCGCAGCATGCGCAAACATGTCGACATCAACCTGATGTCGATGCTGGTCGCCACTCAAGCCGCGGCGCAGCATATGGTCGCGGGCGGGCGCGGCGGATCGATCGTCAACGTCGCGAGCATCGAGGCGAGCCGCGCCGCGCCGAACTTTGCCGTCTATGCCGCGTGCAAGGCGGGCATGCTCAGCTTCACCAAATCGATGGCGGTCGAACTCTCGGGCCATGGCATCCGCGTCAACTGCATTGCCCCCGACCATACGATCACCCCGGGCAATCAGGGCAATCGCGCCGGCCCGGTCGATCCGGCGACCTGGAAACAGCATAGCGACGAGGCCGTCGATGCGATGAACCGCCTCATCCCGCTCGGGCGCGAGGGTGTCGACATGGAGTGCGGCGATGCCGCGGTCTTCCTGTCGAGCGCGATGGCGAGCTATATCAGCGGTGTCCTGCTGCCCGTCGATGGCGGCACCTGGGCATCGTCGGGCTGGGTGCGCGGGCAAAACGGCAAATGGACACTCAACGAAGGATTGTCTTTCGGCGCCTAAATGGAGGAAATGGCAGCAACATTGCGGGCTGGCACCAAAGCCACTAAAGACGCAGTTAGAGTAACGCATCCTTATAGAATGACCGGGTCAGGGGGCAGGAATTTTGCAGATGGATAGTGGCAATTCGCGCATCCGGGTTCCGAAGACGTCGGAACTGGTCGCCGACCAGATCAGGGCCCAGATCGTCCGCGGTGAGCTGAAAGAAGGCGACTCGCTGCCACCCGAAGGCACGTTGATGGCCACCCTCGGCATATCGCGCCCGACCCTGCGCGAAGCCTTCCGTATCCTCGAGGCCGAAAATCTGATCAGCGTCGTTCGCGGTTCGCGCAGCGGTGCGCGGGTGCACCAGCCGTCGGTCGAACTCGTGTCGCGTTACGCCGGCTACCTGCTTGAGGCCGAGGGGACGACGATCGCCGATCTCTATGCCGCGCGGCTCGCGATCGAGCCGACCGTCGTGCGCTGGCTCGCGACCTCGAAGGGCCAGACGCCCGGCTTCGCAAGGCTACGGCAAGCGCTTTCCGAGCTTGAGGACATGCTCAAGAATGAAGGCTATGCCGAATTCGTCGACAATGTGTCGATTTTCCACCAGACGCTGGTCGAGGCAACGGGAAACAAGACGTTGAGCTTGATGAACCGCATGCTGCTCAATTTGGGGCGCCATCATCAAAATGACTATCAGCGCCGCCACCCTCGCACGACCGAGGACAAGTACAAGAGCCTGCGCGCGGGGTTCAAATCTTTCGAGAAACTGGTTACGATGATCGAGGCTGGCGACGTCGAAGGCGCCGTCGCGCACTGGCGGCTCCACCTGCGCAACGCCAACGACACCTGGGCGGCGCGTGGCGAGGGCGAGCGGACCGTCGACTCCCTGCACGGATGAGTTCGAATTTCATCGAGGCGATGACCGCCGCCGCGGCGCGGGCGCCCGGCGCGGCGCTGACCGTCGCGTCTGACAGGCTGCCCTGCACCACCACGCTGGGTGACGTCGTCGCGGCGGGACGCCGCATGGGAACACGAATGACAGCGGCGGGCGTCGGCCGCGGCGACATTATCGCCTGCATGCTAGCCAACTGGCGCGAATGGCTCGTCGTCGCGGTCGCCTCCGCGCAGGCGGGCGCCGTGATGCTGCCGGTCGTCACCATCTATGGCGCGAAGGAACTCGGCTTCATCCTGCGCCAGTCGGGCGCCCGATGGCTGTTCACGCCCGACCGCTTTCGCAACGTCGATTATGCGCAGGTCGTGGCCGATTGCGGCGACCTCCCCGCCATCGATCGCCATATCGCCATCGGCCCCGGTTTCGCTGCGCTCGAAGCCAACGGCCCGATCGCCGATCCGGTGCCGGTCGATGCGAACGATCTCGCCCTGCTTGTCTACACCTCGGGCACCACCGCCGATCCCAAGGGTGTGATGCACAGCGCGCGCGGTTTCCTCGCCGAGCTTGAAACGATGCGCGCGATGCGGGCCGGCGGCGACGATGATGCGGTGATCTCGCCCTGGCCGCCCGGCCATGTCGCGGGCGCGCTGTCGATGTACCGTTTCCTGTGCCAGGGCACGCCGCTGATCCTGATGGACCAGTGGGATGCGGCCCTTGCGGCGCAACTGATCGACCGCCACAAGGTGACGTCCTCGTCGGGCACGCCCTTCCATCTGTCGGGCATGCTCGCCGCCGCCGACACTCATGGCTATGATCTGACCTCGCTGCGTCAGTATCTCGTCGGTGCCGCACCCGTTCCGCCTTCGTTGATCGAGCGCTGTCAGGCGCAGCGCCTCGCCGTCTATCATTGCTACGGATCAAGCGAGCATCCGACCGTCACCTCGGGCGTCCTCGACGACCCGCTCGACAAGCAACTCCATACCGAGGGCCGGGCGATCGCGGGATCGGAAATGCGGTTCGTCGATGACGACGGTCACGACGTCGCGCCGGGCGAGGACGGTGAAATCTGCACCCGCGGTCCAGAACTCTTTCTGGGTTATCTAGACCCCGTGCTTAACGAAGCGGCCTTCCTCCCCGGCGGCTGGTATCGCACAGGCGACATCGGCCGCCTCGACGAGGGTGGCTACCTGCTGATCACCGACCGCAAGAAGGATATCATCATCCGCGGCGGCGAGAATATCTCGTCGAAAGAGGTCGAGGCGGTACTGCTGGCGCATCCGGCGGTGCTCGATGCCGCGGTCGTCGCGGCGAAGGACGAACGAATGGGCGAGGTCGTGCGCGCTTGCGTCGTGCTCGCGCCGGGTGGGTCGCTGACGCTCGATGAGGTGCGTGATCATTTCTTTGCTTCGGGGATCGCGAAGCAGAAAACGCCCGAACGGCTGAGCATCGTCGACGAACTGCCGCGCAACGCCTCGGGCAAGGTGCTGAAGCACCAGTTGCGCGAAACCGCCTAGCGCTTCCTGGACTCGCCGAGTGGGACGAGCGGGAAGAGCAATTGCCGCCACCAGTCATGCTCGCCGCCGGGCAGGCCGTAACGCCACGGGCGACCTTCGGGCACATGCAGCGTCCCGAACATCCGATCATAAAAGCTGAGCATCGTGCAGAAGTTGCGATAGGCCTTGCCGTCTTTGCCATAACCATGATGCGTGTGGTGGATGCGCGGGGTCACGAACACCCATTCGAAGGCACGGACGAAGCGTGCGCCACCCGGCACCTTTCGCGCGATCACGTCGTCCCAGCGCCAGTCGCTGTGGGTGATCGCGTTCCACGCCATGATGGTGATGTAGAATATCGTCGTCGCACCGGTCATGCCGAGGTAAAATCCCAGCGCCGCCACCCAAGTATAAGCGTGGACCAGCGGCCAGACCAGATTGGTACGCCACATCAAGGTGACATTGACATAGGGCGCGCTGTGATGGGTGCGGTGCATGCCATGGAGCCACGGGTGGTTGATCGTATCATGCGCCGAACGGTGGATCCAATATTGGCCGAACTCGGCGACAAGCAGCAGGCCCACGAACCCCGACCAGATTGGCACGTCGGCAAGCGCGCCTTTGCCCGTCGGCAGCAACAAGCCGACGATCCATGCCGTCAGCCACGCCATTCCGATGCGCGTCACCTGCGAGCCGAGAATTACCGAGCCGATGATGAAGAAATCATGCTTGCGATGGACGCCCTTGTGACGGCCCGTGGCCAGTTCGATCGCCAATATCGCGGCGATCAATATGAAGATCCAATGTTGCGGCTGCATCGATATTCTCCCCTGTGATGCGGCAATCCATCCCACGACGCAGGTAATAAATCCAATGCATAGATATTGCATTTTTGATGCATGAACTGCATGATGGGCAATGGATTTGCGAAGACTTCGCCACGCCGTGTTTTTGGCCGACTGGGGCAATTTCACCGCCGCCGCCGCGCGGCTGCACCTGTCGCAACCCGCGCTCAGCCGCAGCATCCAGAGTCTCGAAGACGAACTGGGGCTAAAATTGTTTGAACGCATTGCAGCGGGCGTCGTCACCACGACGGCGGGTTCGGCGGTGGTCGAAGAAGCGCGCACGCTGCTTGGGCAGGCGGAAGGGCTGAAGGCGCATGCGCAGCGGCTGTCGCGCGGCGAAACGGGGCGCGTACGCATCGGCCTCGGCCCGATGTTCGCCGGCCTTCTCACCGATTATCTGCAGGCCGTGTGGCAACCGTCGCAGGCGGTCGAGGTTCAGGTGCATATCCTGCCGGTCGAACGGCTGGTCAGCCGCCTGCTGTCCGATGATCTCGACTTCTTCGTCGCCGACGGCCGCGCGGCGCGCGATCACCCGAGCATCGCGGTCGAACCGATTGGCACGGCGCCGATCGGTTATCATGTACGCCCGGGGCATGAACTGCTAGACCGCAAGCGGCTTTCGGTTGCCGACATCGCCGCATATCCGCGCGCGTCGCCCAATCTGCCGATGGTGCCGCTCGATGCGGGGCCGGCCGTGCGCCAGTCGAGCCGCCCGGAGGCTGGCAGCGTGTATTGCGAACAAGTGTCGACGCTGGTCGAACTGACCGCGCGCAGCGACGCCGTCTTGCTCGCGATTTCAGCGGCCATCGCCGAGCATATCGACGCCGGGCGGCTCCTCACGCTTGCCATCCCCGAAATCGCCGACTGGTCGGCGCAGATCGTCATCGCCCGCCGCGCCCGGCTTTACCCCACCCCGACCGCCGAACGTTATGCCGTCGCGATGGCCACTCATGTTCGCAATCGCTGGATCGAGACGGCCCAGCCTAATTGCGCATGATGAATCCGCCGTCGACGTTCAGGGCCTGACCGGTGATCCAGTCGCCTGCCGGCGAGCACAGCAACAACAGCGCCCCGACCAGATCCTCCGGCAGCCCGCGCGGCTGCTTGACCACGCGCGCCATCGCCGCCTGAACGAACGGACTTTCCTCGGGGGTCAGTGCCTTGCCCGCGTCGGACATCGTCATCCCCGGCGCGATAGCGTTGACGTTGACGTTCATCCGCCCGAGTTCGGTCGCCAGTGTCGTCGTCAGTCCGAGCAACGCCACCTTGCTGATCCCGTAGGTGGTCTGCGCGGGGAAGCCGCCCGCCGACAGCTGGTTGACGATCTTGCCGCCGCCGCGCGCCTGGAACAACGGCACAGCGGCCTTCGAACAGATCAAGGCACCGGTCAGGTTGACGCGCATCAATTTGTCGAAATCGGCGATGCTCGTCTGAATCGCCGGCGTACCGACCGCCTCGACCATCAGCGCAGCGTTGTTGACGAGGATATCGAGCCCGCCGAACGCTGCGGCGGTGGCCTCCATCATCGCCGCGACCGACGCCTCGTCGGCGATATCGACTTTCACTGCCAGCGCCTTGCCGCCTGCCGCTTCGATCTCGCCCGCGACGCGCTCGGCGCCTCCCTTGTTGAGGTCGGCGACGGCAACGCTAGCCCCCGCGTTGGCGAGGCCCACTGCATAAGCGCGCCCGATGCTGTTCCCGCGCCCGCCGGCGCCGGTGACGATCGCCACCTTGCCGTCGAGCCGGAACTGGTCGTTGGTGAAATCGGCCATGGTCACGCCTCCTGCTTCGGAAAGATCGGCGCGCCGACGCCGATTGTCACCGTCTTGTAGTGCAGGAATTCGTCGATCCCCGCCTTGCCGCCTTCCTTACCAAAGCCCGAAATGCCGACCCCGCCGAATGGCGTGTAGGGATTGATCTGGAACCCGCCGTTGACATAGACGCCGCCGGCATTGAGCCGCTCCGACAGGCGGTGCACGCGCTGCAGATCGTTCGACTGGATCATCGCGGCGAGCCCATATTCGCTGTTGTTGGCGATTGCGACGGCTTCATCTTCGGTGTGGAATTTCATCACTACCACCGCCGGACCGAAAATCTCGACCTGGCTGATTTCATGGTCTGGGTCGGCATCGACGATCAGCGTCGGCTCGATGAAATTGCCCTCGGCAAATTCGCCGCCGCAGCGCCCGCCGCCGAGCAGGAAGGTCGCGGCGCCGTCGGCTTTGGCGCGGTCGAACATGCCGGTGATCCGCTCGACCGCGGCCTTGTTGATGACGGGGCCGACCATCACCGTCGGGTCCATCGGGTCGCCGACCTTGAACTGGCCGATGATCGCCTTCACCCGCGCAACGAAATCGTCGTAGATATCGGCGTGGACGACCTGACGCGTAGGGAGGGCGCAGCCCTGCCCCGACAGGCAGCCGACGGTCCAGAACACCGCGCGCTCGGCCGCCGCCTGCACGTCGCAATCGGGGAAGACGAGGCTCGCCGACTTGCCGCCGAGTTCCATCACCGACGGCTTGATCTCCTCGGCGCAGGCGATGAGTATCTTGCGCGCGGTGATCGGCCCGCCGGTGAAGCTGATCTTGCGGATCTTCTTGTGCCGCACGATCGCATCGCCCGCCTCGGCGGTGCCGGGAAAGATCGACAGCACGCCGTCGGGAACCCCCGCTTCAGCACAGAGCCGCGCAAACAACTCAGGGGCGAAGGGGGTGATTTCGGCGGGCTTGCAGATCACGCAATTGCCCGCCGCCAGCGCCGCCACGACCTTCATGCCGAGCGAGATCAGCGGGCCGTTCCAGGTGATGATGATCCCGACGATTCCGATCGGTTCGGGCACCGTGTACGACAGCTCGCCGCGCGTATCGAAGGTCGAGATCAGCTCGCCCGACATCTTGTCGCACCAGCCGGCGTAATAGCGCGTCCAGCCGACCGCGGTATCGACCCCGCGCTCGCCGACCATCAGCGTCGTGCCGCCGTCGAGCGCCGCCATGCGCGCCAGCTCGGCCTTGTTCGCCTCGAGCAGGTCGGCCAACCGGTTCAAGATGTCGCGCCGCGTCTCGGGCGCCGTGCGGCGCCAGGACTCGCGCACCGCCTCGGCCTTGGCGACCGCTTCCTCGACCTCCTTCGCACCGGCGAGCGGGATATCGGCTTGCGTCACTTGTGTAACGGGATGCAGATGCGGGTGCGTCCCGCCGCTGCCGCTGCTGCGTTGTTCGTGCCCCAGATGCAGGTGAACTGCGGGTGCTGCGCTGGCCATGATGATATCCTCTTCTCGGTTGGTCAGTGGGTTTCGGGCGTGGCGAGGACGAGTCCGCCATCGGCGCCCGGACGCATCACCGGGCTCCAGACGATTTCCCAGCCATTGCCCTCGGGGTCGGCGAAATAGCCCGAATAGAGGCCGCCATCGCGGTCGCGGATCGGACTGGTGACGGTGGCGCCGGCGGCGATTGCTCCGGCGAATTGCGTGTCGACGTCGGCCTTGGTTTCGACGAAGATCGCGTTGACTGCGCGCGGCGCCGCGGCGAGATCGATGCCGCTTTCGGCCGCCAGATAGTCGCGCGGAACGAAGACGATCACCGCCGTCCCGGCGCGCAGCATCAGCGACCCCGGACTGTCGGGACCCCATGGCTGCCAGCCGAGGCCGTCCAGATAGAAGGTACGCAGCGTCGCCACGTCGCCCGCGGGCACCATCAGCATGTGCAGGGCCTGATCCATCTTGCTCACCCCCACGCCAGATGCAGATGTTCGAGCGCCATCACGCTGCCGCCGCGGCACGTCTCGTCGCCTTTTGCAACCTGCCGGAAATGGCCGACGCGTGCGAACCAGGCGCGGTAGAAGACGATCAGTTCCATCCGCGCGAGGTGCAGCCCGAGGCAGGTGTGGATTCCCGACCCGAACGCCGCGTGGCGATAAAATTGGCGTTCGACCGACACCGTCTTCGGGTCCTCGGTCAACCCTTCGTCCCAGCCGACCAGCGGCAGCGGCGCGAGGATGCAGTCGCCAGCTCGCAGCTGCGCGCCCTCCAGTATAGTGTCCTCGACGATATAACGCGGCGTCGCGACAAAGGCATAGCGGCGCAGCAATTCCTCGACCATGTCGGGGATCACCGCCGGGTCGTCGATGACGCGCTGGCGCAGTTTTTCGTCATGCGCGAGGTGGCGCATCCCGAAACTCATCGCGTTGGTGACGGTGTCGAGCCCGGCGAGGAACATCAGGAAACCGATCGACATCAGCTCCTCGAAATTGACCGTGCGCCCGTCGACCTCGCTCGCGACGATCTTTGAGATCATGTCGTCGCGCGGCTCGGCCATGCGCTGCTGGATCAGTTCGGCGAGATGACCGACGATCGCCTGCGCGAGAGCGTTGCGCTCCTCGTTGCTGGCCTGCGAGTGGAAGAAGCCGGTAACGAGGCCGCGGAATTCCTCGAACTTCTCTATCGGAAAGCCAAACAATTCCATGAATACCGCGACGGGCAGCCGCGACCCGATCGCTTCGACGAAGTCGCATTCGCCCTTGCTGACCACTTCGTCGAGAAGCTGGTCGGTCCACGCCGACACGCGCGGCTCGAGCGGCTCGATCGCCTTGGATTCGAAAAAGGGCCGCAGCATCTGACGATACGGCCGGTGCTCGGGCGGATCGAGCATTTCGGGGATCATCTTCGGCTGGTTCGGATTGGGCGGGATCGACAGATAGCGGCTCGAGAAAATCTCGGGATGCCGCACCACATGCTGCACCGACGCGCCGGTGTTGCACACCCAATGGCCGCCATGCGCGCTCGTCCAGAAAACCGGCGGTGCGGTCTCCTTCAGATCCCAGTAGCGCGCGTGACAATCGGCCAGAACGCCGGGGTCCGCGATATAATCGAATTCATGGACCGGCGAACGCGCCGGAGCCTGCGACTCGGTCATTTTCTCTCTCCCATTGACGTAAGTAAACGATGGTTTACATAACGAGTCAACGGGGAGATGTCATGACGACGACGATGGAAGCACCGACGCGCGATGCCGATCGCACAAAAGCGGCGATCCTTTTTGCTGCGCAGCAAATTTTCGCCGAAAAAGGATTTTCCGAAGCGGGGGTGCGCGACATCACCGCGCGCGCCGGGGTCAACCCGTCGCTCGTCAGCCGCTATTTCGGCGGCAAGCTCAAATTGTTCGAGGCGGCGCTCGACGCCGCGCTCAACACGCGGATGATGACCGATCTTCCCAAGGAAGGCTTCGGCAAGATGATCGTCGCGCGCTTCGCCGACGACGATGATCGCGTCAGCCCGCTGCCGATGATGTTCAGCGCCGCCTCCGACCGCGAGGCGCGCGCGGTGGCGCAAAGATTGTTGCGCGACCGCGTGTTCGAGCCGCTCAAACACTGGTTCGGCGGCGGCGATGCCGATGTGAAGGCGGCGCGCTTCATGATGGTTTCGCTCGGCTTCTTCGCCTACCGCGACCAGCTCCCGCTCGCCGAATTCGCCGGCCGCGTCGAGCCGCGGCTGCGTCAATGGCTGGAGCGGGAGTTCCAGGCCATCGTCGACGACTGACATCGTCAGCCGAGCAAGAGCGCCGCATCGGCGGGCGCGATGAACTGCAGCAGATGCGCGCGCTTGAGGCAGAGGTGCGGGGACGCCTCGTCGGTCATGCCGATGCCGCCATGGACCTGGATATTCGCACGGCCGTTGTCGAGCGCCGCCTGGTCGGCAAGCCGCTTTGCTGCAGCCACATGAAAGGCCGCATCCGCAGCATTTTCGTCGAGCGCGCACGCCGCATAATAAAGCTGAGACCGCGCCACCGCGGCGCGTACCGCCATGTCGGCGCACATATGCTTGATCGCCTGAAACGACCCGATCGGGCGCTCGAACTGTTCGCGCACCTTGGCATAATCGACGGCCATGTCGCGCGCGGCATCGGCGCAGCCGACCGCGAAGGCGACGGCGAGCAATTGCAGGTGAAGGGGCGGACGGACATCATCCTCGGTCCACACCGCGGTCGTCGTCCACTCTTGCCAGCTCTGCATCGTCGAGGGGTCGAGCGACGACCGGTGTTCGGTGACGTGCCGCTGTCCGCTATTCAGGTTGGTAAAGCTGTCGGGGATGTCGAACACGCGCACCGATCCGGGTTGCAGCATCAGCACCGCCGCCGAATCCACCGGGTCGAGCACCCGGATCGGCCCGGGTTCCTCGACGGTCAGTGCGAGCGCTACCTTGCCGTCGAACGGCTCCGCGAACCAGCGGTTCGCGACCGCCGAGGACAGCAGGCCCACCGGCGCGAGAAAACGGCCGAGTTCGGCAAAGACCAGCGCCTCGGTCGCGTGATCGAGCGCAAGACCGCCACTGGCCTCCGGCGCCGTGATGCGCGGCAGTCCCATCGCCTCGAGCTGTGCCCAGATATCGGCGGGCCGGCCGCGGGCCTGCTCCAGCGGCATCGCGTCGCGGCACCAGTCGGTGGTCGCCGCCACAAAGGCGGCCTGATCGTCGTTCGGGGTCAGGTCCATGCGGGCTCCTTCGTTCCTGGGCTCCGGCCTGCGCCGGGGCGCGATGCCCGCTGCGCGCTCATCGCGATTTGGGCAGGCCGAGCAAGCGCTCGCCGATGATGTCGCGCTGGATCTGGGCGCTGCCGCCCGCGATCGTGCCGGCAAAGCCGCGCAGATAGTCGCCGACCGCATTGTCGTCGCCATATTGGAAATCGAGCATTTCGGGTCCCATCAACGCCACCGCCATGCGGTCGAGCCGCTGGCCCAGTTCGGCGGTGAACAGGCGGATCAGCGAGGCCTCGGGACCGGGCTGTCCGGTGCGGACCACTTCCGAAATATTGCGATAGGTCATCGCGCGCAGCGCCGCGACCTCGGCGCGCATCTGCGCCAGCTCGTGGGCGATACGGTCGTCCTTGATCATGCCGTTGGCGCGCGCCGCCTCGATCAGGTCGGCGATTTCCTGGCTCTGCTTGACCTGGTCGGCGATGAAGCCGGTGCCGCGTTCGAAGCTCAGCGTCGACATCGCCACTTTCCACCCGTTGCCGAGTCCGCCGACGACATTCGCCAGCGGAATACGAACATCGTCGTAGAAGACCTGCGCGAACTCGACCTGCCCCGACATCTTGCGGATCGGGCGGACGTCGATCCCGGGCGCGTGCATGTCGCAGATCGCCCAGCTGAGGCCGGCGTGCCGCCGCGACCCGTCCTCGGTACGCAGCACCAGTTCCTGCCAGTCGGCGACATGCGCGAAGCTCGTCCAGATCTTCGATCCGTTGATGACCAGTTCGTCGCCCTCGATCCGCCCGCGCGTCTTGATCCCGGCAAGGTCCGATCCCGCGCCCGGCTCGGAGAAGCCCTGGCACCAGATCGCCTCGCCCGACAGGATGCGCGGCAGGTGCCAGGCTTTCTGGTCTTCGCTCGCGTTGATGATCAGCGTCGGCCCGCCATGGTTGATGCCGACGAAATTGGCGCCGATCCACGGCGCATGGGCCTTCGCATATTCCTCGAGCCAGATGACCTGCTGGACGATCGACAGGCCGCGCCCGCCATATTCGGTCGGCCAGTTGATCCCCGCCCAGCCGGCATCGAACAATTGCCGCTGCCACGCCTTGTCGAAATCGATCGCGTCGGCGGCGTGCAGCGGACGCTGTTCGGCGGGCACATTGGCGTGCAGCCAGTCGCGGCATTCTTCGCGGAAACGCGTTTCGCCGGGGGAGAAGCCGATATCCATCAGCCTGCCTTTTTCGCGGCGGCGATCGGCTCGCCCTTCTTGCGCATCGCCGGGTCGAACCCCGCGTTGCGCATCAGTTCGTGATTGAGGCCCGCACCGATCGCCAGGCCGTCGGTGTCGTAGATCAGCCTTTTGTTCTCGGCATTGCTGTGTCGGCTATTGCCGAGGATCAGCGCGGCCAGTTCGGCCACCTTCGCGTCAAGCGCGTCATCGGCGACGCAAGTATTGGCGAGCCCCATCGCGGCGGCATCCTCACCCGAATAGGGCTGGCACGTCAGCATCATCTCGAGTGCCTTTGCCTGTCCGACGCGGCGCGGCAGCCGCTGCGACAGCCCCCAGCCGGGGACGAGGCCCCATTTGCCATGCGTGTCGGCAAAGCGGGCGCTCGTCCCGCAGACGATGAAATCGGCGGCAAGCGCGAGTTCGAGCCCGCCGGTGTAGCAAGTGCCGCGGATCTTCGCGATCACCGGCTGGCGCAACTGGGTCAACCGCTCGACGATCAGCATCTCCTGCCGCAGCCAGCCAAGCGCATCGGCGTGCGGCGGTGATTTCAAATCGTGCCCGGCGCAGAAATGATCGCCCGCGCCGGTGATCACCACCAGCCCGGCATCGCCGACACCCGCCTCGATATCGCGGATATGCGCGCGGAATTCGCGAAACAGCTCACGGTTGATCGCATTGCGCTTGTCGGGCCGGTTGAGCGTCAGCGTGCACACGCCGCCTGCATCCTCGCGCAGGACCAGCGCCGCGCTCATGCCTTGTCTCCGCGCGTTTTCGCGATCGCCGCTGCCGCCGTCCCGCTCGCGCGCGCCCGCTGGCCGAACTGTTCGCGGATCGGCACGAACTCGGGCATCACCAGCGAGCGGCGCAGCCAGTTGGCGGCATCGACGACCAAAGTATGTCCGCTGATGTAAGTTGCGTAGGGCGAGCAGAGGAAAGTCGCCGCCCAGCCCAGTTCGCGCACTTCGCCGACGCGCATTCCCGGAATCGTATTGTCGCCGCGCTCGCCGACGCGGTGGCGCGTCATATGGTCGGGCAGATCGTCGTGCGGGAAGCGCCCCGGCGCGATGCAGTTGACGCGAATGCCGTCGGGCGCCCATTCGACCGCCAGGCTCTGCGTCAGGTTGGTCACCCCGGCCTTCGCCGCCGCCGAATGCGACGTCCCCGGACCGCCGGTCCAGCTGTATGTCGCCCCGATGTTGAGGATCGCCCCCGGCAGCCCCGCCGCCAGCCGCCGGATCGCGAATTCGCGGCTGCAATTATAGGTCCCGTTGAGCACGATATCGACGACGGTACGAAACCCGTTCGGGGTCATCTCCTCGGCCGGCGCGGGGAAATTGCCCGCCGCATTGTTGATCAGCACGTCGACCGGCCCCAGCTTCGCCTCGATCTGGTCGAACGCCGCCGCGATCGCCTCGGGATCGCGCACGTCGCACGCCACCGCGATCACGTCGCCACCGACGTCGCGGATCGCGGCGAGCCCGGCCTCCAGATGCTCGGGCTTGCGGCTCAGCACCGCGATCTTCGCGCCCAGCCGCGCGAACTCGACCGCCATGCCCTTGCCGAGCCCGGTGCCGCCGCCGGTGACCGCGACCACCTGTCCGTCATAAGTGCCGTCGGGCAGCGCCTTGGCGCCGAGCGGAGGAGGGGAAGGGAGGGCCATCTTATTTCCCCTTGTAGCTCGGCGCGCGCTTCTCGCGGATCGCGGCGCGGGCTTCCTGATAATCCTCGGTCTTGAACAAATAGCTTTGCGCGTAGAGTTCGGCGCGGGTGCCGGTGCGGATCGTCGATCCGTGCGTCAGGTTGATCATCTCCTTCGCCAGCGCGAGGTTGATCGGCGGCTTGGCGGCGATATCGCGCGCCATCTCCAGCGCCTTCGCGTCGAGTTCCTCGGGTGCGACGACAAAATCGACCGCGCCCCATTCTAGCGCGGTCGCCGCGTCGATCTTCTGTCCGGTCATCACCATATATTTGGTCCGCGACGGCCCGATCAGCGCGGTCATCATCTGCGTCCCGCCGGTATCGGGCAAAACGCCGTACAGGATTTCGGGCAGCGCCATTTTCAGCGTCGTGTCGCTGACGCGGATATCGGCCGCGAGTGCCAGTTCGCACCCGCCGCCGATCGCGCCGCCCTTGACCGCGGCGATGATCGGCTTGGTCGATTCCTGCATTCTCAGCCGCCCTTCCTGATGCCGCCGCACGAAGTGGAAATCGCTCTCGTCGCGCGCGCGGTGCCCCAGCACATTGGTGTCGCGCCCCGAACAAAAGCTCTTGCCATTGGCGCGGATCAGGATCGCGCTCGACTCGGTTTCGTCGAGCGCTTCGCCGAGCAGTTTCTGGAACAGCGACGACATGTCGTCGTCCATCGCATTGTGCCGGTCGGGCCGGTTCAACGTCAGGATACGCAGCGCGCCTTCGCGCTCGCTCAGGATCAATTCGGACATGCCCGCTCCCATTTTCTTTGCGACGGGGCTTGCACGACATATATAACTAAGTCAATTACGTCGAACGATATGGGGAGAGACGAAATGGCGGAACTGAGCGGAAAGGCCGCGCTCGTCACCGGCGCATCGCGCGGCATCGGCGCCGCGATCGCGCGCCGACTCGGCATGGCCGGCGCGCATGTCGCGGTGAACTATGCCGGCAGCAAGGACGCCGCCGAAACGCTCGTCGCCGAAATCGTCGCGGCCGGCGGCCGGGCCTTTGCGGTGCAAGCCGATGTCGGGACGATGGCGGGTATCACATCGATGCTCGCAGCGTGCGACACCGCGTTCGGCGGGGCGCCCAATCTCGATATCCTCGTCAACAACGCCGGGGTCGGCGGCGAGGGCGACGAGGGCAGCCTAAAAAAATGCAGCGAGGAGCTGTTCGACCGCATGATCGCGGTGAACCAGAAGGCGCCGCATTTCATCACCCAGCTCTGCCTCGATCGCCTGCGCGACGGCGGGCGCATCATCAACATCGGCTCGCTCGGCGGGCGTTCGGCGCTGCCGCCCTTCGCCGCCTATGCCGCGACCAAGCGCGCGCTGCAGAGCCTGACCATGTCAACCGCGGTCGTCGTCGGCCCGCGCGGCATCACCTGCAACCTCGTCGCCCCCGGCGCGGTCGATACCGAATTCAACAAGACGCTGTCCGAAAAACCCGGCTGGGCCGAGGCGACGTCGAAGCTCACCCCGATGAAGCGTCTCGGCGTGCCCGACGACATCGCCGGCGCGGTGATGATGCTGTGCCGCGACGAAGCGCATTGGGTCACCGGCCAGATCGTCGAAGCCAGCGGAGGATTGTTTCTATGAGTGATTTTACCGGAAAGACCGCGCTCGTCACCGGCGGTTCGCGGGGCATCGGCGCCGCGATCGTGCGGCGGCTTGGGCAAGCGGGCGCGCATGTCGCGATCAACTATGCGGGGAGCAAGGACGTCGCCGATGCCCTTGCAGCGGAGATCGTCGCGGCGGGTGGCAAGGCCTTTGCGGTGCAGGCCGACGTCTCGACCCTCTCGGGCATCGAGGCACTGTTCACCGCCTGCGATGCGCAGTTCGGCGGCGCGCCCAATCTCGACTTCCTGATCAACAACGCCGGCGTCGGACGCAGCGGCCGTGACGGCACGCTCAAGGGCGCGGGCGAAGACCTGTTCGACGAATTGTTCGCGGTCAACGTCAAGGGTCCGCATTTCGTGACGCAGGCGGCGCTGTCGCGCCTTCGCGACGGCGGCCGCATCGTCAACATCGGGTCGATGTCGGGCAAGGTCGGTCAGCCCTTCGCCGCCAGCTATGCGATGACCAAGCGTGCGGTGCAGAGCCTGACCTTCTCGACCGCGCTCGCGGTGGCGAAACGCCAGATCACCTGCAACTGCGTCGCCCCCGGCGCGGTCGCGACCGACTTCATCACCGCGCTGCGCGACCAGCCCGGCTGGGACGAGGCGACCGCGAAGCACACCCCGATGGGCCGCCTCGGCGAGCCCGAGGACATTGCTGGCGCGGTGATGATGCTGCTCGGCGACGATGCCCGCTGGGTCACCGGCCAGATCATCGAAGCGAGCGGGGGACTCGCGCTGTAATGGCCTTGATGACCGACAAACTGCGCGCGATCATGGCGCTCGAACCCGATCGGACCCAGATCGATTTCGAGGGCGTCGATTACAGCTGGCGCCAGATCGCCGACAATGTGGGCGCGATCGAAGAGGCGCTGGGCGCGATGGGCCTGCCCGAGGATGCACGCGTCGGCGTGATGCTGCGCAACCGTCCCGGCCATGTCGCGGCGGCAGCGGCGGTGCTCTCGACCGATCGCTGCCTCGTCACGCTCAATCCGGTCCTGCCCGACGCGAGGCTGTTCGCCGACGTCGAAACGCTCCGCCTTCCCGTGGTCATCGCCGATGCCACCGATCTCGCCCGTCCCGGGCTCGCCGAAGCGCTGACCCGGGCCGGATCGGCGATCATCGAGATCGGCCCGCGCCTCGAAGGCGTGCGCGTGGTGCAGCGCGACATCCGCGCCGCGATCCAGACCTCGCCTGGTGTCGCGATCGAGATGCTGACCAGCGGCACGACGGGCACGCCGAAACGCGTGCCGCTGAGCCGCGACGCCTTCGACGCGAGCTTCCGCGGCTTCGCCAAATATGAACGCGGCAAGAGCTTCGACGATCCGCCCCGGCTCGGTTCGGGCTGTACGATGGTGGTCAACCCGCTGACCCATATCGGCGGCATCTATGGCTGCATCGGCGCGCTGATGGCGGGGCGCAAGATCGCGCTGCTCGAAAAATTCAGCGTCGACGCCTGGCTCGATGCGGTCCGCCGCCACCGGCCCGCCGTCGCTTCCGCCGTGCCCTCGGCGGTGCGTATGCTGCTCGACGCCGATGTCGATCCCGCCGACCTGTCGAGCCTCAAGTCGCTGATCTCGGGCACCGCCCCGCTGGCGCCCGAATTGGTCGATGCCTTCTACGCGCGCTACGGCATCCCGATCTGCAGCAATTATGGCGCGACCGAATTCGCCGGCGCGATCGCGGGCTGGACGATCGATGACTTTCATCGCCACTGGGCGGAAAAGCGCGGCGCGGTCGGCCGCGTTCACGCCAATATGGCGGCGCGTGTCGTCGATCCCGACAGCGGAGCGGAATTGCCCCACGGCACCGAAGGCCTGCTCGAACTCAAAGGCGAGCAGCTCGGCAACGGCCTGCGATGGCTGCGCACCACCGACCGCGCCGCGCTCGACAGCGACGGCTTTCTCTTCATCAAGGGCCGCGCCGACAATGCGATCATCCGCGGCGGCTTCAAGATCCACCCCGACGATGTCGTCCGCGCGCTCAATGACCATCCGGCGATCCGCGAGGCCGCCGTTGTCGGTATCTCCGACGATCGCCTCGGTTCGGTACCCGCCGCGGCGATCATCCTCAAGGAGGGGGCCGCCGCGCCCGCAACCGACGATCTCAAGGCGTGGCTCAAGGATCGGCTCATCGCCTATCAGGTCCCCGTCCATTTCCGCATCGTCCCCGATTTCCCGCGCACCCCGTCGATGAAGCCGTCGGCACCGGGGCTGCGCGCGTTGTTCGAGGGGTAGGTCGATGCCGATCCGCGTCATCGCCTGGGGCATGGGCTATCTCGGCAAACAGGGATTGCTCCAGATTCTCGGCGACCCCGCGCTGGAGCTTGTCGGCCTGCATGTCTCGGGCGAAGACAAACGCGGCCGCGACGCGGGGGAGATTGCCGGAACCGCACCCGTCGGCGTGATCGCAACCTCCGATGCCGCGGCGCTGCTCGCGCTCGGTGTCGACTGCCTCATCTATTTCGCCAGCACCGTCGGTCGTGACGATGAAGCGACCGCCGAAATCCTGCCCTTCCTCGCCGCCGGCACCAACGTCGTCAGCATCTCGCACTTCGACCTGCAATATCCCGCGCACGGCGACCCGCTCCATGTCGACCCGATCGTCGCGGCGTGCGAACGTGGCGGCAGCAGCTTCCTGCTCACCGGCGAGGAACCGGGCTTCGCCTTTGGCCAGCAACTTTTCGCGATCCTCTCGACCATCGCGCGGCTCGACGCGGTGCGGATCGTCGAGATGTCCGACGTCCAGGGCTATGGCGGCACCGACTCGCTGCTGATGTACGGTTTCAACGGCGACCCCGCGGTCGAGCCGCCGATGTTCACCAGCCAGGTCGGCGCGTCGTGGCACATCGCGACGCTCAAGGGCATTGCCGATTTCCTTGGCCTCGCGGTCGATCACATCGAACAGCAATGGGATTCGATCGCGGTCGACTATCCCATCGACACCGCGGCTTTCGGCGAGGTCGCCGCCGGGCGGACCGCCGCGACCCGCTGGCGCGTCACCGCGCATTGCCTCGGCCGACCGATGATCCGCTACGAGAAAATCCTGCGCCTCCACCACGCCGCCGCGCCCGAATGGGAAACGCCGGCGCTCGCGAAAGGCGCCGGGGTGACCCACAAAATCTTCGTCGAAGGGGCGCCCGAGGTCAGCGAGGAATTGCACCGCCCGCGCGGCACCTCGGCGACGCCGACGATCGCGGTCAACGCGGTGCCTTTCGTCTGCGCCGCGCCGCCGGGCGTGCTGACCCAGATGGACATCCCGCTGTTCCCGCCGCGCCAGTTCGGCAGCGACGGCACCGCACAAGGAGTAAGCGCATGAGCGAGAGCTTCGCTGGAAAATCGGTGATCGTGACGGGCGGCGGCAAGGGCGTCGGGCGCGGCGTCGCCAAGGCGTTCGCGGCGGCCGGCGCCGAGGTCATGCTCGGCGCACGCACCATCTCCTCGGCCCAGGATGTAAAGGCCGAGATCGAAAAGGCGGGCGGCATCGCCGAATGCTTCGCCGCCGACATCGCGCGCCACGCCGATTGCCGCGCACTCGTCGAGGCGACCGCGCAGGCGTTCGGCGGCGTCGATATCATCGTGCATGCCGCCGCCGACATTCCGCACGGCGGGCTCGGCCATGTTGACGACGAACGGCTCGAGGCGGGTTTCGCGAGCATCGCCAAGGCGGCATGGTGGCTGCTCGATGCCGCGCGGCCCTATCTGGGCAAAGCGCAGGACGGCGGCCGCTTCATCGCGATCGGTTCGGTCAACGGCACCTTCAACGTCGTCCCCAACATGACCGCTTATGGCATGGCCAAGGCGGCGCTCGACGCCTTCATCCGCGCCGCGGCGGGAGATGTGGTGAGGGAGGGGATCACCGTCAACGCGATCAACCCCGGCCTTGTCGCCAGCGACCGCGCGCGATCGGTGCTCGGCGATGAGGGGTTGGCGGCTTATGGTGCGACGGTACCGGTGGGGCGCGCCGGAACCCCCGCCGACATCGCCCATGCCTGCCTGTTCCTCGCCTCGGCGAAATCCGATTATATCACCGGGACGACGATCAAGATGGACGGCGGCTCGACCATCGCCGCCTCGCCCGGCCGCAACGATATTTTGCAGGAGCGGCTCAAGCTCCAGCAAGGAAAGGCACCCTGATGGACCTCGGGATTTCCGGCAAGGTCGCGCTCGTCTTCGGCGGATCGAAGGGTATCGGCCTCGGTTGCGCGCACGAATTCGCTCGCGAGGGCTGCCGCGTCGTCATCGCGGCGCGCACGCAATCAACGATCGACGCTGCGGTCGCTGAGGTGCAGGCGGCGGGCGGGCAGGCGATCGGCATCTCCGCCGACTGCACGACCAAGGACGGGATCGGGCAGGCGGTGCAGGCGGCGAGCACCGCCTTCGCGCCGCCCGACATCTTGATCTTCAACGTCGACTCCGGGCCGAAGGGTAGTTTCCTCGAGGTCGACGACGAGACCTTCGCCGCCGCGAACACCAACAATGTCATGGCGTTTCGCTGGGCGGTGCAGGCGGTGATCCCGCATATGCAGGAACAGGGCTGGGGGCGCATCCTCACCATTGGCACCAATTCGGTAAAGGCGCCGCACCGCAAGCTCGCGCGCGCGGCGCAGAACACCTACCGCGTCGGCGCGCTCGCGCTGTCGAAAACGATCTCGGCCGAACTCGGCCCGATGGGGATCACCGTCAACACGCTCGGCACCGGCGCGATCGCGACGCCGCAGTTCAAGGAGGTCTTCACCAGGATCGCTGCGGCGCAGGGCCAGACATATGACGAGCATATCGCGGAGCGCACCAGCGCCTATCCGATCCCGCGCATGGGCACGCCACAGGATATGGCGGCGGCGGCCGCCTTCCTCTGTTCCGACCGCGCGGGGTTCATTACCGGCCAGGTGCTGGTGATCGATGGTGGCAATCTCGAAGTTCTGCAGTAACGATTAGCAATCAAAGGATATGACATGAAACTGGGACATGACATTGCGGCGGTGGTGACGGGCGGCGCCTCGGGCCTTGGCCGCGCGAGCGCCGAGGCGCTGGCGGGCGAAGGGGTCAAGGTCGCGATCTTCGACGTCAACGAGGAAGGCGGCAAGGCCGTCGCCGACGCGATCGGCGGCGTCTTCTGCAAGGTCGATATCACCAGCGAGGACAGCGTCGTCGCCGGCTATGAAGCCGCCCGCGCCGCGCACGGCCAGGAACGCATCCTCGTCCATTGCGCGCAAATCTCGAAGGGCGGCAAGACCGTCCGCTTCGACAAGACGAGCGGCGGCTATGTTCGCTATTCGACCGACGATTATGCCTTCTCGGCGCAGGGCATCCTGATCGCCAGCTATCGCCTCGCCTCGCTCGCCGCGCTCGGCATGGCGAACGCCGATCCGCTGAACGAGGATGGCGAACGCGGCGCGATCGTGCTGACCGCGTCGGCGGCGGCGCAGGACGCCCAGATCGGACAGGTCGGCTATGGCTCGCTGAAGGCAGGGGTGAACGGCCTCGTCCTGCCGCTGGCGCGCGACCTGATGGACCTGGGTATTCGGGTCAATTCCATCATGCCCGGCATCTTCGCGACCCCGCCGATGCTCGCGGTCAAGGATCGCGCGCCCGCGATCTTCGAAGGCCTCGCCGCCTCGGTGCCCTTCCCGAAGCGCCTCGGCCACCCGCACGAGTTCGGCAGCCTCGTCCTCGAACTCGCGCGCAACGGCTATTTCAACGGCCAGACCCTGCGCCTCGATGGCGCGATCCGGATGCCCCCCAAATAGGATGATGACTTGAACGCACCCCAGCAATTCCCCTTCGCGCGCCAGTCGGCGGGACCCGCGCCGCTTCGCCGGCCGGGGTCGATTCGCCGCACCAGTTCGATCGATTCGGACTGGCCCGACGGCTTCGGCCAGCCATGGATCATGTCCGGCGCTGCGCGCGACCTGCTGACGCCGTTCGAAGGCGAAGCGGTCGTGCTCGACAGCGGCGCGTTCCGCATTCGTACCTCGCCGCTACGCGAGATCGTCGAGATCGAGGTCGCGCCGCTCCATCCGCGCGCGCAGGAGCTGGTCGGGGTGCGGGCAGGGGGCGCGAGCCGGCAGGCGCTGGCCGCCACCCTCGGCGACCTGCGCGGCACGCCGCTGTTCCAGGTCCTCGACGATTTCGCCGGCGCCAGCCTCGTTGCCGGATGGATCTGGTCGCGCTGGACCGACGACTGGCATGCGCGCATGGCGAGCCAGAAGCTCAAGTCGACCGCGGGCAACAAGGGCCGCATGGTCAATATCTGCACCGGCTTTACCGAGGGCGGCAGCTCGCTGACCGACGACGGCATGGTCGACCACAGCGACCAGTCGGCGACCGAGGTCGGGCCGCTCGCCAACCCCGACGATCCCGTCGGCTGGCACGATATGCCGGTGCAGGAGGGGCGCCCGCTCGCGCGTCGCGCCCGACGGATCGACCTGTGGCGCGCCGAGGGCGTGCTCAAGGTCGACGCCGGGTTCCAGGACAGCGGCCCCAATCCGGGCGGCACGCGCACCGCGATCCACGAATATCGCGTCTATGCCGAAATCGACGAGGCCGACGGCACGCTGCTCGCGCTGCAGGCGCTGCCGCTGATCCTGCCGTTTCGCGAATGTCCCGGCGCTTCGATGAAGGCGGCGCGGATGGTCGGGCAAAATGTCGGCGAATTCCGCCAGTCGGTGCTCGACACGCTCGTCGGCACGATCGGCTGCACCCACCTCAACGACGTGCTGCGCGCGCTCGCCGACGTGCCCGCGCTCGCAGCGATGTTGCCGAAAAGCCACGATTGACACCGTTTCCGTAGCGTTTCGTGACAATGTGACGCAATCCACTTGTCTGACGTGTTAGACTTAGTTATACAACTGACGAAGCGAGGACGCCAGGAAGCCTCGCGGGGAGGATGTTGACCATGATTTTCAAGCAGAAGCGCGATTCGGCCCGAATGCTCGCCGCGGTATCGCTGGCGGCCATTGCCCTGTCGTCGACCCCGGCCTTTGCCCAGGCCACCACCCAGCCTGCCGCCGAAGAGACGCAATATGACGATGATGCCATCGTCGTCATCGGCATCACCAAGCAGGATGCCAACATTCAGGATACGCCGATCGCGATCACCGCATTCAGCGGTGAGAAGCTGACCGAACAGGGCATCAACAAGGTCGACGAAATCGCGACCTTCACCCCCGGCTTCAACATTCGCGGCGCCGGCAACAACCCGACCGCGCTGACGCTGTCGATGCGTGGCCAGATCCAGGTCGACAATATCGCGACGCTCGAACCGTCGGTCGGCACCTATCTCGACGAACTCTATATCGCGCGCGCCTATGGCCTGAACACCGAACTCGTCGACGTCGAAAGCGTCCAGGTGCTCAAGGGTCCGCAGGGTACGCTGTTCGGCCGCAACACCTCGGCCGGCGCGGTGCTGATCCAGACCGCCAATCCGCGCTACGGCGAAGTTTCGGGCAAGGTCAGCGCGACCTATGGCCGTTTCGACGAACGCACCGGCCAGGCCGTCGTCAACCTTGGCCTGTCGGACGAGTTCGCGATCCGCGGCGCGATCTATTATCAGAAGCGCGACGGCTACAAGACCGATGTCGACACCGGCAAGAAATATGAAGGCCGCGAGACGATCAACGGTCGCCTCAAGCTCGGCTGGAAGCCGACCGACACGTTCGAGGTGATCCTGTCGGGCGAATGGTATGATACCGACATCGACGGCCCGGCCCGCCAGAACCTCTTTTTCAACGCACCGGCCGCCTTCGGCCCCGCCAAGCCGATCGTCGACGGCATCGCCGCGACCGACCGCGCACAGTTCGGCGGCAACCCGAACCTGGTGTCGATCACGCCGCCCTCGGCGGTCATCGGCGCCGACCCGCGCGGCATCTTCAACAAGACCAAGACCCAGACCTTCTCGGCGAAGTTCATTCTCGACACGAGCTTCGGCCAGGTGCGCTGGATCAACGGCTATCGTGGTATCCAGAGCGAGAATCTCGTCGATCTCGACGGGTCGAGCTTCGCCGGTCACTTTACCGGCGGCACGCAGGACCTGAAGCAATATTCGTCCGAACTGCAGCTCACCGGAACGGGCTTGGACGATCGGCTGAACTTCGCGACCGGCCTAACCTATTTCCGCGAAACCGGCTTCGATCAGTCGCGCTCGAACCTGTTCAACGGGAAGTTCACGGCCGGTCCGACGGTTCCGGCGCAATATGTCGGCCGCACGAGCTGGTCGAACTTCTCCGGCGCGCTCGATAACGACAGCTTCGGGCTGTACGGCCAGCTCAACTACAAGCTGACCGATCGCTTCCGCGTTACCGGCGGCCTGCGCTATTCGATCGACGACAAGCGCGTGACCACCCAGACGGGCGACGTCGTCGACAACACCGACGAATTCGTGCGCTGCACGCCCTCGACGGTGGCGCTGCCCTGCCTGCGTTCGCGACAGAAGACCTTCTCGAACCTGTCCTATACCGCCGGCGTCGATTATGATGTCAGCGACGATATCCTGCTCTATGCCAAGCACAGCAAGGGCTATCGCTCGGGGGCGATGCAACTGCGCACGGTGACGCTCGCGGACTCGATCCCGGCCGAACCCGAACTGGTCTACGAACAGGAACTCGGCGCCAAGCTCACCTTCATGGACGGCCGCGGCAAGTTTAACGTCGCGGGTTATCACAACGTCGTGAAGGGCGCGCAGCGCAGTCCCGTTCTCGCACCGAACGGCATCAGCCAGACGGTGATTGAAAATGCCGACACCGAAACCTGGGGCGTCGAGATCGACACCTCGTTCGAGGTCGTCGACGGCTTCACCATCTTCGCCAACGGCGCGCTGACCGATCCCAAATATACGCGCTACGAGGGCAAGGCGCTGGCCGGCAGCCCGCCGAACCAGACGATCGTGACGGTCGACAAAAAGGATTATCTGCTCGTCGGCATCGTCAAGAAGCAATTCTCGGTCGGCGCCAACTTCAAGCAGGATCTCGGCGGCGTCGGTCTCGATGCCAACATCGTCTATGCCTGGCAGGGCAAGATGCCGCAGATCGACATTCCGACGAACATGTTCACCTCGACCGGACCCGGCGGCCTTGCACTGACGCAGGCTCAGGCCGATCAGGTCGCGGCGGTTGCGCAGTCGGGCTCGCTCGGCATCCTCAATGCGCGCGTCGCGGTGAGCTTCGGGCCGGAGAAGAACTTCGAGCTGGCGCTGTGGGGCAAGAACCTGACGGGCGATCAGGAACAGCAATACACGCTTTTGCTGAGCAACATCTACATCGGCACCTCGTACAACGAACCGCGCAGCTACGGCGTGACGGGGACTTTCAAATTCTAAGGACCACAGGGCGCTCCTAGGAGCATTGGGGGAGGGACGGCTTGCCGGACCTCCCTCTTTTTTTGCCCGGGATTTTTAGACCTTCGTCCCCCCGCGAAAGGAAGAATATGTCTTCGGAAACCAGCAACCGCCGCGGCCTCACGCTGACCCTGCTCATCATCGTCGCGATCCTCAGTTACGTCGATCGCCAGGTTTTCACGTTGTTCCAGGACGACATCAAGGTCGAGCTCGGCCTCGATGACGGCCAGCTCGGGCTGCTTACCGGCATCGCTTTCGCCGCCTTCTACGCGATCGCCGCCTTCCCGATCGCGCGCTACGCCGACCGCGGCGACCGCCGCCTCGTCATCGCGGTGTGCGTCTCGATCTGGAGCGCCGCGACCGCGCTCTCGGCCTTCGCGAACAGCTTTGTCCAGATGCTGCTCGCGCGCATCGGCCTTGCCGCGGCCGAGGCGGGGGCCGGACCTGCGGGCATGTCGCTGCTCACCGACATCTTCCCCAAGGACCGCCGCACGACGATCATCTCGGTGATGCTCGCCGCCAACGCCATCGGCCTGTCGGGCGGCCTCGCGCTCGCCGGCTGGCTGTCGCAATGGTATGACTGGCGCACCGTCTTCCTGATCGTCGGCCTGCCCGGCATCGGCGTCGGGCTGCTCGTCTATCTGCTCGCCGCCGAGCCGCGTCGCCGCGGCGTCGTTCAGCCCGTCGCGCCGCCGCAGACCAGCCTTGGCGAGGTCCTCCGCACCATGGCCGCCAGCACCTCGCTGCGCTGGGTCGGGCTGCTGCTCTGCATGGTCCCGCTCACGGGCTTCGCCTTCATCCTGTGGGGCGCCTCCTTCTTCCAGCGCGTCCATGGCATGGACAAGACCGAGACCGGCTTCTGGCTCGGCGGCGCGATGGCGGCGGGGCTGGTGATCGGCAATCTCGTCGCAGGATGGGTCAGCGATCGTTATGGCAAGGCGGACCCGCGCTTCAATGGCTGGTTCGCCGGGATCGGCCTGCTGGTCAGCTTCCCCTTCGGCGTCGGCTTCGCGCTCGCGGGCAACGCCTATGTCGCGCTCGCCTGTTTCGTCGTCGTGAAGTTCATGATGACGCTCCACCTCGGTCCGATCATCGCGCTCTGCTTCGCGCAGGTTCCGGTCCAGATGCGCGCGATGATGTCGGCGACGATCAACATGTTCATCGGGCTGGCCGGCGTCGGGCTGGGCGGTACCGTCGCCGGCTATCTCAGCAAGGCCTTCACGCCGGGCTATGGCGAGCTGTCGCTGCAACCGTCGCTGGCGATCCTGTCGGGATGTCTGCTGGTTGGGGGAATTGCCGCGATCATGGCGGGGCGGACCGCGAAGCCGCTGGCGGAGTAAGCTTCTAAAGCCTCGTCATTGCGAGCGGAGCGAAGCAATCCAGAGCTGGCCTAAACCCGCCCTGGATTGCTTCGCTCCGCTCGCAATGACGAAGTGAATTGGGCGATGCCCGTCAGGCCGCGACCCGCTCGCTCGTCGCCACCTGCGGCTCCAACCCGAACAGACGCGCCGCGTTCAGCCCCAGGATGTTCCGCCGCACCTCGTCGCTGACCTCCATGCCCTCGAACAGTTCGTCGATGATCCGGCGGCTGATCGGGAAGGTGCCTTCGGCGTGCGGATAGTCCGACCCCCACATGACATTTTTCGCCCCCGGCAATCCCGCCGACGCCGATGCGATGCACGCGCGATCGTGCTGAAAGCTCGCCCAGATCTGGTCGTCGACGATCTGGCTCGGCGAGCGCGTCAGCTTCGGAAACACGAAATTCGCATGCGCCACCGACACCTCGTCCATCCGCTCGGCCAGCGCGACGAGCCAACTCGCGCCGCTCTCGATAAACGCGACCTTGGCGCCCGGATTGCGGTCGAGCACCCCGCCCGACACCAGATACATCGCGCTGTGCTGCGCATCGTTCATCTGGTTGGTGTAGTTGATGATTCCCGCGCCGGGACCGCGCTCGACGATCACGCTTTCGAGGCCCGTGCCCGTGTGCATCACGAACACGATGCCGAGCGCTGCCCCCTTGGCAAAGATCGGGTCCCACGCGTCGCTGTTATATTTGGGCAGTCCCGGCGGCGTCACCGCGGGCAGCATCGCCGCGGTAAAACCTTTCGACGCCAGATAGTCGAGTTCAGCCAGCGTGTTCGAAAAATCGAGCACCGGCAACATGCCGCACCGTACGAAGCGGTTCGGATGGCCACCGAGAAAGCTGTCGTTCCAATCATTGTACAGCCGCGCCGACGCCGCTTCGGCTTCGGGATTGTCGAGGCAATAGAGCCACAGGCCGAGCGAGGGGAAACAGATTTCGCTGTCGATCCCCTCCATCTCCATATCCTCGAGCCGTCCCGGAATTTCCCTTATGCCCTTGCGCTGCGCATCGCCGAGCTGCTTTTCGCGATGCTGCCCGACGCGCAGGCGATAGATGATCTTGTCCTTGGTCCCGGTGACCAGATATTCGCCCTCCATCCGTGCATGGATCGCATGATCCTTGAGCGCGGCGGGCAGGCCGTCGAGGAAGATATCGGCCGGTTCCATGATGTGGCTGTCGGCGCTGAACACAAAGGGTTTCATCACAGTCTCCTGTCGACTCGCTATCGGTCTTTGCGACATTAAAAGATACCTAGTTATATAAGTCAAGCGGCTCTTGTGGTAGACATTGCGGCAAAGGGCGAATAAATAGATATCTGTTATGGCAACAAGCTCCGAACTCCGCCGCCCCAGCGAAACCCTCGCCAGCCGTACCGCGCGCGACCTTGCAAATCTCAGCCTTGCCGCCGATCCGGGCACGCACCTCGGCGCCGAGGACGATCTGCTCGCGCGTTTCGGGGTCAGCCGCCCGACGCTCCGCCAGGCCGCGAAGCTGGTCGAGCGCGACCGCCTGATCAGCATCCGCCGCGGCGCGCAGGGCGGCTATTATGCCGAGCGCCCCGACGCGCGCGACGCGATTCACTCGCTCGCGCGGTTCCTGCGCATGAAGGGCGCGCATCTCGGCCATGTCATCCAGGTCACCCGTCCAGTGTCCGAAGAGGCTGCCGTCGCCGCCGCGCGGCTCCGCAGTGCTGCCGATGTCGAAGCGTTGCAGACCTTCGTCGGCACGATCGACGCGCGCGATACACCGCGCGAACTGATCGCGGCCGAGGTCGAAATGGCGCGTCTGATCTCGGGCATGAGCGGCAATCCGGTCGTCGAGCTGATCCTCGAAATCGGCTACAGCTTTGGCCTCGACGAACGCGGCAGCGACCTCTACGCCGATCCTGACCGGCGCGAACGCACGCGCGCCATGCAGCGCAGCCTGTGTACGGCGATCATCGACGGTGATGCCGATATCGCCCGGCTGATGATGCGGCGCCGGTCGGACCAGTTCGACGCATGGCTGCACCTGACCGGAGCGGCAAAGAAGGATCAGGCATGAGCATCGTTGAGTATCGCGGCTTTGCAGGTGTTCGGCTCGAGGCCGAGGTGATCGGCGCCGAAAACGACCCGGCGGTGCTGCTGCTCCACGGCGCCGGGCAAACGCGCGCGGTATGGTCGGGGGTCGCGGGCGCGCTCGAACAGGCCGGGCGCCGCGTCATCAGCCTCGATCTGCGCGGTCATGGCGGCAGTGAATGGCCCGAGGATGCGCGCTATGATTTCGAGGCGCTGGTGGAGGATCTGCGCGCCGTGCTCGCACAAATGGGCACGCGCCCCGTCGTCGTGGCCTCGACGCTCGGCGGCTGGATTGCTAGCGCCGCGCTCGAACGCGATGCGGCGGTGCTCGCTTCGGGCCTCGTCCTCGTCGACTCGCCGGTCCACGTCGATCCCGTCCTCGCGCAGCGCGTCGGCGATCGTCTCCGCGAAGCCGCCACGCTCGCGCCGGGGCAGGCGCAATGGGACGTCCGCCTGTTCGACACGCTCGACACCTCGGCGATGGCCGACCGGCTCGACGGCGTCGCCGCCAAGATCGCGCTGCCGACGCTCTATGTGCGCGGCGCGATCAGCGAGCTGGTCTCAAAGGGCGATGCCGCCGCTTTCGTCGCCCAGCTTCCCGATGGCGAACTCGTCGAGGTCGAGAATAGCGCGCTCGTCGTCACCGACGACCGCGCCGACGCGCTCGGCGGCTATCTCATCGATTTCCTCGAACGCCGCGCCCCGCGCGGTTCGCCCGAATTTCGCGCCGGCAGCGATGCGCGCACCTTCCGTGACGCGCTCGGTTGTTTCGCGACCGGGGTCACCGTCGTCACCGCGATGTGCCCCGACGGCACCCCGATCGGGCTGACCGCGAACAGCTTCACCTCGGTCTCGCTCGACCCGCCGTTGCTGCTCGTCTGCATCGCCAACAATGCCGGCAGTGCGCCCTATCTTCGCGACGCCGAACGCTTCGCGGTCAATGTGCTCCAGATCGGCCAGCAGCCGACCTCGAATCGCTTCGCGGGCAAGGGCGAGGATCGCTTCGGCGTCACCCCATGGGAAGTTGGTGAATATGGCACCCCGGTGCTCACCGGGTCGCTCAGCAGCTTCGAATGTTCGCGGGACGCGGTGCACGACGGCGGCGACCATTTTCTCCTTGTCGGGCGCGTGCTCAAGGCCATTTTCGAACCGCGTCGTGACCCCTTGCTCTATTTCCGCGGCAAGTATCGCAAACTCCATTTCGCTTGACGGCTGGACAATATGGCCTAGGCATCATATCCAACCTAGTTAGATAACTAGAGCCTTTTCTAGCCGGGCGGAATCGCCCGGCGGCTCGGAAAAGGCGTTGGATAAGGGAATCTGGGACGCCGATTTGGCTCTGCCAAATCGAATCGCGTCCCAGAGAATCGGGAGAGAAGCATGGCCTGGGTGAATCAGGACAAGTGCGCGATCGTCGGGGTCGGGGCGACCGACTATTATGTCCGCGGCAAAAGCTGGCCGCGCACGATCAACGACATGGCGGCCGAGGCGATCATGAACGCCTGCGCCGACGCGGGGATCAGCCACAAGCAGATCGACGGCTTCTCTTATTATTCGACCGCGGGCGCGGGGTATCTCGACAAGTTCGACACCGCCAGCCTGATGGAAACGCTCGGCATGCCGCACATCAGCTGGTCGGCGACGCTGACCAGCGGCGGCGGCGGCTGCCCCGGCGCGATCGGCCTCGCGACCGCGGGGCTGATGAACGAGGATTGCACCTACACCGTCACGCTGATGGCGCTGCAGCAATTGCCGCAGCATCGGCTCGGCGTCGTCTTCGGCTCGGCGGCGCCCAATCCCGAAAACAGCTTCCTCCAGCCCTCGGGCCTCGTCGGCCCCGGGCATCTGATGTCTGTCCTCGCGCGTCGCCACATGCATCTTTACGGCACGACGCAGGACGCGTTCGGCGAGGTCGTGATGGCGACTCGCGCCAACACGCACAACCGGCCGAAGGCGGTGCGCAAGGAACCGCTGACCAAGGAGCAATATGACGCCTCGGTGATGCTCGCCGATCCGCTGCGCCGGCTCGACTTCTGCCTCGAAACCGACGGCGCGGTCGCGGTGATCACGACGACGATGGACCGTGCCAAGGACTGTCGCCACAAGCCCGCGGTGGTCCACGCCGCCGCGCATGGCGGCCAGCGCGAATGGGGCAGGGCGTTCGCATGGATGGGCATGCCCGACCCGCATTTCGCCAGCTCGGGCCACAAATTCACCGCCGACCGCGTCTGGGCGCAGTCGGGCCTTTCGGCGAAGGACATGGACGTCGCGCTGATCTACGATCATTTCAGCCCGATGGTGCTGATGCAGCTCGAGGATTATGGCTTTTGCGAGAAAGGCGAGGGCAATGATTATGTCCTGTCGGGCAAGCTGCGCTACGATCCCGCGACCGGCAAGGGCGTCAATGGCGGCGTGCCCGTGAACACCCACGGCGGCAACCTCAACGAAGCCTATATCATCGGCATGACCCACATCGTCGAGGGCGTCGAACAGGTGCGCGGCACCGCGATCAACCAGGTCAAGGATGCCGAATTCGCGCTCGTTTCGGGCGGCCCGGCGTCGCTCCCCGTCTCCAGCCTCATCCTGCGCAAGGACTGACCCTCATGACCTATGGCCCCGCCCGTGCGCTCCCCGGCGACCAGATCCGCATCACCACCAATCCCGATACCGAACCCTTCTGGCAGGCGGCGAAAGAGCATAAGCTCACCGCGTGCCAGTGCGGCGACTGCGGCCATTTCCGCATGCCGCCGACCGCGATCTGCCCCGAATGCGGCAGCCGCGCGAAGAACTGGCCGGCGCTGCCCGGCACCGCGACGGTGTTCAGTTTTGCGATCTGCAACAAGAATCCGAAGAATGGCGAGGATTATGTCTATGTCCCCGTCGTCGTCGACCTCGACGGCGCGCCGGGCACTCGCCTCAACGCCAATGTGTCGGGCTGCGATGCCGAGGACGTCCATATCGGGATGAAGGTGACCGTCGACTGGACCCCGATCCAGGACGACTGGGTCCTCCCCAACTTCAAGAAAGCGTAAGCGATGCTCGGCGACCTTCGCATCGTCGAGATCGGCGAAGGCATGGCGGTCCAGGTCGCCGGGCTGATGCTGTCCGAACTGGGCGCCGATGTCCTCAAGGCCGAACGCCCCGGCGGCGACCCCGCGCGTGGCACCGCGCCCTTCGCCAACTGGAACCGCGGCAAGAAGAGCCTCGTGCTCGACCTCGATACGCCTGAAGGCTTGGTCGCACTGAATGAGCGCCTTACCTGCGCCGACGCGCTCCTGCACCAGTTCACCCCGTCGCGCGCGAAAGCGCTCGGCCTCGACGACGCCAGCCTCGCCGCGCGCCATTCGCATCTCGTCGTCACCGCGATTACCGGCTCGCCCGCGAACCATCCCGACGTCGAACGCAGCGACGACGAACTGCTCGTCGCCGCACGCGTCGGCGCGATGTATGAGAATGACGGCTACCGTCCCGGCCCGATCGTCTACCGTTACCGGCAAGGCAGTTGGTCGGCCGCGCATCTCGCCGCCGCCGGCCTGCTCGCGCGGCTCGTCATGCGATTGCAGACGGGGCAGGGCGGCCCCGCGCACACCTCGATCTTTCAGGGCTTCCTCGCGACGCTTCCCCTCGTTTGGGCGCGCAACAGCGAGGGGCCGATGCCGAACCCGGTCACCTATCCACCCGGCGCCCGCCCGATTTCGCAGCAGCTGTTCCAATGCCAGGGCGGCGACTGGCTCCAGATCATGGATCCGACCCGCCAGTTCGATTACGCCACCGTGCCGACGATGTGGGACGTCATGGCCGAGACCGACGTCGATCTCGAAACCGAGGCCGGTCAAGCCGCCGCCTTCAAGCTCCGCCCGCTCGACAACTGGCTCGCCGACCTTCGCGCCGCCGACATCGCCGCCGAACCGGCCTTTCCGATGGGCGAGATGCTTCGCCACGACGACGTTGAAGCAAACGGCTATGTCGTCGAAGTCGACGATCCCGATCTCGGTCGGACTCGCCAGCCCAACGTCCCGTTCCACACCGACGCCGACCTGCCGCAGGGCCGCCCGGCGCCGCGCCTCGGCGAAGGTGGCGACACGATATGGACCGCCAAACCTGCGCCCGCATTCAGCTCTGCCCCCGCCGAAGTCCTCGAAGGCGTCCGCGTGCTCGACCTCGGCATGTTCCTCGCCGGGCCGATGGGGCCGTCGATGATGGGCGACATGGGCGCCAATATCATCAAGGTCGAGGCGCTGACCGGCGATCGCATCCGCTTCATGCACCGCTATTATCAGGCCGCGGCGCGCAGCAAGCGCAGCCTCGCGCTCGACCTCACCAAGCCCGAAGCCCAGCCGATCCTCGAACGGCTGATCCAGTGGGCCGAACTCGTCCACCACAATATGCGTTTCAAGGGCGCGGCGAAGCTCGGCCTCAGCGAACAGGGTATCCGCAACTATAATCCCGACGTCGGATTCAACTATGCCAGCGCTTATGGCCAACGCGGCGCGCGCGGCAACTGGCCCGGCTATGACTCGATCTTCAACGCGATCGCCGGCTGGGAATTCGAAAATGGCGGCGAAGGCAACAAACCCATCTTCAACCGCCCCGGCACGATGGACGTCTCGACCGCGCAAAGCTGTCTCGTCGAACTCATGGCCTCGCTCTATGCGAAACGCACCACGGGGCGTGGCTATACGACCCAGACCTCGCTGCTCGGCCTCGCGGCTTTCACGCAGGGCGAACGGTTGATCGGCGCCGACGGCGACCTCACCGAAACCTATCACCTGACCAGCGACCAGACCGGCTTTTCGCCTTACCATCGCATCTACGAATGCGCCGATGGCGGATGGGTCGCGGTCGCCGCGCTCAAGCCCGACCAGCAGGCCGCGATGCGCGATCTGCTCGGCGACGATTTCGCAGTGGCCGCGAAAGCCCGCGACGCCGCCGACCTGCTCGCCGCACTCGAAGCCGCAGGCGTCCCCGCCGACGCGGTCAATTTCGAAAATGCGATGCACCGCTTCTTCGACGATCCGCGCAATCGCGAACTGAATCTCGTCTCGGTGCTGCCGCAACCGCTCTACGGCATCGTCGAACAGCCCGGCGCCTTCTGGAACTTCGGCGAAATCCCCGTCGTCTTCAAACGCTGCTGCCCCGCGGTCGGCGAGCATAGCGACGAAATCCTGCGCGAAATCGGCTATTCTGACGAAGAGATCGCTGCGTTCCGCGAAGCGAAGATCGTCGGATGACCCCGCACGACCTCCTCCCGCCGGGCCTCGCGTCGGCGGTCGAGTCCGCCAGCGGCGCGCGCGTTGTCGCGGTTCGCCCACGCGGCGGCGGCGGCGCCTCGCGCGAGGGCGCCGAACTCGATCTTCAATGGCCCGACCGCCGCACCGCCAGCGCTTATATGAACTACGACGTCCACAAGGCCGGGGCAGGGGACGACGCCGCCTTTCTGCGCGAAGCCGCGGTGCTCCGCGCCCTCTCGGGTCCGCTTGCCGATGCCGGCGTCCGCGTCGCGCCCTATTACGCCTCGGTCCCCGATCAGCGCGCGCTGGTCTGCGGCATGATCCCGGGCAAGGACCGCTTCGGCGCGATCGCCGATACCGCGCAGCGCGACACGCTGGCGCAGGACTTCATGGCGCAGCTCGCCGCGCTCCACCGCATCGACGTCACCGCGCACCCGATCGACGGCATGGGCCCGGTCGAACCCGCCGAGGTCTTCATCCGCCGCCGCATCGCCGAACTGCGCGCGGGTAACGGCGGCAAGGGCTGGGACCCGCTGATCCACCTGTCGCTGAACTGGCTCGAGGCGAATATCCCCGCCGACATGCCCGCGCCGGTGATCGTCCACGGCGACGCCGGCCCCGGCAATTTCCTCTATGAAGAGGACCGCGTCACCGCGCTGCTCGACTGGGAACTCGTCCATTATGGCGACCCGATGGCCGACCTCGCGATGCTGGCGCTGCGCATGTTGTTTCAGGGCTTCGTGCCGCTCCCGCAGGCCTTCGCCGCCTATGAGGCCGCAGGCGGCCACAAAGTCGACCTGCCGCGCCTCCGCTATTGGCGGCTGCTGTTCCAGACCAGCTTCGCACGCCGCTCGCGCTACGACGATCCCGACGCGCCGCCGCCGCCCAATCTCGGCATGAACCTCGTCTATTCGACGATCCACCGCCGCGTCCTCTCGAACGCCTTGGCAGAAGCCGCGGGCATTGCGCTGCCGTCCGTCACAATGCCCGACGCGCCGCCGGGATCGCACGACCGCAGCTTCGCCATCGCGCTCGACGATATTCGTGACACCATCGTCCCGCGCCTCGCCGACCAGCAGGCGGCGGTGAAGGCCAAGGGCATGGCGCGCCTGATCAAATGGTGGCGCGCGATCGAGCGCTTCGAGCCGGGTTTTCACGCGGCCGAGAAGCAGGAAATCGAAGCCACACTCGGCGCCGAATTCGAAGACTATCGCGCCGCCTGGACGGCCTTTCGCACCGCCGTGGCGGCGGACACGATCGCCACCGCCCCCGCGATCATCCTCTGCAACGCGCACGAGGTGCGCGAAGCGGCGCTGATGGCCGACGCGATGGGCGGCCTCGCGAACACGAAATTTGCCGCGCTCGCATAGCGGCGATCCGACACAATCAGGAAAGGTTTGGGACATGGCTAGCGACATTTTGGGATATAAGGGCAAGCGCGTCGTCGTGATGGGCTGCTTCTCGGGCACCGGCGAAGCCGCCGCGCGCGCGCTCGTCGACCTCGGCGCCGAAGTGCATGGCGCCGACATCAAACCCTCGCCGGTCAATCTCGCGAGCTTTACCGAAGTCGACCTCAAGAACCCCGATGCCATCGCGGCGGGTATCGACAAGATCGGCGGCAAGATCGACGCCGTCTTCAACGTCTCGGGCCTGCCGCAGACCTTCCCCGGTGAGGATGTCGTCACCGTCAACTTCCTCGGCATCCGCGCCTGGACCGAGGGATGGATTCCGCACCTCAACCCCGGCGCCGCGATCGTCTCGGTCTCGTCGCTCGGCGGCATGAAATGGCTGACGCGCCAGCCGTTGCTGCGCGAATTCATCGCGATCGAGGATTTTGCCGAGGCGCGTCAATGGTATCTCGACCGTGCCGAGGAAGTGGGCGACCCCTACAGCCTCGCCAAGGAAGCGATCAACACCTGGACGCAGGTCCGCGCCCCCGACCTGATCGGTCGCGACATCCGCATCAACTGCACCATGCCCAGCCCGATCGACACCCCGATGCTCGGTGAATTCCGCAAAGTGGCTGGCGACGCGGTGCTCGGCGCCTTCGCCAAGGCCAAGGGACGCTATTCGACCGCCGAGGAACAGGCGCTGCCGCTGATCCTGCTCAACAGCGACGCCGCGAGCTTCATCAGCGGCGTGTGTTTGCCCGTCGACGCGGGCCTCGCGGGTGGTTTGGCGACCGGCGTACTCGACATCCAGAAGATGATCGCGGAAGCGGCGGGCTAATGTTCCCCTCCCGCTTGCGGGAGGGGTTAGGGGAGGGCCTGTGACCTCGCCAACCCTCCCCGCAGCGACTAGCGAGCAAGCTCGCAAGTCTCGCTGCCCCTCCCGCAAGCGGAAGGGGAAATATCTCTCATCCCCGCGCGCCCAGCATCATCGCGATGCTATGCGCCGCCGCCGCTTTCAGATCGGCATAGCCGACACCGTCCGAATGGCTGCTCATCGGCCCGATCGCCGACAGGCGCTCGAGGATCATCAGCACCGTGCCCGCGCACGACCGCGGCGACAGGTGCGCGGGTGTCCGTCCTGCGGCCTGCGCGCGCGCGACCTGCTGGCTGATCGCATCCATCATCGGACGCGCCTGCGTCATCCGCGCCTCATAGAAACGCGCATCGCCCTCCTCGGCCGCCAGGTTGCGCACGACGAAGATCGTTCGGTTGCGATTCCAGATGCCGGTATATTCCTCGACAAACGCCGCCGCGTCCTCCTCGGCACCTGGGGCCAGCCAGTCGCGCGCGACCACCGCTTCGAGCGCGGGCGAGGTCTGGCTCGCATGCTCGAGCGCCGCCAGCACCACCTCGGGCACCCCTTTGAAATAGACATAGAAGGTCGCGGGCGACGTCTGCGCTGCGCGCGCGACGTCGACCACCGACACGTCGCGCAATCCATGCGTTTCGAGCAGGTCGACCGTCGCGTCGATCAGTTGTTGCCGTGTCCGCTGCCCCTTTGCGCCGAGCTTGCGCTCGGGCGGGGTCGGTGCCGTCGTAATAGCCTGTGTCTGCGTCAAATGGGTGATCCTGCCCCGAAATCTTGCCGCCATCCTAACAGCGGGGTTGCGATATGGCAAAAAATTGACGTATCGTCAAAAATGAAACGAAAAGACCAAAAATCAGGGGATTCGGGATGGAAGGGCTGAACGGCAAGGTCGCCGTCGTAACCGGCGCGTCAAAAGGAATGGGACGGCATTTCGTCGCCGCGCTTGTCGCGGCGGGCGTGAAGGTCGCGTGCCTCGCACGTCCGTCGGAGGAGTTCGAGACCCTCGCCGCCGAGTTCGGCGATGCGGTGCTGCCGATCGCCTGCGATGTCGCCTCGTCGGAGGCGGTGAACGCCGCCGTCGCGCAGGCGGCCACCCATTTCGGGCGCATCGACGTCGTCGTCGCCAATGCCGCCATCTTCCACCCCTTCGCCTTCGAGGCGGGCAGCGACGAGATAATCCGCAATCATATCGACATCAACATCCTTGGCGTTTCCTGGCTGATCCGCGCCGCGATCCCGCATCTGCGCGCCACCAAGGGTCAGGTGATCGCGATCAGCAGCGAGTCGGTGAACATGCCGTTCCCGATGCTGGCGCTTTACGCCGCAACCAAGGCGGCGGTCGAAACCCTCTGCCACGGCCTGCGCGACGAACTGCGCAGCGACGACATTCGCGTCACCGTGCTGCGCTCGGGGTCGGTCAAGGGCGGCTCGGGCGGCAAGAGCTGGTCACAGGAAACCGTCGCCGCCTTTTACAAAAAGATCGTCGAAACCGGCCATGCGTCGATGACGGGCGAGGGGGCGACCCCCGAATCGATGGCCAAGGCGTTGCTGTCGGTGATCGGCCTGCCCGCCGACATCGGCGTCGACCTGATCGAGGTCCGCGCCGCGCAGGTCGGGGTGCCCGAGGGCGCCAAGGCGATCGCGGGCTAGGGTGACACCGCGCCGCAATCTTCCGCTCATCATCGGCGCGCTCTGGGTCGCCGAGGTCACGGGCTCGTTCGAGACCGCGATGATCCTCGCCGCGCTCAAGAAGCTGATCGAGGATTTCGGCAACCCCGCGATGGTCGGCTGGCTGATCACCGGCTATCTGATCGTCGGCGCGGCGATCGCCGCGATCGTCGGGCGTCTCGGCGACCTGTTCGGGCGGCGGCAGGTGCTCGTCGTGGTGCTGGTCATCGGCGCGGTCGGCTCGCTGATCAGCGCGCTGTCGACCAATTTCCCGGTGCTCCTTGCGGGGCGCCTGATGCAGGGCGTCACCGGCGCGATCCTGCCTTTGTGCATCGGTCTCGTCCACGAAAATGCCGGCAAGGACCGCGCGCCGATGGCGATCGGGCTGATGATCTCGGGCGCCTCGATCGGCACCGCGGCGGGGCTCGTCGTCGGCGGCGTGATCGTCGACAATTTCAGCTGGCACGGCGTCTTCTTCGCCAGCGCGGGCCTCTGCACCGTCTCCGCGGTCGCGATCGCCGGCCTCTTGCCACGCTCGCCGCGCCAAGCCGCGAGCCAACCCGTCGACTGGCTCTCGGGCCTCGCCTTCGCGCCCGGTGTCGCGCTTGTCCTCGTCTATTTCACCATGGGCAAGGACTGGGGTTGGGCCGCCCCGCTGCCGCTCGCGGCGCTCGGCGCGGGGATCTTGCTCACCCTCTGGTGGTTGCGCGCCAGCCTCGCCAGCCCGAACCCGTTGATCGCGGTGCGCAGCTTTTCGGACCGCACCATCGCGGTCGGCAGCGCGGTGACCGCGCTCGTCGCGATGAGCACACTCCAGATCACCGTCTTCTTCTCGCTGCTGATGCAGGCGCCGCTCTGGACGATCGCCGGCCTTGGTTTCACCGCGACGCTCGCGGGCGTCGCCAAGCTGCCGTCGAACCTCAGCTCGGTCTTCGCCGGGCCACTCGGCGGCTGGCTCGCGGCGCGCGGTGGTGGACGTTTTGCGCTGATCGCGGGCGGGATCGTGACGGTCTCCGGCTGGCTGCTCTGGTTCGTCATGGATGTCGACAGCTTCGGGAAGGTCGTCGTCCAGCTCATCGTCATCAGCTTCGGCACCACCATGCTCTTTTCGGTCGCCCCGACGATCATCGCCCAGGCCTCGCCGCCCGAACGGATCAGCGAGATTTCGGGCCTGATCACCGTCATCCGCCAGCTCTTCATGGGCATCGGGGCGCAGATGGTGACCACGCTGCTGGCCGTCGACATCGCTCGCCGTGGCAAGGAAAGCTATCCGTCGCCCTTCGCCTACGACATCACCGTCATCGTCATCGCCGCGCTGTGCACCGCCGCCGTGCTGGTCGCATTGCTGCTGCCAAAGACGGCGGCTGCCGCAGGCGGAGAAGGCCGTGACCGTGCATGATCTGACGGGCAAGGTCGCCGTCATCACCGGCGGCGGGCGCGGCTTTGGCAAGGCGTTCGGCATGGCGCTCGCGGAGCGCGGCGCCCAGGTGGTGCAACTCGATCTCGACGAAGCTGCGGCAAAGGCGGCGGCCGCCGAAATTGGCCATGGCGCCGAGGCTATCATGGTCGATGTCGCGGACGAGGAGGGGGTTCACGCCGCGATGGCCGACATCGCCGATCGTCATGGCGGCATCGATATCTTGATCAACAATGCCGGCATCCATTCGGCCGAAGCGAATGAATTCATCGGTAAACTCGGTACCGCACGCACGCGGCAAATGTTCGAGGTCAATGTCTGGGGCGTCGTCTATTGCACGCTCGGCGCGCGGCCCTTCATGACCGGGCGCGAGGGCGCATCGATCGTCAACATCGCCTCGATGGCGGCCTATGGCGCGCAAAAGGCCTATGGCGTCTCGAAGCTCGCGGTGCGCGGCCTGACCGTCTCCTTCGCGAACGAACTCGCGCCCGAGGGCATCCGGGTCAACGCGATCGCGCCGGGACTGATCTTCACCGACACCATCCGCGCCGAACTGCCTCAGCCGGTGGTCGACCAGGTGATGGCGATGCAGATCATCCAACGCGAAGGCGAGGAGCGCGACATCGTCGAGGCGATGCTGTGGCTCGTGTCGCCGGGCGCAAGCTTCGTCACCGGCGAAACGCTCCGCGTCAGCGGCGGTGCCACGCTCCAGGTTTGAACTTCCAAGATCGTTTTGCAGGAAAATCGATGCGACCACTCCCCGAACTCACCCCCGAGAACACCGCCTTCTGGACCGGCGGCGCGCAAGGCGAACTCATCATCGCCTTTTGCGGCGATTGCGATCATGCGATCCATCCGCCGCAACTCGTCTGCCCGAAGTGCTGGAGCGAAGCGGTTGAATTCAAAACGGTTCCCGGCACCGGTACCGTCTATACCTACACCGTGAACCACCAGCCATGGATGCCCGATATGCCGGTGCCTTTCGCGCTCGCGGTGGTCGATCTCGACGGCGCCCCGGGCGTTCGCGTCACCGCCGAGGTGGTGAACACCGACCCAGAAACCGTCAGGATAGGGCAGGCCGTGCGCGTGACCTTTGCCAACGTCGACGATGTCTGGTTCCCCCAGTGGGAGCCCGCGCAATGACCCTGAACGCCGCCATCACCGGCGTCGGCATGTCCGACATCGGCCGCAAGACGAACCGCCCTGCGATCCTCCATCTCGCCGAGGCGGTCAAACGCGCGCTCGACTGTGCGGGCCTCACCAAGGACGATATCGACGGCATCTCGACCTATCCGGGCAAGGCCGACAATTCGCCGGGCATGTCGCCGCTCGGCACCGGAGAAGTCCGCAACGCGCTCGGCCTCAAGACCCGCTGGCACAGCGCCGTCCCCGACGGTCCGTCACAGATGGCGCCCATTCAAGTGGCGGCGATGGCGGTCGCGACGGGGCAGGCGCGGCACGTTCTCTGTTTCCGCGCGCTCACCGAAAGCAGTTCGCAGACCGCGACTCGGCGCGCCAGCATCCCCGGCGCCGGCCGCGCCCGGCTCGGCGGCTGGTACAGCTACCTCGTCCCTGCCAATGCGATGTCGGCGTCGAACTGGGCCGGCTGGATGGCGCAGCGCTATTTCCATGAATTCGGCATGACCCGCGAGCATCTCGGTCTTGTCGCGACGGGCCAACGCGCCTTCGCGCAGCAAAACCCCTCCGCCGTCATGCGCACGCCGCTGACGATGGACGAGTATCTCGGCGCCCGGATGATCTCGTCGCCGCTCGGCCTGTTCGACTGCGACGTGCCGATCGACGGCGCCTGCGTGGTGATCGTCTCGGCCGCCGACGCCGCCAAGGATTGCGCGCGCGCACCGTTGACGATCGAGGCGATGGGCGCCGCGCTGGGTTCGCAGGAAACCTGGGACCAGCGGACCGACCTGACGACGATGGGCGCGCACGACAGCGCCGCCGACATGTGGAAACGCACCGACCTGAAACCCGCCGATGTCGATATGCTCGCGCTCTACGACGGCTTCAGCATCTTCGTGCCCTATTGGCTCGAAGCGCTCGGCTTCTGCGGCCATGGCGAAGCGAAGGATTTCATCGCCGAGGGCCATATCGGCCCCGGCGGACGCTTCCCGGTCAATACCGGCGGCGGACAATTGTCGGGCGGACGGCTGCACGGCTTCGGGTTGCTGCACGAGGCCTGTCTGCAATTATGGGGGCAGGCCGACGGACGTCAGGTCACCGACGCCAAGGTTGCGGCGTGCGGCATGGGCGGCGGCTTCATCGCCGGCTCGATGCTGCTGCGGCGCGACTAGACTTTACCCCTCCCTGAAAGGGAGGGGTAGCGAGACTTGCCAGCTTGCTGGCTAGTCGCAGCTAGGGGTGGGTATGCGGGATAGCGCCGAGGCTCGCTTCGCTCGCACCCACCCCTAACCCCTCCCTTTCAGGGAGGGGAAATATCGACCCAGCGCCGCTTGTCGCTCGCCAGTGCTGCCGCCTCGACCACCTCCTGCACATGCAGCGCCTGCGCAAAGTCGGGCGCCGCCGCTCCCGCGCCGCCGATCGCATCGCGCATCTTCGCAAAGATCGACGCCAGCGCGAGCAGTCCGGTTTCGGGCCGATCGGCGACCGCACGGCATCCCGGCACCGCCAGATACTCCGGCGCGATCGCAATCGCTTCCATCGCCGCACTCCCCAGCGCCGCATCGCGCGTTCCGAACAACCGCGTATCATGCGCCATCGGAAACACCGGCGCGCGCGCTTCGATCCGCCCCTTCGATCCCCAGACCGAAAAGCGGAACCCGTCGCCGCCGATCTTGCACCAGTTCGCCTCCAGCCGCGTTGGCAACCCCGATGCGTGGCGCAGCAGCAGCGAGGCGCGGTCGGGCACTTCGGGGCGGATGACTTCGCCCTCCAGCGGCCACTCTTTTAACGCTAGCGACATATCGGACGTCACCGACGCCACCGGCCCGAAAAAATGCACCAGCAGATGCAGCATATGGCTGCCCAGATTGCGCCCCGCGCTCGCACCGTTCGCGCGATCGGCGAACCAGACATAGGCGGGAACATTGGTCTGCGCCGCGCTGAACAACGGCACCTCGAACGCGATATCGGCACCGAAGACCTCGCCGAGCCAGCCGGCCTCGACCATCGCCTTCATCTGCACCATCGCCGGCACCGCCTGCATGAAGGCATCGACGACCGCGACCGTCCCGGCCGCTCGCCAGGCATCGGTCATCGCGCGCGCATCGGCGAGATCCTTGGCGAAGGGAATGCCATTATAGACATGCTTGCCCGCGCCGAGCGCGGCCATCACCATATCGTAACGCAGCGGCGGGCGGGTGCCGCAATCGACGATGTCGATGTCTGGGTCGGCGGCCATCTCGCGGAAATCGTGGAACGCCCGCGCCACGCCATAATCCGCCGCCGCCTTCGCCGCCGTCTCGGGCCGCGAGGTGCAGATCGCGGTCACCTCGATGCCGTCGAGGTTGCGCCAAGCCGGGAGGTGCGCCTTGGCGCCCCAGGCGGCGCTGATGATGCCGACGCGAAGGGGAGGGGAGGCCATGCCGCGCCCGCCGGTCAGGCGATCGCCTTCTTGTTTTTCAGGTCCTCGATCCGGTCCCATTCGAGCCCGAGTTCCATCAGGAACAATTCGGTATGCTCCGACGCCTCGGGCGCCCGCGTGTTTTCGACGCCCGCGTGGTTGAACTGCACCGGGTTCGCGACCAGCCGGATCGGCGCGCCGCCGTCGGCGCTTTCGACCTCGAAGATCAGGTCGTTCGCCAGCACCTGCTCGTCGCTCGCGACATCATGGACCGACTGATAGGCGGCCCATTGCCCGCGCATCGTCTTGAGATGCTGGATCCAATAGGCGTAAGGCTGCGCCGCGATCGCCGCCTTGACCAGCGGATAGGCCTCCGCCGCATTCGCCATGATCGTCTCGGCGGTCGAGAAACGCTCGTCCTGCGCCGCTTCGGGGATGCCGAGATGGCCGAACACATCCTCGATATAAGGTCCGGGCGACAGCACGGTGAGATTGATGAACTTGCCGTCCGCCGTCTTGAACACCCCCATGAAGGGGTTGGTGCCGACCGACTGCCCGCCGCCGGGCATCAGATTCTCGAACGGGTCCTTGCCCAATTCCATCGCGACGTCGACCGAACAGGCGGTCGCCCATATCCCCGATGACAGCAAGGACACATCGACCTCGGTCGCCTCGCCGGTGCGCTCGCGGTGGAACAAGGCCGCGGCGATGCCGCCCGCGATGTTCATGCCGCCGATCGTGTCGCCATAGGCCGGCCCCGGCTGGGTCAGCGGCCCGTCGAGTTCTTTCGGCGTCACCAGCACCGCCGACCCGCCGCGTGCCCAATAGGCCGTACTGTCGAAGCCGCCCTTGTCGCGCTCGGGCCCCTTGTCGCCGAACGCGCTGCCGCGGACATAGATGATGTCGGGGTTCGCGGCGCGGATATGCTCGATATCGATCCCCAGCTTTTGCCGAGCCGAGGGCAGGTAGTTGGTCAGGAAGACGTCGGAGGTCTTCGCGATCTCATAGAGCAGTTCGCGGCCTTCCTCGGTCGAGATATCGATCCCGACGCTGCGCTTGCCGCGATTGGGGTGCTGCATCAGCGACGATCGCTGCGGATTGACCGCGAGCCGCTGCAGCATCTGGATGCCGCGCTGCGCGTCGCCGCGTACCGGATGCTCGATCTTGATCACATCGGCGCCCCAGTCGGTCATCACCCCGCCCGCCGCCGGAACGAAGGTGAATTGCGCGACCTCGAGGACGCGAATGCCGGACATCACTTTGGTCATGGCTCGTCCCCTTATTCGGCGTGGAAGCCGATGACCTTCTGGTAGGTGAATTCGTTCAGGCCCTCTTCGCCATATTCGCGGCCGTAGCCCGAGCGCTTGATGCCGCCGAACGGCGCGTCGGACTGCATCGTCCCGGCACCGCCGTTGATCCCGACCCCGCCGGTACGCAGCTTCAGCGCCATGCGATACGCCTGTCCCGCATCGGCCGAGTAGATCGCGCCCGACAGCCCGAAATCGCTGTGGTTGGCCATCGCGATCGCGTCGTCGTCATCGTCATATCCGATCACCGCGCCGATCGGCCCGAACACCTCTTCCTGCGCGAGACGGCTGTCGTTCTTCACATTGTCGAACAAAGTCGGCTCGTAATAATAGCCCTTGTCGAGCCCCTCGGGCCGCTTGCCGCCCGCGACCAGCGTCGCGCCTTCATCCTGTGCGATCGCGACATAATCCTCAGTGCGTTTGCGCGCGACTTCGCGGATCAGCGGGCCGTAATTGACGCTCGGATCAACCGGATTGCCGATCTTGAGATGCCTGAGCATCGCCTGCATCGCCGCGACGAACTGCGGGCGGATGCTGTTGTGGACGATGTGGCGGGTGGTCAGTGCGCAGCCTTGGCCGCCATGCGTCGTGAACCCCATGATCCCCGCCGCCGCGGCCTTCGCGACATCGGCGTCGGCACGCACGATCAGCGCCGACTTGCCGCCAAGCTCCATCACGATACGTTTCAGCGTCGGCGCCGCCTGCGCCTGGATCATCGCCCCGACCTTGTCCGATCCGGTGAAGTGGACGAGGTCGACGCGCGGGTCGGTGGTCAGCAATTTTCCGGTCTCGATATCGCCGGTGACGATGCTCAGCACACCCTTGGGCAGTCCGACCTCGTCGGCGATCTCGCCGAGGATCAACGCTTCCATCGGGGTGTAGGGCGAGGGCTTGAGCACAACGGTACAGCCGACCGCGAGCGCCGGGATGACCTTGCCGATGTTGAGGAAGAAGGGGAAATTATACGGCGAGATGGCGGCGACGACGCCGACCGGCTCGCGGCTGACCACCCCGGTGCCCAGCGTCGTGCGGCCCTGCGCGTTGGGGGTCAGTTCGACCGGCAGCGACGAGACAGCGGGTCGCGCGGCGACTTCGATCGTCCGCCGCGCATGTTTCATCGGAATGCCATATTGCAGAAACTCGGCGAGCATCCGCGTCGCGCCGGCCTCGGCGACGATCATGTCGACGATCGCCGCTTTGCGCGCGTCGAGCGCGTCGAGGAAGCGCGTCAGGATGGCCTGCCGCTGGGCAACCGGCATATAGGCCCAGTCGCCCTGGTCGAACGCCACACGCGCCGCGCCGATCGCGGCATCGACCTGCGCCGCGCTGCCGACCGGCGCCTCGATGAGCAGGCTTTCGTCGGCGGGGTTGATCACCGCCTCGCGCTGGTCGGTCTTATGCCATTCGCCGCCGACATAGATGGCGTCGTCGTATTTCAAAAAGGCCATGGTCTTGTTCCTGTCAGGCGGTTTCACTGTCCCAGACGATCGGCAGGTTGCGGATCGACAGCAGCCCCGGGATCACCGTGGTGTCGGCGCCGGGCTTGAGGCGGAAGGGCGGCACGCGCGACAGCCATTCGTTCAGCAGCACGCGCAATTCGCGCCGCGCCAGATGTGCGCCGAGGCAGATATGCACCCCGCCGATCAGCGTGAAATGGCGGTTGTTCTTGCGCTCGGGGTCGAAATCGCGCGGGCAGGCGAACTGATTTTCATCGAAATTGCCCGAACTGTTGATGCACGCGATCCAGTCGCCTTCCTTGAGGTCGACGCCGTGCCAGGTGAAATCCTTCTTGATCCGCCGCCCGCTGTTGACGAGCGGCTGGACCCGCAGGAACTCCTCGACCGCGCTGTTGATGATCTCCGGATTGGCACGGATGCGCGCCTGAAGCTCGGTGTCGAGTGCCATGCGGCGGAACATCTGGCTGATCGTCGACGCGACGGTGTCGAGCCCGCCGAGCCACAGGAACCAGGTCATGCCGATCGTCTCGTCGGGGGTCAGCGGCTGGCCGTCCATCTGGCCGTTGGCGATATAGCTGCCCAGCGTCTCGTCAGGGTTCGCCTGTTTCTCGGCGATGAAACCGCGGAGATAGGCGAGGATGCCCTTCACCGCCTCGGCCTTGGCGCCGATGTCGGGGTTGTGCAGGATCGCATATTCCCATTTGAGGAACTGGTCGAACATACCGAAGGGGAAACCCATCAGGTTCAGGAACACGCGGACCGGATAGATGCGCCCGAAATCATAGGCGATGTCGACCTCGCCGTCCTTGACCACCGCATCGATCATCTCGGTGACGATCGCGCGGATCTTTGGCTCCATGTCGTTCATCGCGACCGGGGTGAACCAGGGGTTCAGGAACTTGCGATAACGACCATGGTCGGGCGGATCGATGCCGAGCGGGATCGACGGGAACGTCTCGCCCGCCAGCGCCTGGAACTGCGCCGCACCCTCGGTCGAGAAAATCTCATTGTCCTCGTAGACGCGGCGGATGTCGTCATAATGCGACACCGTCCACGCGCCATGCTGCCGTCCGCTCGTCGGCCAGGGGTAATAGAGGATGCGCGGCACGTCGGGGTCGCGCATCACATCGGCGGGCAGATACGGGTCGGGCAGATCATAGGCGATCTGGCCCTGCGCGAAGCGCGTGTCGAGCACCCGTTCGGGCGGGACATGCGCCGGCACCGGCGGCGCATCCGCCGGGGCATGCGCGATCGGACAGCGAGAGAGCGTCGTCTCGGTCATGATATCCTCCGCTCAGGCCGAAGCGAACATGCGTTCGATGTCGCCCGACGTCACCGGACGCCGCGCCTGACCGATCGCGTCCATGCTGTCGGTCTTGAGCCCGCCGAGGTTGTGCCGCGGGCTGACGTCGACGTCCTTGCCCAGCTCGCGCAGGTGCGCGACGGTGCAATTCTCGCGCCCGCCGTTCAGCGCAAAGGCGTCGAAGCTGTATTCGCGCATCGCGTTGAGGTGGGTGATCTTGTCGACCACATTCTTCTCCAGCCCATTGACCGATGCCCACAGATATTCGGGGACATTGGGCCACACCGTGTCCGAATGCGGATAATCGCATTCGTAGGCGATCATGTCGGTGTTCATATATTCCAGATTCTTCACCCCGAATTGGTCGTCGATGAAGCAGCAGATAATGTGGCGCTTGAACAGGTCCGACGGCCGTTCGCCGTTGAAGTCGGTGTAGGTCCATTCATGATGATGTTCGTGCGTGAAATCGGCGCGCTCGAGGAAATAGGGGATCCAGCCGATGCCGCCCTCGCTCAGCGCCATGCGCAGATCGGGATAACGCTGCCAGAATTTCGCGAAGGTCCAGTCGGCCGCCGAATTGGCGATCGAGATCGGCATCGCGGTGATCCATGCGTCGATCGGGCTTTCGGGCGAGGGATGCATCGCGCGCGCGCCGGTGCCGATATGGCAGTTGATCACCATCTTATAGTCGCTGCACGCCTTCCAGAACGGCTCCCAATATTCATTGTGGATGCTCGGCAGGCCGATGTTCGACGGATTGTCGGAGAAGCTGACGGCATGGACGCCAAGGTCGCTCATCCGCTTCAGTTCGGCGAGCGTGTCGTCCATGTTCCACATCGGGATCAGGCACATCGGGATGAAGCGGCCGGGCGCGGTCGCGCACCATTCCTGCACATGCCAGTCGTTCCACGCGCGGCAGGCGAGCAGCGCCTCCTCGGGGTCCTTTTGCGCCATCGACACGAAGGTGCCGCCGGCAAAGCTCGGCATCGTCGGAAAATTCAGCGAGGCGAGCACGCCATTGGCGTTCATGTCGTCGACGCGGAGTTTCGGGTCATAGGTGCCGGGGCGGAGCTGCGCGAAGGCGCTCGGCTCCATGCCATATTCGCTGCGCGGACGGCCGACGACGGCGTTGAGGCCGATGGTCGGGAAACGCTGACCGTTCCACGACCAGATATCCTTGCCATTGTCTTGGACGATCCGCGGCGCGCGGTCCTTCTTGCCCTCGGGATAGTGGCGGATAAAAGCCTCGGGGGGTTCGACCGCATGATCGTCGACGCTGATGATCACCATATCGTCCATCTGCATGGCGACTCTCCTCTTCCAGTTGATTTATCGTTGGGCGCATCATCGCAAAAATTGACGATGTGTCAACTCTTGGTTTATGACCTAGTGTAATAACTGGGAGAGAGACATGATTGCGCGAACGTTGCCGGTGATCGACCGGGACAATCAGGCCTATTGGACATGGGGCCGCGACGGCAAGCTCGCGATCCACCGCTGCGCCGACTGCGAATATTATGTTCATCCGCCGGTGCCCTTTTGTCCGCGCTGCGAAAGCCGCAACGTCGCGCCGCACGCGGTGTCGGGACGGGGCAGGGTGGTTACCTTCACCGTCAATCACAAGGCCTGGGTGCCCGACCTGACCGAACCCTATGTCCTCGCGCTGGTCGCGATCGCGGAGCAGGACGATGTCCGCATTCCCTGCAACATCGTTGAATGTCCGCCCGACGCAGTCGATTTCGACATGGAGGTCGAGGTCGTCTTCGAACCCGCCGAGGATTTGTGGATACCCCTCTTCCGTCCGGTGCAATCATGACCCGTTTCGCCGAGAAAAACACCGCGATCACCGGCGTCGGTATGTCCGAAGTCTCGCGCGGCGCGACCAAGTCCGCGCTCGGACTCACCGTCGATGCCGCGCTCGAAGCGATCGCCGACGCCGGGCTGACTCGCGCCGACATCGACGGCATCGCGACCTGGCCCGGCGAGAAAGCCGACGGCTCGGGCTTCTCGCCGGTCGGCTGCGCGGCGCTGCAGGATGCGCTGCGGCTCGAAGTCGGCTGGTACGGCGGCGGCGGCGAGGCACCCGGCCAATATGGCGCGGTGTTCAACGCGATCGGTGCGATCGCCGCGGGCCTCTGCCGCAACGTCCTGATCTTCCGCACCATGTACGAGGCAACCGCGCGCAAGACCGCCTACGCCAATTCGCTGCTCCGCGAGGGCCAGCGACAGGCGGGCCCCTTCGCCTGGTACGCGCCCTATTACACTTACGCGGCCGCACTCCAGCAGGCGCTGTTCTTCAATCTCTATGTCCACAAAAGCGGCATCAAGCCCGAGCAGGTCGGCCAGATCGCGGTCAACCAGCGCCGCAACGCCGCGCTCAATCCGAACGCGATCTACAAGACCCCGATCACCATCGACGATTATCTCGCGTCGCCGCTGATCGCGACCCCGCTGCGCATATACGACTGCGACGTGCCGATCGACGGCGCCGCCGCGATCATCGTCTCGCGCATGGACGTCGCGCGCGACCTGAAGAATCCGCCGATCCGCATCGAGTCGATCGGCTCGTCGATGCGCTACCGCAACAGTTGGACCCAACTGGCCGAACTCGACACGCAGGCGCAGCCCAAGGTTGCCGAGATGATGTGGGGCCGCACCGACCTCAAACCCGCCGACGTCGACATCGCGCAGCTTTATGACGGGTTCAGCTTCCACACGATCAACTGGCTCGAAAATTTCGGCTTTTGCGAACGTTATGGCGCCAAGGATTTCATCGACGGCGGCCACCGTATCGCGCTGGGCGGCGAACTGCCGGTCAACACCGGCGGCGGCGCGATGTCGGGCGGCCGCCTCCACGCCTATGGTGCGGTCCACGAAGCCTGCACCCAGCTCTGGGGCCGCGCCGGGGCGCGGCAGGTGAAGGGCGACCCGCAGGTCTGCGCCACCTCGACCTCAGGCGGCCCGCTCGCGGGGGCAATGCTGCTGGTGCGGGATTGAAGCAGCGCGTCCCGGACATATAAACGTCGTCATTGCGAGCGCAGCGAAGCAATCCAGGGCGGTTTACGCCTACTCTGGATTGCCGCGTCGCTTCGCTCCTCGCAATGACGATCCAGACAGAGGTCGGTTTCACTGTTGCCAGACGATCTCGCCGCCGATCATGGACAAACCAACGGTCCCCAACGCACCCATATCCTGGGACCAGTCATACAATATCAGGTCCGCTGGAGCCCCGATCGCAAGCGCGCCCTGATACAGCGCCAGAGCCGCCGACTGACCGATCGCTTCGCTCGCTCCGATCACCTCGGCCCCACGCGTCCGCCGATCGGTCGCCGCCCGCAAAGCCACCCAAGGATTGGCATCGCCATAAGGCGCGTCCGAACCCCCAAACACTCGCACCCCGCCGCGCGTCAGCGAACCCAGCCGATAGAGATCGCCAAGATCGTCCGCCTCCATCTGCGCCCGATAGCGATCGCCGCGGTCGTGGATGAAATTCGGCTGCGTCACCACCGTCAATCCTGCCGCCGCGATATCGCCGATCAGGCTGTCGGCGATCACCCCGCCATGCTCGATCCGGTCGCCGGGCTTCGCCCCCCCCGCAACAGCCAGTGCTTCCAGATAGAAGACCAGTTCGCCCAGCGTCACGCAATGCGCCGCGACGTTGCGCCCCAGCACGCGTGCCGCCGCAATCCGCCGCGCGACGGCCTCGACCGGCGGCAGGTCGTTCTCGTCGAGCAGCAGCTTCACCGGGCCGAGTGCATAGCCTTCACCGGCAGGCAGGTCCTCGCTCCCCATCATCACCAGCCGCTGCGGCATCGCCCCCGCGAGCAGCGCGGCCTCCGCCGGACCATTCAACGCGCCCGCGTCGGTCACGCCCGTCACGCCCCACTCGGCCAGCTTCATACCCAACGCCGCAAGCGACGGCGGTGCCCCGCCGATCCGCCCGCGCAGCCAGCCATCGCCGCGCCAGATCCGTCCGTTCGCTCGCCCATCAGCATCGCGCTCGACGCAATCGGGGAAGGGCGGTCCGTCGAGCTTCGCGACGCCCGCGCTGTTCAGCAGCCAATAGCCCCCCGTCCGATCCTGCACCCGCAACGGATGATCGGGCAGCCAGGCGTCGAGCAAGACCCGGTCGGGCAACCCCGCCACCCGCTCGTCATAGCCGATCGCGCGCACCCAGGTTCCGGGTGCCCCGGGGCGGGCGCGCAGCTTGGCGACCACCGCCCCGACCGTTCGGCAATCGGCGAGATCGACCGACTCCATCCGCGCCGCGGTCGCCAGCAAGTGCAGATGATGATCGTGCAGGCCCGACCCCAAAGTCAGCCCCTTGGCGTCGATCTCGGGCCCATCGCCGTCTACCGCCGGGCCGAGGGCCGCGATGCATCCATCCCGAACGGCGACAGCGCACGGCTTCCCATCGGCGGCGCGCGCATTGCGGATAATCAGGTCGAACCGCTCGCTCATGCCATCGCCTTGGCGAAAGTCGCGGCGGTGCGGGCGAGCGAAACATCGAGCAACCCGCACTCATCCGCCGCCAACGCCTCCAGCGCCAGCGTCGCCGCGGTCAGCCCGGTCAACGGATCGGCCAGCGCGTCGCCGATGAACCGCGGCCGGCCATCCTCCCACCGCACCAGCCCGCCCGCCGCCGCGCAATCGTCGCCGAAACCGACCCGCATCGCGGCATCGCCCGACCAGCCATGCGCGGTGATCGCGATCCACAACAGGTCGGGATTGATCGCAAACAGCCGCGCCTCATCGAGTCCCAGTCGCGCCAGCGCATGCGGCCGCGCCGAGGTGATCAACACCCGCGCCTCGCCGATCATCGCGAGCAGGTCGGGGCCGTCGAGCGCCATGACCAGATGTCGCTTGCCGCCGTTCAGCCGCTTGTCGAGGTGCGGCGTATGCAGCCGGGTCGGGTCGGGGCGCTCGGCCGCTTCGACCTTTACCACCGCATAGCCCGCCTCGGCGAGAAGCGCCCCGCAATAGGGACCCGCCCACAGCGCCGACAGGTCGACGATGATGCCGTCGCTGGGCTTGCCGGACTCGAGGCCGGAAATCGCCAGCGGCTCCGCTTCGCCGACCCGCGCCACCGGCATATGCAGGTCGGCGGCCCCGGTAACCACCCCGCCCGCCGCGCGCTCCGCCGCAAAGCCCGTGATCGCATCCCACGGCTCGTCCTCGAACGTCGCGCCGGTCCATGCCGGAACCAGTTCGCGGTCCTCGCCGCGCGCCAGCGATACCGCGATCCACCCGTCGCGGCACCGCACCAGCCGGCAATGCCGGTTCGGCGACCACTCGCCGGGCTCCGCGAGCGTCAGATCGTCATGCCGCGACAGTGCGCGGCGTGGGTCGAAAACGATGCGCCCGCCAGATGCTGCCACCAGCCGGTCGCCCGCCACTGCGACCGCGTCGAGCAAGGCGGTCAAGGTCCACGCTCGATCTTGTGAACCAGGCCCCAGTCGAGCGCCTGCGCCGCGCCGACGCGCTTGCCCGACAGCAGCATCCACATCGTCCGATGCCGGCCGATCGCACGGGCAACCGTCGCGGTGCCCCCCGCGCCGGGGATCAACCCCATGCCAAGCTCGGGCAGCTGGAACCATGCGTCGGGCGCCGCGATGCGGTGATGCGCCGCCGCCGCGACCTCGATCCCCGACCCGACACAGGCGCCGTGCAGCCGCACCGTCCCCCGATCGCCCAGCGCATCGAGCGCGCGCGCGCAGCTGTGCAGCGTTCGCACCAGATGCGCCTCCGCCAGATCGCGCGCACTGCCGAATTCGGACAGATCGCCCCCGGTCGAGAAACATTTGCCAGCGCCGCGCAGCAGCACGTCGGGCTCGCTCGGATCGTCGAGCGCGTTGGCCAGCGCTTCGTACAGTGCGTCGCGCATCGCTGCGGTCATCGCATTATGGTTGGCGGGGTCGTTCAGCGTCAGAGTCAGCCGGTCGCCGTCGCGCTCAATCATCACCGGTTCGGCGGGCGTCGGCGGACCGTCGTCGATGAGCGCGGTTTCGCGCCAGGCGGCGAATTCCGCCCCGCCGAGCAACGCCGAATAGGCAAGGGATTCGGCCGTCAGCGCATCGCCCAGCGGCATTCTCGCCGTGAGCCGCAACAACTGTGCCGCGATCGTTGCCGCCAACGGATTGCTACGCACCGCGCTTGCCAGCCGTTCGACCTGGCCCTCGACATCGCGCCCGTCGAGCGACACCCACGGCCGCGGCGCGTCGTTCGTCAAAGTCAGCAACAGGTCGAAATCGTCGGCGACCACCGCGGGCAAATTGCCGTCGCGATCGACGCCGATCACCACCGCCTGGATCGGTGCCTTCGGCCGCGGCCACCGCGCCGCATCGACGACCAGGACCGGCTCGCCGCCCGGCGCCGACAGACGGTCGGCCCCGAGATGATCGGCCCCAAGATGATAGGGGTGGTAATCGGGTGCGGTCATCGCGCCGTCCTACCCGGCGCAAACCTCTTCGGCCAGTTCGGCCTTGAGGATTCGGCGCAGCAGCTTTCCGGTCTCGTTATAGGGCAGCTCATCGCGCACAAACCATTGTTCGGGGGTCTTGGTCGACCGCAGCCTGGCACGGACCGTTGCCGCCATCGCATCGATGTCGGGCGCGCCCGATCGCGACACGATCACCGCCACCACCTTCTCGCCCCACTGGACGCATGGAATGCCGAGTACCGCGCAGTCGGCGATATCGTCGAACCCGCGCAATACATCCTCGATCTCGCCGGGCGAGATATTCTCGCCGCCGCGCACGATGACATCATCGAGCCGTCCCTCGACGAACAGATAGCCGCCCTCGTCGAGCCAGCCGGCGTCGTTGGTCGCGAACCAGCCGTCGTCGGCGATCGCCTTCTTGTGCAGATATTCGCCCGACACCTGCTCGCCGCGCACATGGATTTCACCATGCTCGCCGACACCGCAGCAACTGCCGTCCTCGCGCCGGATTTCGAGTTCGAGGCTCGGCAGCGGCTGGCCGACCGAGGCGATGCGCCGGTGCACCGCCGGATCGTTCGAGGCGAAGGCCGCGCGATGATCCTCGGCGCCGAGCAACGCGATCGTCGAACTGGTCTCGGTTAGCCCATAGGCGTTGACAAAGGCGACGTGCGGCAACGCTGAAAGCGCGCGCGCGATCACCGGCTCGGGCATCTTGCCACCACCGTAGGACAGCGCGCGCAGCGTCGGAAGCGTCTCGCCGGTTTCCACCATCACGTCGAGGATGCGGCCCAGCATCGTCGGCACGACCATCGCGTGGGTGATGGCTTCGCGAGCAACCGTCGCGACCCAATCCTCGGCGGTAAAGGCAGGCAAATAGACGATCCGCCGCCCGCCATAGGCCGCGGTCAAAATCGCCGAAATGCCCGCGATGTGATAGGATGGCACGCTGACCAGCGCCGCCTCATCCTCCTCGGCGCCGAGAAACTCCACGGTCGACAACACATAGGAGGTGAGGTTGCCATGGCGCAGCACCGCCGCCTTCGGATCGCCGGTCGTGCCGCTGGTGAACAGCAGCACTGCAATGTCGTTTTCGGCTTCGTCCAGCAGCACGGGCTCGGGCACGTCGCCCCGCAAAAACGCGGCCTCGAAATCACTCCGCGCGATCAGTTCGACGCCCTCGACCGGCGCGATCCGCGGCAGCATCTCATCGTCGGCGATCAGCATCGCGGGCGCGGTGCGCGCGACCAGCTTGTTCAAATCGCCATCGGCGAGGCGGTAGTTGAGCGGCACGAACGGCGTCCCCGCCATCCCGCTCGCGAACAGCAGCACGGGCAAAGCGTCGCCGTTCATGCCGAGGAACGCGGTGTTCGCCTTGCCCTTGTCGGCCAGCCACGCGGCAACCCGGCTCGCCCGCGCGCGGTAGGCGGTGAAATCGAGTCCGCCGTCGCGCCCGCCGATCGCCAGGCGGTCGCTACACGCATCAGCGGCAATGTCGAGGAGCAGCGGCGTGCGCATATCTGTCAGTCCGAGGCGGGAAGCGGCTTCGCGCCCTTGATCGACATCGCGACACCATTGAACGCCAGCGATCCCTTGCCCGCCTTGGCGCCGAGCACTTCGATCCCGCTCGCCTCATCGGTGTAGCGCTTGCCGATCATCACGCCCTCGGCGAAATCGGCGTTGACATCGCCGCTTGGCGCGCTCGCATCGTCGATCGGCAGCACCGGAACGCCGCCACACTGCAGTTCGCCCGCCGCGCTCGGTGGCCGCACGACCACCAGTTGCGCGTCGCACACCGCGCTTTTCCAGCGCGAACCCGGCTTCAAATCCATGCCATTCGTCCTTTCCCGTGACCGGCGACCATGGGCCGTCTGTCCTCTTTCCCCCGCCAATATGTCAATCGCGATAGAAAGTAAACGTAGTTATATAACTCAAAATGACGCTTCGCTCTGCCCATCGGCTCTAGCTGCGCCCCGGACCCCACAGGATCAGCGCCGCGCCGCCGAGGCAGATGAGACCGCCGAGCAAATCCCACCGGTCGGGCGACACCCCTTCGACCAGCTTGAGCCAGACGAGCGAGGCGATGATATAGATGCCACCATAGGCCGCGAACGCGCGCCCTGCTGCCTCGGCCTCCACCCGCGTGAGCGCATAAGCGAAAAAGGCGAGGGCGATCGCGCCCGGCGCCAGCCACCAGGACGGCTTGTCCAGCCGCAACACCGCCCACACCGCAAAGCAGCCGCCGACCTCGCCGAGCGCCGCCAGCACATACCAGCCGATCGTCGCCAGCGGCGCGCTCATGCGTGCGTGGCTTCGCACAGCTGATGATCGCCCAGCGCCTCGATCACCCGGCAATCGCCCGCCAGCCCGCCGCGGCACCGCCCGACGATCCGCGCCAGTTCGTCGCGCAGCGTAGCCAGTTGCGCGATTTTTGCCTCGACCTGCTCCAGATGCCCCGTGGCGATCCGGTCGGCTTCCGAACAGTCGCGCTCGGGATGGTCCGACAGGTCGAGCAGCGAGCGGATTTCCTCGATCGTGAACCCCAGCTCGCGCGAATGGCGCACGAACGCCAGCCGCGAGCGGTGCTTGTCGCCATAGCTGCGATAATTGGCCGCGGTGCGGTCGGGCTCGGGAAGCAGGCCGATCCGCTCATAATAGCGGATCGTCTCGATATTGGCGCCGGTGGTGCGCGCGAGTTCGCCGATTTTCATGCCTTGACCCTGTAGTTGCTACAGGGTGCATAGTCGATGTCGACTCGAAATCCCAAGGAGATTCGGCAGATGGCCGACCAATGCTGTGCCGGCAAAAGCGGCACGACCGCGCTCAATGATCCCAAGTGGCGGCGCGTGTTGTGGATCGCGCTGCTGATCAATGCCGCGATGTTCGCGGTCGAGATCGTCGCGGGCGTCGCGGCGGACTCGCGCGCGCTTCAGGCCGACGCGCTCGATTTCCTTGGCGATGCCGCCAACTATGCGATCAGCCTCGGCGTCGCCGGCATGGCGCTCGCCTGGCGCGCCCGCGCCGCGCTGTTCAAGGCCGCGACGATGCTGCTCTTCGGGCTCGGCGTACTCGGCGCGACCGTCTGGGGTTTCGTCAGCGGCACGACGCCGCACGCCGAAACCATGGGCCTCGTCGGTGGCGCGGCGCTCGTCGCCAATGTCGTCGTCGCGCTGATGCTCTATCGTTATCGCACCGGCGACGCGAACATGCGCTCGGTGTGGATATGCTCGCGCAACGACGCGATCGGCAACCTCGCGGTGCTCGCCGCCGCGCTCGGGGTGTTCGGCACCGGCCGCGGCTGGCCCGACCTCGCGGTCGCCGCGATCATGGCGGGTCTTGCGATCTGGGGCAGCCTTGAAGTCTTCCGCCAGGCGCGCGGCGAATTGCGGCAGGCCGCCGCGCTGGCGGCATCCTGACGGAGAAGCGATATGGGTGCAGGACATGATCATGGCGAGGCGGGGCACGCGCACAATCACGGCGCGGGTGCCAATGCGCGCAGCCTGTCGATCGCGCTCGGGCTGACCTCGACCTTCCTCGTCGCCGAACTCGTCGGTGCATGGCTGTTCAACAGCCTCGCCTTGCTGTCCGACGCGGCGCATATGTTCACCGACGCGGCGGCGCTGGCGATCGCGCTCGCCGCGATCCGCATCGGCCAGCGTCCCGCCGACAAGCGACGCACCTATGGCTATCGCCGCTTTGAAATCCTCGCCGCGGCCTTCAATGCGGTGCTGTTGTTCCTCGTCGCGGGCTTCGTCCTTTATGAAGGCGTTCAGCGTTTCTTCGCGCCGCCCGAGGTCCAGTCGCTCGGCATGCTGCTGGTCGCGAGCGCGGGGCTGCTCGTCAACCTCTTCGCGATGCGTATCCTCGCGGGCGGCAAGGACGACAGCCTCAACGTCAAGGGCGCCTATCTTGAGGTGTGGGCCGACATGCTGGGGTCGGTCGGCGTGATCGGCGCGGCGTTGCTGATCTGGGGGACCGGATGGAACTGGGTCGATCCCGTCGTAGCGATCGCGATCGGTCTGTGGGTGCTGCCGCGGACGTGGATATTGCTCCGCGACACGACGCATATCCTGTTGCAGGGCGTACCGCGCGGCATCGATCTCGACGCGGTGCGCGCGGCGATGCGCGCGCAGCCGGGGGTCGCCGATGTGCACGATTTGCATATCTGGTCGGTCGCGGGCGACGATGCGAGCCTGACGGCGCATGTCGTCGTCTCCGATGGCGGCGATGTGGACGTGGTCCGCGTCGCGTTGGCCGCGATGCTGGAGGCGCGGTTCGAAATCCATCACGCCACGATCCAGCCCGAAACCGCGCCCTGCGCCGACGCGGCGTCGCTGCACGACTAGAGTGATTTCAAGTGAAATGGATCATTTCACGACTCGGAAATCACGGTAAAACAACAATCTAGAGTGCCGGTTTTGTTTCAACCGAAACCGGCACTCTAGCCGGGCTGGTTGTACATCTCGGTCGGCCCCGGATATTCGCGGCCGTCGTCGAGCCCGACGCCGATCTCGCGGTCCGCGAGCGCGTTCACCATCGCGTTGAGCCGCATCACCTCCTTGCGGTGCTTCGGATCATTCGCGAGGTTGACCATTTCCCTGGGGTCGGCGTGGGTGTCGTAGAGTTCGAGGTCGTTGCGGGCATTGAGCGTCTTCCAGTCCTTCGGCTGGTGGTGGTGCGCCGGCGCGAAATAGCGCGCGAATTTCCAGCGCCCGTCGTGCACCCCGCGATGCAGGCGGCGTTTCTCGAGGTCATAGATTTTCGAATAGTCGGGGATGCTTTCGCCCGGCGGACGCGGGCCGACGACCTTGGTCGAATTGGGTTCCCACATATGCGCGACCGCATAGTTGAAGAAATGCCCGCGCTTGTCGCGCTCGGTCGGGACGGTCGGCGACGACAGCAGTCCTGACACGTCGACCCCCGGCAGATCGGGAAAGCGGTTCCTGCCTTCGTCCGCCGACAGCCCGGCGATCGTCATCAGCGTCGGCGCGATGTCGATCGCGCCCATCAGCCCCTTGGTGGTCTGGCCGCCCTTCACATCGGGGTGCGCGATGATCATCGGAATGTTGGTTTCCTCGCGGTACATCGTGCCGGCCTTCTGGCGCAGCCCGTGCGCCCCGGCGCGCTCGCCATGGTCGCTGGTGTATAGGATGATCGTGTTGTCGATCTGGCCGCTCTCCTTGAGCGCCCACAGCAATTGCCCCAGCCGCCGGTCGACGTCGCGCAGGCAATTGTAATAATAATTGTTGAAGCGGTGCCAGCTGTCGAGATCGCTTAGCGGCATCGGCCCATAGAAAAGATCGTTGAGCCGCTGGATGCCCTTATGCGCCTCGGGCTTGGTGGAAAGATCGTCCTTGTAGAAGCTTTCGGGCAGGTCGAACTTGTTGTCGACTTCATAGATCGGGTCGCCCGGTTCGCGGCGCAGCGGCGCGAGGATGTCGGGATGGACGCGATGCTTCGCCTGCTCGCCGGTGGCGTCATAGAACATGATGTCATGCGGGTTGATCAGCCCGACGACCATGAACCACGGCTTCCCGCCCGCCTTGTCGCGGCGCACGAAGTCGAAGATGCTGCGCGCCGCGTCGCCCGCGACGAACATGTCGGCGCGATAGCCGTCCCAAGTCAGCCCCAGCTCCTCGCCGTCGAAGCCATAGTCGTGGAAGCCGTATTTCTCCATCGCACGCTCGGTGCTCGGGTAGATGCCGCCCGGCACGCGGTTCCAGTTGCGCTCGAAATTCATCCGGCTGAGGTGCCACTTGCCCTTGTAGCTCGTGTAATAGCCCGCGGCCTGCATCATATGGCCCAGCGTCGGCATGTCCTCCGCCGCGACCGGGTTCGGCGCATTGTCGCTGTTGAGGAACAGCCCGGTCTGCTGGGTGTGGTGGCCCTGGAAGATCGTCGAGCGCGACGGGGTGCAGGGGGTGGTGTGAACATGGTAGTTTTCGACCAGCATCCCGCGTTCCATCAACTCGCGGTGATGCGGCAGTTTTTCGAGCAGCCCGGCAGGGTAGCTCGCGACGCTCTGTTCCTGATCGGTGACGATCATCAGCACGTTGAGCTTCTTGCCGTTCTTCGCATAGGTCGGCAGCGCCAGCCCCGCCGCGGCGAGCGCGCCCATGCCGCCGACGAAGGTTCGCCGATTCACATCCCAGCCCATGTCTCTCTCCCGATCGTTGCCGGCCCGCGGCGCGCCTCACGCACCGCGGGCGCAGGATTTTAGAACTTCACCGCAAAGTCGACCCCGAACTCGCGCGGCGCCTGATAGAATTGGCTGATCGGCGTTGCGCCCGCATTGGTCGCGCCCGACATCACCTTCTTGTCGGTCAGATTGGTGCCATAAAGCGTGACCTTCCACCGCTCGTCATCGCCGGCGACCGCGATGCTCGCATTCACCAGCACCACCTCGTTGCGGTAATAGCCCGGATTGTTGCTGCGGCCCCAGGTATTGAAGCGCGCCGAATAGCGCGCGTCGCTGTGCAGCTTCACCTCGCCGAACGAGGTCGGGATCGCATAGTCGAGCGACAGGCTGCCGCTCCACTTGGGCGCATTGGCGAGGTCCAACCCCGACGAATCGACCGGGACCGCGAAGGTGCCGTTGGGAACGCCGTTGAGCAGGACCGGTACCGCCGGCCCGCACTGGCCCGGCTCTGGCGCGCCATTGGTGAACACGCCGTTGGTGTCCGCGCAGAAGTCGGTGTAGCGCGCATGCAGATAGGCCACATTGGCGCCGATCGAGAAGCCGGTTGCAGGGCGCAGCACGCTTTCGACCTCGAAGCCATAAATCTTCGCTGCGGCGATATTTGTCGTGACATTCTCAGCGCGGACCGATCCCATCTTGGTTACCGAACTTTGCAGGTCGCGGTAATTGTTGAGGAAGCCCGCGACGTTCAGGCGCAGCAGCCGGTCGAACAGGTCGGTCTTGGCCCCAAGCTCGAATGCGGTAACCCGCTCGGGATCATAGGGGCCGACATTCTCGGGGATGGTGCCGCGCGAGTTATAGCCGCCGGCCTTATAGCCCTGCGAATAATTGGCGTAGACCATGACGTCGGGGGTGACTTCATAATTCACCGTCAGGCGCGGCGTGAACTCGGCCCACGAGGCCTCCAGGCTGCTCGCGAAGGACGAGATTCGGTTACCGTTGACGAACGCCTGCGATGCGATGTCGTACTTCTTGCGATCATGACTGTACCTGCCGCCGATCGACAGTGTCAGCCCGTCGGCGGGATGCGCATTGACGAGCGCGAACGCCGCATAGCTTTCGGTGTCCTGATGGAGCTGGGCCAGCGTCGTGGTTGTCGGGTTGGCGAGTACGGTGTTGAACTGACGCCATTTATCCGCCTGATAATAGAGGCCGACGACGAAATCGACCGGCTCGCCGGCGGGCGAGACATAGCGCAGTTCGGCGCTCTTCGATTCGCCCGAGAAGTCGCGGGTGACGTCGAGCTGCGGGGCGGGGGTGATCAGGCCGTCGAAGTCGCCGCGCGTGACATAGGTCAGGTGGCGATAGCCGAGCACCGAACTGATCGTGCCCCAACCCACATCGAGGTTCGAATTCCACGACCCACCATAGCTTTCGGTCTTGGCATAGGGATCGAAAAGAACGGCCGCCTTATAGACGTCGGTCTTCACCGCGTCGGGCAGCAGGTCCCAATTGGGATCGCCATTGTCGAGCACATGCGGCGCCGGGCCGATCGTCTTCTGCTTCAGCCAGTCGACGATCAGCGTCGAATCGAACGCGCCGCCCTGATCATATTCGAGCGCGCCGCGCACCGACTTCACATTGGCGCCGTTCAGGCGATTGCCGGTGATCACGTTGCGCGCATAGCCATTATAGTCGCGGAAATTGACCGCGATCTTGGCCGCCAGCGCGTCGTTCGCGAAGCGGCCAGAGTTGATCTTGCCGCGGAACTGCTTGAGCCCGTAGGAGCCGAGCGAGACGCGCGCTTCGCCGCCGAAATCGTCGGTCGGGCGCGCGCTGATGACGTTGATCGTGCCGGCAAGGTTGTTCTTGCCGAACAGAACCCCCTGCGGGCCTTTCAGGATTTCGATCCGCTCGACATCGAACAGGTCGAGCATCGTGCTCGACACGAAGGGTATATAGACGCCGTCGATGATCGTGCTCACCTTGGGGTCGGCGTTCGGATCGGGGTCGGCGGTGCTCATGCCGCGGATCGAGATCATCGGCACGTTGGCGACCAGGCCCTGCGTCTGCAGCACGACATTGGGCGCGAGGCCGTTGAGGCTGGTGATGTTGGTGCTGCCACTCGCCTCGACCATCTCGCTGTTGAAGGCGGAGATGGCGATCGGCACGTCCTGCACGCTTTCGGAACGGCGCTGCGCCGTGACGAGGATTTCGCCATAGGTGTCGTCGGCGGTTGTGCCTTCGTCGGTCGCGGCCTGGGCGGCCATATCCTGAGCGTGCGCCGGCGCGGCTGAAAGCGCGATTGCGGCGGTCGAAAGCAATAGCAAAGCGGTCTTCATGTCGTCCTCCCGTTCGCCGGCGCGCGGAATCCGTTTCCGCACGCATAATCGCGTTCGGAAGTGCGGCGCACGCATCCGGCTCGTCTGTCCAAGGAACGGGTGTGTCGGCTTGTGCCGTGTTGTCGCCGGTCGGGATTATCCATCCTCGGTTCGTACCGTCGGTTCTATCCTCGTTCCCGAGGCTCTCATATCATGCCGAAATAATACTTCAACTACTAAGTATTGCATGATTGTGAAAATCGGGATTGGCGGAAAAGCGCTTGATACGAGCCGCGAACATGCCATATAAGTTAGATATCTAAGTATTATGGCGCGCCCCGAAGTCGTGCCGGCGGGGGTGATGCGGCATGACCAATCCGGCGCGAGCGCGCACATTATATGACAAGATATGGGACGCGCATGTCGTGGCGCAGGACGATGGCGAATCGATCCTCTACATCGACCTGCACCTGCTCCACGAGGTGACCTCTCCGCAGGCCTTCGCGGCGCTTGCGGCCTCAAGCCGCATCGTACGCAGGCCTGAACGCGCGCTGGCCCTCTCCGATCACAATGTTCCGACCGAAGGGCAGGCGGCCGGGGCATCGGGGGTCGCCGACGAAGCGGCGCGCGCGCAGCTCTTGGCGCTGGAGGTCAACGCTGACCGTGCGGGCGTCGAGCGTTTTGCAATGGGCGATCCGCGCAACGGCATCGTCCATGTCGTCGGACCCGAACAGGGGCGGTCGCAGCCCGGCATGACGATTGTCTGCGGCGACAGTCACACATCGACCCACGGCGCCTTCGGCGCGCTCGCCTTCGGCATCGGCACCAGCGAGGTCGAACATGTGCTTGCGACCCAGACGATCCGCCAGCGCAAGTCGCGGGGAATGCGGATTACGGTCGATGGCGCGCTTCCGGCCGATGTTTCGGCCAAGGACCTGGCGCTTCACCTGCTCCGTACCGTCGGCGTCGATGGTGCCACCGGCCATGTCGTCGAATATGTCGGCGCGGCCGTCCGCGCGCTGTCGATGGAGGCGCGCATGACCTTGTGCAACCTCAGCATCGAAATGGGTGCGCGCGCCGGGCTGGTCGCGCCCGACGAGACGAGCTTTGCTTATCTTGCCGGGCGTCCGGCGGCGCCGACCGGGGACGCATGGGGCGGGGCGGTCGCCCGCTGGCGGGGCCTCACGAGCGATGCCGATGCGACCTTCGATCGCGAACTGCGCATCGACGCCGCCGCCGTTCGCCCGATGGTCAGTTGGGGCACCAATCCGTCGCAGGTCGTCGGCATCGGCGAGCTTGTGCCCGATCCGTCCGAGCTGCCCGACCTCGATGCGCGCGCGACGGCCGAACGGGCGCTCGCCTATATGGACCTGACGCCCGGTCGGCCGATCGCTGGCCAGCGGCTCGACCGGATTTTCATCGGCAGTTGCACCAACAGCCGGATCGAGGATTTGCGTGCTGCGGCGGCCATCGCCCGCGGCCGGCACGTCGCGCCGCATATCCGCGCGATGGTCGTGCCGGGCTCGGGGCTCGTCAAGCGGCAGGCCGAGGCCGAGGGGCTCGACCGCGTGTTCCGCGCCGCAGGCTTCGAATGGCGCGAACCCGGCTGTTCGCTGTGCGTCGGCATGAACCCCGACCGTCTCGCTCCCGGCGAACGCTGCGCTGCGACCTCGAACCGCAATTTCGAGAACCGCCAGGGGCGCGGCGGGCGCACCCATCTGATGAGCCCGGCGCTCGCGGCGGCAAGTGCGATAGCGGGCGCGATCGCGTCGCCCGATATGCTGGGCTAGGCGGCCTCGTACCGCGTGATCGCCGCTTCGTGCCGCAGCGTCCGTCCGATGTCGTCGAGTCCTTCGATCAGCACCCGCCGGTCGTCGGCATCGATCGTGAAACCGACGACCTCGCCCGACGCGAGCCGGATTTCCTGTGCCGTCAGGTCCACCTCGACCGGCGCATATTGCGACAGCGCCACCTCGGCGCACAGCCGCGCGCAGATCGCTTCGGGCAGGCGGACCAGCAACAACCCGTTCTTGCGGGCATTGCTGGCGAAAATGTCGCCGAAGCTCGGCGCGATCACGCAGCGGATGCCGAAATCGTCGAGCGCCCACACCGCATGTTCGCGCGACGACCCGCAGCCGAAATTGCGGTCGGCGATCAGGACCTCCGCGCGCCGACAGGTCGGGTTGTTGAGGATGAAATCGGGGCGTTCGCTGCCGTCGGGCGCGAAACGAAGTTCCTCGAACAGATGCGCGCCGAGCCCGTTCCGCGTCAGTGCCTTCATGAATCGCGCCGGAATGATCATGTCCGTATCGACATTGGCCAGCGGTAGCGGCGCCGCGACGCCGCGCACCCGGACGAATTGTTGCACGATCATCTCCCAACAAATAACTTAGTAGTCTAAGTAAATTGCTTTCGCCGCTTTGTCCAATCATATCGACGGTTTGAACCGGTGCGGCGACGATAGAGGTTGCCGCCCGATTCTTCGGCCTCTAAGAATCGGGACAGGCACAAGGCCGCGCGAGCGGCCACAGGGGAGCAGTGCATTGGCCAAAACCAACCAGAGCTTTCGGCATCCCGCCGAATTTTACACCGATCCCGAAAACAGCATCGGCTATCTCGCGCGCGTCGTCTTCCGATCCTTTTCGCGGTTGCTCGAACGCCGCACGCTGACCCATGATGTGTCCGCCGGCCAGTGGCGCTTCCTGCGCCAGTTGTGGCGCGAGGACGGCATCACCCAGCGCGAACTCAGCGAACGCGTCGGCATGCGCGAGCCGACGACGGTCGTCGCGCTCAAAGGTCTGGAAAAGGCGGGTTTCATCACCCGCAAGAAGACCGAGGACGACCGCCGCAAAACCTTCATCTTCCTCACTCCCCATGCGCGCAAACTCGAGCTGGTGCTCGCGCCGATGAACGCCGAGATCCACGAGATCGCGACGCGCGGGATGAGCGATGAGGAGGTCGAGGTGCTGCAGTCGCTGATGCGCCGCGTGATCGGCAACCTCGCCGACGAAACGCAAAAGCTGTCGGTGCTGTCGGACGTCAAGGCTTGATCCGGCCGCGCTAAGTTGCGATGCCCGCCGCGAATCGGTTAGTATTCTAACCAAATGCAGCGGGAGGCATTATGACCAGAATTGCGGTGATCGTCGGCAGCACGCGCGACGGATCGTTCAACCGGGCGCTTGGTGCGCTCGCGGCGGCGCGGCTGGCGGCGCATGGGGCCGACGTGACCGTCGTCGACCTCGCCGCGCTCGACCTGCCGATCTACACCGCCGCGCTCGAAGCGGATGCCTTTCCTGCCGACGCGCTGAAACTGAAAGACCTGCTGGCCGCGCAGGACGGGCTGCTCGTCGTGTCGCCCGAATATAATGGCTCGATCCCGGCGCTGCTCAAAAACGCGATCGACTGGGCGTCGCGTCCGACCGGCGACGAAGGACCCGTCGCGCTCACTGCCTTTCGCGGCAAGGCTGCGGCGATCATGGGCGCGTCGATCAGCCCGTTCGGCGGCATTCGCGGCCTCACGCATCTGCGCCAAATCCTCGGCACGATCCAGATGCTCGTGATTCCAGACCAGGTTCTGGTCCCGAACGCGCACGCCGCGTTCGACGAGGCCGGGCAGCTTCGGGAGCCGCTCCCCGCCTCGCTCGTCGACATGACCGCGGCGCGGCTGGTCGCGGTGGCGAAGGCGCTTGCGGCCTAGGCGCGCTTCTTCTTCGTCGGCGCCGTTGCCCGTTCGATATTGTCGCCCCAGTCGTCCTCGAGCGCCGCGAGCAGCGCGTCGAAGCGCTCCTGTCCCAGCACCTCGGCGATCTGGGCGGTCAGCGCGTCCATCGCGCGCTGCGCATCCCGGCGCATCCGCGCGCCGGTCTCGGTCAGCGACACGATCATGTGCCGTCGGTCGCCGGGATCGGTGTCGAGCTGGACCATGCCGAGCGCGACCATCTGGTTGATCGTGCTGTGAATCGCCTGCCGCGATACCCCCAGGTTGCGCGCGATGTCCGACGGGCGGACGACGCCGCTGACGATGTTGGTCATCACCATCGATTGCGGGCGGTTGACGTCTGGCCAGCCGCGGTCGTGCAGACGCGCCTGCAGCCCCTCGTCGAGCCAGCAGAAACGCTGGAACAGTGCGATGATCAATTGGTTGGTGCGCATAAGATGCTGCGGTCGGCCCCCTTTGCCTTTGGTCCGTGCTAGAAGAAGGGCAGGGGGCGCGCAAGGCAGCGCGGCGTTGCAAAGCCATAATACTTAGTATACTATCCTTTTAACAGGCGCCAGACGCCGTCGGCATGGGAGCGACACGAGCGATGATGGGATTGATGCAGGATGTGCCGCTGACGGTCGACCGCATCCTCGATCATGCCGCCAATTGGCATGGCGGGCGCGAAGTCGTGTCGCGCGATGCCGAGGGCCGCGTCGCCCGCTCGACCTATGCCGCGATCCACGCCGATGCGAAGCGCGTCTCGAATGCGCTCGCCGCCGAAGGAATCGTCGCGGGCGACCGCGTCGCGACGATGGGCTGGAACAGCGCGCGCCACCTCGCGGCCTGGTACGGTGCGGCGGGCATGGGCGCCGTCCTCCACACGCTCAATCCGCGGCTCTTCCTTGAACAGATCGCCTATATCGCGAACCATGCCGGCGACCGGCTGCTCATCGCCGACCCCGCGACCGCCGATCTGGTCGAAGAATTGCTGCCGCAGGTGCCGAGCATCGAGAAGGTGATCTTCTTCTGCGACGCTGCTTCTCTGCCGAAAACCAGCTTTCCCGCTATCGCCTTCGACGACTGGATCGCCGGTCAACCCGCCGACTATGCATGGGGCGGCTTTGACGAAAATGCCGCCTGCGGCCTCTGTTACACCAGCGGCACCACGGGCAATCCCAAGGGCGTGCTCTATTCGCACCGCTCGAACTATATCCACGCGCTGATGACGCTCCAGCGCGACGCGCTCGGCCTGTCGGCGCGCGATACGGTGCTGCTTGTCGTCCCGATGTACCACGCCAATGCCTGGGGCGTCGTCTATTCGGCGCCTGCGGTCGGCGCCAAGCTCGTCCTGCCGGGTCAGCGGATGGACGGCGAATCGATCTACAATCTGATCGAGCGGGAGGGTGTGACCTACTCCGCCGCCGTCCCGACCGTGTGGCAGATGTTGCTCCAATATATGCAGGAGAACGGCAAACGCTTCACCACGCTCGAACGCGTCACCATCGGCGGTTCGGCGTGCCCCGAATCGATCATCCGTACCTTCCGCGACGATTATGGTGTCGACGTCATCCAGGGCTGGGGCATGACCGAGACCTCGCCGCTCGGCACCGTGTCGGTGCCCAATGCCGCGGTCGCCGCCAAGTCCGATGCCGAACAAATGGCCTATAAGCTCAAGCAGGGCCGCCTGCTTTGCGGGCTCGACATGAAGCTCGTCGACGATGCCGGAAATCGCCTGCCGCACGACGGCAAGACCCCCGGCCGGCTGATGGTCAAGGGTCCGACGATCGCCGGCGCCTATTTCGGCGGCGAAGGCGGCGACGTGCTCGACGCCGAAGGTTTCTTCGACACCGGCGACGTCAGCACGATCGACCGCGAAGGCTATATGCAGATCACCGACCGCGCCAAGGATGTCGTCAAGTCGGGCGGCGAATGGATCAGCTCGATCGAGATCGAGAATATCGCCATGGGACATCACGCGGTCGCCAACGCCGCAGTCGTCGGTGTGTCGCATCCGAAATGGGACGAACGCCCGATCCTGCTCTGTCAATTGAAGCCCGGCGCCAGCGCGACGGCCGCCGACCTGACCGCCTATCTCGACGGCAAGATCGCCAAATGGTGGATGCCCGACGACGTGATCTTCGTCGATGACATCCCGCTCGGCCCGACGGGCAAGATCGACAAGAAGGCGATCCGCGCCGGGCTGGAGGGCTATAAATTGCCCTTCGACGTCACCCGCTAGAACAACCCGAAAACAGGAGAGAGACTTATGGACCCCAATGGCATCGAGGGACTCGACGCGACATTCATCGGCCGCGCGCCGCCGACCGCGCCGCGTATCCAGGCGGGCGGCCACCCGTGCCAGGGCATCTATTGGACCGAGGCGGGCAAGCGCCCCAAGGTCGCGATCATCGCCACCCATTATAACGTCGATTTCTCCGAACATTATATCGCGCCATACTTTGCGCGGCAGGGCTTCGGCTTCCTCGGCTGGAACACCCGCTATCGCGGTTTCGAGGACCAGTTCCTGCTCGAACATGCGGTACTCGACATCGGCGTCGGCGTGCGGTGGCTGAAGGAAGAGGCCGGGGTCGAACAGGTCGTCATCCTCGGCAATTCGGGCGGCGGCTCGCTGATGGGCGCCTATCAGGCCGAGGCGATCGCCCCGACGCTCACCGATCGCCTGCCGTCGGTCGGGCAGGATGCGCTCGCGCAGCTCATCAAGGGCGACCTCTACATCAGCTTCAACGCGCACCAGGGCCGCCCCGAAGTCCTCACCGACTGGATGGATGCATCGGTCATCGACGAGAATGACCCGACCCTGACCGACCCCGAACTCGACCCGTTCAACCCCGACAATGGCCCGCCCTATTCGGACGCCTTCATCGCCAAATACCGCGCCGGTCAGCGCGCCCGCAACCAGCGCATCACCGACTGGGCGAAGGCCGAACTCGCGCGGCTCAACGCTGCGGGCATCCCCGACCGCATCTTCCCGATGTTCCGCTGCTGGGGCGATATCCGCTGCGTCGACCCCGCGATCGACCCGTCGGACCGTAAGCCCAACTGGTGCTATCGCGGTGATCCCGCGCTCGCCAACCGCACGCCGAGCATCGGCCGCGCCAACACGCTCAAGACCTGGCTCAACATGTGGAGCCTCGAAACCTCGCCGTGCCAGGGCCAGCCGCACCTTGCGAAGCACGACACCCCCGCGCTGGTCGTGCAGGGGCTCGCCGACACCGGCGTCTTCCCCAGCGACGCGCGCAAGATCTTCGATTTCCTCGGCTCGACCGACAAAAAGATCGAACTCATCCCCGGCGCGCATTATTTCGAGGATTCGATCAAGGAACGGCAGGACGCCGCCGACCTCGTCGGCGCATGGATCCGGGAGAAGCTGTGACGTGACCGCGGACGCCGACATCATCGAAGCGCTGCGCGGCGCCGGGCTGGCGGGGGAGGGCGAGGTCGTCCTCCAGCCGCTGACCGGCGGCGTGTCGTGCGACGTGTGGAAGGTCGACAGCTCGGTCGGTCCGATCGTCGTCAAGCGCCCGCTGCCGCAACTCCGCGTCGCCGCCGAATGGCTCGCCCCCGTCGAGCGCGGGACCAGCGAGGTGCGCTGGCTGCGCCGCGCGCGCGGCGTCGATCCGCATATCGTGCCCGAAGTGCTCGCCGAACTGCCCGGCCACGCCTTTGCGATGCGCTTCCTCCCCGGCTGTCCGGTGTGGAAGGACGAGCTGATGGCGGGCCGCGTCGATGCCGATTTCGCGGCGCAGGTGGGGAAGGGGATCGCTGCGGTCCACGCCGCCACCGCGTACAACGACGGCGACCGCGCCGACTTCCCCAACGACGACATGTTTCGCGCGCTGCGCGTCGATCCCTTCCTGCTCTATGTTGCGCAGCATGACGCCGAACTTGCGCCGGCGCTCACGACGCTTGCCGCCGACCTGTCGGGCCGCAAGATCGCGCTCGTCCATGGCGACGTCAGCCCGAAGAATATCCTCGTCAGCGCCGACGGCCCCGTCTTCCTCGACGCCGAATGTGCGGTCTATGGCGACCCCGCCTTCGACCTCGCTTTCTGCGCTACGCACCTGCTGCTCAAGGCGGTGTGGTCGGGCGACGCGCGGCTGAGTGAAGCGGCGGCCGCGCTCGTCGCCGCCTATCGCGCGGGCATCGACTGGGAGGATGCGGACGATCTGCTGCTCCGTGCGGGCAAGCTCACCGCGGCGCTGCTCCTCGCGCGCGTCGAGGGCAAGTCGCCCGCCCCCTATCTCACCGACCCCGCTCACAAGCATATCGTGCGCGATCAGGCGCGTGCGCTGATCCGCGCGCCGCAACCGATCGACGCGCTCGTCGCCCACTGGAAAAGGACCTAGAATGCCATCGCCTATAGCTTCCGTCACCGGCCGCCAGCTCTGGGATTCGCGCGGCCGCCCCACGGTCGAGGCTGAAGTCATCCTCGCCTCGGGCGCCGTCGGCCGCGCCATCGCCCCCGCAGGCGCCTCGCGCGGCGCGCATGAGGCGATCGACCTGCGCGATGGTGGAGAGGCTTTCGGCGGCTATGGCGTCAACCGTGCCGTGGCGGGGATCGGGTCCGAAATCGCGCAAGCAATCACCGGCATGGACGCGCACGATCAGGCCGCGGTCGACGCGGCGCTCTGCGCGCTCGACGGCACCGCGAACAAGGCGCGCCTCGGCGCCAATGCCGTCGTCGCGGTGTCGATGGCGGTGCTCCACGCCGCCGCCGCCGATGCGCGGCTGCCTTTGTGGCGCTACCTTGCGGGCGACGCGAAGGTCCGCATCCCGCTCCCCGAAATCCAGATTTTCGGCGGCGGCGCGCATGCCGGGCGGCGCACCGACGTGCAGGACTTCATGATCATGTGCCCGACGGCAGGCAGCTTCCGCCGCGCCCTCGAGATCACCGACGATGTCTATCGCGCAGCAGGCAGGCTGATGGAGGCCAAGGGCCCGCTCAGCGGCGTCGCCGACGAGGGCGGCTGGTGGCCCAATTTTGCCTCGAACGAGGATGCGCTCGACACGCTGACCAAGGCGATCGAGGCGAGCGGCCACCGCGCGGGCGAGGATGTCTTCATCTCGCTCGACATCGCGGCCAACGAACTCGGCGACGCCTCGGGCTACAGCCTCGCGCTCGACGACGGCCGCCTGACGAGTGAAGCGATGGCCGCGCGCATTATCGAATGGGCGGGGCGCTACCCGATCCTGTCGATCGAGGACCCCGCCGGGCAGGATGACTGGACCGCGATGGCCGCCGTCACCGCCGCGATCGGCGACCGCGTCCAGGTCATCGGCGACGATGTCCTCGTCACCAATGCCGAACGCGTCGTCCGCGCTGGCGACGCAGGCGTGTGCAACGCCGCGCTGATCAAGGTCAACCAGGTCGGCACCGTCACCGAGGCGAAGGCCGCGCTCGACGCCGCCGTCGCGCGCGGCTGGGGCGCGATCGTCTCGGCGCGTTCGGGCGAGAGCGAGGACGTCACCATCGCGCATCTCGCGACCGGCTGGAACGCCGGGCAACTCAAGGTCGGCAGCTTCACCCGGTCCGAGCGCATGGCGAAGTGGAACGAGATGCTGCGCATCGAGGAGGCGATGGGCGCCGACGCGGTCTTCGCGGGCTTCTCGGCCTTCGCGGGCAGCATCGGCGCGGTCGCGGCATGATCGTCCTCCACGCGCGTCCCAGCCCCGGTTTCCGCGACGCGGTCGATGCCATCTTCGGTCCGGGCGTCGTCACCCACGTCGACGAGGCCGAACCGCTCGACGCCGTCGCGCCCGACATCACCGCGCTGCTCCATGTGCTGACCCCGGTCACCGCCGACTTCATCGCTTCGGCGCCAAAGCTCCAGTTGATCCAGAAACTCGGCGTCGGGGTGAACACCATCGCGCTTGATGCCGCCCGCGATCACGGCGCCGCGGTGTGCAACATGCCCGGCACCAACAGCCAGGCGGTCGCCGAAATGGCGTTGTCGCTGATGATGGCGGTGCTGCGCCGCACCTGCTTCTTCGACGCCCGCACCCGCGCCGGCGAAGGCTGGACCGCCGACCCCTCCGAACTCGATCAGGTAGGCGAGATCGGCGGGCGGACGGTTGGCATCGTCGGCTTCGGAAACTCGGCGCAGCGCCTCGCGCCGGTATTGGAAGCGCTCGGCGCCGACGTCGTCTACGCGACGCGGAGCGCCCGCGATGTCGCCTATGACCATTGGCCGCTCGACCGGGTCATAGCCGAGGCCGACATCGTCTCGCTCCACATCCCGCTCACCGACGAAACACGCGGCCGCATCGACCCGTTCGCGATGAAGAAGGGCGCGGTCCTCGTGAACACCGCGCGCGGCGAACTCGTCGATCAGACGCGGCTGGTCGAAGCGCTCACCTCGGGCCATCTTCGCGGCGCCGGCCTCGACGTCTTCGCCGAAGAACCGCTGCCGCGCGGCAACCCGTTGCTCGATCTGCCGAATGTGGTGCTCGCCCCGCACATCGCCTGGCTCACTCCCGAAACGCTCGTGCGAAGCCTGACGGTCGCCCACGAAAACTGCCGTCGCCTCGAAGCGGGTGAGGCATTGCTGCACCAAGTCATATGAAACACCTCGTCATTGCGAGCGAAGCGAAGCAATCCAGAGCGGTTACCGCCTACTCTGGATTGCTTCGCTTCGCTCGCAATGACGAGCTATTGGATCGCCAACCATGACCCTCCCCATCGTCCTCATCACCGGCCAACTCCTCACCGATGCCGTCTGGCAACCTCTACTCAGCGCCTGGCCCGACCGCGACATCATCGTCGCCGACAACCGCAGCGACGACACGATCGAAGGCTTCGCTCAGCGCCTCCTCGACAATGCCCCGCCCAAATTCGCGCTCGTCGCCCACGCCATGGGCGGCTTCATCGCCTTCGAAGTCATGCGCCGTGCGCCCGACCGCGTCGCCAAGCTTGTGCTGATCTCGACGCTCGCTTCCGCCGACGGGCCCGCGCAGACCGCGCGGCGGCAGGGCTATATCGACCTCGTCGAGAGCGGCCAGTTCGAGCAAGTGGTCGAGGAACGCATCCCGATCCTCTTCCCCGAGGACAAACGAAACGACGCCCACCTGCTCGGCATCGCGCGGCAAATGGCGGCCGACACCGGCGCCGACACCTTCCTCGCCCAGCAGCGCGCGATCATGGCGCGCATCGACAGCCGCCCGCGCCTTGGCGAGATCGCGGTGCCGACCTTGCTGGTCTGGGGCGAAAAGGACGGCATCACCAGCCGCGCGCATCATGACGAAATACTGGACGAGATCCCCGGCGCACGGCTCGAGGTGATCGCGGGGGCCGGTCATCTGCCGACCGTCGAGGCGCCCGAGGTTGTGGTGCCGTTGCTGGCCGATTTCATCGACGCCTGACTTTCTGTCATCCCCGCGAAAGCGGGGACCCAGTGCGTGCATCGACTTAGCTAGCCCCTGGGTCCCCGCTTTCGCGGGGATGACAATATTATTTGAGCTCCCCCCGCACCAGCGCCGTCCCATCGACCATCGCCTTCAGCTTGGCCTGGCTATGCTCCCGGCTGTGATATTTCATCCCGCAATCGGGCGCGATCCACAGCCTCTCGGCGTCGACATAGCGCAAAGCCTCGCGGATGCGCCCCGCAACCACCTCGGGCGTCTCCACCTCGGGGATCGACAGGTCGAGCACGCCATACATGATCGTCTTGGTCGGCAGTTCGGCGAGGATCGCGGGGTCGAGCCCCGGCTGCGCCGCCTCGATCGAGATCACGTCGACGTTCGACGCTTCGAGCTCGGCAAGGAAGTCATAGGCCTTGGGCTTTGGTCCCGTCGCGCCCGCGCCGTGATGCACCATCGCATAGCCGAAACAGATATGCAGCGCGGTCGTCCCACCGACCCCGTCGAGCGCGCGGTTGATCGACTCGATCGCATAGGCATTGGCCTCGGCGGCGCGCGCCTGCAGATAGGGCTCGTCGAGCTGGACGACGTCGACCCCCGCCGCGAACAGATCCTTCACCTCGGCATTGACCGCGTCGGCATAGTCCATCGCGAGCGCGCGCGCGTCGGGATAATAACCGTTTTCGGCCTGCTGCGTCATCGTGAACGGGCCGGGCAGGGTGAGCTTCACCGGCCGCGTCGAATGCCGCCGCAGGAACGCCGCATCCTGCGCCTCGATCGGCGCCACGCGGCGGATCGGACCCGAGACGAGCGGCACCGGATTGGCGTTGCCCGTGCGGTCGATCGCGGTGCCATGTTTTTCCCGGTCGATTCCCGACAGCGCGGTCGCGAGCCGGTTCGAATAACTCTCGCGCCGCATCTCGCCGTCGCCGACGATGTCGATGCCGATCTCTTCCTGGTCGCGGATCGCCATCAGCGTCGCGGCCTCCTGCGCGTCGGCCAGCCATGGTTCGGGGATGCGCCACAGCGTCTCGGCGCGTACGCGCGGAGGCAGGCTCGCCTTCAACCGCTCGCGGTCGATCAGCCAGTCGGGCTGGGGGTAGCTTCCGACGATTGTTGTCGGCAATAAGGGAAGTGGAGCCAAGGCTTGTCCTCTCGATTTTTTGCTGGCCAAGCATTTGCTTAGTATTCTATCTAATTCAAGAAAAATTGACCTTGGGGAGAGCGAAATGATCGATCTGGATGCCATCCGGACCTTGGCCCACATCCCGGGCGCGCAGGCACGCGTGCGCGGCGAGGCGGTCGCGGTGAAATATGGCGACCGCGAAACCAGCTTCGCCGACCTCGACAAGCGCTCGAACCGAGTCGCCAACGCGCTAATCGCCGCCGGCATCCAGCCCGGCGACCGCATCTCCGCGCTGACCAAGAACCATGATGCCTGGTATCCGCTTTTCTTCGGCACTGCGCTCGCACGCGCCTGTTTCGCCCCGATCAACAACCGGCTGGTGCCCGCCGAAGTCGGCTTCATCGTCGGCGATGCAGCGCCGAAGCTGTTGTTTGTCGGCGAGGATTTCTTCGACTGCGCGCTCGCCGCCGTCGCCGGTCTCGCCAACCCGCCGCGCCTCGTCGCGCTCTACGGCGAGCATCCGGCGTTCGAGCCATTCGACCAATGGCTCGGTGACGCATCCGACAGCGCGCTGCCCGGCCCCGATCTCGCCGACGATGTCCTGCAACTCTACACCAGCGGCACCACCGGGCTGCCCAAGGGTGTCGTGCTGACCCACCGCAATTACCGTACCTTCCTCGAGGCCGCGACCGAGGTCGACGGCTTCGCTTATGGCGAGGACGAGACGGTGATGATCGTCATGCCGCTCTTCCACGTCGCGGGCACCAACGTCAGCTTCTCGGGGTTGGCGCAAGGCGGCCGCCTGCTGCTCGTCAAGGACTTCACCCCCAACGACGCGATCCAGATGCTCCGGCACGAGCGCGTCGCCCACGCCTTCCTCGCTCCCGCGATGATCCAGATGATGCTGATGCAGCCCTCGGCCGCCGCCGGTCGCTATCCCGCGCTCCGGTCGATCGCTTATGGGGCCTCGCCGATCGCCGAAGATGTGCTGCGCCGCGCGCGCGCGACCTTCGGCTGCGACTTCGTGCAATTCTATGGCATGACCGAATCCGCCGGCGGCGGCTCCTATCTCTCGCCCTCGGCACACGACCTGCCCGGCAAGCTCACCTCGTGCGGAAAGCCCTGGCCGGGGGTCGCGATGGCGATCCTCGACGGCGAGGGGAAGGAACTCGGTGACGGTGAGATCGGCGAGATCGCGATCCGCGGCGGCATCGTGATGAAGCAATATTGGAACCGCGGCCCCGCGACCGCAGAGACGCTTGCGGGCGGCTGGCTCCACACCGGCGACGTCGGCTACCGCGACGCCGACGGCTTCTACTTCGTCCACGACCGCATCAAGGACATGATCGTGTCGGGCGGCGAGAATATCTATCCGGCCGAGGTCGAAAGCGCGATCATGGGCTGCCCCGGCGTCGCCGACGTCGCGGTGATCGGCGTCCCCGACGCCAAATGGGGGGAGTCGGTGAAGGCGCTGATCGTCCCCGTCGCGGGCGCGGCCCCCGACCCCGCCGCCGTCATCGCCTGGGCGCGCAAGCGCATCGCCGCGTACAAGCTGCCCAAGAGCGTCGAGTTCATCGAAGCGCTGCCGCGCAACCCGTCGGGCAAGGTGCTCCGTCGCGAACTGCGCGCACCCTATTGGGAGGGCAAGGGCCGCGCGGTGGGGTGACGCCTAGTTGCCATCCCGGGGCAGGAATCTATGATTTCTCGAGCGGGCGCTAGCGGAGCAAATAGGAAATTAAGGCTACCGGCGTGCCGATCAATACTGCGCCGCCCAATACGGCCATGATCCAGGCTGCCGTCCGACCGTATCGGTCATCGACGTGCTCCACGATGGCTCGAACCAGGTCAACGATCGATGATTCCATGCCGCAACAATAGCAGTTGCATTGCGGCCCGCAATTGACCGTTTCAACTCCATCTGCCCCCCAAAAAAGAAGGCCCGACGCTCGCGCGCCGGGCCAAGGAGTGCTCCTGGGGAAGAGGTTTATTCGGCCGGCACCGGGGTGCGGCCGGTGATGAAGCCATCGCGGCGGGTGCCGTCGGCCTGCATCGGGTCGTGCGCGACGTCGCTGTCGTCGAATTCCTTGGTCCACGCCGCGAACTCGAGGCACACGCCGTCTGGATCGAAGAAATAGACCGAGCGCACGAACACGCCCGGATGCACTTCGGCGGCGATATTTGTCTCTGAATCATCGTGGTTCAGAACGCCCGAAACCTTGACGCCCTTTTCGACCAGCCGGTTGCAATAGGCATCGAACTTGTCGGCGGCGACGTTGATCGCGATATGGTTCATCGACCCGTGCGCCGACATGAAATTGCCCTCGCCGGGCAGCGCCTCGGGCGCCGAAATGCCGGGGACCGCTTCGGGTGCGTCCTTGAACCAGAAGAAGGCGAGGGCGTCGCCATTGCCGACGTCGAAGAAGAAATGCTGGCCGCGCCCGCCGGCGAGGTCGAGCGTCTTGATCAGCGGCATGCCGAGGATGTCGCGGTAGAATTCCACCGTCTTGGCCATGTCCTTGCACACCAGTGCCAGGTGGTTGACGCCGCGGAACTCGAATTCGGGGTTTGCTGCAGCCATTGTCCGTCTCCTTGCGCTTAGTTGGGATTGATGCCGGGGCGGCTTTTCATCCGCTCGTACCAGCTTGTGATGTTGGTAAAGGCCGGGTCGATCGGCTGGCCGACCCCGGCGCCGAAATCGAGGAAGGCGAACAGCATCAGGTCGGCGAGCGTCAACCGCTCGCCGGTGACGAAGCTGCGGCCCGCGATCTGGGCATCGACCCATTGGATACCGTCCTGCGCGATCGCTTTCAGCCCCGCCGCCGCTTCGGGCAGGCAGCGCATGCGCGGCTCGAACAGCGGCAGCCCTTCGGCGAAACGGAAGCCGTTGGTCAGCGGTTCGCAGATCTTGAGGTCGATGCGGCGCACCCACATGCGCGTGATCGCGCGCTCCTCCGCCGTCGATCCGATCAGCGTCGGTTCGGGAAATTTCTCGTCCAGATATTCGCAGATGGGGACGATCTCGGTCAGCACCGATCCGTCGTCGAGTGCGAGCGCGGGGGTCTGCCCCGCCGGATTGACCTCGACATTATACGGCGCCCGCCGGTTCTCGCCGCCGCGCAGGTCGACGGTGACCTCGGGGATCTCGATACCCTTTTCGGCCATGAACAATGTCACGACGCGTGGGTTGGGGCCGACGCTGTTATAATATTTCATTTTGTCCTCTCACCGAGTCTTTTATCATCTGCGCTGATAATCGTCAATTAAATTGACGGTTGTTTCGTGTCGACGCTGCGCCGCCGGAAATGGACGGGCCCGGTGTCACCGGACCCGTGATGGTCTCACTGGCCCGCGGGCCGCGGCGCGCTCAGGAAGTCGGCGGCGCTGAAGCCTTCGGGCGCGGCGACCTCGACGATCGGATCCTCGCGCGCGTCATATTCCATGCGCAGCGCGCGGGTGATCACCGCGTGCATGTCGTAAAGGCAGGTGATGTAGGTGAATTCGAAGATCTGCTCGTCGTTCCAGAAGGTCTTGAGCTTGTCGAACACCTCGAGCGGTACGCGCCCGCTGGCCTGGGCCAGACAGTCGGCATAGGCGAGCACGGTGCGTTCCTGTTCGTTGTAGCAATCGGCAACCTGCCAGTGCGCGATCGCCGCGATCTTCTCGTCGCTGACGCCGAGACCGCGCAGCGACTTGCAATGCTGCGAAAAGACGAACTGGCTGCCCTTGACCCAGCCCGCGCGCGTCTGGCCGAGTTCGCGCAGCACCGGATCGATCGTGCGCGCGGGGTTGCGGTACACGGCGAAACCCTTGACCGCATGTTCGAAGATGTCGGGCGACAGCGCGAACACCGTCCACCAGTCGCCCGGCGTGCCGGTCGCGGTGCCGGGCTCGGCCACGGGGTCGCGGTCGCCGAACAGGCGGTTGTAATAGGCGAGAACGGTCTCGTCGGTGACTTCCGAGCGGGGAACCTGGCGCAGGACGGGCATGCTATACTCCTGAATAAAACTTGAAACTCAAAACTTCGTCATTGCGAGCGAAGCGAAGCAATCCAGAGCGGTTTACGCAGACTCTGGATTGCCGCGTCGCTTCGCTCCTCGCAATGACGAGCCATGACGAGGGCGTGCATCAAGCATTGGCGAACTTGCGGAATTCGGCGACATGCGCGCTGTCGAAATATTCGTCGAGCCGCGTGATCTTGCCGTTCTCGACCTTGCAGATGATCGCGCAGGGCAGGCGTACGGCGCCGTCGTCGTGGGTGCGGCGGCCCTTCAGCACATGCTGCTGGACGAAACCGCCGGGAAAGACCGTGAGCCGGCGCTCGGCATATTCGCGGTCCTTGATCCGCGCGACCATGCCGGTCAGCACTGCGGCGGTCTGCTCGGGCGTGCCGACCAGCTCGTCGGTGTTGTGCCAGATCTCGGCATCGGCGGCGAAGCTGTTCTTCATCGCGGCGATGTCGCCTTCCTCGATCGCGTCGAAGAAGCGCGTCGCCATCGTGCGGATGTCGTCCAGTTCGGCCATCATCGCGTCTCCCTGTTCATTCCGCGAAATCCTTATCCAGATGCCGCGTCATCGCGAATTGCACGGCGCAGGCGGCGGCGGCGAACGGAATCAGCGCCATGATGCCCCAACGCAGGCTTTCGACGCCATAGTCGGGTTTCAGCGTGTCGCTGACGAACCCGACGAACAGCGGGCCGAACCCCAGCCCGATGATGTTGAACATCAGCATCAGGATCGACGTGCCCGTCGCCCGCGCGCGCGGCGGCATCAGATTCTGCACCAGCGCCAGGGCGGGGGCGATGTAGAAGGTACAGGCGGTCAGCGGGACGAGCATCAGCGCCAGCGCGAGCGGCCAGCTGTCGACCATCAGCGAGGCGATCAGCGACGGGATGAGGATCAGCGTCGCGATCGCCGGGACCTGGCCATAGGCGCGCGGCGAGGTGCGCGCGCGCCGGGCTACCAACCAGCCGCCGCCGAGCGTGCCGGCGGCAAAAGTAATCCCGGCGGCGGGGGCGAACCAGGTCCCCATCGCCGACAGCGGCATGTCCTGCACCCGCATCAGATAGGCCGGAATCCAGTTGAGCATGCCATAGCTCACGAAAGCGGCGAGCGCCGTCGCCGGCAACAGCAGCATCAGCGAACCATAGGCGCGGAACAGCGCCATCGCCTTGGCAAAGGGGATCGGCTCGTCGCCCGCGCCCTTGTCCATCTGGCCGCGCGCCGGCTCGCGCACCAGCCAGATCAGAAGCGGCGCGACGAGGATGCCGACCGCGCCGATCAGCAGAAAGGCGTTGCGCCAGCCGATCGTCGACGCGGCCCAGGCACCGAACGCGGCGCCGACGAAGACGCCGAAGGGGCCATTGCAGGTGAACAGCGCCATCGCGATCGGCCGCTGGTGCGGCGGATAATAGTCGGCGAGGACCGAAACCGAGGGGGCGGTGCCGCCCGCCTCGCCCGCGCCGACGCCGAACCGCATCAGGGCGAGTTGCCAGAAATTGGAGACCATCCCGCACGCCGCGGTGAAGACGCTCCACACCAGGCAGGCGATGCCGACCAGTTTGACGCGGTTCCAGCGGTCGGCGAGGATGGCGACCGGTACGCCCATGCCGGCGTAAAAGAGCGCGAAGGCCAGCCCGGTGAGCAGCCCGAACTGGGTATCGCTGAGCGGGATGTCGACGCGGATCGGTTCGATCAGCATCGCGAGCAACTGGCGGTCGACGAAGTTGATCGTGCCGATGAGGAACAGCATGGCGAGGGCGATGTTGCGCCGCCCGGCAAGTCCGTGATCGGCGCCCGCGGGACCTCCGGCGAGGGTGGTGGCCTCAGTCATAACACTCCCCGAAGGCCGCCGATTCCGGACGGCTGAAAATATTCAAAGCTCGCGGCCCATCCGCATCGCGATGCCGCCGGACCGTAAGGCCCGGCGGCACGCCATCAGAAGCTCGCGCCGAGGGTCAGGCCAAAGGTCCGCGGGGCGTTGTAGAAACGCTGGGTGAAGAACTGCGCCGTCGGCGTCAGCGCCGCGACATAGGTCTTGTTGGTCAAGTTCTTGCCCCACAGCATCGCGCGGAACCGTCCGTCTTCGCTTTCCCAGCCGATCGAGCCGTCGACCAGCGTGAAGTCGCCGGTCTTGCCCGCCAAATCGTTGGCGACGGTCGAATAGTAGGTGCTGCGATACGACATCGCCCCGCGCAGGTTGATATTGCCGGCGCTGCCGAGCGGGATCGTATATTCCGCCGACAACTGCGTCTGCCACTTCGGCGCGCGGACCAGCTTTTTGCCGGTGTGATCGATGTCGACCAGATAGGTGCCGTTGGGCAGCGCGGTGACGTCGCCGCAGGTCGACGTCGGCGGCGTCGGGAAAGCCGAGGGGCCGTCGATATCGGCGCAGAAGCTGGTATATTTCGCGTCGAGATAGCCGACATTCGCCGACAGGCGGAAATTCTGCGTCGGCTTCAGCGTGGCTTCGAGTTCGAGCCCCTTCGTCGTCGCCGAACCGATGTTCAACTGCGCCGTTTCCTGCCCCGATGCGACATTGGGGTTGGGGAAGAAGACGCCGAATTCCAGCTGCTTGAACTTGGTGACGAAACCCGTGAGGTTGAGGCGAAGCACGCGATCGAAGAAATCGCCCTTGACCCCGGCCTCGAACAGGTTGGCGGTGTTGTCTTCCGTCGGCCCCGCGGTGGAGGTGGTCGCCGAGCGCGCGCCGAAGCCGCCGCCCTTATACCCCTGGCTGAAGCCCGCATAGAGCATCACATCGTCGGTCAGGCGATAGTCGAGCCCGGCCTTGAAGGTCATGCGATCGCGGTTGTAACCCAGCTTGAAGGCCTTGCCCGCCGCCAGGTTGGTGTTCGCGATCGCCTCCATTTCGGCGAGCGACTTGACCGTCGCGCGCGTCGAGAAAAAGGCGGGCGACAACAGGACGCCGGTGGGGTCGCGGAAATAATCCTTCGATTCCCAGCTCTGGCGCACGCCGAGCGTGATGTTCAGGCGGTCGGTGATGCCATAGATCGCCTGCGCGAACAGCGCCTTGGCGGTGTTGTCCTGCGCGACGAAGTCCTCGCTGCCGAAACGCACCGTCGGGGCGAGCAGCACCGGAAGCGTCGGGAAGGCCTGCGCCAGTTCAAAGCTCTGCTTCAGGAAATAGCCGCCGAACACCAGGCTCAGGCGCGACAGCGCGTCGGTGCGGTCCGAAAAATCGGACTGCAGGCGCAGTTCCTGACTGAACTGGCGATGCGACTGCAGGCGGAAGGTGGGGAAGAAGAAGACTTCGGACTGGTCGAAGTCGCTGTCGTTGAAATCGTCGGTCTCGATATAGCCCGTGATCGACTTGGCCTGCCACGACCCCATGTCGAGGCCGATGTTGCTGATCAGCCCAAGCTGGTCGGTGTCGTGATCGGCGGGGAAATCGCGTCCGATCGTATAGGCGCCGTCGTTCGGCTCTTCGAAGCGGAAAACCTGCCACAGCAACTGGTTCCGGTTCGGCGCGGTGTCGCCGCCCGGCGCGCTCGAACGGTCGCGGACGAGGAAGGCCTTGAGGTTGATGTCGAGATTGTCGGTCGGGGTGAACACCACCGTGCCGCGCAAGGTCAGCCGGTCCTGCCCGCCGATCTTCTTCCCGTTCAGGCGGTTGGTGAAATAGCCGTCATACGTTTCCTTGTTCAGCACCAGCCGGACCGCGAGCGTGTCGCGAATGAGCGGCATATTGACCGCCGCGCGGGCATCCATCCGGCCATAGTTGCCGACGGTGACCTCGGTCTGGACACCCCAGTCGCGGCCGGGATTCTTGGTATAGGCGGCGATACCGCCGGCGAGCGAGTTCTTGCCGAACGAGGTGCCCTGCGGCCCGCGCAGCACTTCGATGCGGTCGAGGTCGAAGGTGTCGAGCATCGTGGCGACCGGGCGCGTCACATAGACGCCGTCGATCGACACGCCGACCGGGCTTTCCTCGGTCGATTCGATGCCCTGCGCGCCGAGCCCGCGAATGAAGATCGCCGCCGAGTTGGAAAAGGTCGCGACGGGCTGGATGCTGACGTTCGGCGTCGAGGGCGCGAGGTCGGTGATGTCGCGTGCGGCGATTTTGGCGAGCGTCTGTTCGCCGAAGGCCGAAATCGCCTGCGGCACGTCCTGCAACGATTCATTGCGGAAACGGGCGGTGACGATGATCTCGTCGGTGCCGCTATCGGCCTCGGTCTCGGTCGTGTCGGCAGGGGCGGCGGCATCCTGTGCCATCGCCGGTGCGGCATAGGTCAGCGTCGCGATCGATGCGACGCCCGCCAGCAGAATCTGGTTACGAAAATTCATCTTTACCCTCCCATTGAACGGTTGCTGGCGATACCGGACATGCGGGTCCGATCCGTCAATCTCATTGACCCTTAGTATACTAATGGTCTTATGCTTGTCCAGAGCCTCACAAGCAGGAGTCGAATGATGGAGCAGGATTTTTCAGCGGGTGTTCCCACGGGCCTTTCGAGCCGGTTTTTGTGCACCGTGGAGTTTGAGGTCGGTGGCGGAATCTTCGGCATCGGCGCGTCGCCGTTCGGTGATCAGCGCATCGGATATATCAGCGGTGGCCGTTTTTTCGGCCCACGAATCAACGGTATCGTCCTGCCCGGCGGCGGCAATTGGTCGCGCGGCGGCCGGCTCGCCTCGGGCGCCGCGGTCGGTACTTTCGATGCCCGCGCGGTGTGGCGGACCGATGACGGCGACCTCATCCAGCTCGGCTACAGCGGCCGCAGCGTCGTCCCCGAGGACGTCCGCGCCGAATTCGCCGATCCCGCCGCGCCGCCGGTCGATTCGGCGCGCTATTATCTGCGAATCGCCCCGGTGTTCGAAACCGCGAGCGCGAAATACGACTGGATCAACGGCCTCCTCGCCGTCGGTGTCGGCGAGCGCACCGACTTCGGCGTCCGCCACCAGATCTACGAGGTGCTATGATGATCGACCTTCATTATTCGGCGACCCCGAACGGGCAAAAGGTCGCGATCATGCTCGAGGAGATCGGCGCCGATTATCGGGTCATCCCCTATGACATCTTCAACGGCGACCAGCTCACCGCCGAATTCGGCCGCATCAACCCCAACCACAAGTTGCCGGCGATCGTCGACCGGGCGCCGGTGGACGGCGGCGATCCGGTCGCGGCCTTCGAATCGGGCGCGATCCTGCAATATCTCGCCGAAAAGAGCGGGCGCTTTTTGCCCACGTCGGGCGCCGCGCGCGCTTCGGCCCTGTCCTGGCTGACCTGGCAAATGGCGGGGTTGGGGCCGATGGGCGGGCAGGCGAGCCATTTCCTGCGCTATGCCCCCGCCGGACAGGATTATGCGATCGAGCGCTATACGAAGGAAGTGGCCCGCCTGCTCACCGTCCTCGAAAAGCGGTTGGAAAAGTCTCCCTATGTCGCCGGCGAGGATTACGGCATCGCCGACATGGCGATCTGGCCCGGCCGCGCCTCGGCCTTCGTCATGGGCATGGGCCTCGACGACTGGCCCGCGACGCGCGGCTGGTTCGAACGCATCGGCCAGCGCCCCGCCGTCGCCCGCGCCATGGCGCGCGAGGATCTGAAGCCACCCGCGAAATATCTCGGCCGCCACCAGAAGCTTGACGAGACCGAATGGTCGAACATGTTCGGCGACGCCAACCGCGCGGCGGTGCGGGGCGATTGAGAAGCGAGCGAGCGGGGTCCGCTCCACCAGTCGGATGTCATGCTCGGGGGCCGGGCCTTTCGATTTCCAGCCATCGCGGGGCGCCTGAAGCGGTGATTGGGACGATCGTCTTGACTGGGCGATCATTCAGGCTTCCTATCCCGAACAGCCCGTTCCCGGCGGTCTGAATCGAGGGAGTCGAACATGCGCCTATCTCAAAAAAACCGTGACCTGCTGGTGCTTGCTGCGTCGCTGTCGATCGCGGCATGTTCGGCCCCTAAAACGTCCGACAAGGCCGGCAGCTCGGCGACCGCCGATGCGACCGGCCACACCGAAGAGCAGCAGCGCAATCTCGCCAATTTCGATGATCTCGATTTCCGCGTGTACAGCGGGCAGAAATGGGATGAGTTCAACAAGAGCCATGCCGAGGACATTCTGGTTCATTATCCGGACGGATCGACGACGACCGGCATCGCCGACCACCTCGTCAAACTGAAACCGCAGTTCGCCTTTGCCCCCGACACCAGGATTGCGGAGCATCCGATCAAGCTCGCGGACGGGGAATACACCGCAGTGCAGGGCATCATGACCGGGACCTTCACGAAACCCATGGACCTCGGGGGCGGCAAGGCGCTTCAGCCCACCGGCAAGAAATTCGTGCTGCCGATGATGACCGTCGGGCGGTGGGAAAAGGACCTGATGAAGGAGGAATGGCTGTTTTGGGACAATGCCTCGTTCATGACGCAGATCGGCGCGACCTGACGGGCCGCCCGATGGATATGATGCCCGCCCTGTTCATCGGCCATGGCAGCCCGATGAACACAATCGAATTGAACGGCTATACGCGCGCCTGGCGCCGGCTGGGGAAGGCCTTGCCGCGACCGCGCGCGCTATTGGTCGTCTCGGCGCATTGGTTCATCGGGGCGACTGCCGTCACCGCGATGGCACGCCCTCGCACCATCCATGATTTTTACGGCTTCCCCGACGAACTGTTCGCGTTTCAATATCCGGCGCCCGGCCTGCCCGAACTGGCGGGCGAGATTGCGGAGGTCGTCAAACCCCATTGGGTCGGCGCCGATCAGGATCAATGGGGGCTCGACCACGGGACATGGAGCGTCCTCGCGCATCTTTTCCCGGATGCCGACGTTCCGGTCGTGCAACTGTCGATCAACGCGCTCCAGCCGATGGACTATCATCTGGAATTGGGCAGCCGGCTATCGGCGTTGCGCGGGCAGGGCGTCCTGATCGTTTCGAGCGGCAATGTCGTTCACAACCTCCGCAAGATCGATCGGCACAATCCGGATGGCGGAACCGATTGGGCGCAGCGGTTCGACGATGCCGTCGTCGACCAGATGTTGCGCGATCCGGGCGGCATCTTGAATGTCCTCCAGCATCCGGATTACGACCTTGCGGTCCCCACGCCCGATCATTTCATTCCGCTCCTCCATATCGCCGGCCTCGCCGCAGCGGGGGGCGGGGCCGCGCCGCTCCTGCGCGGCTATGCGATGGGATCGCTATCCATGACCTGTTACGGCGTTGGCACGGAGAGCCTGCCGTGCGAAGAGGCCGCGGGGAGCGCGACGATGCCCGAAGGGGTTCCGGCCGACCAGACCAATATTTAGGCAGGCGCCATGCTGCTGTCGATTTGGACCGCGGGCAAAGGCTCGTGCGTCGCCAAAGCACGGAGATTGGCGCCGACAAGGCTTGGAGTAAGCGATGAACGATCCGTCAAAAGCGTGGAATGGCGAGCAGGTCCGGAAATGGCTGGACCGGCGGTTTGAGGCTTCGAGGCTCGATCAGGCGGCAGCGGACCGGCGCGGGTATGAGGCACAGGACGACTATGACAAGGCGGCCGCCGAGGAATGGGTCTGCCGTGCCCTGATCGCCGCGCATTGCACCGATGAGCAGAGCGCCTTCGCTGCGCAGATCAAGAAACTGGTCGGGCAGGAAGACTATCGGGCGACGGGCATCTATGACGACGCGCGGTTCCAGCGCCATGTTCGCGGTCAACTCAGGAAACTGGCAAAGATGACCAAGGCGAATGAGGGGTTCGAAAAGACGCTGCGCTATCAATAAGCGAGATGATCGATTGGAAGTGGAAACCGATGAAGCTCTTGTCCTGTCTCTTCGCCGTGGCGCTCACCTGATGCGCTGGCTGGGCGGCGAACAAAGATGAGTGGCGGAACGATGCCCGGACGGCGGGCGGTGCTGGTCGGATCGGCGGCGCTGATCGCCGGCGGCGCGACGCCCGCCCGCGCCGGAACGCGCGGGCAATGCCCGGACGGCAACGCCGCCTGGATCCCGCCCGAGGAACTGGTCGCGGACCTTCCGCGTCTCATGCGGATCGCCGGGGTGCCCGGCGCCGCCATCGCGGTCGTAGACCGCGGTACGCTCGCTTGGAGCCACAGCTTCGGCGTCAAAAACATCCTCACCCGCGACCCGGTGCGCGAGGATACGCTGTTCGAAGCCGCGTCGATGACCAAGCCTGTCTTCGCCTATGTCGTGATGCGGCTGGTCGATGAAAAGCGCCTCGATCTCGATACGCCGCTCGTCGCCTATCGCCGGCCGGAGAATTTGGGCGATGACCCGAATCTCGAGCGCATCACGGCCCGGCATGTGCTGGAACATTCGACGGGCTTGCCCAACTGGGCCTCCGAGCCGCTGGTCACGAGCAGCGCGCCCGGATCGATTTACACCTATTCCGGCGAAGCCTTCATCTGGCTCCAGCTGGTTGTCGAGACCATCATGGGAATGGGTCTCGGCAGCGTGATGCGGGCGAAACTGTTCGACCCGGCCGGGATGTCCCACAGCAGCTTCGGCTGGGACGAAGGCATCGCAAAGTCGGCGGTCTTCGGCCATTCCGAACCGCCGGAAGGCGAGCAGGTGCTTCCGCCCCAGCCCACCCGCGAACTGGGCGACCGGCTGCTACGGGTCGCGAAAAAGCGCGGCAAGCCGATCGCAACCTGGACCTATGAGGATTCGGTCGCCGCGATGCGAGAGAGCGATCCCAAGACGCCGCCATCGACCCACGACCTGCTGGTCAATTCGGCGGGCGGGCTGCTGATGACCGCGTCCGACTATGCGACGTTCATGGCGCTCATGATGGACCGGCCGACGCGGGCGGCGTGGGAGATCCGCGACACGACGCGGCGGGCGATGCTCACCCCCCGGCTCGACGTGCGCGGGCGCGACATTTCGCGGGGGCTGGGCTGGGAACTCGAACAATCCCCGGCGGGCCTGCTGTTCCAGCACAGTGGCAGCAACTACGGGATCTTCAAAACCATGGGCGTCGGCGATCCCCGTAGCGGACGCGCGATCGTCGTCTTCACCAATGCCGTGAACGGAAATGCGCTCGCGGCCCGAATCCTTCGGCAGGCGACGGGAATCGACCGGTTGAAGTCGCTGATCTGATCGGTGCGGCGACCGGATCGAGAGCGTGAGCGACCAGGTCGTCTTCCGCGCTCCGTCCGGCATCGCGATCCATCCGCCGGCGGCGGCGCTACCGCGCCTGATGCTGCCGGTCGCCCCACAGGATCGCGCGGTGCTCGTCGGTAAATCCGGTCAGCCCGCCCTCGATCGTTTCGGCGCGGGCGACACCGACGGTCATGCCCTCGGCGACCGCGGCCCGTTCGAGCATCGCCGCGCTCCAGCGCTCGACATGAGGGAAACGCCCCGCCTTGTCGATCAGCTGACGACGCAGATAGGGCAGGGTGGCCATGTCGGCGATCGTATAATCCTCGCCGGCCAGCCAGGTCGCTTCGCCCAGCCTTTTGTCGAGCACCATCATCAACCGGTCGACCTCGCGGCTGTAGCGCGCGATGGCATAATCGTGCCGGTCCTTGGCATAGTGGGTGAAATGCACTTCCTGCCCGAACATCGGCCCGACGCCGGAGACCTGGAACATCAGCCACTGCCAGCAGGTCGCGCGCTTGACCGGATCGGTCGGCACGAAGCGGCCAGTCTTTTCGGCGAGATAGAGCAGGATCGCGCCGGTCTCCCACAGCACGAAGCGCTCGCCGCCGGGGCTGTCCTCGTCGACGATCACCGGCGTCTTGTTGTTCGGGTTGAGCGCGAGGAATTCGGGGGTCAGCTGGTCGCCCGCGAGGATATCGATATATTCGAGCCGCCAGGGCAGCTCCATCTCCAGCAGTGCGATCGCGATCTTGCGCGCATTGGGGGTGGCGCCGCCATAGAGGGTGATCATCGTCTCAACCCTCGCGTCCGAGCCAGCGCTTCAGCACATCGTCCGTATCCTGTCCGACGACCAGCGGGGCAGGCCTGCGGACGCTGCCCGGCGTGTCCGACAGCTTGGGGAAGACTCCCTGCATGCGGATTTCGCCGAGCTCGGCGTCGGGCACCGTGACCAGCGCGTCGCGCGCGGCGAAATGCGGGTCGGCCAGCATGTCCTCGGCATCGAATACGCGTCCGGCGGGAACGCTCGCCTCGACCATCTTCGCCTCGAGCTGCTCGATCGTCAGCGTGGCCGTCCATTCGCCGATCAGCGCGTCGAGCTCCTCCTGCCGCACCCCGCGCGCGCGGTGCGTCGCATAGCGTTCGTCGGCAGCGAGTTCGGGGCGGCCCATCGCCGCGGCGAGCCGCGCGAAGACGCCGTCCTGATTGGCGCCGATCAGATATTCGCCATCGCTGCACGGATAGACGTTCGATGGCGCGATCCCGGGCAGCGTCGAACCGGTGCGGCGGCGCTTGGTGCCGCTCGCCGAATAGTCCGATACCGTCGATTCCATCACCTGCAGCACCGCCTCATACAGCGCGGAATCGACGATCTGGCCTTCGCCGGTCTTGCTGCGATGATGCAGCGCGGCGAGCGCGCCCATGCAACCGTAAGTGGCGGCGAGGGTGTCGCCGATCGACACCCCCATGCGCGCGGGGGGCAGGTCGGGATAGCCGACGATGCCGCGCCACCCGCCCATCGCCTCGCCGATGCCGCCGAAGCCGGCGCGCGACGAATAGGGGCCGGTCTGGCCATAACCCGACACGCGCACGACGATCAGCCCGGGGTTGGTCTTGCGCAGCTCGGCGGGATCGAGGTTCCATTTCTCGAGCGTACCGGGGCGGAAATTCTCGATGAGGATGTCGGCCTTGGCGATCAGGTCGCGGGCGAGGGCCTGGCCTTCTTCGCTGCGCAGGTCGACCGCGACCGAATATTTGTTGCGCGCGATGACGCGCCACCAGCTCGGTTTGTCACCCTGGCCCCAGTTGCGCATCTGGTCGCCGCCGCCCGGCGGCTCGAGCTTGACGATCTCGGCGCCCATGTCGCCGAGCAACTGGCCGCAAAAGGGGCCGGCGATCAGCTGGCCCATCTCGACGACCTTCAACCCTTCCAGCGCTCCCCCGCTGTTCGCTTCCGTCATATCATTCCCTTCGGGCGTCTCTTTAGCCTAGGAAGGGGACCGCGCGCGGCCCGACATCCTCAATCCCTGTGGCCATGATATACTTAGAATGCTATGCAATTATCAACTGCAATCTCGGATATGCGCGAAGATAGGCAAAATCGTGAAGCAAACCAGCATCGAAATCGTCGAAGTCGGCCCCCGCGACGGCCTGCAAAATGAAGCACTTGCCGTCGCCACCGCCGACAAGCTCGCGCTGATCTACCGCGCGATCGGTTACGGCGCGCGCCGCATCGAAGTGACGAGCTTCGTCAATCCCAAGAAGGTGCCGCAACTGGCCGATGCGGAGGAATTGGTGGCGCAGCTCCCCGACCGTGACGATGTCACCTACATCGGCCTCGTCCTCAACCGCCGCGGTGCCGAGCGCGCCATCGCGACCGGCCGGATCGACGAACTCGGTGCGGTGTGCGTGACCAGCGACAGTTTCGGCATCCGCAACCAGGGGCAGACGTCCGACGAATCGCTCGCCGCCGCGATCGAGATCGTCGCGCTGGCGAAATCGGCGGGCCGCAGCGCTCAGATCACCATCGCCACCGCCTTCGGCTGCCCGTTCGAGGGCGAGATCGCGATCGACCGCGTCGTCGAAATGGCCAAGCGCGCCGCCGATGCGGCGCCGCGCGAGATCGCGCTCGCCGACACGATCGGCGTCGGGGTGCCGTCGCAGGTCGCCGACATGGTCGGCCGCGTGCGCGAAGCGGTAGGCGGGCTGCCCGTTCGCGTCCATTTCCACAACACCCGGGGCAGCGGTCTCGCCAATGTCTGGGCGGCCGTCGCTGAGGGCGCGGCGACGGTCGACGCCGCGCTCGGCGGCCTCGGCGGCTGCCCCTTCGCGCCGGGCGCGGCGGGCAATGTTCCGACCGAGGACGTCGTCTACATGCTCGAACGCGGCGGCGTGGCCACGGGACTGGACCTGCCCGCCATCGTCGACGCTGCGACCTGGTTTACCGGCGTCATGGGCCGCGCGTTGCCGGCAATGGTCAGCAAGGCGCCCGCTTTCCCGGGTTGATCCTGTCGTCGGCGGGCAGCGGCCAGCGCGGCGCCGTTGTCTGTCCGGGTCTTCCGGTCTAACAGGGGGCATGGGTCAAATCTTCGATATCCCCCGCTTTCTGCGCCTGACGGCGCCGCTGCTCCTGCTGGGAATGGCGGGCTGTCAGGGGCTCGACAAAAGCCAGACCGTCGCCGCTGCGGCCGAAACCCCGAATTCGGCTGCCGCTGCGGCTTGCCCGCCCGACGGCAAGCGGGCAGCGGGCGGCAAGGCGGAACCCGGTGCGCGCTTTGCCTGTTATGCCGACGCCGGCAAGGCCTGCACGAGCGGCAGCGAGTGCGCCGGCGATTGCCTCGTCCCGAGCGACCGCGCTTCGCGCATCCTGCAGCCGGGACAAAAGGCCGTGGGCCGTTGCCAGGCCACCGCCAGCCCCTTCGGCTGCCGTGCCACCGTAGAAAATGGCCGCGTCGCGGCACCATGGGTTTGCCGTGACTGATACGCTCGCTGGAAAGCAGGACATGACCCGCCCCGAAGAATCGCTCGCCGCTATGGCCGACGGGTTTTTCCTGGTCGCCGGACCCTGCGTCGTCGAAACGCCAGCGATCATGGACGAGATCGCCGATATGCTGGTCGCGATCCGTGATCGGTTCGGGATTCCCGTCGTCTTCAAGGCGTCGGCGCTCAAGGCCAATCGCAGTTCGTCCGAATCCTATCGCGGACCGGGCTGGACAAACGGACTCGCGCAGCTCGCCGCGATACGCGAACGCACCGGACTCCCGGTCCTCACCGACATTCACGAAACCGCCGAGGCCGCCGAAGCCGCGGCGGTCATCGATATCGTCCAGATTCCCGCGCTGCTTTCGCGCCAGACCGCGCTCGTCGAAGCGGCCGCGCTGACCGGCAAGCGGATGCTTGTCAAAAAGGGCCAGTTCATGGCCGGTTCCGACATGGCGCAGGTGCTGGCGAAGATCGATCGCGCGAGGATGCAGGCCGGGGTGCCGTCGCTTCCGACGATCGTCTGCGAACGCGGCAACATCTTCGGCTACCAGAATATCGTCGCCGACATGCGAAACCTCGCGATCATGCGGGCGCCGGGCGTCGCCGTCGCTTTCGATGCCGCGCACACCGTGCAACTGCCGTCGTCGCAGGGGGCGATGTCGGGCGGGCAGCCGCAATTTTCGCCGTTGCTGGCGCGCGCTGCGGTCGCTGCGGGCTGCGACGGCCTGTTTATCGAGGTCCACCCCGACCCGGCGTCGGCATCGTCCGATCCGGCGACCTCGTTGCCGCTTCGCCATTTGCTCGCATTGGTCGGACAATGCGTCGCGCTTCACCGGCTGGTTCGCGACGGGCAAATGCTTGACCTCGATGACAGCCTAATCTAGCGCCGAACAAGGGGTTTTTACTGGCTGGGTGTCGACAGCTATTGTGTTTCAGGGTGTTACGGGTCTCCGATGCTCCAGATGAGCCAATATGCCGATACCTCTCTGGCCGCCGCGCAGCCCTATCCTGTGCGGCATTTCTTGTTTCTCCAGGGGCTTCCGGGCCCGTTTTTCCGTAAGCTGGCCGACGCTTTACGTGCGGGCGGCCATCGGACCTCGCGGATCAATTTCAACGGCGGCGATATGTGGGACTGGCGCGGATCGGGCGCCACCGGTTTTCGCGGCGATATCGCGGCATTCCCGGCCTGGTTTGACGACTATCTGTCGGGCAGCGACATCAGCGATGTCGTGTTGTTCGGGGACAATCGGCCGCTCCATCTTCAGGCGATCGCCATTTGCCGGCAGCGCGCAATTCGCGTGTTCGTCGTCGAAGAAGGGATGCTCCGCCCCAATTTCGTCTCGTTCGAACAAGGCGGCACCAATTATTGGTCGTCCCTGCCGCGCGACCTCGATCAACTGCGCCGGATTGCCGACGATCATGAAGACGAACCCGTCGACCCCGTCACCAGCAATGTTCGCCGTCGGATCGTCGAAGCGGTTGGCTATTATGTCGTCCAGACGCTGACGATCCCCTTCTTTCCTCATTATCGTTCGCACCGCCGCAATGGGCCGGTCGGGGAGATGTGGGCATGGATTCGTCGCCGTGCGGGGCGGGGTCGCGAGGATGCCGCCAGCTCTGCGGCGGTTTCGGCGGTCATCGACTCGCGTTTTTTTCTTTTTCCCATGCAACTCGACGGCGATCACCAGATCGATTCCCACTCGGACTTCCCCGACATGGCGAGCGCGATCGACTGCGTCTTTCACAGCTTTGCCGTCCACGCGCCGCGCGCCACGAAGCTGCTCGTCAAGATGCATCCCTTCGATCCCGACCTCGACGGCTGGCGCGCCGATGTGATGGATCGGGCGTCGCGTTACGGGATCGCCGACCGGGTATATTTCATCGAACGCTTCGACCTCGCGCCGTTGCTGCAAAAGGCGGCCGGCGTCGTCACGATCAACAGCACGGTCGGGCCACTGGCGCTCGAACAGGCGTGCCCGGTCTTTTGTCTCGGCCGCGCGGCCTATGACATTCCGGGCGTCACCGCGCAGTGCGGCCTCGAGCGCTTCTGGGACGAGCCACCGCCGGTCGACGCCGACAATTTTGAACTGATGTGCCGCGCGATGCGGGCGACGGCCTTGGTGAACGGTGGCTTCCATGACCCGAGGGCGCTTGACATGCTCGTCGCGGGCGCCGCCCGACGTCTGACCGGCCAAGCCTTCGCGTCGCCGACCGCTTGAAGCCCACATGCATCTGATTTTCGATGTGACGCGGCTCGTTCGACGCGGCCATCTGGCGGCGCCGACGGGAATCGATCGCGTCGAACAGGCCTATCTGTCCTTCCTGATGGCGGCGGACGCGATCGAACCGAGCTTCGAAGCCTTTGTCCCGCCGGGGCATTGGGTCGCACTTTCGCGCGCCGCCGTGGCCAGGCTGCTCCAGGCGCAGCGTCTCCGCTGGAGCGGCGCCGTGGGCAGGACCTCGCCATTGTCGGTGGTGCGGCACTTCCGCCCGGTCCGTTCGCAGCTTCACGCCGGTACGCGCTTCCTCACCGTGTCGCATCCCGGCGCCCGCGCGATGGGGCAATGGCGCCGCCGGGCCGACCGGTGCGGCGGCAAGATCTGCTATTTCGTCCACGACCTGATTCCGATCGAATATCCCGAATATGCGCTGGCCAAACATGCCAAGGCCAATCAGGCGCGGATCGCGGCGGCGACGAGTTTGGCCGACGGTCTGCTCGTCAATTCGGATTACACGGCGCGTTCGATCGCGCGCTTCTACGGCGACCTGCCCGTCGCTCCGATCGCTAAGCTCCCCTTCGGGATCACCTTGCCCGAGGTTGCCGAGGCCCGCGCTGCGTCGACCGGAGCTAACGGCGATCATCCCTATTTCCTCGTCGTCGGGACGATCGAACCGCGCAAGAACCATCTGCTGCTGCTCAAATTGTGGCGCGAGATGGCGCGGCAGGACGGCGCGGCTGCGGCGCATCTGGTGATCGCGGGCCGCCGGGGCTGGGAGAATGGCCAGATTCTCGCGATGATCGAACGCTCGCCCGCGCTCCGCGACGTGTTGGTCGAGATGCGGACTCCCGGCGACGACGCGCTGCAGGGCCTGATGCGCGGGGCGAGGGCGCTCCTCGCCCCCTCCTTCGCCGAGGGTTTCGACTTGCCCGTGGCAGAAGCCTTGAACATGGGTTGCCCCGTGATCGCCAGCGATATCGCGGCGCACCGCGAAGTGGGCGGCGATGCGCCATTGTTTCTGCATCCGCTCGACGCCACGGGATGGATGGCGGCGGTTCGGGATTTTGCGGCGGCCGATTCGCCGCTAAGGAAGCATCATCTCCAGGCGGCGCGCGCCTGGCGCCCGGCGAGCTGGGACGATCATTTTTCGCAGCTGACCGAATTTCTGGAACCGCTTTGACCCGAGCCGCCGACACCGACGCCTTGTTCCAGCGCCTCGACACCCGGAGGCGGGTCATCGGTGCGCTCGTCATTCGGGAACTGCACACGCGTTTTGGCCGCGAAAACCTTGGGTTTCTTTGGATCTTCATGGAACCGGTGCTGCTCGCGGTCGCCGTCGCGGCGCTGCATGGCAATTACAAATTGCCGATCAGCGGCAATGTGCAGCCGGTCCCTTTCGCGCTTGGCGGCTACATCCTCTTCATCATGTTCCGCTCGGTACTGTCGCGCGCGGAAACCCTGCTCGAGGCCAATCGGCCCTTGCTCTATCATCGCCCGGTCACCCTGTTCGACATGCTGCTCGCGCGGTCTTTGCTCGAAATGGTGAGTACCGGCGCGGTGCTCTTTTTCCTGCTGTTCGTGGCCCAGTATCTGGGTCTTGCCGAGCCGATCCACGATCCGTTGCTGGTCATCCTCGCACTCGTGTTGATGAGCTGGTTCTGCTTCGGGCTGGCGATGATCATCATGGTCGCATCGCACGAGAGTTCGTTTTTCGGGCGGATCATCCATCCGCTGCTTTACCTCTCGCTTCCGATATCCGGGGCTTTCTATCTTCTGGCCTGGCTACCCGAGAATGTTCAGCGCGTCGCTATGTGGGTCCCGACCGTGCATATCTTCGAATTGCTGCGCGAAGGGCAGTTCCGCGACTTCGCGTCGGACCGCCTGGACCTCGTCTATCCCATTGTCTGTTCGGCGCTATTGATGTTGGTTGGCTATGCCGCCATCAGGTTCGTCCGGCCCAGGATCGAGTTGCAATGAACCGCCACACCAACATCACCGAAACGGCCGGCGACACGGCGGAAAACGCCACGGCGACACCACGCCACTGGCCGCGACGGCTGGTTCGCAGCGCGCTGTTCTGGATCGTCGTGGTTCCCACGTTGGTGGCGGCCATCTACCTGTTTCTCATCGCCGCGCCGCAATATCGCTCGGAGGCGCAATTCGTCATTCGCGGTCTCGACGCGCCGCGCAGCGAAGCGAATGGTTTCGGGCAGCTTCTCGGTGTGTCGCCGGTCCTCGATCCGAGCGCCAAGGCCAGCTACATCCTGATCGAATATCTCCGTTCGCCTGAAGCGATCCGGGCGCTCAAATCCGAAAAGATCGACCTCGCCGCCGTCTTTCGTCGGCCCGAAGCCGATTTCGTCGCGCGGCTGTCGGAATCCGACCCGGCGATGGAAGATCTGCTCAAATATTATCGCGACAAGGTCCAGATCAGTCTCGACAGCGACACCGGGATCACCCGTGTGACGGTCACCGCCTTTCGCCCCGACGATGCCCGCACGATCGGTGAGGCGGTGATCAGGCTCGGAGAAGCCCGGATCAACGCGCTCAACCGCCGGCTGTTCGACAATACGGTCAAGATCGCGCGCGACGAATTCCAGCAGGCGGCTGACGAACTGTCGGGGGCACAGAAGGCGATGTCGCTGTTCCGCAACCGCAGCGGCGACATCGACCCGCAAAGCAGCGGCAAGGGCGAGCAGGAACAGGCGCTCACCCAACAGGCCGAAATCGATCGTCAGCGGGCCCGGCTCGCCGACATGCGCCGCTATCTCAGCCCCGCCAGCCCGCAGGTCGTGGCTATGCAGGGCTATGTCAGCAGCCTCGAAGCGGCGGCATCGCGCAATCGCGGCCGACTGACCGGCTCCCCCGGCGCGGTATCGCAGCGGCTCGGTGAATATGAAGAACTCAGCCTGAAACAGGAGCTTGCGGCCAAGCGTTACGAAGCTTCGCGGCTCGGGCTGCAGTCCGCCAACGACCGCGTCGAAAAGGAACAATTGTTCGTGATCCCCGTGGTCCGGCCCACCGCGCCGGAAAAGCCGGTCTATCCCAAACCGCTTCGCGCGCTGGCGACCATCCTGCTCGGTGCGCTGTTGGTCTATGCCTTTTTCATGATCGTCACCGCCGGCATTCGCGAACACCGCGCGTAAACGGCCGCGGGTTCAGGCGTGCGCGAAATGGCTCGCGATCGCCTCGTCGATGCTGTCGAACTGCAGCACTTCGCTGGCTCGCACGGCCATGCCCCGATCGCAATATTCGCGGAGCGTGGCGGGGTCGTGCGACACCATGATCAGGCTGCGTTCCTGCCTGCGTTGCAGCAGCGCTTCGCGGCAGCGATCCTGGAACCGCTCGTCGCCGACCGCCGTGATCTCGTCGATCAGATAACAGTCGAACGAGACGGCGAGCGACACCGCGAAAGCGAGGCGCGCCATCATACCGGCCGAATAGGTGCGCAGTGGCATGCGCAGATAATTGCCCAGCTCGGCGAAATCCTCGACGAAAGCGAGCGTGTCGTCGACCGGACGGCCATAGATGCGGGCGATGAAGCGCGCATTGTCGGCCCCGCTCAGGCTGCTCTGGAAACTGCTCGACAGGCCGAGCGGCCAGGACACCGACATGCCGCGTCGGATCGTGCCGCTGCTCGGCTGTTCGACGCCGGCGATCAGGCGCAGCAAGGTCGACTTGCCCGCGCCATTGTGCCCGCATACGCCGACCGATTGGCCTTTTTCGATCGCGAAACTGACGTTATCGAGGACGTAATGGCGCCCGTTGCGGGTCGCATAGGATTTGGAAACCCGATTGAAGACGATCATCGATAAAGGCTCGCGTCGCAAGCCGGCGGGCTGCGTGGCCCTCTAGATGACGGTTCGGGTCGCACTTGACAAGCGGAGCGTCGGTTGGGGGCAGGGGACGGGGGTCCGCCGCTATCGCGACCGGCTGCGGCAGTGCATCGAACGTCACGATGATTTGTTCGCGCCGCCGCAATCGCTGACCGACGAAATCGGGTCCGACGGCGAAACGATGCGGGTAAACGCGCGCTATTTTGCCGATGCCCAGAAATGGTTCACGCTGACCGGCCGGCTGCGCGGCGTCAGGCTGGATCGGCCGGTCGATCTTTTCCATTGGTCGCATCCGATGCCGATGTGGGCGAAAGGGGCGCTGAACGTGGTGACGGTCCACGACCTGATCCCGATCCGTCAGCCCGAATATTCGGCCATCCCATCGGGCCGTTTCCGCCGCCTTTTGACGGCATTGGCCGAACGGGGCGCCTGTTTCACCTGCGTGTCGGAAGGAGTGCGCGATGAACTGCTCGCCTTCACCGGCATTGATGCGCGGCGCGCGATATGCACCTGGCAGCCCGTGGAGGCGCCGCGCGCCGTGGCGTCCTTGCCCGCCGGGCTTGAGCGCGGACGCTATTTCCTCCTGCTCGGCAGCGTCGAACCCCGCAAAAATGTCCGTCGCGCAGTGGAAGCGTGGCGCGCGGCGAAAACCGGCGTGAAACTGGTGATTGCCGGGCCCGACGGGCATTGGACCGATCGCCGCGACCGGGCCGCCTTCGAACGCGACATCGCTTCGCCCGACATTGTCCGGTTGCCTTGGCTTGGCGATGCGGTCGTCGAACGCCTGACCGTCGATTGCCGTGCGTTGCTGATGCCGTCGCTCGCCGAAGGCTTCGGTTTGCCGCCGGTCGAGGCGCTGATGGCGGGGGTTCCGGTGATCGCGTCGGATAGCCCCGTCTCGCGTGAGGTTCTGGGCGCGGCTGCGGCGCTCGTCGATCCGCGCGACGCCGCGTCGATCACCGGCGCGATTGTTCGGGTGAACGCGGCCGCACAAGGGATGCGAACGCCGCTGCCGGCGAAGTTCGAACGGTATGGCGAAGCCGCCTTCGCCGCGCGCTTGCGCCTTGCCTATGACCGGTTTCTCCAGCTAGGTGAACGCAATTAAAGCGGAATTTCGAATCGACGATCCACTCCGCCCAACAGTGTCGGAGGAATAATGCGGGTCGGAATCGATGGTTTTAATCTGGCTTTGCCATTTGGAACCGGTGTCGCGACTTATTCGATGTCGCTCGCGCATGCGATTCAGACCGCCGGCCATCAACTCGACGGCGTTTATGGTCTTCGCACGCCGTTCCGCAAAGTCCTGCGCAACGTCAATTTCTTCGAAGCGCTCGGCGCCGAATATCAGTCGAAGGCGCCGCGATCGTGGAGCTTTGGCTGGGGCCGCGAACTCAGCTGGACGGTCAAGGCGCGCAAGGCGCGGCAGGTCGATCTGCACGGCAAGCAGGAAGTCCGGCCCTTTGCGCACCGATTGCCCGATTTCGACCGGCTGTTCACCGTGTCGGACCTGTTCGACCAGGCGATGCGCAATTTTCGCCGATTCGGAACCTTCACGACCGTTTCCTTGCCCGATGCGCCCGACATCATGCACTGGACCTATCCGTGGCCGATCCGCGTGGCCGGGGCGCGCAACATCTACACGATGCACGATCTGGTGCCGATGAAGCTTCCCTATGCCAGCCTCGACAACAAGAAGATCTATCACAAGCTGATGCGCGCCTGCATTCGCAAGGGCGATCATATCGCCACGGTGTCCGAGGCGAGCCGCGCGGATATCGTCGACTTTTTTCCCGAAGCCGAGGGAAAGATCACCAACACCTATCAGGCGATCAGGCCCTCTGCGCAGAGCCTGAGCCTCGCGAGCGGCGACGAGGCCGAGGTGGCGCAGGCGATCAAGAGCATTTTTCGTCTCGATTTTCAGGATTATTTCCTCTTCTTCGGCGCGATCGAGCCGAAGAAGAATGTCGGACGGCTGATCGAGGCCTATCTCGCCTCGGGCGTGAAGGCGCCGCTCGTTGTCCTCGGTCGCCGTGCATGGGGCGCCGACGTCGAACTGTCGCTGATCCAGCGCGACGAGACCCGGCCGATGAAGACGATCTTCAAGAATATCCGGCGGATCGACTATCTGCCGCGCCGGCTGCTCATGCTGCTGGTGCGCGGGGCCAAGGGTGTGGCTTTTCCTTCTCTCTATGAGGGTTTCGGGTTACCGATCCTCGAGGCCATGACTTTGGGGACGCCCGTCATCACTGCGAACACCAGTTCCATGCCCGAAGTCGCGGGCTCGGCGGCGCTGCTCGTCGATCCTTATGATATTCAGGACATTGCCGCGGCGCTGCGCCGGATCGATACCGATGCCGAACTGCGCGCCGACCTTTTCGGGCGCGGTATCGCGCAGGCGGAGAAATTCTCGATGCCAGCCTATCAGGACCGGCTCAACGCGCTCTACGACAGCCTGCTGTCCGGACCCCGCCGGTGACGATGATCCGCTCGGTGGCGGCGACGCTGTTGCTGGCCGGCGCGCTCGGCGGCTGCGCGATGCTGCCTTCGGCGGCGCCGACGACCGGGCAGGTGACGAAACCGGCGACGCTCGCCGACGGCCGCACACTCAATCTGGTCGACCTGACCGAAAGCGGATGGACCGAGGTTCAGGTGCCGACGCTGCCGTCCGCCGGTTGGTCGTTCACCGACGGAACGACCAGCAGCGAAGAGATATTGGTCGGCGACAATCTGGAAATCGTCGTGTTCGAGGTCGGCTATCGCCTGTTCGGCGCGGTCGACAGCGGCAGCAATGCAAAGGATCCGACGGTGTCGGCGGCCGGTGCGACGCTGCCGACGATTAGCGTACCGCAAGGCGGCTATATCAACATCCCCTATGTCGGGCCGATCGACGTCCTCGGACGTACGCCGCAGGGGGTCGCGGCTGAAATCCGCACCCGGCTGCGCGGCCTGTCGCAACAGGCCGACGTGCTGGTGCGCGTCGCGTCGGGACCGATGCGGTCGATCACCGTCGGCGGCGAGGTAAAGGCACCGGGTCGCATCGCGATTACCGCGGCGGGCGAACGCGTCCTCGACGTCGTCGCCGCCGCGGGTGGTCCCGCCGATCAGCAGTCGAACCTGATCGTACGGCTGGCGCGTGCGGGAGAAAGCCAGGAAATGCCGCTCGACCAGATTCGGGCGGGCGACGCCGCGAACATCCGCCTGATGCCCGGCGATGTCGTCCAGTTGCTGAAACGGCAGCAGAGTTTCTCGGTCATTGGCGCGGCGCGCGACGTCGCCGAGGTGCCGCTTGCCGACACGCCGGTTTCGCTCGTCGAGGGGCTGGCGCGCGCGGGTGGGCCGATTGACAATCAGGCCGATGCGACCGGCGTCTTCGTCTTTCGCTATGTCGATACCGACGTGGACGGCACGGTGACGTCGGTGCCGACCATCTACCGCCTCAATCTTCTCGATCCGCGCAGCTATTTCGTCGCCAGCCGCTTTCGCATGCAGGACGACGATGTGGTCCTGATCGCCAATGCCCGGTCGGCGCAGTTCGCGAAGCTGGTCCAGATGCTCAACCAGCTGACTTCTCCCGTCGTGACGGTCGACGTGCTGACGCGCTGATCCGACGATGTCGGCTCCGGCCATCCTGGCATTGCCGCCGCACCGGCGTCACAAGGCGCGAATCCGGCGGCGTGCCGGGCACGTCGCCTTGCCCGAGACCGGCACGGTCGAAGCGGTGGCAGCGCGGATCGTCGGCGGCCGCGTCGGCGGCCTGTTCTGGCGCCCGCTCGACGCCCGGCTGGCGGCTTGGCTCGGCGCGGTCGAGGGCGACATCTGCGCAATCGTCTGCCGCGATCCGGCAAATTTGCAGGTGCTGCTCGACATTTGCGCGCGCGCGTGTCCCGGCCCGATCCTCTTGGTGGCCCCGAATATCCCTGCTTCGGATTGGCCGCACCATGCGCGGTTCGATGAAAAATCGGACCCGTGGCCACTGATCGACCGCGTTTCGACGGTTTACTGCGACGACCCCGAGCGCGTTTTTGTTCAGCTGGCGGCGCTCGCGGGCCGGAGGATCGTGGCGGTCGAAAAGGGCCGGGCCAGGCATGCCGAAACGGCGACCGTGGCCGAGCGGGCGATAGTATGTTTGCGGACCGACTGGCGCTATGTTTCCCCTTATGACGATCGCGATTGGTCGCTCGATCAAATGATCGACTATCTCGCGCTCTGGCGCGAGGTTGCCGGACGCACTGCGGGCGTTGGCGCGATGCTCGGCATCGCGGGCTGGAAGAGGCGGCGGATTCGCCAGTTCCTGATCGGGTCGCCCCACGCACCCTTCCTGTCCGACGTCCGGGAAGCCCACCGCGTCGAGGGCGCGGTTGCCGCCTGGCCATCGCGGACCGACGTCGCGACGCTGGAACGCCTGCAAGGCGGAGATTCCGTCTGGCGCGTCGAGGACGGCTTTATCCGCTCGGCCGGGCTCGGCGCGGCGTTCGTCCAGCCCTGCTCGATCGTCCTCGACAAGCGCGGCATCTATTACGACCCCGCGCGTCCCGGCGATCTGGACATGCTGTTGCAGACCGCATCGATCGACGCTGAACTGACCGCCCGTGCGGCCGCGCTGATCGCGCAGATCCGGACGAACGGCGCGACCAAATATAATTTGGGTGGCAAGCGCGTCGATCTTCCGGCGGACCGGCATATCATATTGATCGCGGGACAGGTCGCGGACGACCTGTCGGTGATCGCGGGCGGCGGCGGGATATCCTTCGCGCAGATCGTTTCCGCCGCACGGCGGGAAAATCCCGGCAGCTTCATTATCTTCAAACCGCATCCCGACGTCGTCGCCGGACTGCGCGACGGCGAATGGCGCGAGCCCGCGATCGCCGCCGACGCGGACCTCGTCCTCGCCGACGGAGCGACCCATGACCTGCTCGAACGAGTCGATGCGGTGCACGTCCTCTCGTCCCTGTTGGGGTTCGAGGCGCTTTTGCGTGGGCGCCGGGTGAGTGTGTACGGCCAGCCCTTTTACGCCGGGTGGGGGCTCACCGACGATCGCGGCGCGGCACAACAGCGGTCACGCCCGCTGTCGCTGGAGCAATTGGTCGCCGCGACACTGATCCTTTACCCGCTCTATGCCGATCCGCGGACCGGGCTGCCCTGTTCGCCCGAACATCTGTTGGTGGCGCTTGTCGACATGCTGCCACGGTCGCGCATCCGCGGCCTGGTCGCGCGGCTTGTCGCAAAGTCGCGAAAATGGAACAAATACCGCTAGTATCACAAGAAATTGCACGATATCGACTGCAATAAGAGGGGTTTATGGGCGCGGCCAACTATTACGACATCTGGCGCTTACTCAGCCATCCGCGCAACGACAACGAAGCCGATATTCGTGGCCTTTGCCGATCGCACTATCTTGGCGACCATGAGGCGCTGTGCCGCGTCCTGGGGCGCTACAAGATGTATGTCGATACGCGCGATATCGGCATCGCCAGCCACCTGATGATGGACGGCTTCTGGGAAATGTGGGTGACCGAAGCGATGCTGCGCAGCGTGCGGCGCGGTTCGGTGGTCCTCGATGTCGGCGCCAATCTCGGCTATTTTTCGCTCCTGCTCGCCGACCTCACCGGGCCAGAGGGGCGGGTGCTGTCCTTCGAACCCAATCCCCGCCTAGCCGGCTTGCTCGACAAGAGCCTGCAGGTGAACGGCTTTGCGGGATTTACCGATCTCCACAAAATTGCGCTCGGCGCCGGGGAATCGGAGTTGCGGCTCGAGGTGCAGGACAGTTCGCCGGGCGGCGGCCGGGTTCTGCTTCCCGGCACCAGCCGGTCGCACAATACCACATCGGAAGTCGTGGTGCCGGTGCGCCGGCTCGACACGATCGAACATGCGCTCGCCGCCGAATTCATCAAGATCGATGTCGAGGGGTTCGAGCAACAGGTGTGGCACGGCATGACCGGCATCCTGAAGCAGAAGCGCCCGCTGACCATCTTCATGGAATTCACCGTCCAGCGCTACGACGACCCGCGCGGCTTCCTCGACGAGGTGCTCGCCTATGATTTCTCGCTCGAAATCGTCGACCCGGTCGCGGGCGTGCGTCCGATAGCGAAAGACGGAATTTTCGCCATGCCGCACAATATCGATCATATGCTGGTGTTCCGGCGGTGACATTCAAACACGCGTCCGTCAGATTTTGACCTAGGACGCTGCCAGAAAGGGTAAGGCATTGGCCGACGACAGCGTCACGACAAAAGAAATTCAGGCCAGCGGCGCGTCGGATATCGCGTTCAGCCCGGACGGATCGCGCGTTTATGTGGCGACGCAGAATTCGCGCATCCACGTCTTCGACGCCGCGACGGGCACGCTGATCACGACATGGCAGTTCGGACCCGGCTTCGGCGCGATGAGCGTGTCCGACGACGGCTCGTTCCTGCTCCTCACGCGCGCCGAAAGCGGCGGACCCGCGGCCATCTATCGGGTGGCGACCGACACCGGCGCGGTGACGTCTTTTGCGCAGGCAAGTGGTCCTTATGCGACCGATGTCCAGGCGACCGACGGCACCCACGCCATTGTCGCGCTCTACGGCGGCAAGATGCAACTGCTCGACCTCGCCACGGGCACCTACACGCCGATCGAGGGCATTTTTGGTGATGGAAACAACACGCGCGTTTTCCTGACCGATTCCGGCCGTCTCACGCTCGCTGCGTCGTCGCAGACCTCGGGCGGCGAGTGGTCGGTTTACGACGAGGTGGCCGGGCGCTTCGTTGTAAGGGGCGATAGCGGCAACGGCCCGCTGCAGCCGGGCTTCAATAGCGGCGTCCAGTCGATCAGCGAGTCCGGTGGGTTGATCGCCCAATATATCGTCGAACTCGCGATCAATATCTCCGATGTTTCTGGCAATGATCTTCGCCGCGTCAATAGCGGCGGCTTTGTCGACGCGATGACCTTCGATCCCAGCGGCGATATTCTCTATTATCACCTCGTCGGCGGCGAGATCGTCGCGCTGGAAACGACCAATTTCACCGAAATCGAACGCTTTTTCGTCGATGTCGGCGCGACGCCGAGCGCGGGCCGCATGACCGGCGCGCAGCTCGACATCAGCCCCGACGGCAAGCATCTCGTCTATCGCGACCATGCGTCGGGTCAGGTGTTCCTGATCGACCTTTCGGTGCGCGACCAGCAGTTCGCCGGGACGAGCGGCGCCGATGCCTTCGATGGCGGCAAGGGCGACGACGTCTATCTGGTCAACCATGCTGGCGACACGGTCACCGAACTGGCGTTCCAGGGGAATGACCGGATCAACGCGACCATCGACTATACCCTCGGCGCGAATTCCCAGGTCGAAACGCTGGCGGCGGTCGATGCCACGGCAACCACGGCGATCGCCCTGACCGGCAACGCGCTCGACAACCGGCTGATCGGCAACGCCGGGATCAACATCCTGTCGGGTCTGGTCGGCAGCGACGAATTGCGCGGCCTGGGCGGAGCCGACATTTTGAACGGCGGCGACGGTAACGACCTGCTGCTGGGTGGCACCGGCAGTGACATGCTCAACGGAGGTGCCGGCACCGATACGGCAAGCTACGACGATCTGAACACCGGCGTCACGCTTTCGCTCGCCGCCGGAACCGCCAGCGCCCCGGGCGGTGACATCGATACTTTGGTGTCGATCGAAAATGTCATTGGCAGCGGCTTTGCCGACTCGCTGACGGGCGATGACGCGATCAACCTGCTGGAAGGCGGCGCCGGCGACGACCTGCTTTTCGGGCGCGGCGGCGAGGATATTCTCGATGGCGGGACCGGCGCAGACCATATGCATGGCGGCGCGGGCAACGACAAATATCGCGTCGACAATCAGAACGACCTGATCTTCGAGATCGCGGGCGAGGGCGTCGACGAGGTCACCGCCTCGGTCGGACACTATCTTCACGCCAATGTCGAGAATCTGACCCTCTCGGCGACCGCCGGTGGCATTTTCGGCGTCGGCAACGATCTTGCGAACACGATCCAGGGCAATGCGGAATCGAATCTGTTGCTCGGCGGCGGCGGCGACGACGTCCTTCGCGGCGGGGCCGGGGTCGACAGCCTGTTCGGCGAGGATGGCGCCGACCAGCTGTTCGGCGATGCGGGCGTCGACTATCTCGTCGGCGGCGCGGGCAACGACCGGCTGAACGGCGGCGACGATGCCGACGCCCTTTACGGTCAGGATGGCGACGACGTCCTGACCGGTGGCAACAGCTTCCACACCGACATTCTGGTCGGGGGGGCGGGGAACGACATATTGAACGGCCTGAACGGTCGCGGCGACTATGACCTGATGGACGGCGGCGAGGGGAACGACATCTATTATGTCGACACCCCCGACGACCTGACCTTCGAGGCAGTCGGCGGCGGCACCGACACGGTGTACGCAAGGATCAACGGTGCGGGTTATTATCTATACGCCAATGTCGAGAATCTCATCCTCGACGGCAACACGCCGTTCGGCGTCGGCAACGAACTCGACAACAGGCTGACCGGCAATGCGATCGGCAATTATCTGCTCGGCGGCGCCGGCAACGACACGCTGAACGGCAAGGCGGGCGAGGATGTGCTGTTCGGGGAAGCGGGCGCCGATATCTTCGTCTTCGAAAGCGGCACCGGCGGCGACGTGATCGGCGATTTCGCGCGCGGCACCGACAAGATCGACATCTCGGCCTTCGGTTTCGCGAGCTTCGCGGCGCTGCAGGCGGGCTTCAGCCAAGTCGGCGTGAACGGCGCGATCAACCTCGGCAATGGCGACTTCATCATCCTCCACAATGTGACGATGAGCCAGCTGGCCCAGGGCGATTTCATCCTGTCGGCGACGGCGCCCAAGGCCGAAAGCTTCGACGGCGATGCGAAAAACGGCGACGTGGCCGGTGCGGCGCCGATCGATGCCATTGCCGGATGGCATTGGGATCCCGATCACTGGATGGCGCAATACCAGACGAGTCATCAGCTCGGTTTGATGTGACGAATACCACTTCGACTTTCTGTGGGGCAGGACGATACTATGGCGACGATCAACGGCACTCCGAACAATGACACGCTCGAGGGGACCAGTGGGGACGATACGATCAACGGCCTCGGCGGCAACGACACCATTAACGGCGGTGCCGGCAGAGACACGATCCGCGGCGGCGACGGCGACGACACCATAGACGCGGGTGATGGTGACGATATCGTGTGGGATGAATCGGGGCGTTCGTCGACCGTCTGGCTTGGCGCGGGCAACGACCTTTTGACCGTGCGTATCGCATCGATCAGCGCCAGCGACCGGGTCACCATCGACGGCGGCGCGGGCTCCGACAGCATCACCTTCGAACAAACCGGACCCGGACGGGCGACGATCGACGGGGGCGCAGACGGGGGCATGGTTCATGTCGGCGCGATTGCCAGCGGCGGGCTGACCCTCACGAATATCGGCGCGGTCTATTTCTATCACCTCCAGCCGCTCGTGGGGACGGGGGTCATCACCTTCACGAACTTCACCGCCGGCAACATGGGCAATCTTTTCGACATCAAAACCTTTGCCATCAATAATTTGCAAGGCACGGGCTATGACAACCGCCAATCGCCTTTCGATGCAGGGATCGTGCGGCTGACCCAATCGGGCAACGACGTCATCCTTCAGATCGACCGGCTCGGGAACGGCGTGTTTTCGACGTTCGTCATATTCCAGAATGAAGTTGTCGCCGATTTTGTCGACGGCAATTTCTTTCCGGATCTGGCGATCGGTGGCGGCGGGCAGGGACGGTCGCTGCTGAACCTGGCTCCGGTCACGACGATCAATGGCACTGTGGATCCCGAAACGCTGGGCGGCACCGCCGGGCGCGACATCATCACCGGCGGCGGCGGGGCCGACATCATCGACGGCGGGCGCAACAACGACGTCCTCACCGGCGGCGCCGGAGCGGATATTTTCCGCTTCACCCAAGATCAGGGACTGGCGCACAGCGCCGGCAGCGACCGGATCACCGATTTCAACGTCGCCGAGGACAAGCTCGACCTGACCCATTACGGTATTCGCTATCTGAACGACATCACCAGTCTGGCGGTGCAGGACGGGGCCAATGTCGTTTTTCATATCTCCTTGCGCGAGACGCTTACGCTTGAAAATGTGACCTTGTCGCAACTCACCGCGAATAATTTCGTCGGCCTTTATGGCGCGACGGCGACGATTGACCAGATCGGCCACGACCCGGCGGCGACGCCGATCCTGACGCCCTATGTCCTCAGCCAGAACGCCACGATCGCGGCGGGGCAGACGGTTTTCGGTCGCTTCGCGAACGGCCTGGTGACCAGCGCCGACGCCGGGGGGATGGTGAACCTCGTCAACAACGGGACACTTTGGGTGCACAACGCGTCCTCAGCATATATAATCGACGGTGCCGGACGCGAATTGGGTTATGCACTCATCGACAATAATGGAACGATGGTGGCGATCGCCGATAACGCCAATTCTGTTATTGGTGCGAGCGTGCTGAATTTCGAGGCGGGAAGCGGCTTCGCACATCTTGATAACAGCGGTACAATGCAGGCGCTAAGCCGAAACGGATCAGCGACCACTATCTTCGACATCGACCGTTCGGCGTCGATCGTCAATTCCGGCCTGATCGCAGCGCGGGGTGATTTCGAGGCCACGGCCATTCTGCGTACCGATGGCGGCTTTATCGAGAATACCGCAACGGGGCGCATCATCGCCGAAGGCGGCAATTTTCTGTACGGCGAGTATAATTACAGCGGTGCGACCGCGATCTATCTTGGCGGAACTACCGGACCCGAAAACGGCAAGATGCTGGTCAACGCCGGCTTGATCGAGGCGCGGGCGACGGGCGTCAATCCGTCGGCGGCGATCGTCATGCAGGCCGGCCTCGGCTCGATCGACAACAGCGGCACCATTCGGGCCGACATCGCGATCGCCTCCTCGTCCGGAAATCTGATCGTCAACAATCTCGCCAGCGGCCGGATATTCGGCGAGATTCAACTCGGTGTCGAACGCGATGTCATCAACAACGCCGGCACGATCACCGGCGGGGTCTATATGTCCGAGGGCAACGATCTCGTCGATACCACCCAGGGCCGTATCAACGGGCTCGTCGACCTCGGCATCGGGAGCGACGAATTTCGCGGCAGCAGCGTGGCCGACGTCGTTCTCGGCGGCCGCGGCGCGGACCTGTTGCTCGGCAACAACGGAAACGACCTGCTGCTTGGCGGCTTCGACAACGACGAACTGCGCGGCGGCGCGGGCAATGACGGCCTGTACGGCGAGTTCGGCGACGATGTCATTCATTCGCTGGGCAGCGACGATGTGCTGGCGGGCAGCGGCAACGACCGCGTGTTGGCCGGCGATTTCCGCTTTGCGCTGATCGACGGCGGGCGGGGCTTCGACACACTGACGTTCGCGAGCGGCGCACGCACGATCGATCTGTTGACGGCGGTCGATGACGGCCGCTTGCGCGGGGTTGAATCCTATGGCCTGTCGACAGGACAGACCCTCATCCTGCGCCAAGGCAGCGTCGGCGCTAGCCTCGCCACCGACGCGACGATTCAGGTGACGACCGGTTCGTCGGCGGCCACGACGCTGGTCGGCGGCTGGCAGCTGGACGGCACGGCGGTCGTCGAAGGCGTCAGCTTTCAACGCTACCGGCTGGGTGGCGAAACGGTGCTCGTCGGGGCGGGGGTGACGGTTTCGATCGTCGCCAGCCTGGCGGCGCAGGCGTCGGGGCTCGATGCCATCTCGGGCGCCGCGGCGCCGCAACCGGGGATCATCCCCGGCGCTGACCTCAGCTCGAACGCCTATATCGGGGATATGTACAACCCCGGCAGCACCTTCACAATTACCGAAGACGAGCTTTGGCTGGGTTCGCCGACGACGTCGAACACTATTTTCTCCGGCCATAATTTCGAAGGCATACTGACCAACAACGGCGTCATCCTCCAAGACACCGATTTTGCGGTGGAGGCCGTCAGCTTCTTCTATATGGGCGGGATCGTGAACAACGGCTCGATCCTGATCGATCATACCCGGATCAGCGATACCCCCAGTGCTTCGACCGCCATATTCATCGGCGGTTCCGGGTTTATCGACAACCGCGGCGTGATCGGCACTTACAGCATCAGCAACCATAGTTTCGCCATCCGCACCTGGGCCGACCGCATCACCAACAGCGGCGAGATTTACTCCATCTCCGAAAACGGTCAGGCGATGGGGATCTATACGGTCAACGGGCAACCGATCATCAATCACGGTCTGTTGTTCGTCGAGTCGGGCCATTCGCTGGCGACCGCGATCCAGAGCGATCGCGGCTTCATCCGTATCGAGAATTACGGTCGTATCGAGGCCGTTACCGGCAGCGACACCGTGCGCTCGATCGGGATATTGATGCCGGCGCCGCAGGTGCTGAACCATTCCGGAAACGGCTATATCCTCAACGAAGGCACGATCACCGCCGATATCGCGATCGCGGCGCGTGCGAACGACCTTCTGTCGAGCGACAACGGATATGAAATCGTCAACCGCGGCACGATCAACGGCGACATCGACCTCGCATACCGGCCCGACGGCCCGCGTGGCGACCCGAACGGCAGGGCGCAGTTCGTTGTCAATTCCGGCCAGATCGTCGGCAATGCCTATCTCGGTGGCGGTGCCGACGTCTTCGATGGCCGTCTCGGTACCGTCAATGGAACGGTCTTCGGCGAAGAAGGCGACGACGAACTGATCGGCGGCGCCGGGAACGATATTTTCAACGGCGGCGTCGGCAACGACCGGATGGCCGGTGGGCGCGGGAACGACACCTATTTCGTCGATAGCGCGAATGACCTGATTTTCGAGAATGCCGGTGAGGGCAACGACAGCGTCACGGCGTCGGTCGGCTACTATCTCCATGCCAATGTCGAAAAGCTGACGCTGGCGACCGGCGCGGGCAATATCTTCGGTGTAGGTAACGATCTCGCCAACACTATCGTCGGCAATGCCGGGTCGAACCTGCTGCTCGGCGGCGTCGGCGACGACGTGATACGCGGCGGTGCGGGCGGCGACAGCTTGTTCGGCGAAGCCGGTGTCGATCAGTTGTTCGGCGACGCCGGGATCGACTATCTGGTCGGCGGGCTCGGCCACGACATCCTCGACGGCGGCGCCGACGCCGACGCGCTTTATGGCGAGGACGGCGACGATACGCTGATCGGCGGCGCGGGCTTCTTCACCGACATCCTCGTCGGCGGCGCGGGCAACGACATATTGCGCGGCAATTCGGGGCTCGGCGATTACGACCTGATGGACGGCGGCGCGGGGAACGACAGCTACTATGTCGACACCCCCGATGACCTGACCTTCGAGGCGGTCGGCGGCGGGACCGACACCGTTTATGCCAACATCAACGGCGCCGGCTATTATCTCTACGCCAATGTCGAAAATCTGGTGCTGGAGGGCAATACGCCGTTCGGGGTCGGCAACGATCTCGCGAACCGACTGACCGGCAATGCGACCGGCAACTATCTGCTTGGCGGGCGCGGCAACGACACGCTGAACGGCAAGGCCGGAAACGACGTGCTGTTTGGCGAGGGCGGCGCGGACACCTTCGTCTTTGAACGCGGCACCGGCGGCGACGTGATCGGCGATTTCGCGCGCGGAACCGACAAGATCGACCTGTCGGCCTTCGGTTTCGCAAGCTTCGCGGCGCTGCAGGCGGGGTTCACTCAGGTCGGCGCCAATGGCGCCATCAACCTCGGCAACGGCGACTTCATCGTCCTCCACAATGTGACGATGAGCCAGCTGACCCAGGGCGATTTCATCCTGTCGGCGATGGCGCCTAAGACCGACACATTCGGCAACGCGCCGAAAATTGCCGATGACTCGGCGCTGTCGATCGATGCGGCCGTTCCCGCGATCGACTGGAATGCCGACCATTGGATGCACCGGTACGACATAGGCTACCAGCTGGCATGGGCTTGATCGGGACCGACAAGAGGGAGTTTGGAGATGGCGACGATCAACGGCACGCCGGACAGCGACACGCTCGACGGGACGAATGGCGACGACACGATCAATGGCCTCGGCGGCAATGACACGATCAACGGCGGTCACGGCGACGACGTCATCGACGGCGGCGACGGCGACGATGTCATTACCACGGGCTATGGTCGCAACAATATTGCCGGCGGGGCGGGCAACGATCGCTTCATCGTCAACGACGTCACGATCGGCCAGCCCCTGTCGACCTACGACGGCGGCGCGGGCACCGACAGCTTCGAGGTCGATTTCAACTATACCGGCTTCGACCTCACATTTTCGGTCGTCGCCGGAACGACCAACCAGATACGCGTCGGCGACTATGTCGTCAGCAACGTTGAGCGCTTCGTCGGCGGCGGCCAGTCGAACCTGTTCGATTTCACCGGCTATGGCATGGGGGTCACCGCCTATGGCGACAGCGGCCGCGACACGTTTCTGGGCACCGCCTTTGCCGACAGCTTTTATGGCCAGATCAACGACGATATCTTCCGGAATGTCAGCATCGGCGACCGGGTCCATGGCGGCGACGGTGTCGACGAGTTTTTCGTCGGCGGCGCGACCGGAGCCGCTGCTGCGACGGGGTTGATCGACGGTGGGACCGGTCACGACACGATCACCTTCACGTCGCGGTTCGACGTCGATCTGCAGGCGGGACGCGCGGTCGGCGGGGCGGCGACCTATGACCTGGCTGGTATCGAGGTCGTTCGTGTGTCGGCGACCGGCGGGCAGGCGACCGTCGTCACCGGCAGCGACCGCGGCGACTATGTCGCCGTGCATCCCGATTTCGAAGACGGCGCGACCGGCGTGCGGATTTCGGGCGGTGGCGGCACCGACTCTTTGATCGGCGGGCGCGGCAACGACGTCCTCGACGGCGGCGCGGATCGGGACTTTATCGATGGCGGCGCGGGCAACGACATCATCACCGACGGTCTTGGCGAGAATGAGCTGAAAGGCGGCGCCGGGGCGGACAGCATCACCTCCGCCTCCTCGGGCTATTTCATCTCCGATAGCTGGGATGGTTTTACCAGCACCGATATCGCCGCCGACGCCGATGTCCTCGTCGGCACCGGCGGCGGGCTGTTCTTCGCGGGGTTCAACGACAGCGTCTGGGGCGGTGGATCGCAATCGCTCCTGTGGCTGAACCTGCAGGGCGCCTCCGCGGGCGTCACCATCGATTTCCGGCCGCTCCAGAACGGACAGAGCGTCGCCAACGGAACGGGCGTCCTGCAATCGATTTCGGCACTGGCACTGGTCGACGGCAGCCGGTTCGGGGATGTCCTCACCGGCTATTCGGCGCCCGGGGAGGTGATGACGGTCGGCATCAGACTCTATGGCCGCGAAGGCAATGACACGCTGACGGGGGGACTCGGCAACGACTGGCTGATCGGCGGCATCGGCCGCGATGCGCTCCATGGCGGCGACGGCAACGATGTCCTGCGCGCCGGCGGCGACATCAATGACGAGCTTCTGGTCGATGCCGATCAGGATCAATTGTTCGGCGGCGCCGGCGACGACTATTTCTTTGCCGGTCATGGCGATGCGATCAACGGCGGTACCGGCGACGACACGCTGTCGCTCGATCTGTCGAACGCCGGGCAGGGCGTGATCGCTGATCTGGCCGGCATGTCCGGCGCGACCGGTGTCGGCTTGCTGGGCGGCGCCCTCCGCAATGTCGAACGGGTCGCCTTCATCGCGCTGCCGGCCGACTTCGCCAATCAGATATCGCTTGCCGGCGTCATGGCCGGACAGGACGGCAGCCTGGTCTTCGGCGGCAACCTCGCCGATGTCATCACCGGAACCGATTTCACCGACTATCTCTACGGCAATGGCGGCGACGACATATTGCGCGGCGGCGGCGGCGATAATTCGCTCTTGGGAGAGGACGGCAACGACCTGCTGATCAGCGGGGCGGGGCGCGACACGGTCTTTGGCGGGACCGGCCGCGATACGGCCAGCTATATCGACAGCGCCCGCGGCGTCACGCTTTCGCTCTTCTCACGGTCCGCGACCGACGGTCTCGCGAACGTCGACATCTTCGACTCGATCGAAAATGCGGTCGGCAGCGGCTTCGCCGACATCATGACCGGCGACAATGCGATCAACGACCTCTACGGCGGCGATGGCGATGATATCATCGACGGACGCAGCGGGTCCGACAGCATTTTCGGCGAGGGCGGAAACGACACCCTCGTGGGTGGTACCGGCAGCGATCTAATCGATGGCGGCATCGGCGCCGATCGCATGTACGGCGGGCAGAACAGCGACAGCTACCGCGTCGACGACAGCGCCGACCTGATCTTCGAAAATGCCGATGAGGGCGTCGACAGCGTCGTCGCCTCGGCCAGCCATTATCTCTTTGCGAATGTCGAGCATCTCGAACTCGCGGCGGGGGTGGGCGACCTGTTCGGGGTCGGCAACGGGCTCGCCAACATGATCACCGGCAACGAGGGGGCGAACCTGCTGCTCGGCGGCGGCGGCGACGATGCCCTCCGCGGCGGCGGCGGGGTCGACAGCCTGTTCGGCGAAAGCGGCGCCGATCAGTTGTTCGGCGACGCCGGGGTCGATTATCTGGTCGGCGGGCTCGGCCACGACATCCTCGACGGCGGCGCCGACGCCGACGCGCTCTATGGCGAGGACGGCGACGACACGCTGACCGGCGGTGCGGGCTTCTTTACCGACATCCTCGTCGGCGGCGCGGGCAACGACATCTTGCGCGGCGATTCCGGGCTCGGCGATTACGACCTGATGGACGGCGGCGCGGGTAACGACATTTATTATGTCGATACCCCCGACGATCTGACCTTCGAGGCGGTCGGCAGCGGGGCCGACACCGTTTATGCCAACATCAATGGGGCGGGCTATTATCTCTACGCCAATGTCGAAAATCTGGTGCTGGAGGGCAATACGCCGTTCGGGGTCGGCAACGATCTTGCGAACCGGCTGACCGGCAATGCGACCGGCAACTATCTGCTTGGCGGCGCGGGTAACGACATATTGAACGGCAAGGCCGGCAACGATGTCTTGTTTGGCGAGGGCGGCGCGGACACCTTCATATTCGAACGCGGCACCGGCGGCGACGTGATCGGCGACTTCGCGCGCGGCACCGACAAGATCGACGTCTCGGCCTTCGGTTTCGCGAGCTTCGCGGCGCTGCAGGCGACCTTTGTGCAAGCGGGCGCCGACGGCGCGATCCAATTGGGTTCGGGCGACCTGATCGTGTTGCACGGGGTCGATATGGCGGCGCTTGCCTCGACCGATTTCATCCTGTCGGCGTCATCGCCAAAGCTCGATCCGTTCGAAGCGGCGGGCAAGATCGACGCCCTGTTCGTCGGCGACACCGATCTGGATCTTATGCCGATCCGTTTCGGCGCGCAGATCCACGGCGCATGGATCGACCAGGGTTTCTGGGCCTGATATGAAAATCTTTTCAGGTTCGTCCGATCCACGTCCATGATATCCTATCGCTTTCCTTCCATCCGTTTTTCAGCCGAATAGGGTCGTTCCATGGTTCTTTCCACCCGCCTCCAGACTGTCGGCGAAAGCGGCAATGTCTTCATCGATACGCTCGTCTATGGCGTCGCCTTTCGCCCCGCGACGACGGTGATCTATGCGTTGCAGGGAAATCCGGGCGATACCGGGCTGAACGGCGGCGCCTTGTGGGCCGCCAACGGTGCGGCCGGCGCCTATGCCGCCGCGCTCGCAAGCTGGGCCGCGGTGGCGAACATCCGGTTCCAGGCCGCAACGACCGCCTATGACGGAACGGGCAGCCGTTCCGGCTACGACTTCGTCGGCCGCCTGAGCAGCAGCCTGCCGTCCGATGTCCTGGGCCGCCATACGCTGCCGACGACCGGCGACATGGTGGGCGAGTTCAACACGACGATCTCCTATTTCACCACCGCGAGCAATCAGGCCGGCGGCCTGAGTTTCCTGACCTTCGTGCATGAGCTGGGTCATGGCATCGGGCTGCTGCATCCGCATGCCGATGAGCCGGGTGACGGCAGCTTTCCCGGCCTCGACGACGCCTTTTCGACCGGGCCGTTTGGTCTCAACCAGGGCATCTTCACGACGATGACCTATAATGACGGCTATGAAGACGTCGGTATCTCCCCGTCGGCCAATTATGGCTGGCAGATGGGACCCGGGGCTTTCGATATCGCTGCGGTGCAGTTCCTCTATGGCGCGAATACCAGCACCGGCGCCGGCAACACCACCTACACCATGCCGACGCTTAACCAGGCTGGCACGGGCTGGATGACGATCTGGGACGTCGGGGGAACCGATACCATCTCGGCACAGGGTAGCCAGCTCGATGCGATCATCGACCTGCGGGCGGCCACCCTGCGCAACGAGGAAGGCGGCGGCGGGTTCGTCTCGCGCAATGGCGGCGTGCTGGGCGGCTTCACCATCGCCAACGGGGCCGTCATCGAAAATGCGATTGGTGGGAATGGCGACGATTTGCTGGTCGGCAATGCGGCCAACAACAGCCTCAACGGCGGGGCTGGCTGGGATACGGTCAGCTACGCCCATATGACCAGCGCGGTCACGGTCAATCTGGCGACTGGCATCGCGACTGGCGAAGGGAATGACACGCTCAGCGCGATCGAGCGTGCGATCGGCGGCAGCGGCGATGATGTCATGACCGCGTTTATTGGCGCCAGCATTGTCAATGGTTCACAGGATGTGATCAAGTCGGCGGCATTCCGCAACGGCGAAATCGCGTCGGCACTCTCGCTCGACGGGCGCTTTTCGCCGCACAGCAGCGACGTCTCGATCCAGGCCGTCGGCGCTGGAGTGAACAGCGTCACGGTTCACGGTGAAGGCGGCCTCCAGCGAGATGTTTATAGCTTCACGCTGACGGCTGGGGCCCAGATCACGATCGACATTGATAACAGTTTCCGCATGGATTCGATCATCGCGCTCTTCGGCCCTGGGCTCTACGGCCCGTCGAGTTTGATGACGACCAATGACGATAGCCCCAATGATCTGGACGTCGGCTCGGCAAATTCTCTCGACAGTTTCCTGACGTTCAATGCGACGACGGCGGGCACCTATTATGTTATGGTTTCGACCTACAGCGCTGAGTCGGACGGTGGCGGCCCCATCGCCCTTGGCAGTTCCTATACGCTCAACATTTCGGCGGCCAACACGGTTGCGGCGGCTGGCACGATCCTTCTCGGCTCGACGCTCGACGGCGGCGCGGGCAATGACACGCTCAACGGCGGTGCGGGCATCGACACACTGATCGGGGGCATCGGCAACGACATGCTGAATGGTGGTGCGAGCGCCGACCTTATGTACGGCGGCGCCGGCAATGACAATTATGTCATCGACGCGCAGGGCGACCTGACCTTCGAAGGCCTGAACGGCGGCACCGACACGGTGACAGCATCGGTCGGCCACTATCTCTACGCCAATCTCGAAAACCTGACCCTCGCGACCGGCGCGGGCGACATTTTCGGGGTCGGCAACGAACTGGCGAATACGCTCCAGGGCAATGCGGGGGCGAACCTGCTGCTCGGCGGTCTCGGCGACGACGTGATCCGCGGTGGTGCGGGCGTAGACAGCTTGTTCGGCGAAGCCGGTGTCGATCAGTTGTTCGGCGATGCCGGGATCGATTATCTGGTGGGCGGTCTCGGCAACGACATCCTCGACGGCGGCGCTGACGCCGACGCGCTTTATGGCGAGGACGGCGACGATACGCTGATCGGCGGCGCGGGCTTCTTTACCGATATCCTTGTCGGCGGTGCGGGCAACGACATATTGCGCGGGGCCTCGGGTCTTGGAGACTATGATCTCATGGACGGCGGTGCGGGCAACGACATTTATTATGTCGACACCCCCGATGACCTGACCTTCGAAGCGGTCGGCGGCGGGGCCGACACCGTCTATGCCAACATCAATGGTGCCGGCTATTATCTCTATGCCAATGTCGAAAATCTGGTGCTGGAGGGCAATACGCCGTTCGGGGTCGGCAACGATCTCGCGAATCGGCTGACCGGCAACGCGATCGGCAATTATCTGCTCGGCGGGCGCGGCAACGACACGCTGAATGGCAAGGGCGGCAACGATGTGCTGTTCGGCGAGGGCGGAGTGGACACCTTTGTCTTCGAACGCGGCACCGGCGGCGACGTGATCGGCGATTTCGCGCGTGGCACCGACAAGATCGACGTCTCAGCCTTTGGTTTCGCAAGCTTCGCGGCGCTGCAGGCGGGCTTCACCCAGGTCGGCGCGAACGGCGCCATCAACCTTGGCAATGGCGACTTCATCGTCCTCCACAATGTGACGATGAGCCAGCTGACCCAGGGCGATTTCATCCTGTCGGCGACGGCGGGCAAACCGGACCTGTTCGGGGACGGCGCAAAAGCTGTCGAAGACGCCGCCTTCGCTCCCGATGCCGGTACGCCCGTGCTCGACTGGCATCCCGATCACTGGATGGCGCAATATCATACCGCGTATCAGCTCGGCTTCGTGTGAGATTGCGGTGATGCCCTATGCGGTTTCGATCGATGATCCCGGGGTGGCCGATGCGCATGATATGCTGTTGCCCGCAAAAAACGTGCTGCGATCCCACATCGTTGCGCTTGAACAATTGCTCGACGGCCTCGACGACACGCTGCTCAAGCTTGCAATCAGGATCGCCGCCTGCCGCGGGCGTGTGATCCTGACCGGCATCGGCAAGTCGGGGATCGCCGCCAGAAAGATCGCGGCCAGCCTTGCTGCGCGCGATGTCGCGGCGACCTTCATGCACGGCGCCGACGCGCTGCACGGCGATCTCGGGATGGTACGGGCGGACGATATCGTGATTGCGATCACGATATCGGGCGCGTCGAGCGAGTTATTGTATGTCATCCGCCATGCCCGGTCGATCGGCGCCGAGACGGTGGCGATCACCGCGGCGCCGGACGAGGCCGTGCCGGCATCGTGCGACCATGTCATCGCGATACCGGCACTCGACACCGCATGCGATTTCGGCATCGCGCCTTTTTCCTCGACCATCGCGAGCATCGCGGTCGGCGACGCGCTGACGATGCTCGTGGCGCGCGAAATAGCGTTCAGCCGCAATCAGTTCGCGCGGCTGCACCCCGCCGGCCGGATCGGCGGTCGCTTCCTGTCGGTTTGTGAATTGATGCTGCAGGACGACGCGCTTCCCATGGTCGGCCCCGATGCGCCGGTCGAACAGGTGATCGCGGAGGCGTCGCGAACCGGCATCGGCGCCTGTGCGGTCGTCGATGCGAACCGGATGCTGCTGGGCATCGTCACCGACGGCGACATCCGACGGCATTTCCTAGACGGCAGCGAAAGCCCGGCGTCGGGCATCATGACCGCCGACCCCGTCACGGTTGGCGACGATACCGACCAGCACGATGCCTTTGCGATCATGCGCGGCCATCGCATCGCGGTGTTGCCGGTGATGGCCGCCGATGGCCGGACGCTGGTCGGCATGCTCAATATCCAGGACATGCTGCAGGCCGGCTATCCCGAAAAGTGAGTGATGCGCGCCGCGATGTCCTGATCATCATCCCCGCGCGTTTCGGCTCGCTGCGCTTTCCCGGCAAGCTGCTGTCGCCGCTGCGCGGCGCTGACGGCGTCTCCCGTCCGCTGGTCGAACATAGCTGGCGGGCGGCGAATGCCCTGCGCGACCTCGCCGATATCGTGATCGCGACCGATGATCGCGCGATCGCCGATGTGGCGTCCGGTTTCGGCGCGCGCTGCGTGATGACCTCCGCCACCGCACGCAACGGGACCGAACGTTGTGCCGAAGCCGTCGCGTCACTGGCGGAGGCTCCGTCGCTGGTGATCAATCTGCAGGGCGATTCGCCGGCGATCGATCGTGCGCATGTTGCGGCGTTAATCGCGGCGTGGCGCGCCGGTGCCGGCGCCGTCCTCACCGCCTTCGTTCGTTGCTCGGGGGAGATGCGGGCGCATCTTGCGGGCGAGATTGACGCTGGACGGCCATCGGGGGTTTTTGCCGTCGCCGACGGCGCCGGGAACGCCCTCTATTTTTCGCGTTCGCCGATCCCTTCGGACGTCAATGCCGAACGGAAGCTGCATCTGGGTCTCTATGCCTATGAGCCCGCGATGCTGGCGCGCTATGCGGGCTGGCAGGCTGGTGCGCTCGAAGTCGCAGAAAGCCTGGAACAGCTACGATTTCTCGAAAATGGCCAGCCGATTGCGCTGGTCGAGGTCGATCCCGTCGCGGGGGGCTATGGCGATGTCAACTATCCCTCGGACGTCGAAAAGGTCGAGGCGCTGCTGCGCGAGCGCGGCGCCTTTTGAACGACGGCATCACTGCCGAAAGGCGTGGTTGATCTGGTCGAGCAGCGGTTTCAGCAGATAGGACATCAGCGACCGGCTGCCGGTGCGCAGGAACACCTCCGCCGGCAATCCCGCGCGAAGTTGGGTATGGATCGGCATGTTGCGGGTCGTGACCGGCAGTTCGACGCGAATGCGGAAAAAGGGCGGGCCACCCCGGCCGTCGTCGGTGGCATCGGCGGCAAGATAGATGAGCTTGCCGGCAAGTTCGGGCGTGACATTCTGTTCGAGCGTCGGGAACATGATCCGGGCCGGCTGTCCGACCTTCAACTGGTCGATATCGGAAGGCCGCACGCTTGCCTCGACGATCAGGGCATCCTTGTCGGGCACGATCTGCGCGATCGGGGTGCCGCCGGGAACCGCGCTGCCGATCGTCGTAAAGGCCAGCTTTTCGATCACCCCCGCTGCCGGCGCCCGCACGACGGAGCGCGAAAAACGGTCGTCGGCGTCGGCGATACGGATGCGCTGGTCGGCGATCGCTGCGTCGACCTGGGCCAGTTCGGCGCCGGCTTCGGCGCGGCGCGATTGCTCGATGGTGAGTTTTTGCTCGCGGACTTCGGAGATGCGCGCGTTGGTCTGCGCGATGTTCGCCTCGAGCGCGCCGATCGACCCTTCGAGTTCGACCGCCTGGCGTTCGAGCTGGTTGAGCCGGTTCACCGTGACCAGCCGCTTTTCATAGAGCTGCCGGAGTCCGGCCAGCTCGGGCTGGATGATTTCGAGCTGTCGCCGCGCCGAACTGATCTGGACGCGATAGCTTTGATTGAGCTCGTTGAACTGCGAAATCCGCTCGTCGAGCAGCCGGCGGTTTCCGGTCATCTCGCTCTGCCGCAGTTGCAACAGCCGCCGTTCCTGCGCCAGCGCCGCGCGCGCCTCGTCATCGGCGGGCGGCGGATATCCTGCGGGCCAGCGCATCTGCGAACGGCCCGATCGTTCGGCATCGAGCCGCGCCTGCCGCGCGAGCAACTGGTCCAGCGACTGGTTGCTGAGTTCGGAACTCGGTCCCGACACGTCGGTCGCGAATTCCATCACGATGTCATTCTCGCGCACCCGATCGCCGTCCCGAACGAGCAGGCGCGACAGGATGCCGCCGGTGGGATGCGCGATCGTCTTCACCCGCGATTCAGCCGACAGCGCGCCGCTGCCGACGACCGCGCCGTCGATCTGCACGATCGTTGAGATGGCCAGCAGCGCGGCGATGATCCCCGCCATCAACCACAGCGCGCGCCGCATCCGCGTCGCAAGCGCGGCGGCAATGTCGGGCGACGAAACGCTCACTGCTGCGGCAGCGGGAGTCCCCGTTGGCTGGTCCTGAGCGTCGGTCATAGCGGCCTAATTTACGGCCTTCAGGCCGCCGTCGCGCGGCGCCTGTTTCGCGCCCTGCGCGAGCGCCGCCAACACCTTGTCACGCGGTCCCCATGCTGCGACCTTGCCGTCGCGAAGCACCAGCAGCTTGTTGGTCGAACTCAAAATGCGCGTCTGATGGGTGACCAGCAAGGTGATCGCACCACGACCCTGCGCGCGCTTGATCGCTCCCGCCAGCGCCGCCTCGCCCTCGGGATCGAGGTTGGAATTGGGCTCGTCGAGCAAAAGCAGGAACGGATCGCCATAGAGCGCACGGGCGAGGGCTATACGCTGGCGCTGGCCGGCCGACAGATTATGCCCGCCCGACCCGATTTCGGTTTCATACCCGCCGGGCAGCGAGACCACCAGGTCGTGGACCCCGGCCTGCTGCGCCGCCGCCAAAATCTGGTCCGACCCCGCCGTCGGCAAGAAGCGGCCGATATTCGCCGCGACGCTGCCCGACAAAAGCCCGACTTCCTGCGGCAAATAGCCCAGATAGCTGCCGAGTTCGTCGCCCTCCCACTGGTCGAGCATCGCGCCGTCGAGCCGGATGCCGCCGCGGACCGGCGGCCATATCCCGGCAAGGCCGCGCAGCAGCGAAGATTTTCCCGATCCGCTCGGGCCGATCACCCCGATGACGTCGCCTGCCTGCGCGTCGAAACTGACGTCGGCGATCGCGATCCGGTCGCTGCCGGCGGGAACGAGGGTCAGCCGGTCAACCTGCAACTGTTTCGTCGGCCGCGGCAGGCGAACGGGCTTTGCGGTCTCTTCGGCATGTTTGCCGAGCATCTCGTCGAGCCGGGTCCAGCTTTGCCGGGCCGCGACGAAGCCGCGCCACTGCGCGATCGCCTGATCGATCGGCGCCAGCGCGCGGCCGGCGAGAATCGAGCTGGCGAAGATGATTCCGCCCGACGCCTTGCCGTCGATCACCAGCAGCGCGCCGACACTGAGCACCGCCGATTGCAGGAAGATGCGAAAGATGCGCCCGGTTCCGCCCGCCCGGGCGACGATCCGGCTGATGCGGTTGCTTTCATCCTGATAGGCGCCGTCGCTCTGCCGCAGCCGCGACGAGAGGGTTCCGGTCATACCCAGCCCCTTCAGCGTGGCCGCATTCTGGAAGCTCATTTCCTGATTCTGCCCGCGTGTATAGCGCAGCGGTTCGAGCAGGGTCATGTTCTTCGCGATCGACCGCTCGGTGTGCCAGGTCAGCAGGGCGAGCACGATGATGCCGGCCAGCGTCGCGACGCCGAGCCACGGATGCAGCAGGAACAGGACCGCGAGGAAGAAGATCACCCACGGCAGGTCGATGAAGGCGGCGGGTCCCGAACCCGACATGAAACCACGAATATGGTCGAGGTCCTGCGTTGGGCGCGGCCTGCCCGGCGGCGGTGCGATGGCGAACTGCCACTGCAACTGCTCGACCCGCGGCGACAGCTTGTCGCCGAACGCCCGCCCGATATCGACGAGCATCTGCGCACGTGAGACGTCGAGCACGCCATGAAAGACGAAGGCGAGGCCGAACAGCACGAACAGCCCGAACAGCGTCGCCCCGCTGCCGCTCGGCAGCACCCGATCATAGACCATCATCAGGAAGATCGAGCTGGCGAGCGCGAGGACGTTGATGAAGGCGCTGAGCCCGCCGACGACCATCAACGGTCCGCGGAGCGAGCGAAGGGCATCGGCCAGTTCGGAATTCTTGGGTAACCGCAACCGAACCATCGACCGAATAAACTCCCCGCTTTCAGCTGGCTGCATAGGGGGACGCGCCCGAAAGCGCAATCGGAAGCGGGGAGGGCGGCGCCTCGATTACTCGGAATGCCTCGCCAATATTAGCAGGCGCATCGGGCAATAGAAAAATGGCGACCCCAGAAGGCCGCCAGTTTGTCTGACAGGAGACGATTCTCCCACCGTGCGTCGTCCGATTTGCGTATCGCGCGGCGGCGGGGGCGTGCATTGATGCGGATTAGTCGCGGCCCTTTTCTACGAAGTTGCCGAAAGGGTACGACCCCTGATGCGCAGCATCTGCCTGCGACAGTCAGCGCCGCGCCGGTGTTTCCGCTGAAATGAAAATTGAGACTCAGGAATCCCGGTCGAGCACTCCAGTGCTCAAATTGAACTACGTTTTTCTAACAACGATCTCATCTTCGCGGTGAATGAACGCGAGGCTGCATTTGCTGTTGCAACCTGCGATGCAAGAAATGTTAGAATTTCTCGCACTTCAACGGCGAGCTCTAGGCAACGTTCGTCGGACTGTGCGTGTAGGCCATCGCTCAAAATCCCATGCAGCAACGCAAGGGGATTCATCCCATCTGGGCGAAGAACTGGCGGCAGTAAATACTTAACTAGTTCGATCTTTTCAGATGTGATCCTGGTCTTTTTGACATCAGTTAGCGCCAAGGCATATGCCTCTCTTTCTTCTTCTGATATCATTGTCCCGATTTCATCAAGGAGTGTATCGATGATCTCTTCTACTATCCGGCGATAATAGGATAATGCGGCAATCCCATAAGATTGAGATTCGCAAGCGAGTCCTTTTGTTAAATATTCTTTGTGGTCTCCGAGCATTTTTGACACGTCTTGATCAGCTTTAATGGACCAAGGGGGGGATTGACCAATTTTGAATACGCTTTGGAGGTCATCAGAAATTTTTATATAAAACCAGCGCTGAAAATCCCGTTTATCCCCTTGACGCATGTACGGAACTCTGCCATTAAGATGGCATGACCAAGAAAAGCCCTTCTGCCAGCCCCGAGTTCAGCGTTCGCGAGTTCTTTGCTCGCTTCCCGACCGATGACGCCTGCCTTGAACACATCATGCAAGTTCGTTTCGGCGGCACCCGCTTTGACTGCCCCAAGTGCGGCGTCGTGGACTCGACCTTTCACAAGCTGGCGAAGCGCCGCACCTACGTTTGCGCGTCGTGCGGTCACCATGTGAACCCGACCGCCAACACCATCCTGCACGACACGCGCACGCCGCTGGTTAGCTGGTTCTACGCCATGTATCTGTTCTGCACGACGCGCCACGGCGTCAGCGGCAAGGAACTCCAGCGCCAGCTCGGGGTGACCTACAAGACCGCCTATCGCATTGGGCAGCAAATCCGCGATCTCACCGCAAAGGCGCAATCGTTCGACGCGCTGCTCGCCGGTCACGTCGAACTGGACGAAGCCTATGTTGGCGGTCGTCGTTCGGGCGGCAAGCGCGGTCGCGGCGCACCCGGCAAGACCATCGTCATGGGCCTTATCAGCCGCGACGGCCCGATGAAGGCGGTTGTCATCCCCAACGTCAAAAAGGACACGCTGCGCCAAGTTGTTCTGGACAACGTGGAGCCGGGTTCGGTCGTCTCGACCGACGAACTCTACAGCTACAACTTACTCACTGGCGACGGCTTCACGCACGGCGCGGTGAAGCATGGTCAGAAGGAATACGCCCACTACGACTACCGTTCGGGCGAGACCTTCCACGTCAACACCGTGGAAGGCTTCTGGCGGCTGTTCAAAGCGTCGATCCGCTCGACGCACGTTCAAATCAGCGCGAAGCACATGCAGCGCTATCTGTCGGAGTTCACTTTCCGCGCGTCGAACCGCGAGCGGGTGAACGGGATGTTTGACCTTCTGGTTGGGGCGCTGTGATGCGCCCGACCATCGCGTCAAAGTCTGCCAAGGGGGCGGGGCCTACCCCGTCCGCTTCGGCTTGCTCCACGAACGCGTCTAAGCGATCGGTCGCCAAGGCTTCGGATAAGGTCAATCGCTCCACGTCGTGCCCTCTGGTCATGATCGAATGGGAAGATAGCGCACAGCCAATTCCCAACTGGACCTACCTAGCATCATTTGAAGCCCCTGGCACCATCCGGTGCGCGTCGGTGGGCTGGCTGATCCGTGACGACGAGATAAAGGCCCTAGCGCCCAATATGGGGGCCGTAGACGACGAAAACAGCGTGCAGGTATCTGGGGTGATCCAAATCCCTGCACGCTGCGTGGTGAAGCTAACCCGCTTGCGCGAGCCGGCCCTTACTTGCCCTTAGGCTTCTGTCCGCGCGTCTGGTCCTGCCCGAGCGCCGAAGCGGCGAGCGTGCGGACCTGTGCGGCAGAGGGCTTCGTGGTGCCCGAAAGGACACGCGAAGCGAGCGACGAGACCTTCGGTGAGGTCTGACGGGGTGGCGGCTTAGCCATGGTAGAAAACTCCATTTTTGACTTGTTTACGGGATTCGCGTAAAAGCAAGCCGCGGACGCGCCGTGTAAACGACGCGCCCTCGGCCGCTAGCTAACCGCTAATGTCCGGGCCATGGACCACATGGCGCACCTCCTTTCCTCCGGGAAGGACCGCGGAGTGCAAGCCGTCCAAAGCGTCACTCCATGGTCAGGGATTTTGATGCGGCGACTGATCACTGATCGGTCGCCGTATTCGATTCAGAGGCGGGCCGTTCGACCTCGGACCCCTTCATATAGATCATCGCGAAGATGGATTCGGCCATGGTCAGCCACGCCTTGCGCTCGGGCGCAGGCCACGGTTCGCCGATCTTGGGGAGCGTTTGCAGCATGCCCTCGATGAGAGGGTGATACTGGCCGCCGCCGCCCCCGCCGCCAGTGCCTCCAGCACCCCGACCGCCGTTGTCGTCCGGCTTGTCTTCGGGAGGCGGCGGCGCCTCGTCTTCGCGGTGAGCGAAGTGCGGACGGACAAGCCGGTCCTCTCCCTTCTCGAAATAGCCCGCTTGGCGCGCCGAGCGTTCAAAAGCCTGTCGCGCCTTGTCCGTCTGCTTGTTCGACACGCCCAGCGCTTCCATTTCGCGCTCCAGCGCCTTGGGAGGCGGAAGGCGCTGGCCTTTGTACTTGTCGTAAATCTCGCGGTAGAGCGGTACCTGCAAAAATGCTTCGGCCCGCGCTTCCTTTTCCGTCTGCGGCTCGATGATCAGCAATCCAAGCTTGGTGAGCCGAGTGGCGTCCCGGCCATCTCGCTCGGTCAGGCCAAAAATACGAGCAGTGCCGGTCTTGAGCCGAAAGGCCCCGCTGAGGGTCTGATTCATCGTCGCCGCGAGTTCATGGGCCTCTACAGCCCCATGGCCCCGCGTGTCGTACATAGCCTGCGAAACCTCGACCGCGACGCTGAGGTCGAGGTAGGGAAATGAGATGGTGGATTGCTGGCGCTTCTCAGCGTCCGAATTCGCCCGTTCCGCTGCCTGCTCGAATTGAATCGTCTCGCCTGACATGGGGTAACCTCCCGCCTTTGCTCTAGGCAGGGGTGATAAGGCCGTTTGCGGATCGAGTCAATAGGGGCGCATTTATCCGCAAACGCAACCGGCAGGTTGCGGCCTCGCGGGCTGGGTACAGATGGCGAACCTGCCCTCAGAGGGCACGAACGCTCATACATGCGTCAAGGGGATAAACGGGATCCATGTTGATGCGCGGTTTAGGGATATTGTCCATTCGGGAAGGCACGTTCTCGTGGAACTTGCGGTAGAGAGGATATGTTTCGAAGAAATTTGCGTTGGGCATAGCGGTTCGTCGCGCTGAATCGGCGCGCGGTCAAGAGTTGTCCTCAGCTCTGCTTTTGTGGGTTTTGGGTGAAATATATGGTGAGCCCTGCTGGGTTCGAACCAGCGACCTACTGATTAAAAGTCAGTTGCTCTACCGACTGAGCTAAGGGCCCATCGCGGCGCCCGGACGGGCGGTCTCGCGAAGTGAGCCGTCGCCCTAGTGCGCCGATGCGTTCCGGTCAACCGGCTTTGCCCGCACCAGTTTCGCCGCGAGCTGGCGGACGCTGCGGCCGAGCAGCGGGTGCTGCCAGTCGGGCGCGATCGCGCGCAGCGGGCCGAGGACGAAAGCGCGGCTCGCCATGGCGGGGTGCGGGATGGTGAGATCGCGGTCGGCCCAGGTGCCGCCCGACCAGAGCAATATGTCGAGATCGAGCGTGCGCGCGCTCCAGCGCTGGCCGGTACGGCGGCCGAATGCGGCCTCGATCGCCTGCAGTCGCCTCAGCATCTCGGACGGGGAAAGCGGCGAGGCGACAAGCGCGACGGCATTGGCATAGCGGCGGCGTGACGGGCCGATCGGCTCGCTGGCGATGATCGGGCTGGCATCCACTGGTTCGATGTCCGCGCTTTCGAGCGCGTCCAGCGCCGCCATCAACACCTGCCGCGGATCGCCGAAGCGCGCATGGCGCCGGTTCGACCCCAGGCCGATCGCATAGAGCGCCAAAGGAATCCGGGAGGGCGACGTTGCATCGGACATGACGCAGCGCCTATCGCAGCGGGGTGGAAATTGTAAGCCCTTTGCCGGGAACCGAGCCGCCGCGCGATTGCCCGAACTGTCCGCGCCTTGTCGCGTTTCGGGCCGCGTGTCGCGCCGAATATCCCGATTGGTGGAACGCGCCGGTCTATGCGTTTGGCGATCCCGATGCGTGGCTGGCGCTTGCCGGTCTCGCGCCCGGTAAGCATGGCGCCAACCGCACCGGGCGTCCCTTCACCGGCGACTATGCCGGTGACCTGCTGTTTGCGACATTGGCCGAATTTGGGCTGAGCAAGGGGCGCTATGATGCCCGCGTTGACGACGGCCTGACCCTCGACGGCGCGATCATCGTCAACAGCGTCAAATGCCTGCCGCCGCAAAACAAGCCCACCCCGCAGGAGATTGCCGCCTGCCGCCCGTTTTTCGAAACGCAAATGGCCGCGCTGCCCGGAATGCGTGTCATCATCGCGCTGGGCAAGATCGCGCATGACGCGGTCGTTCGGTCATTCGGCGGGCGCCTGGCGACCTACCCCTTCGCCCATAGCGCCGTCCATGCGCTCCCCGATGGCCGGCACCTCGTCGACAGCTATCACTGCTCGCGCTACAACACGAACACCGGGCGCCTGACCGCGGCGATGTTCGCCGATGTCTTCCGCACGGCGCTCGCGCTCCGCGATCAGACCAGCGGCCCGAACTCCTCGACCAGCGAACGGTAAAGCGCGCGCTTGAACGGCACGATCAATTTCTCAATCTCGTTCAGGTCGGACCAGCGCCAGGCACGAAACTCCTGATGCTCGGTCGCGATATTGACGTCGCTGTCCTCGCCCATGAAGCGCATCAGGAACCAGTGCTGGCGCTGGCCGCGATATTTGCCGCCCCACATCTTGCCGATCAAATGATCGGGCAGGTCATAGAAATATTCCTCGCGACTGCGTGCGATGATCTCGACCAACCCGCCATGCACCCCGGTTTCCTCGCCGAGTTCGCGGATCGCCGCCATCTCGGCGTCCTCGCCGGGGTCGATCCCGCCCTGCGGCATCTGCCACGCCTCGCTCGTCGTATCGAGCCGCTGCCCGACGAAGACCCGGCCGTCGCGATTGGCGAGCATCACCCCGGCACAGGGGCGATAGGGCAGGCTGCTATGGTCGATCATGCCGTCGCGGTCGCTTCGGCGACCATCGCCTTGAGCATGGTCAGCGCCCCCTTGATGTCGTCCTTGGCGCTCGGAATGCCCTGCGACAGGTTGATATAGCCGTGGATCGTGCCCGCGCCCTCGCGGTAAACCGTCGTTACCCCCGCCTCGACCAGCTTGGCGGCATAGGCGCGGCCCTGGTCGCGCAGCGGATCGAGCCCGGCGGTGACCAGCAACGTCGGCGGCAGGCCCTCGGCCGGGAAATCGAGCGGCGACGCGCGATAGTCGGCGGGGTCGGCGGCATATTGATCGCTGAACCAAGTCATGCTGCCCTGGGTCAGCAAATGGCCCTCGCCGAAATCGCGGTAGCTTTGCCAGTCGTCGTGGGTGGTCACCGCGGGATAGATGGGGTGAATCGCGATCACCGGCTTCGACGCCGGCGTGTCGCGCAGCGTCAGCGCGGTCGCGATGGTCAGATTGCCGCCCGCGCTTTCGCCGGCCAGCACCAGGCCGGTGCAAGGGATATTGTCGGCGACCCAGCGCGTCGCCGCCTCGCAATCTTCGGGCGCGGCGGGGAAGGTGTGTTCGGGCGCCAGCCGATAATCGACCGCGATCACCGGCATGTCGAGCTGCCGTGCTGCCTCGGCGCACCAGCCGTCGTGGGTGTCGAGGTCGCCGATTACCCAGCCGCCGCCGTGATAAAAGACCAGCACCGGCCCGACCGCGCGGTCAGGTCGGCTGTCATAGTGGCGGATCGCAATATCGCCGGCGGGGCCGGGGATGCTGCGGTCCTCGACCTTGGCGATCTCGCCGCGCGGGCTGTCGGCCATCTGGGTCATCACCCGGAACATTTCGCGAGCGTCCTCGGCCGGCATCTCCTCCATCTTTGGGCCCTCCTGTGCATTCAGGAAGGCAAGAAAGGCCGCCACATCGGGGCGCGTAAAATGGGTGGTGCCGTCGGTCATCCTGTTCATCCCTCGCTTATGTTGTTGGCGCAGCTATTCGGCATCGCGGCCGATAATTCAATGGCAATTGGCAACCGATCTCGTCGCCTATGCCGCGCATTCGCTTTGCAGCGCACAATTTTTTCTGAATTGCGGCATCGCGCCGACGGGCCTAGGCCGATGTCACAGGTTCGCAAGATTCAAAGGCAGAGATAGAAAATGGCGAGTGCGGTAGAGGACCGAGCCGACAATCGGCAGTCCCCCCTTTCCGATGCAGTGGTAGTTCGATTTGCCGGCGATAGCGGCGACGGGATGCAGCTGACGGGTGGCCAGTTCACCCTGTCGTCGGCGCTTGCGGGCAACGACTTCGCGACCTTTCCCGACTTCCCCGCCGAGATCCGCGCGCCGCAGGGCACGTTGTTCGGCGTGTCGGCGTTCCAGATCAATTTCGGGTCGTCGGCGATCGACACCGCGGGCGACGCGCCCGACGTGCTCGTCGCGATGAACCCCGCGGCGCTCAAGACCAATGTGCCGTCGCTCAAGCAGGGCGGGTTGATCATCGCCGACGAGGGTGAGTTCAACGACCGCAACCTCGCCAAGGCGAAGTACGACGCCAACCCGCTCGATGACGGCAGCCTCGCCAAATGGCAGTTGCTCAAGCTCAACATCAGTCAGCTCACCATGGACGCGGTCAAGCCCTTCGGGCTCGGCAACAAGGAAGCGCTGCGCTGCAAGAATATGTGGACGCTGGGGCTCGCGCTCTGGATGTTCGACCGTGAGCGCCAGCCGCTGATCAACTGGCTCAACGGAAAATTCGCCAAGGACCCGAATCTTGCCGCCGCCAACGTCGCGGCACTCAACGCCGGTCACGCTTATGGCGAGACCGCCGAACTCGCGGGACCGCTCACCCAGCATCATGTGGATCCCGCGCCGGTCGCGCCCGGCCTCTATCGCACACTCACCGGTGCCGAGGGTATCGCGCTGGGCCTCGTCGCGGGCGCACAGCTTGCGAAGCTGCCGATGTTCTTCGGCGGCTATCCGATCACCCCCGCCTCGGCGATCCTGCATCACCTGTCGCGGCTCAAGGAATATGACGTCACGACCTTCCAGGCCGAGGACGAAATCGCGGCGATCTGTTCGGCGATCGGCGCCAGCTATGGTGGCTCGCTCGGTGTGACCAGCTCGTCGGGCCCGGGCATCGCGCTGAAGGGCGAGGCGATGGGCCTCGCGATCATGACCGAACTGCCGCTCGTCATCGTCAATTCGCAGCGCGGCGGTCCCTCGACCGGCCTGCCGACCAAGACCGAACAGTCGGATCTGTATCAGGCGGTCTACGGCCGCAACGGCGACGCGCCGCTGCCGGTGATCGCCGCGCGCTCGCCCGGCGACGCGTTCGACTGCGCGATCGAGGCGGTGCGCATCGCGGTGCAATATATGACCCCGGTGATGCTGCTCACCGATGGCTATATCGCCAATGCCGCCGAACCCTGGGCGGTGCCCGACCTGACGACTTACGAGGCGTTCCCGGTCGAATTCCTCACCGAAGTGCCCGAAGGCGGGTTCAAGCCCTATGGCCGCGACGAAAAGCTCAAGCGCCCGTGGGTCAAGCCCGGCACTCCCGGCCTGCTCCACCGTATCGGCGGGATCGAGAAGGAACTCGACACCGGCCACATCAACTACGAGGCGTCGAACCATCAGGCGATGACCGACATCCGCAAGGACAAGATCGACGGCATCAAGGTGCCCGATCAGGTCGTCGAGCTGGGTGGCGAGGGCGGCAAGCTCGCGGTCGTCGGCTGGGGCTCGACCTTTGGCCCGATCCACCAGGCGGTGCGCCGCAAGCGCGCCGAGGGGGCCGACGTCAGCCACATCCATATCCGTCACATCTGGCCGCTGCCCGCCAACCTCGGCGAATTGCTCAAAAGCTATGACAAGGTGATCGTGCCCGAGATGAACACCGGCCAACTCAAGACCGTGCTGCGCGACCAGTATCTGGTCGACGCGAAGCCGGTGAACAAGGTGTCGGGCCAGCCCTTCACCATCGCCGAAATCGAAGCCGCGATCGAGGGAGCCCTCTGATGAACGAGATGACCACCATCGCCCGCACCACGACGCTCAAGGATTGGGAAACCGATCAGGAAGTCCGCTGGTGCCCCGGCTGCGGCGACTATGCGATTCTGAAGGCGGTGCAGCGCACCATGCCCGAAATCGGCACGACGCCCGAAAACACCGTGTTCATCAGCGGCATCGGCTGCTCGTCGCGTTTCCCCTATTATATGGAAACCTATGGCTTCCACACGATCCATGGCCGCGCGCCGGCGTTCGCGACGGGGCTGAAGCTCGCCAATCCGGGTCTCGACATCTGGATCGTCACCGGCGACGGCGACGGGCTGTCGATCGGCGGCAACCACACGATGCACCTGATCCGTCGCAATCTCGATTGCCAGATCATGCTGTTCAACAACGAGATTTATGGCCTCACCAAGGGCCAATATTCGCCGACCAGCCGCGTCGGCACCTCCAGTCCCTCGACGCCTTATGGTTCGGTCGATCGTCCGGCCCAGCCCGCCGCCTTCGCGCTCGGCGCCGGTTCGCGCTTCGTCGCGCGCGGTTTCGACGTGTCGAAAAAGCTGCCCGAGGTTCTGAAGGCCGCCCATGCCCACAAGGGCGCCGCCTTCATCGAAATCTTCCAAAATTGCATCGTCTACAACAAGGACGTGTTCGAGGATTTCGCCGCCCCCAAGGGCGCCGAGGACCGCCAGCTTTGGCTCGAAAATGGCGAACCGATGGTCTTTGCAAAGGGCACGAAGGGCATCGCGCTCGACAGCGAAGCACTGCATCTGAAGGTCGTCGACGTCGTCGATGGCGACTGGCAGGCGGCGGGGGTGATCGTCCATGACGTCACCAACCGCAGCGTCGCGCACATGCTGGTCGAAATGCGCTTCGGCGAATTCCCGATGGCTTTGGGCGTCCTCTACGACGACCCCCGCCCGACCTTCGAAGCTGACGTCTGGCGCCAGAACAAGGCGGCATCCGAAGGCAAGAAGGCCGACCTGCAAAGCCTGCTCAAGAAGGGCCAGACTTGGACGGTGACCGAGGGCGGGCCTGAGCTTTAACGCATTGCGATAACGCTGTGGGTCGGGTCTATAGGATCTATGGACAATCTGACTCACAGCCTCGTCGGTGCCGTGCTCGGCCAGATGGGGCTCAAGAAAAAGACCGGCCTCGCGATGCCGACGCTGATCATCGCGGCGAACCTGCCCGATATCGACGCCGCCTGCACCGTCTATGGCCAGCTCTCGCTGTCGATGCGCCGCGGCATCACCCACGGCCCGATCGCGCTGATCCTGCTACCGATCCTGCTCTGGATCGCGATGATTGGCTTCGACCGCTGGCAGACCAAACGCGGCAAGCGCCCCGAAGGCCGCTTGGCCATCCACAAGGGCTGGCTGCTCGCGCTCGCTTATATCGGCTGCCTCAGTCACCCCGCGCTCGACTGGCTCAACAATTACGGCATCCGCCTGCTCGAACCGTTCAGCCACCGCTGGTTCTATGGCGACAGCATCTTCATCATCGACCTGTGGGTCTGGATCGCGCTCGGCCTGTCGGTCTGGCTCTCGCTGCGCCGCGAACGTGCGAAGGTCGCGGCATGGACACGCCCCGCCTGGGTCGGTTTCACCGCGATCTGCGGCTATTTCCTCTTCAACGGCCTGATCACCGGCACCGCCGAGCGCGAAATCGCCGCGGTGCTACGCGGTGGGGGCCACCCCGACGCGCTCGTCGTCGCCAGCCCACCGCCGCTGATGTTCTGGAAACGCGACGTCTTCTGGCGCAGTGGCGAGCGTTACGGCAGCGCGAGTTTCGACATCGGCTCGGGCGGCGAGGTCGATATCACCGGCATGCCGACCGGCATGGACGACCCGCGCGTCGCACCGATGGTGGCGACCAGCCCGGCGGCGCAGGCCTTCCTCTTCTGGTCGCGGATGCCGGTCGCGAAGTTCGACAAAAAGGGCCGGTTGATCCTGTCCGACCAGCGGTTCGGGAACCGGCTGAGCCGCGGTCAGTTTCAAGTCATCGTCGACCCCAAACCGGAACCCACACCCTGACCGCACCCTCGATCGTATGGTTTCGCCGCGACCTTCGCCTGTCCGATCAGGCGGCGCTGCTCGCCGCGGCGGCGGGGGGGGCGGTGATCCCGGTCTATATCCTCGACGATGAAACGCCGAAACACCGTGCGATGGGCGGCGCCTCGCGCTGGTGGCTCCACCACAGCCTCGCCAGCCTCGACGCGGCGCTGCGCCAAAAGGGCTCGCGGCTGATCTTGCGCCGCGGCAAGAGCGACGAGCAACTGGACCAAATCGCCGATGAATGCGGGGCAGGGCAGGTCCACTGCCTGCGCCACTACGAGCCCTGGTGGCGCAACGCTGAGCGCGCCGTGTCCAAAAGTCTCGACCTGATCTGGCACGACGGCAATTATCTCGCGCCTCCCGGATCGGTAACCAGCGGCGCCGGTGGCCTCTACAAGATCTACACCCCCTTCTGGCGCGCGCTCAAAGAACGCATGCCGCCCCCAGCACCCGCGAACCGCCCGCGCGAGATCGCCGCACCGCCGAAATGGCCGGCCTCCGACACGCTCGCCGACTGGAACCTGCTCCCGACCACACCCGATTGGGCGACGGGGTTCGGCAACGAATGGACACCCGGTGAGGAGGGCGCCCGCACCCGCGTCGCCGATTTCATCGACGAAGCCGCCGATTACGACCGCCGCCGCAACTTGCCGTCCGAAGAGGGCAGTTCGCGTCTCTCGCCGCACCTGCACTTCGGCGAAGTCTCGCCCGCCCATGTCTGGCATCGGCTCGCCGATGCGGGCGGATCGGTCGACGTGTTTCTCAGTGAGGTCGGCTGGCGCGATTATGCGCAGAATGTCATCCTGCAATTTCCCGATTACGGCGGTCGCAACGTCCGCGAGGTCTTTGACGACTTCCCTTGGCGCACCGGCAAGGCGGCCGACACCGACCTCAAAGCCTGGCAACAGGGCCGTACCGGCTATCCGATCGTCGATGCCGGGATGCGCCAGCTCTGGGCGACCGGCTGGATGCACAACCGGGTGCGGATGATCGCGGCGAGTTTCCTGATCAAGCATCTGCTGATCGACTGGCGGCTCGGCGAGCAATGGTTCTGGGACACGCTGGTCGACGCGGATTACGGGAACAACAGCGTCAACTGGCAGTGGACCGCCGGCACCGGTATCGATTCGAACATGTTTCCGCGCATCATGGCGCCGTTGACGCAGTCGGAGAAGTTCGATGCGGCGGACTATATTCGCGAATGGGTGCCGGAATTGCTCGATCTTCACGCACATCACGTACACGACCCGGATGAACATGGGGTACGGCCGTCGGGCTATCCCGCCAAGCTCATCGGGCATCGCGAGGCGCGGGCCCGGGCGCTTGCGGCGTATGACGTCATGAAGGCGCACGACAATTGATTGTCAGCCGCGCCGCTTTGCGGCAGTGATGACCCTATGAACACGCATGTCAGGACGGGGCGGGGCCGACGGTTGCTGCGGGCGGATCGCGCCTTTCGGTCGGGCGGGCTGATCGCCTCGATGATGGCGCGAGCGCCCGCCGCCTTTTTCCATGGCCGTCTCGACAAGATCGACGCCGGACTCGAACAGGGCACGCTCGAAGCCCATCTCCCCGATGGCAGCATTCGCATTCTCGGGGGGCGAGGCCGCGGGCCGGTCGCGGTGGTGCATGTCCACAGCTGGGCGGCCCTCGTCCGCCTCGCGCTGTCGGGATCGGTGGGCTGGTACCGCGCCTGGGACAAGGGCGAATGGTCTTCGCCCGACCCGGTGCCGCTGTTCGACCTGTTCATGCGCAATGGCGAGACGTTGGGCAATGCCGCACGATCGCGCGGACCGTGGCGCTGGCTCAATCTCACGGCGCATTTCCTCAACCGTAACAGCCGCCGCGGCGCCAAGCGCAACATCCATGCTCACTATGATTTAGGCAATGATTTCTATCGCTTGTGGCTCGACACTGGCATGAACTATTCGAGTGCGCTGTTTGCGGAAGCGGCGCAATCGCTGGAGGAGGCGCAGGTCGAAAAGCTCGACGCGATCCTCGACCGGCTCGACCTGCGGTCGGGTAGCCGGCTGCTCGAAATCGGCTGCGGCTGGGGCGCGCTTGCCGAACGGGCGGTCGAACGCCACGATGTGATCTACACCGGGATCACCCTTTCGCCGGCGCAGGCGGAGATCGCCGATGCGCGGCTCTCCGAGGTCGACCTGTCGGGGCGCAGTGCGATCGAATTATGCGATTATCGCGATGCGCAGGGCCCCTATGATGCGATCGCGAGCGTCGAGATGGTCGAGGCGGTCGGGCAGGCCTATTGGCCCGCCTATCTCGACACCGTCGCGCGGCTGTTGCGGCCCGGTGGCCGTGCCGCGATTCAGTATATCCTGATCAACGACGCCCTGTTCGAACGCTATGCCGCGAGCAGCGACTTCATCCAGGCCTATGTCTTTCCAGGCGGCTGCCTGATATCCGAAAGCCGCTTCCGCAAGCTTGCCGAGGAACGCGGGCTTGCCTGGCGCGATGTGCGGCGGTTCGGACCCGATTACGCCGAGACGCTGCGAATCTGGCGTGAACGCTTCGACGCGGCGGTGGCGAGCCAGCAATTGCCCGCAGGGTTCGACGAGCGGTTCATCCGGCTCTGGCGCTATTATCTGCAATATTGCGAGGGCGGTTTTCGCGGCGGCGGCATCGACGTCGCCCAGGTCACGCTTGAAAAAACAGCCTGAAAACAAGCAGGGGGAGACGATACATGCGAAGACTTATGGCGGCGGCGCTGCTGTGCGCGACGGCGGGATGCACATCCCCCGCACCCACGAAAACCGACAACCTGCCGAAGGATTTGAATGTGCTGTTCTGGACCCAGGATCAACGCGACGCCGCTTTTCGCACGATGGAGACGGTGCCCAAGGTGGTGGTCAACACCGTTGAAGCCGGAGGGCCGGTCTATCCCTTGCCGCAGGGCAAGCCGCTCGATATCGGGGCCGATGTCGATGCCTATATGGGCAAGCAGCGCAATGCCGGGCTGATCATTGTCCAGGACGGTAAGATCAGGCTCGAAAAATATGCGCTCGGCTATAGCGCCGCGGGCCGTTGGACGAGCTTTTCGGTCGCCAAGAGCTTCACCTCGACGCTGGTCGGTGCTGCGGTGAAGGACGGCTATATCAAGAGCCTCGACGACAAGGTCACCGTCTATATCCCCGGGCTCAAGGGCTCGGCCTATGACGATGTCTCGGTGAAGCAGCTGCTTACGATGACTTCGGGCGTCAAATGGAATGAGGATTATACCGATCCCAAATCCGATGTGGCGCAGTTCAACCTGCAAAAACCGGTGGCGGGAGAAGACATCACCGTCAGCTATATGAAGACCTTGCCGCGTGAAGCGCCTGCGGGGTCGAAGTGGGTGTACAAGACCGGCGAGACCAATCTGATCGGGGTGCTGGTGTCGAGCGCGACGGGCAAGACGCTGTCCGCCTATCTGTCGGAGAAGGTCTGGAAGCCGTTCGGCATGGAGCAGAATGCGGTGTGGATGCTCGGGCCGACGGGGCATGAGATCAGCGGCTGCTGCATGTCGGCGAGCCTCAAGGACTATGCACGTTTCGGCCAGTTCATCCTGAACGGCGGCGTTGCGGGCGGGCAGAAGGTCCTGCCCGACGACTGGATCGCGTCGGCCACGACCAAACAGACGGGTATCGACCTGCCGGGCCGCGGCTATGGCTATCAATGGTGGACCAACGACGACGGCAGCTTCGCCGCGCAGGGTATCTTCGGGCAGGGGATCTTCATCGATCCCAAGCGCAAGCTGGTGATCGCGTCGAACGGCAACTGGCCGACCGCGACCGATCCCGAGGGCGTCGGCGCGGCGCGCGAGGCATTTTACAAGACGGTGCAGGCGGCCGTCGACAAGGACGCCGCGGTCAAGCCGTAGCCGGGGTCGCGAAGCCCGTCGCGCGCTGCGCAAGCCAGGCCGCGGCGGCGGGGACGAGTACGGCCAGGGCAAAAATCCACCATTCGTCGACGGGCGAAGAGGCACGGTAGATGGCCGCGCCCATCACCGCGCCCGCGACGATCCAGCCGGCGCCAGTGCCTGCCGACACCCGCATGGCGAGCCATCCGCCGGCGAAGGTGCCGACGAACCAACCGATGATCAGCGCGATCGTCGTGCCAAGCGGCGCCTCGATTTCCTCGGCGGAAACATCATAGACCGCTGTGTCATAGCCGGCGGGAAACAGGCTCGCGCTGGCATATTGGAAGAGCAGGATGAGGCCGAACGCCACGACGATGCCGACGATCGTTGCAATCGCCGATCGAATAAGTCCGCTGGTCATTCCCGAAACCTTCATGAAAACCCGTATCGAACGGACATCCTAGGTCGCGAAAGCAAATATCGCGTTAAGCCTCCGCCATCACCTTGGGCAGCGCGTGGAAGGCGGTGCTGTCGAAGCCGTCGATCATCAATCGCGCGACAAAGGCGCCGACCGCCGCGGGGTCCTTGATGCTCTGCGGATCTTCGCCGGGATAGGCGCGCGCGCGCATCTGGGTGCGGGTGCCGCCGGGGTCGAGGATCGCGGTGCGCACGGTCGAGATATTGCGCATTTCGGCGCCATAGCTGGTGATCAGCGTCTCGAGCGCCGCCTTGGTCGCGGCATAGGCGCCCCAATAGGCGCGCGGTTCGCGCGCCACGCTGCTCGACAGCGCGAGGACGCGGCCGCTGGCGGCGCGGCGCAGCAAAGGGTCGAAATTGGCGATCAGCGCCTGCTGTGCGATCAGGTTGAGCGTCAGCAGCTTGTTGAATTCCTTGCCGTCGATCGCGCCGACCGGGGTCAGCGTGCCGAGCATCGCGGCGTTGAGCACCAGCATGTCGAGCTTCTGCCAGCGTTCGGCCATCGCACTCGCCAGCCGGGCGATGCTGTCACCGTCGGTGAGGTCGAGCGGCGCGATCGTGGCGCTGCCTCCGGCGGCATGGATGCGGTCTTCGAGTTCTTCGAGTCCGCCCGCGGTGCGCGCGGTGATGACGACATGCGCGCCGCGCGCCGCCAGTGCTTCGGCGATCGCTTCGCCGATGCCGCGGCTTGCCCCGGTGACGAGCGCGACCTGGCCCGCCAATTCTTCAGACTGAATATGCATGGTGTCAGACAACTCGTTCGGCGAGCAGGGAAAATTGATCTTCCAATCCATGCTCGTCGAAATCGGTGAGTGTGGTCGGATAGTCGCCTGTAAAGCAGGCATCGCAATATTGCGGCGCCCGGTCGCTGCGTTCGGCCTCGCCGAGCGCGCGATACAGGCCGTCGATCGAGATGAACGACAGGCTGTCGGCGTTGATGAAATTCGCCATCTGCCCGACCGTCATCTGCGCCGCGAGCAGCTTGGCGCGCTCGGGGGTGTCGACACCATAGAAACAGCTGTGCTGGGTCGGCGGGCTGGCGATGCGCATATGCACCTCGGTCGCGCCGGCATCGCGCATCATCTGGACGATCTTGAGGCTCGTCGTGCCGCGCACGATCGAATCGTCGATCAGCACGACGCGCTTGCCCGCGATCAGCGCCTTGTTCGCATTATGCTTCAGCTTGACGCCAAGGTGGCGAACCTTGTCGCCCGGCTGGATGAAGGTGCGGCCGACATAGTGCGAGCGGATGATCCCGAGTTCGAACGGAATGCCCGATTCCTGCGCGTAGCCGATCGCCGCGGGGGTGCCCGAATCGGGAACCGGGATGACGAGGTCGGCCTCGACCGGATTTTCGCGCGCCAGTTCGGCGCCGATCGCCTTGCGCACCGAATAGACGCTCGTCCCGTCGACGATCGAATCGGGACGCGAGAAATAGACATATTCGAAGATGCACGGGCGCGCCGGGCGTTCGGCGAAGGGGCGGTGCGAGGTGAGTTCGCCGTCGCGGATGATCACCAGTTCGCCGGGGTCGACCGAGCGCACGAAATCGGCGCCGACGACGTCGAGCGCCACGGTTTCCGACGCGAGGATGAAGGCATCGCCAAGCTTGCCGATGACCAGCGGGCGGATGCCGAGCGGGTCGCGGCAGCCGATCATGCCCTCGGCGGTCAGGCAGATCAGCGAATAGGCGCCTTCGACCTGTTTCAGCGCGTCGATGAAGCGGTCGAGCAGGGTACGATAGTTCGACGTCGCGACGAGGTGGATGATCACCTCGGTATCGCTGGTCGACTGGAAGATCGAACCGCGGCGGACGAGAATCTTCTTCAGCGCTGTCGCGTTGGAAATATTGCCGTTGTGCGCGACGGCAAAACCGCCGGTCGACAGGTCGGCGTAGAGTGGCTGGACGTTGCGCAGCGCGGTTTCGCCGGTCGTCGAATAGCGGACATGGCCGACCGCCGAGGCGCCGGCGAGCTGGCGCATGATGTCGTCGCGGTCGAAATTGCCCGCGACATGGCCCATCGCGCGGTGGGTATGGAACTCCCTGCCGTCGAAGCCGGTGATGCCCGCGGCCTCCTGGCCGCGATGCTGGAGCGCGTGGAGGCCCAGCGCGACGACTGCGGCCGCGCTTTCGGCGCCGTGAATACCAAAGACGCCGCACTCCTCACGGAGCTTGTCGTCATCGAACGGGTGTGTGGTGAGCATTTTTGTCCAGCTGTGCGGGGCAGTGACTGCGGCGCATATAGGGAGGGGAATCGCAATTGTCGCCCCCCCAATTTGGACTCTTGCGTGACAGTTGCATTTGTCCTGCTCTAAAGCGCCTTTCATGACCGATATCCGTGATGCCACCGACCGCTTCGACCCGCGTTTTGATTCCGCCGGACTGGTGACGGCGATCGTCACCGATGCGGACAGCGGGATTTTGCTGATGGTGGCGCATATGAACGATGCCGCGATCCGGCTGACGCAGGAGACGGGGCAGGCCCATTTCTGGTCGCGGTCGCGCAAATCCCTGTGGCGTAAGGGGGAAACATCCGGAAACGGGCTGGCGATGGTCGAAATGCGCGTCGATTGCGATCAGGACGCGTTGTTGCTCCGCGTCACCCCCGCGGGGCCGGCCTGTCACACCGGGCGGCGGTCCTGCTTCTATCGCCGCGTCGAGAGCGATGGCCGGCTGACCTTCCTCGACGATGATGCGTAAGTTCGGCTGCGCGCTGTTGCTGCTGCTCGCGGCCTGCGGGCGGCCCGCGCCCGAGGCCGCCGAGCGCGCCGATAGCGGCAATCCGCTCGAGATCGCGGCGCGCGAACGCGGGATCGTCCGGCCCGAGGCGACCGACCTGACCGGCGTGTTCGAACGGCGCCACGATCTGGGCCGCGACGCGATGTGCGTCGTCCCCGACGGCGCCGACCGCTGGCGCTTCGCCGTCACCGCCGCCTTCGGCCCGGGCCTGTCGTGCGAGGCGAGCGGACGCATCATTCGCGACGGCGAAGGCTGGCGGCTCGATTTCGCCGGCGCCGAGGGCTGCAGCGCATTGGTTCGCGAGGAAGAGGATGAGCTGCAACTGCCCGGCGGGCTGCCGTCGCAGTGCGACAAGCTCTGCCCCGAACGCGCGTCGTTGTCGGGTCTGCGCCTGCCGCGTGCGAGCTGGGCGGAGGGCGATGCAAGACGCTTGCAGATGAAGGACAAGCGCGGCAATGTGACCATGCCGTGCGGCGCCTGATCCACCGGTTTCGCTCCGCTCCGCCAGCCTTGACGTTCACGTCAACGGAAACTATTCTCCTCCGATGACCGACGACTACGGCCACGCCCACATCGATACGCCCGATCACCTCGGCCGCGAACAGTTCAGCATCACCGACCTGTCGTCGGAGTTCAGCGTCACCGCGCGTGCGCTGCGCTTCTATGAGGATGAGGGGCTGATCAGCCCGTCGCGCAAGGGATTGTCGCGCATCTATTCGAAGCGCGACCGGGCGCGGCTTGCCTGGATCCTGCGCGCCAAGCGCACCGGTTTCAGCCTCGCCGACATTCGCGAGATGATCGACCTGTACGACGTCGGCGACGACCGCAAGACCCAGCGCCAGGTGACGATCGAAAAATGCCAGGAGCGCATCGCGTTGCTCCGCAGCCAGCGGGACGACATCGACAGCGCCGTCGATGAACTGTCACGCTTCATCGACATGGTGAAAAAGGTCGACGCGCGCCAAAAGGCGAACTGACGCTCGACAATCCAGCCTCCCCGGGCAAGACATGATACCAACCCCTGTTTTGCAGAGAGAATTCGCATGCCCGTCTATCGCGCCCCCGTCCAAGACACGCTGTTCCTGATCAACGAAGTGCTCGGGATCGAGCGCTACGCCAATTTGCCGGGTTTCGCCAATGCAAGCCCCGACATGGTCGAGGCGGTGCTGACCGAGGCGGGCAAGTTCTGCGAAGAGGTGCTGTTCCCGATCAACCTGTCGGGCGACCTCGAAGGCTGTACGCGCCACGAAGACGGCAGCGTCACCACCCCGGCGGGTTTCAAGGAGGCGTATAAGGCCTATTGCGACGCCGGCTGGACGCTGCTGACCCAGCCCGAAGAGTTCGGCGGACAGGGCCTGCCGCACGTCGTCGGTTTCCCGGTCGAGGAATATCGCATGGCGGCCAATCAGGCGTTCGCCATGTACCCCGGTCTGACCCAAGCCGCGGTCGCGGCGATCCTCGTCAAGGGATCGGACGAGCAGAAGGCCATCTATGTCCCCAAGATGATTTCCGGCGAGTGGGGCGGGACGATGAACCTGACCGAGCCGCATTGCGGCACCGACCTCGGCCTGATCCGCACCCGCGCCGTCCCCAATGGCGATGGCAGCCATGCGATCACCGGCACCAAGATCTTCATCTCGTCGGGCGAGCACGACCTGACCGACAATATCATCCACCTTGTGCTGGCGAAGACCCCCGATGCACCCGACAGCGTCAAGGGCATCTCGCTGTTCATCGTGCCCAAATATCTGGTGAACGAAGACGGCTCGCTCGGCGATCATAACCAGCTGCTGTGCGGGTCGATCGAGCACAAGATGGGCATCCACGCCAATTCGACCTGTGTGATGAATTACGATGGCGCGACCGGCTGGATGGTCGGCGAGGAGAATAAGGGTCTCGCCGCGATGTTCGTGATGATGAACGCCGCGCGGCTCGGCGTCGGCATCCAGGGGCTGGGGCAGGCCGAGATCGCGTTCCAGAACGCGGTGCAATATGCGCAGGACCGGCGTCAGGGCCGCGCGCTCACCGGCCCGCAGGACCCGCAGGAAAAGGCCGATCCGCTGTTCGTCCACCCCGATGTGCGCCGCATGCTGATGGACGGCAAGGCGACGGTCGAGGGGCTGCGGGCGCTGTGCCTGTGGGGTGCGCTGCAGGTCGATCTGGCGCATGTCGCCGATACCGAGGAGGAACGCCAACAGGCCGACGACCTCGTCAGCCTGCTCACCCCCGTGATCAAGGGCTATGGCACCGACAAGGGCTATGAGGTCGCGACCAATGCGCAGCAGGTGTTCGGCGGGCACGGCTACATCGAGGAAACGGGCATGTCGCAATATGTCCGCGATGCCCGCATCACGATGATCTACGAAGGCGCCAACGGCGTGCAGGCGATGGACCTTGTCGGGCGCAAGCTGGCGCAGAACGGCGGGCGTGCGGTGCAGGCGCTGTTCGCGGTGGTCGACGGCGAATGCGCGCGGGCGAAGGACGTGCCCGAGCTCGCCGATTTCGCCGAACGCCTCGAAAAGGCCAATGGCGAGCTCAAGGCCGCGACGATGTGGTTCATGGCGAACGGCATGGCGAACCCGAACAATGTCGGCGCCGGCGCGCATCATTATATGCACATCATGGGTATCGTCGCGCTCGGGTCGATGTGGCTGATGATGGCCGAGGCCGCGCAAAAGGCGCTGGTCGAGGGGCGCGGCGACAAGGCGTTCATGGAGGCCAAGCTGGTCACCGCGCGTCACTTCGCCGAACGCTTCATGCCCGACGCGGGCGCGCTGCGCCGCAAGATCGAGGCGGGCAGCGAGGCGATGATGGCGCTGACGCCGGAGCAGTTCCACGCTGCTTGATGGCGTCTTTGCAGGTCGGGGCAACCAAAGTGGTTGCGGTGCGTCTCAGCGACCATGAGCGAGGGCGCGCTTTCCCCGATCGTTGTCGAAGGCCGCAATTGCTGGCGGATCGAACGCGCCGACAAGGCGCGGATGATCGTCGATGCCGCCGATTATTATGCGCTGCTCAAAGAGTTGATGGCGGGTGCGAAGGAACGCATCCTGCTGATCGGCTGGGACTTCGATCCGCGCATCGCCCTATGCCCCGACGAGAAGGGCGAGGGCGAGGCGCTCGGCCACTATCTGCTGCGGCTGGCGCATGATGCCCCCGATCGCGACATCGACATCCTGCGATGGAATTTCGGCGGACTGAAGCAATATCTGTCGCCCGCCATCGTGACGATGATCGCGCGCTGGAAACTGACGCGCTCGATCAGCTTTCGCATGGACAGCGCGCACCCGTTCGGGTGTAGCCATCACCAGAAGGTCGCGGTGTTCGACGACCATCTGGCGGTATGCGGCGGCATCGACGTCGCCGCGCGCCGCTGGGATACGCGCGACCACTCCGACGAAGATCCGCGCCGCACCGATCCCGACGATAAATCCTATATGCCCTGGCATGATTCGACGATGATCCTCGCCGGGCCGGTCGGCAATGCGCTGGCCGAACTGGGCAACGAGCGGTGGCAGCGCGCAACCAAGAAGCCGTTGCGCGAGGTGAAGGGCGACGGGGAGAATTGGCCCGAAGCGCTCGAGGCCGACTTCTTCGGGGTCGATGTCGCCATTTCGCGCACCCGCGCCGAATATGACGGCTATGAGGAAATCCGCGAGATCGAGCAGCTCTATCTCGACATGATCGCGGCGGCGCAGCGCTTCATCTATTTCGAAAATCAATATTTCACGAGCGCCAAGATCGCTGCCGCGATCGCCGAGCGGCTGAACGAGGACGATCCGCCCGAATTTGTGCTGGTGATGCCGAAGCAGGCTGACGGCTGGCTGGAGCAGATGGCGATGGACGCCGCGCGCGTGCAGTTGGTGCGCGAAATCGCGAAGGCGAAGCATGGCGACCGGCTGCGCGTCTATGTCCCGCATACCGAGGGGGGCGAGGCCATCTATGTCCATGCCAAGACCGCGATCGTCGACGACCGAATGATCCGTGTCGGGTCGGCGAACATGAACAACCGCTCGATGGGGCTCGACAGCGAATGCGATGTGACGATCGATGCCGCGTTGGCGGCGAACACCGGGGTTGAGCCGACGATCCGCCGGCTGCGCGAGTCGCTGATCGCCGAGCATCTGGGGGTCGAGCCGAGCGAGGTCGGCCGCGCGTTCGAAGGCAGCGGGTCGCTGGTTGCGGCGATCGAGGCGTTACGCGGGAGCGAAGGGCGGACGCTCGAACTGCTCGACCTGACCAAACCGGGGCCGTTCGACCAATATATCGCCGAGCATGAACTGCTCGACCCCGAAAGCCCCGACGCGATGTTCGATGCGATCCCCGAGCGCGGGATGCGCAAGAACTGGCACAAGGGCAAGGCCTGGATCAGGCGGCACCGGCCGTTCGGGCGAAAGCCGGCCTAAATTCCCGTTTGTGTCGAGCGAAGTCGAGACACGCTTGGGAAACCCCCGCCTTCAGGGTGTCTCGACTTCGCTCGACACCAATGGAGATTGGGTGCGAAGTTCTTTAGTCCGCCAGCGACAGGATATGCCGCGCCTGCTTTAGATGCGGGGCATCGACCATCTTGCCGTCGACCTGCAGCACCCCGACGTCGGGATTGGCGGCAAAGGCGTCGACGATCGCCTGCGCCCGCGCGACTTCCTCGGCGGCGGGGGTGAAGGCGGCGTTGATCGGGCCGACCTGCGACGGATGGATCGCCATCATGCCGGTGAAACCGTCGCGCCGCGCGCGCGCGGCATAAGCGGCGAGGCCGGCTTCGTCCTTGATCGCGGGAAAGACGGTGTCGATCGCGGCGGTGCCCGCGGCGTGCGCGGCGAAGAGCGTCATCGCGCGGGCGACGTCATAGGGCGCGGTATAGCTGCCGTCGGCTTCGCGGCTGGTCGTCGCGCCGATCGCGGCGGGCAGGTCTTCGGCGCCCCAGGTCAGTCCGACGAGCCGATCCTTCACTTCGCGGTAGCTGCCGAGGGTGAAGACGGCGGCCGGGGTTTCGGTGGCGATCGGCAGGATCGCTGGTAGCGACGCATCGTCGGCGGATTCGCTGCGCATGATCGTGTCGAGTTGCTGGATGCTGGGGGCGCCTTCGGCCTTGGGCAGCATGATCGCGTCGGGGCGCGCGGCGATGATCGCGGCGACGTCGGCGGCGGTCAGATGGCCGTCGAGCGGATTGACGCGCACCAAGGTGATCACCTCGCGGGTGCCCGCCAGATAGTCGGCGATCGCGTGGCGGGCGGCATCCTTGTTCGCGAGCGACACCGAATCCTCAAGGTCGAGGATGATCGCGTCGGCGCCCGAGGCGGCGGCCTTGGCGAAGCGTTCGGGCCGGTCGCCGGGGACGAAGAGGAGGGAGCGGAGTCTCATGCCATCACCTATGCCGTTCGTGTCGAGCGAAGTCGAGACGCGCGAAGGGCAAACGGTTCTCGACTTCGCTCGAACCGAACGGAAAAATCAGTTCTTCTTCTTGATCAGCGCGGAGCGTTCGCACTGGCAGACGATTTCGTCGCGCTGGTTGATCGCGCGGTGCAGGAAGGTCACGATACCCGCATTCGGCCGCGATTTGGACTCCTTGAGACCAACGACTTCGGATTCGGCGCGAAGCGTGTCGCCGATGAACACCGGCTTGGGCATGACGAGCTTGTCGTAACCGAGATTGGCGACCAGCGTGCCGAGCGTCGTGTCGCCGACCGACAGCCCGACCATCAGGCTGAAGGTGAAGGTGCCGTTGACGAGGATCTGCCCGAACTCCGACGCCTTCGCCGCCTCGACGTCGAGGTGCAGCGGCTGTGGATTGTGGGTCATCACCGTGAACAGCAGATTGTCGGTCTCGGTCACCGTGCGGCGGATGTCGTGCGCCAGCGTGTCGCCGATCGCCCATTCGTCGAAATATTTGCCGGCCATCAGCCTTCTTCCTTCTCGATCCGCACCAGCAGCGCTTCGACCTGCACTTGCGCGCCGGCCACCGCATTGAGTTCGGCGACCACCCCGTCGAAGGGCGCGGTCAGGCTGTGCTCCATCTTCATCGCTTCGAGCGTCAGCAGTTTCTGGCCCTTGGTCACCGTGTCGCCCGCGGCGACCTCCACCGCGATGATCTTGCCGGGCATCGGCGAGAGGATCGCGCCGTCACCCGCCGCGCCGCCGGTGCTTCCCGCGGCGCGCCATGGGGTGAGCTGCCACACCGATCCCGCCTCGGCGACGAGCATCGCGGGGGCGGGTTCTTCAGCGCCGGGGCCGTGGAGCATCACCTCGACGCGCTTGCCGTCGAGCAGGAAGGGGGCACTGCGCACATCGGGCGCGTTGAGACGGAAGCCCGCCTGCAGGACACGCGGCGTCATCGCCATCGCGGCGTTGGTCAGCGCCTGCGCCGACGGCTCGGGCTCGGCGGTCATGCTGTCGCCGTCGCGGCCGATCAGCCCGGTATCGACGCTGCCCGCAACGAAATCGGGGTGGTCGAGCGCGTTGATCAGGAAGGCCGAATTGGTCTTCACCGGCCAGATCGCGCTGTCCTCGAGCATTTCGGACAAGAGTTCGCGCGCTTCCTCGCGATCCTCGCCCCAGGCGATGACCTTGGCGATCATCGGGTCGTAGAAGGGCGACACTTCGGCGCCCTCATAGACGCCGGTGTCGACGCGGCCGAGTTGTTCGGGAAGCTGGAACAGTTCGAGTGTGCCGATCGAGGGCAGGAAGCCCTTGGCGGGATCCTCGGCGTAAAGCCGCGCTTCCATCGCCCAGCCGTTGATCGCCAGCTCGTCCTGCGTCAGCGGAATCGGCTCGCCCGATGCGACGCGCAGCTGCCATTCGACCAGATCGACGCCGGTGATTTCCTCGGTCACCGGATGCTCGACCTGGAGCCGCGTGTTCATTTCCATGAACCAGATGCGGTCGGCGCGCAGGCCTTCGCTGGCGTCGGCGATGAACTCGATCGTGCCGGCGCCGACATAGTCGACCGCCTTTGCCGCGCGCACCGCGGCGTCGCAGAGGTCGGCGCGCGTCGCGTCGTCCATGCCGGGGGCAGGGGCTTCCTCGATCACTTTCTGATGACGGCGCTGGAGCGAGCAGTCGCGCTCGAACAGATGGACGACGTTGCCGTGGGTGTCGCCGAAGACCTGCACCTCGATATGGCGCGGGGTCAGAATATATTTCTCGATCAGCACATGGGCGTTGCCGAACGACGCCGCCGCCTCGCGCTGGCACGAGGCGAGCGCGTCGAAGAAATCGGCCGCGGCTTCGACCTTGCGCATCCCCTTGCCGCCGCCGCCGGCGACCGCCTTGATCAGCACGGGGTAGCCGATTTGCCCGGCCTGTTCGGCGAGGAAGGCGGGGTCCTGATTTTCGCCCATATAGCCCGGCGTCACCGGCACCCCGGCCTCGGCCATCAGCTTCTTGGCCGCGTCCTTGAGGCCCATCGCGGTGATCGACGAAGGCTTGGGGCCGACCCACACGAGCCCGGCATCGGCAACCGCCTGTGCGAACTCGGCATTCTCCGATAGGAACCCATAACCGGGATGGATCGCCTCGGCGCCGGTAGCCTTCGCGGCGGCGATGATCTTCTCACCGATCAGATAGGATTCACGCGCCGGCGACGGCCCGATATGCACCGCCTCATCGGCCTCGCGCACATGCAGCGCCTTCGCGTCGGCCTCCGAATAGACCGCGACGGTCCGAATTCCCATCTCGCGCGCGGTGCGGATGATACGGCAGGCAATTTCGCCGCGATTGGCGATGAGGAGGGAGTTGATCATCGATGAGCCCTTAGCACGGATATTTTGTCCTGATCGGCTGAAGAATAGTCATGACCGGTGGCGCCTGCCACGCCGTGCCGTCGCGTTGGATGTGCTCTGCAATATCGCTCGTGAACGCGATCTGTTCCGCAGACAGTTGATCGCTAGGTCCCGCTGCCAAGGTCCCGCAGATTTCGCCTCGTTCCGACAACACGTCATATCCTTCGAGCGCGAGCGATGCGAACTCGCGGGCACCCTTGATTTCCGCTTCCGACGGCTCGATCGGCCAGAGCAATAGACCCTTCAACCAGCCGCCACGCCGGGTATCGGTGTTGATCCACTCGTTGTAGGTCGCCGCCTTTTCGAAGGCGGCCGCGCGCTGGATCAAACCCTGCTTGCTCGTTTCGGGCTGGTCGATGGTCACCCCGCTGGCTAGCCGCACCCCGAAATAGATGCATGCCAACAGCACCCCCAAGGCGGTCGGCGACCAGCGCCACATCGAACGGACCCAAGGCCGCTTGCCAGCTTCACGGTCGATCCGCGCGAACAGTTCGTCGCGGACGAAATGATATGTCGCCGCCCTATAGTCGTCGGCGGCGATCATGGCGCCGATTTCCGCTTCGACGCCGCGCTTCACCGCTTCCGGTTCCTCGCCCCCCCTCAGCGCGTCATAGACGAAGCGATTACGCGCCGAATTGAAACGACCCGTGGCTTCTCGCTGCTGCTTTTCTTCCTCGACTGTAAGAAATCCCCGAAACTGCTCCAGGTCGACCGCGGCGTTCATCACGCCGTGATAGTCTCGTGTCATTTCCGCCCCCCTCGCCGAATTACATCCGGAACACGCCGAACCCGCGCTCTTCCACTGGCGCGTTCAGCGTCGCCGCGAAGGCCAGCCCCAGCACATCGCGCGTCTGCGCCGGGTCGATGATCCCATCGTCCCACAGCCGCGCCGTGGCATGATAGGGATTGCCCTCATCCTCGTACTTTTGCCGGATCGGCGCCTTGAAGGCCTCGGCCTCCTCCGCCGTCCACTTCTCCGCATCGCGGTGCACCGTCGCCAGCACGCTCGCCGCCTGTTCGCCGCCCATCACCGAAATTCGCGCATTGGGCCAGGTGAACAGGAAACGCGGCGAATAGGCGCGCCCGCACATGCCATAATTGCCCGCGCCAAAGCTGCCGCCGATCAGCACGGTGATCTTCGGCACCGTCGCCGTCGCGACCGTTGTCACCAGCTTTGCGCCATGTTTCGCAATGCCTTCGGCTTCGTACTTGCCACCGACCATGAAGCCGCTGATATTCTGCAGGAAGAGCAGGGGGATGCGCCGCTGCTGCGCCAGTTCGATGAAATGCGCGCCCTTGACCGCGCTCTCGCTGAACAGCACGCCATTGTTCGCCAGGATCGCGACCGGGATGCCCCAGATATGCGCGAAGCCGCAGACGAGCGTACTGCCGTAATTGGCCTTGAATTCGTGGAACTCGCTGCCGTCGACGATGCGCGCGATCACTTCGTGCACGTCATAGGGCGCGCGTACATCCTGCGGGACGATGCCGTAAAGCTCCTCGCCGTCATATTTGGGCGGACGCGGGTCCTTGATAGCGACGTCGAAGCCCGCGTTGGTTCCCAAATGGCTGACGATGTCGCGGACGATGGTCAGCGCATGCTCGTCATTCTCGGCGAGATGGTCGACGACCCCCGATTTCTTCGCGTGCAAATCGCCGCCGCCGAGGTCCTCGGCGCTGATTTCTTCGCCCGTCGCCGCCTTGACCAGCGGCGGGCCGGCGAGGAAGATCGTGCCCTGGTTGCGGACGATCACCGTCTCGTCGCTCATCGCGGGCACATAAGCGCCGCCCGCGGTGCAGCTTCCCATCACGCAGGCGATCTGCGGGATGCGCTTGGCGCTCATCGTCGCCTGGTTGAAGAAGATGCGCCCGAAATGGTCGCGGTCGGGAAACACCTGATCCTGATGCGGCAGGTTCGCGCCGCCGCTGTCGACGAGGTAGATGCAGGGCAGGCGGTTCGCCTCGGCAATCTCCTGCGCGCGAAGATGCTTCTTCACCGTCAGCGGATAGTAAGTGCCGCCCTTCACGGTGGCATCGTTGCACACGATCATGCACTGGCGCCCCGACACGCGGCCGATGCCGCAGATCAGCCCCGCGCCGGGCACTTCGCCGTCGTAGAGGTCGTTCGCGGCCAGCTGGCCGATTTCGAGGAAGGGCGAGCCCGGATCGAGCAGCCGCTCGACGCGCTCGCGCGGCAGTAGTTTGCCTCGGCTGGTGTGGCGCTCGCGCGACTTTTCATTGCCGCCCAGCCCGGCTTCGGCGACGCGTGCCCGCAGTTCCTCCCGCAGCGCGATATTGTGTGCGGCATTGGCGCGATAGGCTTCGCTATCGGCGTTGATCATGGTTCCGAGGACCGGTGCGCTCACGTCCATTACTCTCCCGTTCAGAAGGGCGGAGTTAGCCGGTCGCTCGTCGATTGGAAAGCGCCGCACGCCGAAATCGGTTGGCGTTGAAACCATCGGCACACAGGCGTATCGCTTCGGCATATTTTGAAACAGACAAGGTCCTTCCCCCCATGAAGCATCCCATCCTCGCCATCCTGCTGTCCTCCGCGGCGATCCTCGGTGGCCCCGTTGCCTGCACCAGCGGCAAGGAGGCAAGCAGCGCCGCCTATACCGTCGGCACCGAACTCGGCATCAGCAAGGCGGCGATGGACACCACCGCCAAGCCGGGCGACGACTTCTTCGCTTACGCCAACGGCAATTGGGCGAAGACGACCGAGATTCCGGCCGACCGGTCGAACATCGGCGCTTTCTATGTGGCGCAGCTCGAAACCGAAAAGCGCAACCGCGAACTGGTCGATGCGATCGTCAAGGGCGCGCCGGGCGCGGACAGCAACAATTCGCGCATCGCGGCCTTTTATCGCGCCTATGTCGATACCAAGGCGATCGATGCCGCGGGCATGAAGCCGGTGGCGGCCGACATCGCGCGCTTCGATGCGATCGCCGACAAGGCGGCGCTGTCGAAGATACTGGGCGAACAGACGCGCGCCGACGTCGACCCGCTGAACGCCACCGACTTCAACACCGAAAACCTGTTCGGCATTTTCGTGACGCAGGGGCTTGCGACGCCGGGCGACGTCATTCCCTATGTGCTGCAAGGCGGGCTGGGTTTGCCCGAGCGCGAATATTATCTGTCCGCCGATCCCAAGATGGCGAAGATCCGCACAGAATATCAGGCCTATATCGCCAGGCTGCTGACCGCTGCGGGGCAGGCCGATGCCGCCGCGAAGGCGAAGCGCATCTACGATCTCGAGGTCAAGATCGCCAAGGCGCATGTGTCGCGCGAAGACAGCGAGGATTTCGCCAAATCGTCGGGCGTGTGGAGCAAGGCCGATTTCGCGAAAAAGGCCCCCGGCATCGACTGGTCGGCCTATCTGGCTGGTGCCGGACTGGACGGCGCGAGCAAGTTCGGTGCCTATCACGCAGCGGCGATCACCGGCCTGTCGGCGCTCGTCGCATCCGAACCGCTCGACGCGTGGAAGGACTGGCTGGTTTTCCACCAGATCAATACGCACAGCGACGTGCTGCCGACCGCGATCGACAACGTCCATTTCGCCTTTTACGGCACGACGCTGGCCGGCACGCCGCAGCAGCGTGCGCGTGACAAGCGCGCGCTCGACGCGCTCGATACCTATCTCGGCGATGCGGTCGGCAAGGCCTATGCCGACAAATATTTCCCCGCCTCGGCGAAGGCCGAAGTCGGCGACATGGTGAGCAATATCAAAGGTGCCTTTGCCAAGCGGGTCGAGGGCATCGACTGGATGGCGCCCGACACCAAGAAGGAAGCAATCAAGAAGGTCGAGACGATCGTCGTCGGCGTCGGTTATCCCGACAGCTGGCGCGATTATGGCAGCTACACGGTCGGCAACGATGCCTATGCCAATGTCGTCGCGGGCGAAAAGGCCGAAACGGCGCACCAGTTCGCCAAGATCGGCAAGCCGATGGACAAGGGCGAATGGTGGATGGTGCCGCAGACGGTCAATGCCGTGAACCTGCCGGTCCAGAACGCGCTCAACTTCCCCGCCGCGATCCTGCAGCCGCCTTTCTTCAATCCCAAGGCCGATCCCGCCTATAATTATGGCGCGATCGGCGCGGTGATCGGTCATGAGATCAGCCACAGCTTCGACAACAATGGCGCCGCGTTCGATTCGACTGGCGCGCTGCGCAACTGGTGGACCCCGGCCGATCTCGCGAAGTTCAACGCGGCGGGTGCTGCGCTCGCGGCGCAGTTCGACACCTACAAGCCGTTTCCCGACCTCGCGATCAACGGCAAGCTGACGCTGGGTGAGAATATCGCCGACGTCGCTGGCTTGCAGGCGGCCTATGACGCCTATCGCGCATCGCTGAACGGCAAGGAGGCGCCGGTGATCGACGGCTTCACCGGCGACCAGCGTTTCTTCATCGCCTATGCGCAGACCTGGGCGACCAAGATGCGCGACGAGGCGCTGCGCGCGCGCGTCGCGACCGACGGCCATGCGCCGGGCATGTACCGCGCGCTGACGGTCCGCAACCTCGACGCCTGGTACAAGGCGTTCGACGTGAAGGAAGGCGACAAGCTGTATCTGGCGCCCGACAAACGCGTGCGGGTTTGGGGGTAGATAAGCCTCGTCATTGCGAAGAGCGAAGCGACGCGGCAATCCAGAGAGTAGGCGTAAACCGCCCTGGATTGCTTCGCTTCGCTCGCAATGACGGTTAGTCGGGAGGCTGCTCCGCCCCCGGCTTTTCCTTCAGGATCAGATAACGGTAGACCCCGATCGCGTTGATGATCAGCAACGCGATATTCTGCCACCCAATGCCCTCGCTCTCGGGTTGCAGAAAGCCCCACGCGACCAGCGCGATGCTGCTCGTCACGAACACCACGAACGCCCAGCCGGTCCAGCGTCGGCCGAGGTTGAGCGAGACGACGAGCGCCGCCAGCGTCGCGGCGCCAGCGCCATAATATTGCATCGCGGTCAGCAGCGTGTCGTTCAAGCCCATGCTCCGATCAGCGCCAGCACCCCCGATCCGGCCAGAAAGGGCCAGATGATGTGCCGTCCACCGGTACACGCGGCGTTGACCAGTCCGGTTCCCAGCCAGCCGACGCCGAGGACGATAATCAGCCCGCGCGGCGTGCCCGGCCAGGCGACCGTCGCCGCCGACAGCAGCATCAGCACCGCCATCGCGTGCCACGCGAAGCGGAAGACCTTGCGCGGCAGGTCGGCGAGCAGGATGCCGCGCTTGATGCGCAGCAGCGGCTGGATCAGCCGCTTTTCGCCCAGAATCGAATGGGTGAGGGCCGATGCGACCATCGCCGCGGCGGCAAGCCATAGCCAGTTCACGCGCCGCGTATCCCGCCGCCAATACCCCTCATTTAGCCCCCCTTCGGCTGGTCTCAGCCCGCCCCAATAAGCTCCCGGCCGATCAACATACGGCGAATTTCGTTCGTTCCGGCGCCGATGTCGAGCAGCTTCGCGTCGCGCCAATAGCGTTCGACCGGCCAGTCCTTGGTGTAGCCCGCGCCGCCCAGTGCCTGGATCGCTTCGCCCGCGACCTTCACCGCGTTCTCGCTCGCCAGCAAGATGCAGCCGGCGGCGTCGAAGCGTGTCGTTTGCCCCGCGTCGCACGCCTTGGCGACGTTGTAGACATAGGAGCGCGCCGACTGGAGCATGACATACATGTCGGCGACCTTCGCCTGCATCAGCTGGAACGATCCGATCGGTTTGCCGAACTGCTTGCGCTCGCGGACGTAAGGAATCACGGTGTCGAGGCACGCCTGCATGATGCCGAGCTGGAGCCCGGCAAGCACGACGCGTTCATAATCGAGCCCCGACATCAGCACGCCGACGCCGCCATTTTCGGGGCCGATCACCTGCTCTTCGCTCACTTCGCAATCGTCGAACACCAGTTCGGCGGTCGGCGAGCCGCGCATGCCGACCTTGTCGATCTTTTGTCCGATGCTGAACCCCGGCATGTCCTTTTCGATCAGGAAGGCGGTGATCCCGCGCGATCCCGCCTCGGGGCTGGTCTTGGCATAGACGACGAGCGTGTCGGCGCAGGTCGCGTTGGTGATCCAGAATTTGGTGCCGTTGAGGACATAGCCGCTGCCCTTCCGCTCGGCCTTTAGCTTCATCGACACGACGTCGCTGCCCGCGCCGGCTTCGGACATCGCCAGGCTGCCGACATGCTCGCCCGAGATCAGCTTGGGGAGATATTTCGCCTTTTGCTCGGCATTGCCCCAGCGGCGGATCTGGTTGACGCACAGGTTCGAATGCGCGCCATAGCTGAGCCCGATCGCGCCCGATGCGCGGCTGACTTCCTCGACCGCGATGACATGCTCGAGATAACCGAGCCCCAGCCCGCCATAGTCTTCCTCGACGGTGATGCCGTGCAAGCCAAGGTCGCCCATCGCGGTCCACAGTTCGTCGCGCGGGAACCAGTCCTCGGCATCGGCTCTGGCCGCGAGCGGCGCGATCTTGTCGTCGGCGAAGCGCGCGGCGCTCTCGCGGATCATCTCGGCATTGTCGCCGAGCGCGAAATCGAAATCGGGGGTGGCGCGCATATGTTCCTCTATCTGCTTGTTGTTGCGACTAGCAGGAAGGTGCCGCAAACAGAAGGGGATGCACAAGCCAGACTATTTTGCCGCAAAGCCCATACTGCTTGCCTGTCGGCGCGCCGAGTGGCTAGGGGCGATCGGCGCGGACGGTCGTCCGCGTGGCTCCCATTTGGGAATGGTCTACGCCGGATAGGCGCGTATGTCGCCGATCCAGCGTCATCGAATAAAGAGGAACCGGAGCTTGTCGTCTCCCACGCCGCAAAGTCCATCGAACCTGACCCATCTTGACCGCTTGGAGTCGGAGGCGATTCACATCATGCGCGAGGTGCTGGCGGATGCGGCGGCGCCGGTGATGCTGTATTCGGTGGGCAAGGACAGCGCGGTGATGCTGCACCTGGCGCGCAAGGCCTTTTACCCCTCGCCGCCGCCGTTCCCGCTGCTCCACGTCGATACGACCTGGAAGTTTCAGGCGATGTATGAGCTGCGCGACCGGATGGCGGCCGAGAGCGGCATGGAGCTGCTCGTCTACCAGAACCCCGAGGCGAAGGCGCGGGGGATCAACCCGTTCGACCATGGTCCCTTGCACACCGACATGTGGAAGACCGAGGGGCTGAAGCAGGCGCTCGATTTGCATGGCTTCGACGTCGCCTTTGGCGGCGCGCGCCGCGACGAGGAGAAGAGCCGCGCCAAGGAGCGCATCTTCTCGTTCCGCACCGCGAGCCATGGCTGGGATCCCAAGAAGCAGCGCCCCGAGCTGTGGAACCTCTACAACGCCAGGAAAGCGAAGGGCGAGAGCATCCGGGTGTTCCCGATCTCGAACTGGACCGAGCTCGACATCTGGCAGTACATCGCGCGCGAGAATATCCCGATCGTGCCGCTCTACTTCGCGGCGCCGCGCCCGACGGTGGAGCGCGACGGGCTGCTGCTGATGGTCGACGACGACCGCTTCCCGCTCAAGGACGGCGAGGTGCCCGTGACCCGCTCGATCCGCTTCCGCACCTTGGGCTGCTACCCGCTCACCGGCGCGGTCGAGAGCGAGGCGGCGACCTTGAGCGAAGTGATCCAGGAGATGCTGCTGACGACGACGTCGGAACGGCAGGGCCGCGCGATCGACAAGGACGGCGGCGACGCGTCGATGGAGAAGAAGAAGCAGGAGGGGTATTTCTGATGACCGACAGCCCCCCCGAGGCACCCGCTGCCCCCGTCTACGTCACCGACGCGCTCATCGCCGAGGATATCGACGCCTATCTCGCGCAGCATCAGCAAAAGTCCTTGCTGCGCTTCATCACCTGCGGCTCGGTCGACGACGGCAAGTCGACGCTGATCGGGCGGCTGCTCTACGACAGCAAGATGATCTTCGAGGATCAGCTGGCGGCCTTGGAAGCCGACAGCAAGCGCGTCGGCACCCAGGGCGGCGAGATCGACTTCGCTTTGCTCGTCGACGGCCTCGCCGCCGAGCGCGAGCAGGGGATCACGATCGACGTCGCTTACCGCTTCTTCACCACCGAGAAGCGCAAGTTCATCGTCGCCGACACCCCGGGGCACGAGCAATATACCCGCAACATGGTCACCGGCGCCTCGACCGCCGACCTCGCGGTGATCCTGATCGACGCGCGCAAGGGCGTGCTGACCCAGACCCGCCGCCACAGCTATCTCGCGCACCTGATCGGCATCCGCCATATCGTGCTCGCGGTGAACAAGATGGACCTCGTCGATTACGACAAGGCGGTGTTCGAGCGCATCCTGCTCTCGTACCGCGCCTTCGCGACCGAGATCGGCATCACCCACTTCACCGCGATCCCGATCTCGGGGTTCAAGGGCGACAATATCACCGCGCTGTCGGACAACACCCCCTGGTACAAGGGACCGGCGCTGGTCGAGCATCTCGAAGCGGTCGAAGTTGCCGCGCAGCGCGATGTCGAGCAGCCCTTTCGCATGCCGGTGCAATGGGTCAACCGCCCGAACCTCGACTTCCGCGGCTTCTCCGGCCTCATCGCGGGCGGATCCATCAAGCCGGGCGATGCGGTGCGCATCCTGCCGAGCGGCAAGACCTCGACCGTCAGCCGCATCGTCACCCTCGACGGCGACTTGCCCGAAGCGGTCGCCGGGCAGTCGGTGACGCTCTGCCTCGCCGACGAGGTCGATTGTTCGCGCGGCGATGTCATCGCGCTCGCCGATGCGCCGCCCGAGGTCGCCGACCGGTTCGAGGCGACGCTCGTGTGGATGGCCGACGAGGCGATGATCCCCGGCCGCGCTTATTGGCTGAAGCTCGCGACGCAGAGCGTCTCGGCGACGGTGCAGGCGCCCAAGTATGAGATCAACGTCAACACGCTAGACCATCTCGCGGCGAAGACGCTCGAGCTCAACGGCATCGGGGTCGTCGAGGTCGCGACCGACAAGCCGCTGGTGTTCGAGGCCTATGGCGACAACCGCAGCCTCGGCGGGTTCATCCTCATCGACAAGCTCACCAACGCGACGGTCGCGGCGGGCATGCTGCACTTCAGCCTGCGCCGCGCCCAGAATGTCCATTGGCAGGCGCTCGACATCGGCCGCGAGGCGCATGCGGGGCTGAAGAACCAGAAGCCCGCCGTCCTGTGGTTCACCGGGCTGTCGGGGTCGGGCAAGTCGACGATCGCCAACCTCGTCGAGAAGAAGCTCCACCGGATGAACCGGCATACCTTCCTGCTCGACGGCGACAATGTCCGCCACGGGCTGAACAAGGACCTCGGCTTTACCGAGGCCGACCGGATCGAGAATATCCGCCGCGTCGGCGAGGTCGCCAAGCTGATGACCGACGCCGGGCTGATCGTGATCACCGCGTTCATCAGCCCGTTCAAGGTCGAACGCGACATGGTGCGATCGATGCTGCCCGCGGGCGAGTTCGTCGAGATATTCATCGACACGCCGCTGGTCGAAGCCGAGAAGCGCGACGTCAAGGGTCTCTACAAAAAGGCCCGCGCCGGACAGCTCAAAAACTTCACCGGTATCGACAGCCCTTACGAAGCGCCCGAAGACGCCGAAATCAGGATAGACACCACCGCGATGACCCCCGAAGAGGCGGCGGACCTGATCGTGGACCGCTTGCTGGGGTAAAAGATGATTCATGAAAGTGACGAGGCGCTGGCCGAGCGGCTGGCAACCGCGGCGGGGGTGATCCTGCTCGCGTTGCAGGCGTCGGGCGAGTTCGAGGGCAAGGCGCTCGGCAACGCCGGCGATGCGCGCGCCAATGCGATGCTGATGCACGAATTGCGCACCGCGCGGCCCGACGACGCGATCCTGTCCGAAGAGGAAAAAGACAGCGTGACCCGCTGTTCGTTCAGCCGCGTGTGGGTGGTCGATCCGCTCGACGGTACCCGCGAATATAGCGAGGGGCGCAGCGACTGGGCGGTGCATGTCGCGCTGGCGGTCGATGGCGTGCCGACGGTGGGCGCGGTGGCGCTGCCGGGACTCGGCTTGACGCTGACGTCGGGGGCGCCGAAGCCGCTCGCACCGGCGAATGTGCCGCCGAAGATGCTGGTCAGCCGCACCCGCCCCGCCGCCGAAGCGGTGTTCGTCGCTGAGAAGATGGGCGCCGAACTGCTCGGCATGGGGTCGGCGGGCGCCAAGGCGATGGCGGTGGTGCGCGGCGAGGCCGACATCTATCTCCACACCGGCGGGCAGTATGAATGGGACAATTGCGCCCCCGCGGCGGTGGCGGCGGCGGCGGGGCTGCACGTCAGCCGGGTCGACGGGTCGCCTTTGGTGTATAATTGTGCGAATCCCTATTTGCCCGACCTGCTGATCTGCCGGAAGGAATTCGCGGCGGAAGCGTTGCGGCTGGCAGCGGAGTTTGTCGCGGCGGAGTAGGGCGCGGGCGAGGTAGGTTCCGGGCGGTTGCGGCCTTCTCTCTTCCCTCCCTGAAAGGGAGGGGAATCCCTTATATCTACCTTCAAAAACCACACGGGCGTCGCGCTTCGCGATTGCCAGTCCGGCCGTGTCCGCCTATTTCGGTTGCATCGAAAAACCGAACCCATGGGAGACGCGCGATGACCGACCTGCCTGACACCAACCTCGTGATGCTGACGCTGGTGAAGCCTGAGGGCGAACTTGAGGTGTCGTTCGAGCGCCGCCCGATGCCCGAACCCGCGGCGCATGAGGTGCTGGTCAAGATTCTCGCGACCCCGATCAACCCGTCGGACCTCGGCCTGCTGTTCGGCGGCGCCGACATGTCGACCGCGCGGGCGTCGGAGCGCGACGGGCTGCCGGTGATCAGCGCCGATATTCCGCCCGCCGGGATGCGCGCGATGACGGGCCGCGTCGGCGATGCGCTGGCGATCGGCAACGAAGGCTGCGGGCTGGTCGTGAAAGCGGGCGCGTCGCCCGAGGCGCAGGCGCTGGTCGGCAAGACCGTCGCGCTGATCGGCGGCGAAATCTATGCCGAATATCGCTGCCTGCCGGCGATGATGTGCATGGTCCTGCCCGACGGCACCGAGCCCGCCGACGGCGCCTCCTGCTTCGTCAATCCGCTGACGTCGCTCGCCTTCACCGAGACGATGAAGGCCGAGGGGCATAGCGCGCTCGTCCACACCGCGGCGGCGTCGAACCTCGGCCAGATGCTCGTCAAGATCTGCGCCAAGGACGGTATTCCGCTGGTCAACATCGTGCGCAGCGATGCGCAGGTCGAAATCTTGAAGGGCATCGGCGCGACGCATATCGTCAACAGCGGCGCTGACGATTTCGTCGAGCAGCTGACCGCGGCGCTGGTCGAGACCGGCGCGACGCTGGGTTTCGATGCGATCGGCGGCGGCAAGCTCGCCGGGCAGATATTGTCGGCGATGGAGGTCGCGGCGGTGAAGCGGATGACGACGTACAGCCGCTATGGCTCGGACACGTTCAAGCAGGTCTATATCTATGGCGCGCTCGACCTGGGGCCGACGGTGCTGAACCGCAGCTTCGGGCTGACCTGGTCGCTGTCGGGCTTCCTGCTGACGCCGTTCCTGCAGAAGGCGGGGATGGAGACCAATATGCGGCTCCGCAAACGCGTGGTCGACGAACTGACGACGACGTTCAAGAGCCATTACAGCCATGAGATTTCGCTGGTCGAGGCTTTGAACCTCGATGTGATCGCGGGCTATAATGCGAAGCGGACGGGCGAGAAATATCTGATCCGGCCATAGGACAGGTTCCGGGCAGGAGCAGACGCTGGATGGATGACCCTCTCTCCCCTTGAGGGAGAGATATGAAGGCTTGGCAGCTTGCTGCCTAGCGCAGTTGTGAGGGGGTTTTGCGTCCGCTGACGTCGCAGCCCCTCACCAAGCTTCGCTAGCTCCTGTCGGAGCAAGCTACGCTATCCTCTCCCTCAAGGGGAGAGGAGCTACGACCGCAATGCTGTCGCCGGACTACGCCCCAATCACCGCTTCATGCACTGCCGCACATCGTCGCGCTTAAACTCGCTGCAGTTCCACAGCGCCTTCTCGAATCCCGCCTTGTCGTCGCGCAGATAGGAGAAGGTCATCGCCGACCGCTGCATGTCGCTCATCGCTTCGCTCTCGGGCTTGAGCACCGGGTTGGTCCAGCCCATGAACTTGCAATATTCGCGGGTGCCGCAGAGGCGCAGCGCGAGGGTGACGAAGCTTTCGGGGGTCGCCTTGCGGTCGAGGGTGATGGTGATCGTCTCGCGCCCGCCCGAGACCACCTGGCCGGGCACCGCGGCACCGGTGACGCGCGGTTCGCCGGCGGCGGGGTCGACCTCGGTGGCGGCGAGTTCGGCAGGGAGGCCGGCCATGTGCAGCGGCGAGAGCGCCGCCATCTTGGCGACCGGTGCCTCGACCCCCGCGACGTTGCCGCGAAAGGCACCGGGCGTCCCCCAATAGCCGGGCCAGCGGAAGAAGAGATGGGTGTCGACGACCGCGATCTTTTCGAGGCTGTCGCTCCAATAGGGGCGCACCCAGTCGGTGTGGTAATGCGTCGCGAGGCCGACCGACGGGTCGGTGCCGCCCGACAGGATGATCTCGGCATTGACCTGCGCCCGCGTCCACGCGGCATCCGAATAGCGGCGGGCCAACGCGCCGTCGCAGGTGAAGGTGAACTGGCAGCCGGTGACGCGTTCCGACCCCTGGAACACGACGCCGCAGATCGATTTGGGGAAGGCGGGATGGCGGACGCGGTTGATGATGACCTGGCCGACCGAGCGTTGGCCCTTGTTGTCGTCGCCCGCCTCATAGAGCATCGCGGCGGCGAGGCAGTCGCGCGCGCGTCCGCGGTTGTCGGCGTCGCCGGCATAGACGAAGGGTCGCGCCGCGACGAAACCCTTGGTCACCAGCGGGATTTTGGCATTGGCGGCGCGCGCGTCGTCCTCGGCGATCGGCGCCAATTCCATCGGGAGCACCTCCGGAACCGTGCTGGCGGGCGGCGCGACGGGAGGCAGGTGCACGCTGTAGCGCGCGGGACCGCCGAGGCTGCTCGCGTAGAGCACCGCGACGATCGCGCCGACCGCCAGCAGCGCGAACAGCCATGCCGACCGGTCGCGCCACAATGGCGTCGTTGCTGCGGGCGCTTCGCGCGCCATGGGAGTGCCTCAGATTTCCGGGAGGAAGTCGGGGACCGAGAGGTAGCGTTCGCCGGTGTCGTAGTTGAAGCCGAGGACGCGGCTGCCCGCGGGCAGCTCGGCGAGTTTCTGGGCGATCGCGGCAAGGGTGGCGCCCGACGAGATGCCGACGAGCATGCCTTCCTCGGTCGCCGAGCGGCGCGCATAGTCCTTGGCGTCGGCGGCCTCGACCTTGATCACGCCGTCGAGCAGGTCGGTGTGCAGGTTGCGCGGGATGAAGCCGGCGCCGATGCCCTGGATCGGATGCGGGCCGGGTTGGCCGCCCGAGATGACCGGCGATGCGACGGGCTCGACCGCGAAGACCTTGAGGTTCGGCCAATGGCCTTTCAGAAATTGCGCAACGCCGGTGATATGGCCGCCGGTGCCAACCCCGGTGATCAGCGCGTCGATCGGGGTGTCGGCGAAATCGGCGAGGATTTCGGGGCCGGTGGTGCGGACATGGACGTCGATGTTCGCCTCATTCTCGAACTGCTGCGGCATCCACGCGCCCGGAGTCGTCTCGACCAATTCGATCGCGCGTTCGATCGCACCCTTCATGCCCTTTTCGCGCGGCGTCAGGTCGAAGGTCGCGCCATAGGCGAGCATCAGGCGGCGGCGTTCGAGCGACATGCTTTCGGGCATGACGAGCACGAGCTTGTAGCCCTTGACCGCGGCGGCCATCGCGAGGCCGATGCCGGTGTTGCCCGACGTCGGCTCGACGATGGTGCCGCCGGGTTGAAGGCTGCCGTCACGCTCGGCCGCCTCGATCATCGCCAGGCCGATGCGATCCTTGATCGACCCGCCCGGGTTGCTGCGTTCCGACTTCACCCAGACTTCTGCGTCGGGGAACAGCTTGGCGACCCGGATGTGCGGGGTGTTGCCGATGGTATCGAGGATCGAATTGGCTTTCATGGTCGGTGCAGGCTTTCCTTGAAGTCGAACCGCGGATCGCGCCGCGCGAGACGATTGGGCCAGTCTCCGCTGCGGAGCCAAAGCGCTTCGTCGGCGAGGGCGGGCGTGGGCGCGGGTTGTAACGATGCGAGCAGATACTGTCCATAAGGCCAATCGGCGACGCCCGAGTCGGCGTTGATATGCCCGAACGGCCCGGCATTGACGAAGCGCGCGTCCCATTGCCGCGACAGCCGCCAGACGTGCGAGGTCTTGGCATAGGGATCATTGTCGCTCGCCACCACGACGATCGGGGTGCGCGAGGTGAAGGCGGGGGCGTCGCTGAAGTCGGCGACGCGGCTGTCGCGGCGCAGGTCGCCGAGGTCGGGCGGCGCGACGAGCAGCGCCCCGGCGACGCGGGCACGGGCGACGCCGCCGGCATGGGCGAACCAGTGGGCGAAGGCGTGGCAGCCGAGGCTGTGCGCCGCGATCAGCACCGGTTCGTCCTCGGCGGCGATCGCGTCGGCGATGCGTTCGACCCATTGGTCCTTTGCGGGCGCGGCCCAGTTGCCGAGGTCGACTCGCTCGCAGTCGGCGAATTTATGTTCCCACAGGCTCTGCCAATGGCGCGGGCCGCTGTTGTCGAGGCCCGGAATCGTCAGGATTTTGTGGCGTATCAGCGTGGTGTGCATCTCTGGATCTCCATCGGATGAAGGAAGGAAACCGCGGTGACGGGTGCAACCGAGATAATTCAACTAAATAAATTGACAATCACTTTGTGGCGAAAGGAAGGCAGTTTGCGACGAGTTGATTTCGCGCTTTCGGACGGGCGCGGAAATGCGTCAGGCGGCCTGTTTGAACTGCGGTTCGAAGGTGCGGGCGCGGCGCAGTTCGGGGAATATCCATGCCCAGAGCGCGGTGACGCCGATCGCCGCCGCGCCGCCGAAGACGATCGCGGTGATCGGGCCGAAGGCAGCTGCCATCGATCCGGCGCGCATTTCGCCGAGCTCGTTCGAAGCCGAGATCGCGAGGCCCGACACCGCGCTGACGCGGCCGCGCATATGGTCGGGGGTGTTGAGCTGGATCAGCGTGCCACGCACGAAGACCGAGAACATGTCGGCGGCGCCGAGCAACGCCAGCATCGCGAGCGACAGGAAGAGGTTGGTCGACAGGCCGAAGGCGATGGTCGCGGCGCCGAAGGCGACGACCGCCCACAGCATCTTCACCCCGACATTGCGCTCGATCGGGCGCCAGGCGAGGCCCAATGCGACGATCGCGGCGCCGACCGCGGGGGCGGCGCGCAACAGGCCGAGCATGGTGGCATTTTCCATGAGGTCGCTGTGGAGAATGTCGCGCGCGAACACCGGCAGCAGCGCGGTCGCGCCCGACAGGATCACCGCGAACAGGTCGAGGGTGATCGTGCCGAGCAGGAATCGCTCGCGCCAGGTGAATTGCAGCCCGTCGAGCATTTCGCGCAACGGGTGACGACGCACCTCGACCGGCGGCGGCAGCACGGGGCGGACGCGGCTGATCGTGAAGGCCGAGATAGCGAGCAGCACGGCGGCGAAGATATAGACCGAGGTCGGATGGGCCGCGTAGATCAATCCGCCCGCGGCGGGGCCGATCACCGAGGCCGACTGCCAGGCGATGCTGCTCATCGCGATCGCGCGCGGCAGCACGGCGGGGGGCACGATGTTCGGCGCGATCGCGCTCATCGCCGGACCCGAAAAGACGCGCGCGACGCCGTGCAGCGCGGCGAGGCCGAAGAGCAGGGGCAGGGTGAGTCCGTCGGTATAAGTGAACCAGCCGAGCGCGGCGGCGATGGTGAGGTCGATCAGGTTCGAGAAGATCGCGACGCTGCGCCGTTCGAAACGGTCGGCGACCCAGCCCGCGACCGGGGTGAGCACCGCGAGCGGCACGAACTGGAACAGCCCGAGCAGGCCGAGCTGGAACGACGCCTCCTTGATCGACATGCCGTAATCGGTGCGCGCGGTGTCGTAAAGCTGGTAACCGATGACCACGACCATCGCGATCGTCGCCATCACCGCGGTGAAGCGCGCGAGCCAGAAATATCGGTAGTCGACGAAACTGAGCGGGGAGGGGGCCCTGGACGGGGTTTCGGGCATCGCCGGTTCGTCGGCGTCGGGCGGGAGGATCGTTGCCATTGCGATCCGCCCTAACCGGCTTTTCCCCGCTGTCCAGACCGCATAGGTCTGCCGTTCGTCGATTAGCAGGTGTCACATGCCGGTCATGGTGGCAGAAACCCGCCATCGTCATCGGGGAGTTTCAAGATATGACACGCAAATTCGCTCGCTTCGGCGGGGTCGCCATGGCCGCGACGCTGTTCGTCCTGGCCGGTTGCAACGCGTCGGACAACAAGTCGGCGTCGGCGACCGGCGCCAAGAGCTGGACCCAGTTTCGCGACGGCTTCATCGAGGGCTATTTCCCGCTCAACCCGAATTTTGCGGTCTATCAGGGCAAGCATGAGTTCGATGGGCAACTGCCCGACTGGTCGCCCGCGGGACTGGAGAAGCAGGCGGCGTATCTGGAAAAGGCGATCGCCGACGCCAAGGCGTTCGACGGCGCGATGACCGACGCCGAGAAATTCGAGCGCGACTATCTGGTCAAGGTCGCCGAGGGACAGCTGTTCTTCCTGCGCGATACCGATTTCGCGGCGAAGAACCCGGCCTTCTACACCGGTGCACTCGACCCCAATGTCTATATCTCGCGGCCTTATGCCGATGCGACGACGCGGATGAAGGCGTTCATCGCCTATGCCGAAAAGGTCCCCGCAGCCGCCGCGCAGATCAAGGCGAACCTCAAGCTGCCGCTGCCCGCAACCTTCGTCAAATATGGCACCGCGGGTTTCGGCGGCTTTGCCGACTATTATAAGGGCGACGCCAAGGCCGCCTTCGCTTCGGTCAAGGACGAAGCGCTGCAGACGCAGTTCGACGACGCGGCGGCGAAAGCGGGCGCGGCGATGACCGACCTTGCCAAATATGTCGGATCGCAGCCGGGCACGACCGACGGCTATGCGCTCGGCGCCGGCAAATTCGCCAAGATGATCCTGACCAACGAGGGCGTCGACACGCCGATCGACGAACTCGAACGGATCGGGCAGGCCGACCTCAAGCGCAACCAGGACGCGTTGAAGGCCGCCTGCGCCACCTATGCCGCGGGCATGACGATCGCCGACTGCATGAAGAAGATGAACAGCGACAAACCTGCCGACGGCCCGGTCGCCGAAGCGCGGCGCCAGTTGCCGACGCTGCGCGCCTTCCTCGTCGAAAAGGACCTCGTCAGCATCCCGGGCACCGAACAGGCGCAGGTCGAGGAATCGCCGCCGTACAACCGGCAGAACAGCGCCTATATCGACATTCCCGGACCCTATGAGAAAGGCCTGCCGTCGGTCTATTATATCTCGCCGCCCGACCCGGCGTGGGACAAGCAGACGCAGGCGGACTTCGTGCCGGGGCGCAAGGACCTGTTGTTCACCTCGGTCCATGAGGTGTGGCCTGGCCACTTCCTGAACTTCCTCCATGCGAACCGCGCCGAGAGCATCTTCGGCAAATTGTTCGTCGGCTATGCCTTTGCCGAGGGCTGGGCGCATTATACCGAGGAAATGATGTGGGACGCCGGGCTGGGCGAGGGCGACCCCGAGACGCACATCGGCCAGTTGTCGAACGCGCTGCTGCGCGATTGCCGCTATCTGTCGGCGATCGGGCTGCACACCAAGGGCATGACGGTCGCGGATTCGGAAAAGCTGTTCAAGGACCAATGCTATCAGGACGAGGGCAATGCGCGGCAACAGGCGGCGCGCGGCACCTATGATCCCGCCTATCTTAACTATACGATGGGCAAGCTGATGATCCGCAAGCTGCGCGACGACTGGACCAAGGGCGACAAGACGAAGTGGAAGGCGTTCCACGACGAATTCCTCTCGTACGGCGGCCCGCCGATCCCGATGGTGCGCGCGGCGATGATGAAGGAAGCGGCGCCGAAGGCGGTGTTCTGAAGCTCATAACCCTCTCCCCTTCCGGGGAGAGGGTTGGATGTGACCGCGAGCACTGGCAATAGGCACCAACCCCCGCTAGCCTTGCCCGGCAACAAGGGGCGAGCCGATGGTCGATGTCTTCATTTCCTATTCGCGCGACAACAAGGCGCGCGTGGCCGAAATCGCGCAGGCGGTCAAAGCGGCGGGTTATGAGGTGTGGTGGGACGCCGAACTGCCGCCGCACAAATCCTATGGCGATGTGATCACCGAGAAGATCGGCATGGCCAAAGCCGCGATCGTCGTCTGGTCGCACACATCGGCGAAATCCGAATGGGTGCGCGCCGAGGCCGATGTCGCGCGCAACCAGAAGAAGCTGGTGCAGACCGCGATCGATGACGTCATGCCGCCGCTGCCGTTCAACCAGATCCAGTTCGCCGAACTCGCCGACTGGCATGGCGAGGCCGACCATAGCGGCTGGCGCAAGGTGCTGATGAGTCTGGAGGAGTTGTGCGGACGGGCACCGGTGGACGCGCCGCCGGCGGCGCCTGTTCCCGTCCGGGCACCCACGCCCGCCCCGGCGCCCGCCGCCTATTCCGCGCCCGCCGAGCCGACGGCGCCGCGGTCCTCGCCACTGCCGTGGATATTGGGCGCGGCGGCGGTCATGGGTGCGGGCCTGCTCTGGTGGCTGCTGCAGCCGACGCCGATGCGGACGACGGTGAGCGACGGCTCCGGATCGGGCAGCGCCGCCGTCGCGGGGGCCCCGGAAACGGCAGATGATGGTGCGGCGCCGGTTGAGGCTTTTGTCCTCGCCGCGGTGATCAACGATCCCGAAGGTTTCACCAACATCCGTGCGCAAGCCTCGTCGCAGTCGGCGATCCTCGGCAAGGTGCTCGAGGGCGAGAAGTTCCTGACCTATCAGCAAAGCGGTAGCTGGTGGCGCGTGCGCAAGGGCGACGGCACCACGGGCTATATGTTCCGCAAACTGATCCGCGTGCTCGACGGGGCGAACTCCGATCCGGCACCCGGCGCGGGGGCGTCGTCGCTTCCCGCCGGGCCGATGCCGACCGGGGTCGGCGGTAGCGGGGTCGTCATCCCGGACAGCAGCGAGCGATTGCTGTCGGCGGACGAACTCGGCAATTACAGCGCGCTCGAACTGCGGATCGCGCGCAACGAGATTTTCGCGCGCAACGGCTTCCGCTTCAAGGACGCCAGCCTGCGCGCGCATTTCAGCCAGTTCGGCTGGTACAAGCCGGTCACGGACAATGTGCAGCTTTCGGGCATCGAAAAGGCGAATGTCGCATTGCTGAAATCGGCCGAAGCCGCCGCGCAATGAGCGAAGGCGCAGCGCCGGACTGCGCCGCGAGCGAGGCGGAGGTCGCGCACCGGCTGGGGCAGGGCGATGCGTTGAGCGCGTTCGACTGCGCCGCCGCCGCGCGCCGCGCGGGCATCGACAGCCCGCGATTGCGCTACCTGATGGTGCGCGCGCTCGCCGCATCGGGCGACAGCCTGGGCGCGATGCATTTGTACGAGGCGCTCGATCTCGCCGGTTCGGGTGACGTCGACAGCCTCGCGCTAGCGGGGCGGATCTGGAAGGACCGCGCCTTCGACCAGCGCGCCGACGAACGGCGGCCCTGGCTCGAAAAGGCCGCCGCCGCCTATCATCACGCGTGGGAGGTGTCGGGCGCGACCTTCCCGGCGATCAACGCAGCGAGCCTGTTCGCGCTGCTCGGCGACCGCGCGCGCGGCGCCGCGCTCGCCGAGCCGATCGCGGCGGCGGGGGCGGCGGGCGATTATTGGGACGCGGTGACGCTGATCGAGGCGCTGCTGCTGCTCGGGCGCGGCGACGAGGCGCTGCGTCACGCGCAGGCGGTCGATATGATGGCCAGCGCGCGCGCCGGGGATCGCGCCTCGACGTGCCGGCAATTCGCGCGGCTGGCGCAGAGCGGTGCGATCGAGGCCGCCAGCGCGGCGGCGATCGTCGACCTGCTGCGCCCGCCGCCGGTCGGCGTCTATTGCGGGCGCATGTTCCGGGCCGGCGGCGAGGGCGAAGCCGGCGCGCGGCGCGCGATCGCCGCCGCGCTCGATGCGCAGCCCTTGTCGGCCTTGATCGGCCCGCTTGCCTGCGGTGCCGACATCATCTTTGCCGAGGAGGCGATCGCGCGCGGCATCGACCTGACGATCATCCTGCCCTTCGCCGAGGAGGATTTTATCGCGCAGTCGGTGCGGTCGGGCGGCGAGGCATGGGTCGCGCGCTATGTCCATTGCCGCGACGCGGCGGCGATGGTCCATTTCGCGAGCAACACCCGCTTCGTCAGCGACGATTGCCAGTTCATCCTCGGCTCGCACACCGCGATGGGGCTCGCCCGGTTGCGCGCGCGCGAACTGGAAAGCGAAGCGATCCAGTTCGCGGTCGTCGACCCCGCGGTGACGGCGCGCAGCGCCGATGCGATCGCCGGGACCAACGCCGATATCGCGCTGTGGCAGGCGCATGGCGGGCGCACGGTGGCGATCGCGGTCGGCGGACTCGACCGGTCGCTGGAGTTCCCGCCGGCGCCCAAGCCGCCCGACGGGACGCGGCGCGGGCTTTATGCGATCCTGTTCGCCGATTTTGCCGGGTTTTCAAAGCTTGGCGAGGCGGAGTTGCCGATCTTTGCACAGGAGGTGATGGGCGGGATCGGGCGGGTGCTCGACGAATATGGCGAGGCGGTGCTGTTCCGCAACACCTGGGGCGATGCCGTCTATGCGATCATTTCGGACCCCGCGGTCGCGGCGTGGATCGCGCTGGACATGCAGGAGCGGCTCGACGTGTTGCCCGCCGGACTGGGGCTCGAAGGCCATCAGGCGGGGATGCGCACCGGCATTCACTTCGGGCCGATCTATCGCGGGCAGGACCCGGTGGTTGGCAACGAACTATGGTACGGCACCGAAGTCACGCGCACCGCGCGGATCGAGCCGGTGACGTTAGTCGGGCAAATCTATTGCACCCAGCCGATGGCGGCGATGCTCGCGCTTGGCGACGCGCGCGAGTTCGACTGCGACTATGTCGGCAAGGTGCGGCTCGCCAAGGATTATGGCGAACTCGCGCTGTACCGCTTGTCGCGCCGCGCCGCCTAGGGCGCCCGCAACCGCGCGATGAAGAAACCGTCGAGGCCGCCGGCTTCGGCCAGCATCCCGGGAAGGGTGCGGATGAAGCCCTGTTCGGTCGGGGCGATTCCCGCGGGAAGTTCGTCGGCGCGTGCGGCGTCGATGGTCCAGTCCGGATGATCGGCCAGGAAGGCGGCGATCCGCTCCTCGCCCTCGGCGGGTTCGAGCGAGCAGGTGGCGTAGACGAGCACCCCGCCCGGCTTCACCCATGGCGCGGCGCGACCGAGCAGTTCAGCCTGTAATTCGGCCATTTCGGCAATCTGGCGCGGCTCGATGCGGTGAAGCACATCGGGGTGGCGGCGGAAGATGCCGGTCGCCGAACAGGGCGCGTCGAGCAGCACCGCGTCGGCGGCCTCGCCGGGTTGCCATTTGCGGATATCGCCCTGGACGACGGCGGCGTGCAGGCCGGTGCGGTCGAGATTCTCCTCGAGCCGCGCGAGGCGCTTGGCGCTCGAATCGACCGCGAGGACCGACCAGCCGGCGGCGGCGAGCTGCATCGTCTTGCCGCCCGGCGCGGCGCAGAGGTCGAGCACCGAGCGGCCCTCGCCAGCACCGAGCAGCCGCGCGGGCAGGGTGGCAGCGAGATCCTGGACCCACCAGCCGCCTTCGCGAAAACCGGGCAGAGTTTCGATCGCGTGGCCGCGGGGCAGGCGAAGGTGATGCGGGGCGAGCGACTGCGCGCCCTCCCAGCCGGCCGCGTCGGGTGCGGCGGCGAAGCTGAGGTCGACCGGCGGCGGAGCGCTCCATGCGGTTTCGGCGGCGGCGACGAAGGCGTCGCCCCATAAAGCGGCCCAGCGTTCGGCGGTGGCCGGCGGCAGGCTCGCGCTTTCGGGCAGCTGCCATTCCTCCTGCTGCGCGCGCGACAGGATCGCATGGACGAGGCGGCGCGGGCCGCCGTCGACGAGCGGCAGCGCGGTCGACACGACGGCGTGCGGCGGGCTTTTCAGCACCAGCAACTGCGCCAGCGCGATCCGCAGCACGGCACGCGACTTGACGTCGTCGGGCAGCGGCTGGGCGGTCGCGCCGTCGATGAGCATGTCGATGTCGCTCATCCACCGCAGCGCTTCGGAGACGATCGCCACGGCAAAGGCGCGGTCGGGCGGCGGCAGGCCCTGCGTCGCAGCATGCGCGGCGAGGTCGAGCGGGTCGCCGCGGCGCAGCACCGCGTCGATCAGGCGCAGCGCCGCCTTGCGCGTCGCGGTGCCCGGCGGGTCGGCCTGATGCGCGCCGCGGGGGCGGCGGGGACGACGGTCAGCCATGACGGCGGAATCCGGTACGGGGGCGGTTGGCGTGGGGCACGGAAACTCCTATAACATCGGCGTCATGACCGAAAACAGCCAAGCAGAGACCATCGGCGGCACGCCGCGCGCGGCCAAGCGCCCCGCGCATGTGAAAGCGCCCGAAGGCTGGACCAACGCCCCGGTTCCGGCGCCCGAACCGATCCGCGAGGAAAAGGCCGAGGACCAGCCCGGCGGCCGCAACCCCGTGCGCTATGGCGACTGGGAACTCAAGGGACTGGCGATCGATTTCTGACCCCGCCGACGCGGCGGTCAAAAGGGATTCATCCGCCCGATCAGCCCGGTGCGGTCGACGAACTGGTGCTTCAACGCCGCGAGGACGTGGATCGCGGCGAGGGCGAGCATCGCGAGACCCAGCACTTCATGCCGTTCGTGCAGCGTGTCGGCGAGGCTTTTGCTGGGGCTGGCGATCGACGGCACGGTGAACAGGCCGAAGAAGTCGATCGGGCGGTCGGCGGCCGACATCCAGACCCATCCCGATAGCGGCAGCAGGATAAGCAGCGCGTAGAAAAGGAAATGGACGAGCTTGCTGACCGGCCGTTGCCAGGCGGGAGTCGCGGCGGGCAGCGGTGGCGGCTTGTGGCCGAGCCGCCAGAGGATACGCAGCACCGTCAAGCCGAGGATCGCGATGCCGAGCGCCTTGTGGATCGACATCGCCGCCCGATGTGTTTCGCGCGGCATATCCTCGGTCAGCATCGCGAGGCCGATATTGGCGATCACCGCGAGGCCGATCGCCCAATGAAGCCAGATGGCCACCTTCGTGTAGCGCGGGGCGCCGGTCGACATGGTGGCCATCGGGTTCAATTCCTCAGACGAGCGGGGCTTCCGAAATCAACGGCACCTTGCCGGCCTTGACCTGCTCGGCAAAGACTTCGCGCATCAGCTGCAGCGAAAAGAGGTGCGCGAAGATCAGGCCGAGCATGCCGTTCTGCATCATCTTGCGCAGCACGTCGCCGCGCAGTTCGCGCAGCTTGTTCTCGTCGACCATCTGGAAACCGCGGTAGATGAAGGGCTTGTCGCTGCCTTCGGGCTGGATGCTGACTTCGCCGTCCATCAGCAGGTCGGCCTTTTTCAGCTCGTCCATCATGACGCCAGTGCGCTGACCCGCTTCCTCGAAATTCTTGCAGAATTCGAGCACCGCCTTGGTCGGATCGGTCGGTTCGGTGCCGGCGAACAGCGCATCGCCCTCTTCGAATTCGCCGACGGCGCCCGAGGTCGGGTCGAAGCACAGCGACAGTTCGTCGGTGTCGGGGCGCAGCTTGGCGAGCAGGAACGGGTAGCGGCGGACATAGGCCGGGACATAGACCGGGTTGATCAGCTTGCCCTCGTCGTCGACGAAAGTGTTGACGCCTTCGTTAAGGCCCATCAGCGCAAGCGGCACCGGATTGTCGCCGGCCGAAAAGACGATCGGGTAGAACCGGCTCGCCGAGACGAATTCGTCCGAGGTCAGCGGCACCGCATGCTGGTTGATCAGGAAGTCGGCCTTGTCCAGCGAGCGGGCATGGAAATTGGCGTGATCGACGCTCGAGAGCGGAACCAGATCCTTGTAGAAAAGCGGCAGATTGGCGGCGGGCGCAGTGGCCATGATAAAACTCCGAACTGAACACCCGCACCGGCGGGCGAAAAAATGCGATTGCGCGCCTTATTGGGCTGCGCGCCGCGACGCAAGGGGGACGGTTGCGGGCCTAGCCGATCAGCTTGCCCGGATTGAACAGGCCGGCAGGGTCGAGCCCTGCCTTGATCGCGCGCAGCGCCGCGAGGCGGGTCGGGCTGTCGAGCGCGGCGAACAGGTCGCGCTTCATCTGCCCGATACCATGTTCGGCCGAAAGCGAGCCGCCGAGTTCGATGACATGGCTGTAGACGAGGCGGCTCGCGTCCTCGCCATGCGCGGCGATCCAGGCGCGGCCGTCGATCCCGGCGGGCGGCTGGACATGATGATGGACGTTGCCGTCGCCAAGATGGCCGAAGGACAGGGCGCGGGCGCCGGGGAAGGCGGCGGCGAGGCGCGCCGGATTGTCGGCGATGAAGCGCGGCATCAGGTCGACCGGCACGCTGACGTCGTGCTGGATCGCCGGCCCCTCGGCACGCTCGGCCTCCGAGATCGAATCGCGCAGCCGCCAGAAATCGTCGCTTTCGCGGTCGTTCTTGGCGATCACGACATCGTCGATCAGCCCGGCCTGCAGCGCGATGGCGAGTTGGGTCTCAAGCCGCGACGACAGGTCGTCGGCCTTGTCGCCAGCGAGTTCGACCAGTGCATACCAAGGGCAGTCGCCGCCCAGCGGGTGGCGCGTCTGCGGGATGTGGCGCAGCACCGCGTCCAGGCAGCCGTGCGGGACGATCTCGAAGCCTTCGAGCGGGGCGCCGATCGCTGCGTCGAGCCGGCGCAGCAGGAGCAGCGCCTTGTCGGGACTTTCGAGGCCTATCCATGCGGTCGCGCGGTCCTGTGCGGCGGGGACGAGGCGCAGCGTCGCCGCGGTGACGATGCCCAGCGTCCCCTCCGCCCCGCACAGCAGGTGCCGCAGGTCATAGCCGCGATTGTCCTTCTTTAGCGGCGTCAGTCCGTCGAAGACTTGGCCGTCGGGCAGCACCGCCTCGACCCCCGCGACGAGGGCACGCATCGTGCCGTGGCGCAGCACCTGGGTGCCCCCGGCATTGGTCGATACCAGCCCGCCGATCGTCGCCGACCCCTTGCCGCCGAGGGTCAGCGGAAACCGGAACCCCTCCGCCAGTACGGCATTGTGGAAATTCTCGAGGATGACGCCGGCTTCGGCCACGGCGAGTCCCGCCGCGCGATCGATGGTGCGGACGCGGTTCATGCGGCGCGTGCTGAGCAGCAATTGCATGCCGCTGGCATCGGGGGTCGCGCCGCCGACCATACCGCTGTTGCCGCCTTGAGGAACGATGGCGACGCCGTCTTCGGCGCAAAGCCGGACGACGGCGGCGACTTCGGCGGTGGTGGCGGGGGAGAGCATCGCGGCGGCGCGGCCGTGATATTTGCCGCGCCAGTCGGTGAGCCAGGGCGCGAGGCTGTCGTCGTCGGTCGCGAAGCCCTTGGGGCCGAGCAGGGCGGCAAGCTGTGCCAGCAGGTCGGGCGTCGGGGGCCGCGTCATCGGCGCGGACATTCGCGAACGAGGTGACGGATCGTCAAAATGGGTCGACAACAGTTCATTTGCTGTTCAATCATGATCGCTATTGGGGAGGCCATGGACGAGTGAAGCCCGCGCGTCCAGCCAGCATCGGGTTCGGGAGCCAAGGGTGAACAACGGTTTTTGTCAGCGCGCCGAGGGGGCGCCCGACGCGCAGTGACGGCAGCGTTTGCCCTGTTCCTGGTGGCCGCGGCACCCGCGGCCGACACGGAGGCGCCGATAGCGCCGCCCGAGCCGATCGCCGCGATGGTGCCCATGCCCGAAAGCGCCGGCGCTCCGTGGTTCCAGGTCATCATCGAACAGCAGTTGATCATCCGCGTACCGGCGCAGCGATCGTCGCTCACCAATTTCGCGGCAAGCCCCGGCGAGCCGCAGCGCAAGCGCGAAGCGCCGCCGATCGTCTGGAAAGAAAAAAGGGCGCCGAAATGCGTCGCGATGCGCAACATCATCGGAATGCAGGCGGTTCAGCGCGACAGCATCGACCTGATCACGCGGCAGAGGCAGCGATTGCGCGCGCAGCTCAACCGCGGTTGCCGCGCGCTCGATTTCTATGCCGGTTTCTACATGAAGGGTAACGAGGACGGCCAGCTTTGCGAGGATCGCGACGAGATTCACGCACGAACCGGTGCCAAATGCGAAATCGACAAGTTCCGCCTGATGGTCGCGGTGCGCGACGACGATTAATCGGCGATTTTCGCCAGCTTTTCTTGACTTTCGGCTGGTAGTTCCGCAAGGGCGCCGCAGCGCGGGCTGGCGTGGGACGCCGTGCGACCTCAATTTTCCGGACATGATGACCCTATGAAATTTGCCGACCTCGGCCTTTCCGACGAAACCCTGCGCGCGATCACTGAATCGGGCTATGACGAACCGACGCCGATTCAGGCGGGTGCGATCCCCTCGGTGCTGATGATGCGCGACATGATCGGCATCGCCCAGACGGGCACCGGCAAGACCGCGTCCTTCGTGCTGCCGATGATCGACATATTGGCGCATGGCCGCGCGCGGGCGCGCATGCCGCGCTCGCTGATCCTCGAACCGACGCGCGAACTCGCGGCGCAGGTCGCGGAAAACTTTGAAAAATACGGCAAATATCACAAGCTCTCGATGGCGTTGCTGATCGGCGGCGTGCAGATGGGCGATCAGGTCAAGGCGCTCGAAAAGGGCGTCGACGTGTTGATCGCGACCCCCGGCCGCCTGATGGACCTGTTCGAGCGCGGCAAGATCTTGCTCACCGGTTGCAACCTGCTGGTGATCGACGAAGCCGACCGCATGCTCGACATGGGCTTTATCCCCGACATCGAGAATATCTGCACCAAGCTGCCGGCGAATCGGCAGACCCTGCTGTTCTCGGCGACGATGCCGCCGCCGATCAAGAAGCTGGCCGACAAATTCCTGTCGAATCCCAAGACGATCGAAGTCGCACGCCCGGCGAGCCGCAACGAGAATATCGAGCAGTTCGTCGTCAAGACCAGCGAGCGCGGCAAGCGCGACACGCTGCGCGACCTGCTCGAGTCGGAAGACATCAGCACCGCGATCATCTTTTGCAACCGCAAGACGACGGTGCGCGACCTGGCCAAAGCCTTGCAGCGCGACCGCTTCAAGGCCGGCGAAATCCATGGCGACATGGACCAGTCGAGCCGCATCGCCGAACTCGACCGCTTCAAGGCCGGGACGATCAATATCCTGGTCGCGTCCGACGTCGCGGCGCGCGGACTCGATGTGAAGGGCGTGAGCCATGTCTTCAACTTCGATGCGCCGTGGCACCCCGACGATTATGTCCACCGCATCGGCCGCACCGGCCGCGCGGGCGCGCAGGGCCGTGCCTTCACGCTGATCACGCCGTCGGATGACGAGGCGATCGACAATATCCAGAAGCTGACCGGCTATACGATCCCGGTCCATGGCGGCGGCGGGAAGGCCGAGGCTGCCAAGGCGTCGACGGACGAGCCGCGCGAAGAGCGCGAACCGCGCCGCGAACGATCCGCCCGCGGCGGTCGCGGCCGCGCCAAGCCCGCTGCCGAATCGAAACGCGCCGAAGCACCGCGTGCCGAAACCGTCGCGGATAAGCAGGCGGCCAGACCCGCGAAGAAGGCCGACGATCGCAAGCCCGCACCGGCGAAGTCGCGCAATCAGGATGATGATGGCCCCGACGACGGCTGGAACGGCCCGATGCCCGACTTTTTGTCGTTCGGGTTCGGTAGCTAGGTCCCGCCCGGAGCAGCCTGATTAGGCTTATTGCGCGCTATGGGACATGGACCGACTGTATCTCCAGCCGCGTATCGTCGCCTTCGCGCAATATCGCGTGGAGCGTCAAATCGCTGACTTCTTGCCCGTCGGTCGAAAGATCAACAAGGAATTGCCAATAGCCGTCCATCCAGAGATAGCAGGATCTTTCCCAGGTAGCCGGTCGTAGCGGGGCAATGGAATCGCCATAGGCAGCGACGCAGCTCGCTATGAAATCGGACGTCGGCTCATCGACCGGCGCGACCCGTTCGATAGGGTGATTTTGCAGCCCGAAATCGCCGGTGACAAAGGCGGCGGCGATTTCCTGAAATGTGACGCGCCATTCCTGTGGAACGGGGCGTTCAATTTCATCGCGTGCAAGCATATCCCGGCCCTAAACCCGAACCAGCATCTTCCCCATGTTCGCCCCCGCGAACAGCCCCAGAAACGCCTCGGGCGCCGCCTCCAGCCCCTCATGCACCGTCTCGCGCATCGTCACCGCGCCGCTGGCGATCAGCCCGCCCATGTCGGCGTAGAATTCCTCGACGCAGTCGAAGAACTGGTCGGTGTAGATGAAGCCTTCCATGCGGATGCGCGCCGGGATGGTGCGGATCAGATATTTCATCTCCTGCGCCTTGCCGTCGTTGTAGACGTCGATCATGCCGCAGATCGCGAAGCGCGCGAAATCGCTGGCGGTCGCGAAGGCGGCGTCGAGATGTTCGCCGCCGACATTGTCGAAATAGACGTCGATCCCCGGCTTGCCGAGCTTTTCGAGCGCCGCGGCAAGTTGCGGCAGCACTGGGCCGGCCTTGTAGTCGATCACCGCATCGGCGCCGAGATCGAGGGCCCAGGCGCATTTGTCGGCGCCGCCGGCCGAGCCGATCACCGTCATCTCGCGCGCCTTGGCGATCTGGACTACCGCCGACCCGACCGCGCCCGCCGCCGCCGAGACGAAGACGGTGTCGCCGGGTTTCGCCGCCGCGATGCGGAGCAGGCCGATCCAGGCGGTGCCACCGGTCAGTCCCATATTGTGCAGGAAGGTCTGCGGGGTCATCCCCGCCGCGAGCGCCGCCACGGGCAGCTTGTTCGGCGACATGTCGAGGCCGATGACCCCGCCATCGCGCCAGCCGCCCATGTGGAGGATCAGGTCGCCGGGGGCGAAGCCGCCCATATTGCTTTCGATCACCTCGCCGATCGCGCCGCCGGTCATCGGCTGATCGATCTGGAAGCTGGCCGAATAGCTTTTCGCGTCGTTCATCCGGCCGCGCATATAGGGGTCGACCGACAGCCACAGATTCTTCACCCGCAGCTGGTCGGCCTGCAACTGCGCGTCGGGGAGGTCGCGGAGGGCGAAATTGTCCATCGTCGGCAAGCCCGTTGGCCTGCTGGTCAGGTGCCACGCTCGCGCCATCATATCCCCCTCGATAAGTGTCCGTCGCCCAATCGTCAGAAAAGCCGTTGCCAGCCGTATTCGGTGCCGTTAAGACCCCGCCGTCGCGGGGCCGTAGCTCAGATGGGAGAGCGCTGCAATCGCACTGCAGAGGTCAGGGGTTCGATTCCCCTCGGCTCCACCAGCGACCCGATTCCCCTAACTTCCGAACCGCTTACCCCGCGAAGTCTCGAATCATGTTCTTCGCGATCACTAGCTGCTGAATCTGCGTGGTTCCTTCATAGATGCGGTAAATGCGGCAGTCGCGATAGAAGCGCTCGGCCAGATATTCCTTGAGATAGCCGGCGCCGCCGTGGATCTGGACGACGCGATCGGCGACCCGGCCGCACATTTCGCTGGCGAACATCTTGGTCGCGGCGGCCTCGACGATGATCTTCTCGCCGCGGTCGGCGCGCGCGCAGGCGTCGGCGAGCATGCATTCGGCGGCGTAGATTTCGGCCTTGCTGTCGGCGAGCATCGCCTGGATCAACTGGAAATTGGCGATCGGCTCGCCGAACGCCTTGCGCTCCATCGCATATTGCAGCCCCGTGTCGAGCATGCGCTTGGCATAGCCGACGCTGGCGGCGGCGACCGAAAGCCGGCCGTTGTCGAGGCTCTGCATCGCGGCGCGGAAACCGATGCCTTCCTCACCGCCGAGCAGCGCGTCGCCGTCGACCCGGACATTGTCGAGGATGACGTCGGCGATCTGCGATCCCGCCTGGCCCATCTTGCCGTCGGGCTTGCCGATCGACACCCCGGGCGCGTCGCGCGGGACCATGAAGGCGCTGACATGCGCGTTCTTGGGCAAAGCCTCGGCGTTGGTGCGTGCCATCACCAGGATGACGTCGGCGAAGGGGGCGTTGGTGATGTAGCGCTTGGTGCCGTTGAGCACATAGCCGTTGCCGTCGCGCACCGCGCGGGTCTTCATCGCCGCGCTGTCCGACCCGCTGTCGGGTTCGGTGAGGCCGAAGGCGGCGATGGTGCCGGTCGCGAGCTTGGGCAGCCAATGCTCCTTCTGCTGATCGGTGCCGAAACCGGTCAGCGACTTGCACACCATGCCGATGTTGATCGACACGATCGAACGATAGGCGGGCGAGGCATAAGCGATCTCGCGGATGAAGCCGACATATTGGCTGACGTTCATGCCCGCCCCGCCATATTCGGGGGGCATGGTGATGCCGAACAGGCCCATGTCCTTCATCTCGGCGAGGATGTCGTCGGGAACGCGGCCAAGCTCCTCAAGCTGGTCTTCGGCGGGGATCAGCCGGTCGCGGACATAGCGCTGCAACTGTTCGATAAAGGCTTCGTAGATGTCGGCGTCCATTCCCGGGTTGGTCATCATATTTTCCTCATTTGGATTATTGTTCTGAATAGCTGTCGATCGCGGAGAAGATGCGCGTCAACTGGTCGCGCTCGTCGGCGTCGATGTCGGGGCGCCAGATTTCGAAGAGCATCACGGTGCGGTCGCTGGTCCCGCGGTTCCACGCTTCATGTTCGAAACTGTCGTCGAAGATCGTCAATTCGCCTTCGCGCCATGCGCGCGTCTCGGCGCCGACGCGCAGACCGCAGCCGTCGGGGACGATCAGCGGCAGGTGGCAGATCAGGCGGGTGTTGAGCATGCCGTGGTGCGGCTGGATATGCGTGCCGGGTTTGAGCCGCGAGAAGAGTGCGAGGGGCGCGCGGCCCGGGATCACCGGTTGCGGCGCCTGCGCGAGCGCGGCGAGGGCCTCTGGGCAGAGCATGTCCATGCCCTCGGCGATTTCGCCGTCCTTCCAAAGCCAGGCGGCGCTCCAGTCGGCTTTATCGAGCAGCGGATTATTGGGGGGAGGCCGGTCGGGGCTGGCGGTGACATAGGGGCCGAAACGGTCGGCGGTGCCCGCGACCAGGGCTTGCAGTTCGGCGCGGATCGCATCGGTCGCGGCCTCGACCGCAGGCACCCAGTCGAACTCGGCGCGGTCGAAAAAGGTGCGCTGCGCAAGGCCGGGGAAATAGAACATGCTTGGTTGTTGCAGGTAGAGCGGCTGCTCGCCCGCGAGCATGCGCAGCGCCTCGGCGACGCGCGGGGTCGCGCCCGCGGCGTCGATCCCCGCGCCGCGTAATTGGCCGAGCAGGTGATCGGCGAAGGCTTGTTCGGTCGCGGCGAGAAAGACCTCGGCGCGCTGGAGGCCGGGGTGCAGCGCCGGCGGGACGCTGCGCGCCTGGGCCGCGGTGCCGAGCGCGAGGCGGTAAAAGCTGCCCGCGGCGCGGTCGTCGGACAGCCGGCGCTTGAGTTCGGCCATGGCGAGGATCGCGGCGATATTGGCGCGATCGGCGCGGATCGCGGCGTCGAGCGCGGCGCCTTCGCCCGCGTCGTCGCCGCGCCGGTGGGCCGCGCGCGCCTGCTCCAGCCATGTCCCCTCGCCGGTCATGGCGCTTGCCATAGCGCCGCGCGGCCCCTTTGCAAGAAGCGGTGGGCCTAGATTTCCGGCGGCGGCGGTGCCGAAGGCGCGGCGCGCTTGCCGACCAGCCATTTGCGGACCGCGACGACGGGTGGGGTGCGCCACAGCAGCAGCAGGCCGGCGAAGAACAGCGCCCACGGCAGGACCGCCGCGCCGACGACGAGGACGAACGAGAGTAGGGTGCTGCCGCTGCGCACCAGCATGTTCGCCGCGTCGCTGAACGGATTGCCATAACCGATGCCGGGCAGGCCGCCGGCGCCCTGATAGTCGAATACCATCGGGGTCGTCGCGAGCTGAACCTCGCCGCCGCGCCGCGTTTCGCGCTCGCCGTCGAGTTGCTGGCGCAGTCCGGCGATCTGTTGCTGGAGTTCGGTGCGTTCGCGGTCGCCGAGTCCGCCCTGCTTGAGCCGCGCTTCGAGGCGCGCGATCTCGTCGGCGATGCCCGCGCTGCGGCGCTGCGAATCGCTGATCTGGGCGCCGACGTCCTCGCCGGTGATATTGGCCGCGGCGAGTACACCCTCGGCCTTGGCGACGCTGGCGATCGCATCCTTGCCGAACTTGCGCGCGATGGCGGGGTCGAGCTTGAATTCCAGCCGGCCCTCGACTTCATTGTCGCGGATCAGCCGGTAATCCATGCCGGTGATCCGACAGCGCGCGACGCCGAGCGTTTCGCAGGCGGCGGCATGTTCCTCCTGCACCGCGGCGATGCGGTCGTCGTCGAGGCGGAAGGCGTAGCGATAGTGAAAGGCGACCCCGGGGGCGGCGGTGATCGCGACGTCGGGACCGCCGGCGGCATCGGCGGAGGCCATTTCGGTGGCGGCGGGGGCGCTGCTCGCCGCCGATTCCTCGGACGCTTTTTGGCCGCAGCCGACCAGCACGAGCGCCATCGCGCCCGCCAAGAGCTTGGTTTTCATGAGACTCTCCCAAAGATGCGACTCGTTGGCCGCACGATATGGAGTATCATAACTGATATGGTTGACAATAGGGTTTGTGTGGAGTGGTCGCCGCCGTTGGAGGACGTTGAAATCCTCCCTGTGGCGAAGCCATGGGGAGGGGGACCGTTCGCGAAGCGAATGGTGGAGGGGCCGAAAGGCTGTGCGACGCGTGACGGCGTCGGCCCCTCCGTCAGCGGCTTTGCCGCTGCCACCTCCCCATCGCTGCGCGACAGGGAGGATATTTACGTCAGCGATCCATCATACACCAAAAGCGCCCGCGTGAAGCTATCCCGCCGCCTTCACAAAACTGTCGAGCACCCTCTTGCTGCCAGCCGACTCGAATTCGACCTCCAGCTTGTTGCCGTCGATGTCCATGATTTCGCCGTAACCGAACTTCTCATGAAACACGCGCATGCCGATCGCCAGGTCGGCGCGCGGTTTGGCGCCAACCGAGGCGGCGGGGCCGCGTTCGCTGGGCGCGGGGGCGCGGGTCACCGTCGTCGACCCTGCCACGGCGCGCTGCCAGGCGGGGCCGCGCGTCATCGTGCGCGAGGGGTTGCGCTCGGCGACATGCGCGAACGGATCGCCCTGCGCCGACCAGTTGGCGCGCCACAGGCTTTGGCCGCCGCCGAAGCTGTTTTCGCTGTCGACATGTTCGGGCGGAATTTCGGCGATGAAGCGGCTGGGGATGCTGCTTGTCCACTGGCCATAGATGCGGCGGTTGGCGGCATGATAGATGCTGGCGCGCACGCGGGCGCGGGTGATCGCGACATAGGCGAGGCGGCGTTCCTCCTCGAGGCTGGCGATGCCGCCCTCGTCCATCGAGCGCTGCGACGGGAAAACGCCGTCTTCCCACCCCGCAAGGAATACATGGTCGAACTCCAGCCCCTTGGCGGCGTGGATCGTCATGATCGTCACCGTCTCGGTCGTGTCGTCATTGTCGCGGTCCATGACGAGGCTGACATGTTCGAGGAACGCCTCGAGCGACTCATATTCCTCCATCGCGCGGACGAGTTCGGAGAGGTTTTCGAGGCGGCCCGCGGCTTCGACGCTGCGGTCGGCCTGCAGCATCGCGGTATAGCCCGATTCGTCGAGGATCAGCTGGGTCAATTCGGGGTGCGACAGGTCGTTCGCCTTGGTCCGCCAGCCGCGCATCTGCGCGACGAACGTGGCGAGCTGGCGCCGCGCCTGCGGGGTGAGTTCGTCGGTCTCGGTGATCTGCGCCGCGGCCTGGAGCAGCGGGCTGCGTTCGGCGCGCGCGAACTGGTGGATGCGCTGGATCGCCTTGTCGCCAAGCCCGCGTTTCGGCACGTTGACGATGCGTTCGAAGGCAAGGTCGTCGGCGGGCGACTGGACGAGGCGCAGATAGGCGAGCGCGTCGCGGATTTCGGCGCGTTCGTAGAAGCGGAAACCGCCGACGATGCGATACGGCATGCCGATCGCGATGAAGCGGTCTTCGAACTCGCGGGTCTGAAACTGGGCGCGGACGAGGATCGCGGCGCGGTCGAGCGAGACGCGGCGGTGCTGGAGCGTTTCGAGTTCCTCGCCGACGCGGCGCGCCTCCTCGGGGCCGTCCCAGACGCCGACGACGCGGACCTTGTCGCCCGGCTCGAGTTCGGTCCACAAAGTCTTGCCAAGGCGGCCGCTGTTCTGCGCGATCAGCGCCGATGCGGCGGCGAGGATCTGCGGCGTCGAGCGGTAATTTTGTTCGAGGCGGATCACGGTGGCGCCGGGGAAATCCTTGTCGAAGCGAAGGATATTCGCGACCTCGGCGCCGCGCCAGCTGTACACCGACTGGTCGTCATCGCCGACGACGCAGATATTCTTGCGCGATTGCGCGAGGAGCCGCAGCCACAGATATTGGCTGGCGTTGGTGTCCTGATATTCGTCGACGAGGATATATTTGAAGCGGTCCTGATACTGCTCGAGCACGTCGCGGTGGGTCTTGAGGATCACCAGCATGTGGAGCAGCAGGTCGCCGAAGTCGCAGGCGTTGAGCGTCTTCAGTCGCGCCTGATAGAGCGCATAGAAATGCTGGCCCTTGCCATCGGCCCAGGCTTCCTTGTCGGCGGCGTCGAGGTCGGACGGGACGAGCCCGCGGTTCTTCCACTTGTCGATCAGCCCCGCGAGCTGGCGTGCCGGCCAGCGCTTCTCGTCGAGTCCCTCGGCCTGGATCAGCTGTTTCAGGACGCGGAGCTGGTCGTCGGTGTCGAGGATGGTGAAATTGCTTTGCAGCCCGACGAGTTCGGCGTGGCGGCGCAGCATTTTGGCCGCGATGCTGTGGAAGGTGCCGAGCCAGGGCATGCCCTCGACCGCGTCGCCGATCATCCGTCCGATCCGCTCGCGCATCTCGCGCGCCGCCTTGTTGGTGAAGGTGACCGCGAGGATTTCGGAGGGCCAGGCGCGGCGCGTCGCGATGATATGCGCGAGGCGGGCGGTGAGCGCCGCGGTCTTGCCGGTGCCCGCACCCGCGAGCATCAGCACCGGGCCTTCGGTGGTCAGCACCGCCTGCCGCTGAGGGCCGTTGAGGCCGCGCAGATAGGGCGGGTCCGAGGGGGCGGGGCGGGCGAGGTCGGGCATCGAGGCAGGGGTATCGTTCACGCGCGAACGATTAGGGAACAGCGCGCGCGCTGTCCAGCGGGGAGGGGTGGATTTGGTTGCGGGGGTGATCGCCGGCGATCGGTGGCGGGCATAGCGATCCTCCCCGGCACGGGGAGGATCGCTATGCCCGCGCCGCCCTCCAACCCCGTTCGTGTCGAGCGAAGTCGAAACACCCCGAAGGCACGCACTCCCGATGGGTGTCTCGACTTCGCTCGACACGAACGGAAATTGAGCGTGGTTTTCAAACCCAACCTCCCTCTTTATCCCGGCCATCTTCGCCTCTACCGTCACCCCGATGCGAGCCTATCCCATACTCCGGCTGACGGGCACGGCATCGGCGGCCCTGCTGCTGACCGCCTGCGCCGGCGGCAATTTTCGTCCGGTCAGCGACACGCCGGTGCGGATCGGCCCGGCTTATGCGGTTCGCGGCACCACCTATGTGCCCGCCGCCGCGCCGGGTTATGACGCGGTCGGCTACGCCAGCTGGTACGGCAACGAATCGGGCAACCGCACCGCCAATGGCGAGCAATTCCGGCCCGGCTGGATCACCGCCGCGCACACCACGCTGCCGCTGCCGACCTATGTCGAGGTGACCGCGCTCGACAGCGGCCGCCGGATCATCGTGCGGGTCAACGATCGCGGACCCTTTGCGCAGGGCCGGATCATCGACCTGTCGCGCGGCGCCGCCGAGGAACTCGGCATCAAGGCGCAGGGTCATGCCGCGGTGCGCGTCCGCCGCGTCGAGCCGTCGGAGAAGGACCGCAAGCGTCTGCGCGAGGGCGAGGGCGCGGCATCGCGGCCGCCGGTGACGGGGCAGGAGTTGCAGCGGTTGCGCGCGCGGATGGCGGAGCCGAGCCGCTGAGGCGGCCCCGCTTGACAGTGTTACACAGATAATACAGTTGGTGGAGATGCACACCGCCACCGCTGCCGATATCGACCCGCTGCCGTCGCGCCTAGCCCTCGCCGCCGAGATCGCGGGCTTTGTCGGCTTTGCGTTGCTGTCGAAATATCTGCTCAGCCTGATCTTCTGGCGGTACGCCGGCCCGGTGTCGCTGTTGCTGACGCTGGCCCTGCTGACGCTTTACCTGCGCGCGAACGGGACCGGATGGTCGGCGATGGGGCTGGTGCCGCTGCCCGGATGGAAAGCGAAGTTGATGGTGCTGCCCAAGGCCGGGCTGACCTTGGTCGCCTTTGCCGTGGTGGTCGCGCTGACGACGATCGCTGGCCCGGCGGTCGGGCTCGGCTTCCTGAAGGAAGTGCCATCAGGCGTCGAAGGGCGCTGGGGCGAGGTTGCCGGGAGCGTGCCGCATTTCCTGTTGTGGCTCGCCATCGTCTGGACCGCCGCTGCCTTTGGCGAGGAGATGTTCTTTCGCGGCTATCTGATCACGCGGCTGCATAGGTTGTTCGGCGGAGGTCGGTTGGCGCCGGTACTGGCGTCTGTACTGGCGGTCGTCGTTCCGGCGCTGATCTTCGGCTATGGCCATTATTATTACCAGGGCTGGCGCGGCGCGGTGGTGACCTTCGGGATCGGGCTGGCGTTCGGGACGATGTTCCTGCTGTTCAAGCGCAATCTATGGCCGATGATCCTGTTGCACGGCGTGATCGACACGCTGACCTTTACCGCCATCTTCCTGCGATGGGAGAATTGACCGGGACGCAGGGAATATCGCTTGCATCGAGAGGGCGTCGCCGTTCAAGGCAGCGAAAACCAAGAGGGGAGGGGTTGGTCGCCATGGATCTGGCACCCTATCGCAAGCATCGGCGCATCCTGACCGCGAGCCTCGTCGGCACCGCGGTCGAATTCTACGATTTCTACATCTACGGCACCGCCGCGGCTTTGGTGTTCGGGCCGCTCTTCTTTCCGTCCGAATCGCCGTCGGCGCAGCTGATGCTGAGCTTCATGAGCTTCGGCCTCGCCTTTTTCGCGCGGCCCGTCGGGGCGGTGGTGTTCGGCCATTATGGCGACCGGATCGGGCGCAAGTCGACGCTGGTGGCGTCGCTGATGCTGATGGGCATTTCGACGCTGCTGATCGCTTTCCTGCCGACCTATGCGATGGTCGGGTGGGTCGCGCCGTTGCTGCTGTGCATCCTGCGCTTCGGTCAGGGGTTCGGGCTCGGCGGCGAGTGGGGCGGGGCGGCGTTGCTCGCGGTCGAGAATGCGCCGCCGGGCTGGCGCGCGCGTTTCGGCATGGTGCCGCAATTGGGCGCGCCGGTGGGGTTCATCGCGGCGAATGGCCTGTTCCTGCTGCTCGGGCTGGGCATGAGCGATGCCGAGTTCGCTTCATGGGGATGGCGCATCCCCTTCCTGCTCTCGGCGATCCTCGTCGGGCTCGGGCTGTGGGTGCGGCTCAAGATCGGCGAGACCCCCGATTTCGCCGAGGCGCTCGAACAGGATCGGCCCGTCGGCGTCCCGATCGGCGAACTCCTGAATCGCCATCTGCTGCCGACCCTCGCGGGGACCTTTGCGGTCGTCGCCTGTTTCGCGATCTTCTATCTCTCGACCAGCTTCGCGCTCGCGCATGGGACGACGACGCTCGGTTATCCGAAGGAGCAGTTCCTGCTGATCCAGCTCGGCGCGATCCTGTTCATGGCGGTAGGGATTATCGTCGCCGGGTACTGGAGCGACGCGGCAAGCGCGCAGAAGGTGCTGACCTGGGGCTGCGGGGCGACGATCCTGATCGGCTTCCTGTTCGGGCCGGCGCTGGCGTCGGGATCGTGGTGGCTGATCTTCGTCGGGCTTGCGTCGGCGCTGTTCGTGATGGGGCTGGTCTATGGCCCGCTCGGCGCCTGGCTGACCGGGCTGTTCCCGGTCGAAGTGCGTTACACCGGCGCGTCGATGACCTTCAACGCGGGTGGCATATTGGGCGGCGCGGCGGCGCCGATCGTCGCGCAGGCGCTCGGCGACTGGCGCGGGACGGCGGCGGTCGGGCTGTATCTCGCGCTCGCCGGAGTGATCAGTTTCGGCGGGCTGACGATGGTGCGCGGGCGCCCATCCTGAATCCTCCCCACGGCTACGCCGCAGGGAGGACTTAGACGGAGCGGAGCAGCGTCAGCTTCGCTTTGCCAACCTTGCGTTCGGCATCGATCTCGAAGCCCGCGACCTCGACGGCCTCCTTCTCGCCGGTTTCGACCGAAACCCAGGTCTCGGGCGCGATCCAGCCGAGGCGGTTCAATTTGTCGAGCGCGACGCTGCCGGCGCCGGTGGCGTATGGGGCGTCGAGCAGCAGCAGGTCGTAGCTGCGTTTCGCCGGGCCGAGGCTGAGCACCGATCCGGCGCGCACATCCGCACGCGCGGCGGCGCCAAGCGCGGCGAGATTGCCCTTCAACGCGTCGAGCGCGTCGCGGTCCTGCTCGGCGAACAGGCAATGCTCGGCGCCGCGCGACAGCGCCTCGATGCCGAGCGCGCCCGATCCCGCGAACAGGTCGGCGACATAAAGCCCTTCGAAGCTGCCGAGGCGGCTCGCGAGCATCGAGAACAGGGTCTCGCGCGTGCGGTCGGCGGTCGGCCGCGTGGCGTCGCCCTTGGGCGCGATCAGCTTGCGGCCGCGCCATTCTCCCGAAATCACACGCATCAGGGCTTGCCCGAACCGAGGTGGCGGCGGAATTTGAACAGATCGTCGCGCGGCACGACGTCGACGTCGCCCATGCCAAGCCCTTCGAGGCTGAACTCGCCGTAACGGGTGCGGATCAGGCGGCTGACTTGCAGCCCGAAATGTTCGAGCACCTTGCGCACTTCGCGATTCTTGCCCTCGGTCAGCGTCATTTCGACCCACTGGTTGCGCCCGGTGCGGCGTTCGAGGTTGGCGATGATCTTGCCATAGCGGACGCCCTCGATCTCGATCCCCATCGCCAGTTCCTCGAGCTGCGTCTGGCTGATCTCGCCAAAGGCGCGGGCGCGATAGGTGCGTTCGACCCCGCTGGCGGGCAGTTCGAGCTGGCGCTTGAACTCGCCGTCGTTGGTCAGCAGCAGCAGCCCCTCGGTGTTATAGTCGAGGCGGCCGACTGGCATGACGCGCGGTAGGCCCTTGGGCAGCAGATCATAGATCGTCTTGCGCCCCTTGGGATCGCGCGCCGCGGTGATGCAGCCCGCGGGCTTGTGAAAACGATAGAGGCGCGTCGACACCGGCTTGGCGACCGGATTGCCGTCGACGGTCAGCCCTTCGAGCGAGGTCAGCAGCGGCGCCGGGTGGACCACGATCTGGCCGTTGAGCGCGATGCGCCCTTCCTCGACCATACGTTCGACGTCGCGGCGCGACCCGACGCCGGCGCGGGCGAGCAGCTTGGCGATGCGCTGCGGGCCGTCCTCATGCTCGGGCTCGGCCTCCCTGGCTTTGCGCGGGGGCGCGGCGACGCGCGCGGCGCGGCGCCCGCGGGGGGCGTCGGGCTTGTCGTCGGCGGGGCGCGCGGTGCGCGGTCCCGATCGGGGAGGGCGGGGTGATTTCATGGGAACGGAAACGGCTTTCTTGTCGTTATTCGGGGCAAAGTGTTGCGCTGTGACCACGCTCATAGCCGGAAATGCACCGCTTCGTCGATGGTGCGCAAAAGCCGGCTTGCAGGAAGGGTATCAGCGCGTCATGTCGCCGATAAAGGGAGTCATCATGCTGTTCGCGCCCCGCCCGTCGTGCATCAAGCGGCTGCTGGTCATCGAGGATGACCCGCTGGTCGCGTTCGACAATGAGCGGACGCTGAAACACAGCGGTTACGACGTGATCGCCTCGGTCGATTCGGGGGAGGCGGCGGTGGCGCTGATGGCGGTCGAACAGATCGACGCGCTGGTGCTCGACCTCGGACTCGCGGGCGACATGACCGGGCGCGACGTCGCGCGGCTGGCGCGCGATCGCGGCATCGCGGTGCTGCTGGTGACCGGCCAATGCCCCGAGGATGCCGCCGACATCGCGCTCGCCTGCCTGAACAAGCCACACAGCGCGTCGGCGCTGGTCGCGGCGCTGCGGGCGCTCGAGGCGATGAGCTGCAAGAACGAGGCGCCGCCGCGCAAGGTGAGCGGGCTGACCACCTATTGGCGGCCCGAGGCGGCGTAAGCCGAACGGTTCAGCGCTGGGCCGCCAAATAGGCGCTTCCAATTTGACCCCGAGGCTTTAGGCCCGTCTTCGAGGTTCCGCGTGGCGGGAAGGGGAGACGAGCTTGCAGCCTGAAACCGTGACGCCGCCGCGCCAGAACTGGTCGGACAGTATCCGCCCCTATCTTCAGCGCGCACCGCTGGCTGCCTTGCTGCTCGGTATTTCGTCGGGCTTTCCCTTTGCGATGATCGGGGCGACGCTGACCACGCGACTGGCGCAGGACGGGTTTCAGAAATCGTCCATCACCGCCTTTTCGCTCGCGTTCCTCGTCTATAATCTCAAGCCGCTATGGGCGTGGGTCGTCGATGCGGTGCGCCTTCCCGTCATCGGTCGTCTCGGTCAGCGCGTGTCGTGGCTGATCCTGACCGCAGCGCTGGTGATGCTCGCGGTGGGCAACCTCGCGCTGGTCGATCCAACCAACGTCGGTGGGTCGCCGGTGGGCCAATTCATGCAATTGTTCGGACTTGGTCACGAAGGCGAATTCGCCGCGCTGTTCGAAATGGCCGTCGGTGCCGTCCTCGTCGGCTTTGCCGGCGCGACGTTCGACGTCGTCATCGACGCCTATCGCATCGAGATTCTCAAGCCCGAACAGCTTGGCGTCGGGTCGGGCATGTCGCAATATGGCTGGCGGCTGGGTTCCGCAGGCGCGGGCGGGCTGGCGCTGTTTCTGGCGGCACGACAGGGGTGGGAAGCGGCTTATCTGGCCTGCGCGCTGTTCGCCCTGCCGGCCGTGATCGCCGCCTTCTGGGTCGGCGAACCCGAGCGACACCGCGACGCGGTGACCCGCGAGGGGCGTCCCGGCATCGTCGCCGGTATCATCGGCCCGTTCACCGAATTTTTCAGCCGCCATGGTGCGTGGCTGGTGCTGCTGTTCATCCTTCTTCACAAGATCGGCGACACGCTGGGCCAGCTGACGCTGCGCCTGCTGCTCGACGACCTGGGATTCAGCAACGACGAGATCGCCATCTATGACGTCGGTATCGGTTTCTGGGCTTATCTGATCGGCATTTTCATCGGCGGCATCCTCTATGCCCGGCTCGGCATGAAGAAGTCGGTGCTGATCAGCCTGATCCTGATGGCGGTGAGCAATTTCAGTTTCGCGCTGCTCGCGATGGCGGGGCACAGCAATTGGGGCCTTGCGGGCGCGATTGGCTTCGAGAATATCGCGAGCGGGATCGGCGGCGTTGTGGTCGTCGCCTATTTCTCGGCCCTGTGCGACCTCCGCTTCACCGCCGCGCACTATGCGCTGATCAGCTCGGCGGCGAGCGTGGTCGGGCGCTTCCTGACGGGTACGACCGCGGGTACGATGATGGAGGAGTTCGGCAATGTGAACTTCTACCTCTTCACCGTCGTCGCGGCGTTGCCGGGAATATTGCTGTTCTGGTGGATGATGCGCAGCGGGCTGGTCGACCTGTCGGTTGGCACAGCCGGCAAGGTGGACGTTGACCAGGAAGCCGCTCCCAAGCCGGTGGGCTGACCATGCTCTGGATCGGCGTCACCATCGCGCTGCAGGTCGCCTGCATCGTCCATGTCTTCCGCAACGGGCGCAACACCGCCTGGGTGATGGCGATCGCCTTCCTGCCGATGATCGGCATGCTCGCCTATTTCATTGTCGAGATCATGCCGAACCTGTCGCGCGACCGGCGGGTGCGGCAGGTGCGGGCGAATATCGCCGACAGCATCGATCCCGAACGCCGGGTGCGCGACGCGCGCGACGCGGTCGCGTTCAGCGACACGATCGCCAACCGGCTGGAATATGGCGACGCGCTGATGATCCGCGAACGCTATGACGAGGCCTTGAAACAGTTTCGCGAGGCCGAGCGCATGTCGCCGCACGTCGACCGCGCGATCGGGATGCGGATCGCCGAGGCGGCCTATGAGGCCGGTCTCGTCGTCGATGCGCTGGCGGCGCTCGACCGGCTACCCGAAACCGGATCGCAATCCGAACGCGATCGGCGCGATCTGCTGCGCGCGAAGGTCGCCGAACTCGACGGGCGCAGCGTCGAGGCGCTGACGCTGTATCGCGGCATCGTCGACCGCGTGCCCGGCGACGAGGTGCGCTGCCGGATCGCGGGGCTGCTCATTGCGGGCGGCGACAAGGTGGGAGCCCGGGCGATGCTGAACGAGGTCGAGATGCGCAAGAAGCGCACCCCGCCGGCGATGCTCAAGGCCAACGCCGACATGTATGACTGGGCAAAGCGGATGCTGGCCGAGCTGGGCTAGGGCGGCTTTTGGGCGTTCGTCGTCAAGTCGCCCCATAAATCCCGTTCGTGTCGAGCGTAGTCGAGACACCCTGAAGGCCGGCGCTCCCCAAGCGTGTCTCGACTACGCTCGACACGAACGGAAATGGGAGATGGCATTGAATCCCTCCCGCAAACCGCCCCTCAAATCGGCACTTCGCCATTGGCGCCCAGCACCACCCCCGCGAGGTACAGCGACCCGCAGATCAGCACCTCGCCCGGCGGTCGGTGCGCCGCGATATGACGCAGCGCCGCCACGACATCGGCGCAGGGCTGTGCGTCGATGATCCCCAGATCGCTCTGCACCCAATGACAGAGATCCTTGGGATCGTGATGCTCGTGTCCCGGAATCGGCACCGCCTGGAATGATGCGATGCGGTTGGCGAAGGGTCGCAGGAAGCCCGTCGCGTCCTTGTTGCTCAGCAGGCCGCAGACGATGTGGAGCGGCGCATGGTCCTCCAGCGCGCGCCCGAGCGCGTTGCCGGCGTCGGGATTGTGACCGCCGTCGAGCCAGGCGGTCGTGCCGGCGGGTAGAAGGCGGGTGAGCGGGCCGTCGGCGAGCTTCTGCATCCGGCCCGGCCAGAAGGCGATGGCGACGCCTTGCGCCACCGCGGCCTCGTCAGGGCGCGGATGCGGGGCGATGTTGAGCATCGCGATCGCGAGGCCTGCGTTGCGCTGCTGGTGCGCGCCGGCCATCCGCGTTTCGAGCAGGGCGGCGATCGAGCCGAATTTCGAGGTCCAGCGAAAGCCTTCGTCCTGTGTCTCGATGCTCCAGTCGCGCCCTTCGGAAAACAGCGAACCGCCAACGGCTTCGGCGCGATCCCCGATGATGCGCATAAGCGGTTCGGGATAAGCGAGCGTCGCGAGCGCCGCGCCGGGCTTGAAGATGCCGGCCTTTTCCCACGCGATGCGGACGGCGGGATCGCCGGGCGTGCCCGCCTCGGGCGCGAGCAGGAACGCCTCATGGTCGATGCCGAGCGAGGCGATGCCGCACACCGCGGGCGCCGGGATGACATTGGTCGCATCGAGCCGCCCGCCGAGCCCGACCTCGATGATGCAGTCGTCGGCGGGGGTCCGCGCGAAGGCGAGGAAGGCGGCGGCTGTCGTGATCTCGAAGAAGCTCGCCCGCAGGTCGTGCGCGACGTCGAGCACCTCTTCGAGCAGCGACGCGAGAGCAGCGTCGTCGATCAGCGTTCCCGCGATCCGGATGCGCTCGTTGAAGCGCACGAGATGCGGGCTGGTGTAGCTGTGCACGCGGCGTCCCTGCGCTTCGAGGATCGCGCGGAGATAGGCGCAGGTCGAACCCTTGCCGTTGGTGCCCGCGACATGGAAGGTTCGCGGGAGGCTATTCTGCGGATTGCCGAGGCGTGCGCAAATCTCGGCGATGCGGTCGAGGCCGAGGATGTCGCGCCCCGGCGACAGCGCGGTGAGGCGGTCGAGCTGGGCCTGGACGGCGGGATCGGCGCTGTGCGCGTGGTCGGGCATGATCGTTGCTCTAAATTACATCGTCATTGCGAGCGAAGCGAAGCAATCCAGTGTCGCATAAAACCGCCCTGGATTGCTTCGCTTCGCTCGCAATGACGATGCTGTGGTCGTCAGGCCGCCTTCTCGGGCGCCAGATATCCGATCAGTCGGCCCAGCGTCGCGGGCAATTCCTTGCGGTGCACGACCATGTCGATCATCCCGTGATCGAGCAGATATTCGGCACGTTGGAAGCCTTCGGGCAATTTTTCGCGGATCGTATTCTCGATCACGCGCTGACCTGCAAAGCCGATCAGTGCCTTGGGCTCGCTGATCTGGACATCGCCGAGCATCGCATAGCTCGCGGTGACCCCGCCGGTCGTCGGGTCGGTCAGCAGCACGATATAGGGCAATCCCGCCCGCCGCAGCCGCGCGAGCGCGACGGTGGCGCGCGGCATCTGCATCAGCGACAGCGTGCCTTCCTGCATCCGCGCGCCGCCCGCGGCGGTGATCGCGATATAGGGCGCACCGCGCCGCATCGATTCCTCGACCCCGGCGACAAAGGCTTCGCCCACCGCGACCCCCATCGATCCGCCCATGAAGGCGAAATCCTGGACGCCGACGACCGCGGGATGCCCGCCGATCCGCCCGAAGGCGTTCTGATACGCGTCGCGGTCGCCGGTCGAGGCGCGCGCCGCCTTGATGCGGTCGACATATTTCTTGGTGTCGCGGAACTTCAGCGGGTCCTCGGGCGCCGGCGGCGCGGCGAGGATCTCGTGCAGGCCGCCGTCGAACAATTGCAGGAACCGCTCGCTGGCGCCGATGCGATCATGATGGTCGCAGCGCGGGCAGACGTTGAGATTGTCGGCCCACTCCTTGACGAACACCATCTGCTGGCATTCGCGGCATTTGTGCCAGAGGTTGTCGGCGGTATCGCGCTTTGCGGCGAAGGGCAGGGCGTTGCGGACGCGTTCGAGCCAGCTCATGCGGCGATCTCCTTGGCGCTATGAATAGCATCGGCGAGGGTGCGGGTGAAGGCCTCGACATAAGGCGCGGCGGCGTCGCCATGCTCGGCAATGATGTCGATGAACGCCGAACCGACGACGACGCCGTCGGCGACCTTGGCGATTTGCGCAGCCTGGTCGGGGGTGCGGACGCCGAAGCCGACGGCGACGGGCAGGTCGGTGGCGGCTTTCAGGCGCGCGACCGCTTCGTCGATGCTCGCCTGCGCGGCCTGTTGCTGGCCGGTGATGCCGGCGACGCTGACATAATAGAGGAAACCGCCCGCGCCATCGAGGACGGCGGGCAGGCGCGCGGGGTCGGTGGTCGGCGTCGCGAGGCGGATCAGGTCGACCCCGGCGGCGCGCAGCGCGGGGCCGAGTTCGGGGTCTTCCTCCGACGGGATGTCGACGCAGATGATCCCGTCGACCCCGGCCTTCGCGCATTCGGCGGCGAACCAGTCGGCGCCGCGCACCGTCATCGGGTTCGCATAACCCATCAGGACGAGCGGGGTGTCGGGATGGCGTGCACGGAAAGCCGTCGCCATCGCGAAGATATCGGCGGTGGTCGTCCCCTTGGCGAGGCTGCGCAAATTCGCGGCCTGGATCGCGGGGCCATCGGCCATCGGGTCGGTAAAGGGCATGCCGAGCTCGATCACATCGGCCCCCCCCGCGACGAGCGCGTCGAGGTTCGCGGCGGTGTTGCCATCGCTTGCGGTGATGAAGGCGACAAGGGCGCTACGCGGCTTGGCGAAGGCGGTGGAGAAGCGAGTCATGCGGGCATGATCACATGAAAGGGGCCGGACGACGCGGCGTGCATGGTTTCCTCCCGTGGGCAGGGTGTATGGCCGCTTGCCCTCACAAAAAACACGTCCGGGCTGCGCTTCGGATGGACCGACACGTCGATGCATTTGTAGAATTGCTGCTCGCCCAGAAACAGTTCTTCTGCCGCTTCTGCGATCGAGTGATCGTGCATGCCGTGAAGGTGCAATTCGACGATGGCATCGGGCGAAGGAGGGGCGACTCCATAGCTCGCTGCCGCTTCGGCCATCGCGTTGCGCAGGCGCCCGGTGAAATCGTCGAGTCCGACCTTCACAGCTTCACCCCCAGCGCGTCGGCGACGGTGAAGATGTCCTTGTCCCCGCGGCCCGAGCAGTTGACGATGATGATCTTGTCCTTGCCGAGCGTCGGCGCGATGCGTTCGGCGGCGGCGATGGCGTGGGCGCTTTCGAGCGCGGGGATGATGCCTTCGAGCTTGGTGAGCTTCTGGAAGCTCGCCAGCGCCTCGGCATCGGTGACGGGTTCGTAGCGGACGCGGCCGATGTCGTGGAGCCAGCTATGTTCGGGGCCGATGCCCGGATAATCCAGGCCGGCGGAGATGCTGTGCGCCTCTGTGATCTGGCCGTCCTCGTCCTGGAGCAGATAGGTCTTGTTGCCGTGCAGGATGCCCGGCCGCCCGCCGGCAAGGCTCGCGGCATGCTTGCCGTCCAGCCCTTCGCCCGCCGCTTCAACGCCGACGATCTCGACGCCGTCGTCATCCAGAAACGGATGGAACAGCCCGATCGCGTTCGATCCGCCGCCGACGGGGGCGATCAGCATGTCGGGCAGGCGGCCCTCGGCCTCCAATATCTGCGCCCGCGCTTCGTCGCCGATCACCGACTGGAAATCGCGAACGAGTTCGGGATAAGGGTGCGGCCCGGCGACGGTGCCGATGATGTAGAAGGTGTCGTGGACGTTCGCGACCCAGTGGCGCAGCGCCTCGTTCATCGCATCCTTGAGCGTTTTTGCGCCGCTCTCGACCGCGACCACCTCGGCGCCGAGCAGCTTCATGCGGAACACGTTCGGCTGCTGCCGCGCGACGTCGACCGCGCCCATGAAGATCGTGCAGGGCAGGCCGAACAGCGCCGCGACGGTTGCGGTCGCGACGCCATGCTGGCCGGCGCCGGTCTCGGCGATGATCTTTTGCTTGCCCATCCTTTTCGCGAGCAGGATCTGGCCGATGCAATTGTTGATCTTGTGCGCGCCGGTGTGGTTGAGGTCCTCGCGCTTGAGGTAAATCTTCGCCCCGCCGAGGTGATCGGTCAGGCGCTGCGCAAGCCACAAGGGGCTCGGGCGACCGACATAATTCTTCAGCAGATCGTCGAATTCGGCCTTGAACGCCGGGTCGGCCTGCGCCGCGCGATATTCGCGCTCGAGGTCGAGGATCAGCGGCATCAGCGTTTCGGCGACGTAGCGCCCGCCAAACTGGCCGAAATGGCCGCGCTCGTCGGGGCCGGTGCGAAGGCTGTTGGGTGCGTGTGTCATCGGCCCGCCGCTTTAAGGAAAGCGGCGATCTTGTCCACATCCTTGACGCCCGGCGCGCTCTCGACCCCGGAGGAGACGTCGACGAGCGGCGCCGCGGTCTCGGCGATCGCCTGCGCGACATTGGCGGGGGTCAGCCCGCCCGCGATGCCCCAATCGATGCTATGCCGATGCCCGACGAGCAGCGACCAGTCGAAGCGCGTGCCGGTCCCGCCCGGCATCGCCTGCGCGGGGGCATCGAAGAGCAGCCGGTCGACGACGCCCTCATATTGCAGCGAGCGCGTCAGCGTCCCCGCATCCTTCAGCCCGACCGCCTTCCACGCCTCGGTCTTGGTGTTCGTCTTGACCGCGTTGATCCACTCGGGGGTCTCGTTGCCGTGGAACTGGAGGATGTCAGGCCGCACCGCGCTCCATGCGGCGCCGGTGAGTTGCGGCCCCGCGTTGACGAGCAGGAGTGCGACCTTGACGCCGCCCGCGGCGGCCTGCTTGCGCAACTCGGCCGCGGTGTCGAGATCGACGTAGCGCGGGCTGGGTTCGTAATGATTGAGACCGATGTGCGTGGCGCCGTGACGGATGGCGGCCTCGACCTCTTCGGACGTCTTGAGGCCGCAGATTTTGACGAGTGGAGGCATGGCTACCGGATGATCCAATGTCCGTTCGTGTCGAGCGAAGTCGAGACACGTCTGGCGCTGTGTTGGCGTGTCTCGACTTCGCTCGACACGAACGGGAAAGGGAGTGCGTGCAGGTCTAAAGCGTCGCCTCGATCTCGCGCGCTGCCAGGTCGGGGTCGGGCGACTGGCTGATCGGGCGGCCGACCACCAGGATCGACGCGCCGTCGGCCATCGCCTGCGCCGGGGTGACGATCCGCTTCTGGTCACCGGCGCTGCCGTTCGCGGGGCGGACGCCGGGGACGACGAAATAGCCGCCTGGCCAGGTGTTGCGCGCGATCTTCACTTCCTGACCCGAACAGACGATGCCGTCGAGGCCCGATTCGCGCGCGAGTTTGGTCAGGCGGACGACCTGGTCGTGCGGGGTGCCGCCGACGCCGATATCTTCGAGATCGGGGGCGTCGAGGCTGGTCAGCACGGTGACCGCCACAACCTTGGTGTTCGTCCCGGCGGACGCCTTCGCCTCTTCGAGCATCGCACGGCCGCCCGCCGCGTGGACGGTGATGATCGCGGGTTCGAGCGGGCGCAGCGCCTGAATCGCCTTGGCGACGGTATTCGGGATGTCGTGGAGCTTGAGATCGAGGAAGATCGGCAGGCCGATCTTGGCCATTTCATGCACGCCATGATGGCCGTTGGCGCAGAAGAATTCGAGCCCGAGTTTCAGCCCGCCGACATGGTGCCGCACCTTCTGCGCCAGCGTCTGCGCGACGTCGAGGTGGGTGGTGTCGATCGCGAGATAGAGCGGCGAGGTCATGGCTTGTCCGTAGGAAAGAGGTCGGTCGGGGTGGCGGTCGGGGGAACGTCGTTCACCGGCGTCGCGGCAAGCGGCGCGGTCGCCGGGGCATCTGCGGGGCGGTTCGCCATCGCGCGCAGGTCGGAGAGCTGGCGCTCGCTATGGTCGAGGCGGCGTTTGAGCGACCAGCGCGCGGCGCGCAGCGCGATCCATAGCGGGACGCTGCCGATCAGGAACGAGACGAGGATCAGCACCGGTAATTTGGTGTCGAGCACCTGACCCGGCCAGATGGTGACGGTGATCGGGTTCCAGTTCGCCATCGAAAACACGACCAGCACCGCGGTGAGCAAAACCCAGATGATCGTCCGTACTATGCCCACGTCTGTTGCTCCTGTTCCGACCCCGCATGAGTCCTAAGCGAGTTTGGCGCGGGTTTCCAGAGGGGGGCGTGCCTTTGATCCTCCCTGCCGCGAAGCGGCGGGGAGGGGAACCGCTCGCGAAGCGAATGGTGGAGGGGCCGAAAGCTTGCACGGCGCCTGACGGCGTCGGCCCCTCCGTCAGCCCTGTGGGCTGCCACCTCCCCATCGCTTCGCGACAGGGAGGATTGAGCCATTACTCCCCGAACACCCGCGCGAAGATCGTGTCGACATGCTTGAGGTGGTAACCGAGGTCGAACAGCGCGGTCAGTTCGTCGGCCGACAGTTTCGCGGTGACGTCGGCGTCGGCCTTGAGTAGGTCGAGCAGTGACAGCGCGCCGTCGCTTTCCCACACCTTCATCGCGTTGCGCTGGACGAGGACATAGCTTTCCTCGCGGCTCGCCCCCGCCTGTGTCAGCGCGAGCAGGACGCGCTGCGAATGGACGAGGCCGCCCATGCGGTCGAGATTCTTCTGCATCCGTTCGGGATAGACGAGCAATTTGTCGACCACGCCGGTCAGGCGGCCCAATGCGAAGTCGAGGGTGATCGTCGCGTCGGGACCGATGAAGCGCTCGACCGACGAATGGCTGATGTCGCGTTCGTGCCACAGCGCGACATTTTCGAGCGCCGGGACGACCGCGCTGCGCACCATGCGCGCAAGGCCGGTGAGATTCTCGGTCAGGATCGGGTTGCGCTTGTGCGGCATCGCCGACGAACCCTTCTGGCCCGGCGAGAAATATTCCTCGGCTTCCAGCACTTCGGTGCGCTGCAGGTGGCGGACTTCGGTCGCGAGCCGCTCGATCGATCCGGCGATGACGCCCAGCGTCGCGAAGAACATCGCATGGCGGTCGCGCGGGATGACCTGGGTCGAGACGGGTTCGACCGACAGGCCGAGCTTTGCCGCGACATGCTCCTCGACGCGCGGGTCGATGTTGGCGAAGGTGCCGACCGCGCCCGAAATGGCGCAGGTCGCGATATCGGCGCGTGCCGCGATCAGCCGCGTCTTGCAGCGGTCGAACTCGGCATAGGCCTGAGCCAGCTTCAATCCGAAGGTCACCGGTTCGGCATGGATGCCATGGCTGCGGCCGATCGTCGGGGTCATTTTATGTTCGCGGGCGCGGCGTTCGATCGCGGCGAGCAAGGCGTCGAGATCGGCGAGCAACAGGTCGGCGGCCTGGCTGAGCTGGACCGCGAGGCAGGTGTCGAGCACGTCGCTCGACGTCATGCCCTGGTGCATGAAGCGCGCCTGGTCGCCGACATTCTCGGCAACCCAGGTCAGGAAGGCGATGACGTCATGCTTGGTGACCGCCTCGATCGCATCGATCGCGGGCACGTCGATGACGGGATTCGTCGCCCACCAGTCCCACAGCGCTTTGGCGGCATCCTGGGGTACGACGCCCAATTCGGCGAGCGCGTCGGTGGCGTGCGCCTCGATCTCGAACCAGATGCGGAACCGGTTTTCGGCCGACCAGATGGCGGTCATTTCGGGCCGGGCGTAACGCGGGACCATGGTTTTTCCTTCCTTTAGGATCAATTTATCGCGGAATCGGCGCGGAATCGCGACAGGGCGCGCCCTAGCAGGGACGGGCCGCCCCGCCAATCGCCACCGAAATGCAACTTACGCTTTTGGCGCGCGGTTGATCCTATGCCCCTTCAGGACAGCGGCGCGCAAGGCGAAGCGTCGCACCACAACAGGAGAAATATCATGTTGAAAACCATGCTTTTGATTGGCGCCGCCGCGATCAGTTTCCCCGCGCTGGCGCAGGACCGGCCCGCCGATCCGACCGCACCGCCGGCCCAGACCGACAACGCGCCGCCGGCAAGCCAGCCGTCCGAACCCGCGACCGAGGCGACGCAGCCTGCGCCGGTGCCCGACGCCGCACAGCCCGCGCCGACTCCGGCTCCCGATGCTTCGACAACCCCGCCGGCGAGTCAGCCCGCTCCCCCGGCTGGCGAAGCAACCACCGCGCAGTCCGCGTCGAGCGGCAGCGCCGCAACCCCGGCCCAGGTCGCCCAGATCGTCGACAAGGAGTTCCCCACCTATGACGCCGATTCGAGTGCCGAGCTCAGCGAAGTCGAATTCGCCGGCTGGATGAAGAAGCTGCGCAGCGCCAGCGAGCCCACGGTCGATGTCGAATCGGCCGAGGTTCAGACCTGGATTGGTCAGGCCTGGGGTGCTGCCGATGCCGACAAGAACGGCACCGTCAGCAAGGAAGAACTGACCGCGTTCCTGTCGCGCGGCGCGTAAGCGCCCCTGACTGGGTGGTGAAGCCGTCGGAGCGATCCGGCGGCTTCATCGCGTCTGGCCTTCATTCGGACGGCTGTTTCACCGCGATGATCGTCAACCGATGTTCCTGTCCACCGCGGTCGGGCCACATGATCGACTGGCCGGTACGCAGGCCGATGAGTCCGGCCCCGACCGGCGTCAGGATCGACACGCGTCCCGCCGCGATGTCGGCAAAGGCGGGGTAGACGAGTTCGACCGTGCGCTGGGTCCCGGTCTTTTCATCGGTGAAGGTCACCTCGGACCCCATGGTCACGACATTGGCGGCAATCTTGTCGCGGCTGCAGATCGACGCACGGTCGATCTCGCCGAGCAGCATTTCATAAATGCGGTTCAGTTCGTGCTGCTTGTGCAGCGCGAGTTCGGTCAGCCGGTCGGCTTCGACGTCGATCATGTGGATCGCCGGACGCGCGGCGCGCGATTTGGTTTTGGTCTGGGTCATGGTGCGGACTTTCCGGATAAGGGCAGGCGCACGCAATCGTTCGCGCACGCGATCAAATTTTGTCGGAAATTTGCCCCGGGCTCGGGGCGAACGCGCCGGAACCCGGGGCTAGATGCCCGCGAGAAGTTGACCCCCGTGGAAACGGAAGCGGAGAAGGCCGCGTCGAATCTGCATAAAGGGATGATGTCCTGTGTGGCGGGGGAAGTCAAATCGCGGGTCTTCAGTCAGGATCCTAGAGCAACCCCATCGCGCGCATGCTGCGGTAATCGGACCCGCCGATGATGATATGGTCGTGGAGGGTGATGCCCAGTTTCGCCGCCGCTGCCGCGATATCGCGGGTGATCGCAATATCCTGGCGGCTCGGTTCGGGGCTGCCGCTGGGATGATTATGGACGAGGATGATCGCCGCGGCGCCAAGCTCAAGCGCGCGCTTGACGACTTCGCGGGTGTAGATGGCGGACTGGTCGATTGATCCTTCGCTGACCAGTTCGTCGCGAATCAGCATGTTGCGCGTATTGAGATAGAGGACGCGGACGCGTTCGATATCGAGCGGGCCCATGTCGGCGCGCAGATAGTCGAGCAGAGCATCCCAGCTGGAGAGCAGCGGACGTTCGACGAATTCGCCCCTGAGCATGCGCAGGCCGGTTGCCTGGACGACCTTGAGCGCCGCGATCGCGGCGTCGCCGAGCCCGTCGACACGGCGCAGCGCATCGGGGTCGGCGGCGATCAGCTGTGCCAGCGAGCCGAATTCGCGGAGCAGCGCCTTGGCGAGCGGCTTGGTATCGCGGCGCGGGATGGCGAGGGCGAGCAGATATTCGACGAGTTCGTAATCGGCGAGCGCCTCGCCGCCGGTGTCGAGCAGCCGCGCGCGCAGCCGCGCGCGATGTCCCGTATGATCGGCGTCCCCCATGGATCCGGAATAGCAGCTTGTGGGGCGCACTCAACGGCCATAAGGTTTGTCGCATATGGCAACGTCCTGTCTTTTGCAGCCAATTGCGCCATTTCGGCGTTATCTTTCAGCAAAGGGCGGACCCGCCGGGGCGCATGAGGATCGAATAAAGGCGCCATGACCGACTCCGTCGAAACCGCCAGAATGGTCAGGCAGCGTCGCCGCATCAAGAAGCGCTGGCTGACCGGCGCGGCGCTCGCGGTGCTTGTCGGCGGGCTGTGGCTGGCGCGCGAGCCGATCGCCGATCGCTTCGTGCGCGAACAGCTCGATTCGCTGGGCGTACCCGCGACTTACGACATCGAAGAGATCGGTTTTCGTACCGAGCGCATTTCCAACGTCGTCATCGGCGACCCCAAACGCCCCGACCTGACCGCGAAGGTCGTCGAAATCTCGCTCGGTTACGGGTGGAGCGGGCCTTATGTTTCAACGATCACCGCCGACGGGGTGCGGCTGTACGGGCGGTTCAAGGATGGGCGGCTGTCGCTCGGCGCGCTCGACAAGTTCCGCGATCCGACGAGCACCGATCCCTTTGCGCTGCCGGACCTGTCGGCGGTGCTGACCGACGCGCGGGCGCGGGTCGAGACGCCATGGGGCAATGTCGGCGCGACGCTGAACGGGCGCGGGCATCTGCAGCGCGATTTTTCGGGGACGCTCGCGCTGGTCGCCCCGACGATCGATGCGGGCGGATGCCGGGGGGATGCGATCAGTTTTTACGGCCCCTTGACGGTGCGTGACCTGAAACCGCGTCTGAAAGGACCGCTGCGCGGGCGCGAAGTGCGCTGCGCCGAGGAAAGCGTCATCGCGCGCGCGCCGCAGGTCGCGCTCGACGTGACGCTGGGCGCCGACCTGCTGAGCTGGGAGGGCAAGGCCGCCGCGGCGCTGGTATCGCTTGTCGCGGGTCCGGCGCGTGCCGAACGGGTGGCGCTGCTCGCCGGGTTCAAGGGCAATGCCGACCGAACCGCGCTGACGCTCGACGGCGAGGCGCAGCGGTTGAGTGGACCCGAATTCGCCGCGAGCCGCGTCGACATCGACGCGACCGGCGAGGTCGGCAAAGCGGCACCCAAGCTTAAGGGCAGCATCGGCTTCGCGCGCGCTTCGGCCAGCGCCGGGCTGCGCCAGCGCATCGCCGCGAGTGCGAATGGACTGGCCGGCAGTCCGGTCGGACCGCTGGGCTCCAAGGCCAGCGGAGCAGTGGCGCGGATGCTGGGCGACCTCGGCGGCAAGGCCGATTTTGCGCTGGCGGGCGAAGGCAAGACCGCACGTATCGAGCTGATCGGGCTCGATCTGGTCAGCGAAAGCGGCGCGCGGCTGACGGGAGGCGCCGATAGCCGGATCGGCTATCTGTTCGCGGCCGCCGCGCCAGCTTTCGTCGTGCAGGGCCAATGGGCGTTCGGCGGTGGCGGACTGCCCGAAGGCACACTCGATCTCGACCGCCGCGCCGACGGCACGCTGTCCGGCCTGGCGCGGATTGAGCCCTATGTCGCCGAGGGTTCGCGGCTGGCGCTGGCGCCGGTGCGATTCTCTGGCGGGGCGGGCGGGATGATGCGCTTCGCGACCGTCGCCGAACTCACCGGCCCGCTCGCCGGTGGACGCGTCGAGCAATTGCGCGTGCCGATCGACGGCGTGCTGGCGCCGACCGGGGCGCTGGCGCTGAGCGGTGGTTGCACGCGGATCGCCGCCGACCGCATCGACGTCAGCGGCTTCCGGCTCGCCGGGCCGGCGGTCGACCTGTGCAGCCGCGCAGGCCAGCCCCTGCTCGCGGCGGGTCCCGACGGGCTACGCGGACAGATCCGCATGCCGCGGCTGGCGCTGCGCGGGACGAGCGGGACCTCGCCCTTCTCGCTGGCGTCCGGGGCCGGCGAGTTCGACCTGGCGACGATGCGCTGGTCGCTGGCGGGCGCCGATGTGCGGCTGGGCGAAGGCGAGGGCGTCACCCGGTTCAGCGCCGAACGGATCACCGGCGCGTCGACGCCGAAGGGTCTCGCGGGCGACCTCGTCGGCGCGGCCGGCAAGATCGGCGCGGTGCCGCTCGACATGAGCGAGATCGGCGGGCGCTGGACCTGGACCGGCGGCGTGCTTGGGCTCGACGGGTCGATCGTCGTGACCGACGCGCTGCCCGAACCCGACGCGCGCTTCTTCCCGCTGATCAGTACCAATGCCGCGCTGCGCTTCGCCGATGGCCGGATCGACGCGACCGCGGGCTTCGCCGAACGGCGGAGCGGCGCGCATGTGCTCGACACCGTGATTCGGCACGAACTCGGCAGTGGAACCGGATTTGCCGATCTGAAGGTTCTCGAATTGCGCTTCGGCGACACTTTTCAGCCGGACCAGCTCACTCGTCTTGCGCTCGGCGTCGTCGCCAATGTGCAGGGATCGGTGGTCGGCGATGGCCGGATCGACTGGTCGCCCGCCGGGGTGACGAGCCGCGGCACCTTTGCGACCGCGAACAGCAATCTCGCCGCCGCTTTTGGTCCGGTCACCGGCGCGACGACGACGCTGACCTTCGACGACCTGATCGGCCTCCATTCGGCGCCGAACCAGAAGGTCCGGCTCGCCGAGCTCAATCCGGGAATTCCGGTGAAGGACGGCGAGATCGAATATCAGCTGCTCGGCGACAATCGGGTGCGGATTCAGGGCGGCAGCTGGCCCTTTGCCGGCGGCACGCTCGAGCTGCATCCGACGACGCTCAATTTCAACGCCGACCAGCCGCGACGGCTGACCTTCGATCTCGTCGGGGTCGATGCCGCGATCTTCCTGCAGAATTTCGGGTTTGAAAATATCAACGCGACGGGCAAGTTCGACGGCACGCTGCCGGTCGAGTTCGACGGGCTCGGCGGACGGATCGTCGGCGGCCGCATCGACGCGCGAGATGGCGGCGGAACGCTGGCCTATGTCGGCGAGCTGACCAACCACGACCTTGGCGTGATGGCCAATTTTGCCTTCGGCGCGCTGCGCAGCCTCAAATATGACGACCTCACCATCATCCTCAACGGCGACCTCGACGGCGAGATGGTCACCGACATCCGCTTCGGCGGCATCGGGCAGGGCGAAGGCGCGACGCAGAACTTCATCACGCGCCAGGTCGCCAAGCTGCCGCTCGTCTTCAACATCAAGATTCAGGCGCCGTTCCGCCAGTTGATCACATCGGCCAAGGGCTTTTATGATCCGACCGTCTATATCGAACAGAATCTGCCGGCGCTGATGCAGGCGCAGGAAGACGCCAAAGCCGCCGCCGCGAAAAATTCGACCGTTCAGCCTCCAGCAAGCGAGCCCGTGCAATGAAGAGAACAAGAAGTGAAGCGAGGAGGCGGGCCGGGATCGGTCGGTGTCTTGCGGTAACGATCGGCGCGGCGGCCCTCACCGGCTGCGTGCAGATCGAAACCCCCGACAAGCCGATCGAGATCAACCTGAATATCAACATCAAGCAAGAAATCGTGTACCGGCTTGATGGAGATGCCAAAAAGCTGATCGAACAGAATAGCTCGATATTCTGACAGGGAAAAATATGATGACGAAGATTTGGAAACCCACCGGAATTGCGATGGCCGCCCTGGCCGCGACCGCCGCCGTGGCGCTGATGGTGCCCGCGGCGATGGCGCAGCGCGACCCCGCTTATGAGGCCGCCCGTTCGGCAGGGCAGGTCGGCGAGCAGCCCGACGGCTATCTCGGCTATGCCTCGACCCCGACCCCGGCGGTCCGCGCGATCGTTGACGACATCAATATCAAGCGCAAGGCCGCCTACACCAGCGGGGCCCCGGCAGGCAGCACGGTCGAACAGTTCGCCTTCGTCACCGGTTGCAATTTGATCGCCAAGACCAAGCCGGGCGAGAAATATATGGCGCCCGACAAGAGCTGGAAGACCCGCGACGCCGGCGCGCCGGTTCGCGATTCGCGCTGCCCCTGATTTTTCGGAACGACAAGGGCGCCTGCGGGCGTCACATGCCGCCGCGCCCCTAAACGCGGCGGCATTTTTGTGCGCCCGCCCGGCGCCATTTTTGTGCAGTTGCGCACAAGCATTGACTTAATGGGGCGTCATTCCTAAACGGACCGCGCCTTAGGGGTCCCCCGATTTTTCGGGCCTTTTTTCGCAGGCGGAACCGGAGCTTTCCGGCGCTGTTTCAGGAGGATGGCGGGAAATGACGGGGAACGGCAGCGATCCGGAACCAGCTTCGGAGGATTCGCGCCTGGTCTCGCTCGAAGAGCGATTGGACCGGGCCGAAGCCGCAGAAGCAAAACGGAACGCGGTGAACGCCGGACCGGAGACCGATGCCAATTACAAGCTCGGTAACCGCGTATTGGCGGAATTGCTGGGCGGCATCGGTGGCGGCGCGTTGGTCGGTTGGACGATCGATCATTTTGCCGGCACTGCGCCCTGGGGTCTGTTGGTGGTGCTGTTCCTCGGAGTGGCGGTCGCCTTCAGGAACATATTTCGAATTGCCAATATTCGGCCGACAAAGCCGGATTGAAGCTGGTTTGACTGGGATTTAGGCGAGGTATCGCGTGGCGGATCAAGGTAAAGTGGACCCGATGCACCAGTTCGAGGTGCAGAAGATGTTCGACATGTTCCATGTCGGGGGTCACGAGGTCGCTTTCACGACGAGTGCGATGTGGATGATCGTCGCCGGCCTGCTTTTGTGGGTGTTCATGATCGGCGGCATGAAGCGTCAGCTCGTCCCCGGTCGCTGGCAGGTCGCGGTCGAGGGTTTCACCGGCTTCATCTCCAGCATGATGAACGCGAATATCGGCCCCGAAGGCCGCAAATATACGCCCTATGTCTTCTCGCTCTTCATGTTCATCCTGATGCTCAACCTCATCGGCCTCGCGCCGCTCGGGCTGTTCGGCGTCCATCCCTTCACCGTGACGAGCCATTTCACGATCACCGGTTTCCTCGCGATCCTCAGCTTCGCGATCGTGCTGATCGTCGGTTTCTGGCGCCACGGCCTGCATTTCTTCTCGCTCTTCGTCCCGCACGGCACGCCCTGGTGGCTGTTGTGGCTGATCCCGGTGATCGAACTCGTGTCGTTCATGGTCCGTCCGTTCAGCCTCGCGCTGCGACTGTTCGTCGCGATGACCGCCGGTCACGTGCTGATGAAGGTGTTCGCTTCGTTCATCATCGATGGTCTGGCCGCGAGCCCGGCGATCGGCATCGGCGTCGGCATCCCCAGCATGGCGCTGATGGTCGGCATCAGCGGGCTCGAACTGCTGGTCGCGGGTATCCAGGCCTATGTTTTCGCGTTGCTCACGTCGCTCTATCTGAACGACGCGATCAACCTGCACTGATTTTTCAACCGTTTAACTAACGTTTTTCCCAAGGAGTTTATACAATGGACGTTCAAGCAGCTTCGCTCATCGGTGCCGGTCTGGCCGCCATCGGCGCCGGTATGGCCGCCATCGGTGTGGGCAATGTGTTCGGCAGCTTCCTCGAAAGCGCGCTTCGCAATCCGGCAGCTGCCGACGGCCAGCAGGGCCGCCTGTTCATCGGCTTCGCGGCTGCCGAACTTCTCGGTCTGCTGTCGTTCCTGATCGCGATCCTGCTGTACCTCAAGGCAGCCTGATTTCGTCGGCGGAGCGGGCGTTTCGGCGCCCGCCCCGCGACCGCTTTCCTCTTTGTTCGTTGAGATAGTCCATGCCTCAGATCAGCCAATTCGCTGAAAACTGGTATGCCGCATCGCAGATTTTCTGGGTGCTGCTGACCTTCGGCTTCGTTTTCCTTGTCATCGGCCGCGGCATGCTGCCGAAGATCGAGGCGACGGTGGATGCGCGCGACCGCAAGGTCGCCGACGATCTCGCGGCGGCAAAGGCGGCGCATGCCGCCGCCGACAACCTCGAGGAAAGCTATCGCCAGCAAAGCGACGCCAGCCGCGCCGCGGCGCAAAAGGCGGTGGCCGACGCCAAGGACAAGGCCGCGAAGGACGCCGAAAAGCGTCTCGCCAAGGTCGATGCCGAACTGGCGGACAAGCTGGGTGCCGCCGAAGCCGATATTTCGGCGGCGCGCACCTCGGCGATGGCTGAGATCGAATCGGTCGCGGCCGAGGCGGCGACCGACCTGGTCGCGAAGCTGTCGGGCGTGAAAATCGGCGCGGCGGATGCCAAGTCGGCGGTGAAGGCGGTGCTCCATGGCTAATCTTGCTCTGATCCTGTCCGAAGCCGCGGGCGAGACGCACGTCGAACCGGCGTCGTTCGGTTTCATCGACGCGACCGTCTGGGTCTCGATCGCGATGGCGATCTTCATCGCCATCCTGCTGTGGAAAAAGGTGCCGGCGCTGGTCGCGGGCATGCTCGACAACAAGATTGCCGAGATTTCGAAGCAGCTCAAGGAAGCCGAGCAGCTCCGCCTCGACGCAGAATCGCTGAAGGCCGAATATGAAGCGAAGCTCGGCGATGCGGCGAAGGAAGCCGACCAGATGCGCACCCGCGCCGAAGCCGAGGCCGAGACGCTGGTGACCAAGGCCAAGGCCGACGCCACCGCGCTGATCGCCCGCCGCAAGCAGATGGCCGAAGACCGCATCGCGGCGGCCGAAGCCGGTGCGCTCGCCGAAGTTCGTGCGGCGACCGCCAAGGCCGCAACCGATGCCGCGGCGAAGCTGATCGCCGACAAGCATGACGCCGGGGCCGACAAGGCGCTGGTCGATCAGGCGATCGCGGGCGTCGCCAAGGGCTGAGCCCGAGCGACAGTGCCGACAACAAGGCGCCCGCGGATTTCCGCGGGCGTTTTGTTTTGGGGTGCTAGGGGATAGTGAGCCCCGCAACCCATGCCTTGGTGGCGGGACAGGCGTCCATCGCGCGCGCGTAGCTTTCGCGCGCCGTGGTGCGGGCGATGTAAGCGCGTTCGGTGTCGCCGAGGACGTAGCCGATCGTGCGCTGGGCGAATTGCAGCGCGTAGGTCACCGAGATGTCGGCGGCGGTGAAGCGGTCACCCGCGATGTAAGGCGTCTTCGCCAATTGGCGGCTGACGAGGCCGAGGCGGCTTTCGAAGATGTCGCGCGCCCATTTTGTCGTCCAGTTCGTCTGCTCGGCCTCGGGGGCGAGGATGATGGTGGCGACGATCGCGTTGATCGGCCCGGCAAGCCCGGCCTCGCCCATGTGCAGGAACTGCAGATAGGTTGCGAAGTCGGCGTCGGTCGGCGCGGGTGCGAGCGGGCTCGGGCCGTGCCGCGCGAGCAGATATTCGAGGATCGCGATCGATTCGACGAGCACCGTGTCGCCGTCGACGATCGCCGGGATGAAGCCGGCGGGGTTCACGGCGAGGAATTCGGTGTCCTTCTCCAGGCCGTTAAGCAGATCGACCGGGCGCATGCGATAGGGCAGCCCCAGTTCCTCGAGCAGCCAGGCGACGCGGAAGCCGCGGCCTTCGCCATAGAGGGTGATCATCGCGTCCTCCTTCAGAACCGGATCATGATCCGCCGGGCGAGGGCGGGGGAGATGCTGTGGAGGGTCTGCAACAGCTTCACCATGCCGGCGTTGACCTCGCGCTTGTTCGAGCGGATGCCGGCGACGATTTCGGCGGCGCAGTCGTGCGCGCTCATCTTCTTGCCGCTGCGGCCCGCGGTCATATTGGTCTCGACCACCGGCGGCAGCGCCTCGATGACATGGACGTTGCTGTCCTTGAGCAGGTGGCGGATCGCCTGCGTATAGCTGCGCAGCCCGGCCTTGGTGGCGCAATAGATCGCCCCGCCGGCGCGCGGCGCGATGGCGAGGCCCGAGGTGACGTTGACGATCGCGCCCTCGGGCTGGGCGCGCAGCACCGGCAGCAGCCGGGTGCACAGCGCGGTCGGCGCGTCGAGATTGGTGCGGATGCAGTGCGCGGCGCTGTCGAGCGTGGCCGGGTCGTCGAGTTCATAGTCGCTGCCGACCCCGGCGTTGTTGACGAGGATCGCGAGCGGCTTGCCCGCGACGCCGTCGACCACCGCATCGACGCCCGCCGCGGTCGACAGGTCGCCCGCGATGGTGCCGAAGCCGAGCGCCGCCATGGCCTGCAACTTGTCGGGCGAGCGGCCCGTGACGATGACGTCGGCGCCCGATCCCTGCAGTTGCAGCGCGATCTCGCGCCCGATGCCGTCGCTGCCGCCGGTTACCAGCGCCAATTTGCCGCGTATCTCCATCCGACCCCTCCGATGTCAATTTGCCTGTCACTTTACCTGTCACACTATGGCGGGTCGCATCGTCCTCGCCTACATGCAAAATCATGGCCCGCCCGAACGCTCCCGACCGATTCAACGAAGAGAAGGCGACCTATGTGATGCGCGGCGGCGACGGGGAGGGCGACCAGCCCGACCTCGAGCGTGGCGCCGAAGCGATCCGCAACGTCGTGAAGAAGCTGCCGACGCGGCCCGGGGTGTATCGCATGCTCGATGTGCGCGGCGATGTGCTTTACGTCGGCAAGGCACGCGCGCTGAAGAACCGGGTGACCAATTATACGCAGGTCGCGCGGCTGCCGCAGCGGTTGCAGCGCATGGTGTCGCAGACGCGCGCGATGGAGATCGTCACGACGACGAGCGAGGCCGAGGCGCTGTTGCTCGAGGCGCAGCTGATCAAGCGCTATCGCCCGCCGTACAATGTGCTGTTGCGCGACGATAAAAGCTTTCCCTTCATCCTGTTGCGCATGGATCATAAATTCCCGCGGGTGCAGAAGCATCGCGGCGCGCGGCGCGCCAAGGGGCGCTATTATGGGCCGTTCGCGAGCGCGGGGTCGGTCAACCAGACGCTCAACGCGTTGCAGAAGACGTTCCTGCTGCGCAGTTGCACCGACAGCTTTTTCTCCAATCGGTCGCGGCCGTGCCTGCTCTATCAGATCAAGCGGTGCAGCGCGCCGTGCGTCGGTCGTATCTCGACCGAGGACTATGCGCAGCTCGTCGGCGACGCGCAGGATTTCCTCGAAGGGCGGTCGATCGCGGTCCAGAAAAGGCTCGGCGATGCGATGACGCAGGCCGCCGAGGCGATGGATTTCGAGACCGCGGCGATCGTGCGCGACCGGCTGAAGGCGTTGACCTTCATTCAAGGGAGCCAGTCGGTCCATGCCGACGGGCTGGGCGACGCCGACGTCTTTGCGCTCGCGGCGAAGGGCGGGCAGCTCTGCATCGCGGGCTTTTTCATCCGCGGCGGGCAGAATTGGGGGCATCGCAGCTTTTTCCCGGCGCATGTGTCGGGGGTTCCCGAAGCCGAGGTGATGGCGAGCTTCCTGATGCAATTTTACGAAGGCGTGCCGCCGCCGAAGCTGATCCTCGTCGACCGCGAGCCTGAGGAATGCGCGTTGGTCGCCGAGGCGCTGGGCGAACTCGCCGAACGCAAGATCGAGATCAGCGTGCCGCAGCGCGGCAACCGGCGGCGGCTGCTCGAGCAGGCGGTACGCAACGCAGGCGAGGAACTCGACCGGCGGCTCGCCGAGAGCAGCAGCCAGGCGAAGCTGGGGCGCGAACTCGCCGACCTGTTCGACCTCGACAACCCGCCGCAGCGGATCGAGATCTACGACAACAGCCATATCCAGGGCACCAACGCGCTCGGCGCGATGGTCGTCGCGGGGCCTGAGGGCTGGATCAAGGGCGCCTATCGTAAGTTCAACATCAAGCGCGCCGAGACGCAGCCGGGCGACGATTTCGCGATGATGGCCGAGGTGTTCCAGCGCCGCTTCGCGCGCGCGATCGAGGAAGACCCCGAGCGCACCAAGGGCGAATGGCCCGACCTGGTGCTGATCGACGGCGGCAAGGGGCAGGTATCGGCGGCGGGCGCGGTGCTCGCCGAGCTGGGAATCGACGATCTGACGTATATTGGTGTGGCGAAAGGACCCGACCGCAATGCCGGACGCGAGACTTTCTATCATCCCGACGGGCGCGAATTCACCTTGCCGCCAAACAATGCGGTACTGTTCTATATCCAGCGGTTGCGCGACGAGGCGCACCGCTTCGCGATCGGCGCGCATCGGGCGAAGCGGGCGAAAGCGATGGGATCGTCGCCGCTCGACGAGGTGCCGGGGATCGGTCCGGCGCGCAAGAAGGCGCTGCTGATGCATTTCGGCACCGCGCGCGCGGTGCGCGGCGCGAGCCTCGAGGATTTGCAGAAAGCGCCGGGCGTGAGCGCGGCGGTGGCGCAGGCGGTGCATGATTTCTACCACGCGGGACGGTGAGGAGAGCGGGACGATGGATTTTGGCGCGATGATGCCGCTGGCGGGGACGCTCGGGGTGACGATCCAGGAAGGGACTAAGGAGCGCGTCGCGGGCAAGCTGCCGGTGCGGGCGGAGATCTGCACCGCTGGGAACATTGTCCATGGTGGCGCGATCATGGCGTTCGCCGATTGCCTTGGCGCGGTGGGCGCTTTCCTGACGCTGCCCGAGGGCGCCACGGGCACGACGACGATCGAGAGCAAGACCAATTTCCTCGGTGGCGGGCCGGTCGGGTCGGTGCTGGTCGGCGAAGCGACCCCGGTGAAGGTCGGCAACCGCGTGTCGGTGTGGCAGACGCGCATCCGCACCGAAGAGGGCGCCGATGTCGCGCTGGTGACGCAGACGCAGCTGGTGCTTTGGCCAGCCTGAGCGCCGAAGCCATCGTCTGCGCGGTGCGCGTGCATGGCGAGCATGGCGCGATACTGCGCGCGCTGACGCGCGAGGCGGGGCTGGTCGTGGGCTATGTGCGCGGCGGGCGATCGCGGCGGCTTCGCCCGATATTGATGCCGGGCAATCTGGTCGCGCTCGAACTGCGGGCGCGGACCGAGGAGCAGTTGGCGGGGGCGACGGCCGAATTGCTGGCGAGCCGCGCGCCGTTGCTGGCCGAGCCGCTACCGTCGGCCGCGATCGACTGGGTGACGAGCCTGACCGCCGCGATCCTGCCCGAGAGCCAGCCTTACCCGGCGCTTTTCGATGCGCTGTCGGGGTTGCTCGATGCGATCGGGGTGGCGCCTTCGGCGCGGCTATGGGCGGCGGCGCTGGCGCGGTATGAGCTGTTGCTGCTCGCCGAACTGGGGTTCGGGCTCGATCTCGACGAATGCGTGGTGACGGGGTCACGGAATGGTCTGGCATTTGTCAGTCCGAAGTCGGGCGGCGCGGTGTGTGTCGAGGCGGCGGTCGGATATGAGGAGCGGTTGCTTCGCCTTCCGGCGTTCCTGCGGGGCGCAGGCGCGGTCGAGGCGATGGACGATGTACTAGACGGGCTGGCGATCACCGGGCATTTCCTCGACCGCGATCTGCTCGAAGGGCGCAACCGCGAACTGCTCGGCGTACGCGCGCGGCTGATCGACCGGCTCGGCAGGGCGGTTGCATAGCCCATTCGCCATGCCGCGCTTGACCCGGCACCCGCCTTTTCATCCTCAAGACGAGGCGGGCCCCGGATCAAGTCCGGGGTGACGAACAAGAAGGCCCGGCGGTGCTCCGCCAACGCGACGGTTGCGTCGTGCGCGCTCGCTGCCTAAGCGGCTCGCGAGACACGAAAGGGCGACGCATTGAATATCCTGCTGCTGGCTGGCGATGGTATCGGTCCGGAAATCATGGCGGAGGCCGAGAAGGTGCTCGCCGCGCTCGCGCTTCCGGTGACGCTCGACCGCGCGCTCGTCGGCGGTGCCGCTTATGAGGCAACCGGCCACCCGCTGCCGCCCGAGACGTTGGCCAAGGCGAAGGCGGCTGATGCACTCCTGTTCGGGGCGGTCGGCGATCCGCGCTTCGACAGTGTCGAACGCCATCTGCGGCCCGAACAGGCGATTTTGGGGCTGCGCTCCGAACTCGGGCTGTTCGCCAATCTGCGGCCCGCGAAGCTGTTCGCGGGGCTGGAAGACAGTTCGGCGCTGCGTCCCGAGGTCGCCTCGGCGATCGACCTGCTGATCGTGCGCGAGCTCAACGGCGACGTCTATTTCGGCGAGAAGGGCACCCGCACCACCGCCAGCGGCGAGCGTGAAGGCTATGACATCATGTCATATAGCGAGAGCGAAGTGCGGCGCATCGCGCATGTCGCGTTCCGCGCGGCGCAGGGACGCCAGAAGCGGCTCTGCTCGGTCGACAAGGCCAATGTGCTGGAGACGTCGCAGCTGTGGCGCGATGTCGTGATCGAGGTGGCGGCGGAATACCCCGACGTGACGCTGAGCCATATGTATGTCGACAATGCCGCGATGCAGCTGGTGCGCAATCCGGGGCAGTTCGACGTCGTCGTCACCGGCAATCTGTTCGGCGACATATTGTCCGACCAGGCGTCGATGTGTGTGGGGTCGATCGGCCTGCTCGCCTCGGCCTCGCTGAGCGAGGGCAAGCAGGGGCTGTACGAACCGATCCACGGCAGCGCCCCCGATATTGCCGGCAAGGGCATCGCCAATCCGCTGGCGATGATATTGTCGCTCGCGATGTTGCTGCGTCATTCGGGCGGCGACGAGGCGAGCGCGGCGCGGATCGAGGCGGCGGTGGGACAAGTGCTGGCGGACGGATGCCGCGGCGCCGACCTGGGCGGTACGATGAGCACGGCGGCGCTGGGTGATGCGGTCGTGGCGGTTTTGAACGGATAAGGCAGATGAAAAAGACAACGGGTTTCGATCGCGGTACTACGCGCAACTGGCATCCCGCGACGCAGGCGGTGCGCGGCGGCACCTGGCGCAGCGAGCATGGCGAGACGTCGGAGGCTCTGTTCCTGACCTCGGGCTACACCTACGACAGCGCCGAGGAAGTGGCGGCGCGCTTTGCCGGCGAAGCGCAGGGCATGACCTATTCGCGGTTGCAGAACCCGACGGTGGCGATGCTCGAGGAGCGGATCGCGCTGATGGAAGGCGCCGAGGCGTGCCGGACGCAGGCGACCGGCATGGCGGCGATGACTACGGCACTGCTGTGCCAATTGTCGGCGGGCGACCATATCGTCGCGGCGAAGGCGGCGTTCGGGTCGTGCCGCTGGCTGGTCGACCATCTCTGCCCGCGCTTCGGCATCGAGACGACGGTGATCGACGGGCGCGACAATGACGCGTGGGAAAAGGCGATCAAGCCGAACACCAAGGTCTTTTTCTTCGAGACGCCCGCCAATCCGACGATGGACATCGTCGACATGAAGCATGTCTGCGCCGTCGCGAAAGCGCATGGGATCACCAGCGTCGTCGACAATGCGTTCGCGACCGCGGTGCTGCAGCGCCCGATGGATTTCGGCGCCGATGTTGTCGCCTATTCGGCGACCAAGCTGATGGAAGGGCAGGGCCGCGTGCTCGCCGGCGCGGTGTGCGGGACCGAGAAGTTCATCAACGAGGTGCTGTTGCCGTTCCAGCGCAACACCGGGCCGAACCTGTCGCCGTTCAACGCCTGGGTGGTGCTGAAGGGTCTCGAAACGCTCGACCTGCGCGCGCGGCGCCAGTCCGAAAATGCGCTCGCGGTCGGCAAGGCGATCGAAAAACGGGTGACCAGGATGTTGCACCCCGGACTGGCGAGCCATCCGCAGCATAATCTGGCGATGAGCCAGATGGACGCGTGCGGGCCGATCTTCTCGTTCGTCCTCGAAGGCCGCGAACAGGCGATGGGATTTCTCAACGCGCTGGAACTGGTCGATGTTTCGAACAATATCGGCGATTCGCGCAGCCTGTGCTGCCATCCCGCCTCGACCACCCATTATGGCGTCAGCGCCGAGGCGCGCGCCGATATGGGCGTCGTCGAAGGCATGTTGCGGATCAATATCGGGCTGGAGGATCCGCGCGACCTGATCGCCGATCTGGACCAGGCATTGACCAAGGTCGGGCTTTAGGCGATTTTGACGGCGTGACGATGATCGACTCCTTCTTTCCCTATGCGGAAACGACCGGCGCGGTGACGGTGCGGGTGGCGGTCAGCTATCTGCCCGAACAGTCGCACCCGTCGCTGGGGCGCTGGTTCTGGGCCTATCATGTCCGCATCGAAAACCATGGGGACACCGCCGTGCAACTGATCAACCGCCATTGGCGCATCGTCGACGGGCGCGGACAGGTCAGCGAGGTCGAGGGCGAAGGCGTGGTCGGCGAGCAGCCGATCATCCAGCCGGGCGGTGCGTTCGACTATGTTTCGGGATGCCCGTTGCCGACCCCGGAGGGATCGATGATCGGCAGTTACGACATGGAGGGCGCCGACGGCGGACATATGCTGATCGCGATCCCCCAATTCGCCCTGAAGATGCCTGCGACCGCCCCATGAAACGCACCCATTTGCCGCTCAACGCGCTGCGCGTATTCGATGCAGCGGCCCGGCACCTGAGCTTCACCCGCGCCGCCGACGAGCTGGCGGTGACCCCCGCCGCGGTCGGGCAGCAGATTCGCGCGCTCGAGGATATGCTGGGCGTGGTGCTGTTCCGCCGCACGCCCAAGGGGCTGGAACTGACCGGCGAGGCCGATGCCGGGCTCGACGCGCTGCGCCAGGGGTTCCTGCAGTTCGAGGAATCGGTGCGCGCGATGCAGGCGGGGCAATCGTCGCAGTCGCTGACGATCGCCGCGCCGCGCGACCTGACCGCCAAATGGCTGGCGCCGCGCCTCGCGCGTTACAGCCAGCAGGCGCCCGATGTGCGCTTCACCCTGGTGTCGGCGGACGGCGGGATCGATTTTACCGAAGCGAACCTCGATCTCGCGATCTTCTGGAGCGACGGCACCGGCGATCATGAGGGCGTCGCGCTGGCCGAGGCGATGATGGTGACCGTCGCGGGTCCGGGCAGCGCGAGCGACACGCGGATCGCCTGGCCGGGTTGCCCGGTCGACGACGGCGAACCCGCGCTGCGGCTGGGCGATGCGGGGCTGGCGATCGACGCCGCCGCCAACGGGCTGGGACAGGCCAATGTCCCCGCGATGCTCGCCGAGGCCGATATCGCCTCGGGCCGGGTGCGGCTGGTGCGCGAGGCCTTTGCCGTGAAGCGCGGTTACTGGCTGGTCGCGCCGACGCCGCAGTGGCGGCAGGCGAAGGTCAAGGCGCTGGTCGCGGCGCTGACCGCTTGATGTAACCTGCGGCGAATCTTTCCCGAACCCGTTGGCAATCGAGACCAACAGGGGAATATCAATGTGGAAATTTGCGGACCGGTTGCCTCCGGTAACCTTCGGCCTTGCGACGCTGCGCTGGTCGCTGGTGCTGATCTTTGCGCTCTTCGGAATAGCGAAATTCGCCGCCTATGAGGCCGAGGGTGTCGCGCAGATCGCCATGGGCTATCCGCTGTTCGCCTGGATGTACCCGTTGATCGGGGGGCAGGGTGCGAGCAACGTCATCGGCGTGATCGAATTGGCCGCGGGCGCGCTAATCGCGCTTGGAGCCTGGTCGCACCGCGCCGGGCTGGTCGGGGCCTTGATGGGTGTCTGCACCTTCCTGATCACGCTCAGCTTTGCCCTCGGCGCTCCTTTGTGGGAGCCGGGCTACGGTTTTCCGTTCATGGGGGCGTTCGCGCAATTTCTGTTCAAGGACGCGGTGCTGCTCGCCGGGTGCGTGACTCTGGCGCTGCATGCCGGGCACGCGTTGCGGGAGCAGGCCGGAGCGGTCGCCTGATTATCTGGCGGCGAGCGCCAGCAACCGGGTGACCAGTCCGGCGATCGTTTCGGTCGAGACCGCCGCGTCGGGGTTGTTCCAGCTCATCGTGACGACGACCCATTTGCCATCGGCCTCGCGCTGGCCGAGCAGGCTCATCGACAGCACGCCAAGCTCAGAGCCGCCCTTGTAGCCGAGATAGGACCAGCCCTTCGCCGCGCCGGGGCCGACGCCGTTGTTGATCGCCATTGCTGCCATCGTCGTATCCGACTGGCGCGCGCGCAGGTCGATGAAGGCGCGGGCGATGTCGGTGGGGCTGGCGAACCATTCGAGGCTATCGATGAAGCGCGGGCCGCCGCTGAAGCTGACGCCGTCGACGTTGGCGAGGGTCAGCCGATCCTTGTTCGTTTCGATGAGTTTGCGCTGCGCCTTGTCGTCGGCGGCGACGAAGGCGGTGCGTTCGGCGGCGAAATTGTCGCCCTTGAGCGCGAAGGCCTCGACCGTGGTCAGGAACGGGATGTTGCGCGACGGGTCGCTGTGGCCGGTGCCGCGCATCCGCGCCTCGATCTTCTCGCGGCCGAGCAGGTGGATCAGCGTGTCGGTGGCGCCATTGTCGCTGACCGAGATCATCCAGTTGGCGAGCGTCTGGAGCGTCACCGGGGTGTCTTTCGGCCAGTTGGCGGTCGCGCTCGACGAAAAGCTGAAGTGCGACAGCGGCACGACGTCGGACCATTTGCGCTGGCCGGCGGCGACCTGGGCCGCCAGTTCGTCGAGAATGTAGAGCTTGAAGGTCGAGCCGATCGCGAATTGCCGGTCGGGCTGCGTGGCGGCGATGGGCCTGATCGTCGCGCCGTCGAGTTCGGCGACGAGGAAGCCGGTGGCGCCGGGGAGCGCGGCGATCTCGCTTGTTACACGGTCGAAACTGTCGCCCGCCATGGTGAAGCCGGTGATCCGCAGCCCGGTGACGCGGGCGCCCTCGCCGGCGCCGACTTCGAGCGCGATCGTGCCGACGCCCTTTTCGAAGCGGAGCATCACCGTTCCGGCGCGGCCATTGGCCGATGTGGCGCTGTCGACGGCCACCGGGGCGCCATATTGGGCGATCAGGCTGGCGGTGATCGCCTGGAACTGCGCCTCGGGCACCGCGGTCTGGAAGGACGGGTCGAAATAGTCGGCATAGGCGATGCGCCCGGCGAGCAGGTCGACGAGCTGCGCAGCGTGCTTGTCGAAGGCCGTGGCGGCGGCAGCAGCCGTTTCGGGCGGCTGGGCATAAGACACCGCCGACGGGGCGATCAGCGTCGCAGCGAGCAGGGCGGTCAGCATGGGCTTCATTCGGAGTCTCCTGGCGTGGCCGCGCGGTCGATCCGGTCGATCCGGGCGCGGAGCATGGCGGCGGCGCGGTGGTTGAGCAACCAGATGCCACCGAAAAGCAGCAGCGGAAGCACGAGGAACAGCGTGAGGCCGAGCGCATCGGTCCGGCCGAGCAATATCGCCTCGCCCGCCATGAAGGTCAGCAGGCCGGGAAGCAGCGGCGCGAGATACCAAAGGCCGACCCGCGCGAGCATATGTTCCTCGCGGACCAGCCGGGCGCGGTAAAAGGCCCGAACGTCGGCCGCCTCGGCGTCCGGGTCGGGGCGCGAGGTGCGGCGCGCCAGTTGCCAGACGACGACCAGCACGCCGGCGATGACCAGCAGGCTGCCGATCTTGAGCAGCGCGCCGGGCAGGATGATGGCGTAGAGCGAGAAGCCCGCGAGCACGATCGCAGCGGCGATATATTCGCGGCGGTTGCGGCGCCGGACGATATCGCCGAACCGCGCCGCACGGCGCTTGATCTCGTCGAGCGGCAGCGGGGCGAGAGCGGCGTCGCCGCCCTGCCAAAGCCCGTGCAGGCGGGCGTCGTCGGAAAAATCGGTCATACGGCACCTCCTTGCGCGAAGCGGCGCGTGAGCATGGCTTTGAAGCGGTGGATCTTGGTCGTCACGGAGTCGGGCGAAACGCCGGTCACCTCGCCAATCTCGGCGCTTGCTATCCCCTCGAGATAGAGCAGCAATATCTGGCGGTCGGGCGGGTCGAGGCGGTCGATGATCGACAGGATCAGCGCCATCGCCCGGTCGCTTTCCGCCGCGTCGAAAGGGGAGGGGGCGTCGGTCGCGAGGTCGACATCCTCGATGCTCGTCCAGCCGCGGGCGTTGCGGCGGCGGTGTGCCAGCATGTGCGAGGTCGCACGATTGTGCGCGACGCGCCAGACCCAGGTGCTCAGCGAACAGCGCCCGTCGAAATTGGCTAAGCTTCGCCACAGCGCGACCTGCATATCCTGTTCGAGATCGCGGCGGAGATCGGGGTCGGCTTCATAGCCGCGCGCCATGCGGGCGAGCGCCGGGCCGAAGCGCGCCATCGCATCCGCAAAGAGCCTGTCCCGTCCGGCTTCGTCCACGCCGATCTCCCGTCTTTCGTGTCGCATGGCCTTTTAGTCGGCCGCGACGGAAATTTCTGACGGGAGGGGTGAAATTTATTTCGTCAGGCGTCGATCGCCGCCTCGTCGAGGGTCGCGGCATTGGCCTGGATGAACTGGAAACGATGTTCGGGATGCTTGCCCATCAGCCGGTCGACGAGGTCTTTGACCAGATGGCGTTCCTCATATTCCTGCGGCAGCGTGACGCGCAGCATCGAGCGCGTCGCGGGATCCATCGTCGTTTCTTTCAACTGGTTGGGGTTCATTTCTCCCAAGCCCTTGAAGCGGCCGACGTCGACCTTCTTGCCCTTGAACTGCGTCGCTTCGAGTTCGGCGCGGTGCGCGTCGTCGCGGGCATAGGCGGTCACATTGCCTGCGGTGAGGCGATAGAGCGGCGGCTGCGCCAGATAGACATGGCCGTTGCGAACGATGTCGGGCATCTCCTGGAAAAAGAAGGTCATCAGCAAGGTCGCGATATGCGCGCCGTCGACGTCGGCGTCGGTCATGATGACGATCTTTTCGTAGCGCAGCCGGTCGGAATCACAGTCCTTGCGCATCCCGCAGCCGAGCGCGAGCGCAAGGTCGGCGATTTCGGTGTTGGCGCGGATCTTGTCGTTGCTGGCGCTCGCGACATTGAGGATCTTGCCGCGGATCGGCAGGATCGCCTGAGTCTTGCGGTCGCGCGCCTGCTTGGCGCTGCCGCCCGCGCTGTCGCCTTCGACGATGAACAATTCGGTGCCTTCGGGACCGTCGTTCGCGCAGTCGGTAAGCTTGCCCGGCAGGCGGAGCTTACGACCGCTGGTCGCGGTCTTGCGTTTCACTTCGCGCTCGGCCTTGCGCTTCAGGCGCTCGTCCATGCGTTCAAGGATGAGGCCCAGCAGCGCACGGCCGCGGTCCATATTGTCCGACAGGAAATGGTCGAAATGGTCGCGCACAGCATTTTCGGTGAGGCGCGCCGCTTCGGGGCTCGACAGTCGGTCCTTGGTCTGGCTCTGGAACTGGGGATCGCGGATGAAGACCGAGAGCATCATCTCGCCGCCGTTGAAGACGTCCTCGGCGGTGATCTGCGCCGCCTTCTTCTGCCCGATCAACTCGCCGAAACCGCGGAGCCCCTTGGTCAGCGCCGAGCGCAGCCCGGCTTCGTGGGTGCCGCCGGCGGGGGTCGGGATGGTGTTGCAATACCAGCTGTACGACCCGTCGGACCACAAAGGCCAGGCAATCGCCCATTCGGCGCGGCCCTGATCGCCGGGGAAATCCTGGCGGCCGATGAAAGGCTCGGCGGTCGCGCATTCGCGGGTACCGATCTGTTCCTTCAGATGGTCGGCGAGGCCGCCGGGGAACTGGAACACCGCTTCGGCGGGGGTGTCGTCGCCGATCAGTTCGGGCGCGCATTTCCAGCGAATCTCGACCCCGGCAAACAGATAGGCTTTCGAGCGCGCCATACGATAGAGGCGCTGCGGCTTGAAACGCCCGTGGTCGCCGAAGATTTCAGGGTCGGGGATGAAGGATACGCTGGTGCCGCGCCGGTTGGGGGTGGGGCCGAGTTCTTCGAGCCCGCCCTGCGGCGTACCCCGCGAAAAACGCTGGCGGTACAGCAATTTGTTGCGCGCGACCTCGATCACCGTGTCGGCCGACAGCGCGTTGACGACGCTGACCCCGACGCCGTGCAGGCCGCCGGACGTGGCATAGGCCTTGCCCTCGAACTTCCCGCCCGAGTGGAGCATGGTCATGATGACCTCGAGCGCCGACTTGCCGGGGAATTTGGGGTGCGGATCGACGGGCATGCCGCGGCCGTTGTCGACCACGGTCAGGCGATTGCCGGCGTCGAGCGTGACTTCGATGCGGTTGGCATGGCCGGCGACCGCCTCGTCCATGCTGTTGTCGATCACTTCGGCGGCGAGATGGTGGAGCGCGCGTTCGTCGGTGCCGCCAATGTACATGCCGGGGCGGCGGCGCACGGGTTCGAGCCCTTCGAGCACCTCGATCTGCGAGGCGTTGTAGCTGTCGGTGGCGGGCGTGTTGCCGTCGAACAAATCGTGACTCATGACCCTGCTATAGGAGGGCGTGAAGGGCGCTGGCAAGGGCGGTTGTCGCGCCGTTCGGCCATCGCCCGACGCACTCGCTTCGTCCGATTTTCGGCAGCATGAGGAACTTCGGGGGGAAGGGGAAGGTTTCTCCGTCGACGCAAAGTCATTCAAAAAGCGGAGCAAAAAATGAAAACCCTCTCTCTCCTCGCCGCCACGGCGGCCGTGGCCGCAATGGCGACCCCGGCGTTCGCTCAAAGCGGTCGCGACACCTCGCAGGATTTCAACGGTCCCTATGTCGGCGTCACCGGTGGTTATACCGTTCAGCCGAACGATGGTCGCGAAACCTTCGTCTTCGACACCAACCAGGACGGCACCTATGGCGAAAACGTCAATACGTCGGGCGGCGCCAACGCCTTTTCGCCTGGATTCTGCGGCGGCTCGCCGAGCGGTACGGCAAACGGCAATTGCCGGAACGACAAGGACGGTTTCGAATATTTCGGCAAGCTTGGTTATGACCGGCGCATGGGCAATATCGTGATCGGTGCGGTCCTCGAAGGTGGGCGTAGCGAAGCCAAGGACAGCGTGTCGGGCTTCTCGACGACCCCCGCTGCCTATCGCTTCTCGCGCTCGGCCGACTATCAGGCCAATGCGCGGCTGCGGGCCGGCTATACCCCCGGCGGCGGCGTGCTGTTCTATGCGACCGGTGGCGGCGCCTATGCCAAGCTCGACAATCGCTTTTCGACGACGAACAGCGTGAACAGCTTCGCCGACAACGGCCGCACCAACGGCTGGGGTTATGTCGCGGGCGGCGGTGCCGAGGCGATGCTGACCAAGAATGTCTCGCTCGGCCTCGAATATCTCTACACCGACATTCAGGACGATGATTTTGTCGTCAATGTCGGGCCGGGAACCGCGGCGGCGACCAATCCGTTCCTGCAGAACGGTCCGGGTACCGACATCAAGCGCAGCGACGACCATTTCCGGACGCATAGCGTGCGTGCGAGTTTGAACTTCCGCTTCTAAACGGTTGGTACCCGTGGAAGATTTAAAGGAAGGCGCCGGACCTGCGACAGGTTCGGCGCCTTTTTACGATCGGGCGCCAGGCGCCGGAAAAATCGCGAAGCTGCCGTTGGCGCTGCTGACCAGGCGCTCGTCTTGGTAGAGGCGCGCTTCGATGTTGGCGATGCGCTTGCCGCGGTGGAGCACCGCAGCCTCGCAGGTCAGCCTGCCTTCGCCGACCCGAACATGATAGTTGAACTTGATCTCGAGCGTCGCACACCAATAATCGTCGGGCAGGAGGCTGGTCAGCGCTCCGCCCATCGCCGAATCCGCGAGACTATAGGCGACGCCGCCGTGCGCCGCGCGTTGCGGGCTGAAATGCTGCTTTGCATTGATGTCGATCGCCATCGTGCAGCGCCCGTCGCCGCGCTCGATCATTTTCATGCCGAGCGCGCGCGCGAAATCGAAATCCTGCTCGAACGGCCTCAACGGACGCCCCTCAACGGACCCGGGGGCCTCCGAACGGCGGCGGCGGCGGCGGGCGGCGGGTACCGCGCGGCAGCTGCGCCTGATAGGCGCGGCCGCAATGCTCGACGCAATAGGGGAAGCCCGGGTTCACGGCGACGCCGCAGAAATGGAAGTCGGGTTCGCCCGGGTGCCCCATCGGCCAGCGGCAGATGCGGTCGTTGAGGTCGAGCAACGTGGTCTTGCCGGCGATCTCGGGGCTCGGCTTGGCGGGCACCAGACGGCGCGGCGGCGCGGGCGGAATCGGCGCCTGCTGGTCGCCGGGACCCTGGCGGATGAAGCCGCCGGGGCCAATCGAGACGATACGCGGTGCGTCGGGCTTGCGCGGTGCGGCGTCGACGCCGCTTTCGTCATCCGACTCCGTTTGGGGGACGGGCTGCGGTTCGGGGCGCACGGGCGCGACCGGGCGCACGGGGGCCGGCGCGGCGGCGCGCGGCGCGGGCGGCGGTGCCGCAGGCTTGGGAGCCACCGGTGCGGCGACCTTTGCCGGCTTTGCCTTTTCGGTCGCCTTCACCGGCGAGGGGCGCGATTTCAGGCCCAGGCGATGCGCCTTGCCGATCACCGCGTTGCGGCTGACGCCGCCGAGTTCGTCGGCGATCTGGCTGGCGGTCAGCCCCTTTTCCCACATGTTGCGCAGGCTCTCGATGCGCTCGTCGGTCCAAGACATTCTTCAAATCCTTATCATTCCGCCGTGCGGGCGGTCCGGCGGTCCCCTGCGGAACGCGGCCGTCGTTGCCCAGCTTGCGGGAAAGTCGGGGAGGCGATAGGCGAGAACGCCATGAACGACCAGCCCCAAATTTCGCGCCCCGACTCGGGCACCATGTCGGGAGAATTCGCCGCGACCCCGCGCTTTGCGGAGCCGGGCGTCCCGCATATCCGGACGCTCAACGTGCCCGGCATGCAGGCCCTATATGTCAAAGAGGTGCGGCGCTTTTTCAAGGTGCAGCTGCAAACAATCTGGGCGCCGGCGATCACCACGCTTCTTTTTCTGGTGATATTCACCGTCGCGCTGGGCGGGGCGGGGCGCACCGTCATCGGCGTGCCCTTCGCCGATTTCGTCGCGCCGGGGCTGATCATGATGGCGATGCTGCAGAACAGCTTTGCCAATAGCTCCTTTTCGCTGCTCGTCGGGAAGATCCAGGGGACGATCGTCGACTATCTGATGCCGCCGCTCGCGGTCGGCGAATTGATCATCGCGCTGATCGGCGCGGCGGTGACGCGGGCGATCCTGGTCGGATGCGCGCTGTGGCTCGCGATGCTGCTGTGGCCGAACGTCCATGTCCTGCCCGACCATTTGTGGGCGGTCGCGGTGTTCGGCGTGCTGGGGGCTTCGATGCTCGGTTTCCTCGGCCTGATCACTTCGGTGTGGGCCGAGAAGTTCGACCACGCCGCCGCGGTGACCAATTTCGTCGTCACCCCGCTCGCGCTGCTCTCGGGCACTTTCTATGCGATCGACCGGCTGGCGCCGGCCTTCCAGTCCGTGGCGCATGCGAACCCGGTCTATTATGCGATCATGGGGTTCCGCTACGGGTTCATCGGCACCGTCGATTCGACGATCACGAACCCGGTGCTGACCGCGATCCTCGTGCTCGTCGGGGTCAATGTCGCGCTGGGCGTGGTGACCTATCGCCTGCTGGCGTCGGGCTGGAAGCTGAAGGCGTAACCGCCTGCCTCAGTGGCGGTGGATCGCGCGAAGGCGATAGCCGCCCTGGTCGAGCCATTCGAACATCGCGTCGATCTGAGGATGGTCGACCGGACCATGCTCGCCGTCGGCGACGAGATTCTGCTGGCTGACATAGGCGATATAGGACGAGTCCTCGTTTTCGGCGAGCAGGTGGTAGAAGGGCTGCTCCTTCGCCGGGCGCATGCCCTCGGGAATCGCGTCATACCATTCGTCGCTGTTCGAAAAGACGGGGTCGATGTCGAAGACGACGCCGCGGAAATCGAACAGGCGGTGACGCACGATATCGCCCGGCGCGAAGCGCGCGCGCTCGATCAGCGGGGCGACGACGGCCTTCGGGGCGCTGGCAGGGAATTCCATGGGAGATTCGGACATCATCGCCTCTATCTATGGCTATTCCCTCTTGTTTCAAGCCCGTTACACTTGGCCTGCCGAATCCCGGCTGTGACGACCGTTACAGAGGCGTCGGCAAGTTGAGCTACTTTGCTCCCGGGACGCGTACCCGGACCCGTTCGGGTTTCGGGGCCGTCCCTGGCAACCAGGGAAAGGCATAGCATGAACGAAACACCTTTTGGCGAACCCATCCCCCCCGGCACGCCGGCCGCGGGCATCGTCCAGCGTGCCAAGGACATCATCCTGAAGCCGAGCGAGACCTGGGCCGCGATCGACACCGAGCCGGCGACCACCCAGTCGATCTATATGCCCTATGTGCTGGTCCTCGCCGCGATCGGTCCGGTCGCGCAGTTCATCGGCGGACAGGTGTTCGGCATCGGCATTTTGGGCATGACCTTTCGCCCGCCGCTCGTCGGCGCGCTGGTGTCGTCCATCCTGTCCTATGGCATGACGCTCGCGACCACCTTCGTGCTGGCGCGGATCATCGACGGGCTGGCGCCCAACTTCGGCGGGCAGAAGAACCAGATCCAGGCGTTGAAGGTTGCGGCCTATTCGGCCACGGCCGCCTGGCTCGCCGGAATCTTCGGCATCGTGCCGTCGCTGGCGGTCCTGGGGATCGTGGGGCTTTACAGCCTGTATCTGCTCTATCTGGGCCTGCCGATCCTGATGAAGGTGCCGCAGGACAAGGCGGTCGGCTATACGGTCGTCGTGGTGATCGCCGCGATCGCGCTGTTCCTGGTGGTCGGGCTGGTCGTCGGGCTGATCGCCGCGCCGCTCATCGCCCCGACGATCGTCGCACCAACGCTCTGAAGCCCCGCGGCCGCTCCGAAGATCCTTCGAAGCGGCCCGCGGCCTCACCGTTGGTCGATAACGGGAAAATGGAGGAGAGTGAGGGATTCGAACCCTCGGTACCGTTGCCGGCACTTCGCATTTCGAGTGCGACGCTTTCGACCACTCAGCCAACTCTCCTCGCTGAGGCAGACGCCCCTAGCGACGGCGCGATGATGTTGCAACCCCCCTGCGGCACGCAAAGCGTGCCTCGGCGACAAGAGTCCGCGAAAAGAACGGGATAGCGCGTCCCCGTCCGTTTCTGCTCGCATGGTTAAGCGCTTGCTAGCCATGTCCGATCCTGTCATGTTCGCGCCGGGGAGACCGCCGCTTCACCGAAGTCGGCGAATCTTCGTGCGCGATCGGGAAGGGGCGGCACGAAAGGCACCGCTTTTCCGGATCGATCGCAGCATTTGGGTGGGACTTGTTCCGATCGCGCGGCCTTGGGCCGACAGGCGACCGGGCGATCATTGGGGGTGTTTATGACCAGATATACTATGCGCGCGCTATGGGCGGCGTTTGCGGTGCTGTTAGCCATTCCGCTGGCGACGCCGGCCTCGGCACAGGCGACGCGGACCTGGGTTTCGGGCGTCGGCGACGACGTCAATCCGTGCAGCCGGACCGCGCCGTGTCGCACTTTCGCAGGCTCGATTTCGAAGACCGCAGCGGGCGGTGAGATCAATTGCCTCGACCCCGCCAGCTTTGGCACGGTGACGATCACCAAGTCGATCAAGCTGCTCTGCGACAATGTCGACGCGACGATCATCGCCAGCGGTACCAATGGCATCACGATCGCCGCCGGCGCGTCCGACAATGTCGTGATCAGCGGCATCAACATCGATGGGATCAACACGGGAACCAACGGCGTGCGCATCAATAGCGCGGCCAATGTGCACCTGCGCAATATGACGATTCGCGGTTTCCGTGGCGCGACGAGCTATGGCGTCACCTTCACGCCGACCACCGCCACGACCTCGCTGGTCATCGACAATGTCACGCTGGTCAAGAACGGCGTCGGCAACGGGTCGGGCGGCATCCTGGTGCAGCCGGGAAACAATGTCGCCGCGAAGGTCGCGATCAACAATCTCCAGGCCAGCGACATCGCCGGCACGGCGGTGCGTTTCGACACGACCGGTTTCACCGGCGTGACGGTGAAGGCCACGCTGACGAACAGCGTGTTCACCGACTCGGCCAGCGCGATCTTCGCGAAGGTTCCGACCGGCAATGTCGTCGATGCGGTGATCAGCAAAAATGTGATCAGCGGCGGCCAGAACGGCATCGTCGCGCAGGACGTCGGCGCAAGCCTTTATGCCAGCGGCAACCTGATTTCGCAGAACAGCGCCTTTGGCGTGCGTTCGGTCAGCGGCGGCGCGATGGTCAGCCTCGGCGACAATGAGGTGATCAACAACGGCAACAACGGCGCGTTCACCGCGACCGTCGGCAAGCAATAATCTCCGGCGCGCCGCCCGCGGGGGTGGTGCGCTTTGGGTACAGATTTGGGGAAACGATCATGAGACATTCCATCAAAGCGCTGATTTACGCGTCCGCCGCGGTTGCCGGCACGATGGCCTTTGCCGCACCGGCATCGGCGCAGGCCACGAAGACCTGGATTTCGGGGGTCGGTGACGACGCCAACCCGTGCAGCCGCACCGCGCCGTGCAAGACCTTTGCCGGGGCGATTTCGAAGACCGCCGCCAGCGGCGAGATCAGCTGCCTCGATCCGGGCGGCTTTGGCGCGGTGACGATCACCAAGGCGATCACCATCGAATGCGACACGACGACCGCCGCCATCCTGGTTTCCGCCGGCAACGGCATCAACGTCAATGCGGGTGTGAGCGACATTGTCATCATCAGCGGCATCGATTTCGAAGGCTTCGGCCAGGGCGGACGCGCGGTGAACATCCTCCAGGCTGGCGGGGTGGTTGTCCGCAATTCGACCGTTCGCGGGTTCCGTGGGGGCGCCACCGGCAATGCGATCAATTTCGCCCCGGCCAATGCGGGAAGCTCGTTGACCGTCGAGAATGTGACGATGACGGCCAACAATGGCGGAATCGTCGTGGTTCCCGCGAATGGCGGCCTCGCGACGGTTTCGGTGAACAACGTCCGGATCACCGGCAACACCGATTCGGGCGTGTTCATCCAGCCGGTCAACGCAGGCACCACGGTCAAGGCGACAGTGTCCAACAGCCTGCTCGCCGATACCGGCACTGCGCTTGCGGCGACGACGTCGGGCAACTCGATCCAGTTGCTGGTCAAGGACAATGTCATCACCGGCAACAGTAACGGCGTGGTGGTTGCCGGCAGCAGCCTGTCGTCGCAGCTCGTCGGCAACCGCATCGCGGGCAACGGAATCGCCATCGCGGCCGCGAGCGGCGCCAATCTGCAATCCTATGGCGACAATGTCATCGTCGCCAACACGACGAACGGTAGTTTCACTGGCTCGGTCGTGAAGCAGTAACGGAGCGATCGGCAGAAAATTGGGGCGTCCGGCGAAAGCCGGGCGCCCTTTTTCGTGTGCGTCAGACATCGCGGGATTGTTGCGATCAGTTTTTCGCTCTCGATTGCAGGGCATTAACCCCGCGTTGTCCGGTTATGGCTACGATCGTGGCCGGCGACGGCTCGAGGGGAAGAACATGCCGGAATATTTTATGCGGGCATCGCTCGCCGCGTGCGCATCGCTGTTGGCGTTGCCGTTCGCGACGCCGGCAGCGGCGCAGGCAACGCGGACATGGGTGTCGGGAGTTGGCGATGACGTCAACCCCTGCAGCCGCGCTGCGCCGTGCAAGACCTTTGCCGGGGCGGTTTCCAAGACTGCATGGGGCGGCGAGATCAACTGTCTCGACGGGGGTGGCTTTGGTGCGGTGACCATCACCAAAAGCATCGCAATCATATGTGACGACACATTCAATGGTGTGCTGGTGACGGGGGCGAATGCGATCACCGTGAACGCGGCCGACTATGATGTCGTTTTCTTAAGCGGCTTTGACTTTGAGGGTTTTGGAACGGGGGTCAACGCCGTTCGGTTCTTGGGCGGTGGCGGGCTGCTCATCCGCAATTCGACGATCCGCAACTTTCGCGGAACCAATGGATTCGGGATCAATTTCACACCAACCTTACCCGCCGCCCGGTTGGTGCTCGACGATGTTACCATTGTCGGCAACGGCGCGTCGAGCGGCGTGACGGGAGGGGTAATGATCCAGCCGGCAGTGAATGCCTCCGCCTCCTTCACCATTGTCAACAGCCGGGTGACCGACAATAATCGGGGCGGTATTCGCGTCGATGCTTCCGCTGACGGCGCGAGCGTCAAGGGGATGATTTCAAGCAGTGTCGTCTCTGGCAACCAGATTGGCCTTTATGTTCGGTCGGTAACTGGCGGCGGTAACGCAAATGTTGCGCTGATCGATACGGTCGTCAACGGCAACAGCAGCAGCGGCGTGCTGTCCGAGAGCGGTGCCGCCACAGTCAGCGCCAGTCGAAGCACGATCACTGACAATGGCAACGGTGTTCGGACGATGACGGGAGGAAACATCGTTAGCTTTGGCGACAACGTCGTGGCCGGTAACAACAATAATGGCGTTTTTACTGTCGTGGTACCAAAACAGTGAGAAGGTCCGCGTCGATCCACAATGAGCAACAGGCAGGTTTTCCGGGGGCGATGGCGTGATGCGATATTTGAGCCACACAGTGATGGCGTCTGCACTTGCAGCGGCCATGGGCTTTGCGGTGCCCGCATCGGCGCAGGCGACGCGCACCTGGGTGTCCGGAGTTGGAGACGATCTCAATCCTTGCAGCCGCACGGCGCCCTGCCAAACCTTTGCGGGTGCCATCGTCAAAACGGCGTCCGGGGGAGAGATCAACTGCCTCGATGCCGGGCTGTACGGCATGGTGACGATCACCAAGTCGATCTCGATCATTTGCGAAGGCCAGACTGGTAAGATACAGCCAGAGCTAACATACGAAAATCGCTTTGGCGCGATAGTCGTGGAAGCTGGCCCAGATGATAAGGTATTTCTCAGCGGGCTTGATATCCGCGGAGGAAACTGGGCCGGTCAAGGCGGGATAGCGTTCCTATCGGGCAAGGAGCTTCATGTCCGAAATTCAACCTTCCACAATCTGGGCAGTTGCGCGATCGGAGTCAGCGACGCTGGTTCGGTTCTTCTGGAAAATATAACTTCGAGCGCCAATTTTTGCGGTTTGGGTCTTCATAGAAGCTCCGCGGGGACGTTGAACTTTACGGCCAGAAATATCCGTATAACGGATAGCTTGCGGTCAGGAATTACCGTCGGCACGTCTTCGTCCACGGCGTCGGTGAAAGGCGTGGTGTCCGAGAGTCTGATTGCCACAACGACTGACGACAGCTGGGGCTTTGATAACCACGGAATAACGGCAAATGCGTCGAGCGGACAGATACATCTGACGATCGAAAACAGCATCATCAAGGACCAAAAGGTCGGAGCGATCGATGCGCGGGGGGCCGGTGCCATCCTCGGCGTGAGGGGCAGCGTTATCGCGCACAACATGCTCGGCGTTTCCTCGCAAGGTGGTGCCAGGGTGTCGAGCTACGGCGACAATATTCTGCTCGATAATGTGTCAAACGGCAGTTTCACCAATAGCGCTACCAAGAAATAGCTAGCGTCGGACGCCCAACGGATCGCCAATCGTGGGAAGCCTTCCGGCGGTCAGACGTCGCGCAGTTTGACTTCCGCGATATGGCGCTTGCCGCCGCTGCGCCCGAGCTGGACGAAGACATCGACGGTCGAGCGCACATAATGATGAACGTCGGCGCGGTCGAGGCGGCTGCCCGATTGCAGGACGAGCAGCGTGAGCTGTTCGATGGCGCGTTCGGGGCTGTCGGCGTGGATCGTCGTCATCGAGCCGGGATGGCCGCTGTTGACCGCGCGCAGGAACGAGAAGGCCTCGACGCCGCGCAGTTCGCCGAGGATGATGCGGTCGGGGCGCAGGCGCAGCGAGGCGCTAAGCAGGTCCTCCGCGGTCGTATGCGTCTCACCGAGCGCGCTGCGGGCGGCGAGCAGGCCGACGGCGTTGGGATGGTGGATGGTGATTTCGGGCGTGTCCTCGATCAGGATCAGCCGTTCGCTTGTCGACACTTCGCGCAGCAGGGCGTTGAGAAAAGTCGTCTTGCCCGACGATGTGCCGCCCGAGATCAGGACATTCTTGCGGTTCTGCACCGCGGCGCGGAGCAGTGCGGGAATGTCGCCGGCGTCGAGCAGGTCGTGCAATTTGCGGTCGAGGTCGCTGGCCTCGCCAAGCCGCCCCGCCCTGGTCGCGGCAAAGGCGCCGCTGTCGGCATAGTCCTCGAGCCGAAGGTCGGGTGAAACATGTTTGCGGATCGCCAGCACCATGCCGCCACGCGTCGCCGGCGGTGCGACGATCTGGACGCGCGCGCCGTCGGGCATCGTGGCGGACAGCAGCGGATGCTCGCGGTTGATCCCCTGATGCGACAGTGCCGCGATCTGGCGTGCGAGCCGTTCGAGAACCTGTTCGGTCAGCGCCGGGATGTCGTGGGTTTCGATCCTGCCGGTCAGCGATTCCGCCCAGGCCTCGCCCGGGCGATTGACGTAGATGTCGGTGACGTCATCGCGGCCGAGCAGGGGCGCGAGCGGCGCGAGGTAGCTGCGAAAATAGACGCGGTCGTCCGGCAGGGCCGCGACATTGCTCATCTCAGCGCCGCTCCACGCCCGAGAAATCGAGATCGCGCGCGACGAATACCGAGATGCTGGTGCCCTGCGCAACCTTCAGGGTCGGGGCAATATTGCTCGGCTGCGGGCGCTGGGTGCCGCTGCCGCCGGGAAGGATGACGACCGGCGAATTGGTCGCGCTCGCCGCGGCGTTGACGCCGATGTCGAGCACCGACTGCAGGATCGCCTCGCCGAAGCGCGAGAAGAAATGGCTGTTCACCTTGGCCTTGATCCCGCCGCGGCCGAGCGGGTCGCCCGAAGGCGAGTTCAGCGAGATCGTCGCGCCGTCGGGACGGATCAGCCGCGTCCAGGTGATGAAGGCGCGCTTCTGTCCCTGCGTCGCTTCGGAGCGATATTCGCCGATCAGGCGGCTGCCGCGCGGGATCAGCACCCGGCTGCCGTCGAAGCTGCGCACGTCGCGCGACACGACGGCACGCGAGAAGCCGGGGCGCGAGCTGTCGAGCGGGGTTTCGAGCACGGCGGGGATCAGCGAGCCCTGCACGACGGTGGTCGCGCGGTTGGCGAGCACGCCGGCGCGAACGCGTCCGGCCTCGGCGGGTGCGGCGGCGCGCGATGTCGAACCGTTGCCGTCGTCCTGCGATCCGCTCGCCGCGGCGGTCGAACCCGCGCCGTCGTAGACGAGGACCGGTCCGGCCCCGACCGCACGCGGCGGCGGCTGGGGCGGGTCATAACCCTGCGGCGGGCCCGGATTGGGTTGCGGCATATAGACGATCTGCGGCGGCGGGGGCGGCGCGTTGCGGGCCGGCGCTTCGAGATCGCGTTCCAGCGGCGCGGGCAAAAGCTGTGGCGGCTGCGGGTAATCGTCGGGGATGGCGAGCGGTGGCGGGGCGGCGCCCATCGCGGTCTGGGCGCCGGTCACGGCCGGGGCCTCTGCATTCTGGCGCCGCGCTTCGAGCGCCACGAACAGGATGATGGCGGCCAGGATCGCAAGCCCGACGAGCAGCGCGGTCGGGAGACCCTGACGCGGGCGGCGCACCTGCGGCGCGTTGGTCGGTGCCGGTTCGGGGGAGATCGTGGTGTCGGTCATTTCGCGCGCGCCTGGCTGCGGCGCACCGCGCGGGCGAGCTTGCCGTCGAGGCGGAAGACGAGGCTGGGCACGACCTCGTCGATGGTCAGGATACCGTCGCGCATCATCGCATCGACCAGCACCTCCTGCCCCAGCTTGTCGACGATATAGATGGCCGGGAGCAGGGCGTCGTCGTTCCACTGCATATAGGTGCGCTTACCATCCTCGCTGATCGCGGCGGGATAAAGTTCGCGCGTGCCGCTGAGCTTGTAGAGTCCCTGGTCGATACGCTGCTCGTCGGGCGGGGTCGAAACCGCGGTCGCTTCGGGATAGGCGAAACGAACGATCTGCGCCGCGCCCGCGCCGCCATAATTTGCCGGCGCGAGTTCGAACAAATAGGTGCGGGTGCCGGTCACCACCGTCATGTTGGTGGTGATGCCATATTGCAGCGGCTTGATGAAAATCCGGTCGCCGCGGCGGCTGGGCGAAACCTGCCATGCGCTGCTGTCGCCGAGCGCGATATTCTCGATCGTCTCATCGGGCGAGATTTCGACGGTGAGTTGATAGCCGGTCGCTGCGGTCAGTCGCACGACCTTGCCCTCGGCATAGGTGACCGACTGGATCGCCGGATCGATGCCGACCGGTTGCGGGTCGATCTGCGCCGCCGCGGGCAGCGCGACCAGCGCGGCTAGCAGGACGGGCGTCAGGCGAATCACAGCGTTACCTGTGTGCCGTCGGGAAGGACCTTCACGACGTCGCCGCGACGCATCCCGCCGGCAGGGGGTTGTGGCAGCACTTCGTCGCCGACCGCGATCGGGGCGCCTGCCGCCCCCTTTGTGGCGGGCGTGTTCGTCGCGGCAGGAACGGCGACGGGAAGCATTTCGGCGTCGCGGCGATAGCTCAGCACCTGGAAGCCGAGCGGGTTGAACACCCGGTCCTCCTGCTTCATCGGCTCGCCCGAATAGCGATATTTGATCGTCGACACCCAGCTTTGCGCCGGCTGCCAGTCGCCCGCGGCGTCGCGGCGGCGGGTGTCGAAGCGGATCAGCGCGACATTGGCGCTGATCGGGGACACGCTCTTCACCAGCGTCTCGACCATCGTGCCGCGCGGATATTTGACGAGCGGGCTGGCGGCATTGTTCGACTGCATGATCGTCAGATAGTCGCTGCGCGCCTTGTCGGCCGACCAGAGCGCGACCTTGCGATAGTCGTTCTGCACCGTGTCGACGTTATAATTCTCGCGCGCGATGACGTACTGGACGAGGAAACTTTGCGTCAGCGCGGTGTCGCCGCTGACCCGCTGCGGCTCGAGCGGGTTGAGCGCCTGGACGAAACCGGTGTGACGGTCGACGAGCAAAGTATAGGGCTCGACGGTCTTGAGCGGGGTCAGGAAGACCAGCGCGATCGCTTCGAACAGTGCGATCGCCGCCGCAACGCCGGCGACGATCCACGCGGTCCGGCGCGATTTCGTCAGCTCGTCGTGACGGTCGGCGCCCCAGCTTTCGGCGGCCTGCAGATAGTCTTCGCGGTTCTGTTTCATATCCTGCTTCATCAGCGTGTGTCCCGGCGGCTGCCGCTCGTCGAGGTGCGACCGGTGGTGCGGCGGCGCGACGGTGCGTCGCTGCCGCCATCGATGGAGGCGCGTTGCGGATTGCGCGGCGCGTTGGTGGCGGACACGGCCCCGGCGACGGCACGGGCGCGGTCATTGCCGCCGCCCGCACCCGCGCCGGCGGTCGTTTCGCGGCGCTGCATCGCCTCGACCGCATCGACGACGACCGCGGCGCGCGAGCGCGGATCCTGACGTTCGGCGGGCTGGGCGAGCGGGCGCTGACCGGCCTGTCCGGCGGCGCCGCCGAGCGAGGCGGGCAGATATTGCTGCGTCCACTGCCAGCTCGGCAGGCGCAGGCCCGCCGCGACATAGAAGGAGACGAGCAGCACCGCGAGGGCGACGAAGGCGAAGACGATGCCGAGCACGAGCAATTCTGTCGCCGATCCCTGGATCGAATAGCCCGACGCGCGCAGGTTGATCAGCGTTACGACACGCGGCTGGACGATCGCAGTCTCGACCGCGAGGACCAGCGAACTCGCGGTGGTGCCGAGGGTGAGGCCGATCAGTCCGCGCAGCCAGCCGCCGAACAGGCCGCGCGTCGCGTCGAAGAGCAGGAAGGCGATGAAGAGCGGAGCGAGCGCGAGCAGGACGCCGGCGGCGAGGCGGGTGAGAGCGATGCTGCCGATCGCGCCGGTCAGAAAACTCATCCGCGCGGCGCCGAGCGCCTTGGTCTCATAGGTGGTGTCGGGTTCGATGCCCTGATCATCGCTGACCCCGGCCCGGTTAGGCTCGGCGCCGATGCCCCAGGCGTTGAGCGTGCGCAGCGCGCGGTCGGTTTCGGACAGGCGCGCGGTCAGCGCCGTCCCGCCGCCGTCGAGCGAGGCCGCACCGCCGACGGTCGCGCCGAGCTGCGCCGGTGCGTCGATCGCGACGTCATAGACAAGGGTGCGGAAGGCCGGCCAGCTCGTTGCGAGGGCGAGGACGATGCCGATCTTGGCGAAGATCAGCAGCCCGCCGCCAAGATCGGGGCCGCGCCCGACGAACATGCGGTAGCCGATCAGCGCGACGAAAATCGTCAGCATCGCGGTGAGGAAGGCCATGATGCCGGACCCCGGCGCCGACAGCGCGAGATAACCGGCGTTGCCGATCGTCTGCGCCTGACACTCGATGGCGCTCAATGTCCCGGCGACGAAGCTGTCGCCCGAGGATGGCGTGCAGGTGGCGAGGGCAAAGCTCATGCGACGGCCAGCAGGCGCGACATCCACGCGCCGGGATCGTCGCCCGCGGTCTCGCGGATCTGGTCGAGCAGCCGCACGGTACGCTCGCGGCCCGAGAGGATGGTCAGCAGGTCGCGCTCTCCGGTCAGGTTGAGCCGCACGACGACGCTGTCATTGCCATGCTTGACGAGGAAGCAATGCGCATCGTCGGGCAGGGTGCGGATGAGCTGATACTCATGCTCGGTCAGCCCGAAGCCGTCCATATAGTCGGCAGCGCGGGCTTTCGGGTTCGCCATGAAGATCTGCGTCGCGACCTGTTCGATCAGCGCGCTGGCGATCTTGCTTTCGAGCGCGTCCTGCGCGCTCTGCGTCGCGAAGCCGACGATGCCGTTGCGCTTGCGGATCGTCTTTTCCCAATCCTTGATCCGGCGCACGAAGACATCGTCGTCGAGCGCCTTCCAGCCCTCGTCGACGACGATGATCGTTTTCTCGCCGGTCAGCCGCTCCTCGACGCGGTGGAAGAGATACATCATCGTCGGCGTGCGCATCGCGGCATCGTCGAGGATGACGGTCATGTCGAAGCCGATCGTCGGGCTGTCCATGTCGGTCAGGTCCTCGACATTGTCGAACAGCCAGGCGCGTTCGCCATCGCCCCACCAGGGCCGCAGCCGTGACCACATGTCATCGGCGCGCGGACGGGCGCCGCCGCGGAACAGTTCGGCGACATGGCGCAGGCGGCGGTGCGCGGGCGGCTGCGCATAGCTTGCGTCGACCGCATCCTTGATCTGCGCCATTTCCTCGATGCTGGCGCCGCCGACGAGCTGCGTGAGCCAGTCGATGAGGAACTGGCGGTTGACCGGGGTGTCGTCGAGCTGGAGCGGGTTGAGCCCGCTCGCGACCCCGGGCCGAAGCTGGTCGTAGCGGCCGCCGATCGCGCGGATGAACAGCTCGGCACCGCGATCCTTGTCGAAGAAGATGATGCGCGGGTCGAAACGGCGCGCCTGCGCGAGCAGGAAATTGACGACGACGGTCTTGCCCGAGCCCGACGGGCCGATGACGGTGAAGTTGCCGAGGTCGCCCTGGTGGAAATTGAAATAATAGGGACCGGCGGCGGTGGTTTCGAACACCGTCACCGCCTTGCCCCAGACATTGCCTTCGGCGCGGCCCGCGGCGAAATTATGCCCGCTGGCCAGCCCGGCGAAATTGGCCGAGGAGACCATGCCGCGGCGGACGATATATTTGAAGTTGCCGGGGAACTGCGACCAGAAGCTCGGTTCGAGCGCGACATCCTCGCGCACCGAGATAATGCCGAGTTCGGCAAGCGAGGCCTGGACGTCGGCGATGTTGGCGCTGACCTCGACCTCGCTCGCGCCATGGACGGCGATCGTCATATGATGTTCGCCGAAGGCGGCGCGGCCCGCCGCAACATCGTCCTTGGCGCGCGCGAGCTGATCGCGCAGGCTGAGCGCCTCATCCTCGGTCGAGCGCATGCGCCGCAGCGCGAGGTTCATCTTGCCGAGCGCTGGCTGGCGGTCGACGAAGGCGAAGCTTTGCGCCATCACCATTTCGAAGGGCAGGCGCAGCAATTCGTCGAACATGCCGGTCGCGGTCGACGCGGGATAATCCTTGATCGCGACGATGCCGACGAAACGGCGCTCGGCATTGCCGACGGGGGCGAGCTCGATCGTCTCGGCGCCGAAGCTGATCCGGCGATCGGGCAGATAGTCGCCGGCGTCCTGATGCGGCGCGAGCAGGCGGCGCGGCTCGCCCGAGAAGAGCTGGCCGAAAAATTCGAGCGGTTCGGAGCAAAGCCCCTGATCGGTGTCGTAGAGACCGAGCAGTTCGGGCTGGTAGCTGCCGAGCTGCGCCATCAGCGCCTCGCGCGCGGTGTCGAGCAGGCGCAGTTCCTGCGTCACCGTGGCGCGATAATCCTGCCCGGTCGAGCCGAGCCAGCCCGACAGGCGATCGAGCAACCCCATGCGCCCCGGCGCCGGGCGGCGGACGAGGGTGAGATAGAGGTCGTTGCGATAGAGTTGCTTGGTCGCGAGCCGCGCCTGCCAGCGTTCGTCGAGTCCCTCCGAGAAATCATCGCCGAAATCGCTGTCGAGGGTGATGCTCGCCTCGCGCCGCACGACGTGATGATAGAGCGCGTAGCGCGACGATCCGATCGCCTGCAGCATCGCGTCGCGGAGCAGCTTGCGGTAATTGAGCTCGTCGCTGTCGGCGGTCTCGAACAGGATGCCGCGCAGGCGGATGACCTGCATCAGCATGCCGTCGCGGGTCTCGATCGTGTGATCGTCGACATGGCGGCCATAGGGCAAATGCTTGCCCGCCGGCACCTCGCCGTCGCTCGCCGCCGGGTGCGGTTTCAGGGTCGGTAGGAGTTGCACTGCCAGGTCTTGAAATTCTTGACGCGGGGACAGCGGCTGACCTTGGTCAGCCATATGTCGAAGAAGCGCGGTTCGCGCAGGCACAGCAATGCGCCGACCAGGTGGACCAGCAGCGCGCCGAACAGCGCCCAGAGCGAGCGGAAGATCAGGAACAGCTCGGTCGCGACGATCGCGTTGATCACGAAGAAGCTGTAGGTGACGCCCGCGAACATCTGCGGGCGGGTCAGCGCTACAAACAGGGGGTCGCGGTCGAGGTCGCTCACGGCGAGCCCCTAGAGTCCGCCGGAGGTCGACTGGATGCCGGCGACGATGCTGGCAGCGCCGAACAGGATGAAGCAACCGAGGATCACGGTGGCGCCGTAACGCCAGTTGATCCGTCCGGTGAGCATCAGGAAGCCGACCGAGGCGACCGCGATGATCGCGACGACGGTGGCGACGGTGCCGAGCAGCGTGCCTTGCAGCCACCGCACCGCGTTGACGATGGCGCCAGACCCCTCGGGGTCGGGAAGGCTGCTTTGCGCATAGGCGGCGGATGCATGGAAAAGGCCGGTCGCGGTGGCAGCAATCGCCGATAGTCTGGCACTTAGTTTACGCAAAATCATCCCCCCGGCCTGCAGGCCTCAGCACTCCCCAAGCTTAAAACTCTATAGGCAAAGGGCTTCATGGTGCAAGGGCGATGCGCCGTTCACCCCAACAGTTCGTCGTTTCATAGCGGGAGCATGAAACCAGTCTCCGTCATTGCGAGGAGCCGAAGGCGACGCGGCAATCCAGAGCCTGCGTAAACCGTTCTGGATTGCTTCGCTTCGCTCGCAATGACGACTAGATTAATTCGATGGTGCCGACGGCAAATCGCTTTCCCAGCCATAGGGTGCCCGCTTGCGGCTCCCGGTGTCGACCTCGTTCATCGTCAGCGGATCGTACAGCCGCCCGCCGAGCATCACGCGATGGATCTTGTCGGTGTTGCGGATGTCCTGCGTCGGATCAGCGTCGAGGATCAAGAGATCGGCGAGCTTGCCAGGTTCGAGCGAGCCGATGTCCTTCGCATAGCCGAGCGATCGCGCGGGCATGATCGTGGCGGCGCGCAGCGCGTCGATGTTGCTCCAGCCGCCGCGCACGAACGACCATATCTCCCAATGTGCGCCGAGCCCCGATTGCTGGCCGTGTGCGCCGATCGAGACGTTGCGCCCCGCCTGCGCGATCTTCCACGCCTCGCGCGCCGAATCGTCGTCGACATAATCGCCCTCGGGCGCGATCGTGCGGCGCTTGTTCTGGGCGGCGAGTTCGGTCGGCGGCGCGTGGCGCGACAGGATCGGATGCTCCCAGACATTGGTGTGAGCACGCCAATAGGGATCGCCCGCCGGGCCGCCATAGGTCACGACCAATGTCGGGGTGTAATCGACAGTGGTCTGGCCCCAGAGCTGAACCAGATCCTGATAGAAGGTGTGTAGCGGGATATTATGCTCGACGGTCGAATTGCCGTCCTGGATCAGCGTCAGGTCCATCGTGTAGAGCGAACCGCCCTCGGGAACGACCTCCATGCCTTCGGCCTGGGCGGCCTTCACGACCATTTGCCGCTGTTCGCGGCGCGGCTGGTTGTAATTCTTGACGCTGTGGGCGCCCTGCGCCTTCAGGCGGCGGACATGGGCGAGGGCATCCTCATAGCTGTTGATCTCGGCATAGACCCCTGCCGCCTTAGCGCCGTAGATGATCTCGCCGGTCGAGAAGATGCGCGGCGCGAGGATCACCCCGGCGCGCTGCATTTCGGCCGAGGGGAAAATCTCCGATGCGCGCGACGACGGGTTGTGGCTGGTCGTCGTGCCCATCGCGAGATTGACGATTTCGGACCAGTTCTGCTGCGGGACCAACTCGTCGTCGCCGTGCGAGCCATGCGCATGGGCATCGACGAAGCCCGGGACGATCGTCTTGCCGGCGGCATCGACGGTGACCGCGCCCGCGGGGACGCTGATCGACGCGAGCGGACCGACCGCGGTGATGCGGTCGCCTTCGATGACGATCGCGCCATTGTCGATGATGCCGCCGTCGTTGCCGGCCATGGTGACGATGCGGGCGCCGGTGATGACGACCGTGCCTTTGTGCTTCGCGGCGGCCTGCGTCATCGCCAGCGAAACGCCGTCGGTTGGCGGCGCAAATTTGGGTGCTTTGTCGTCCGCCGGGGCGTTGGTGAAGAGGCTGGCGAGGTCGGCGCTGAACAGGGTCGCGCCGCGGCTCCAGTGAAGCTTCGCGCCGCCGTTCGACCAGTGCATGAAATCGGCGCCGCTGCCGCTGACGCGGGTGACCGGCAGCGCGCCGCTCTTGGTGCCGAGCGACACGTCCTGCCCGCCGGGCATCAGCGGGGTGACATAAGCATCGTAATTCTGCCGGAACGCGAGCGTGCGGCCGTCGGGCGAGATTTCATAGTCGCTGACCAGTTCGCCGTTCGCATGTGTGCGCTTGTCCTGCCCGTGGAGGTCGGTGCTGACGAGCTGGCTCTTGCCGTCGCCGGCGGTGATCATGAAGATGCGGTCGTTGTCGGCACCGAATTGCGGCTTGGCGCCGTCGGAACTGATGCGCTCGGGCGTGCCGCCCGCGGCGGCGATGCGATAGATGCCGGGGTCCTCGCTCCAACGCGTTGAGGTCAGCCCGCCGCTACCACGCTTTTCGAAGGCGATCGTCTTACCGTCGGGCGAGAAGCGCGGTTCGGCGTAATGGCCGGGATTGACCGTGACCTTGCGCGCGGTGCCGCCGGCCGCCGGGATCACCTGGATTTCGCCGAGGCCGCTGTCGGTCCAGCGCACAAAAACGATCGATTTGTTGTCGCGCGACCAGCTCGGCCACAGCTCCATCGCATCGTCCTTGGTCGAGGTCAGCCGGCGCGCGGTGCCGCCGGTCGCGGGCTTGGTCCACAGCTTGCCGAGCGTTTCGAACACGACGGTGCGGCCATCGGGCGAGACTTCGGCCCAGCGCGGCATCTTCGTTTCGAAGCTGTCGGGGGCGACGTCGACGGTCGGGTGGGTCGAGTCGATCACGACGCGGTCGTCGGCGATGCGGAACGGGATGATCCGCGCCTCGCCGCCATCCGCGCCGACGCGGCGGAGCTTGCCGCCGGCCCAGAAGACGATGTCCTTGTTGTCGCGGGTCCAGGCCATGTTCGGATAGACGCCGGTGACCGCCCATGTTTCCTGCACATCCTGGTCGAGCGCGTCGTAGATCTTGCGCTCCTGCCCCGAAGCGAGGTCCTTCACATAGAGTTTCGACTGGGTGCCTTCGCGGCGGACGAAGGCAAGCTTCTTGCCGTCGGGCGAAGGGGTGGGACGCACCGCGCCGCCGGCACCCGAGGCCGCGGTGCTGATTTCGCCATCGGCGAGCGCATAGCGTTCGATGTGGAACAGGTCGCTGTTGCTGTCCTGCGCATATTCGAAGATCGGGCCGGGGGTGACGTTGCGCGTGTAGAAGACGCTCTTGCCGTCGGCGGCGAAGATCGGCTCGCCGAGTTCCTTTTGCAGCCGCTCGCTCGCCTTCTTGACCAGCGGCACGCCCGCGCCGCCCGAGACATGGTACATCCAGACTTCGCCGGTGCCGAGCGAGCGACCGGTGGTGAAATGCTTCTTTGCGACGATGAACTGGCCGTCGGGCGACCAGCTCGGCTGGTTGAGCAGGCGGAAATCCTCCTTCGACAGCTGGACCTTGCCGCTGCCGTCGCGGTTCATCAGCCAGATATTGTCGCCGCCGCCGCGATCCGAGACAAAGGCGATGCGGCTGCCGTCGGGCGAGAAGCGCGGCTGGTGCTCATAGGCGAGGCCTTCGGCGATGCGCGTTGGCGTGCCACCCTCGATCGGCATCGTGTAGATATCGCCGAGCAGGTCGAAGGCGATCATCCGCCCGTCGGGCGCGACATCGACGTTCATCCAGCTGCCCTCGTCGACCGCGATATTGACCTTGCGCGTCGTCATGCCGGGGGGCGCATTGACGTCCCACTTTTCGGCCTTCTTGTCTCCGTTTTCGGATGGGGCGGGCGCCGTAGCGGTTTGAGCGAAGACTGAGGTCGAGCAGGCCAGCGACATGGCCAGGGCGAGTGCATAGCGCGCCATTTTAGTTTCCCCTGTTGAAATAATGCTGCGACCATATGGCTTTGCCGCCCGAGTGCAAGCGCGGGGTTTCGATGAAGGCGCTGGTCCGGTCGACGGACGGCTGCTAGCCCGTTCGCCAGAAACATAAGCGGGAGAGCAAGGCGTGCCATTGACGGGTATCCGGGTGCTGGATTTCGGACGCTATATCGCCGGTCCCTATTGCGGCGCGCTGCTCGCCGACTACGGCGCCGACGTGATCCGCATCGAGGCGCCCGGCGGCAATGAGGACCGCTTTTCGGTGCCGGTTGCCGAGGATGGGTCGGGGGCGATGTTCCTGCAGATGAACCGCGGCAAGCGCTGCCTCACGCTCAAGCCAGGCAGCGATGAGGGGCGCGTGATCGTGCGCAAGCTGGTCGCCACCGCCGATGTCGTGATCGCCAACATGCCCGACGACGCGCTGGTTAAGCTGGGGCTCGATTATCCGACGCTGTCGGCGCTCAACCCACGCATCATCCTGGTCACCGCTTCGGCTTTCGGAACAGAAGGGCCGTTGGCGCAGCATGTCGGTTTCGACGCGGTCGGACAGGCGATGTCGGGCGCGGTGCATATCGGCGGCAAGCATGGCGAACCCGCGCGGGCGCAGGTCAATTATGTCGATTTCACCACCGCGCTGCATTGCGCCTTCGGCGTGATGCTGGCGCTGCGCGAACGCGAGACGACGGGGAGGGGGCAGCGCGTGTCGGGATCGCTGCTCGGCACCGCGCTCGCGATCACCAACGGGCTGACGATCGACCATGCGCTGAACGGCATCGACCGCGGCATGATGGGCAACCGCGCCTTCAGTTCGGCGCCGACCGACATCTTCGCGACGCAGGACGGATGGATCATGACGCAGGTCGTCGGCAACCCGATCTTTGCGCGCTGGGCGCGGCTGGTCGGGCGGCCGGAGCTGGTCGACGACCCGCGCTTCTCTAACGACATTACGCGTGGTGGCCATGGTGAGGAACTGAGCGCAGTGATGGCCGAATGGTGTGCGGCGCGGACGAACGAAGCGGCGCTGGCCGAACTCGGCGCGGCGAAGGTGCCGGCGGGGGCGGTGCTGAAGCCGTCGGAGGCGCTGGCGCACCCGCAGGTCGCGGCGACGGGGCTGGTCGAAGCGATGGCCTATCCGGGCGCCTTTGGTGCGGCGCCCGTCGTGCGCACCCCGATCACCCTGTCGGCGAGTGCCAAGGCCGATCCCGCCGCCGCGCCGCAGGTCGGCGAGCATAGCGACGCGATCCTCGCGGCGATCGGTTATGATGCCGACGCGATTTCGGCTTTGCGGGCGCAAAGTATAATTTGAGCCGCCCTGCTGGACGTTGAGGCTGCGAATGATTAGATACCGGTCAGTACAGATTTAGCGCAGGAGTGCCCGATGAGCGACGCCAACGACTATGTTCCGCCGAAGGTCTGGACCTGGGACAAGGAAAGCGGCGGGCGCTTTGCGAACATTAACCGGCCGATCGCCGGGCCGACCCACGACAAGGACCTGCCGGTCGGTAAGCACCCGCTCCAGCTCTATTCGCTCGGCACGCCCAATGGCGTGAAAGTCACGGTCATGCTCGAAGAGCTGCTCGCAGCGGGCCATAGCGGCGCCGAATATGACGCCTGGCTGATCAACATCGGCGAGGGCGACCAGTTTTCGAGCGGTTATGTTGCCGCCAACCCCAACAGCAAGATCCCGGTGATGGTCGACCGCAGCGGCGCGGCGCCGATCCGCATCTTTGAATCGGGCGCGATCCTGATCCACCTTGCCGAGAAGTTCGGCGCCTTCCTGCCGACCGAAACCGCGGCGCGCGCCGAGGTGCTGTCGTGGCTGATGTGGCAGATGGGCAGCACGCCCTTCCTTGGCGGCGGCTTCGGCCATTTCTACGCCTATGCGCCATATAAGATGGAATATCCGATCAACCGCTATGCGATGGAAGTGAAGCGCCAGCTCGACGTGCTCGACCGCCGCCTTGCCGAAAGCGAGTATCTGGGTGGCAGCGACTACAGCATTGCCGACATGGCGACCTGGCCCTGGTATGGCGCGCTGGCCAAGGGGCTGGTCTATGACGCCGGCGAGTTCCTGCAGGTGCACGAATATAAGAATGTCCAGCGCTGGACAGATGCAATCGCCAAGCGGCCCGCAGTCAAGCGCGGGCGCATGGTCAACCGGGTGACCGGCGACCCCGCGAGCCAGTTGCACGAGCGGCACGACGCGTCGGATTTCGACACGCGGACACAGGACAAATTGGCGGTCGCCGACGGCAGCTGATCGTCGAGGCCGGTTCAAGCGGCTGAAATATATGAATTGTCGGCTTTGACTTTCAGCAAACAGCCGTTACCGTTCCCCGACTTGCGGCATCAAGGGGGGGTGGCTGTGCTACGCAGATTCACATATATTTCGGCATCCGCACTGGCGATCGGCGCGGCGAGCCTTGCGGCACCCGCGGCGGCGCAGTACAATTATGTCGGTCAGATTATCAAAACTGCCGGCAGTTTCTGCCCGAGGGGCACGTTGAATGCCGAGGGGCAGCTGCTGAGCATCGCGCAGGAAAGCACGCTTTATAATCTATACGGCACCACTTATGGCGGCGACGGGGTCACCACCTTTGCATTGCCCGATTTTCGTGGACGCTCGTCGATCAGCGTGGGGCAGGGCCCGGGTCTGACCAACCGTGTCCTCGGGCAAAAAAGCGGCACCGAGACCAATTTGATGACGATCGCCAACATGCCGCGGCATGAGCATGTCGCGCTGCTCCGCACCACATCGGCGGCGGGTGATTCGCAGCGTTCGTTCCGCAACGTTTTCGCGACCACGCCCGCGAACAAATATGTCAGCGGAACCGTCCCGGTGTCGAACCTGATGAATCGCGAGACGGTGATCATCCGGCCGACCGGCGGCGACCAGCCGTGGGACCATCGGCCGCCGACGCTGACGATCCGTTATTGCGTCGTCACGGCCGGCATCTATCCGTCGTCGAATTAGGCGGTGCTGGGCGCGGCGGCGCTTCGGGTAAAGGGCTTTAGGGGAAATATCATGCGGCACGGAAAATCTCTGGCGCTGGCCACGGCATCGGTGGCGGCGATTGCATCGGCAACGCCCGCGGCGGCGCAAACTTTCTTTCTCGGACAGATTTTGGAGGTCGGAGCGGCTTACTGCCCGCGCGGTTTTGCAAGCGCGAGCGGACAGCTTCTCTCGATCCAGCAGAATACGGCCTTGTTTTCGCTGCTCGGCACGACCTATGGCGGCAATGGCGTCAACACTTTTGCGCTTCCCGACATCCGCGGCCGGATGGTGATCGGCGACGGGCAACTCGGCGGTGGCGCATTCTATCAACAAGGTCAGATTTCCGGGCAGGAGACTGTCACGCTGACGAGCAATACGCTGCCGTCGCATTCCCATGCCGGGGCGTTCTTGTCGTTGACCGATGCGACGAACGAGCGGCGGTCGTTCCGCAATGCCTTTGCGACGACCCCCGACAACCAGTATAAAACGCCGCCGGTGAGCGGCCCGGTGTCGTTTGACGGCACCATGCATTCCGAAACGCTGACGGTCCAGAAGACCGGCACCGACGGGGTGCCGATTCCGAATATGTCGCCCTTTCTGGTGACCCAGTATTGCGTCGTGCTGCAGGGCATATTCCCCTCGCGCAACTGAGCTGCGCTTTCGGGCGATCGAAACATCGAAATTGGAGGCGGGACATGGCAGGCAAGACGGCAATCCGGAATTTCACCCTGGCGCTCGTGGCGGGCGGCAGCACTTTGGCCTATTCGGCACCGGCGCAGGCCGACGCTGCAGATCCTTACCTCGGCGAAATGTTTCAGGTCGGCTTCAACTTCTGTCCGCGCGGCTTTCTCCAGGCCAGCGGTCAAACATTGCCGATTTCGCAGAATACGGCGCTTTTTTCGCTGTTGGGCACCACCTATGGCGGCAATGGCCAGACGACCTTTGCCCTGCCGAATATGAGCGGCCGCTCCGCCAATCATCCGGGGCAGGGGCCCGGGCTGTCGACCTATGACCCCGGGCAGCAGGCGGGAGCCGAAACCACGACGCTGACTGTGGCCAACCTGCCCAAGCACGACCACCGCGCCGCGATCCAGACCGCGAATGCGCAGGCCAATAGCACGACCGCTTCGGGCAACGCGTTCGGCATCTCGTCGAACAACAGCTTCCTGACCGGGATCGATCCGACAGGCAACACCATGGATCGCACGATGGTACAGGTCCTGCCGACCGGCGGGTCGCAGCCGCTTACGAACCGGCCGCCCTATATTGCGCTGAAATGGTGCATCGCGGTCGAGGGCATTTTCCCGGCGCGCAACTAAAGTCCTCCCAAATTCTTTTGGGATAAGCAAAGGTCGTTTGACTTTGAAGTAAAAACATTTAGCCTTCGCGCCATTGATCAGGGCAGGGGGACGGGGCAATGGCTTTCGTGCATAAATCGCGTTGGTATGCGGCTGCGGTCGCGGTGATCGGACTGGCGGCGCCGGCGGCGGCTCAGGACACTTATATGGGGGAATTGTTGAAGGTCCCCTATAATTTCTGCCCGCGCGATACCTATGAAGCGAACGGGCAATTGATCTCGATCGCGAACAATTCGGCGCTCTATACGCTGTTCGGGACGACCTATGGCGGCGACGGGGTGAACACCTTCGCCATGCCCGACATGCGCGGGCGCTATTCGATGCACGTCGGGACCGGCAACGGGTTGACCACGCGCGTTCAGGGCCAGACCGGCGGCACCGAAACCAACACGATGACGCTGGCCGGGATGCCGAAGCACGAGCATATCGCGCTGATGAAGGCGACGAGCGACGCCGCCAATACCACCACGCCGGTTGGCAATAACTTTGCGACGACGCCGGCGATGAAATATATCAACGGTACCGCACCCAACTCGAACCTGATGGAGCGCGGGTCGATCGTCGTCGCGAACGCCGGCGGCAATCAGCCCTATTTGATCGTCCCGCCGCTGCTGGCGATCCGATATTGCGTGAAGGCATTCGGGATTTTCCCGTCGTCGAACTGACGGCGCGGGTCGGCGCGCGCTGGCGCGCATCGAGGGTAGAGGGATTTCAGGGGAGTATGACGATGCGGCATACAAAAATTCTCGCACTGGGCGCGGCAAGCGCGGCAGCGATCGCGGCGGTGCCGGCGGCGGCGCAGGACTATTATCTCGGGCAGATTATCGAGGTCGGCAACAGCTTCTGCCCGCGCGGCTGGGCCACCACCGACGGCCAGATTCTTTCGATCGCACAGAATACAGCGCTTTTTTCGTTGCTGGGGACCACCTATGGCGGCAATGGTGTCCAGACCTTCGCGCTGCCCGACCTGCGCGGGCGCATGGCGATCAGCCAGGGTCAGGGGCCGGGCCTTAGCCCCTATGCCCTGGGCCAGGTCGGCGGAGCGCAGCAGGCAACACTGAACCAGTCGAACCTGCCGGCGCATATCCACGTCGCGACGATCGAAACCAATCCGGGCAATGCGACCGAGCGACGCTCTTTCCGCAATGCCTTCGCCGTGACGGCCGACAATCAATATGCGACCGGGACCAACCTGAACGTCACGATGCATGTCGATACGATCACGGTACAGGGCGCGGGCGACACCGCGACGACGACGGCGCCGACGGTGTCGCCGTTCCTCGTCAACCGTTTCTGCATCGCGCTGCAGGGCATATTCCCGTCGCGCAACTGATCGCGCTCGACGAACCTATTGAAATTTGGGGAGGCGTATATGACACGCACTGGGAATTTTCATAAAGTCGCGTTGCTGTTGGCGACGACCGCCAGCTCGCTGGCCTATACGTCGCCGGCATCGGCGCAGGCGACCGAGATGTACCTTGGCCAGATGATGCAGGTCGGCTTCAATTTCTGCCCGCGTGGCTGGGCATCGGCGTCGGGCCAGATTCTGGCGATCAGCACCAACACGGCGTTGTTCTCGTTGCTGGGAACCACCTATGGCGGCAATGGGCAGACGACGTTCGCGCTGCCCGACATGCGCGGGCGCATGGCGATCAACCAGGGCAGCGGACCGGGTCTGTCGCCCTATCTTTTGGGCGAACAGACGGGAACCGAAACGACGACGTTGCTGACGACCCAAATCCCGAGCCACACCCACCGCTCGGCGGTCCAGACCGCGGTGCCGCAGGCGAATGCGACCACCGCGAGCGGCAATGCCTTCGGTATTTCGTCGAACAGCAGCTTCCTGGGCGGCAGTGACCCGGTCGGCAATTTGATGAGTCCGGGAACAGTCCAGTTCCAGCCGACGGGCAACAATATCCCGATCCCCGTTCGCCCGCCCTATCTGACGGTGCAGTGGTGCATCGCGACGCAGGGCATTTTCCCCGCGCGCAACTGACGCGGGGATAGGGATTTCGCGATCGTCTGACCGATCGTCGTGGTTTCGAAAGCCGCGCCCTCCAGGGGGTGCGGCTTTCGCCGTTTTCGGCGCCTAATTTTCCTGTTTTCCGACATCGGGGCCGGCGGCCATGGCAGGATCGCGTTAGCAATGTTCCTGCATCGAAACAAAAATGGCCGATTGCCGCCCGGACTGAAATATGCCCTCGATCAATCGGGTCCGGCAAAAATGTGTAATTCCGGTATTTCGCGATTCCGCGATGCAGGCAGGCCCGGTTACGCCCGCTGCGCATAATCGCCGGCATGACAAAGACATCGACCCGACTGGCCCGCGACCGGCGCGGCACCGCGATGATCGAGACGGCGCTGCTGCTGCCGCTCTTCCTGATGCTGTTGCTCGGCATCCTCATCTACGGTCAATATTTCCTGCTCGCGCACAGCGTCCAGCAGGCGGCGAACGACGGCGCACGCGCCGCGATCACGGGGCTCGATGCCGCCGATCGACGCGCCGTCGCGATCCGCGCGATCGACCGCAGCATGCACGGCGTCGGCGGTTATCGACGCGAATTGCGCAGCGTGCTGGTGTCCGAAAATGCGCAGGCGGTGACGGTCGATCTCGCCTATCATGTGCCCGAAGGCAATTTGCTGCGCTCGACACTCGTGCCCACGCCGGGCGATATCATCCGCGCCAGCGCGACCTTCGAACTGCCGGCCGAATGATGCGCGCGCGGGCCCTTCTTGTCCGGCTGTCGCGCGACGTTCGTGGCAGCATCAGCGTCGCCGCGGCTTTCGGCATGATCATGCTGATCGGGGCAGCCGCGCTCGCGGTCGATGTCGGATCGCTCCACCTCGATCGCCGCAAACTGCAGGGGATCGCCGACGCCGCGGCGATGGCGGCGGCGGCGAAGCCGGGCGAGGAGCGCGCCGCGGCCGAGCGCATCATCGCCGCCAATTGCAACTGCGACATCACGATCGCCGCGCTGACCCCCGGCCGCTATGTCGCCGACGTCGGTGTCGCCGCCGAACGGCGCTTCACGCCCGGCGGTGCGTCGCCCAACGCGGTGCGCGTCGTGCTAACGCGCGAGCATCGGCTGTTCTTCGGCCGCGTCATCACCGGACGCGACAGCAATATCATCAGCGCTTCGGCGACGGGGTCGCGGCGAGGCTACGCCGCCTTCTCGCTCGGGTCGCGCGTCGCGGCGGTGAGCGGCGGGGTCCCCAATGCTATCCTGTCGGCGCTAACCGGCAGCGAGCTCAACCTGTCGCTGATGGATTACAACGCGCTGGCCAGCGCCGACGTCGACCTGCTGAAATTCTCCGACGCCTTGCGCAGCGAGATCGGGGTCGAGGCGCTGACCTTCGGCCAGACGCTCGACGGCCGGGTAACGATGCCGCAGGTGCTGTCGGCGCTGGCGGCGGCATCGGACAGCCATGTCGCGCCGCTGGTCGAACATATGGCGGCGCGAGCGACCGCGACGCAACTCGTGCCGGCGTCGGCGATCGATCTTGGCCCGCGTTCGTCGAGCATACGGGTCGACGCCGCCAACCCGGTGCGCGTCAACCTGCTCAGCCTGTTGCGCACGATGCTGATCCTGGGATCCGCGGACCGGCAGGTCGACCTCGACCTCGTCGGCGCGCTGCCGGGCGGAACGCAGGCGAAGCTGGCGCTGATCATCGGCGAGCCGCCGGCGAATTCGCCGCTGATCGCGGTGACCGACGACAATCAGGTCGTCGTCCGCACCGCGCAGGTGCGATTGCGGATCGACACCCGGATCGCGACGCCGGTCGCGACGATCGAATTGCCGATCCTCGCCGAACTCGGATCGGCCTCGGCGCGGATTTCTGCGATCGATTGCAGCAAGAATGCGAGCAAGGCGGTAACGCTGGCGGTAACGACGTCGCCCGCGTCGCTGGCGATCGGGACGGTCACCGACAGCGCGTTTCGCGACATGAGCCGCCCGCTCGATCCCCAAAAGGCGCGCCTGCTGAAACTGCCGCTCGCCAGCGTCGACGCCGAGGCCGAACTTGTTCTGTCCGATCTGGCGGAAAAACCCGTCGCCTTCTCGCGAACGAATATCACCGACGGCACGGTCAAGACGGTGTCGAGCACGGGGTTGGTGGCGGGGGCGGCCAAGTCGCTCGCCGACCGCATGGACCTTAGCGGGGCGGTGCTGGGAATCGGGCTGAATCTGAGCGCTTTGAAGTCGCTTGTCGCCACCACGGTCGGCGCAACCGCGCCGCTGCTCGACGGGGTGCTGCAGCAGGTGACCGGGGTGCTCGGGGTCCATGTCGGGCAGGCCGATGCACGGGTCAACGCGCTGCGCTGCGGCCAGGCGAAGCTCGTCGGTTAGTCCGTTCCGGAGCGAAAGCGTCCCAAACCGACCCATAAGGGAAGGAGCAGCGATGCTTCGGAGGATGAGATGGAAACAGGCCAGTCCCATGCGCGCGTATCGGCGGCGGACTTCATTCGCGGTTTTGCCAGCTGGCGACTGCATTCGGCGCGCAAGCCGGTCGTGGTGACCCATCATGGCAAGGACGCGCATGTGCTGATCTCGCTCGACGATTACCGGCGGCTGGGCGGGGCGGGCGAGGGCGTTTCGAATGAAACGCAGCTGCGCGATTCCCAGGTCCTGCTGCTCGAATCGGTCCGCGACAGCCTGATCCTCGTCGATCGGCAGCGGCGGATCTCGGCGGTCAATCCGGCGGCGGCCGACATGCTCGAGGTCGCCACGGCGACACTGGTCGGGCAGCCGCTCGCCGCCGCGCTGCCGGGGATCGAGACGAGCCTGATCTTTCACCACATCCTGCGCATGATCGACCATCGCGAGCGCTTCTCGGGCGACCTGCCGTCGCTGTTGCGGCCCGGGCAATGGCTGCACGCCGACCTCGTTCCGCTGCCGATCGGCGGCGCGATCATCCTGCGCGACGTCAGCGAAGCGATCGCCGCGCTCGAGGCCAGCGACGCGCGGACGGCGGCGCTCCGCGCGCTCGATGCCGATGGCGGCATCGGCCATGCGTGCATCTCGCTGCGCGAGGCGGTCGAATATGCGAATGCCTCGCTGACCGCCATGCTGGGGGTCGGCGACGAGGCGATCCGGCGGGTGAAATTCTCCGCCTTGCTCGCGGTCGCGCGGCGGGCGCAATTTTCGGATGCGCTGGAGGGGGTGCTGCGGGACGGGAAACCGGCGCGGATCGAATCCGACCTGGTGGTTCGCGACGGCGCCATCGTCCCGGTGACGCTGTCGATCGCCGAGCGGCGCAACGCCTATTTCAGCGACGGGGCGGTGGTCATCGTGACGCGGCGGGGCGGCGTGGGCTGACGCATTCTTGCTGCGCTGGACAAAGACGCGCATCTTCACGATGATCGCGCATATCGCGTAGCAAGAAGCAACTTACCTTTACGTAAGCGTGAACCGGCCATATAAGGTCGGCATAGCCCTTGGGAGAATCATAATGGACATGGAGTTCAGCCCCGAAGACCTCGCCTTCCAGCAGGAAGTGCGCAGCTTCATCGCGGAAAATTACCCCGCCGACCTGCGCGGCAAGCAGGATGAGGGCGACGAACTCGCCAAGGAAGATTTCCTCGCCTGGCACAAGATCCTGTACAACAAGGGCTGGGTCGCCCCGGCATGGCCCGTCGAATATGGCGGCACCGGCTGGACCCCGACGCAGCGCTTCATCTTTTCCGAGGAAACCGCGCGCGCCGACTGCATCCGCCTGATGCCCTTCGGCCTCGCGATGGTCGGTCCGGTGATCTACACCTTTGGCACCCCCGAGCAGAAAGCCTATTTCCTGCCCCGCATCCTGTCGGGCGAGGATTGGTGGTGCCAGGGCTATTCGGAACCCGGCGCCGGGTCCGATCTTGCCAGCCTGCGCACAGCGGCTGTGCCCGACGGCGACGACTATATCGTCAACGGCCAGAAGACCTGGACGACGATGGCGCAGCACGCCGACTGGGGTTTCTTCCTCGTCCGCACCGACAAGGACGCGAAGCAGCAGGAAGGCATCAGCTTCCTGCTGATCGACATGAAGTCCCCCGGCATCACCGTGCGCCCGATCATCACGCTCGGCGGCGAGCATGAGGTCAACGAGGTGTGGCTCGAAGACGTTCGCGTCCCGCAGTCGCAGCGTGTTTACGAAGAGAATAAGGGCTGGACCTGCGCCAAGTTCCTGCTGGCCCACGAACGCACCGGCATCGCCGGCGTCGCGTCGTCGAAGCGCGGAGTCGAGAAGGTCAAGCAAATCGCCCGCACCGAGCTCGACGGCGACAAGCCTTTGCTCGCCAACGCGTTCTTCAAGCGCAAGATCGCCGAGCTGGAGATCGACCTGACCGCGCTCGAATTCACCGAGTTGCGCAGCCTGGCCGGCCCGAACGCGGGCAAGGGTCCGGGGCCGGAATCGAGCCTGCTCAAGATCAAGGGCAGCGAAATCCAGCAGCGGCTGACCGAACTGACGCTGGAAGCGGTCGGCCATTATGGCGCACCCTATTTCCGCGGTTTCGGGGAAGGCGACAACGAGCATCCGATCGGGCCCGACTATGCCCACCGCGCCGCGCCGACCTATTTCAACGTCCGCAAGACGACGATTTACGGCGGGTCGAACGAGATCCAGCGCAACATCATCGCGAAGATGGTGCTCGGACTCTGAAGCATGCGTCGCCCCCGCGCAGGCGGGGGCCGCAGTCGGCCTTATCCAGCGCCGCAGTGTAAAACGATAGCGGCCCCCGCCTTCGCGGGGGCGACGAGGATATAGAGATGGATTTCACCTACACCGAAACGCAGGACATGATCCGCGACACGCTCGCCCGTTTTCTGAGCGACACCTATGATTTCGAGACGCGCCAGAAGTTCATCGCGAGCGACGAAGGCCGCGATCCGGCGATCTGGACCGCGCTGGCGCAGGAACTCGGCATGCTCGGCGCGTCCTTTTCCGAAGAGCATGGCGGCCTTGGCGGCGGCGCGCTGGAAAATGCGATTATCATGGAAGAACTGGGCAAGGTGCTCGGCATCGAGCCCTATCTGCCGACCGTCGTGATCGCGGGCGGCGCACTCAAGGCCGTTGGCGGCGCGCAGGCGGACAAATATATTCCCGAGATCATCGCGGGCAATGTCATCGTCGCCTTCGCCTATGCCGAACCGCAGGGCCGCTACGATCTCGCGAACCTGCGCACGACCGCCAAGAAGGACGGTGCGGGCTATGTGCTCAACGGACACAAGGGCGTGGTCTATGCCGCGCCCTGGGCGACGCATCTGCTCGTCACCGCGCGCACCGGCGGCGGCCAACGCGACCGCGACGGCGTGTCGCTGTTCCTGATCGACGCGACCCTGCCGGGCATCGTCCGCCGCGACTATCCGACCGTCGACGGCAGCCGCGCGTCCGAAATCTATTTCGAGAATGTCGCGATCCCCGCCGACGCGCTGCTCGGCGGCGAGGGCGCGGGGCTGGGGTTGATCGAACAGGTCGTCGACGAAGCGACGATCGCGGTCTGCGCCGAAGCCACCGGCGTGATGCAGAAGCTGCACGAAGGCACGCTGGAATATACCCAGCAGCGCAAGCAGTTCGGCATTCCGATCGCCAAGTTCCAGGTGCTGCAGCACCGCATGGTCGACATGTTCATGGAGGTCGAACAGTCGCGTTCGATGACGATCATGGGCACGCTGAAGCTCGGCCTGCCCGCCGACGAACGCAAGGCGGCGGTGTCGGCGGCGAAGAACAAGGTCGCACGCGGCGCGAACTTCGTCGGGCAGAATGCGATCCAGACCCATGGCGGCATCGGCATCACGCAGGAGCTGGCGATCGGCCATTATTTCAAGCGCGCAACGATGATCGAGGGCCAGTTCGGCAGCGCCGATTATCATATGGAACGCTATGAGGCGCTGACGCTGGCGGAGTAGCTTGCAAGGCGGCTCGGGGCGCTAGCGGGTCCCATCCAATCCTCCCGGTGGCCGTAAGGCCATGGGGAGGAGGACCGCCGCGAAGCGGTGGTGGAGGGGCCGCGGCCTCGCGCCAGCCTTTGACCGCGTCAGCCCCTCCGTCAGCGCTTCGCGCTGCCACCTCCCCATCGCTGCGCGACAGGGAGGATTGAGACGGCCGCTAACCGCCCAAAAGCGGTCGGTCGGCTGAAATCAATACGCCACGTCGATCGCGATGCGGATCGTCCTCGGGCGCAGCGGGGTCAGGAAGCCCGCGCTGCCCTCGACGAACGGCGTGCCGAGCGCGAAGCGATTGCCCTTGGCGTCGAACAGGTTGGTCAGCGTCAGCGACAGGCCGCGGCGATGATCGCCGAGGCGCATCGCGAGGCCGGTGTCGAGATATTTGCCCTGACCCTCGCCGAGGATCGGGCCGATACCGAGCCGCGACGGGCCGACATAATTGGCCCAGCCGTTGATGCGCAGATCCTCGTCGCCCATCGGTGCGGCATAGTTGAACGAACCGCGGACCGCGTAGCGCGCGACATTGGGAATCTGGCCGAGGCGCGCGAGCAGCGCCTCCTGCGGGATGGTGATCCCGACATCGCCCCCCGCGGCGGCGGCGCGAACCGCGATGGTGCGCAGTTCGCCGGAGAAAAGCTCGGTCACGCGGCTGTGGTTATAGACCGCGCCGAGTTCGAACGACAATTCGGGCGTCGGCCGCACCGCAAAGGCGCCGGTGATGCTGGTGATCCGGCCGTCGCCGATATTGGCGGTGGTCGGAAAGCCGTTGGTGTCGATGAAATCGGCCTGGATGTCGCGCCAGCGGCTGTGCGAGACCGAGAGGCTGGCGTCGAACGGCGTCCAGCCCTTTTCGCCGAAGCGCACGCCGGCTTCGAGCGTCTGGACCTGGTCGTTGCGGAAGCGGCGGACGAAATTATTGTCGACCGCGAGGCCGCCGGGACGGAAGCCCTCCTGGTAACGAACGTAGAGCGTCACGTTGCGCACCGGCAAGGCGAGCAGCGAGGCGGACGGCAACAGGTCGGTCTCAGACCGATGCGCGGTTTCGGCGCGGCCCGCGAAAGCGACATCGAGCGGGATATCCCTGCCGGACCCGTCGAGGCTCGCGTGCGAGAGGCGAAGGCCGCCCGCGGCGATCAGGTTCGGCATGACCTCGACCGTCGCCTCGCCATAACCGGTGAATTCGGTGATGCGGTTGGCGACCCCGGTCAGCGGCATCTGGACCAGTGCGTTGCCGAGTTCGCGGCTCTGGCGGGTGCGATTGTCGAGGATGCTGGCCCCGATCACCCAGCCGAGGCCATCGTCGAACGGCCGCGACAGGCGCGTCTCGCTGACGAACATCCGCGTCGCGTTGCGCTGGTCGAGGATGCGCGGCGGGTCGTTCGGATTGCTCGCGTCGAAGCGCTCAAACAGGCGGTGGCTGACGAAGGCGTTCGACGACTGGAAATGCAGCCCGTCCCAGTCCTTCATCACCACGATCGTGCCGAGGCCGTATTTCGCCTTGGCATTTTGCTCGACCATCGAATTGCGGATCAGCGGCGGGGCGTTCTTGTCGGCATATTGTGCGTCCTGCGAGACGATCGACTGATAGACACCTCCGAGATCGATGGTCCAGTCGTCGCCGGCGTCGACGCGGAAGGTGGCACGGCCACCGCGAACATTGACACGGTTGACGTCCTTCTGCCCGCGCAGCGGATTGTCGATATAGCCGCCGTCGCTGATCATATAGCCGACGAGGCGCAGCGCATGGCCGGTCTCGCCGATCGGCAGGTTGACCGTCGCGCCGAGGTCGCCGCCGGGGTCGCCATGCTGGGTCAGCGACACGCCTGCGCTCGCCTGTACCGTCTGCCGGTCGGGATCGGGCGCCTGCGGCACGACGCGGATGATGCCGCCGAGCGATCCGGCGCCATAGAGGGTGCCCTGCGGCCCTTCGAGAATCTCGACGCTTTCGATGTCGTACAGGCGCAGGTCGGGGTCGGGGGCATTGTAGCTGAGGCGGATGTCGCCGAGATATTGGCCGACGGTCGACTGGGTCGGACCGGTGAAGCTGGAATCGGCGATGCCGCGGATGAACAGCTTGTTGCGCCCCGAGCCGAGATGGGTCGAGGAGACGGTCGCCATCCGCGACAGGATCGATTCCATTCCGCGCTCGCCGCCGAACGCCAAATCGCCGCCATCGAGAACGGTGGCGACGCCGGCAAAGCTTGCGTAGGGAAGGTCGGTCTTCGAGGCGGTGACAATGATCTCGTCGCCGGGACCCGCGACCAGATTGTCGGGTTCCCGTGTCCTCGATGGCGGCGTTTTTGGCGGCGAGGTCGCCCGCCGCGCGACCTTCGGCGGCGGCGAGGGGCGGCGCTCGATCCGCCAGCTGGTCGCGCTGACCCGTACCGCGCGCGCTTCGGTACCGGTGAGCATGCGGCGGATCGCCTCGTCGACGCTCATCCGCCCGCGCACCGCCTTGACCCGCCCGTTCCACAATTGCGCATCAGCGACGCTGATGCTGACCCCGCCCTGGCGGCTGACGAGCGGCAGCGCGGTCGCGAGGCTGCCCTTGGGCACGTCGAACGCCCGCTCTTCCGCCGCCGACGCCGCGGTGGGCGCACACAGGGCGGCGGCCGCGACGAGGAGGGGCAGGCTGCGGTTCATATCAGCGCGTCAGCACCCAGCCGTCGCCGCGCTTTTCGGCGCGTGTCCCCGACAGGGCGGCGAGGTCGGCGATGGTACGGGCCGGATCGTCGCCGACGACCAGCGCGCCCCGGAACGATTGTTGCGCCGCCTCGGGCGCGACGGTCACTTTCATCCCGGCGGTGCGCTGCAAATCCTCGGCGACCACCGCCAGCGGCGTGTCGGCATAGACGAGCAGGCCCGAGCGCCAGCCGCCGATCGACGCGGCATCGACGCTGCGCACCTTGGGCGGCCTGGCGTCGCCGTCCCGGGCCTCGATGCCTTCGCCGGCAAGCATGCGGACATTGTCGCGCTGCGGATTATAGACGACGATGCCTTCGGACACGGCGACCGATGTTTCGCGGTGGCGGCGCACGACGTTGAAAGCGGTGCCGAGGTCGACGATGCGGTTTTCGCCGGCCTCGACGACGAAGGGATCGCCTTCGCGGTGGACGACGTGGAACATCGCCTCACCGCTTTCGAGGCGCGCGAAACGCGGGCGATCCTCGTCGAGCGTGACGACCGAGCCACCGTTGATCTCGATCTTCGACCCGTCGGCGAGCGTCAGGGTGCGATGTTCGCCCGCCGCGGTCTGGATGCGGTTCGGGTCGGCGAACAGGCCGAGGTTGGGCAGGACGATCGCGCCGACCAGCGCCGCGGCGATCGCGCCGCCGAACCAGGCGCGGCGCGAAGGAGCGCGGCGCGGTGCCGCGTCTTCGCGGATGACGACCGACGGCGCGGGATCGCGGGGCAGCGCGTCGAGATCGGCGTCGAGGAGCGCGGCGGCGTCATAGGCCGCCGCGTGGTCGGGGCTTGTGCCGAGCCAGTCGGCGAAGGCGTCCCAGTCGGCGAATTCGGGGTCGCGCTGGCGGATCACCCAGTCGATCGCGCGGGCTTCGATGATGGGGTCGGTTTCAGGACGCATCGAAATGCCTCCTGACCGCGGCAAGCGCCGCATAGACCTTGCGCAAATCGGCCTCGACGGTGCTGAGGCTGACGCCGAATTCGGCGGCGATGTCGCGCTGGGCGATGCCGTCGACACGGAAACGGCGGAAGATGCGCGCCGGGCGCTCACCGGTCGCGGTCACCGCCGCCTCGACCTGCACGAGCTGCTCGCGCGCGATCAGCGCGGCCTCGGCCGAGGGTCTTTCGACCGCGGTATTTTCGCCCCACGCATGGTCGCGCAGCATGCGCTGGCGCGCCGAGCGATAGCGATCGAGCATCAGATTGTTCGCGGCGCGCATCACATAGGACAAGGGATCGGCGATCGGTCCGGTGCGGCGCTCGGTCAGCCGCATCCACAGGTCCTGGAACAGGTCCTCGGCGCCGTCGCCCGCGCCGCGCACTTCGAGGAACCGCACGATGCGGTCGCGGTTGGCGAGCAATACGCCTTCGATGCCCTGCGCGGGCGAGGGTGCGTCGGTCGCATCGGTCATGGATCGGTTGATTCGGAACGCCATCTGCTGCTGAACGACACCTGTTTGGCCGGCGCCCCCCGTCCCCCTGGCGGAGCCGTCATATAGCGCACCGTGCGGCACGCGCAACCGCAGCATGACTCCGCCGATGCCCGGACGGCGGTCCTGCTGGGGGAGAAAGGGGACGGTGGCGGCAATCATGGTCCTCATCGTTCGTTCAAAAAGCAAGGCAAGGGGGAAGCGGAGGGTGGGGTAATGCTTCCCCCTTGCGGACAAGGCCGGTCAGGGGCGGGGGCGTGCCCTTCAGAGACCGACCTTGAGGCTCGCGCGGAAAGCCCAGCCGATATGGCTCTGCTGTTCTTCCGCAGAAAGTTCGCCGCCCACCTGGAAGGAGGAGTTGCCGGCCATCCCGCGGATGCGGCCGACCCAGCCGCTCGTGCGATCGTCGGGGACGAGGGTGAAGGGCGTGCCGTCCTTGAACGACGCCGTCGTCGTGCCGAGCGAGCCGCCGACGATCTGGCGCCGGCCGCCTTCGATCTCGAAGCGCGTCCAGCCGTCATATTCGTCGGTGCCGCCGAAATCGAGGCCGACCGCCACGGTGCCCGAGACCGCGAGTTCGTCGCTGTCGCGGCCGAGGACCGTCAGGTCGAGTGCGTCGCCGCCGCCGGTTTCGGTGTAGCCCTTTTCGGTGAGCTTATAATAGTCGACCGCGACCGTCGGGCGCACCGACAATCCGCCCAGGCGGCCGTCGTGCGCGACCGAACCCGAGGCGGACCACAAAGTGCCGTCCCACTTGCCGCGGATCGTTTCGTCGATGTCGTCGGCGCCGGCCTCGGCCTGGAACCGGCGGGTGCCTTTGAAGCTGATCGGCGCGCCCGAGATACGGGCATTCGCCATCCAGCCGTCCGACCGCAGGCGCCAGTGCAGCGCGCCTTCGAACTGGCTCGACGTCACTTCATTGAGGTTGCTGGCGTTGCCGTCCTTGCCGCTGAGGAACGCGATCGAGCCGCCGAAATTGCCCATGTCGGACTTGATTTCGGCGCCGAGCGAGATGCCCCAGCCGGTGACGTCGTAACCGGCGGTGTCGCCGATGCTCTTCGACGTGCCCCACACGGCCTGGTTGACCCAATAGCCCCATTTGCCTTCGTCCTGGAACGGCGCGTTGGGATCCATCAGGTAGCGGCCGAGGGCGCGCGAGCCCGAGGTGACGGTTTCGAACACGCCGCCTTCATGCTCGGGCAGCATCTGGCCGAGCTGGCCCTTGAACTGGGTGCCGTTGGTGATGTCGAGGAACACCTGTTCGATGGCCTCGTCCCCCGCGAGCGCGTCGATCACCGCGTTGAAGGCGCCCGCTTCGGAGCGGTTGAGGCCGAGTTCGGTCGTGCTCTTGCGCGACACGTCGACGATCAGCTGGGTGGCGTTCGAGGTCAGGGTGCCCTTGAACAGGAAGGGCAGCGTCGTCGAGGTGGTGGTGAGGTTGCTGGCACCCGTCAACGTGCCGGCGGTCAGCACGACATGCTGGCCCTCGGCGTTGTCGAGGCTGGACAGCCGCAGCGCCAGTTTCGATTCGGCGCCGAAGCTGGCGTTGCCGGTGACCTGGATCGCGGTGCCGGTGGTGCCGCCGTCGAGGGTGACGCCGAGCACGCCCTTGTTGGTGACCGCGAGCGACGAAATCGTCGCCGCGCCGACGACGTCGAAGGCGCCGCCATTGACCGCGACCGCGAGGCCCTGAGCATTGGCGAGGCGACCCGAGAAGATCGCGGTGCCGCCGATGGTCAGCGTGTCGCTGCCGCCGCCGAAGTCGGCAAGGCCGCCGAATTTCGAGGTGCCGGCGAGCGTCATGATGTCGTTGCCGTTACCGAACTGGGCGGTGCCGTCGTACGTCGCGTCACCCGACAGCGCGAGGGTGTTGTTGCCGGTGCCGAAGAAGCTGTCGCCCTTCACCGAACCGTCGGCGATGTCGATCAGGTCGTTGCCGACGCCGAAACGGATGTCGCCGACGATCGACGGTGCGGTGATGCCCGAAGCGACGGCGGTCTGCTTGACCGACGCGCCGCCGGTATTGGCCGACAGGTCGATCGCGATGTTGCGGTCGGAGGTGCCCAGCGCCCCGGTCGCGGTGATCGTGCCGCTGTTTTCGACCAGCCCGACATTGCCCGACAGGTCGACGATACCGCGTGCGGTTCCGTCGGTGCCCGCCGCCTTGGCGCTGACCGTGCCGCTGTTGCGGATCATCCCGACATTGCTGCCGGCCTGAACGAGGATGCCGGTCGAGATCGCCGTCGCGGCGTTGCCGCCCGAGGCTTCGATCCTGCCCGCGTTACGGATTTCGGGGACGGTCGCGCCGGCGCCGACCTGCAGCGCGGTCGCCGAAGCGCCGTTGGAAACCGCCGTGACGGTGCCGCTGCTGCCGATCGCGAGGCCGCCGGCGATGGTGACGTTTCCGCCCATGCCGCCGATCTGGATCGCGGCCGCATTCTTGCCGGCATAGAGGCCGTTGCCGAGGATCGCGCCGTCGATGATGACGCCGAAATTGGTACCGGTGCCCGCGACGGGGCCGATGGTGACATCGCGGCCCGCGGCGCCGATGCGCACGGCGGGTGCCGACCCGAAGGAGCGGACCGAAGCCGAGCCTTCCTTGGCGTCTTCGATGCCGTCCTTGTCCTCGTCATTGTCGGTGGTGCTGCTGTCCTTGGGCGGGACGGCGAAGATGATGCCGCCGGTCACGTCGCCCTCGATCGACAGCGCCGGGCCGCCGATGAGCAGATCGTCGGCGTCGAGCTTCGACGGGTCGGCGGGGACGGTGGTGGTGCGGTAGCCGGTCGAGGTCAACGTGCCCTGGATCTCAAGCGCGCCGGTGATGTTGCCCGAGAGACGCGCTGCGGTGGCATCGAGGCCGGTGGCGGTGATCGTGCCCGCGAGGCGGACATTGCCGGTGACATCCCGCAGACCGACGCCGAGCGCGCGGTCGCCGAGGACCGAGATCGTGCCGTCATTGGTGAACTTGCCGGTCAGCGGGCCGCCGAGGCGGATGCCGGCCGAATCATTGCCCTCGACCGTGATCGCACCCGAATTGACGATGTTGCCGGTAAAGGCGCCGGCGGTCGCGATGCCGACGCGTCCGGTGCCGACCGCGAAGGGGCCGTCGATGTCGCCGTCATTGTCGATGTCGGTCGGCGCATAGGTCTCGTCGATGACGATCTTGCCGCTGGCCGCGTTGGTGATCGCGCCGGTCGTGCCCGCATTGGCCAAAATGCCGATCGAACCATCGGCGTTGGTGATCTGGATCGTGCCCTCGTTGGTCATCTTGTGATTGCTGTCGATCGTGACCGCGGTGCCCGAGGTCGGCTTGATCGATCCCGAAGCGGCGAGCCTCGCGTCATCGGGGGCGGTTCCGCCATTGACCGTCGAGGTGCGGATGGGCGTGGTGAGCGCGTTGCCGATCACGGTTTCGGCATAGGCAGGCGTGGCGATGACAGCCACAAGACAGGTGGACGCGAGTAGGGTCTTGCGCATGAAGGTCCTCTTGAAATCGGGGCGGGAAGGGTCCCGCGACAATCTCAAGACGGACCCCGCCCTGCGCAGCCTTGGAAAAAAATCGCTCGCGGCCAGCAAAATTGTCGCAACCTGTCGCAATCGTAACCAAAGCATTGCGCAAGACCGCCCAATTTGCTCAAGGATAGCGACTTAAGGCTAGTCCCCAGCCCGAAAAGGTTCTTCGAATGCATGTGAATGGGCGGCCGAGGCTTCGGCTCGGCGCGATCTGTGTCGCGATGGCGCTGCTTGCGGGCTGTTCGGCGAGCGACGAGGGCGATGGCAACCGGCAGGCGCCGGAGGTCGGCTATGTCGTCGTCCAGCCGGCCACCGTTCCGGTGCCGATCGAACTCGGCGCGCGGACGGTGGCGTTCGAGACGAGCGAAGTCCGCCCGCAGATCAACGGCCTGATCCGGCGGCGCTTGTTCGAACAGGGCGGTTATGTCCGCGCCGGCCAGCCGCTGTTCCAGATCGACGCCAGCCTGTATCAGGCCGCGGTCGACCAGGCGGCCGCCAATCTGTCGAGCGCGCGCGCCAGCGCCGAAGCGGCGAAGGTCAAGGCCGACCGTTTCCGCCCGCTCGCCGAGATGGAGGCGATCGCCAAGCAGGATTACACCGACGCACTGGCGCAGGCGCGCGTTGCCAATGCGGTCGTCGCACAGAATGGAGCGGCGCTCGAAACCGCGCGGATCAACCTGCGCTATACGACGATCACCGCGCCGATCAGCGGTCGCATCGGGCGAACCTTGTTCACCGCCGGTGCGCTGGTCAACGCCAACCAGACCGATCCGCTCGCGGTGATCCAGCGTACGGACCCGATGTATGTCGACATGCAGCAGTCGAGCGCCGAATTGACCGCGCTGCGCCAGTCGATCGCCGCGGGCGGCGTCCTGCCGGGCAGCACCAGCGTGCGGCTGATCCTCGAAGACGGCAGCGCCTATGGCTTTGCCGGAACGATCGAATTTTCCGAAGCGGTGGTCAGCGAGGAAACCGGCACGGTGACCCTGCGCGCGCGTTTCCCGAATCCCAAAGGCACGCTGCTTCCCGGCATGTTCGTCAAGGCGGCGTTCGACCAGGCGATCGAAGAAAATGCCTTCCGCGTGCCGCAGGCGGCGATGCAGCGCGATTTCGACGGGTCGGCATTCGTCTATCTGGTCGGCAAGGACAACAAGGCCGAGCGCCGCAAGGTGAAGGCCGATCGCACATTGGGCACCGACTGGATCGTCACCGACGGATTGAAGGCGGGCGACCGCGTCATCAGCCAGGGGCTCGGCAATTTGCGGCAGGGGCAGCCGATCCGTCCTGTCACGGCGAGCAGCGGGCAACGTGTCGGGGTGCCCAAGGGCGGCACGGCGGGCGGCGCTTCGGAAAAGCCAGCGGCGAAGGGTAACTGACCGTCCATGTCGCGCCTGTTCATCGATCGTCCGATTTTCGCATGGGTGCTGGCGATCATCGTCATGCTCGGCGGGGTCGGCGGGTTGTACCTGCTGCCGATCGAGCAATATCCCGACATCGCGCCGGCGCAGGTCAACATCCGCGCGCAATATCCGGGCGCATCGGCCGAGACGATCGAGAATAGCGTCACCCAGGTGCTGGAGCAGCAACTGACCGGGATCGACGGGCTGCTCTATTTCAGTTCGCAGTCGAGTTCGCGCGGGCAGGCGAACATCACCGCCATCTTCGCCAAGGGCACCGACCCCGACATCGCGCAGGTGCAGGTCCAGAACAAGATCCAGGCGGCACTGTCGCGCCTGCCGCAACAGGTGCAGGCGCAGGGCATTCGCGTCACCAAGGCCAATTCGGACACGCTGTTGCTCGTCGGCGTCTATGACGCGACCGACACGCGCGTGAACCAGGACGTGTCCGACTATATGGCGTCGAACATCCAGGACCCGCTGTCGCGCGTCGAGGGCGTGGGTGAGGTCAATATCTTCGGCGGCCCGCACGCGATGCGTATCTGGCTCAACCCGCAGCGGCTCGCCGCGGTGTCGCTGATGCCGAGCGATGTGATTTCGGCGATCACCGCGCAGAATGCCGAAGTCGCGGCGGGCGAGGTCGGCGGCCTGCCGTCGCCGCAGGGCCAGATGCTCAACGCCACGGTCACCGCCCAGTCGCGAATGCAGACGGTGGCCGAGTTCGAAAATATCGTGCTCAAGACGCTGCCCGACGGGGCGGCGGTGCGGATCAAGGATGTCGCGCGGGTCGAGATCGGCGCCGAAAGCTATGCCGTCGTGAGCCGCATCAACGGCCACCCCGGCGCCGGCATGTCGATCTCGTTGTCGCCCGGCTCCGACGCGCTGGAAACCGCCGACCGGGTGAAGGCGCGGATGGAGGAACTCGCCGCCGATTTCCCCGACGGACTGACCTACAGCTACGCCAACGATGCCACCGCCTTCATCAAGCTGTCGGTGAGCGAGGTGCAGAAATCGCTGTTCGAGGCGATCCTGCTAGTCATCCTCGTCATGTTCGTCTTTCTGCAAAGCTGGCGCGCGGTGCTTATCCCGGCGATCGCGGTGCCGGTGGTGCTGCTCGGGACCTTTGCGATCTTCTATATCCTGGGGTTCAGCATCAACACGCTGACGCTGTTCGGGCTGACGCTCGCGATCGGCCTGCTCGTCGACGACGCGATCGTCGTCGTCGAGAATGTCGAGCGGTTGATGGAAGAGAATCCCGAAATGTCGGCGCGCGAGGCGACGATCCAGTCGATGCAGGAATTGCAGGTTGCGCTGATCGCGATCGCGCTGGTGCTGTCGGCAGTGTTCCTGCCGATGGCCTTTTTCGGCGGATCGACCGGTGTCATCTATCGCCAGTTCTCGGTCACGATCATTTCGGCGATGATGCTGTCGGTGCTCGTCGCGCTGATCCTCAGCCCGGCGCTGACCTCGACCCTGCTCAAGCCCAAGCATCAGGGCGATGCCGCGACGCCGCGAGGGCGTTTTCCGCGCGCGCGCGCCTTGCTCGAACGGGCGAAAGACGGCTTCAACACGCGCTTCGACCGCACCGTCGAGCGATATGTCGGCAGCGTGACCAAGGTGGTCGACCATAAATGGCTGTTCCTCGGCATCTATGCGGTGCTGCTCGTCGCGCTGGCCGTGCTCTTCCTGCGCCTGCCCGGCGGCTTCCTGCCCAACGAGGACCAGGGGCGCGTCCAGGTCCAGTTCCGCCTGCCCGCCGGCGCGACGCAGGGGCGGACGCTCGAGGTCCGCGACGCGATCGAAAAATATATGCTGACCGAGGAAAAGGCGAACGTCGGGGCGCTGTTCCTGATCGCGGGTGGCGGCGGCGGTTCGGCCGCGGGACAGAATACCGGGCAGGGTTTCGTCAACCTCGTCCATTGGGACGAGCGTTCGGGCGATGAAAACACCGCCGACGCGATCGCTGCGCGCGCGCGCAAGGCGCTCAGCGGACTGCGCGATGCCCAGATCTTTGCGCTCGTGCCCGGCGCGGTGCGCGGTCTCGGCGATTCCTCGGGTTTCACGATGCAGTTCCAGAACCGCAGCGGCATGAGCCGCGATGAATTCGTGGAAGCGCGCGAGAAACTGCTGGCGATGGCGAACGCCAATCCCAAGCTGACATCGGTGCGCCTGTCCGACCTTCCCGACGTCGCGACGCTGAAGGTCGACGTCGATACCCAGCGGCTGACCGCTTATGGACTGACCAACAGCGACGTGAATTCGACGCTCGCGACCGCCTGGGGCGGGCGCTACGTCAACGACTTCATCGACAAGGGCCGCGTCAAGCGCGTCTATGTGCAGGGCGATGCGCCCTATCGCGCCAAACCCGAGGATCTGGGTCAATGGTACGTCCGATCGAGCGACGGCGAGATGTCGCCCTTCTCGGCCTTTGCGAAGGTCGGATGGTCGACGACACCGAGCAGCAGTTCGCGCTTTCAGGGCGTGCCGGCGTTCGAAATCTCAGGGCAGCCGGCCCCCGGCACCAGCTCGGGCGAAGCGATGAACGAGATGGAGCGCATGGCGGGCGAGATTGCCGGCACCAGCGTCGCCTGGTCGGGGTCCTCCTATCAGGAGCGGCTGTCGTCGGGGCAGGCGCCCTTCCTATATGCGATTTCGCTGCTCGTCGTCTTCCTGTGCCTCGCGGCGCTCTATGAAAGCTGGTCGATCCCGCTCGCGGTGCTGCTCGTCATTCCGCTCGGACTGATTGGCGCGGTCTTCGCGGTGACGCTGCGCGGGCTCGAAAACGACGTCTATCTGCAGATCGGCCTGCTCACGACGATGGGACTCGCGGCGAAAAATGCGATCCTGATGATCGAATTCGCCGAACAGGAAGAGCGCAAGGGCAAGCGCGTGATCGAGGCGGCGGTCGCCGCGGCGCGCATCCGCCTGCGTCCGATCCTGATGACCAGCTTCGCCTTCATCTTCGGCGTGCTGCCGCTGGCGATCGCGACCGGGGCGGGCGCGAACAGTCGCGTCGCGATCGGCACCTCGGTGATCGGCGGCATGCTCACCGCCGCCTTCCTCGCGATCTTCTTCATTCCGCTCTTCTTCGTCCTCGTCCGCCGCGGGGTGCGCGACGGGTTGCTCGCGGTGCGCGGCTGGATCGGCCGCCGGCGTGACGGCAGCGAGGTGGCGGCATGACGCGCGTCCTGCTTCTGGGCGCGGCGACGCTGGCGCTGGGCGCCTGTTCGCTGGCGCCCAAATATGTCCAGCCGGCGCCGCCGGTGCCGGCGTCGTGGCCGGTCGGCGATGCTTATCTGGCGCAGAGCGAGGCGGCGCTGCCGCGGGTGACGCTCGCCGCCCTGTTTCGCGATCCACGGCTGCAGGCGCTGATCGATCAGGCGCTCGCCAACAACCGCGACCTGCGCGTCGCCGCCGCCAATGTCGCGGCGGCGCGGGCGCAGGTGCGGGTGACCCGATCGGCGCAGTTCCCGGCGATCGGGATCAGCGGCTCGGGCGACTATACCGACGGCGGTATTGCGGGCGGCGTCGCGAGCGGCGGACGCGAGAGCTATGCGCTACAGGCCGGGGTTTCGGCGTTCGAACTCGACCTGTTCGGGCGGCTCGCCAACGCGACCGCCGCCGACCGCGACCGCGCCTTTTCCACCGAGGCGGTGGCCCGCACCGTGCGCCTGGCGCTGGTCGCCGATCTCGCCGAGGCCTGGACCAACCATGCCGCCGACCGCGAACTGCTGGGAATCGCGCGCGAGACCGCCGACAGCGCGCGGCGCAGCGTGACGTTGACCCGTGCAAGGTTGGAGGGCGGGGTCGCACCGCGCACCGACCTGCGCCAGGCCGAACAGGTGCTGGCGACCGCCGAGGGCGACCTGGCGTTGCAAACCGCCGCGGTGGCGCAGGACGAGAATCTGATCCGGCTGCTCGTCGGTGCCGATTACGACAAGGCGCTGTTGCCGCAGAAACTTGATGACGTCAGCGCGTCGATCGCGACGCTGCCGGCGGGAACCAATTCGCAAGTCCTGCTGCGCCGACCCGACGTGGTCGAGGCCGAATATCTGCTCCGCGCCGCCAATGCCGATATCGGCGTCGCGCGCGCGCGGCTGTTCCCGACGATCTCGCTGACCGGCCTGCTCGGTTTCGCGAGCGATGCGCTGGGGTCGCTGTTCACCGGCGACGCGCTCCGCTTCAGCGCAGGCGCCGACGCCAGCCTGTCGATCTTCGACGCCGGCGGGCGCCGTGCCGGGGTCGCCGTCAGCGAGGCGCAGCGCGATGCGGCGCTCGCGAGTTACGAACGCGCGATCCAGACCGCGTTCCGCGAAGTCGCCGACGCGCTCGCCGATCAGGGCACGCTTGGCGAGCGGCTGCGCGCCGCGCGCGCGAACACCGAGGCGGCGGCCGATACGGCAAGGCTGACCGACGCCCGCTATCGCGGCGGGGTCGACAGCTTCCTGTCGAGCCTCGACGCGCAGCGCAGCCTCTACAGCGCCCGCCGCGCGCAGATTGCGGTCGAACTGGCGGCGGTGCGGAACCGGATCACGCTGTACCGCTCGCTGGGCGACGACGGGATTTCGACCGAATAGGGAAAATGGCGGAGCGGGAGGGATTCGAACCCTCGATACGCTTTTGACGTATACTCACTTTCCAGGCGAGCGCCTTCGACCACTCGGCCACCGCTCCGCATGCACTGGAAGGGGCGCCCTAATCGCTTGGCGGGGCTTTCGCAAGCGGCATGGGCGTGGCAGACATCGCCTATGAAACACAGCCTCCTCGCCGCCGCAGCGGCCCTCGCGCTCACCGCTCCCTCCGCCGCGCAGCAGGCACCGGCGCCCGCCGCCGAAATCCCGTCGCCGGGCGAGATCGCCGCCGCGGCGCCGGCGCGCGACTGGGTCGCGATTCCGGCGTCGGACCTGCTGGTGATGGACCTCGCGCCAGACGCGATGGGCAAGCCGCGCCGCGTCGTCATCCAGCTGATGCCCGCGCCGTTCAGCCGGGGGTGGATCGGCAATATCCGCAAGCTCGCCGCCGCGCATTGGTGGGACGGGACGAGCGTCAACCGGGTGCAGGACAATTATGTCGCGCAATGGGGCGACGCGACCGAGAAGAAGGCGTTGCCCGACGGGTTGGCGGTGGTGCCGGAATCGAATTATGTGGTCAGCGGCAGAGCTTTCCCCATCAAGGTTGTTTTGCGACGTCAGAATCGAAAGGACGCTTATGCCGGTGCGGCCATACCCCGGCTTGGGTGGCCGATTGCATTGGACAAGGGCAGCGCTTGGCCCGTCCATTGTTACGGCATGGTCGGCGTTGGCCGTAACTTGTCGCCCGATACCGGCTCGGGCGCCGAGCTTTATGCCGTGATCGGCCATGCCCCCCGCCATCTCGACCGCAACATAGCGCTGGTCGGGCGCGTGATCGGCGGCATCGAATATCTGTCGAGCCTGCCGCGCGGGACGGGGGCACTTGGTTTCTATGAAACCGAAGCCGAGCGCGTGCCGATCGCGTCGATCCGGATCGCGACCGATCTGCCGCCCGCCGACCAGCCGAAGTTCGAATATCTCTCGACCGAGAGCGCCAGCTTCGCGAAATATGCCGATGCGCGGGCGAACCGGCGCGATCCGTTCTTCATCAAGCCCGCCGGTGGTGCCGACATCTGCAATATCCCGGTCCCGGTTCGCGCGGCGAAATAGCCATCGTGGAAAGCTTCACCACCACCACGCCTTTATGGCGCTGGCAGTCGGCGACGGCGCCCGCCGCCTGGTTTTTCCTGACGATCGACGGCGAGGTCGCCGACGGCATTCGCGTTGCGGCGATGTCGGGGCAATGGCTCGACAAGCGCGGGGGATTCGGGTCGGCGCGGGTCGCGGTGACGATCGGCGACACGCGCTGGAACACCTCGGTCTTTCCGCACAAGGAAAGCGGCGGCTGGATCCTTCCGGTGAAGGCCGCGGTGCGCAAGGCCGAGGGGATCGCCGAGGGCGACGATGTGACGGTGACCGTCAGTCTTTAGGCTGGGTTTCGGTCCGGGTTTCGCGCGCCTGCGCCTTTCGTTTGCGCAGATTTTCGCGCAGCGCTTCGGCCAGGCGGCGTTCGCGTTCGAGGTCGGCGGGGGAGGGGGGCTTGCTCACGCCATCGTCCATGCCCGCGAAATCGGCAAAGCGTCAAGCCTATCGCCTTGACAGGCGGCAGAGGCCCCGCCATAGGCCGCGCCTGCCCAGCGAACACGCGTTCGCGGCGGCCCGGTTGCTGCTGTAGCTCAGTGGTAGAGCGCGTCATTGGTAATGACGAGGTCGACAGTTCAATCCTGTCCAGCAGCACCATTTTCCTGACATCGACGTTCAGCTTTACGGCGGCGCACCTCGCGGCCTAGAGTCGCGGGCGTGCCGCGCCCGGCGGCATCGGCGGGGAGAAGTATGGCGGACAGCGACGATCGGATGCGGGACGGCAATCGCTGGTCCTTTCTGGCGATCCTGATCGCGATTTCGATCGCCTTTGCGGTGGTCCTGTTGCCGTTCGCCGCCGCGATCCTGTGGGCGGTGATTGCCGCCATCCTGTTCGAGCCGCTCTATCGCCGCCTGCTGACGAAGATGCCCCGGCGGCGCAACGGCGCCGCGCTGCTGACCATTCTGCTGATCCTGGCGATGGTCATCCTGCCCGCGTCCATCCTCGCCGTCGCGCTGATCAACGAAGCCGCCGCCGTCTATCAGCGCATCCATTCGGGGGCGATCGACCCGACGCTTATCTGGACCAACTTCCGCGCCGGCATGCCCGAATGGCTGGCATCGTGGGTCGACCGCATCGACCTGGGCAATATCGCGACCGCGAAGAGCATTTTGGGCGGCGGAGCGGCCGATGGCGTCCGCGCGATCCTGGGGCAGGCGCTGTCGATCGGACAGAGCCTCTTCGGATTGCTGATCAACCTGATGGTGATGCTCTATCTCGCCTATTTCCTGATCCGCGACGGGGAGAGCCTGCAACAGAGCATCCGGCGTGCGATGCCGCTGCGCACCGACCATCTCGAACTGCTCGCCAGTCGTTTCGTCGTCGTGGTTCGCGCCACAATCAAGGGCAGCATCGTCGTCGCGATCCTGCAGGGGCTGATCGGCGGGATCGTGCTGTGGGCGCTGGGGATCGAGGCGGCGCTGTTGTGGGGGGTGCTGATGGGCGCGGCCTCGCTGCTTCCCGCGGTCGGGACGGGGCTGGTCTGGGTTCCGATGGCGCTCTACCTGCTGTTCACCGGGCAAATCTGGCAGGGGCTGGTGCTGGTGCTGTGCGGGCTGTTCGTCATCGGGATGGTCGACAATGTGCTGCGCCCGGTGCTGGTCGGACGCGAGACCCGCATTCCCGATTATGTCGTGCTGATCACCACGCTCGGCGGGCTCCAGCTTTTCGGTTTTCACGGCATCGTGATCGGCCCGGTGATCGCCGCGATGTTCATCGCCGTATGGGACATTGCGACGACCATGCGCGGCGAATCCGCCACCAGCCCGGCCTGACCGCTCAGATCTTCGCCGCGAGCAGCCAGTCGTGGAACAGCTTCACCGCCGGCTGGCGCAGCGCGCGCGGGCGGCAGACGAACCAATAGCTGTACGGGCTGTCGACGTCGAAATCGAACAGGCGGATGAGCCGCGGGTCGTGCGCGTCGTCGAGATGATGGCCGTGCATGAAGGCGACACCGATGCCCTGCGCCGCGGCCTCGAGCATCAGCGGCCCCGAATCGAAATAGTCGATCCCGGCGGGCTCGAGATAGGGCATGCCGATCGCCTTTTTCCATTCGGTGAAGGTTTCGGGCATTTCGCGATGGACGAGGATGGTCAGCCGCTGGAACTGTTCGGGCACGGTGATGGGACGGCCCGTCTCGGTCAGCGTCCGCGATGCGATCGGGAACACCTTGTCCTGATCGAGCCGCGCCGCATAGAGCGCGGGGTCGATGGTGCGGGCGAGCGCGATCGCGGCGTCGATCCCTTCGCCCAGCCGCGCCTCGGCGTGCGACATGGTGTCGATGTCGATATGCAGTTCGGGATGCTGTTGCCGCAGTTCGGGCAGGCGCGGGAACAGGCGTTGCTGGGCAAAGAGCGGCAGGACGTTGAGGTGCAGCCGCATCGACGCGTCGGGGCTGCTCGCCTGCACCACCACCGCGCGCAATTCGTCGAGGATCGGCGACAATTGGTCCTGCAGCGCGCGTCCCGCTTCGGTCAGCCGCAACCCGTGGTGGTGGCGATCGAACAGCGGTCGGCCGACGGCATGTTCGAGCGTCTGGATGCGCCGCGACAGCGCGGGCATCGACAGGCCGAGTTCGCTCGCCGCGGCCTTGACCGTTCCGTGCCGGGCAACCTCGAGAAAGGCTTCCATGCTGCTGAGGGGAGGGAGACGTGGCATATCGTGTGTCCATGATAGTGACATGACAGTGCGGCCCATGCCAACAATTTTTGTGCGCTGCGGCATAAGTCCCGCTTGGCCGGCGTGTATCCAAAGGGGTCGCAAAACGGGAACCGGCGTCCTATCTTCGCCGTTCTGACCATTTTGCGGGAGACACGCCTTGGCCGAAGCAGCGGTAAAAGAAAAACAGGTCAAATTGCAGGTGGCGAACGCCCGCGCCGAAGAAAGCGGTGGCGGCATCGCCCGCATTCCGCGCGCGGCGATGGCCGAACTGGGCGTCACCGAGGGCGATATCGTCCAGATCAGCGGCAAGCGCGGCACCGCGTCGCGCGTCGTGCTGCCCTATGCCGAGGACGAGGGACTCGATGTGATCCGCCTCGATGGCCTGCAGCGCGCCAATGCCGGTGCAGGCGCTGGCGACATGGTGGCGCTGACCCGCGTCGAAACGCGCCCCGCGACGCGCGTGGTGTTCGCCCCGGCGCAGGAAAATCTGCGGCTGCAGGGATCGGCGAACGCGCTGAAGCGCAGCTTTTTCGGCCGTCCGCTGGTGGCCGGCGATACGGTGGCGACCGCCGGGCAGCAGCGCTTGCCGTCGGGCGACATGCCGCCGCAATTGCGGCAGATGCTCAACGCGCCCGCCTATGCGCTCGCCGAAGTTCGCCTGATCGTCGTATCGGCCGCCCCGAAGGGCGTCGTCTTCATTGACGAGAATACCGAGATCGAGCTGCTCCCCGAATATCAGGAGCCGCAGGATGCGCGGCGCACCGACGTCACTTATGACGATCTGGGCGGGCTGGGCGAGACGATCGACCAGTTGCGCGAGATGGTCGAGCTGCCGCTGCGTTACCCCGAACTGTTCCGCCGCCTTGGCGTCGATCCGCCGCGCGGGGTACTGCTGCACGGGCCGCCGGGCACCGGCAAGACGCGGCTGGCGCGCGCGGTCGCCAACGAGAGCGACGCGCAATTCTTCCTGATCAACGGGCCCGAGATCATGGGGTCCGCCTATGGCGAGTCCGAAAAGCGGCTGCGCGACGTGTTCGAGGCTGCGACCAAGGCCGCTCCGTCGATCCTGTTCATCGACGAAATCGATTCGATCGCGCCGAAACGCGGACAAGTAACCGGCGAGGCCGAAAAGCGCCTCGTCGCGCAGTTGCTGACGCTAATGGACGGGCTGGAACCGCGCACCAACCTGGTCGTGATCGCGGCGACCAATCGTCCCGACGCGATCGACGAGGCGCTGCGGCGTCCGGGCCGCTTCGACCGCGAAATCGTCATCGGCGTCCCCGACGAAAGCGGGCGGCGCGAGATTTTGGGCATCCACACGCGCGGCATGCCGCTGGCCGAGGACGTCGACCTGGGCGAACTGGCGCGCACGACTTTTGGCTTTGTCGGCGCCGATATGGCGGCGCTGACCCGCGAGGCGGCGATCGAGGCGGTGCGGCGGATCATGCCCAAGCTCAACTTGGAGGAGGGGACGATACCGCCCGAGGTGCTGGAGGAGCTTCGCGTGACGCGCGAGGACTTCAACAATGCGCTGAAACGCGTGCAGCCGTCGGCGATGCGCGAGGTGATGGTGCAGGCGCCCAAGACGCGCTGGAGCGACATCGGCGGGCTCGACGCGGCGCGCGACAAGCTGATCGAGGGGATCGAACTGCCGCTGAAGAACCCCGAGGCGTTTCGGCGGCTTGGCATTCGTCCGGCCAAGGGCTTCCTGCTCTATGGCCCGCCGGGCACGGGCAAGACGCTGCTCGCCAAGGCGGCGGCGCGCGAATCCGACGCCAATTTCATCTCGATCAAATCGTCCGACCTCTTGTCGAAATGGTATGGCGAGAGCGAGCAGCAGATCGCGCGGCTGTTTGCCCGCGCCCGCGCCGTCGCGCCGACGATCATCTTCATCGACGAACTCGACAGCCTGGTGCCCGCACGCGGCAGCGGCACGTCGGGCGAACCGCAGGTGACCGAACGCGTCGTCAACACGATCCTCGCCGAGATGGACGGGATCGAGGAGATGCAGTCGGTCGTCGTGATCGGGGCGACCAACCGGCCCAATCTGATCGACCCGGCGCTGCTCCGTCCGGGGCGGCTGGACGAGTTGATCTATGTGTCGGTGCCCAATGCCGAGGGGCGAAAGCGCATCCTGGAAATCCAGACCGGCAAGATGCCGCTGGCGGACGATGTCGACCTGTCGGTGCTCGCCGAGAAATCGGACCGCTTCACCGGCGCCGATCTGGAGGATTTGACGCGCCGCGCCGGCCTCGCCGCGCTCAAGCGGTCGATCGACAGCGATATGGTGACGATGGCGGACTTCGATACCGCGCTCAAGGATACGCGCGCCTCGGTCACCGAGGCGATGGAGAAGGATTATGAAAAAATCCAGGGCGAGATCAAACAGAACGCGATGAGCGTCGACCCGATCGGTTTTTTCGCGCCCGGCATGCTCAAGCCGGTGCGCGAGCGCAAGCACGACGAGTCCACCGACTGAATTCCCCCTAGCCCCGAACCGACAGGCTCGGGGCTAGGGTTCGTGGGCGATACCGAAGGCCTGGTCCTGCCGCAGCGCCTTCCACCCCCAGAGGACCAGCCAGCCGCAGAATCCGGCCATCAGGCCGTAGGCGACCATCGGGTGCCAGTTATAGAGCAGCACGCCGATCGCGGGCGAAATGATATAGGCCGATCCGTTGATCGATGCGGTCATGCCCGCGACGGCGCCCTGGTCGCGACGCGGCACGGCGAGCGACGAGCCCGCAGTAAAGCCCGGGCGGAACAGCCCGAAACCCAGCGAGGCGGTGGCGAAACCGATGACGATGCCGTGCAGATCCTGTGCGAGGCCGGTCATCAATATGCCGCCGATGGCGAGCGTGGCGCCCCACAGCACGGTGGGGCGCGGGGTCAGCCTGAACAGCGGGATCAGCCCCCATTGGGCAAGCAGGGTCGCGAAGGCGCCGGCCATCAGCACGATCCCGGTCATCGCCGCGCCCTCGTCGGGGCGAAGGCGCAGTTCGAGCCGGTCGAGGATCAGGAAGCCGATGACGCCGAGCATCATCGCCTGCGCCTGTCCGCCGAAAAAGCCTGCGAGCAGCCAGGGGCGCACGCGCCGGTCGTTCCAGCTCAAGGGTTCCTGTGGCGGCAGATCGGGTTCATTCTCGTCTTCGGCGGTCGGTTCGGAAGGGCCCGCCGAGAGCGGGTAGGACGCGATCGCGCCGCGCGCGGCAAAGCGCGGGATGTCATCGGGCAGGCGCCAGCGTAGCATCGCCAGCACGATCGTTCCGATCAGCGCGAACACCAGCAGCGGCCCCGCCAGCCCGACGATGGGCAGGATGAAGAAGGGCGCGATCGCCGGGCCGATGACGGTGCCGAGACCGAAGGACGAGGAGACGAGCGACAGGGCCTGGGTGCGCTCTTCCGGGTCGGTGCGCGCCGCGACATAGGCCTGGACCGCCGGCGGCGCGGCCGAGCCGAAGCCGCCATAGAGGCTGCGGAAGAGCGCGAAGAGGATGAAGGTGGTGCCGGCGGCGAGCCAGCCCATGAGTCCCGACCATAGGACGAGCCCGCACAGTGCCATCGACGACAGGAAACCGATGACGCCGAGCGCCATCAGCGCCTTGCGCCCGCGCTTGTCCGACTGGCGCGCCCAATGCGGTGCGGTGAGCACCCACAGTAGCGCCGACCAGCTGAACGCCAGGCTGACCCAGACGTCGGGAATATGCAGTTTCGCGCCGATCGCGGGCAGGATCGATTGCATCGCGGTATTGCCCGCCGCGGCGACGAGCATCACCGCGAACAGCACCGCCATCCGGTCGGGGGGAATCGAACGGCTGACATTCGACATTCCCGGCTCCCCCTCTTTTTGCATAAGTCGTTGGCCCGATTGTCCTACACGGCCTGTCCCGTCTGTCCAGCGACGGAACGTGGGCGGGGATTGTCAAGCGCACTCTTTCCTTGCGCCGCGCGCCCGATTTTGCCACGCCTCAAGGGTCCGCAACAACGCGAAAGCCATCATGTCCAATCCCCGGGCGCAGGCCCAAGAACAAAAGGTTCCCCTGATCAAACGGATCAGGGACCGCGCGCGGCGCTTTTTCGGGCCGTGGGGCATGTTCGTGAAGGGCTTCATCAAGCATCCGGTGATGGTCGGGTCGATCGTGCCGTCGTCGCCGACGCTGATCCGCCACATGCTGAAGCCGGTGGACTGGAAGAACACCAAATTGTTCGTCGAATATGGTCCCGGCGTCGGCACCTTTTGCCGCCCGGTGCTCGAACGGATGGCGGGCGATGCGACGCTGATCGCGATCGACACCAATGAGGATTTCATCGACTATCTGCGCAAGGACATCCGCGACAGCCGCTTCATCGCGGTGCACGGATCGGCCGCCGACGTCGAAGAGATCATTCGCGCCCATGGTTTCGATCATGCCGACTATGTCCTGTCGGGCCTGCCTTTCTCGACCCTGCCCGCCGGCGTCGGCCCGGCGATCGCGGCGGCGACGCACCGCGCATTGCGCCCCGGCGGCGCCTTCCTCGTCTACCAGTTCCGCGCCCGTGCGCGTGATTTCCTTGCGGCGCATTTCGCGCGCATCGACAATGCCTTCGAATGGGTCAACGTCCCGCCCTGCTTCCTGTTCTGGGGCTGGAAGGACTGAGGATCAGATCTCGGTCTCGGGATCGATCTCGCCAAGCCCGAAGTTGAGCCGGCGCGTCACCGTATAATCGACCACCCCGACGACGAACCAGGCCATCGTCCAGCGCAGCCGGGTCAGCCAGCTCGCGCGCGCCTTGTGGCGCTTGCGCGTGATGACCTCGCAGTCGGGCTTTTGCCGGGTGATGAAATCACACATCTGTGCCGCGAATCCGGCGTCCTCGATACGCAGCATCACCTCGACGTTCACGAACAGGCTGCGCATGTCGAAATTGGCGGTGCCGACGTGCACGACATCGTCGATGACGATCAGCTTCATATGCAGCCGGCACGGCTGATATTCCCAGATCGCCGCCCTTTTGCGCAGCAAATAGCCATAGAGCAGGCGCGAGGCGCCGATCGTCGCGGGATTGTCGGACTTCGCCGACATGATGAAGCGCGTCCGCCCGCGCCGCGCGACCCTGCCCAGCCGCCGCAACATGCCCTGCCCGGGCGAGAAATAGGCCATCACCATATCGAGCCGGCGGGCGCCCTCCAGGTCGGTACGCACCGCGCGCGCCCAGGGCGACAGCCGCTGGGTCGGGCCGCCGACGAGCCAGGTCACCGGCTCGCTGTCCACCGGCCATTCGCGGATCAGGCGGCGCAGCGCGAGCAGCTTGCCGTCGTCGTTGACGGTGTAATCGTGGATCTCGGCGAACCAGTCGACCATCCGCGCCACCGAGGGCCCGCGCACGACGATGCCAAGGTCGAACCAGCAATGGGTGTCGCGGCGGCTGAGATAGGGGGCGGCGATGTTGAAACCGCCGGTCACCGCGATCTCCTCGTCGACCAGCAACAGCTTCTGGTGATTGCGGATGAGATAGGTCGAACGCCAGTGGCGCGAGAAAAAGGTCACGCCGCCGCCGGCGTCGCGCAGCGGGGCGAAGACGGCGTCGGCCGTGTCCGACGAGCCGAAGCTGTCGATCACGGCGCGAACGCGCACCCCGCGCTTCGCCGCCATCGTCATCGCGTCGAGAATCCGCGTACCCGCGCCGTCGTGCCGGAAGATGTACATGACCAGGTCGATGCTGCGGATCGCGCCGTTGATCAGCGCCAGCAGCCGTTCGAGCCGTTCCGCCCCGTCAAAGATGACCTCGAGCCGGTGCCCCGCGACGTCGGCGCGCAGCGTCTGGAGTTCGCTGGCGGGGACGGGATCGGCGATCATGCCATCGCTCATAGGACGGCCGCGACGGTGGGGGCAAGGGCAGGGGATTCGTTGACATTCGCCGGGACGCCTGCTAGCGCGCAGCGCTTGCCGCCATGCCTCCGGGCTGGCCTCTCCTCGATCAAGGAAAACACATGGCCCGCGTTACCGTCGAAGATTGCGTCGACAAAGTTTCCAACCGTTTCGATCTGGTTCTGCTCTCGGCGCACCGCGCCCGCGAAATCTCGGGTGGTTCGGAGCTGACCGTCGATCGCGACCGCGACAAGAACCCCGTCGTCGCGCTGCGCGAGATCGCCGAACAGACCGTGCGCCCGAAGGATCTGTCGGAAGCGCTGACCATATCGTTGCAGAAGGTTGTCGTCGACGACGACGATACGCCCGATGAAATCAGCTCGATCAGCCGCTCGGCCGAAGCCCTGCGCCTCACCGCTGCCGCGCCGCCGCGCAGCCCCGCGGGCGGTGGCAGCGACTTCGAATAAGTCGAAGCCATATCGGATCACCAAGGAGGGCCGCGGGAAACCGCGGCCCTTTTTGTTGGCAAAAAGGTTGCATGCTGTTCTCTCGACGCACAGACTTACAGATAGTTTCGATGTCCCGGAGGGTGGACATGACCCATCGCCCCTATAAGCTAGCCGTAGCGAGCATTTTTGCCCTGTTTGTCGGCCTTGTCGAAACGCTGGCAACTTCGTTTGAACTCTATCAGGCGGGTATGCCCCAATCATGGGGACGCTCGATTCTGACGGGCGTATCGATCATGGCAAGCCTGTACGCACTTCTGGAAATCCGACGCCTTCTGCGTATGCTGGGCCGTCCATCTCTCATGGTGGCTTGGCTGACGATTGGCTTCTGGGGGGCCGCTCTGGCTACCGTCCTTCTGGGGATACTGGCATTTCGGTCGAACACGCTCTCCGGCCTACTGCTTTTCCTTGCGGCCATTGTCCCGCTGTTCGTGCTCGGCGTGTCACGCGATATGATCACGGAAGTCTTGGAACCCGATCAGCGCGATCTGTTCCAGTGGCGTGAGAGCGAAGATCGCGCAGCTGCGCTGGAATTGGAGGTTGCGCGCCTAAAGGAGAATCAAGCAGATCTCGATAAATTGCTTCGTGAGAATCCTGAACTCGCGTCGGCATATGGGCTGCCGCTTTCGGCACGCATCCGGGGCGGCGAGTTGCCATAGCTCGCTTAGGGAACTCGAGTCTGCTCCGCCACCCGGATCGCCTTCGACGCCAGCATCGGCTCAATGATCCGCGCGATCCGCGCCGCGCGTGGGGACTTCACCGCGATGTTGAACAGGCTGTTGGCGATCACGTCGGCGATCTGGACGCCGTCGCTGCGCTTGCTGTCGGCGAGCGAGGCGCGGCCCCATTGGCCGAGGCCTGCCTGGATTTCCGCGCGGACGTGCGACAGGATCTTGGGGTCGTAGCGCCCGTCGTCGATGACGACGTCGGTGCACACGCCGCCGGTCTCCGGCAGCCAGTGACCGACCGCGCTGTTGAGCAATGCGCCATAGAGAGCGAGGTCGCTCGGCATGGTGCCGTCCGCGTTTTTCGCAAGCGTATCGCGCTCAGCCACCGCGACCCAGGCGCGGCCGCCGGCGCGGTCGAACAGTTCGAGCAGATAGGCGCGCTCGACGACCGAGATGCGGCTGCCTTTCAGCTCGCCGCGCAGCCCGGTGACGCCGCGAAAACGCTTGTGGATGTCCGCCGCCGCTTCGGGCGTCAGCATCACCGCGGCGAAGGTCATCGCGCCCGCGTTGAGCCCACCCGATTCATCGCAATAAATGGTCATGCCCGCAGCCTAGCGGACGATGCCAAAAAAGGTGACCTTCTTGACCGCGCCCGCCGCCAGCGGTTCGGGCAGGACCCATTGGACATGAGTGACGTCGTCGACGGTCGCCGGACGTGCCGCCGCGCCCGCCACCGGCACCGTCAGCCCGGCAAGGGTCCCATAGGTCTTGCCGCCGTCGATCGAGACCGAAAATCCCGCCATATCGTCGGTGCTGGCGAAGCGCACCTCGGGCGGGATCGGGTTGACGAATTTGAGGCCGGCGGCGGATTCGCTGGTCTGGTTGTCGAGTTGCAGCGTGAAGCGCAGCCGGTCGCCGGGAACGACGGTCTCGGGCGCCGAGAAACTGATCTTGCGCTGGCCCGCGGCGCCGGTCGTCACGGTCTCGACCTCGACATTCTGGCTGAACTCGACGCGCTGGAACGCCTGCACCGGACTGGCGAGCGCGAACATCGCCGCGACGCCGAGCCCGAACCGCGGCAGGCGGAATCTCTTGCGCTTCATGTCCAACCCCCCACCGACCGGAACTTATGCACCCTGCGGATTGACGTCACCGAAGGGGCGCGGTTTGCGCTTGATCTGCGGCAGCGAGCCGGCGTGGCCCGACACCGGGGTGCCGTGCTTGCTCTGGTCGTCCTCGCGGCCGATGTCCTCGCCCTTGATCGCGCGCTTCGATTCCTCACCCGACAGCGTCTCATATTCGAGCAGCGCGGCGGCGAGCAGGTGAAGCTCGTCGAGATTGTCGGTGAGCACCTTGCGCGCGACATTCTCGCCTTCCTCGACGAGGCGGCGGACTTCGGCGTCGATCAGCCGCGCGGTGTCTTCGGACATATTCTGCGCGCGCGACACGCTGTGGCCGAGGAACACCTCGTCCTGGTTGTCGCGGTAGCGCAGCCAGCCGAGCTTTTCGGACATGCCATATTCCATGACCATCGAACGCGCCATGTCGGTCGCCTGCTGGATATCGTTCGACGCGCCGGTGTTGAGCTCGTCCTTGCCATAGATCAGCTGCTCGGCGATGCGGCCGCCGAAGCAGAGCGCGAGCCGCGCCTTCATCTGCTTCATGTTGGTCGAATAGCGATCACGCTCGGGCAGGTTCCAGGTCACGCCCAGCGCACGGCCGCGCGGGATGATCGTCACCTTGTGGAGCGGGTCGCAGCCTTCGACGTGCAGCGAGACGAGGGCATGGCCGGCCTCATGATAGGCGGTCGACTTCTTCTCGTCCTCGGTCATCACCATCGAACGCCGCTCGGCGCCCATCATGACCTTGTCCTTGGCTTCCTCGAATTCGTCGCTGGCGATCAGGCGTTTGCCCTTGCGCGCTGCGAGCAGTGCGGCTTCGTTGCAGAGGTTGGCCAGATCGGCGCCCGAGAAGCCCGGCGTACCGCGCGCGACGCGGCGCAGATCGACGTCGGGCGCGAGCGGTTTCTTGCGCGTGTGCACCTCAAGAATCTTCTGGCGACCCTCGATGTCGGGGCGCGGCACGACTACCTGGCGGTCGAAGCGGCCCGGACGCAGCAGCGCGGGGTCGAGCACGTCGGGGCGGTTGGTCGCGGCGACGATGATGATGCCCTCATTCGCCTCGAAGCCGTCCATTTCGACGAGCAGCTGGTTGAGCGTCTGTTCGCGTTCGTCATTGCCATTGCCCAGCCCGGCACCGCGATGGCGGCCGACGGCGTCGATCTCGTCGATAAAGACGATGCACGGCGCGTTGCGCTTGGCCTGTTCGAACATGTCGCGGACACGGCTGGCGCCGACGCCGACGAACATTTCGACGAAGTCCGAACCCGAAATGGTGAAGAAGGGCACACCCGCCTCGCCGGCGATCGCGCGGGCGAGCAGGGTCTTGCCGGTGCCGGGCGAGCCGACGAGCAGCGCGCCCTTGGGAATCTGGCCGCCAAGCTTCGAGAATTTGGTCGGGTCTTTCAGGAACTCGACGATTTCCTCGAGCTCCTCGCGCGCCTCGTCGATGCCGGCGACGTCGTCGAAGGTCACCTTGCCCTGTTTCTCGGTGAGCATCTTGGCACGCGACTTGCCGAATCCCATCGCACCCGAGCCATTGTTCTTCTGCACCTGACGGAAGACGAAGAAGGCGATGCCGAGAATCAGCAGGAAGGGCAGCGACTGGATCAGCAGATAGACCCAGATATTGCCGGTTTCGGTCGGCTTGCCGTCATATTTGACATTGTTGTCGTTGAGCAGCTTGAGCAAGCTGGGATCGGGCACCAGGTTGGCGCTGAACCGTTCGTTATTCGTCAATGTGCCCGTGGCGCGCTCCTCCGTCAGCACGACGTCCTTGACCGTGCCCTCCTGAACCTTCTGGCGGAATTCGGAGTAGGTCAGCGGGGTCCCCGCGGGCTGCGACGCGCCGCCGAACATCGAGGCGACGAGGAGCATGGCGAGCAAGATGCCGCTCCAGATCATCACGCTCTTCATCCAGGGGTTGCCCTGCGGTTCCTTGTCGTCCTGCATCGGAAACTTTCCAAATATCGCGCACGTCGCGCATCAACCCTGCCAAGATAGGATAGTCGCGTTAAATGACAATGAGCCAAAGGCGGTTATTTGCGGGCTTTCCGGCGCGGCGCGGCGGAAATACGCCAGATCGTGCCGGCGAGGCCCGGAACCGCATCGATCAGCAGCGCCCCCACCATTGCGCGCCGCCCATTCTTCATCGCCGTGACGACCCCGTCGAGCGAGGCGCCGCGTAGCGCAAGGCCGCCGTCATTGGCGCGCAGCCGCTGGGTGACGACCCGGCGGAAAATCTCCGGCGGATAGCCTTCGTCGCGGATCACCGCGATGTCGGAGGCGTCGGGCCAGGAGGCGATCAGCCGTTCGACCGCCCAGTCGATCGCGTCGTCGGCTTCGGCCAGCCAGTCGGCCGAACGCGACGCCGCCTCGACGTCGAGCAGCTTCTGCGAGGCGAGGGCATGACGCAGCCGGGCACGGTCGAAACGGCTGTCGCTGTTCGACGGATCGTCGACGAAGGGAAGGTCCTCGTCGAGCGCGATGCGGACCAGTTCGTCGTGCCGCCAATGAAGCAGCGGACGCAGAATCGCGCCGTTCCTGGCGCGGATCGACGCCAGCCCGCCGACGCCGCTGCTGCGGTTGAGCCGCATCACGATCGTTTCGAGCTGGTCGTCGGCATGATGCGCGGTGAGGATGTGGCCGAGCCCCTCGTCCTTGCGCCACTGTTCGAGCAAGCGATAGCGTTCGGTGCGCGCCGCCGCCTGCTGCGACCCCTTGATCGGGGTCGGCGGGGTCAGCGTGGCATGCGGGATGAGCTCGCGCGCGCAAAAGCCCGCGACCATGCGGGCTTCCTCGTCGGAACCCTGTCGCAGGCCGTGATCGACGGTCGCCGCGCGCACCTGCCCGGGCAGCAGGCTGGTCATCAGCCAGAGCAGCGCCATCGAATCCGGCCCGCCCGATACCGCGACGCCATAGCTCCGCTGCTGCCAGCCCGGACCGACGAGCGACGCCAGCTGGCGCCCCAGCCGGTGGACGGCGTCGGCCTCAGCAGCCGGCTTTTGTTTTTGCGGCGGCAGCATCGGTACGCACATCCTGCGGAGCCTTGTCGCCATAGACTTCCTCGAGCTCGCGGAAAGCCTTGCAGGCGTCGGCCTTGCGGCCCAGCTTGTCGAGTGCGACCCCCATGTACATCAGGCTGTGCGGGGCGCGGGCGCCGCTCGGCCGATCCTTGTAATTGTTATAGAAGGCGACCGCGGCGAGGCTCGGCTTGCCTTCGTCGAGATAGGTGCGGCCGAGCAGATTCTGCGCGAAGCTGGCGAGGCGGTGCTGCGGCCATTTGGCGACGACGTCCTTCAGCTGGGTCTGCGCCTCGGGATAGAGCTTCGCCTCCCACAGCCGGTAGCCATAATTATAGGCATCGTCGGTTTCGTTTCCCGTCGCCGGAATCTCGACCTTCTTCACCAGCGCGAGGCGCGCGGCGCTCGCGGCGGGGGCCGCCGGGGTCGCTGCGGGCTTTTTCACCGGCGCGGCGGTGGTCGTGGCCGGCTTCGTCGTCGAGGCAGGCGTCGTCGCGGGCGGCCGGGCCGCCGTCGTGACGGGCAGGCTCGCGGGCGTCGTTTCGACCGTCAGCGGCGGCGCGGCGAAGCGCTTGTCCACCTCGGCCTTGTAGGCGGTGAACTGTTTTTCGAGTTCACGCAGCTGGAACGCGTTCTGCTCGGTCTGCCCGGTGAGCGTCTGCAGCTGGTTTTCGAGCGCGTCGACACGCGCGGTGAGGTCGATCACCGGCGCGCTGCTCTTCACCCGGTCGCCGGCGACATTGTCGGGTGCGATCTCGCCTTCGAAAAAGGCGGGGCTGCCGCCCGGAAACACCGAGCGCTGTACCGCGCGCATTTCCTTTTCGAGCCGGTCGACGCGCTTGCCGATCGTGTCGTCCTGCGCGTGCGCGGCACCGGGAAGCGAAACCAGCAGCGCGGCGGCCGCGGTTCCCAGAAAATAGTTACGCATCGTCATCTGCCTTTTCGGCTCCCACACCCGATTAACCATTACCTGGCTCATAACGCGCCAAGGGCCGCTTGCGCAAACCCAATTCGGCGCGGCGACCTTTCAGCCCGGCGGACCGGGCGTCGCTCAGCGCTTCGTCGCCACCGGCGGGATGGTTTGCGCCGCCCCCGCGCCGTCGGCCCGCGCGACCAGATCGGCGGGCTTGAGCGAGATATTCTTGACCAGCGTATCGGCGGGTCCGACCGCACCGATGTCGCGGCCGCCGACGGTGACCTTCAGCGCCTGCGGAATGCTGGTGCGCAGCGTGAACTGCTGAACATAGGCCGCCGGCACCTCATAGGTTTCGCCCGCGTCGAGGGTGCGCCAATTCTCGGTCTTGCCGGTCGCATCGTCGAAGCCGATCCACACTTCGGACAGGCCGGTCAGCACGACCGGCGCATCGGCAGGGACGGCCTGGCCCGGCGCGGCGGCTTTCGGCGCCGGCGCGGTGCCGGGCGCGGTCGCCGGGGCCTCGGAGTTGTCGGCGGCCTGATTCTGCGCCGCGATCAGCGCCTCGTCGGGTTCGACCGACAGGAAACGCCAGATCCCATAAGCGGACCCGAGCAGCAGCGCGACGATGACCAGGGTCCAGGCGAGCCGGGCGGTCGGCAGCCGCGCCGGGTCGGTCGGTTCATAGGCCTCGTAAAGCGGGCGCGAACCATAAGCGTCTTCTTCGAGTTCGCGGCGAATGGCCGCACCGATCTCGGCCTCGGGCAGATCAACGGCACGGGCATAGGCGCGTGCGAATCCTGTCACATAGGTGCGGCCCGGCAGTCCCGAAAACTCGGACTTCTCGATCGCTTCGAGATGGCGCTGGGTGATGCGCGTCCGCGTCGCGACATCGGCGAGCGACAGGCCCACGGCTTCGCGGGCCAACCGCAGCCGGTCACCCGTCCGCGTGATCGCCAGTTCGCCCTGCTCCGGGGCCTCCTCGTCTGCCATCAAAATCTCCGTGCCGGTCGTTTGCAACCCATGTCGACCTTGCGCGCCGTTCATCGCACTGACGGCGCGGCAAAGTCAAATGAAGTTCGGCAAAGGAACGGCTGAAAAGGACGGGAATTACGCCCGTCCGCGCGGCAGGCCGTCAGAGCACATATTTGCTGAGGTCGGTGTCGCCGACGATGTCGGAAAGCTGGCTGTCGACATAGGCGGCATCGATGTCGATGACCGTTCCGCCGCGGTCCTCGGCGGTGAAGCTGATTTCCTCGACCAGTCGTTCCATGATCGTCTGCAATCGCCGCGCGCCGATATTCTCAACCTTCTCGTTGACGTCGGCGGCGAGCTTGGCGACGCGCGCGATGGCATCGGGGGTGAAGTTCAGCGTCACGCCCTCGGTCGCGATCAGGGCGCTATACTGTTCGGGCAAACCCGCCTTTGTTTCGGTCAGGATACGCACGAAATCACTCTCGGTCAGGGCGCCGAGTTCGACCCGGATCGGCAAGCGACCCTGGAGTTCGGGGAGTAGGTCGCTCGGCTTGGCGACATGGAAGGCGCCCGAGGCGATGAACAGGATATGGTCGGTCTTCATCGGGCCATATTTGGTCGCGACGGTCGTGCCTTCGATCAGCGGCAGCAAGTCGCGCTGGACGCCCTCGCGGCTTACCGATCCGCCGCGCACATCGCTGACCGCGATCTTGTCGATCTCGTCGAGGAAGACGATACCGTTCGCCTCGGCATCGGCGAGCGCGATGCGCGCGACATCGTCCTGGTCGAGGCGCTTGTCCTGCTCCTCCTCGATCAGCCGCGTCGCGGCCTCGATGACCTTCAGCTTGCGGCGCTTCTTGGGCGCACCACCCATCGCCTTGCCGAGCATGTCGGACAGGTTGATCATGCTCATCTGGCCCGGCTGGCCCGGCAGTTCGAACGGCATCGACGGCGCGTCGGAAACCTCGATCTCGACCTCGCTGTCGTCGAGATGGCCTTCGCGGATGCGCTGGCGGAAACTCTGGCGCGTTGCTTCGCTGGCACCCTTGCCGGTGAGCGCGTCGAGCAGCCGCTCCATTGCGGCTTCCTCGGCGGCGGCGCGCACCGCCTCGCGGCGGCGGTCCTTCTCCAGCCGCACCGCTTCCTCGACAAGGTCACGGGCGATCTGTTCGACGTCGCGGCCGACATAGCCGACCTCGGTGAATTTCGTCGCCTCGACCTTGATGAAGGGCGCGTCGGCGAGCTTGGCCAGGCGGCGCGAGATCTCGGTCTTGCCGCAGCCGGTGGGGCCGATCATCAGGATATTCTTGGGGCTGACCTCGTCGCGGAGGTCGGGGCCGAGCTGCTGGCGGCGCCAGCGGTTGCGCATCGCGACGGCGACGGCGCGCTTGGCGCCATCCTGGCCGATGATATGCGTGTCGAGGGCGGCGACGATCGCCTTCGGGGTCAAAGCTTCGTTCATTTGTGGGATGGTTCCAGACAGAAAATCATGAGATCGCTAGATGGCGGTTCGTTCCGGGGTTTCAAGCGGGGCAGCGAAAGCCGGCGAAAAGCGCCTGATGCGAGGCGACGATGCGCGCGATGCGTTCGGGCTCAACCTCTGCTTCCCATTTGCCCCGCTCATAGCTGCCGCCGAGGACAATGCCGTCGGGGCGCGGGAACATATAACCCGCCTCGCCGGCAAAGGCGTAATTTATCTCGGGCTGGGGGATCAGCATCGCGAGCTGGCCGCGGATCGGGATCAGTTCGGTGTCGCCGAACAGGGCGTGCGAGCCGAGCCCGGTGCAATTGAACACGAGGGCTTCCGGAAGATCGCCGATCTCCGCCGGAATCGCGAAACCGCGCACGACGACACGGCCACCCGCGCTCTCGAAATCGCGCTGCATCTGACGCAGGTAACGCCCGGTCTCGACATAGATGGTGTCGTAGCGCCACAGCCGTTCGACGGGGAAGGGATGTTCGTCGGGGCGAAGCTGACGCGCGGCGGGCGGGAAAGTGGGGAGCCTCGGCTCTTCCTGCGTCCCCTCGGTATAGGTGGTCAGCCAGCGCACGCCATAATCGTCGCCGACCATGATCTGAAAGCGCCGCCAGCTGTAATCGAGTGCCGCAACGAACTGGCGGCGCCATTCGGGCGTCACGGCGTCGTTCCTGTACAGGCTGAAGGGATGAAACTGTCCGCCCGCGATGTTCGAGGTCGTGTCGGGCGGCAGCGCCTTGGCATAGAGGGTGACGGCGAACCCCGCCTCCTGCAGCAGCCGCGCGGTCGAGAGGCCCATGACCCCGGCGCCAATCACCGCGACCGGGCCATTGTGGCCAGCGATACCCATCTCGACCGCGAGCTTGGAACTACCCCAGCTCATCGTGATGCCCGCACCGCCATGGCCATAATTGTGGACGAGCCGCTTGGCGCCCAGCGCCTCGGCGCGCACGACGAAGCCGCTCGCGCGATAGGGGCGCAGACCCGCGGCCGTCCGGATCACGCGGTCGGGCGAGGCCTTGACCGCTGTCAGACAGGGCGCGGCGCGAGCCGGCGTGCGTGCGGTCGTCATCGCGCAGCCGGGCAGCGCGAGCGCGGCGGAGGCGGCGACGAAATGGCGGCGGGGGAGCGTCACGGTCACCCGCCGACCATAAGCGATCAGCTCTTGCTGTCGATGACTTCCTGCGTGAACTGGTCGTTGGTATAGACGCAGATGTCGGCCGCGACTTCCATCGCCTTGCGCACCAGCACCTCCGGGTCCTTTTCGTAATCGACCAGCGCGCGGGCGGCCGACAGCGCGAAATTTCCGCCCGAGCCGATCGCGGCGATGCCGCCCTTGGGTTCGAGCACGTCGCCGTTGCCGGTGATGACGAGCGTCACCTCCTTGTCGGCGACGATCATCATCGCTTCGAGGTTGCGGAGATATTTGTCGGTGCGCCAGTCCTTGGCGAGTTCGACCGCGGCGCGCAGCAACTGGCCATTGTGGCGTTCGAGCTTGCTCTCGAGCCGTTCGAACAGGGTGAAGGCGTCGGCGGTCGCACCGGCGAAACCGCCGATGACGCTGCCGTCGTGCAGGCGGCGTACCTTGCGCGCGTTGGGCTTCATCACCGTCTGGCCCATCGACACCTGGCCGTCGCCGATGATGACGACCTTGTCGGCGCTGCGGGCGGAAAGAATGGTGGTTCCGTGCCAGGGCGCGGCACTATACGCATGGGGATCGTTCATGCGGCGGATATGGGAGAGTGGGGCGAGGGGTGCAAGGGGAGGGCCGCGATCCTCCCTGTGGCCGGAGGCCATGGGGAGGGGGACCGCGCCCGGAGGGCGCGGTGGAGGGGCAGCGACGTCGCGCCATTGCCCCTCCGTCAGCGCTACGCGCTGCCACCTCCCCATCGCTTCGCGACAGGGAGGATTTGACGTTAAGCCACCGCCCGCGGTGCGGGCGCCGTCGTCGGCCACCCCTGATCGGGCCACAGTCCGCGCGTGTCATAAACGATCTTGCCGCTGCGTTCCTCAAGCGGGACCGATTTGAACACATCATGGTCGACGAGCACGATCATGACGTCACAGTCCGCCAGCGCATCGTCGAGTTCGACGAGTTCGGCGCCGCTGCCGGCGAATTCCATCGGCAGGCCCTTGGCAAAGGGTTCGACGATCTGGACGCGCTGGCCGAACTGGCGCGCGAGCGCTGCCGCGACCTCGACCGCCGGGCTTTCGCGGAAATCGTCGATATTGGGTTTGAAAGCGAGACCGAGCACGCCGATTTTCGCCTGCGGATGGCTTGCGACCAGCGCGGCGGTCGCGGCGATGACGTGCGACGTCTTGGCCAGGTTGACCTCGCGCGCGGTGCGGATCAGCCGGCTTTCGTCGGGCGCGCCATGCACCAGGAACCAGGGGTCGACCGCGATACAATGGCCGCCGACGCCGGGGCCCGGCTGCAAGATGTTGACGCGCGGGTGGAGGTTGGCGAGGCGGATCACGTCCCACACATCGACCCCCATCTTGTCGGCGATCATCGACAATTCATTGGCGAAGGCGATGTTGACGTCGCGGTAGCTGTTCTCGACCAGCTTGACCATTTCGGCGGCGCGGGCGGTGGTGGTGACGCAGGCACCGCGCACGAACTGGCGGTAGAAGGTCATCGCGCGGCGTGCGCAGCGCGGGGTGATGCCGCCGATGCAGCGGTCGTTGTCGACCAGCTCGATCAGGATGCGGCCGGGCAAGACGCGCTCGGGACAATAGGCGACGAAAATGTCGGGGGTGCCGGTGCAGCGGCCCGGCACTTTCAGGTCGGGGCGCTCGGCGGCGAGCAGTTCGGCGACCTTTTCGGTCGTGCCGACCGGCGAGGTCGATTCGAGGATCACGAGGTTGCCCGGCTGGAGGACCTTGGCGATGCCGCGCGCGGCGTCGAGGACGTAGCTGATGTCGGGGCGATGCTCGTCGTCGTGCGGGGTCGGCACCGCGATGACGAAGGTGTCGGCGGCGACCATCGTCGTCGAGGCGACGAGCGCGCCGCGCGACACTACGCCCTGCACGAGACCGTCGAGATCGACTTCCTCGATATGCACCTTGCCGTTGTTGACGGTCTCGACGACATGCGCGCTGACGTCGATGCCGGTGACCTTGCAACCCGAGCGCGCGATCAGCGCGGCGGTCGGCAGGCCGATATAGCCCAAACCGACGACGGTGACTTTCTGTTCGATATCAACGGGCACGCGCGACAATCTCCGCAATCTGGGTGCCAGCCGTGCCGTCGCCGAAGGGATTATGGGCGCGCGCCATGGCGGCATAGGCTTCTTCATCGTCCAAAAGGCTGAAAATTTCGGAAACGATGCGGTCCTTGTTCGTACCTACGAGCCGCGCGGTGCCGGCTTCGATGCCTTCGGGCCGCTCGGTCGTCTCGCGCATCACCAGTACCGGCTTGCCGAGCGAGGGCGCTTCTTCCTGCACCCCGCCGCTATCGGTCAGCACCAGTTCGCTCGACGCGAGCAGGCGGACGAAATGCGGATAATCGAGCGGATCGATCAGCGCGACATTGCCGAGGGCACCAAGGATCGGCTCCATCGCCGCACGCACATGCGGGTTGGGATGGACCGGAAAGATCACCACGACGTCGGAGCGTGCCGCGATCGCGGCGATGGCATCGGCAATCGCTTTCATGCCGTCGCCGAAATTCTCGCGCCGGTGCGAGGTGACCGCGACGATGCGCTTGCCCGCGAACCGCGCGAGCAAGGGATCGAGCCCCCCCGCCAGCGATGGCTCCTCGTCGATCCGCGCCTTCGTCGCCAGCAAGGCGTCGATCACGGTATTGCCGGTGATGTGGATACTCGCCGCCGGCACATTCTCCGCCCGCAGCGCCGCCGCCGCGGTTTCGGTCGGGGCGAAATGCAGATCGGCGACCGCACCGGTGACCTTGCGGTTCACCTCCTCGGGCCAGGGGTGATAGATGTTGCCGCTGCGTAGGCCGGCCTCGACATGGCCGACGGGAATCTTGCGGAAATAGGCCGAGAGCGTCGCCGCCATCGTCGTCAGCGTGTCGCCATGGACGAGGATGCGGTCGGGCTTCTCGGCGTCGAACGTCTCGCCCAAACCGACGACGAGCCGCGCCAGCAGCCCGTCGAGCGTCTGGTTCGCCTGCATGACGTCAAGGTCGATGTCGGGCGTGATCCGGGCGATTTCGAGCACCTGGTCGAGCATCTCGCGATGCTGCGCGGTGACGCAGACACGGACGTCGAGTCCCGGCTGGCGCCGCAAAGCGTGCACCACAGGGAACATCTTGATCGCTTCGGGACGCGTCCCGAACACCGTCATCACCTTCATTTTTCGCTCTTGCCTCGGCTGTTCATGGCGCTGTCCCTAATTGATTTTGGTTGTTATCCGCTTAACTTCGTGGCGAAACTCGTCAGGGTGTGATCCTTGTCATTGCGATGATCGCCGGTAAATGCCTGAAGCCATGCATCCCGATCGCGGTTCGTGCGTTGCTACGGCGCTGCGGCATAGACCGACGATTTGGGGTAGGGCGTCAGTTTCAATCGGTAAGACCATGTTAAAAAGACTTTTCAGCCGCAAAGCGGCCCCCGAACCCGTAGCCGAAGACTGGCCGCAGGTGCCGTCCGGCACGCGCGTCTATGCCATCGGCGACGTCCATGGCCGGCTCGACCTGCTCGACGCGCTGCTCGCGCGGATCGCCGACGAAAGCGCGCGCGATCCGGCGGATACCGTCCATCTCGTGATGCTGGGCGACCTCATCGATCGCGGCCCGCAATCGGCACAGGTCGTCGAACGGCTGTTGACCACGCCTTCCGGCATCGACGAACTGCATCTGCTGATGGGCAATCACGAAGAAGCGCTGCTCGAAATCCTCGATGGCGCGCATTCGCAGCTCCCCGGCTGGATCCGCTATGGCGGCGAGCAGGCGCTGCAGAGCTACGGACTTGAAGACTCGACAATTTTCGGCGATAGAGAGGCATTGGTCGCCAAAATCCATGCCGGCATACCGGCTTCGCATGTTCGTTTGTTCCGCTCGATGGTGGATTATGTGCAGATTGGCGACTATCTCTTTGTTCATGCAGGGATTTTCCCCGGGCGCCCACTCGACCAGCAACAGGTCCACGACCTGCGCTGGATCCGCGAGCAGTTTCTCGATGACGAACGGGATCATGGCGTGATGGTCGTTCACGGCCACACGATCACCGCCGACGTCGATTGCCGCGCGAACCGTATCGGCATCGATACGGGTGCCTATCGCAGCGGCATGCTCACCGCGCTCGTCCTCGAAGGGCGGGCGCAGCGCTTCCTCAAGACCGGGGAGAGCGTGGCGGCATGATATTGGGGCGAATTTGGGGGGTGGTCGAGGAGCATATCCTCGCGATGCTCGAAACGCTGGTCGCACTGGGCCGCAGCGAGAAGCGCGCGATCCTGATCGTCGCCGACGCGCTGCTTTGCGTCGCCGCGGTTCTGGTCGCTTTCTCGCTTCGTCTCGGCCGCTGGGAAATCTTCGATCGCGAGGTCGGGCTGGCGGCGGTCATCGCGCTGTCGAGCTGGCTGCCGATCTTCCTGATGCGCGGCACCTATAGTTCGATCCTGCGTTTCTCGGGCGGGCGCACCATGGTCGGGCTCGGCTACTCGGTCCTCCTCTATTCGATCCCGCTGATCGTCATTTTCGGGATCATCGGGATGGCCGGCATCCCGCGGACCCTGGCGTTCATTCAGCCTTTGCTGTTCCTGCTGTTCCTCGCCACCGCGCGTATCATCGCGCGCTACGCCGTCGTCGATCTGCTCAAGCGCCGCGATATCCAGCAGCAGTCGGTCGTGCTCATCTATGGCGCCGGCGAGGCGGGGCAACAGCTTGCGATGGCGCTGCGCGGCGACCCGGGGATGCGGCTGGTCGGCTTCATCGACGACGACCGCAAGATCGAGGGCGAGATCATCGATGGCGTCCCCATCTATTCGCGCCCGAAACTGCCTTATCTGGTCGATAGCTTCGGCGTCACCGACGTGCTGCTCGCGCTGCCGCACGTCACCCGCTCGAAGCGACGCCGGGTGATGAAATCGCTCGAAGACTGGCCGATCCGCGTCCGCATGCTGCCCAATATGCGGCAGATCATCGACGAACAGGTGTCGGTCAGCGACCTGCGCGACGTCCAGATCGAGGATTTGCTCGGCCGCGACCCGGTGCCGCCGAACCAGTTGCTGCTCGGCCGCACGATCGTCGGCAAAACGGTGATGGTGAGCGGTGCCGGCGGCTCGATCGGCAGCGAACTCTGCCGCCAGATCGTGACGATGCGCCCCGACAAGCTGATCCTCGTCGAATCGTCCGAATATGGGCTTTATGCGATCGGCCAGGAACTCCAGGCGGCGATCGCCGAATTGCCCGAAGGGCAGCAACCCGAACTGGTCGAGGAACTGGGCAATGTCACCGACCAGCCGACCGTGCGGCGCCTGCTCGCGCGCTGGCAACCCGACACGATATTCCACGCCGCTGCCTATAAGCATGTGCCGCTGGTCGAGGCGAACCCGATCGCCGGCATCGGCAACAATGTGTGCGGCACCCTGTTCATGGCGAGCGAGGCCGACCGCGTCGGGGTCACGAACTTCGTGCTGATCAGCACCGACAAGGCGGTGCGCCCGACCAACGTCATGGGGGCCTCGAAACGCGTGTGCGAACTGGTGCTGCAGGGCCTCGCGGGCCGCGGCAGCAAGACCATCTTCGCGATGGTCCGGTTCGGCAATGTGCTGGGGTCGAGCGGCTCGGTCGTGCCGCTGTTCCGTGAGCAGATCCGGATTGGCGGCCCGGTCACCGTCACCCACCGCGACGTCACGCGGTTCTTCATGACCATCCCCGAAGCCGCGCAGCTCGTTATCCAGGCCGGCGCGATGGCGAAGGGCGGCGAGGTGTTCGTGCTCGACATGGGCAAGCCGGTGCGGATCATCGAACTGGCGCGCACGATGATCAACCTGTCGGGGCTGACGGTGCGTGACGAAGATCATCCCGACGGCGATATCGAGATCGCCGAGGTCGGGCTGCGCCAGGGCGAAAAACTCTATGAAGAACTGCTGATCGGCGACGATCCCAAGCCGACGAGCCACAGCCGCATCATGCAGGCACGCGAGGCGATGCTCGAATGGGCCGACCTGTCGGCGAAGCTCGACCTGCTGCGCGACGCGATGGACCATGGCCGGGCCGAGGCATGCCTCGATATCCTGCACGACCTCGTCCCCGAATTTCGGCCGCCCGAAGAGGTCAATCAGGCGAGCGCCGACATTCAGGCGCCGCTGGCCGGCTGACGCCCCACCGAACGCGCTGTTGCCCGCACCGGCCCGGTGCGATAGCGCGTGGCGTCCCTCCATGGAGTTTCCCCCTTGCCTGCAAATTTCGACGCGCTCGACCAATATATCGACCGGCAGATCGAGGCCGTCGCGGGCTATTTCGGCCATGTCGAATGGGCGGCGATCGACGCGATCGGGCGCTGGCAGGTCGAGGCGGGGATCAAGGGCAATCTCGCCGAAATCGGCGTCCATCATGGCAAGCTCTACTTCATTCTGGCGCTGCTCCGCCGGGCCGGCGAACGCGCACTCGCGATCGACTTGTTCCAGGATGACGGCCTGAACACCGGCATCCACACAGGCCGCGACAAGGCGTTTTTCGACAATCGCGACAAACTCGGCATCACGCTCGACGAGGAAGAAATCTGGACCGTCGACACACTGACGCTGACGCCCGAGGCCCTGCGCGCGCGCATCGGCGACGTCCGGCTGTTCAGCGTCGATGGCGGCCATGCCTATGCGAATGTCGTTCACGACATGCGCCTTGCCGAAGCCGTTCTGGCCGACGACGGCGTGATGATCATCCATGATTTTTTCGGGATCGGCTGGCCCGACGTATCGGTCGCCGCGATCCATATGCTCACCGAGATGAAAGATCGGCTGCAACCCTTTCTGATCACGCAATATAAACTATTCGTCGCGCGCCCGGCGGCGGTCGAGCGCTATCGCGCGATGCTTGCGGCCAACCCACGCCTCGCCACCGCGCAAATGTCCGACCGGGCGATGTTCGACAACCCGATCACCCTGCTCAACCTCGGACGGCGCGAATTGCTCGAGCGGCGGATCAAGCGCAAGCTGGGCTTCTATCCCAAAAAGCTGTGACCGCGCGTCAGCCGGCGAGGACTTCGGCGAGGCGCTCGGCGGGGCAGACGACATATTCGGAGAGCGAAAGGTCGCCATGGATGCCGATCGCCTCGATCGGCGCCAGTTCGAAACCGCCGCCGCGCCCTTCGTGGAGCACTCGCAGCATGCGATAGTCGAGTTCGGCGAAGCGCGCTTCGATGCGGGCCTGCCGCGCGATGCGATCGGTGCGGCCTTCGTCGTAGCAGGGCAGGATTTCCATCGAGATCAGCGGGCGATCGCGCGCGATGACCGGCGCCAGCGCGTCGATCACGTCGGCCTCGGCGCCCTCGACGTCGATCTTGACCAGCCCGATCGGCGCGGCGAGCAGGTCGTCGGGCAGGTCCGATGCGCCGAGGATGGCGACGGTCTTGCGAAAGCTGATCGTTTCGCCGGGTCGGAACCCCTCGACGATCGACGCCGAGGAATCGCCGCTGCGGCCGTTGTAGAGTTCAAGTGTCACGATCCCGCTTCGCGCCCCGAGCCCGGCGGGCACGACGCGGCAATCGGGCCAGCCGTTGGCGGCAAGCAATTCCTCGACATAATGGACGCACACCGGATTGGGTTCGAACCCGACATAGCGGCGGCCCGGATCGATCGCTTTCACTTTGATCAGCGTCTGGCCGAGATTCACCCCGACATCGACGAAGGTGCCGGTCGTCATGCCCATCAACCGGCGCAACAGCGCAAGCATCCACGGCTCGGTCAGTTCGGCCATCAGCCCCGCCGACACCGGCACCGCCACCTGGGCCCCTCCGACATGGGCGGAAACATTGCGGTTGAGCCGCGAAAATTGCCCGATCCGGCGCAGGACACGGTTCGCGAAGCGGCTGCTGGCGTTGATCTCCATGCTCATGTCATCGGGTCCTTCAGATCATGACGGCTTTCAGATGGGCGGCGATGCGCTCGGCATGGGCGCGATAGCTGTTGGCGAGCGCCAGTTCGACGCGTTTGCGCCAGCCCGTGTCGCGACCTTCGCGCACGGCGGCGATTGCCGCATCGAGCTTGGCGCCGATTTCGCCGGGCGCCTCGCGCGGCGCCATGAAGATGCCAGGGGCACCGGCCTGCGCCGCGATCGGGCTGCTGACCACCTCACCGCCGAGCGCGAAATATTCGAGCAATTTGTGCGAATTGACCCCGCGATTGCGGTCGCGGGCGTAGTCGTAGAGCAGAAGCCAGACATCGACATCCTCGGCCGCCGCGATCAGCGCGTCGCCGGTCAGCAATCCCGCCAGCTCGACATTCGGCCGCTGCGCCAGCGTGTCGGCCCAGGCATGGCTTTCGGGGGTGCCGCCCTGGACGGGGCCGATGAAGCGGAAGAGGCAGTCGGGCCGTTCGGCGACGAGGCGGGCGAAGCGCTCGCGATCCATTGCCGGCTGCGCAAGGTTGCCGATGAAACCGACGGTGACCGGAGCATCCGCATCGCGTTTCCGCGGCGCGGCGAGGCGGCGCTGTGCCGCGCGCGCGAACAACGGTGAGAGGCCGTGGCCGACGACATGCCGCGGCGCCTTCGAAGGCGCGATTTCGGCGATCAGCAACTCGTCGACGCCGAGTATCAGATCGGCATGGCGGTGCATCGTATCGCCGGGATCGAGCATGTCGACGACATGGAGGATCGAAAAGGGTGCGGCAAAGGCGCGATGGTCGGCGAATTGCCGCGCATTGTCGAAATCCCACAACAGGTCGACCGGGCCGACGGCGCGGGCGATCGCCTTCGCCCGCCGCCGCGCGGCCCAGATGAATAACCATTGCGCACGATATTTTGTGCGCGAGGCGGGCATGCGCGGATGGTCGACGAGGGTGATGCCGGGAACATCGCTCGGCGACAGGCGGATGGCGTCGCCGCCGTTCGGCGGATTGACGAAATAGACGGTGTGCCCCAGCGCCGCGAGCTCACGGGCATAGTGATGCTTCGACACCTGCAGCCCTGCCCAGGGTTGCGGCGAGATGAGCAGGATCCGCAGCGGCGGTGCCAGGAGGTCGAGCGTCGTCGCCATCAGCGCTTCAATCCGACGGTACGCAGGATCTTGCCGGCCGTGCCTATGACGCGAAAATAGAATTCGCGCTGCTTTCGGTCGGTGCCGTAAATCTCGTGCCGCTGGTTGGGCCGCACCAGCAGCTCTTCGAATTCGGCCTCGCTGAACCCCAGCTTCTTGCGAACATAGGCCTTGTCGCGCTCCTGCATCGCCGCGTCATAGGTCGGTTGTTGCAATTCGCGCAATGCTTCGTCGCGCGTCGCCTGACCCGACAGGATCAGGTTCGACAAATGCGCCTTGCGTTTGTCGACGCCGAATTTCCGCGGGAGGATGTAACCCTGGTAAAAACGGGTGAAGAGCGATTCATAATGTTTGCCGCCATAATCGACCCAGTCGAGTTCGCGGATCAGCAAATCCTTGGCCTTCGCCTTGTCGAAATCGACGAGGTCGAGCACGGCTTCGCTGTGGATGCCGCGCACCAGTTGATACCAGGCGCGCTGCCAGACCCCGAGCGCGGGGAGTTTCCTGAGCGGCTTCTCGCCGAATGTCCGGTGGATGCTCTTCAGGTTGACGAGGTCGAACTTCGCATAGTTCCACGACGGCGGCATCAGCCATTCGGTGGCGTGGTTGAGACCCGAGAGAATGTATTTGAGGTTGTACTTCGCCGCGAGCCTGTAGAGCGCACCCGAGATCATGTGATCGGTCGGCACCTCGATATCGACGACCGACGCCTTGAAATAAGCGCGCTGCAGGTCGCGGAACTCGTCCCAGTCCATCACGAAGGTGTGGAGTTCGAAGTCGAGCTTTTTGCAGATATTCTCGATGTTGCGGACCGCGAGTTCGTTGTTCCAGCCATTGTCGAAATGGACGATCAGCGGCCGCAGGTCCCATTGCTTCGCGAGCCAGGTGACATAGCTGCTGTCGACCCCGCCCGACAGGCCGATGACGCAGTCATAGGGCTTGCCCTTGCCGTCGGCGCGCACCGCCGCCAGCAGCGTGTCGAGCCGCGCCTGTTTGGCGGCGGCATCGGGAAGCGTCGCGGCGAAAGCCTGATATTCGTGCCAGTAGTTGCACACCCCGTCGGCGTCGAACCGGATGTCGGGATCGCTGCCGTCCATCACCGTTCGCGTGCAGACCTGCGCCGAGGTTGCGGGCAGGGGCGACGTGGCTAGGGTCATGCATCGAGCTTTGCGAACAGCCGGTCGCGCAGATCGGCCTCGTCGGGATAGGAAATCAGCACCCCCTGTTTGGGCGCGCGATAGACGAACAGGCTCGATGCGGCGACCGCCGAAGCGCCGCCGTCGCGGATCGCGGGCAGGAAATCGTCGAGCGCCGCCGCACCCCCGCAGGCGACCACCGGGATGGCGACCGCCGCCGCGACCGCGCTGACCGTCGGCAGGTCGAAGCCGGTCCATTTCCCGTCGCGGTCGATACTGTAGACGATGATCTCGCCGGCGCCCGCCGCCGCCATCGCCTGCGCCGCCGCGACCGGCGCCTGGCCGGTGCGCTGCTTGCCGCTGCGGGTCAGCACCTGCTCGCCGCCGATGAGCTTGCGACCATAGGGGAGCGACACCGCGACCGCCTGGCTGCCGAAACGTTCGGCGATCGCCGTCACCAGCCCGGGATCGGCGAAGGCTTCGGTCGACAGTACGACCTTTTCCAACCCGAGCGCAAACAGCCGCGCCGCGTCGTCGACGCTGCGGATACCGCCGCCATAGCCCATCGGCAGGAAGGCCTCTTCGACGATGTCGCCGATCGCGTCGAAATTCGGGCCGCGTCCGTCGGTGCTGGCGTCGATGTCGAGCAGCAGGATTTCGTCGACCATCTTGGTGTTGAAGATGCGCACGGCGTTGATCGGGTCACCGATATAGGTGCGCTTACCGAAGCCGACCGTCTTCACCAGCCGCGCATCGCGGTCGATGGTCAGCACGGGGATGACGCGAATACGGCGCATGGGGCGTCGGTCAGACCTGCCAGCCGGCAAAATCCATGCCGGTCAGTGCGCGCAGCTGCGCGACGTCCTTTGCATAACGTTCCTTCAGCCGGTCGACCTCTTCCTCGCTCAGATCGGGCTTGTTGAGGCCGTAAAAGAGCCGGCGGCTGATCGCCGGACGGTTCATCAGTGCGTCGAAGTCGAACGGCGCCAGCTTGCGCGCGGCGCGATAGGGCAGGGATTTCTGCCAATGCACCGGAATGCCGTTCGACGAATTCTCGTTCGTCTTGAACGAGAAGCTGTCGGGATCCTCGAGCCATTCGAGTCCGAGGAAGGAAAAGATCATGTTCATCGTCATGTGCCGGTGGTTGAGCAGGCTGTCGGCGTCGACGACCTTGATCTGCTCCATCGGGAAATGGTCGAGGAAGGATTCGAGCTGGTAGGCATACATGCCCGTCATCACCTGATTGTCGCTCGCCTCAGACCATTGGCGCGCGGCGGGCGTTTCCCCATGGTAATTTTCGACCTTGTGCGAGCGGTACCGCTCGATCGGGTCGCGCACGACATAGATCAGCTTCACGTCGGGGATCACCGCCTTGATCGCCTCGGCCGCGCCGGGGAACAGGGGGTTGTGGCGCTTCGAATAATTTTGCGAAGATTCGCCGCGGATCGGCGCGTCGACCGGGAACTGCGCCTTGTACCAGTCGAGCGACTGGTTGCTGTTCGAACCGGTGAAGAAGTTGATCTCCTTTTCTTCCGACATGAAGATGTCCGGATGGCGCGCCAGATAATTGTGCAGGCTGCTGGTCCCGCACTTCATCGCGCCGATGACCAGGAGGTTGGGAAGATACATCGGGCTATCCTGCTTTCACGTCGGCGATCAGACGCGAGATGGTGGCGATATGGTCGGAGTAGCTGTTTTCGGCGGCGAAACGCGCGCGTGTGGCCGCGAGCGGCGCCCCGACCTCGGCATAATCGGCCACGATCCGGCCCATCAACTCGGGCATGTCGCGATTGTCTTCATAGGCCGAACAGGTCACCGCCCCGGGGGGAAAGGTGAAGGACAATTGGCTGGCGAGGACCGGCTTCCCGGTGGCGAGAAACTCGTTGATCTTGTGCGGATAGATCAGGCCCTTCGCCTTTTCGTAGCGATAGGCGACGAACCAGATGTCGACATCCGCCGAGCGGGCGATGACTTCGCGCGATTCGAGCCGCCCGAGCAGGGTAACATTGGCGAAGGCCCGCAGTTTTTCGATCCTGGGGTCGGGCGGGGTGGAACTGCGATAGGGACCGATCATCCGGAATTCGAGTTCGGGGTGCGCGCCGATCACGGCGTAAAGCGCCTCCCAGTCGATATCCTTGCGGTCGAGGTTGCCGACATAGCCGACGACCTTCGGCACCGCGCGAAACGCCGGTTGCGTGCCGTCGAGGCGCGTGCGCGCGAGGTCGAGGAATGCGCCCTGCGTCCCGTGCGGGATCAAGGCGGTGCGGGCGCCGCTTGCGGGCAGCGAGGAAATGTAAAAGCCGTTGTTGGCGAGGATCAACTGCGCGAACTTTGTCGACGAGAATTGCGGCGCAATGTCATCTACGGGATGGAAGATGCTGAAATCGGCAGAAAAATCGCCGAGATCATTGAACATATATTCATTGTCGAAATCCCAAACCAGGTCGATCGGCCCCGGAACGGTCCTTGCCACCCGGCGGGTGACGCCCTTCATCAGCCATTTGAACAGCGGCCGGGCGTGAAACTTGATGCGATAGGGGAAGGGCAGGCGATAACGGACGAGCGACACGCCCGCCGCGTCGCTCGGCAGGATAGCGACATTCCGGTCGCGACGGCTGTGGTCGGGCGGTTCGACGAAAAAGACGCGATGCCCCAATTCGCCGAGCAGGCGGGCATAATGATGCTTCGACACATTGGGCGCGTTCCACGCCTGCGGCGAGATGATCAGGATCGTTCGCGGTTGCGAAAAATAGCCCTCCACGCCTTCAGCCTCCCTGCAATGCCGGATTCAGCGCCTGCTTCGCGAAGGCGGGAAAATCGGCTTCCGGGATATAGCCATGATAGCGGTGGTCGCGCGCATAATCGACACATTGCGCCGCATCGATCTGACGCACCGGCTTGGCCGGGATGCCGGCGAGGACCTGATAGCCTTCGGGGAAGGAGCGGGTGACGACCGCGCCGGCGGCGACGATGGTGAAGGGGCCGAGTTCGACGCCCGGCATGATCTTCGCCCCGCCGCCCAGCCAGCTGTGACGGCCGACGACGACCCGGTCGGGATGGTGGAGCCGGTGGTCGTGGATATCATGGTTCGCGGAGATGATATGCACCCCCGGCGCGATCCACACATAGTCGCCGATGTCGATCAGGCCGATGCCCTGAATATAGCAGTTCGGCATGAACCCAGGCGCGACGTCGATACCCACCTTGATATTGCGCCAGTTGACCACCTTGCTCGACCGGTCGACGGGCCAATAGGCCTTGGCCGCGCGCTGGTAGACGAACTGGTCGAGCCAATGTTCGGGGGTGCCGGTCACCGCATAGCCGGCGGTGTCGCGATGGACGCGGCGCGCGATATGCTGCCGGCCCATCAACTGGCGCGCCATGTAGCGCGGCAGGAACCGCGACAGGCGCAGCGCCGCGCTGATTTCCATCCTGTCGGCGAGGCAGGTCGCCGGATCGGCAGAAATATCGGTCATATCAATGGTATCGCGTGCAACAATCGAAAGAATATCAGGAAGTGCCCGCCCAAGGCATATGACAGGCTTTCCGATATGTCTATCACAGCGCCGCCGGTTCGGCGCGAAGATGGCGATGGCGGTGCGCGATCCAGAAGGCGACCGCGAGGAAGGCGACGTACATCACCCCCTGCGCCATCGCATAAGCGACGATCACGTTCATCGGACTGGAGATGATCTGCGTCGCGAGCAGCACGGCGCCGATGGTGAAGGCCGCGAAACTGACCGACATGATGAAATCGAGCCGCTGGTAGCCGTGCAGCCACAGGATCTTGGTCAGCGGCTGAACCACGAATTGCAGCCCGATGACGGGGGCGAGGATGCGCGCGACCTCTCCGGTCTCGTGCCAATTGGGGCCGAGCACGAAGACGAACAGCGTCGGCGCGATCAGATAGAGGATGCCGAACATCGGGACAGCGATCGCGGTGAGCCCGATCGCCAGCCGGTAAAAAAGATGGGTGGCGCTGTCGAGCCGCGCGATCTCTTCGGCGCCGCGCCGGAAGAACACCTGGCCGATCGCCGTTGCGAACATCTGGACGGGCAGCGCGAGCAGGCTGCGCGCGCGGTTGAAATGGCCGACGACGTCGAGCATCCCGCCCCGCAGGCCAAGGACATAGATGGGGAAGGCCATCGCCACCTGTTCGACGACCGCCGTCGGGGTGGTCCATTGCGCAAAATCGCGGTGGCGCACCGCCGCGGCGCGCATATCGGCCCATTGCGCCCGGCGCGCCAGCCCGAAAGCCTCGCGATTTCCGGCGATCACATAGAAAAAGGCGATGATCTGGCCCGCAAAATAGGCAGTCATCAGGCCGGCGGCACCCCATTTCAGCAGCCCCAGTCCGATCGACAGGCCGGTCGTGACCACGACGCTGACGATCTGCAGCCGGCTCATGAAGCCATAGCGGTTCTGGCGGTTGGCGAAGGCCTGCAGCGCGGCGGTCTGGCTCGCCATCAGGATGGTGAGCGGCAACAGCCAGAACCAGGGCCAGAGTTCGCTGTTCGACCAGCTCGCCGGTTCCAGAAGCCGGACCAGCGCGACGACCGCGAGCGCCAGTACCGACATGCCAAGCGTGATGCGCATCGCCAGCGCGAGCGTCGCGATCGCGTCATGCTCTTGCTTATCGACGATCACGCCCTTGAAATATTGGAGATTTCCTATCGTCGCGAGCACCGCGCCGAACGCCATATAGGTGCCGAGCACGCCATAGTCGGCGGGCAGGTAGAGCCGCCCGAGGATCGGTGCGGTGAGGATCGGGATCAGCGTCGCGATCGCCTGTCCGCCCGAGAGCGTCGCGAAATTGCGAACGAAGTTCAGACGGGAAATATTCACCAGCCTGTCGGCGATCGTCTTCACCAAATCGTCTCCGCATCGCGTTGAAGGGCCTGGCGAACCGCCTGTGCCGACATGGGCCGGCCCCGGCGGTTACAGAAAAGGGTGCGCGGCGCCAATCGAATTCATGGCCGCGCGCCGATCAGATCGCCGCAAAACGATCGAGCACCGCCATGCCGAACGACAGGCTCTTTTCGGGGTGGAACTGGACCCCGAAGACATTGTCCTTTTCGACCCCGGCGGTGAAGCGATAGCCATGGACGGTGCTGCACAGCTCGGTCGCCGGGTCGTCGCAGGCGATGTGGAAGCTGTGAACGTAATAATAGCGGGCGTGGGGAGTATCGACCGCCATGCGATGCCCGGCGTTCCAGGCGGTGTCGGCCCAGCCGATATGCGGTACTTTGAGCCGCGCATCGAGCCGCGAACGGTCGAAGGCGACGGTCTTTGCGGGCACCCAATCGAACCCCGGCAATTTACCCTCTTCGCTGCCGCGCGTCAGCAATTGGGCGCCGAGGCAGATGCCGAGCATGGGGACGGCGCGGCGTTCGACCGCCTCGCGCAGCGGCGCGACGAGTCCCTTATCATGCAGGCGCTGCATGCCCCAGTCGAACTTGCCCACGCCGGGCAGGATCAGCCGCTCGGCGCGTGCGATCGCGTCGGGATCGCCGGTCAGTTCGGCGCGGTGGCCGAGATATTGCAGCATGTTGATGATCGAGCGCGGATTGCCCGCGTCATAATCGACGATGGTGATCATAGCGGCACCGCGAAGCGCCGCACCCAGGCGGCGAGGCTGATCAGACGGAAATTCGCCGGATCATAGGGCAGGCTATGGCGCGCCGAAGCGGCGATCCGTTCGCGAAGCGTCGTCACGTCGAGCAGCGGCGCCAGCACGCGCAGCGCATCGTCGATCATCGCCGCCATGCGGTCGGGATGGTCGCGGCCGAAACTCGCATCGGGCGAAGAGAAACCGATCTTGTCGCGCCGCCAGCGCACGGTGTCGGGCAGATCGTCCATCGCATCGCGCAGGATCAGCTTCTGCCACCCCTTGCCGACGAGGAAGCGCGTCGGCAGCCCCATGACGAACTCGACGAGCCGGTGATCGAGAAAGGGAACGCGCGATTCGATACCGAACTGCATCGCGTTGCGGTCCTGCGAATGGAGCTGGTACGGAATGCTCGTCCGGGTCAGTTCGTCGAGCGACAGCGGCTTGTAGCCGGTTGGCGGAGCGACTGGGGTGTAAGAGTCGGTGCCGCCGCCGCGCCATATGCCCGCCATCAGCGGCGAAATCAGCCGGTCCGATTGCCGCCCGGCGGCAAGATATTTGCGCAAGGTCAGCGGCAGGCCATCGCCCGTCGTCAGGCTCCGCCCGCGAAAATTTTGCCATGCCTCGCCGAACCGCCCGCCGCCGACCGCCTCACGCTGCGCCGCGAGCCAGAATTCGCCATAGCCGCCGAAATATTCGTCGGCACCCTGGCCGTCGAGCATCACCGTCACCCCCGCTTCATGCGCGGCGCGGAACAGCGCATGTTCGTTGAAATGGCTACCGCTCGGCAGCGGCTGGTCCTGCGACCAAGCGAAGGCCTCGAGCCATTCGGGGGTGTAATAGTCGACCAGCGAGACCGGAACCTCGACCTGGCGATAGCCGAAGCGCTGCGCGACCTGTGCCGCATATCCGCGTTCGTCGTGGCGGCGGTCGGCGTGGAAGACGGTGAAGACCGGAAACCGGCCCGGATCGCCCACGACGCTTGCGCTCGCCGCGGCGATCGACGAGCTGTCGACGCCGCCCGACAGGCTGGCGCCGAGCGGAACATTGGCGACATGGTGCGTGCGCACCGCGTCGAAAAACAGCGCCCGGAGCCGTTCGCGCGCTTCGTCATAGCCGTTGGTGAGCGGCTCGACCTCGCCGGCAAGATCGTACCAGCGCGCGGTCGCGAACGCGCGGGTGGTCAGGTCGTAGGTGGCGAGATGACCGGGCAGCAGCGCCTTGATCCCGACAAAGAAGCTCCGCGCGTCGAAATTGAGATGCCCATATTCGAGGAAGCGGCGCAGCATGTCGTGGTCGGGGGCGCTGTCGACGAGCCCGGTCGCGAGCAACTGTTTCGCCTCCGACCCGGCGAGCAGCACGCGATCGGACAGATGATAGCAGAGCGGCTTGATCCCGAAGCGGTCGCGCCCGAGGAGCATCGTCTGCCGCCGCGCGTCGTAGAAGACGAGGGAGAACATGCCGCGCAGCCGCGGCAGCGCGTCGGTCCACCACTGGTCCAGCGCGTGGAGCAGCACCTCGGTATCCGATTGGGTATGGAAATGGCGGCCCAAACCCTCCAGCTCGGTGCGCAATTCGGGGAAATTATAGATGGCGCCGTTGAACAACAGCCAGTTGTCGCCGTCGCGCATCGGCTGGTTCGACCGGTCGTCGACGTCGATCACCGCCAGCCGGCGGTGCGCCAGCCCGACCGGGCCGAGGGTGACCATGCCCTGGGAATCGGGGCCACGGTGCGCGACGGCATCGGCCATCGCCTGCAATCGCCCGCGTTCGACCGGGCGGCCGTCGCGATTTGCCAATAGACCCCAGCCGCACATGCGGTTCAGCTAGCCCCCGCGGGCGGCGAGGTAAAGGCGGCGGCGAAACGGCCGAGATATTGGTGGCGCAGGTTGCGGCGCGCGAAATCGGCGAAATCACCCGCAGCGACATAGCCGTGCCGGGCGTCGGCGGGGATAGGCGGGGCAGGGCGGTCGTGCGTGCCGACGGCCTTCGCGGGGTTGCCGGTCAGGATCGATCGCGGGTCGAGGCACGAGCGGGTGACGACGCTGCCACGCGTCACGATGCAGAAATCGGCGAGTTCGACTCCGGGCAGGATCGTACAGCCGTCCTCGATCGCGCAATGGTCGCCGATCACCAGCGGCGGGCCTTCGAGATAGTCGGTCAGCCGCACCGGGTCGTGATTGCCGCTGATCAGGCCGACGCCGCGCCCGACCGACACGCCATGGCCGACGACGATCCCCATGTTCGCGCTGACATAACAAAAAGGCTCGATCCCCGGCGCGCTGCCGCGCCCGAGCAGCACGCGGTTCGGATAATCGAGCTGGCTCGCCGGGTGCATCGGCCAATAGGCGGCGCCGTTGATCCCGAGGACCTGCTGCGCGAAACGGGTCTTCCAGGATGGATTCATGACGCCCCCCAGATGCGGTCGAACAGCACGGGGTCGATCGCCGGGCCGCGCAAGCTGGCGATCCGGTCGAGCGGCGTGTAGCCGACATAGGCGTTCGGGCGCTGCCAGGTTTCGCATTGCGCCGGGTCGAGGCGCGCGACGACGCGCGCGGGATTGCCGGCGACGACGCAATGGCCCTCGGGAAAGCTCTCTGTCACCACCGCGCCCGCGCCGACGATGGTGAAATCGCCGAGCTTGACGCCGGCCTGCACCGTCGCATTCATCGCGATCAGGCAATGGCGGCCGATGGCGATCGCGAAATCATGCGGCGGCGAGGGTGGTCCCGCACCATCGACCAGCGACAACAGCCGGACATTGGGAGCGAGCTGGGTGTAATCGCCGACATAAAGCCCGCCGCGCCCGTCGATTTCGCAGCCCGTGCTCCATCCCGGCGAGGTTTCGGCGCCGATGACGATGAAGCGTGCGCCGGACACGCGGGTCGAGGGGTGCACCGGCCAATAGGCGTCGGCGTTGCCGCGCAGGATCTTCTGCGCAAACCACATCCGGAAATGCACTTCGACCTGCGTCCCCGCGGTGTCGATGAAATAGCGGCGGCCGCTCAGCCGGTGCCAGTTCGACTCGAACAGGCGGCGCAACCGTTCGAGCAGGGTCGCCGGCCAACTCAGCTGCATGTTGAGGAGGCGGCTCATGCCCGCCCCTAGACCGAACCGGCCCCTGCCAGCACCGCGGCGATGACGCGATCCTGGACATCGTCGGTCAGATAGGCGTGCATCGGCAGGCTGAAGACTTGTGCCGCCCAGCGGTCGGTTTCGGCCATGCTCCCGCTGACGCGGCATTTGTCCCGATACGCCGGCTGGACGTGCATCGGTTCGGGATAATGCACCCCGCTCGGCACGCCCGCCGCCTTGAGCGCATCGAGGATCGCGGCGCGGTCGGGCGATTTCAGGGCAAAATAGCCCCAGACACTGGTGCGATCTTCGCCGATCATCGGCAATTCGAGCGCATTATGGCCGGCAAAGGCCGCAAGATAGCGTGCCCCGAGCGCATGGCGCCGCGCGATCTCCTCGTCGAAGATTTCGAGCTTCGCGAGCAGCACCGCCGCCTGGATTGTGTCGAGCCGCCCGCCGACCCCGACGCGGGTGTGGTGGAAACGCTTCGACTGACCGTGGACGCGGATTTCGCGGCACGCCTGCGCCAGCGCGTCGTCGTCGGTGAAGATCGCGCCGCCGTCGCCATAGCAGCCGAGCGGCTTGGCCGGAAAAAAACTGGTACAGCCCAGCAGCGACTGGTTTCCGCTGCGCCGCCCCTTGTAGGTCGAGCCAAAGCTCTGCGCGCCATCCTCGATCACCGCTATGCCGTGCGGCGCGGCGATGGCGTTGATCGCGTCCATGTCGGCGCACTGGCCATAGAGCGAGACGGGGATGATCGCGCGCGTCTTCTCGCCGATCGCCGCCTTCACCGCCTGCGGATCGATGGTCGATGTCGCGGGGTCGATGTCGACGAACACGGGGGTCGCGCCGAGCAATGCGATCACTTCGACCGTTGCAACGAAGGTCGCCGAGGTGGTGATGACCTCGTCGCCGCGCCCGATGTCGAGTGCCATCAGCGCGATCAGCAGCGCTTCGGTCCCCGACGCGACCCCTATGCAATGCTTCGCGCCGGTATAGGCGGCGAGCTTTTCCTCGAGCTCGGCGACCTCGGGACCCATGATATATTGGCCATGGTCGAGCACCGCCTGGATGCGCGCATCGACCGACGCCTTCACCACGCGATATTGCGCCTTCAGGTCGTTGAACTCGATCGTCTCGCTCATCGCGGCGCGCAGTCTTCGCCGGTGATCCGGTAGCTGCTGGCGCAGGCGGTGCAGGTCACGTCGCCGCTGTCCTCCAGCCGGACGCCGCATTCGCACATCCAGCCGATCCGCCGCGCCGGCACCCCGACCATCAGCGCATAGGGTTTGACGTCGCGCGTGATCACGCTGCCCGCACCGACGAAGCCATATTCGCCGATCGTCACGCCGCACACGATGGTGCAATTGGCGCCGAGCGTCGCACCCTTGCGGACCAGCGTCTCGCGATACTCGTCCTTGCGCGGCACCGCGGCGCGCGGGTTGTAGACGTTGGTGAAGACCATCGCGGGGCCGCAGAAGACATCGTCCTCCAGCGTCACCGCATCATAGACCGAAACGCCATTCTGGATGCGGACATTGTTGCCGATCGACACATGGTTGCCGACATAGACATTCTGCCCGAGCGAGCTTCCCGCGCCGATGCGCGCGGTGCCGCAGACATGCACCCAATGCCAGATCGCGGTGCCGTCGCCGATCTCGGCGCCGGGATCTACGATCGCGGTTTCGTGGATCTTGACGCCCATCAGTAATCCAGTGGCAGCGAGACGCGCTTGCCGTCGCGCGCCGAAAGATAGGAAGCGATCAGCACCTCCATGCTGCGCAGCCCTTCGCGCCCGTCGGTCGTGGGAGCGCATTCGCCCGCCAGCGTGCCGATGACATTGTCGTAATAAAGCTGATGCCCGAAACCATAGACCGAGCCGGTGTCGTAAGAAGCGTTCGCGACGAGGTCGTCATCGGGGTGCGGGGTGTCGAATTCCCAATGGTCGATCTTGTTGAGCGCGACGCCGCCGACCTTCACGCTGCCTTTTTCGCCGAGGATCGTGATCGAGCCTTCGAGATTCCTGGGATAGGTCAGCATGGTGACGTTCATCGACCCGAGCGCGCCTGAACGCCAGCGGATGTTCATCACGGCGCTGTCCTCGACCTCGATATTGCGCGCGAGTGTCGCGGTATAGGCGTGCAGGCTCTCGATCGGGCCGCCGAGCCAGTCGAGCAGGTCGACATAATGGCTCGCCTGGTTCATCAGCGCGCCGCCGTCATACTCCCACGTCCCGCGCCAGGCCGCGCTGTCATAATAATCCTGCGGCCGTGTCCAGAACACATTCAGCGCGATCATGTAGATGCGCCCGAACCGCGCTTCGGTGACCGCGCGGCGGAGCAGTTGCAGCGTCGCGTTGAGCCGGTTCTGCTTGACGATGAACAGCCGGACCCCGGCTTCCTCGCACACCTCGACCATCCGCAGCGCGTCGCGCCAGCGGGTCGCCATCGGCTTTTCGGACACGACATGGCGTCCAGATTGGGCGACCTCGATCACCTGATCGGGGTGGAGGCCGCTCGGCGAAGAGACGATCACCGCGTCGGCATCGGTGGCCGCGAGCATATCGGTCAGCGACGCATGGCCGCGAGCGCCAGTGCATTCGACCGCCCGGGCGAGCGCGACCGGGTCGACGTCGCATACATCGACGATCTCCGCCCGGTCGGCGTGCGCCTTGATCGCCGCAAAATGATGTCCTGAAATACGTCCGCATCCAACCAGCGCATAGCGCTGGCGGCGGCCGGCAATCGGCGCGTTTGCAACACTCATATGGTCTTGTTCATCCTGTTGCATCCCCCCGTCGCGGTGCGGGCCGGTTGTCGGCATCTATGGACAAGCTGCGCAAAAAGATCAATCGGCGCGCGGTGCACCGGCGCGGAAGAGCGCGGCGAGCAGTGCGAGCAGAACGAGGTCGATTCCGGCGATCCAGAAGGGCAGTTTCCACGCCACCGCATAAGCGACGGGCAGTTGGATCAGCAGCGTCAGCGCGAACAGGCCATAGCTGACCCGCGCGTGCCCCCAGCGGCGCTTGGCGTGCTGATAGGCATGCTCGCTGTGGGCGTGCGTCACATTCTGACGGCGCAGGAAACGGCGGAGCAGCGTGACCGCGCTGTCGCACAGGAACACCCCCTGCAACACGAGCAGCGCGAGTCCGAAGCGCCAGTTCGATGCGGCGACCGCCAGCGTGACCGCGGCGACGATCAGCCCCAGCGGCGCGCTGCCGCTGTCGCCCATGAACAGCTTGGCCGGCGGCCGGTTGAACAGGAAGAAACCGAGCACCGCCGCGCCGAGCAACAGCATCGGCAGGGTCAGCACGGTGGGTGGCAGGATCAGCAGCGTGCCGGCGACGAAGCCAAGCATCTGCAGCGCGACGATGCCGTCGATGCCGTCCATGAAATTGGTGATATTCGCCGAATAGACGAGATAGAGCAGCGCGACGATCGCCAGCGGCCAGAACCAGAGGCCGATCGTGTCGGGCCATGGCCAGAGCAGCAGGAACAGCCCCGCCGAGCCGAACTGGACCGCGAAGCGCAAGGACGTCGGCAGGGGCGTGCGGTCGTCGATCCAGCCGAGCCACATCAGCGCCACGACGGCGGGGCCGAGCGCGAGGGCGGGAATGACCTGATAGGGGATGAGCAGCGCCCCGGCGGCGAGCATGACGACCCAGACCGACAGGAAAACGATCCCGCCGCCGGTCGGGGTCGCGACGACATGCGCGCTGCGCTCGTTCGGCGTGTCGACCATCCGCTGCTTCGCCCAGCCGACATAGAGGCTGAGCAGCATAAGCGTGGCGATCAGGCAGATGCCGGTGAGCGCGAGGCCGGTATCGATCATGCGCGCCGCTCCGCTGCCGCCATGCGCGCCAGTTCCTCGGCCATCGTCACCGGCGGATGCCAGCCGAGCAATGCCCGCGTCGGAGCGCCATCGACCAGCAGCGGGTCGCACAGGCGGTCGATCGCGGCGCGCTGGCCGATGACACTGCCGAGCAGCCGCAGCAGCGCAACGGGCACCGGCAACAATCGCGCGGGGCGGCCGAAGGCGATGCCGATCTGTGCCAGCAGCTCTCGCACGCTGACGCTTTCGGCGTCGCTCGCCATCAGCGTCGCGCCCGCCGCGGCCGGATGCCGGCTCGCCGCGATCGCGAGCGAGGCGAGATTGGCCACCGCGACCAGACTGCGCCGGTTGTTGCAAAGGCCGAAGGGCAGGGGGCGCCCGCGCGCCACCCACGACACCATGCGCGCGAAATTGGCGCGCACTGTGGGGCCATAGACGAGCGGCGGGCGGACGATGGTCACTTCGAGACCCGTTTCGGCGGCGATGGCATGGAGGTCCTGTTCGGCCTCCCATTTGGACTGGCCATAAGGGTCTTGCGGCGACGCCGCATCGGCGGCGGTGAAAGGCGCGCGGCCGCGCGTCGTCTCGCCATTGACCTTGATCGAGCTCAGAAAGACGAGTCGCGTCGCCCCCGCGGCCGCGGCCTGCCGCGCCAGGGCGGCGGTGCCGTCGCGGTTGACGGCGCGGAAGGCGGCGAGCGGATCGGTGGCGCGGTCGTCCATCTGATGGACACGCGCCGCGCAGTGGATCACCCGATCGACTCCGGCGAGCGCAGCGCTCCAGTCGGTATCGGGGCCGATATCGCCGACCGCGACCTCATCGGCGCCGGCCACCGTCCGCACCGCGCCGCGCGCGGCCAGGCCCTGCGCGCGCAATTGGCGCACGATCTCGGCCCCGACGAAGCCGTTGGCGCCGGTGACAAGGGTCGTCCCGCCGGGCATCAAACCGCCTTGCGCGGCCAATATTGGAAGATTTTGGTGAGATATTTCGACCAGATCATCAGCGAATTGGTCTTCACCCCGTTGCGCTTGCAGGCGACGCCGATTTCGCGGTTGATGATTTTGCGGCTCTGCAACCCCTGGTTCGATACGCCGCCGGTCGCCATGGTGACGATCGGGGCGGGCACATGCACCGCCTGGCGCCCCGCGGTGCAGAAGAAGCGGAGCATCAGGTCGTAATCGGCAGCGATCCGGTAATCGGTGGCAAAGCCGCCCATTTCGCGGAACAGGTCGCTGCGCATGTAGAAACCGGGATGCGGCGGCATCTGGCCCCAGCGCAGGCGTCGCTGCCAGTTGCCGGCGCCCGAATAATAGCGTTGGCGCCCCGGCTTGTCGGGATCGACGATGACGACATCGCCCTGCACCGCATCGGCGCCCGGATGTGCGGCGGCAGCGGCAGCGAGCCTAGCGATCGCATCGGGGTCACCGAGCCAGTCGTCAGCGTTCAGGAAGCCCAGATAATCGCCGGTCGCAAGCGCGGCGCCCTTGTTCATCGCGTCGTAAATGCCCTTGTCGGGTTCGGACACCAGCCGGCCCTTGAACCAGTCGAGCGCAGCGATGCGTTCGGCGGTGCCGTCGGGCGAGGCGCCGTCGATGACGATATGTTCGATATGCGGATAGCCCTGCTCGGCGACCGAACGCAGGCAGGCCAGGATCGTCTCGCCGGGATTATAGCAGACGGTGACGATCGAAAAGCGCACGCCGGGAACAACCAACGAAAATCCCCCGATTAAACCAACGAAGGGTTGGCTATCGCGTCCGCATAGGCATCGCCAAACTGCTTGGCAATGGCGGGCCAGTGCAGGTTATCGGCAACCCATGAACGGCCCGTCGCACCCATGGCGATCAGGTCGCGGTCGGGCCGCGCGGTCGCGTCGGCGAGGGCGGCGGCGATCGCCGCGGTCTCGGGCGCGACCCACCAGCCGCAGCCCTCGGTTTCCAGAACCTGCCAGGGCGTTCCGGTCGTCGTGATGACAGGAATGGCGTGGGCCAGCGCCTCTGCCGCCGAAATCCCGAAATTCTCGGTATAGCTCGGCAGCAGGAACAGCGACGCCTCGTCATAGAATGCGGTTTTCGCGGCACCACTCGCGGGGCCTGCAAGCGAAATTGTGTCCGAAAGGCCTGCGGCGGCGATTTGCGCTTCCAGTTGCGCGCGGAACCCGTCCTCGTCGGGGCCGACCAGTTGCAGGCGCCAGCCCGCCGGCCTGACCGCGGCCCAGGCGTCGACCAGCATCGTCAAGCCTTTCACCGGATGGATCCGGCCCAGGAACAATGCGGTGCGGACCGCGCCATCGGACATCGGCGCGCGCGGGGGCTGGTCGGGAATGTCGATACCGTTGGCGATCAGCAGCGGCCGCCGCGCGGGATAACGGTCGCGGATGCGCGCGACCTCGTCGTCCGCCGTGGCGTGCAGCCGCGTTGCCTGTTCGACCCCGCGCTTCTGGTACAGCGCCCAGGCCAGCCGCTTCTTCCAGCGCCTGTGGTTCCACGCCCAGGGCTGCATCATGCCCCTGACGCTCAGCAGGCGCGGGATCGCGTGGGTACGGCAGTGACCGGCGATCCGCGCGCCATGCGGCAGCCACAGGCCATTGTCGTGCACCACGTCCCAGCGCTGCGCGGTCAGGACCGTGTCCAGTTCGGCGGCGGCGATCGTCACGCTGCCGCTGGGGTCCATCGTCGCGACACGGTCGGCGCTGCCGTCGGCGGCCCACACCGTGACGTCATGGCCCAGCGCCGCGAGTGCCCCCGCCAGCCGTCCGACCGAATAGGCCGGACCGCCATGTTCGAGCCGGAAACTGGGATTGGTCAGCAGGATCCGCGTCATACCCGCTGGGTTCGGCCCTGTTTCTCGGCGAACTGCCGGATATCGAGATAGCGCTCGAGGATCTTCGCCACGATGAAGCCGATCACCAGCGAGGCGTAGAAGGTCGAGAACAGGCTCGACATGTTCGCCAGCGGCTGGACCATCGCGACCAGACCCGACATCAGCGGGATCGCCTCGGTCATCCGCCCGTCGGCGAGCGCGCGGTAGGCCCGCAGGTCGAGATAGCGGACGAACAGGCCCATCAGGAACGAGAAGAAGATCACGCCGAACATCGCGAAATTGGCATAAAACTCAAAAAAGGGCCCGATGCCGAACGTCGTTTCGTTGCTTGCCTGATAGCCGGTATGCGCGGTGAGGAATTCCGAGCCGCCGCGGACCGGCTTGGTCGTCCAGATCGCGCGCGGAACGAACGCAAACAGACCGGCGAGCAGCGTCGAGCCATTTTCATAGGTGTCGGGCTGCGCCTGGAGTTTTTCGACCGCCATGCCGGTGAACAGGCTCTGATTCAGACGCGAGTCGAGAACGTAAAGCTGCTTCTGGTCGCTGCTCGACAGCGAGCCGAACTGGCCGATCGCGTCGACGAGGCCGTCGACGCGCTCCGACAGCGTCGATGTCGGTTCCCACACCACTTCGCGAAACTGACCGCGGGTCAGCAGATAGTTGGTCGACAGGAACAGGAAGATATAGCTGGCGGCGACGACCGCGAGTATCACCCGGCCGATGCCGAAACGACGGCCCGCAATGGTCAGCCAGAAACAGCCGATGATGATGATCGCCGCGACCGCGTCGGCCAGAATCGCGTTGCCGAGCAGGTTGGCGATGGGAATGGCGACGGTGATCGCGCCGATCTGCCACATCGTCAGACCTTCGTTCAGCCAGACGCGGCGCAGGATCGACAAGCAGATACCGATGATCAGCAGGTTCTTGCCGCTGACGATGACGGCGCCGATCGTCGGAATCTGCGCGATCGCGGGAACGACGGTGATGGCGAAAAAGAAGAATACGCCAATCGCCAGCACGCTTTTTTGCGCCACGCGGAGGAACCGGGCCGGCATGCGGCGCGCGTCGAAATCGACATGATAATTGTCGCCCAGATACGACATCAACCAGATGCCCAGCGCCATCATCACGAAGCCGATGGTCGAAACCTGCAACCCCTTGGCCACCGTGTCGCGGGTATAGCCGATGCCGTTCAGATAGGGGTCGTACTGGTGGTAATATCCCGGAATCAGGTGAACGCCGGCGGCCACATGCATGATCGCCAGCGCGAACAGCATGGCCATCGGAAAGCCGAGCGTACCCTTGTTCGAGCGGATCGTGTGCGCCATCACGCCGAACATCGTGACGGCGCCGACCGACAGCCAGAACAGGATCGTGGATTCTGCGGTTTCGAAAAGCATGCCCGGTCCTAATGCCCTGCTACGCGCGCGCTGTCGAGCGCCGCGGACCATGTCGACGCGGTACGCATCAGGCGCGCATGCCGAGCAACAGCCGCCGCGTCGGCGAAGACAGCGCGAACAGCCGATGCAGCGCGACCCCGACAGCAACCGCCACGACCACGATAATCGGCCATTCCAAGGCGGGTTTGAGCAGCATCAGCACCAGGAGATGGGTGTACATGATCGTCAATGACGCGCGCCCGATCGTCGCGACGCCGGGGACGGGGACAGCGGAAACGAAGCAGATCGCGCCGATCGCGGCGGCAGCGGCGAGGGTTGCGACCGGAAAGACGCCATAATCCAGATATTTGAAATCGACCTTTCCGCCATAGGGGGCGAGGAGGAAGAAGGCGGCGGCGCACAGCGCCAGCCCGGCGATCGCCTTCCAATCGGGTTTTGCGACCCGATCGAGTCCGACATGATGGCCGGCGGCGGCAAAGGGCAGCGCCATGCCGACGGTCAGCAGACCATAGGGATTGAACGGCGTGAGACCGCCGAGCAGGAAGGAAGCGGTCGCTGTCGCGGCGAGGACGGCGCCCTGCGCCCACAAGGGCAGGCGAAGCAGCAGGTTCAGCAGCAGCAAGGTGACGAGCAGCGCGGTCGGGAACCAGAAGGTCCCGAACGCACCGGTCAGGAAGGTGCCGCCGAGCAGGAAGTGAAGCGGGCCGGGTACGGGAAGCCCGCTTCCCAGCGCCGCATTGGCGACGATCAGGCAAAACAGGATGAGCAGGGCGAAGGCGACATAGGGAAGCAGCAGCGCCCGCGCCTTGCCGAGCGTCGCGGCGACGCCGCTGAAGGACCGAAAGGTGAGACCCGACAGGAAAAAGAACAGCGGCATGTGAAACAGGAATATGTCGTGGACCAGCCGGTCGACGGTCGCGATATGGCCGACGACCACCAGGATGATGCCATAGCCCTTGGCGCGGTCGACCCATAAGGCGCGCGGCGGCGGCGTTGCCGTCTCCATCTAGGGTCGTCCGAGGCCCGTGCCGGCGATCAGCGCGCGCATCGCTTGCTCGATGCTCTTCGCAAAAGCGTCGAAGCTGTAGACGTCGAGCGCCGCACGCGGTGGCGCCTTCGCCGTCAGCACCGTCTCGACCCCCGCCGCGACCGCGGCGCGATCGCCTGGATCGACCAGCAGCCCCAATTCGCCATCGAGCAGCGCGTCGCGCCCGCCGTCGAGCGTGCTGCCCATCACCGGCACCCCGCACGCCAGCGATTCGAGAAAGACGATGCCGAAACCCTCGCCGCGGCTGGGCATCGCGAAAGCATCGGCGAGCCGGTAATGATCGAGCTTTTCGGCGCGGTCGATGAAACCGGCGAAGATCACCGAGTCGGCGACCCCCAGCCCAGCGGCGAGATCGATCAGCCGCTGCTTGTCAGGCCCCTCGCCGGCGACGAGATAGCGCAGATCGGGCTGGCGCTCCTTGAGGTCGGCCATCGCCTGGATCATCTCGTCGACGCCCTTGTGCCGGTCCCATCCGGGCAGGCGCGCCAGCGTCATCACCACTTTCTTGCCCGCCAGCCCGTAACGATCGACCAGATAGTCAGGCCGGGGGCCGGGGGTGAAGTCCGACAGCTCGACGCAATTGTGGACGATGTGCATCGGCACACCCGGCATCCAGTCGCGCATGCGGTCCTGCGTCGTCCGGCTCACCGGCCAGATTTCGGTCACCTGTTCGGTGGCGCGCAGCCGCGAGGGACCCGGCTTGTCCCACACTTCGATGCCATGCGCAGGGAGGACGACCGGGATGCCGAAACGCCGCGCGATCCCGATGACCAGCGGGACGAGGTTGATATGGCCGACAAAGATCAGGTCGGGGCGCCAGACGAGGCAGTGGAACAGCGCCTGCACGCCGAACACCGCCTTGTCGGCGGCGGCGCTCGCCATCCGCCCGCGGCAGACGATCCGCATCTCGGCGTCGTCGATCCCGCGCAGTGCGTCGGCGACGTTGCGATTATATTGCGCGATGCCGCTCGCCGCCTGATAATCTTCGTTGAGGAGCAGCAGCACCTTCATGCCGTGATCACCCGGCGAATTTCGGCCAGCATCGCGCGCGCGCGGTCGTCGAAATGGGATTCGATTTCGACCGTCCGCCGCCGCGCCGAAGCCCGGACTTCATCGGCCTCGGCGGCGGGCATCGCCAGCAGCCGCTGGGCCTTCGCCAGCATTTCGGCGGGGGTGGTGAAATAAAAGGCGTCGCGGTCGGCCACAAAGAAGTCGCGATGCTCGGGGCTGTCGGGCGCCAGCAATATGCCGCCGACCGCCGGCACTTCGAAGCTACGCAGATTATGCGACCCCTCGTTGTGCGGGCGGAACATGTTGAGCTGGAACCGGTAACGCCGCAGGATGCGCAGCATGTCGGTGCCGCGCTCGACCGGATAGATGCCGAGCATCGGCCCCGGGGTCAGGAACTTCTCCCACCCCCAGCCGAACAGGTCCATCGCGACGCCATTTTCGATGAGCAGCCGGACCGCCGCCGCGCGATCCTCGTCGGGATTGGCGTTGAAACAGCCGCGCAGCACCTCCGGCTCGCTCGCGAGTTCGTCGTGCAGCGCATCGTCGACCGCATGGCCGAACGGCAGCACGGCGACCGGCAGGTCCGGATAGGCCTCGCGCATTTCGCGCCCGATCGGACCACTATAGGTGAAATAGAGCTGGTACGCCGGGATGCTGTCGCGGACATTGGCGTTGCCCGCGCCCGACAGGAAAAAGCGAAAGGGGTGATCGGGGTTGTAGTTGACCAGCTGGACACCGCGCGCTGCGATTTTGCGGAGCAGGGCGGGGGGATAGTCGAAGCCCTTGAAGATGATCAGCACGTCGGGTTTTTCGGCGGCGACCGCACGCTCGAGCGTCTTCGCCGCTACCGATCCTGCCAGCCGTCGCAGGCGCAGCAGGATGCGCCCGGCCAGCGAGGCGGGCGCTTCGCCGATGTCATAAGCAGCGACATCGGCCCCGGCATGGACCAGCCCGCGATAATAGCAATCGGGCACCGCCCAGGGATTGCCGCTGACCGGCGTCAAAATCTTCACGATGCGCCCCCGCGGGTCCGCGTCATGATCCGCAGCACCGGCGCGAATTGCTCCTCATAGGCCCATTCGGCGATCATCCGCTGGCGTGCGGCTTCGCCCATCGCGCGCACCGCGTCGCGGTCGGCGCCAAGCTGCCGGAACGCCTCGGCGATCGATGCCGCGTCGGCGGGGTCGCAGACAACCGCATAACCCGGCTCGACGAACATCGCGTGCCAGTCGGCGCCCGGCCCGACGACGAGCGCCTGTCCCTGGCCGATCGCGTCGAAGGTCTTGTTCGAGGCCCCGGCCATGTAGCGCAAATTGACTTCGAAGGCATCGAGCGGCAGCGCCGCGAATGTGACGTCATAGCCCTGCAATGCGCCGAGCAGTTCGTGATAGGGCATCGCGCCGCGGAACAGCAGCCGATCCGCACAGTCCCGCGTTTCGGCATGGGCGCGCAGGCGGTCGCAATGGCCGCGCGACGACACGGTCTCATATCCGATCACCGTCAGTTCGATGTTCGGCACCGCGGCAAGCGCGTCGACCAGTGCGAAGGGGACGCGGTGGATGTTGATCGAACCCGCATAAACGACGCGCACCGGGCCTTGGGCGGCGATGACGCGCGGCGGCCCGACCTCGGCGCGGCAGGGGGTGTTCCAGGCGACGATCGGCGCGCGTCCCGCGGGCAGCCCGGCGTCGCGCGCCAGCAGCGCCGCTCGGTCGGCGTTGGGCAGCACGACGGCGTCGGCGCGGCGCGCCATCGCCTTGCGCCCGGCCCACTCTGCCCGCAGCCGTGCCGACGCGCCTTCGACCGGCGAGTCATGCTCGTGATAGACGATGCCGCCGCGATGAAACGCACGGACCGGTGCGCAGAGCAGCGCCGCGGTCGCGTCGGCGATATAGAGCCAGTCGGGCTTCCAGCGCCGCACCAGAGAGGCTGCCTTTGCGGCGAAACGCAGCGGGGTCAGGCGCCCGAAATACACCCAGTCACAGGCATCCGAAAGATCGTCGGCGACAGCAAGCGGGTCGTCCTCGCCGAACCCGACGCCGAGATAGCGGACCTCGTGCCCGTCGCGGCGCCACAGCCGCCCGGCGCGCATCGCTGCAGGAAAACCGCCGGGGTTCGCATATTGGATATAGAGGATTTTCATCGCGTGTGATCGCCGGATGCCTAGACGGCGATTCCGTAGACATCGACCGGCGGCGCGCTTTGCAGCCGCTGCGCCACAAGCGCCTCGTCGCGGACATAGAGGCTGTTGTTCGCGGCGTGGACCGGGGTCGACGAAAGTCGCCGGGTGAACGGGTCATAGTGGCGCTGCACGAAACCATGGCCCGCCAGCAGGTCGGCGATGTCCTGCGTCACCGTTTCGACCTCGACCGCCTGCAACTGCGGTGAAGCCAGGGTCTTCGGCGCGCCCGCGATGACAGCGGGTTCATGGCCCTCGACGTCGATCTTGATGAGCAGGGGCACGCGCCCCGCCAGCACCGTGTCGAGCGTCGTGCCATGGACGCGCACCGCGCCCGGCGTATCCGCGTCAGCGACATGGTTGATCGTGTCCATGCCGCTGGTGAACCACAGTTCCTGTTCGCGGTCGCCGAGCGCGCTCGTGTGCACTTCGACCTGGTCGCCGACTCCATTGGCGTCGATGTTGCGCGCCAGCGTCGCGACCGTGTTGGTGTCGGGTTCGAACGCGATGACGCGGGCGCCCGCAACCTTGGCGGCGAGGATCGTGAAGCTGCCGATATTGGCGCCGATATCGACGAACAGGTCGTCGGCGCGCAACATATGGAGCACGAAGCCCATGTCGGCGAACTCGTGCAGCCCGAAATAGACGTTGCCGGTCGCACCGGTCATCCCGCGTTCGACGACGAGCCGGCTGCCGCCGACCCACGAATGGACGCGCGGTCCGCCGAGCAGCCGGGCACTGAGCTGCCATCGCGCGATCCGCGCAAGGGTGCGCAGCCGCTGCCGCTCGCCGATCGGGTGTGCCATCGCATAGCGGACAAGCCGCGCCGGCGAAAAACCGCTCATCGTGCATCGTTTCCCGATGTTGAGGCCGCCATCAGCGGACCGGCTGAAGGTCGACTTGCTGAAACTCCGCCTGCAGCGCCGAGGTACCGAAACCGCCCGCGACGATCAGGCCGACCCAATAGTTGCGGCAACCGCCGCTCGGGACGCTGAAGTCGACGGGATCCGCTGCAACGCCGCGCGCATATTTGATGCTTGCGAACACGCCCGACTTGTCCTGTTCGGCGCAGGCGACCTGCCAGACCGCCGACGCATCGTCGTTGCTGGTCACCAGCCTGCCGCGCGTGGCGAAACGATAGCTGCCGGGGGTCAACTGGATGAGCTGGCGCGCGACCAGATTGGGCCGTTCCTCGTCGGACACGACGACGAGCCGGTTGCCCTTCGCGTCCTTGGCGATGTCCGAGCCATAGGCCGATTCGCGGATCAGATGCCAGTCGATCGGCGGGTAGGGGCCTTCCTCCTGAAAGCGGCCGTGATGGACGATCGACGTGTCGGCTTTCGGCCCGGCGCCCGCGATCTGGCGCTCATAGGCGCGCGCGGCGTCGAAATCATGCTGGACGACCATCATGCTGATCAGCGTCCGGTCGAGTTCGCCAAAACTGGGCGGCAGATCCTTGCGCACCGACAGGATGACCTGCGCGAGCGGCACCGCCTTCTGCTTGGTCCCGATATAATAGCTCAGGAAGCTGGGCAGCCAGTCGGGCGCCGGACGAAACAGCCGCACGAACTGCGGCTTCATTTCGGGTTCGGCTATCGCCTTCGACAGGATCGGGAACAGCAGCGCCTGGCCGCGGCGCGAGGTGCGCAGCGAGGCGTCGACGTCGGTCATCGCCTGATCCATGCGGCCGCGTTTCACGGCATCCTCGATCAGCCACAGATTGGCGACATAGTCGCGCCGCGTAAGATAGGTCGCGGCCATGATCGCGGGTTTCACCGGCTTGCCATGGCGCGCGTTGTCGAGGCCGATCATGCGATAGGCCGCGGGCAGCATCGGGTTACCGTCGAGCGCCTCGCGGCTCAGCTTTGCCGCCGCGCCGGTCTGGCTCGCGTCGCCGGTGGCATAGACGAGGTCGCTCGCCATCTGCGCCTTGACGGTGGCATTGAACGGATTGAGCGTCAGCGCGCGCGCCGGGCTGTAGACCGCCATGACCGATGACGCGGTGAACGTCGTGACCAGCAGCCAGACCACCAGCACCGCGGCGCCATAGAGGAGGACACCCCGGCCCGGCAGGCGCGAGACATGACGCGCGCCCGATCCACCGATTTTCCTGCCCCCGACTGCGACCCTATTCACCCGGCTGCGTGTCGGCATAGCCGTACCCATATTCATAACCATAGCCGTAATAGGCCCGCTTTTCGTCGAACTTGGTCAGCACGACACCGAGCAACGTCGCTCCGGCGGCGCGCAGGCGTGCGAGCGAATAACGGATCGCATTGGTTCGGGCGCCTTCGGCCTCGACGCAATAGACGACGCCTTCGACCTTGCTCGCCAGCAACGGCGAGTCGGCAAGGCCGAGGACCGGCGGCGCGTCGAGCACGACGTGCTGGAAATGCTGGCCCAGTGCCGCGACCAGGTCGGCGATGCGATCGCTCGACAGCAGTTCGGCGGCATTCGGCGGCATCGGGCCGGCGGTGATGAAGGGCAGGCCATCCTGTTCGTCGTGATGGATCATCGCCATGATGTCGTTGTTGCCCGACAGGAAGTTGCTCGTTCCCGCGCCATTGGCGACACCCGCGAGGCGGTGGACCGACGGCGAGCGCAGATCGCAATCGACGATGATCGCGCTGCGTCCGATGCGATGGAGCGATAGCGCCAGCGCATAGGAAGAGGTCGACTTGCCTTCGCCCTTGCGCGTCGAGGTGCACATGAGCGAGCGCGGGACGCCGGTGGTCGTCGAGAAGCGCAGCGCGGTCTGGACCGACAGATAGGCTTCGGACTGCGACGACTTGCGGTCGCGCACTTCTTCGATGGCCAGTTCGTTGTCGGTATCCGGAATGACGCCGAGCAGCGGGAGGTCGGTGACTTCCTGTGCTTCGGCGGGGTCGCGGACCGTGGTGTCGATCTGGGCGAGGATGATCGTCAGCAGCGCGGCAAGCGCAAGGCCGATCAGCAGCGCGGTGAACATGTTGCTCGTCAGCCGCGGGCTCGACGGCACGCCGGGGACCAGCGCGCGATCGACGATCGCGACATTGTTCGTGCCGACGCCGCCGGCGATTCCGACTTCCTTGTAGCGCTGGAGCAGGCCGTCATAAAGTTCGCGGTTGGTGTCGACCTCGCGCTGCAGGATGCCGTACTGGACACTGCGGCGACGTTCATCGACCAGATTGACCTTGGTCCCCGACACGCGCGAGCGCAGTTCCTCTTCGCGGGCGGCTGCGGCCGTATAGGCGGCGCGCGCGGTCGCGACGTTCGATCCGCCGACCTGGTTCTGCTCGGCGTTGATCGCCCGGTCGACTTCCTTGATCTGGCGGTCGAGCGCCTGCGCCGGCGGGTAGTCGGGCTGGAATATCACCATCAGCTTGGCATATTCGGATTGCAGGTCCGCCTTGCGTTGGCGCAGGCCGGCGACGCTGGCGCTCCCGCTGGCGAGGGCGGAGGCCTGTCCGGTTGCGGCCTTCAACGCGCTCTCGGCGGCGATCCGTTCGATCGTCGCCTTATTGAGCGCATCGTTCAGCGCGACCAGGTCGGTGGCCATGATCGAGCGCTCGACGGTCGGTGCCTTCGGGTCGCTGCTGTCCGACTGCGCGATGGTGAGGATGCCCTGCCGTTCGGCATAGCTCATCATCTCGCGCTCGGCCTCTTCCATCTTGGCCTTGGTCTGCTGCAGCTGATCCTCAAGGAACCGGCGTGCGTAGGACGCGGAATCATAGCGGCGCTCGAGATTGCCGGCGATGAAATTCTCGGCCCAGCTGTTGGCGATCTTCGCCGACAATTCGGGGTTGGGAGTCGACACCGAAATGTCGACCAGCGCCGATCCGATGACCGGCTTGATCTGGACCATGCTGCCGAGCACCGAGGCGACGCCGCGGGTCGCGGCATCGAGTTCGGCCTTCGACATCACGCGCAGCGACGACGGCGGCGCCTTGCCGCCAAAGGCCGCCAGGAAGGTCGGGTCTCGCGCCAGGTTCAGGCTTTTGGCGACGCGCGCGGCCTGCGAACGGGCGCGCAGCAAGTTATACTGCGTCTGATAGAATTCCTGCTCGACGCGGCCGCCCCGTTCGGGCTCGACGCCGCTCATGTTGAGCACCTTGGATTCGGTACGCGAAACCTCGATCCGTGCGTTCGCGGTATAGATGCGCTGGGCGAGCATCGTGTAGACCGCGCCGCCGATCAGGCAGGCGATGATCGTGCCGATGATCACCCATTTCCAGCGCAGCGCGACGCGCCAATATTGCAGGATCCACGGCATCGCCGTCGCGAAGCCGCCGGCCTGCCGCCCCTGATCGCCTTCGGCGGTCTGGCTTGCTGGCACGGGCAACGGCTGGGATTTGGGGGTTGCGTCGGTCATGGAACGAGTCGAACTTCCTGCAAATCTTACTTGATGAGGGCTACGATCGGAGAGACCAGCAGCGGTGTGGTCGCCAAGATATCCTTGAACAGGCGGCGCCCCGGCGAATCGCCGACCACGACGACGTCGTTGGCAAAGACTTCGGGATCGTCATACACGCCGGTCCGGATGGCTTTCAGATTGTAGAGCGCGGCCATGCGTTGCCCGCCGACGGTGCGAAAGATCACGACATCGTCGAGCTTGGCGAATTCGGTCGTCCCCTTGGCGAGCGCGACGGCGCGGATCAGCGACATCTTGCCGACCACGGGATACAGGCCCGGCTGCGCCACCTGTCCCTCGACGGTCAGCACCTGGCTGACCGATTCGGTGACGTTGACGCTGACATCGGGACGGCGGACGAAGCGCGTGAGCTTTTGCTCGATCGCCTCGGCGAGTTCGGCGCTCGTCTGGTTCGATGCCTTGATCTGTCCGACCAGCGGCAACTGGATCATCCCCGCAGCGTCGGTCTGCACCTGCTTGCTGAGGTCGGGGACGCCATAGACGTCGACGCTGAGCCGGTCGAACGGGCCGATCAGATAGGGACGCGTCTCACCGACGAGGTCGTTCCCGGTTGGCGCCGGCAGCGCATTGCCGTCCATGACCTGGAGCGTCTGGGTGCTCGTGAGCTGCGGGCGACCGCCACAGCCGGCCAACAGGCAGGCGGCGGTCAGGCTAGCGATAGCCAAACGAAAGTTCACCGAAACATCATCCCTTTTTTATGTCCTGAGGGGACTAGCCCGCCCACCCCGCAAAGGAAACCGCAAAATCAAACCTATGTCGCAACGCAGCATCGGCTCAGCGGAAACCGGCGGAGGTCTTTTGCCCCTTGCGGCGCGCGCTGGGGATGTCGGGACGACGATAGACGAGCACCGTGGCAAGCGTCGCCATCGCGGCGAGCGCGGGCGTCCGCAGCGGATAATCGACCAAGCTGGCCGCCGCGAAAATCGCCAGCATCATCACCGATACGAGGATTCCGATGCGGTCGGTCGGCGCCGACTGCTCGTGCTGCCAACCGCGCTTCGCCGCGCGCCAGACGATCACGCCCCAGCCGACCAGCAGCAGAAGCGCGGGCAGTCCGCCGTCGATCAACAGCTCGAGATAGTCGTTATGGGCGTGGTTCAGATATTGCAGCGACAGGAGGTTGACCGGTTCGACGATCTTGTACGCCGCCTCGAAACTGCCGAAACCGCCGCCGAACGGCGCATAGTGCCAGATCATCACGTTGAGCGTCGGAAGGACCGCGAAACGCAGGTCGGCGACCACGTCGCTCTGGTCGAGCCGATCCATGAAACCAGCCCCGAACAACAGCATCGCCGCCGCACCGGCGAGCGTTCCGGCGATCGACGCGATCAGCGTGAGCCGCACGATCTTTGCCGCCGATTCGGTGCCGACCGCGGCGCTGCGCATCCGGTAGAGCAAGATGCTGGTGACGAGGAAGCTGACGCCGCCGATGGCCAGGCCGGCGCGCGAGCCGGTCGCCATGATCGCGAGCATCATCGCCACCCCGCCGAGCACGCCGAGCAGGGTTGCGGCGTGGCTGCCGGCGCGATCGGCGCGGCCATGGACGTACCACAGCAGCAGCGGCCAATAGAGCGCGAGCAGCACCGCATGATGGTTGCGGTTGGCGAAAAAGCCCACCGCGGCGCCGGTGTTGGTGATGCGGTGGAAATAAGGGGCGCCCTCGCCGCCCAGCAATTGCAGCACGCCGAACACCGCCGCGACGCCGAGGAACGCGAGCAGGCGCAGCGGCAATTGCCGCAAGTCCTGGTCGGACGTGCGCCCGACGAGCAGCACGACCGCCAGCGGGACCAGCAGGTCGAGCAGCGAATGGATCGCGCGGCCCGGCGACAGCGCCAGCGGGCGCCAGCCGATCTCGACCCCGGCGGCGGTCATCCGCGACGCGAGTTCGCTATGGCCGGGCAGCACCGACCACAGGCCGGCGGGCAGCGGGATGAGCTGGATCAGCATCCATCCCGCGGCGGCGGCGAGCAGCAGCAGCAGCGGACGGCAGCGTTGCAGCCGGTCACGCCCGCGCTCCTCAACCCAATAGGGAAGGGCAATCGCGATCGCGACGATCGCCAGCGTGCGCACGATCACCAGCCCGACGCTGTCGACACGGGCCGACCCGCCGAACAGCAGGATGGCGATCAGGAAAATCGCCAGAAACCAACGATCGAAGAGGGACTCCCGGGAACGCGACATTCATTCTTCCATGTTTTCAGTCGTTGACCGCGCCTTAGGCAGATATTGCCGCATGCGCCACCCCCGGATGGTTAAATCGACCAGTAGCGGTGGGTCGAAGCCGCGTCGGCGGCAGGCGCCGGCCACATGCGCTTGATGTCGGCGACAAGCCCGCCGGGACGCAATATCGCCGCGAGATCGGTCGCTGAAAGCGTCCGAAACGCCTCGTGCCGCACCGCGCCGATCACGCAGTCATAAGCGGGTTCGCCGGGCATCGATGCCAGGTCGAGTCCATATTCGTGCCGCGCTTCGGCGGGGTCGGCGTGCGGGTCATGGACCGCGACGCTGTGGCCGTGTCCGCGCAGCGCCTGCACCAGGTCGATGACCTTGCTGTTGCGCAGGTCGGGGACGTTTTCCTTGAAGGTCAGTCCCAGGATCAGGATGTCGGCGCCCGGCTTGCCGAGCGCGGCGTGGATGCCGTCGGCCATCCACTGCGCCATGCCGTCGTTGATCGCGCGGCCCGACAGCACGACCTGCGGGTCGATACCCAATTCCTGCGCGCGGTGGCTGAGATAATAGGGGTCGACCCCGATGCAGTGGCCGCCGACCAGGCCGGGTTCGAAGGGCAGGAAATTCCACTTCGTCCGCGCCGCGTCGAGCACATCCCACACCGAAATGTCGAGCGCCGAGAAAATCTTGGTCACTTCGTTGATGAAGGCGATGTTGATATCGCGCTGGGCGTTCTCGATCACCTTCGCGGCCTCGGCGGCGCGGATCGACCTGGCGCGGAACACCCCGCCGCTCGTCACCTTGCCATAGACGGTTGCGAGCAATTCGGTGATCTGGTCATTCTCGCCCGCCAGCACCTTCATGATCTTGTCGACCGTATGCTCGCGGTCGCCCGGATTGATGCGCTCGGGCGAATAGCCGAGGAAAAAATCGCGCCCGCGCACCAGCCCCGACAATTCCTCGATCATCGGCCCGCAAATATCCTCGGTCACCCCGGGATAGACGGTGCTTTCATAGACGATCGTCGGCGTTTTCGCCGCGTCGAGGAGGGCCGCGACGGTGCGCGTCGCGCTGCGCACCGGCGACAGGTCGGGGCGGTTGTCGGCATCGATCGGCGTCGGCACGGTCACGATATAGAGGTCGGCGCCGCTGCAATCCGCCGCATCGCTGGTCAGCGCCAGCCCGCACGCGGCCAATGCCGCAGCATCGACCTCGCCCGTCCGATCGTGACCATCGCGCAGCTCGGCGATCCGCGCAGCATTGCTGTCCAGCCCGACGGTGTCGAAATGCTTCGCGAGCTGGACCGCGAGCGGCAATCCGACATAGCCCAGCCCGACGACGACGATTTTCATTTCGCTCTGATCCTTTGCCGCTTTTGCAGCGGTCCTTGGGGGAGTGGGGGAGGCGTCAAAGCCCGTGATAGTCGCGGTACCAGGCGACGAAATTGGGGATGCCGACGTCGATCGGGGTCGTCGGCTCGTAACCGAGGTCGCCCGAAATCGCGCTGATGTCGGCATAGGTTTCGGGGACGTCGCCGGGTTGCAGCGGCGCCATCTGCTTGATCGCCTCGCGCCCGCAGGCCTCCTCGATCAGCGAAATCATCCGCGTCAGCTCTTCGGACCGGTTGTTGCCGATATTGTAGAGCCGGTGCGGCGCGACGCTGCCGCCGGCCTTGAGTTCGCCGTCGTCGGGCGGCGGATTGGCTATGCACGCGGCGACCCCCGACACGATATCATCGATATAGGTGAAGTCGCGGCGCATCGCGCCGGCGTTGAACACCTGGATCGGCGTGCCCTCGAAAATCGCTTTGGTGAAGATCCACATCGCCATGTCGGGGCGGCCCCAGGGGCCATAGACGGTGAAGAAGCGCAGGCCGGTCAGCGGGATGCGATAGAGATGGGCGTAGGTCTCGCTCATCAGTTCGTCGGCCTTCTTGGTCGCGGCATAGAGCGACATCGGATGGTCGACGCGGTCTTCGACGCGGAAGGGCAGGGTCTTGTTGCCGCCATAGACCGACGAGGAGGAGGCATAGACCATCGGCACACCGCGGGTCCGCGCGACTTCGAGCAGGTTGAGGTGCCCGACGAGGTTCGACTGGACATAGGCGCGCGGATTGTCGATCGAATAACGAACCCCCGCCTGCGCGCCCAGATGCGCGATATCGGCGAATTTCAGGTCGGCGAGCGCTTCGTCGAGCGCGGTCGCGTCGGCGAAATCGACCTGGCGGAAGGTGAAGAGATCGCCATATTCCGCCGACAATTTCGCCAGCCGCGCGCGCTTCAGCTCCGGGTCGTAATAGTCGTTGACGATATCGATGCCGATCACCGGCCGGCCTTCGCCCATCAACCGCCGCGCGAGATGGAAACCGATAAATCCGGCGGCCCCGGTAATCAACACGGTCAACAATCATCTCCTGTCGGATGCGGTTTGTGGCACCGCAGCATGGCCGCGATAGACATGTGAGCCTTTGGCAACAAGGGCGAAGTTCCCCTGCGGGCAACAGCCCGGTTGACTTCGCGGGCAAGGCGCGGAAAGGGATGCACCGCCGAATAGCGCGGATCACACGCGCTCGAACACTCTCCCCGGAACGAGGAATAAAGTCTTGGCGGAACAGGAAAAAATTGCCCTTGTGACCGGAATTACCGGACAGGATGGCGCCTATCTCGCGCGGCTGCTGCTCGACAAGGGCTATGTCGTCCACGGCCTCAAGCGCCGCTCATCTTCGTTCAACACCAGCCGGATCGAGGATATCTATCAGGACCCGCACGTCGAAAACTCGCGTTTCCACCTTCATTATGGCGACCTGACCGACAGCACCAACCTGATCCGCATCGTCCAGGAAACGAAACCGACCGAAATCTACAACCTCGCGGCGCAGAGCCATGTGCAGGTAAGTTTCGAGACCCCCGAATATACCGCGAACAGCGACGCGATCGGCACGCTGCGGCTGCTCGAGGCGATGCGCATCCTCGGCATGGAAAAGAGCTGCCGTTTCTATCAGGCTTCGACCTCGGAGCTTTATGGCCTCGTCCAGGAAGTGCCGCAGCGCGAAACCACGCCCTTCTATCCGCGCAGCCCCTACGCGGCGGCGAAGCTCTATGCTTATTGGATCGTCGTGAACTACCGCGAAGCCTATGGCATGCATGCGTCGAACGGCATCCTGTTCAACCATGAAAGCCCGCTGCGCGGAGAGACCTTCGTCACGCGCAAGATCACCCGCGCCGCTGCGGCGATCAGCCTCGGCCAGCAGGACAAGCTGTACCTCGGCAACCTCGACGCCAAGCGCGACTGGGGGCATGCCCGCGAATATGTCCGCGGCATGTGGATGATGATGCAGCAGGACGAGCCCGACGATTATGTCCTCGCGACGGGCGAAACCACGCCGGTGCGCGACTTCGTCGAATGGGCGTTCGAGGATGTCGGCATCGCGCTCGAGTGGAAGGGCGAGGGCGTCGACGAAAAGGGCTATTGCAAGGCCAGCGGCAAATGCCTCGTCGAGGTCGACCCGCGCTATTTCCGCCCGACCGAGGTCGACCTGCTGATCGGCGACCCGTCGAAGGCGCATCAAAAGCTTGGCTGGCGCCACGAAACCTCGGTGCGCGAGCTGTGCCGCGAAATGGTCGCCGCCGACGTCGCGGCATACAAGGCCGGCACGACCCCGTCGCATGACTGAGGCCTTTTCGCTCGCGGGCAAGCGCGTCTGGGTCGCGGGACACCGCGGCATGGTCGGCAGCGCGCTGGTACGCCGGCTTGCCGATGAGAATTGCGAGGTCCTGACGGCTGGGCGCGATATGCTCGACCTGCTCGATCAGGCGGCGGTGCGCGCATGGACCGCGCGCGAAAGGCCCGACGCGGTCTTCCTCGCGGCGGCGAAGGTCGGAGGAATCCTGGCCAACGACAGTTTTCCGGCCGATTTCCTCTACCAGAATCTCGTCATCGAAACGAATATCGTCGATGCGGCGCACCGCGCCGACGTCGCGAAACTCTGCTTTCTCGGTTCGTCGTGCATCTATCCGAAGTTCGCCGAGCAGCCGATCGTCGAGGAGGCGTTGCTCACCGGCCCGCTCGAGCCGACCAACGAATGGTATGCGATCGCCAAGATCGCCGGCATCAAGCTCGCGCAAAGCTATCGCCGACAATATGGCGCCGATTATATCTCGGCGATGCCGACCAACCTCTATGGCCCCGGCGACAATTTCGACCTCAACTCCAGCCATGTGCTGCCCGCGCTGATCCGCAAGGCGCATGAGGCGAAGACCAGCGGCGCCAAGACGATGATTTTGTGGGGCAGCGGCACGCCGATGCGCGAATTCCTGCATGTTGACGATTGCGCCGATGCCTGCGTCTTCCTGATGAAGCGCTATTCGGACGCCGGGCACATCAACGTCGGATCGGGAACCGACATCGCGATCATCGACCTCGCGCGCCTCGTCTGTCAGGTCGTCGGCGCCGATGTCGAGATCGTCCTCGACACCGGCAAACCCGACGGCACCCCGCGCAAGCTGATGTCGAACGCCAAGCTCGCCGGCATGGGCTGGTCGCCGCGCATCGCGCTGCGCGACGGGATCGCCTCGACCTACGACTGGTTCCTCGCGCACCGGCGCTGACGCCCGGCGCTTGCATTCGCGCCCGACAGGCTCGACATAGAAAGGCGAGGAGCAGGGCCATGGATTTCGCCTTCGACAATAGTTTCCACCGCGACATGGAGGGCTTTTACGCCCCCGCTGAAGCCGCGCCGCCCTCGGCGCCGAAGCTGCTGGTCTTCAACCATGCACTGGCGAAAAAGCTCGGCCTCGACGTTGCGGGCACCGGCGACGACACGCTCGCGCGCCTGTTTTCAGGCGAGGCGATGCCCGGCGGCGCCAATCCGCTCGCCTTTGCCTATGCGGGGCATCAGTTCGGCCACTTCTCGTCGCAGCTCGGCGATGGCCGCGCGTTGCTGCTCGGCGAAATCGTCGCCCCCGATGCCGCGCGTTTCGACGTCCAGCTCAAGGGATCTGGCCCGACGCCTTTCTCACGCAACGGCGACGGCAAGGCCGCGATCGGCCCGGTGCTGCGCGAATTCCTCGTCTCCGAAGCGATGGCGGCGATGCATGTGCCGACCACGCGCGCCCTGGCGGCGGTGGCGACGGGCGACCGCGTCCAGCGTGAACGCGCCCACCCCGGCGCGGTGCTGACTCGAATCGCGAGCAGCCATATCCGCGTCGGCACCTTCCAGTTCTTCGCCGCGCATTTCGGCGCCGAGCATGTCGTGCAATTGTCCGACTATAGCATTCGGCGCCATTTTCCCGACCTCGCGAAAAGCCCCAACCCGCATCTCGCGCTGCTCGACCGCGTGATCGGCCTGCAATGCGAACTGGTCGCGCACTGGCTCGGGGTCGGCTTTATCCATGGCGTGATGAACACCGACAATGTCGCGATCAGCGGCGAGACGATCGATTATGGCCCCTGTGCTTTCATGGACCGCTTTTCCGCCAACACGGTGTTCAGCTCGATCGATGCCAATGGCCGTTACGCCTATGGCCGTCAGCCGCAGATCCTCCACTGGAACATGGCACGTTTCACCGAAGCCCTGCTGCCCGCCATCCACGCCGTCGATCCGGCGGACGTCGAGAAGGCCAAGGGACTCGTCGATGCGATCCCCGACCGCTTTCGCACCCATTGGTTCGCCCGCATGCGAACCAAGCTTGGCCTTGCCAGCGCGCATGAGGGCGATGCGGAGCTGATCGACAATCTCTTCGGCGAACTCGAAAACCATGCGATCGATTTTACCGGCTTCTTCCGGGCCCTCGCCATGCTGCTGCGCGGCGATGCGAGCGAACTCGAAGCCCTGCTCCCGCAACCCGAGGTTATGGCGCCCTGGATTGCCAGCTGGTGGGCCGAACTCGAACGCGAGGATATCCATCCGCTCGAACGCGCCGCGGCGATGGATGCGGTGAACCCGCGCTATGTCCCGCGCAACCACCGGGTCGAAGAAGCGCTGACGGCAGCGGAGCAGGGCGATCTGGCGCCGTTCCAAGCGCTGCTCGAAGTCGTGCGCGCGCCCCATGTCGAACGCGCCGACTGGGCCGGCTATGCCCAACCCGGCTCGGCCGAAAATGACCCTTATGTGACGTTCTGCGGCACATGAATTGGCGATCAAGGTTCGAAGCGCGTTGCAGCGTCTTGGCTTTGCGGCTACCGAGCGGGCGCTTGATAGCCCAATTGATTCCGCCACATCCTGACAATCAGAACGGAACGAGCTCACCCCTATGAAAGCATTGATTCTCTGTGGCGGCCGGGGAACCCGGCTGCGCGAAGTGTCCGAAACGCTGCCCAAGCCGATGGTGCCGATCGGCGACAAGCCGATCGTGTGGCACATCATGAAAATCTATGCGGCGCACGGCATCACCGACTTCGTCCTGCTGCTCGGCTACAAGGGCGACATCATCCGCGATTTCTTCCTGAACTATGCGAACCAGTCGTCCGACGTCACCGTCGACCTGTCGAAGCGCGGCGAGGACCGGCTGCAATTCCACAAGCACCAGACCGAGGACTGGAAAGTCACGCTCGCCGAGACCGGCGAGGATGCGATGACCGGCGCCCGCATCCGCCGCGGCGCGCGCTATCTCGACGGGGTCGATCAGTTCTGCGCCACCTATGGCGACGGTGTCGGCGATGTCGACATTTCGGGCCTCGTCGATTTCCACAAGGGCCATGGCAAGACCGCGACGCTGACCGGCGTCTATCCCCCGGGCCGCTTCGGCGAACTCGGGACCGAGGGCGGCGTCGTCGCCAGCTTCAACGAGAAGCCGCAGGTGTCGGGCGGGCACATCAACGGCGGCTTCTTCGTCTTCAACCGCAATTTCGTCGACGACTATCTCGACGATCGCGAAGAGCTGATCCTCGAACGCGAGCCGATGGAACGCCTTGCCGCCGACCGCGAGTTGATGATGTACGAACATAATGGTTTCTGGCAGCCGATGGACACGCCGCGCGAATATTCGCTGCTCAACGAGCTGTGGGCCGACGGGCAGGCGCCCTGGAAGAAGTGGTAAGCGGCGGCATGTTCGGCGACGCCTATCGCGGCAAGACGATTCTGCTCACCGGTCACACGGGCTTCAAGGGTTCGTGGATGGCCGAATGGCTGCTGACGCTGGGCGCCAATGTCGTCGGCTTCTCGCACCGCGTCGACGACGGCCCGTCGCATTTCGACAGCCTCGGCCTCGCCGACCGGATGACGCATATCCTGGGCGACGTCCGTGATGCCGATGCGCTGTACGACGTCGTGACGGCGCACCGGCCCGACTATGTCTTCCACCTCGCGGCGCAATCGCTCGTCCGCTATTCCTACGACCATCCGGTCGAGACGATGGCGACCAACGTCATGGGCACCGTCAACCTGCTCGACGCGCTGCGCCGCGCCGGCCATCCGGCGGCGGTCGTCTGCGTCACCTCGGACAAATGTTACGAGAACCGCGAAGTCCTGTCGGGCTACCGCGAGGACGATCCGATGGGCGGCCACGACACCTATAGCGCGTCGAAGGGCGCCGCCGAGATCGTCGCGCACAGCTATCGCCGCAGCTTCTTTTCCGCCCCCGACAGCCCGGTGAAGATGGCGACGGTGCGTGCCGGCAACGTCATCGGCGGCGGCGACTGGTCGCTCGACCGCATCGTCCCCGATTGCGTGCGCAGCTTGGCAAAAGACGAGGCGATCCGCCTGCGCAACCCGTCGGCGACGCGGCCCTGGCAGCATGTGCTCGAATCGCTGAGCGGCTATCTCTGGCTCGGCGCACTGCTCGGCGGCGCCGCAACCACCGCGCGGGTAAAATCGCCGGCGGACGTCACCGAAGCGTTCAACTTCGGCCCTTGGGTCGAAGCCAATGGCTCGGTCGAGCGGCTGGTCACCGAATTCCTCAAGCATTGGCCCGGCGAATGGATCAACGCGGCGGAAGCCGGCGCGGTGCACGAGGCGGGCCTGCTCGGCCTGTCGATCGACAAGGCGTATCACAAGCTCGGCTGGGCGCCGACGCTGGACTTCGCCGGCGGCGTCGCGCTGACTGCGGGCTGGTACAAGGCGGTGGTCGCCGACCAGGCGCCGGCGCTCGACCAGACGCGTCACGATATCGAAACCTTCGTCGCCGAGGCGCGAGCGAAATCGCTCGCCTGGGCGGCCTGAACCAACCCAAGGGGAATAGCATGATCGACGGCGTCCTGATTACACCGCTGCGGCAAATAGCGGACGAGCGCGGCAAGATCATGCACATGCTGCGCAGCGACGCGCCGCATTTCGACCGCTTCGGCGAGATCTATTTCTCGTGCGTCCAGCCCGGCGCGATCAAAGCCTGGCATATCCACAGCGAAATGACGCTGAACTATGCCGTCGTCCACGGCCGCATCAAATTCGTCCTCTACGACGACCGCGAAGGCTCGCCGACGCGCGGCGAACTCCAGGAAATCTTCATGGGCGAGGATAATTATTGCCTCGTCACCGTGCCGCCCTTCGTCTGGAACGGCTTCAAGGGTTACGGTCAGTATCCGGCGATCGTCGCGAACTGCACCACCCACGTCCATTCGGCCGACGAGATCGACCGGATGGACCCGTTCACCGACAAGATCCCGTACAACTGGGACGTCCGCCATGGCTGATGGCCGGCTGCTGCTCGTCGGCGGCAGCGGATATTTCGGGGCGCGGCTGGCCGAGGCGCTGGCCGGCGCCTGGGACGTCGCGGTCACCGTGCGTTCGGACACGCCCGCACGCGCCGCATGGCTCGCCCAGCACGGCATCGCCTCTTTTCGCTACGACAGCAGCCGCGACGCGGACCTGCCGGGCGGCGATTTCGACGCGGTCGTCAACCTCGCGATGCCCGGCGCGCAGGCGGCCGGCAAGGATGCCGACGCCGCGATGGCACAGGGCCGCAGCACCGCCGCCGCGTGCCTCGCCGCGCTGCGCGAGGGCAGGACGACGCGCCTCGTCCATTTCTCGACCTTCCACGTCTATGGCGGCACCGTCCCCGAGACCTACACCGAGGACATGCCCAAGGCGCCGGGCCATCCCTATGGCAAGACGCACCTCGCGATCGAGGGCGATCTCACCGCCAGCGACGTCGCCGAGCGCATCGCGATCCTGCGCCCGACCAACATGGTCGGCGCGCCCGCGCATGGCGATCTCGGCGAACAGGCGGGGCTGATCTTCCTCGACCTCTGCCGCCAGGTCGCCGAAACCGGTGCGATGAGCCTGCGCAACGACGGGCAGAGCTATCGCGACATCCTGCCGTTCGGCGATGCGATCGCGGCGGTCGAGCTGTTGCTGCGCGCGACGAGCGGCTGGAACAATCTCTTCAACCTCGGCGCCGGACGCGCGATCACGATGCAGACGCTCGCCGAGTCCATCGCCGCCGCCGCGCCGCAGCCGGTACCGATCACCTATGGCGACGGTACCGACGCCTTCCGCAGCCCGTTCACGGTCGACATCGCGCGGCTCGGCGCGCTTGGCTGGGCGCCCTCGGCCTCGATCGCTGACGAGGCCCGCCACACCATCGCCACCTTTGCCGCGTGACCACCCCGCGTCTCCTCGCCATCTCGCTCTCGTGCCACGAGCCGGTGAACCGCGCGCTGTTCCGCGAAATCGGCGCGCTCGGCATTCCCGTCCATCTCGTCGTGCCGCGCCGCCATTTCGTCGGCGGTCAGTGGCGCGATACCCCCGACTTTCCGCCCGAAAATTACGACCTCACGCTGCTCGACCTCACCGGCACCAACCAGCGCACCCACCAGCTGCAGGGGCTGCAGGCGGTCGTCGATACCTTCCAGCCGACGCACATCTATTGCGACAGCGACCCCGCGAGCATGATGGTGCGGCAGGCCAAACAGGTCGCGCCGAACGCACGGCTATGGTCGCTCACCGCCGAGAATATGCCGCAAAGCCTCGGCATCGACCTCAAAAAGGCGGCAGAAACCCGCAACCCCGCCGGCATCGCCTCGGCGCTGGTCAAGGCGTGGCTTCGCCGCTCGGCGCGCCGCAAGGTCGATCGCGTGCTGACGCTCAGCCAGGACGGCACCGCGCTGATCGAAAAAATGGGCCTCACCGCGACGCAGGTACCGATTGGTTTCGACCCGCGCCTGTTCCAGCCCTTGCCCGAAGCCGAACGCGCCGCGGTGCGCGCCGAGCTCGGTCTCACCCGGCCGGTGATCGCCTATTTCGGGCGCCAGACCCCCGAAAAGGGCATCCATGTCCTGATCGACGCGCTCGACCGCATCCGTGACCGCCCCTGGCAGTTCCTGATCGACGATTTCATCGGCGCCTCGGGCTACACCGCGCAGCTCCAGGCGCAGATCGAGCGGCTCGGACTATCCGATCGCGTGACTTTTTTCGAATCGCGGCACGAAGACATGGCGCGTTACATGAACGCGGCCGACATCGTCGTCCTGCCGTCGCTCAGCACCCCCAAGTGGAAGGAGCAGTACGGCCGCGTCATCCAGGAAGTGATGGCGTGCGGTCGCACCATGGTCGGCAGCCGATCGGGCGCGATCCCCGAAGTGATGGGCGGGCAGGGGCATTTGTTCGACGAAGGCGACGTTGTCGGCCTCGCGAAACTGCTCGGCGATCTGCTCGACAAGGGGCAATATGCCGATGAAGCGGCGCGAAGCTACGCGCTGGCGAACCTGTCGGTGAACCGTCAGGCCGAGATCATGGCCGGCCACCTGCGCGCGGAAATGTGATCCGCAGCCGCGACTACGCAACTCTATGCCGTTCGCCACGTTGCGAAAGCCGACGACGGCAGTGATCGACGGAGTGCCGATCGATCGCGCAGACAGGGGGCATGGTTCTGCATCGCACGGCAAGTCATCGCAAAACCGCCAGAATCTGGTTGCGCGACCGCGTGCCAGCGCACAGAAGCGCATCTGGTAGCGGGCAGCAGATGCAAGATTCTGAAAAATTTCGCGAATTGATCCGCCGGACCGCGACGAGGACGTCGCTGCGTCCCACGCTCGCGCTGTCGGCATCCTTGCTCTGCCTCGCCGCAACGACCGCGCACGCGCAGGAAGCCCCGTCACCGCCGCCCGTCACCGAAACGGCTGGCAGCGATTCCGCGCCCGAAACCCCGCTGGCCAAGCCCACCCCGCCGCCGCCCGACGCGGTCTTCCCGGTGGTCGACCCGATCATCGAGGATGACGAGTTCGATCGCGCGATCCCGCCGATTTCGGCCGAGGACGACCCCGAACTCGGTGTCCCGCTCGAATCGATCGCCGAATTCGAACGCCGCCAGGCCGCAAAGGCCGCGTCACAAGATGAAGCGCCGCCCGGCTCCGAACCCGCCCCCACTCCGGCGCTGGCCGACGGCGATGCGGTCGAGGCGATCGGCGACGCGCCGATCAGCGACACCGAACTCGCCGCGCCGCTGCCCTCGCTCGAAAGCTTCAACGTCGAACCGGTCGAATTCGCCGAACCCGAATCCGCCGACGAAACGGTCAAGATCGCTTACACGGTTCAGGTCAACGGCCTTGCGCCCGCCGACGACGGCACCGACGCCGACCTCGCCGACCTGTTCGGCGACCTGTCGGCGCTCTACGATGGCGATGGCGAAGCCGCCAATGCGTCGATGGTCCGCGCCCGCCTGACCGCCGATGCCGACCTGATGCGGCGTATCCTCGCCTCGGAGGGCTATTATGACGCCCAGGTCGAAACGCGGATCGACCGCAGCGGCGGCAGCGACAATGACGGCACTGATCGCGGAAACCGAACTGCGGATGGCCCCGCCGGCACAACCACGCAGGGTCAGTCCGGGCGTCCGCGGTCGCTGGTCGCGATTATCGATGTCGTGCCGGGGCAGCGCTACACCCTCTCCGACATCGTCATCAACGCCGCGCCGACGGTGCCGCCAACGCTGATCAAGGATAATTTCCCGCTGGCGATCGGCGAACCGATCGTCGCGCAACGCGTCCAGGGGGCCGAGGCGGCGATCGCGCTCAAACTGCCCGAGGAGGGCTATCCCTTCGCGGTCGTCGGGCAACGCGACATCCTGCTCGATGGAGCGACCGGTGACGGGGTTTACACCTTGCCCGTCGAAATCGGGCCCCGCGCGCGCTTCGGCGGGTTCGAAACCACCGGCAAGCTCGCATTCGATGTCGAACATGTCGAACTGCTGGCGCGGTTCAAGCGCGGCGACCTTTATGACAGCCGCAGGGCCGACGACCTCCGCCAGGCGCTCGTCGCGACCGGGCTGTTCTCGACCGTGTCGGTCGAACCGCAAAAGACCGGTGAAAGCGCGGGCGACGACACCGAGTTCGTCACGATGCTGGTGACGCAGGAAGCCGGGCCGCCGCGCACCCTCGCCGCCAGTGCGGGCTATGGCACCGGGCAGGGCATTCGGATCGAGGCGGGCTGGACTCACCGCAACCTCTTCCCGCCCGAAGGCGCGCTGATCATCCGGGGTCTGGCCGGCACGCGCGAACAGGCGGTCGCCGCCACCTTCCGCCGCTCGAACGCCGGGCGCCGCGACCGCACCTTCGAACTGGTAACCGAAGTGTCGCGCAGCAACTATAACGCCTTCGAGGCGCTGACCGGGCGCGTCGGCTTCCGCGTCAGCCGCGAATCGACGCCGATCTGGCAGAAAAAGATTACCTATGCCTATGGCCTCGATCTGATCGCCACGAGTGAAGACGACTATAGTTTCCTCCTCGGCGCGCGCGACCGCAGCCTCTATTATATCGCGGGCCTGACCGGCCAGCTCGGGATCGATCGCAGCGACAATCTGCTCAACCCGAGCAAGGGGTTCCGCGTCACCACCCTGATCCAGCCCGAAGGCTCGCTCAGCGGCAGCTTCTCGCCCTATGCCCGCGTCCGGATCGATGCGAGCGGCTACTATCCGGTGACCGACAGCGTCGTGCTCGCGGGGCGCGTGCGAGTGGGCTCGATCCTCGGCGCCTCGCGCGAGAATCTGGCGCCGTCGCGGCGCTTCTATGCCGGCGGTGGCGGTTCGGTGCGCGGCTTCGGTTATCAGGAACTGGGGCCGAAAGACCCGAACAACGACCCGATCGGGGGGCGCAGCGTCAACGAGGTCGCGGTCGAGGCACGCTATCGCTTCGGCAATTACGGGATCGTGGGCTTCGTCGACGCGGGGCAGGTCTATCGCGGCTCGACCCCGGATTTTTCGAACCTGCGCTACGGCGTCGGCATCGGCGGGCGGTTCTACACCAATTTCGGCCCGATGCGCCTCGACATCGCGACCCCGATCGATCGCCAGCCGGGTGAAGGCCGGGTCAGCGTCTATGTCTCGATCGGGCAGGCTTTCTGATGGCCGACGACGCCGCCTTCGACGACAGCCCGCCGCCGCCAAAGGCAAAACCGTCCTGGCCGCGCCGTATCGCGCGCGGCGTCGGCATCACGATCGTCAGCTTGATCGCGCTGATCGGCCTCTTCCTCGTCGGGCTTAACAGCGATGCGGGGCGGCGTTTCGTCGTCACCCAGATCGAAAAATATGAATTCGAAAACGGGATGAAGATCGGCATCGGCCGGCTCGACGGCTCGCTCTATGGCGCGATGTCGATCCGTGAACTCACCTTGTCTGATACCAAAGGCGTCTTCCTGCGCTCGCCTGAGGTGAAGGTCGACTGGCGACCCTTTGCGTACCTGTCGAACCATGTCGACATCCGCTCGGCGACCGCGCTGACGATGACGCTGGCACGGATACCCGCGTTCAAGCCGGTTCCCGATACCGGCGAACCCTTGCTGCCCGACCTCGATATCGATGTCGCGAAAGTGCAGGTCGACCGCTTCATCTTCGAACCCGCCGTCGCGGGCGAACGGCAGGAAGCGCGCATCACCGGCAAGGTTGCGATCGCCGACCGCCGCGCACAGGTCACCGCCAACGCCGAAACGGTCGGGGGCAAGGCGAAGGGCGACAAGCTTGCGCTGATCCTCGACGCCGTGCCCGAGACGAACCGGCTGTCGATCGACATGGACATCAACGCGCCGCAGGGCGGTGTGCTCGCGGCGATGGGTGGATTCAAGGAGCCGCTGACCGCGAAACTCTCGGGTAAGGGTGACTGGAAGGTCTGGAACGGCACGCTGACCGGCAACCTCGGCAGCCAGCCGCTCGCGCGCCTCGGCCTTGCCGCGCGCGACGGGGTGTTCGCGGTCAAGGGCACGGCCCGGCCGTCGCGCCTGCTCGCCGCCGGCCCCGTCGCCGACATGCTCGGCACCGAAATCGCGATCGACCTCACGGCCCGGCTGGCCGAGCGCAAGGTCGGTCTCGACGGCCGCATTTCGTCCGACGCCGCGCGCGTCGGACTCAGCGGCGGTATCGACCTAGGCACCAGCCGTTACGACGGGTTGCAGGTCGCCTTCGTGCTGCTCAAGCCCGGCGCTATCGCCCCTTATGTGCGCGGCAGCGGGCTGCGCGCGCAAGCCCGGCTCGACGGCGAATTCCGCCTGCCGACGGTCGAATATCAGGCGAATGCGACCAGCCTCGCGGTCAACGACATCGTCATCGAGGCGCTGACACTGTCGGGCAAGGCGCGCGTCGATCCCGACCAGATCTTCATCCCCGTCGCGGGCCGCGCCAGCCGCATCCGCGGCCTCGACACCGTCGCCGGCGGCACGTTGGTGCAGGTGAGCCTCAACGGCGACCTCGCGTATAAGGACGGCCGTCTGTTGAGCGACAATATGCGCCTGCGGTCGAGCCGCATCGACGCCAAGGCGATCCTGATCGCCGACCTCAACCGCGGTTTCTACACCGGCGCGATCGATGGGCGCATCGACGATTATCGCATCGAAAGCGTCGGCATCTTCGACATCGACACCGACGCCGACCTCAAGACCGCAGCCAACGGCGGGTTCGAAATCGTCGGCCGCGTTCGCGCGCGCTCGACCCAGCTCTTCAACTCGGGCGTCCGCAATGTCCTCGGCGGCAACGCCGTGGCGTCGAGCGACGTGCGCTACGGCACCGACGGGATCATCCGCTTCGCCAACCTGCGCCTCAACGCACCCTTGATGCGCGTGACCAGCGGGCAGGGGAGCTATAGCCCGAACGGCCAGATCAACCTGACCGCCCGCGCGTCGTCGACCGAATATGGCCCGCTCGGCCTGCAACTCGCGGGCACGATCACCGATCCGCGCGCGACGCTCACCGCCGATCGCCCCGGCCTCGGCATCGGACTCCAGAACCTCGTCGCGCGGATCACCGGCGCAACCGGCGGCTACCGCCTCGCCGCGACCGGCGACACCGACTATGGCCCGCTCGCTGCCGACGTCGTGCTGCTCACCGCCAAGGGGCCGCTGACGATCGATATCGAACGCGGCGACCTGTCGGGCATCGGCTTCAAGGGGCAACTCGTGCAGAGCGCAGCCGGGCCCTTCGTCGGCCAGCTCGACGCCTCGGGTCAGGGGCTGGGCGGCCTCGTCCGCCTCAGCGCCACCGGCCAGTATCAGGCCGCAGCCATCAACGTGCGCGCCAACAATGTCGTGCTGCCCGGGCCGGCCCAACTCGCGATCGGCTCGGCGATCGTCGATGCCGATGTCATCCTCTACGACCAGCCGCGCATCATCGCCGACATCCAGATCGCCCAGACGCGCATTCGCGAATTCGATATCGCCGTAGGCCGAGTCAAGATCGATTACCAGAACGGCACCGGCAAGGCGCAGGCTCTGGTCGAGGGGACGAGCGGCGTGCCTTTCCGCGTCGCCGCCAACGCCGATCTCCAGCCGAAGCTGTGGCGCGCCTCGGTGCAGGGGCGCGCCACCGGCATCAATTTCCGCACCACCAGCCCGGCGCGCATCATCCCCGGCAAGGATGGGTATGAACTACTGCCGACCAACATCGATTTCGGCCGCGGCAGCAGCGCGCGGCTCGCGGGGCGGTTTGGCGACGGCATCATGGTCCAGAGCCGGCTCGACCGGGTCAATCTCGCGATGCTCAACGCCGTCTACCCCGACCTCGGCCTCGGCGGCCGCGCGACGGGCAGCCTCGATTTCGAACAGGCCAGCGCCGACAGCTTCCCGCGCGCCGACGCACGCCTGACGATCACCGGCTTCACCCGCACCACCGCCGCGACGGTCAGCCAGCCGGTCGACGTCAATTTCGCCGGCAAGCTGCTCGCCGACGGCGGCGAGGCCAGCGCGGTGATGCGCAAGCGCGGCAGCGTCATCGGACGCCTCCAGGCCTCGCTCCGCCCGCTGCCCCCCGGCGCAGGCACCTGGATGACGCGGCTGCAGGCCGCGCCGCTCAGCGGCGGCATCCGCTACAACGGCCCCGCTGACACGCTCTTCTCTTTCGTCGGGTCGGGCGACCAGCGTATCGCCGGGCCGATCGGCGTCGCCGCTGACTTCAGCTGCCGCCTGATGGCTCCTTGCCTGAACGGGGTCGTGCGCGGCAATGCGCTGACCTATGAGAATCTGACCTATGGCACGCGGCTGACCAACATGGTCGTCAACGGCCGCTTCTCGGGCGACCGCCTCGAAATCGAACAGATGACCGCGACCGCCGGCGACGGCATCGTCAAGGCGTCGGGCTATGTCAGCCTTGCGGCGGCGAGCGGCTATCCGATGAAGATCGATGCCGTGCTCGACAACGCCCGCCTTGCGCGCAGCGACAATCTGGCGGCGCGCGCCACCGGCAACCTCACGCTCGAAAAGGTCGCAGGACAGACCGCGCTGCTCTCGGGCGACCTCCGCCTTCCCGAAACGCGCTACAAGATCGTCCGCCAGGGCGCCGCGAGTGTGCCGGTGCTGACCGGCGTCCGCCGCAAGCCCCCCGCCGGGCGCCAGCGGATCAGCGGCGACGGCATGGCCGCGGTGGGCGGCAGCCTGTTCGACCTGATCCGCCTCGACGTCCGCCTGCGCGCCGGCGACGAAATCTATGTCAGCGGCATGGGTCTCGAATCCGAATGGATGGCCGACGTCACGCTGAAGGGCACGACGGAAGCGCCGCGCGTCACCGGCGAGATCGAACTGGTACGCGGGACGCTCGGTTTCGCGGGCCGCTCGTTCGACCTCGAAGAGGGCCGGGTGACCTTCCCGACCGGCGATGCCTATGATCCGTCGATCCGCCTGATCGCGAGCGACACGTTCGACGAGGTCACCGTCACGGTCAACGTGTCGGGCCGCGCCCAGAACCCGCAGATCGCCTTCTCCAGCGTCCCCGGCCTGCCGCAGGACGAGATCGTCTCGCGCATCCTGTTCGGCGATTCGATCACCGCGCTGTCGCCGCTGCAGGCGGTCCAGCTTGCCGCCTCGCTCAACAGCCTGCGCGGCAGCGGCGGCCTCAGCCCGCTCGGCGCGCTGCAATCGGCGACCGGCATCGATCGCCTCCGCGTCCTCAGCCCCGACGATACGCAGGGGCGCGGCACCGCGCTCGCGGCGGGCCAGCACATCACGAACGATATCTATATCGAGGTGATCACCGACGGCCGCGGCTACACCGCGACCCAGCTCGAAATCAGCCTGACCCCGGCGCTGTCGATCCTCAGCCAGGCCGGCGGATCGGGCCAGACCAATTTCAGCGTCCGCTACCGCAAGGATTATTGATGCGCGCCGCGCTCCTCCTGCTGCCCCTGCTCCTCGCCGCCTGCAAGGAGGAGCCGAAGTTCGAGGATCGCTTCGACAAGGCGGCAAAGGAAATCGACGCGCGCGCCAAGGCAATGGACGCCGACATCGCGGCGGCGGACAAGGCGGCGAAGGATGCGGGGGAGGCGGAACCAAAAGCCTTGCCTCCCGAAGCGTCGCCGTCTAACCCCGCCCCGTCATCTGGGGAGTAGCCAGCCGTCCGTTCGGGACGGGCCATCGTGTCAACATACTCGGTCGAGAGGCCGTGGTGCGGTGGAAACGCGAAAGCGTTTGGGCGAGACCAATGGCATCGACCCCACGTCCGGGCCGGGCGGCGGGTATCGATGTCCGTTGGAATCGCAACGCCGCCCGGCCCCGGAGTCTATCCATGGAAGCCCTCTTCACCTCGACCGCCGTCGTCGCGCTCGCCGAAATCGGCGACAAGACGCAATTGCTCGCGATCCTGCTCGCGACGCGCTTCAACAAGCCGGTGCCGATCATCTTCGGCATTCTCTTCGCCACCCTCGCCAACCACGCGCTCGCCGCGCTGCTCGGCGCGTCCGCGGCGTCGTTTCTTGACAGCCCGGTCTTCCGCTATGCCATCGGCCTCAGCTTCATCGCGATGGCGGCATGGACCCTCGTCCCCGACAAGCTCGACGACGATGAAGCCCCCAAGCCGCGCTTCGGCGCCTTCCTGACCACACTCGTCGCCTTCTTCCTCGTCGAAATGGGCGACAAGACGCAGGTCGCGACGATCGCGCTCGGCGCCCAATATCACAGCGTGCTGCTCGTCACGACCGGCACCACCCTCGGCATGATGATCGCCAATGTCCCGGCGATCTTCCTCGGCCACGAACTGCTCAAGCGCGTCAATCTCGACACGGTGCGCAAGGTCGCCGCCGTACTTTTCCTCGTCATCGGCATCTGGGTGCTGATACAGGCGGCCGGCCTGTTGGGCTGACGCCGCAGGGAAGGAGAAGGCGATGAACTATCTCTATCTGGCGCTGGCGATCGTGGCGGAGGTCATCGCGACCTCGTGCCTCAAATGGTCGGCGGGCTTCACCAAATTGCTGCCCTCGGTCGTCACCGTCGCCGGTTATGCCATCGCCTTCTATTTCCTCTCGCTGACCCTGCGCACCATCCCGACCGGCATCGCCTATGCGATCTGGTCGGGGGCGGGCATCGTGCTGATCGCCGCGGTCGCATGGGCATTTCAGGGCCAGAAGCTCGATGCGCCGGCGATCGTCGGTATGGGGTTGATCATCAGCGGCGTCGCGGTGATGAACATCTTCTCGAAAGTCAGCGCGCATTGATGCGTCTGCGGCTGTTCATGACAGGCAATATAGGGTAGGGGGCTATCCCATGTCGCATCTGAAACCTAACAAGGATCAACTCCTTGCTCGCGTCCGCCGGATCGCCGGACAAGTCGCCGCGATCGAAAAGGCGATCATCGACGACGCCAGTTGTTCGGCGGTGCTGCACCATGTCGCGGGAGTTCGCGGGGCGGTCCTCGGGCTCGCCGACGAACTGGTCGAGGACCATGTCCGCGAACATCTCGCGCGTCCGGGGCTCACCGACGCGGAGCGCAGCGAAGCGGCGGACGAGCTGCTGACGGTCATCCGGCGCTACGGCAAATAGGGGCGGCACAATGTCTTTCGATAGCCAGGTCGACGACCTCACCCACGACCATGTCTTCCTCGGCCCCGGCCACGACGAAAACGGCCGCCGCACGCTGTGGGTGGTCGCGATCACCGCGGTGATGATGGTCGCCGAAATCGTCGCGGGGATCGCCTACAACTCGATGGCGCTGCTCGCCGACGGCTTTCATATGGCGACCCACGCCGGCGCGCTCGGCATTGCCGCCATCGCATATGCTTATGCGCGCAAACATGCCCGCAACCCGCGCTACAGCTTCGGCACCGGCAAGGTCGGCGACCTCGCGGGCTTCGCCTCGGCACTGATCCTGGGGATCGTCGCGCTCGGTATCGCCTTTGAATCGGCGCAACGCCTGCTTGATCCGCGCCCGGTCGACTTCCTCGACGCCACAATCGTCGCCACCATCGGCCTGATGGTGAACATCGTCTGCGCGGTGCTGCTCGGCGGCGGTCACAGCCATGGGCCGGGACACAGTCACGGCCATGCGCACCACAATCATGAGCACGACGACCATGACCACCATGGTCACGGCCACGATCACGACCACCACGACCATGCCAAGCCTGCGCGGCACAGCGACAACAATATGCGCTCGGCCTATCTCCATGTCCTCGCCGATGCGCTGACCTCGGTGATGGCGATCGCGGCGTTGCTCGGCGGGCGGTACCTCGGCTGGATCTGGCTCGACCCCGTCATCGGGATCGTCGGCGCCGTCGTCATCGCCATCTGGGCCTGGTCGCTGATCCGCGACACCGCGTCGGTCCTGCTCGACAGCAGCGAACCCGCGCTCGAGGAGGAGATCCGCCGGACCCTTGAAACCGAGGGCGACATCCGTCTCGCCGACCTTCACGTCTGGCGCGTCGGCCCGGCGGCGCATGCGGCGATCGTTTCAGTCGAGGGCGGCGATTGTGGGAGTATCCGCCAGCGCCTCAAATCCATTCCCGAAATCGCGCATCTGACCGTCGAGGCGCGCTGAGGCCTGCGCAGGCCGACAGGTTTGCCGCCCGGATAGCAGCGCCGCGACTCTCGACCGCCGCCCTGCACGGAGACCAAGCTGGCGAATAAACCCGCAGCCGCCCCACAAAAGGTGTCGCTCTACGTAAAGAATTTCGTGCTTCGCCCGCCAATTTTCGCGACCAATGCGGCAAGGAACAAGCCATCAATTTCGATTTGATGCGGAGTTTTCATACGTTACGTTCTACAAAATCCGGGGGTCGACCGACAAGGTCATCTTGTCACGATGCAAGCGTATGAAGTGGGAGGGGGAAGCGCATGGACGAGCGAGAGATGAAGCTGGCTGTTTCTGCGGTGACGAAATCTTTCCCTGATTTTGCGTTTTCAACGTTCGATTTTATTCAGAAGTTTCGGGAGCAGTATCCACGTCTATGGAAAGATCTAGATGACTTATATGGGGCAGGTGGAAAAGGTGCTGGTAGTCACTACACGGCTTTCTCCCGAATGGCTCAAGAACTGAGCGCGCTGTCACGTAAGGGTGATTTAGGACGTTTGGATTATCGGCCTGCGCCCGACATTTGGGGCAATCGCGTCATTCGCTTTTGGAGTTTGTCAAATAGCGACACCAAAAGCCGAGCGGAAGAAACTGAGACAGTCGATCCTGAGTTTCGGGAGGGTTCATGGCGCTTACGCGTGCACCTTCAACGAGAACGTGGGCGGGGTCTCAGCAAAAAAAAGAAAGCAGAGTTCATAAGAGAGCACGGGAAGTTGTTTTGTGAACGCTGCAATCTAGATCCAGGCCAAGAATACGGTCTGCCGATCGGCGCTGCGGTAATCGAAGTTCATCATGACCGCGTAGAAGTCGGAAAAATGGCGGAAAATCATATTACAAGGTTGGGTGATTTGAAGTGCCTATGCGCAAACTGCCATCGCATTGTGCACGCCGAAATTAATGAGGGGGCTAAATGAACAAATTGAAGTGGGTTTGCATTGTTTTCGTTGCCTGCGTTCCGACAGCGGCGATTGCCGATGATATCGGCGGAGTACGCAAGAAGGAGCCAGAATTCGTTGCGTCTGTTGAATTGAACATCTTTGACGTCGAACGATGTGTTATTGATACCGACAATATCGGCAAGCCTTGGGTTTACCGCCAACCTGATCGCCCAGATGATGTCATGCTTGTTTGGGAAAGCTCAGACTTCGGTGACGCGACCGTTCTGGAGATGCATCGCGATGGACGTGATCTCCGCTTAAAGTTTTGGGGCCGGAACAAGGCTTGGCGAAAAATCCAGCCCTGCATCGGTCGAGCCGAAAGCGAAGTAGAATAATTTCTGCGGTCATAAGCCTATGGTCGGCGGAAGCGGTGGGATTCGAACCCACGGTGAGCTTGCACCCACGGCGGTTTTCAAGACCGCTGCCTTAAACCACTCGGCCACACTTCCATCCGGACACCGCTTATCGCGGCACGGCGGTATTGTCGCCTAGCGGCGTCGTCTCCGGCGGGCAAGCCCGCCTCCGGCTCAAGACCGCTGCCTTAAACCACTCGGCCACCTGTCCTCCGCCCGCGCCATAGCGCGCGCGCGGCTTGCGGCAAGCGAAACCTTGTCCGGCGGCGCGGCGAGCCGGCGGTTCTCCGTCCGCCGCGCTTATGACTCGCTTCATCGGGTCGCAGGCTGGTCATTCAGCGTGCATCTGTGTCAGACCTTGCTTATGGGGTGGGACATGATGCGCACTGCAAGTTTCGGAATCACACGCTTTTTCTCGCTGTTCGCGGCGTTCGTGTCGGCGTGGATGCTCACCGCCTCGGCGCCGCTCCACGCCCAGAGCGGCGACCCCGGCTTCGACACCTATATCCAGTCGCTGTGGCCCAAGGCGCAGGCGCGGGGTGTGTCGCGCGCGACCTTCGACCGCGTCACCGCGGGGCTGCGCTATAACGCGCGGGTCGTCGCACTCGACCGCGACAATCTCGGCGCGCCGCCCAGCAACGACACCCCGATCCCCGCTTTCGCGCCGTACAAGGCCAAGCATGTCGACGCCGCGCGCATCGGCGGCGGACGCCGCGTCCACGATCGGCTGCTGCCCTTGCTGTCGCGCATCGAGCAGCGCACCGGGGTGCCGACCAGCATCATGATCGCGATCTACGGCCATGAAACCGCTTACGGCCAGGTCACCGGCAATTTCGACCTGCCCGAGGCGCTGGCGACCCTCGCTTATGAAGGGCGCCGCCGCAGCCTGTTCGAACCCGAATTCCTCGCGACGCTCGAAATGGTCGAACGCGGCGTCCCGCGTCAGGTGCTCAAGGGCAGTTGGGCCGGCGCCTTCGGCTATCCGCAATTCCTGCCCTCGGTCTATTTGCAGGTCGCCGAGGACGGCGACGGCGACGGCAAGGCGAATATCTGGTCAAGCGAGGCCGACGCGATCGAATCGATCGGCGCCTATCTGCGCCGCGCCGGCTGGCGCGCCGGGCAACCCTGGGGCGTCGCGGTCAGCGTTCCCGCCGGTTTCAACCGGACGCGCGTCGCCAGCAAGCTCGAACCCACCCGCTGCCCGCGCGTTTTCGCGCGTCACAGCCGCTGGCGCTCTGTCGCCGAATGGCGCGCCGATGGCTTCCAGCTGGCGGGCGGCAATTGGCCCGACGGCCGCGTCCAGGCGACCTTGCTCGAACCCGACGGGCCGGGGCGCACCGCTTATTTGCTGACCGGCAATTATCGTGCGATACTCGATTACAATTGTTCCAATTTTTACGCACTGTCTGTGGGGTTGCTGGCGGATGAAATCGATCGGTAATAGGGGGGTCATGCTGGCGGCGACATTGCTGCTGGCGGGTTGCGGAAGTGTCGATGGCAAGCGCGATGGCGGCTCCGTGGCCGGGCCCGCGCCTGCGCCCGGCGGCAGCGCGCTGGTCGACGGCACGCCCAAGCTCGGCGCGCCCTTCACGGTCGCCGGCACCACCTACACCCCGTCCGACATCGCCGATTACGACGATGTCGGCTATGCGAGCTGGTATGGCGAGGAACTCGCGGGGTCGCCGACCGCGATCGGCGAGCCCTTCAACCCCGACGGGATCAGCGCGGCGCACAAGACGCTGCCGTTGCCGAGTTATGTCGAGGTGACCGCACTCGATACCGGACGCACCATCGTCGTGCGCGTCAACGACCGCGGGCCGATGGCCAATGACCGGTTGATCGACCTGTCGCGCGGCGCCGCGCAGCAGCTCGGCCTCACCGGCGGCGTCGCGGCCGTGCGCGTCCGCCGCACCAATCCGCCGATGGCCGAAAAGGCGCAACTGCGCAGCGGCGGCGCCGTCGGCGAACGGCTTGCCACCCCCGACACGTTGCTCGTCCTGCTCCGCAACAAGCTCAAGGACAGGCCGGCGCCTGCCGGCATGGCCGCCGCGACCGCGAGCAAACCCACCCCCTCGGCCCCCGCGCCGGGCGGCGACCGTTTCATCGTCGAAGGTCCGGGCGCCAAGCCCGCGGCAACCAGGCCCGCCGCCGCGAAACCGGCGACGCCGCCGCCCGCTGCCAAGCCCGCACCCGCCGCCAGCGGCAGCTATGCCGTGCAGGTCGCCGCCTTCAGCAGCCAGAGCCGGGCCAATGCTGCCGCGAAATCGGTCGGTGGCACGGTGACCAAGGCGGGCAACCTCTGGCGCGTGCGCATGGGGCCCTTCGCCAGCGAGGCCGAGGCGGTAAGCGCCGCCGGCAAGGCCAAGGCCAAGGGGTTCCGCGACGCGCAGGTCCAGCGCGACCGCTGACGCCCGATGACGGGATATCGGCACAGTAAAACAAGGGCAGGGGGCGCGGCCTTGGCGGCGTTCGCGCTGCTGCTTGTCCCCGCCGCAGCGCCCGCCGCCAATCCGCCCGCGAAAAAGGCACCCGCCCAAAAGGCGCCGGCAGCGGTCAGCCGTCCGCTCTATGTCACCCAGGCGCCGATCGTGATGCTCAAGGATCTCGATTCGGGCGCGATCCTGTTTTCGCGCGGCGCCGACAAACGCTTCGCCCCCGCCTCGATGGCCAAGGTGATGACCGCCTATGTCGTCCTCGACCTGATCAAGGCGGGCAAGCTGTCGCGCGACACGGTCTTCACCGTCGACGACTCGACCTGGAAACAATGGAACGCCCGCCGCGGCGGCTCGACGATGTTCCTCCGCGCCCGCGAGAAGGTGAGCGTCGACGAACTGCTCAAGGGGCTCATCACCGTCTCGGGCAATGACGCCGCGACCGCGCTCGCGGTCGGCATCGACGGCAGCGAGGATGCTTTCGTCAAGAGAATGAACGAGGTAGCGAAAAAGATTGATATGAAGTCGAGCCGCTTCGGTACTCCCAGCGGCTGGCCCGACGGCGGCGTCACCAAGGTCTCGGCGGCCGACCTGATCATGCTCGCCGACCGGCTGATCCGCGACCATCCTGCGGGATATGCGCGCTATTTCTCAATTTCCAGCCTCCGGCACGGCAAATCGCCCGATGGCAAGCCGATCGTCCAGCCCAACCGCAACCCGATCCTCGGACGGTTCGCGGGGGCCGACGGGCTCAAGACCGGCCACACCGCCGACGCCGGCTATTGCTTCCTCGGCTCGGCGAAGCGCGACGGGCGCCGCCTGATCATGGTCGTCGCGGGGATGAGCAGCGAAAAGGCGCGCCGCGACGAGGCCGAACGGTTGATGGCCTGGGGCTTCGACGCCTGGGAGGGGCGTGAGATCGTCCCTGCTGGTGCCAAGGTCGGCCAGATCGATGTCGGGCAGGGGGCAAAGCCCATGCTCGCAGCCGAAGCCGCCATCCCGGTCCGCATGACCGTGCCCGCGGGCTATCGGGGCGGCTATCGCGCGACCGTGCGCAGCCAGAGCCCGCTCGCCGCGCCGATCGCGCGCGGCACCCGTGTCGCCGACCTTATCGTTACCCCCGACGGCCTGCCGCCGCAAATCACGCCGCTACTCGCCGCGACCGATGTGGGGGAGGGCGGCTGGCTCGACCGCGCGCGCACCGGCTTCTACCGGCTCACCGGACTGTGAGCGGCCGCTTCATCACGCTCGAGGGCGGCGAGGGGGTCGGCAAGTCGACCCAGATCCGCGCCCTCGCGGCCGCGCTCACGAAACGCGGGGTTGATGTCGTGACCACCCGCGAACCCGGCGGCAGCCCCGGCGCCGAGGCGATCCGCACCCTGCTGATGACCGGCAGCGACGACCGCTGGGACGCGCGCAGCGAGGCCTTGCTCTTCGCCGCCGCGCGCGCCGACCATGTCGCGCGCACCATTCGCCCGGCGCTGGCACGCGGCGCCTGGGTGCTCTGCGACCGCTTCGTCGACTCGTCGCGCGCCTATCAGGGCGCCGGCGGGGGGGTGACCGATGCCGACATCCTCACCCTCCATCGTATCGGCTCCGAAGGCCTGCTTCCCGACCGCAGCTTCCTGCTCACCGTCGACGCCGACGAGGCCGCGAGGCGCCTCTCGGTCCGTGACGCCGCCGGCGCCGACCGCATGGGCAGCAAGTCCGCCGATTATCAGGCGCGCCTCGCCGCGCGCTTCACCGCCATCGCCGCCGCCGAACCGGGTCGCTGGCGCGTTGTCGCCGCCGAGGGTTCAGCCGACGCCGTGACGTCAGCCATCCTCGTGGACCTCGAACCATGGCTCTGATCGGGCATCAGGACGCCGAAAACACCTTCCTCGAATCCTGGGCCGCCGGGCGGCTCCATCACGCCTGGCTCCTCGCCGGGCCGCAGGGCATGGGCAAGGCCGCCTTCGCCGCGCGCGCCGCGCGCTTCCTCGTCACCCATGACAAGGGCGGGGCGAGCGCCGCGATCCCGCTCGACGACCCCGGCGATACCGCCGCCGACCGCCTCGTCGCCGCGGGCAACCATCCCGAGATTCTCCACCTCAACCGACAGGTGAAGGACAAGGGCAAGGACCTCGCGCGCAACATCACGATCGACCAGGTGCGCGAGCTAAAGGCGCGTCTTCACTTCTCGCTGTCGCTCGGCGACTGGCGCGTCATCATCGTCGACGCGATCGACGATCTGGAGCCTGCCGCGTCCAACGCCTTGCTCAAGACGCTCGAGGAACCGCCGGCGCAGACCGTCTTCATCCTGATCAGCCACTCGCCGGGGCGCCTGCTCCCGACGATCCGGTCACGGTGCAGAACGGTGCGTTTTCAACCGGTTGATCATGACGTCATGACGGCGTGGCTGCACGAACTGCGCCCCATGGCCGATATGGTCGAGCTTCGCGCCACCGTCGCCGCGTCGGGCGGCGTCCCCGGCAAGGCGCTCGCGCTGATCGACAGCGACGTCGGCGCGATGGAAAAGAAGCTGCTCGCCATTGCCACCTCGGGCGACCCCGGCAATCGCCTGCGCGAAGCGCTCGCGCGCGAGGTCGGCGGCACAGCCAATCGCGCCAAACTCGAACTGGTGATCGACATCGTCCCCGGCCTGCTCGCGCGCATCGCACGCGAGCGCCCGGTTGCCGAGATCGCGCCGGTGCTCGCGCAATGGGACAGGGTGCAACGCACCGTTCGCGATGCGATCCGCGGGTCATACGACGGCGCGATGGTCGGGTTCGAGATCGGCAATTGCCTCGCCGAACTGGCGCCGCGCGGCGTGCCGGCGCGCTGACGCGGCGGAAGGGGCCACTTCCCCTTCTGCCCCGCACCGGCTAAGGCGCGGCCATGTCCGAAACCAACACCCCTTTCTACATCACCACCGCGATCAGCTACCCCAATGGCCGCCCGCATATCGGCCACGCCTATGAAGCGATCGCGACCGACGTGATGGCGCGGTTCCAGCGCGCCCGCGGCCGCGACGTGCGGCTGACCACCGGCACCGACGAACATGGCCTCAAAATGTTTCAGACGGCGCGCGACCAGGGTCGCCCGACGATCGAACTCGCCGACGAAATGTCGGGATATTTCCGTGAGATGTATGCCAAACTGAATATCAGTTTCGACCATTTCATGCGCACCTCCGACCCCGCGCATCACGCCGCATCGCAGGCCCTGTGGCGCGCGATGGAGGCCAATGGCGATCTCTATCTCGACCGCTATGAGGGCTGGTATTCGGTCCGCGACGAGGCCTTTTACGACGAAAGCGAACTGATCGTGGGGGAAGGGGAGGCCAAGCTCTCGCCACAGGGTACCGCGGTCGAATGGACCGTCGAGGAAAGCTGGTTCTTCCGCCTCTCGGCCTATCAGGACAAATTGCTCGCGCTCTATGAGGCGAACCCCGATTTCATCCGCCCCGAAAGCCGCCGCAACGAAGTGCTGCGCTTCGTCGAGGGCGGCCTCAAGGATCTCAGCGTCTCGCGCACCAGCTTCGACTGGGGAGTGCCGGTACCGGGATCGCCCGGCCATGTCATGTATGTCTGGGTCGATGCGCTGACCACCTATATGTCGGCGCTCGGCTATCCCGATACCGACGGCGAATGGGGCAAATACTGGCCCGCCGACATCCATATGATCGGCAAGGATATCGTTCGTTTTCATACGGTTTACTGGCCGGCCTTCCTGATGAGCGCCAATCTGCCTTTGCCCAAACAGGTGTTCGGACACGGCTTCCTGCTCAACCGCGGCGAAAAGATGTCGAAATCGCTCGGCAACGTCGTCGACCCGATGACCCTCGCCGACACCTTCGGCGTCGACCCGCTGCGCTATTATCTGCTGCGCGAAGTCAGCTTCGGCCAGGACGGCACCTATTCGGCCGAGGCGATCGTGCGCGCCGCCAACGCCGATCTCGCGAACAGCTTCGGCAATCTGGCACAGCGCAGCTTGTCGATGATTTTCAAGAATTTGGGCGGCGAACTGTCGGCCGATTACACGCCGGCGCCGGAGGATGACGACCTGCTCGCTGACCTCCACGCGATGGCGACCGAGCGCTTGCCGGCGGAATTCGACCAGCTCGCTTTTTCGGTGGGCATCGAGGATTGGCTGCGCGCCGTGTTCGCCTGCAACCAATATGTCGACACCCAGGCGCCCTGGGCGCTGCGCAAGACCGATCCCGAACGGATGCGCGCGGTCTTGATGACGCTGTTCCGCGCGGTCCGCGCGCTGGCGATCGCGATCCGCCCGGTCGTGCCGACCGCCGCCGACACCCTGCTCGACCAGATGGGCATTGCCGCCGATGCGCGCGACTTTGCGGCGCTCGATGACGCCGAATGGCTTGCGAAGCTGGTTGCGATCGGCTTCACCGTCGGCCAGCCCGTCCCCATCTTCCCCCGCCTCGAACTGCCCGAGGGTGCCGACGAGAATGGGGGGGAAGGGGAGGCCTGATGCTCGTCGATTCGCACTGCCACCTCAACTACAAGGGACTCGCCGAGCAGCAGGGCGAGGTGCTGGCGCGCGCTCGGACACGCGGCGTCACCGCGATGCTCAACATCGCGACGCGTGAAAGCGAATGGGACGATGTGCTCGCCGCTGCCGAGGCGAACGACGATGTCTGGGCCAGCGTCGGCATCCATCCGCACGACGCCGACCATCATCCCGACGTCGACACCGCGAAGCTCGTCGAGCGCGCCGCGCACCCGCGCGTCATCGGCATCGGCGAAACGGGGCTCGATTATTATTACGACAAGAGCGACCGGCAGCGGCAGCAGGACAGTTTCCGCCGCCACATCCACGCGTCGCAGGCGACCGGCCTGCCGATCATCGTCCACACCCGCGATGCCGAGGAAGATACGCTCGCGCTGCTCGGCGAGGAGATGGGCAGGACGACATTCCCCGGCGTGATCCACTGTTTCACCGCCAGCGACGATTTTGCAAGGCAGGCCCTGGCGCTCGGCCTCTATATCTCGATCTCGGGCATCGTGACCTTCAAGAACGCCGCCGATCTTCAGACGACCGCGCGGTGGCTGCCACAGGACCGGCTGCTGATCGAAACCGATTCCCCCTTCCTTGCCCCCGTCCCGCACCGCGGCAAGACCGGCGAACCGGCTTTCGTCGCCGACACCCTCGCCTATCTCGCCGATCTGCGCGGCGAGGACAGGGCGGTCCTGGGCGCCGCAACAAGCGCCAATTTCTACCATTTGTTCAACAAGGCGGCGCCATGACGTCACGTCTGGCATGAAGGCCGCACTATGAAAGTTCGCATCCTGGGTTGCGGTACCTCGTCGGGGGTGCCGCGGATCGGCAATGATTGGGGGCAGTGCGATCCCGACAACCCGCGCAACCTGCGCAGTCGCTCGTCGATCCTGATCTCCTTGGGCGGTTTCCGTCTGCTCGTCGACACCAGCCCCGACATGCGGCTGCAACTGCTCGATGCCGAGGTGGGGGCGGTCGACGGCATCATCTGGACCCACGAGCACGCCGACCACTGCCATGGCCTCGACGACCTGCGCCAGATCATGCATCTGCGCGGCTCGCAGGTGCCGGCTTACGCCCGCAACCATGTGCTCGACACGCTCAAATGGCGCTTTACCTACGCCTTTGCGGGGAACGCCGGCTATCCGGCGTTGGTCGATCCGATCGACCTGCTCGACCATCAATCGATCGGCCCCCTTGAGGTGTCGGCGATCGAAATGCCGCACGGCCCGATCAAGGCCAGCGGACTCATCTTCAGCGATGGTGTCCACAAGATCGGCTATGCGACTGATTTCTCGAAATTTACCGACGAAATGGTCGATTTTTTCCAGGGTGTCGATCTGTTCGTGATCGACGCGCTGCGCCGCTATCCGCACCCGACGCATCCGCATCTGGCCATGTCGCTCGCGGCGCTGGAAAAGGTGGGAAATCCGCGCGCGATCATCACCCATATGGACAATACGATGGATTACGACGACCTTGCCGGCGAACTGCCGCCGGGCGTCGAGCCGGGCTATGACGGGCTGGAGGTGCAGTTGTGACCGACATGGGCGTCAATCTGATCTGGGGCATCGGTTCGCTGGCGCTGGTGGTCAGCGCACTCGTCGCGCGCCAATTGCCGATGAAGGACTGGGTCAAGATGGCACTGGCCTGGATCGCGATCTTCGGACTGATTTTCCTCGTGATCCGGACATGGCAGGCCGTGACGTGACTCCGGCGAAGGAACCAATGCGCTGATGCTTTCCACGATCTACTGGATCGAAAACCCCGGCGACATGCGCATCGCTATCATGGCGCGGCCTCGATCCGGCGAATGGCTCGAAGATGAGATCGCACATTGGGCCCGTTCAGGCGTCGGGATCGTCGTCAGTCTGCTTGAACGCGAAGAGATCGACGATCTGGACCTCGCGCGGGAACCTGCGCTGTGCAACCACAATGGCATCGAGTTTCTGTCGTGGCCGATCCCGGATCGCGGATTGCCTGATGATGCGGCCGCATTCGGGCGTTTCGCGAACGACATGGCGGCACGCGGCAAGCCGGTCACAATCCATTGCCGGGCCGGCATCGGCCGCTCGTCGGTTCTGGCGGCAGCAATCATGATCGGTGCCGGGCAGTCGGCCGACGATGCGCTGGACGCCATCGCGACCGCGCGCGGGGTAAAGGTTCCGGATACCGACGAACAGCGGGACTGGATCCGGGCGCTCGGTGAAAGAATCCGATAGTGCTCCCTTCGCTTCTCTCGACCAATTTAACATAATATATATTATCGGATAAATGGATGTTCCAAGACACGACCGAATCCCCCGCATCCCCCATCGCCCGCCTGCTTGGCGTCATGGCCCGCTTGCGCGACCCTGACGGTGGCTGCGAATGGGATCTGGCGCAGGACTTCTCGACCATCGCGCCCTATACGATCGAGGAAGCCTATGAGGTTGCCGACGCGATCGCCGGCGGCGATCCTATGGCGATCTGTGACGAGCTTGGCGACCTGCTGCTTCAGGTCGTCTTTCACAGCCAGATCGCGGCCGACGATGGCCTGTTCACCTTCGACGATGTCGCGACCGCGATCTCCGACAAGATGGAGCGCCGCCATCCGCATATCTTCGGTGACGCCACGACGTCCGATGTGCGGCTGCAATGGGAAGCGATCAAGGCGAACGAACGCGCCGCCGACGGTCCCAAGGGCGCGCTCGACGGCGTTGCGCTGTCGCTGCCGGCGCTGCTCCGCGCCGAAAAGCTCCAGTCGCGCGCCGCGCGCGTCGGGTTCGACTGGCCCGACGTCGACGGCCCGCGCGACAAGATCGCCGAGGAACTCGCCGAAGTGGCCGCGGCGACCAACGAACAGGAACGCCATGAAGAGGTCGGCGACCTGCTCTTCGCGGTCGTCAACTATGCCGGCAAACTCGGGGTCGATGCCGAGAGTGCCCTGCGTGACGCCAACATGAAATTCGCAAGACGCTTTGCCGCCATGGAAGACCGCGCGGGTGGAACGCTGGCCGGCCTGTCGCTCGACGCGCAGGAAGCGCATTGGCAGGCGGTCAAGGCGTCGGAGCGGTCCTAGCCGGCCACAGCCGTTCGAACCGCGCCTTGTCGGCGGGATCGAGCCGTACCGTCAACACATGACCGTCGTCCTGCGGCTCGTCGCCCAGCACTTCGCCGCGCGCGTGAAGCCACGCCGCCGCTTCGCCATGGTCGTAGCCGATGAAAATGCGTTCGACCCTGTGCAGCGCGGTCAATTGCGACGCCATGAGCGTCCGGGCCGCTTCGACGCCCTCGCCGCTGACCGCCGATATGACCGCGACGTCACTCCGCCGCGCCGCCATCTCTTCGATCGCCGCGCGCTCATCGGAATCGGCGGTGTCGATCTTGTTCCATATCTCGATCTGCGGAATGACCGCGGGCGCATCGGCGCCCCCTTCCCCACCGTCCTGCGGGCCGTTGACGCCCAGCGAATTGAGGATGGCGACAACATCGGCATATTGCGCCTCGCTGTCGGGATGCGCGATGTCGCGGACATGGACGATCAGGTCGGCGGTCGTCACTTCCTCCAGCGTCGCGCGGAACGCCGCGACCAGTTCGGTTGGCAGGTCGGACACGAAACCGACGGTGTCGGACAAGATCGCCTTGTCGATGCCGGGCAGCCGAATTTCGCGCATCGTCGGGTCGAGCGTCGCGAACAGCATATCTTCCGCCATGACGTCACTTCCCGTCAAGCGATTGAAAAATGTTGATTTTCCGGCGTTTGTATAGCCTACGAGCGCGACCACCGGCCAGGGCGCGCGCTGGCGCTTGGCGCGCTGCAACTGCCGCGTGCGCTTTGCATCCTCCAGGCTGCGGCGGATACGCGCCATGCGGTTGCGGATCATCCGCCGGTCGGCCTCGATCTGCGTTTCGCCCGGACCGCCGAGGAAGCCGAAGCCGCCGCGCTGGCGCTCGAGGTGGGTCCAGCTGCGCACCAACCGCCCCGCCTGATAGTCGAGATGCGCCAGCTCGACCTGCAGCCGCCCCTCGGCCGTCGCCGCGCGCTCGCCGAAGATTTCGAGAATTAATCCCGTGCGATCAATGACCTTGGTCCCGAACGCGGTCTCCAGGTTGCGCTGCTGGATTGCGGTAAGCACCGCGTCGACAATGACAAGCTGCGCGGCACCTTCGCCAACTTCGGCCTTGATCGCATCGATCTGCCCCACCCCGATCAACGTCGCCGCGCGCGTCTGCCGCAGCCGCAACGGATAAACCGCCACGACCTCCAGCCCGATCGCGAGTGCCAGGCCCTTCGCCTCCTCCGCACGCGCGTCGAGATCGCGCGACAGGCGCTGGTTATGCCATTCGGGCACGATCAGCACCGCCGTGGCGCCGCGCGTTACCTCATCGTCATTGTCGGACATCGGATCGATCAGGCGTCGCCTTCGGGCTCGCTGTCGGTGAGATTGATCGGCCCGTTGGGCTGCACGGTCGAAATCGCATGCTTATATACCAGTTGCACCTGCCGCTCACGTTCGAGCAGCATGCAGAACAGATCGAACGCGACGATATCGCCCTGCAGCATCACGCCGTTGACGAGGAACATCGTCACCGATTCGTCGGATTTGCGCACCGCGTTCAGGAACACATCCTGCAAGGCCTTGCCCTTGCTGGCGGGGGCGTCACGCAGATTATCGCCGAGCAGCGACAGGTCGAAGTCGTGCGAGGGCATGACGGTCGAAATCGCATGCTTGTAGACAAGCTGCGACTGGCCATCGCGGCGCAGAAGCAACGAAAAATTGTCGAACCAGGTGATGATGCCCTGCAATTTGACACCCTTGACGAGGAACATCGTCACCGGTGTCTTGCTGCGGCGGAGAGCGTTGAGGAAGAGATCCTGGAGATTCTGGTTTTTATCGGACACATTGGCCTCCTGTTCTTGGCGGGTAAAACCGCTTGATGGCCCTGACTGGACCGCCGCTTTCGTCGCGGCGTGCCCAATATGCGGCAAAGCGTCGCGCAGGTCTAGCGCAAAGCCGATCGATCTCAGGCCTCGCCGTCCGAATTGTCGGTCAAACCCAGAAGCTTCAGCTTCCGGTGCAATGCCGAGCGTTCCATGCCGATGAAGGTCGCGGTACGCGAAATATTGCCCGAGAAACGATTGATCTGGATCCGCAGATATTCGCGCTCGAAATTCTCGCGCGCTTCCTTGAGCGGGATCGCGGTGATCGATTCGGCGTTGGGCAATATGTCGGTGCCGCCCCGCACCAGTTCGGCGGGCAACATATCGGCGTCAATCCGCCCGAGCCGGTCGCTCGGCGCGAGGATCATCACGCGCTCGATGACGTTGCGCAGCTCGCGGACGTTGCCGGGCCAATCATGCGCCTGGAGCGCCGCCATCGCCTCGGTGCTGATTTCCGCGGGCGGCGCACGGCGATCGGCGGCATAGCGGCCGACAAAATGTTCGCACAGCGCCGCGATGTCGTCGCGCCGCTCGCGCAACGACGGGATGTGCACCGGCACGACGTTGAGCCGGTAATAGAGATCCTCACGGAAACGCCCCTCGGCGATTTCGGTCATCAGGTCGCGCGCCGATCCCGAAATGATCCGGACGTCGACGCGGATCATCGTCCGCCCGCCAACGCGGGTGAAGCTCTGATCGGTCAGCACGCGCAATATCTTGCCCTGCGTGGTCAACGGCATGTCGGCGACCTCGTCGAGGAAGACGGTACCGCCATGCGCCTGTTCGAGCAGGCCGACGCGGATCGCGCCGTCGTCGCTTTCGGACCCGAACAGCTCGGCCTCGACCGTTTCGGGGTCCATGCGCGCCGACGAAATGACGCGGAACGGCGCGGTGTGGCGGCCGCTCCAGCCGTGGAGGACGCGCGCCGCGACCTCCTTGCCAACGCCCGCCGCGCCGGTGATCAGCACGCGGCTGCCGGTGCCGGCGACCCGTTTCAGCGTCGCACGGACATTGTTGATCGCGGCGCTGGTGCCGGTGAGTTCGTCGGCGGGACCGGCACGTTCGCGCAGCCGCTCATATTCGAACTTCAGCCGCTCGTTTTCGGTCGCACGCGCGACGAGGTGAAGCAGGCGTTCGGCCTCGAACGGCTTTTCGATGAAGTCGAAGGCGCCGCGGCGGATCGCGGCGACGGCAGTGTCTAGCCCGCCATGGCCCGAAATGACGATGATCGGCAGCGTCGGATCGAACGCCTTGATCGCCTCGACCAGTCCAAGCCCGTCGAGCCGCGAACCCTGCAGCCACACGTCGATCAGCGCGAGCGACGGGCGCCGCTGGCGGATCGCCTCGAGCGCGGCGTCGCTGTCGGACGCGGTGCGCGCCTCATAGCCTTCGTCTTCCATGACGCCGGCGACGAGGTCGCAGATGTCGCGCTCGTCGTCGACGATCAAAATATCAAGCGCCATGATCTTCTCTATCCTGCCGGTTCCGGGAACGGCCCGGGACCGATTCGGCCTGCCCTGTTGTCGTGTCGGCGCCGCGCCCTGCGAGCGGGCGGAGGCGGTCGGGATGAAGCGTGAGTGTCACGCACGTCCCCTTTCCTGCCGGATTGTCGGCAAAATCGAGTTCGCCATAATGCTGCTCGACGATTTTCTTGACGATCGCGAGGCCGAGTCCGGTGCCGCCCTGGCGGGTCGTCATATAGGGTTCGGCGATCGTGTCGCGGGCTTCGGGGAGGCCGATGCCGTCGTCGGCGATGCGGATCACAACTTCACGATCATTGCCCATATCGAGGATCGCGCGAATGTGGCCGATCGGTGAAGATTCGAGATTTTTTACACTTTCTTCAATGGCTTCTACCGCGTTCTTGACGATATTCGTCAGCGCCTGCGACAACAAGCGGCGGTCGCACACCAACGGTTCGATATCGTTCGGGACCGACACGCTGAAAGCGATGTCGGGCTTGGCGACCTCGAACAGGAACACCGCCTGTTTCAATATGTCGCGGATATCCTCGACCCCGAAGGTCGGCTTGGGCATGCGCGCGAAGCTGGAGAATTCGTCGACCATGCGCCGCATATCGTGAACCTGGCGGATCACGGTGTCGGTGAGCTTGCGGAAGGTCGCCTGATCGCCCTCGACCTTGTCGCCGAAGCGGCGCTGGAGGCGTTCGGCGGCGAGCTGGATCGGGGTGAGCGGATTCTTGATCTCGTGCGCGATGCGGCGCGCGACGTCGGACCAGGCGGCGCGGCGCTGGTCGAGCAATTGCTGGGTGATATCCTCGAAGCTGAGCACGAAGCCGTCGCCCTGAGCGACCGCCTTGGCGGCAAGTGTCGCGGGCTCGCCCTCGCGGCGCGCGAGCTGGACCACCGCCTCGCGCTCGTCGCCGGTGATCAGGCGCGCGAGTTCGGGCGCGACCTGTTCGAGCGGGCGTCCGGTGAGCTGGTCGGCGGGGGTCCCGATCAACCGCTCGGCGGCGGCGTTGGCGAGCAGGATATGGTGGCCGGCGTCGACCGAGACGACCGCAGAGGACACGCCGCTGAGCACCGCTTCGATGAAGCTTCGGCGCGCCTCGATCTGCTCGTTGGCGCTGAGCAGCGCGCCGGTCTGCCCCTGAATCTGTTCGGTCATGCGGTTGAAGGCATGGGCGAGGACCGAAATCTCGTCGTCGTGCGCGGTCGGCGTCACCCGCACCGACAGATCGCCGCCGGCGGCGGTGCGCGTCGCCCCGACGAGCGTGCCGAGCGGGCGAACGATGCGGTCGGCGACGACGATCGCCGCGATCACGGCGAGCGCGAGCAGGAGCAGCGCGCCGAGATAGAGCGCGCCGTTGAACTGGAGCTGGAGCAGCTGCGAACGCTCGAACAGCGCATTATAGTCGGCGAGCACGGTACCGGCGCGGACCGATTGCTGGAAACCCGGCACATTGGAATCGCGCGACGCATAGACATAGGCATTGGGTTTGCCGGGAAGCCGCGTCGCCGCCTCGATCCGATCGGGCTGGCGAACAACGACGACCTCCTCGCCGGCATCAAGACGCTTGATCATCGCGGGCTGAAGCCGGTTTTCCGCGGCACGATCATCGGGGTCGACCGCTGCCGCGGTTCGGGCAACGCCGTCAGCACCGATCTCGATCACCGCCGATTCATTGAGATTTCTGACGACAACCTGCTGGAAATAATAATCGGCGAACTTGGGGTCGTCGATCGGGAGTTGCGACAGGAGCTTGCCAAGGTCGGTTGCCATGGCGATCGTGTTCGCCCCGACCTCGCGCTGGTTCTCCTGATAATAGCCCTCCGCGAGGCCGGCGGCATTTTCGAACATGCCGCGCGAGCGGTCGGAAAACCAGAAATCGACCCCGAACTGGAACAGCAGCGAGGCGAAGATCACGACGAGCATCGTCGGTGCCGCGGCGATCAGCGAAAAGAGCGCGACGAGCCGAACGTGGAGACGCCCGCTGCCCCCCGCCATCGAGCGCATCGCGCGCGCGCGCGCCACGCGGCTGCCGATGAGCACGATCAGCGCCATCGCGGGAACGAGGTTGACGACCATGATCACGGCGACCAGCCCCGGCGTGAGCAACCGTTCGCTCTGCGCGTCGCCGGTGACAAAGATATAGGTGGCGATGCCGACGCTGAGGATGAGCGCCAGCGTGTAATATTCGGGCGCGGCAAAGGTCCAGATGCGCGAACGGGTCCCCTGCCCTTCGGGTTGCGCTTCGCCGGTTACCGTAACGCCGTTCGCCATTGTTGCCTCGTTACGACAAACCTGTTGCATAGAAAACACACAATGTGCGCGGGGACCACGGTTTGGCGCATAAATCGGTTCTGTTGGACGTTGTTTTGCCGGATGCTCGATACCGGAACCGGGAAATGGGGGTCGTGTCGGGTGGCGCGGATCGGGGTGACCGGATTCGGATACCAAGGACCGCTTAGGGGTGGAAAGCCGTCATCAAGATTATCTGGGTTTATGCCCTAAGAAGCGCCGAAAATTTCGTTCAAGGTGCGATCCAGCTTATTAGCTTCATCGCTCCAGCATTGTAACTTTTCGGGAGCGGCCAACGTATAGGCTCCGCTGGTCAGGGCAAGAATGGGCGTGCCGCCATTGCTAACAATGATTGATTCAGGAATGAAATCGTCGATGCAGATATCCAACCCCGCAGACTGCGCGTTCAGATACGCTCGCCTAACTTCTTCAAGCCGTGCCGTATCTAGGCGCCCGCTCTTAGAAGACCTTTCTAAACCCGCATTTTGGCAGACCTCCCGCGGCGCTCTCGGGGTGAGCGCAAATTCGCCAGTGACCAAGTCTATTCGCACGTTGCCAGCGGGGCACCACTCAGAATGCTCAATGGTCGAAAAGATAATGGCGGTCCTACCGGGCTCGAAAATATCATACCCCGGAGTTTGAGCGGTAACCGCCAAAGACAACAAGAACGAGAACACAACTTTCTTCTGCCACGACAGGGCAACGTCCACAACCGGTCGTGAGAGGCCATTCCGGCGCCCGCGGAGGGTCGGCGACGGGTGGCTTTTTCGCGAGGTCAGCTACCGGCCTTGTCCGAGGGGAATCCTGCCGCGAATTGCGGCGCCCCGTCGGTTATGCACACCCAAGGCGCCTTCGAACCGACGAATATATGGGCGGCATAACCACGAAATCCCGGGTCGTCGTCGAGCAAGCCCGCCGGGACGAAATATAGCTTTCCTTCCCGATCGGTGTGCGGGGTCGGACTTCCGCACGTCTTGCAGAAGCTGGATTGCCACCCCTGCTCACCGGGGACATGGTAGGTCGCGATATTGTCCGCGCCTTTCACCCAGCGGAAGCTGGCTTTCGCGGCATAGAAAACGGCATTGCCATCGGTTCCCGACACCTTGCGGCATTTCGAACAGTGGCATTGCCCGGCCGGTCCGAATTTGCCATCGACGACGAAGCCTATTTCGCCGCAAAGGCATGAGCCTTTGATTGGTCCGGGCATCGCTACCTCCCAAATATTCTGGATCAAGGCATACTATCAAAGCCTGGCCTGTCTGCAATTGGCCTGTCCGCAATCGGTCGCCCGCGTCCTATCGCTTGCCGCGATCCGACCGAACGGCACGCAAGATGCGTGTCGCCGTGCGTCAGTTGATGATTTCGGCTCGCTCGTCGGAGCGCAGTGCGGTCAGCCGTTCTCTCCACAGCTGCAGGGCTTCGGGCGTCAATCTGGTCCATTCTGTGATTTCACCGATGACCTTGAGCGGTGCGCTGCTGCGATACGACCGGGTGGGATTGCCGGGAAATTTCTTGTCGGTCACGTTCGGGTCGTTCTCGAATATCCCGGTCGGCTCTACGGCATAAACGCGGGGGACGGCAGCGCCTTCGGCGAGGTCCGCCGCGATTTCAGCGGCAAGCCCGGCCCCGTCCACAATGGCCGTGAAGTAGATGTGGTTCATCACCACCTCCGGGTGATAGTTCGACCGGTATCCGGCGGTCAGGACATCACCCACGCGCAAATCCGCGATTGTGCCGTGAAAGAAGGGGCCCTCGTCCAGCACTTCGGCCATCGTCATCGTCCTTATCTTGTGAGACCGCTTTTGGTCAGTGAGCCAAGCGAGGCCGGCGCGGGGACCGCTTCACACGCGCGTCGGGTCGATGTCGAGCTGCCCCAGCCGCTTGCGCAGGGTGTTGCGGTTGATGCCGAGGCGGCGGGCGGCCTCGAGCTGGTTGCCGCGCACGTCGCGCAGCACGCGGCGCAGCAGCGCGGCCTCGACGATCGCCTGAAGCCGTTCGTGGATCGTGCCGTCCTGTTCGGCGGCGGCGAGTTCCTCGCGCGCCCAGTCGTCGACGGCGCGGCCGATCGCGTCGGCGGGGGCGAGGATCGGATGGCCCTCGCCGCTTTCGTGGAGCACCGCCTCGACATCGCGGACCGAAACGACGGTGTCGCGCGACAGCACCGCGAGGCGCTGGACGACGTTGCCGAGTTCGCGGACGTTGCCCGGCCAGTCATAGCGTTCGAGCAATTGCATCGCGGCGGGCGCGAACTGGCGGTCGGGAAGGCCCGACGCGCGGCCGGCCTCGACGAAGTGGCGGATCAGCGCGGCGATGTCGCTGCGGCGATCGCGCAAGGGAGGCAGTGTTACCGGGATGACGTTGAGCCGGTAGAAGAGATCCTCGCGAAAGCGGCCGTCGGCGACGAGGGTGCGCATGTCGCGGTGGGTCGCGGCGACGACGCGGACGTCGGCACGCAAGGCCTGGCTGCCGCCGACGGTCGAATATTCGTTGCTCTGGAGGACGCGCAGCAGCCGCGTCTGCGCCTCGATCGGCATGTCGCCGATTTCGTCGAGGAACAAGGTGCCGCCCGCTGCCTGTTCGAAGCGCCCCGCGTTGCGGCTGTGCGCGCCGGTGAAGGCGCCCTTTTCGTGGCCGAACAGTTCGGCCTCGATCAGTTCGCGCGGGATCGCCGCCATGTTGATCGCGACGAACGGCCCGGCGCGGCGCAGGCCGGTGGCGTGGACGGCGCGCGCGACAACCTCTTTCCCCGTGCCCGATTCACCGAGGATCAGGACGGCGAGGTCGTTCGAGGCGAGGCGTGCGATGGTGCGGTAGACCGCCTGCATCGCCGGAGCGCGGCCGACGAGGCCGTGACTGTCGGCGGGACCGGCCTCGACGGCGGCGGCGGGTTCGGCGCGGCGGCGGGCCAGCGCGGCGCGGACGCTGGTCGTCAGGTCCTCGAGGTCGAAGGGCTTGGGCAGATAGTCGTAGCTGCCGATGCCGGTCGCGCGCACCGCCGTATCGAGGGTGTTCTGCGCCGACAGGATGATCACGGGCACTTGCGCGTCGAGCCCGGCGCCGGGCAGCGAGTCGATGCCGTCGCCGTCGGGCAGCACGACATCGGTGATGACGAGGTCGGGCGCGTTTGCGGCGAGCCAGGCATTGCGTTCGGCGACGGTGGTGACCGCGGCGAAGACGCCGCATTCCTCGGCAAGCGTTTCGCGGATGATCAGCGCGATCGTCGGATCGTCCTCGACGAGCAGGATCGTCTTGCCGTTCATGCCGTCTGGCCCTTTTGCGCTGCGGGGAGGTGGACGCGGAAACGGGTCCATTCGCCGTCGCGCATATGCTGGACGGTGCCGCCCATGTCGCGCGCGAGCTTTGCCACGAGAGCGAGGCCGAGACCGCGGCCTTCGCGCTTGGTGGTGACGAAGGGATCGAACAGGTCGCCGCGAATCTCGGCAGGGACGCCCGGACCATTGTCGCTGACCGCGACCTCGATCGGCAGCGCGATGCGGCCGCGGCCGTCGCCATTGTCGATCGAGAGGCCGTGGCGGTACGCCGTCGCGATGCGCACCGTGCCGTCGTCGCGCGCGCCCAGCACCTCGCAGGCGTTGGTGAGCAGGTTGAGCAATATCTGCACCATGGCGTCATGGTTGCCGAGGACGAGCGGCAGCGAGGGGTCGAAATCCTCGGCAAAGCGGATGCCGGGGAGCTGGCGCGCGCGCACCGCCTCCATCGCCTGGTGGATCGGCTGGTAGAGGTTGAGCGGCTCGCAGGCGATCGGCTGGCCGCGCGAGAAATGCTCCATCTGGTCGATCAGCGTCGCGATGCGATCGACCTCGGCGACGATCAGCGAGGTGAAGCGCGTCTTGCCCGCGTCGGCGCCGCGCGCGAGCAATTGCGCCGCACCGCGGATGCCGGCGAGCGGGTTCTTGATCTCATGCGCGAGCATCGACGCGGCGGCGCCGGCGGCGCGGCCCGAGCGGCCGATCGACCCGCCCATCAGTTCGGCCTCGCGCTGCGACGCGACGAGCGCGAGGATGCGGTGGCCGGCGTGGCCATAGGGCACCATCTGCATGTCGACCGCGATCGACTTGCGCCCGCCGACGCTGATCTCGGCGCCATGGGCGAAAAGCGCCGAATAAGCCGGGTCGCTCATTCGCTGGCGGTAATTGCGGTCCATGCCGATGACGTCATAGACGACATGCCCGACCATCGCGGCGCGCCCGGTGTTGCAGAGCTGCTCGGCGGCGGCGTTGACGAAAAGGATGACGCCGTTGCGGTCGATCAGCAAGGTGGCGACGGGATGCGACTGGATCAGCTCGTCATGGTCGAACGTCGGGATGCTCGACGTGAGCGCGCTCACGCAGCCGCCCTGGTCAGATGCGGTCCGTAAAAGCCTTCGAGCGCGTCGAGCACACCCTTGCTGTCGGGGATCTGGTTGACCTTGTTGCGAAACTCGGCCGATCCGTGCAGCCCCTTGACGTACCAGCCGAGGTGCTTGCGCGCCATATTGACCCCGGTCATTTCGCCATAATGGTCGATCATCGCACGGTAATGCGATGTAATGACGTCATATTGTTCGTCGAGGCCGGGGTCGGGGCGCTCGGCCTCGCCGCGCAGCGCCGCCATCACCTGACCGAGCAGCCAGGGGCGTCCATAGGCGCCGCGGCCGATCATGACGCCATCGGCGCCGCTCTGCGCGAGCGCGGTGCGCGCGTCGTCGGCCGAGCAGATGTCGCCATTGACGATCACCGGGATCGCCACCGCGTCCTTGACGCTGCGCACAAAGCCCCAGTCGGCCTCGCCGCGGTACATCTGGTTGCGGGTGCGGCCGTGGACGGTGACGAGCTTGGCGCCGATATCCTCGGCGATATGGGCGAGTTCGGGGGCGTTGAGGCTGTCGTGGCACCAGCCCATGCGCATCTTGACCGTCACCGGCACGGACACCGCCTTGACGCAGGCCTCGATCAGCGCGGCGGCGAGCTTGAGGTCGCGCATCAGCGCCGAGCCGGCATCGCCGTTGGTCACCTTGCGGACCGGGCAGCCCATGTTGATGTCGATGATCGCGGCGCCGCGATCCTCGTTGAGCTTCGCCGCCTCGCCCATTTCATAGGGAGTGCAGCCGACGAGTTGCATCGACACCGGCTCTTCGATCGGGTCCCAGGCGGCCTTTTGCACAGATTGACGCGTCTCGCGGATCGCCGCCTGGCTGGCGATCATCTCGGTGACGTTGAGCCCCGAGCCATAATAGCGGACGAGCTTGCGGAACGGCAGGTCGGAGACGCCCGTCATCGGCGCGAGGATCACGGGATCCGCGATGGTGATGGGGCCGATCTGGATGGGGCGCAGCGCCGCCATGGGGGAAGCCTTCGAATTTGCCTAAAAATTGAGCAGCGCCCCTACACGTTAAGCGGCTTTCCCGCAAGCGACGGCTGCGCTAACCGGCTCGGTGATGAGCGAGTCCGCCCCTTCCCCCGCCCCTGCCGTCGTCGCCGTGCTGCTGGCGGGCGGGATTGGTGCGCGCGCAGGCTATGACCAGCCCAAGCAACTCGCGCTGCTCGGCGGCAAGCCGGTGCTGCGCTGGAGCCTCGACGCCTTTGCCGCGCATGGCGGGCTGTCGGGCGGGGTGCTGGTAGGCAATGATGACGTCATGGCGTCGGCGGGCGCGCTGCCGGAAGGCTGGATTTCCGCGGCTCCGGGCGACGAGCGGCAACAGTCGGTGGCGAATGCGCTGGCGGCGCTGGCGGGCTTCCCGGACGATGCAGCGGTGCTGGTGCATGACGCGGCGCGGCCCGGCGTCAACGCCGCGGTGATCGACCGGCTGCTCGCCGCGCTCGCCGACGGCGCCGAAGGGGCGATCCCGACCCTGCCGGTGCCCGATACGCTGGTCGCGCAGGCCGATGGGGTTGCGGGCGATGTCGTCGATCGCGGCGCGCTGGCGCGGGTGCAGACGCCGCAGGCGTTCCGGCTCGGGACATTACGCCGCGCGCATGAAGCGTCGGACGGCGCCGCGGCGACCGACGATGCCCAGCTGGTGCGGCGGATCGGGGTGCCGGTGGCGGCGGTCGCGGGCGATGCGCGGCTCCACAAACTGACATATGCCGACGATATGGCGATATTGTCGGGATTGCTGGAGACGGGCAGAATGATGCAAAACGCGGTCGGCATGGGCTATGATGTTCACCGGCTGGTTGCCGACAAGCCGTTGTGGATCGGCGGCATAGAAATCGCGCATAGTCATGGACTTGAAGGCCATAGTGACGCCGATGTCGCGCTTCATGCGCTGACCGACGCGATCCTCGGCGCGCTTGGCGACGGCGATATCGGCGACCATTTCCCGCCGAGCGATCCGCAATGGCGCGGCGCGGCCTCGCACCGTTTCCTGTCCTTCGCCGCCACCCGGGTCGCGGCGCGCGGCGGACGCATCGCGCATGTCGACCTGACGATCATCGCCGAGGCGCCGAAGATCGGGCCGCACCGCCAGGCGATCCGCGAGCGTATCGCCGATATCCTTGCGGTTTCGCCGCTGCGGGTCAGCGTGAAGGCGACAACGACCGAGCGGCTGGGCTTTACCGGCCGCCGCGAAGGGATCGCCGCGCAGGCCGTCGCGACACTGTCGCTTCCCGATGACCGGGCCTAAGGTCGGAAAAGCGAAAGACGATGGGGGATTCATGAAGCGGATTGTTTTGAGCGTTGCAGCGGGCGCGGCGGTGTTGGCGGGGCCATCGGCGCAGGCGGCGACGAAGCCCTGTCTCACGCCGGCCGAAATGAGCGGCCTTGTCGCCTATTTCCTGCCGCAGGTGATCGACGGCGTCGTCGAGACATGCCGCCCGCACCTTCCCGCGGGCAGCTATTTGCTGACCGGATTGGACACCCGCGTCGCCGAACTGCGCGGCAACGCCGATGCGGTCTGGCCGCTGGCCCGGGCGGGCTTCATCAAGATCGGAAGCGGCAAGAATCCGGAGGATGGGGCAGCGATGCTCGACATGTCCGACGATGAATTGCGGGCAACGATCGACACCGGCTTCGTTGAAACGCTCGGCATCGAACTCAAGCCGGGCGAATGCGCCGACGTCAACGACATCAGCGAAACGCTGGCGCCGCTGAGTGCCGACCAGATGGTGGCGTTCGTCGCAGCGACGTTTGCAGCCGTGTCGCGCGGTGGCAAAGGCGTGGCAAGCTGTCCGCGCGCCCTGTACAACGCCAATTAGGCGAATATCGCCCCGAACCGCCCGGCAAGCCGGGCGCCACAAAGGTTTTCCCATGACTGATACATCGGCCGTCCCCAGCAGTCGCGAGGCCGCACGCGGCGAACTGGCGACGCGCGTGCTGACCGACAACCGCGCCGCCGGGCGCAGGGTCGCGGTCGCCGAGAGCTGCACCGGCGGCATGGTGTGCGCGGCGCTGACCGACATCGCGGGCAGCTCCGATGTGTTTTCGGCGGGCTTCATCACGTATTCGGGCGCGGCGAAACAGGCGCAGCTCGACGTGAGCAGCGAGATATTGGAGACGTTCGGCGAGGTGTCGCTGGCGACCGCCTGGGCGATGGTCGCGGGCGCGCTGGCGAACAGCGATGCCGATGTCGCGGTCGCGATCACCGGGATCGCCGGTCCCGGCGGCGGGTCGGAAAAGAAGCCGGTGGGCCTGGTCGTCTTCGCGCGCGGGCTGCGCGGGCAGGACCCCGACGATTATTTCACCCAGCGGGTGCAGTTCGAAGGCGGCGACCGTGCGGGGATCCGCCACGCGGCGACCTTGTTCGCGCTCGACCTGCTGTTGCCCGAGAAGGATACGCTGGGGCCGTCGGAGGATATTGCGCTGCCGGCGAGTTGAGAGGACGGGCATCGGGAGGCTGAAGCGCATCCCGGAATCAAATATGAGCCCACTGATTGTGTGCTTTTCGGCGAGATCGATCATCCTGAAAGCAAGGGATAGACTTTAGTCTCGCCGATACCTTTCAGCGTTTCCAGCCGCGGTGACCCAAAATCGAAATCGCTTTGCGCCCGATAATAGGTGGATTCGGAAACTAAGATTGAGCTGGGATCGGCGGCAGCTTGAATGCGGCTCGCCAAATTCACTGTATCGCCCCAATAATCATAAGCCATTCGAGACGACCCGATGACCCCGCCAACAACCGAACCTGTGTGAATGCCAATCCGCAGTTTAAGGTCCGTGCCTACCAAAGGCGGCTCATTCCGCATTTCATCGAGCACTTCGACTGCGAATTGGATCGCGTCCTTCGCGCAATTAGCGCTGGCTGTCGTCGCGCCGGCAACAGCGAGATAGGCGTCGCCAATGGTCTTGACCTTTTCCACGCCGAGCCGATCAGCGCAGCGATCAGCGAGCAGAAAGAATGAATTCAAAACTTCCACTAAATGTCGGGGAGCAAGGGTGCGAGACAATTGCGAAAATCCTACCAAGTCGATGAAAATCACTGATACTTCGCTGAACGCGTCTGCAACAGTATCCCCTTTGCGTAACCTTTCTGCGACCTCCTCCGGCAGGACGTTATAAAGGAGTCGCTCGGTTTGAGCTTTTTGCGCCTCAAGAGCCGCCGTCGCAATCCAAGCCGTTTTTGACTTCTGCAAGATTGAGTAGTTTGCCCATCCTCCTAGTGAAAGGGCGGTAAGAAGCGGTGCGAGTTGCACACCATATGCGATGGGACTCGGAGCAAACTGCGCGACATAGATCGCGCAGATAAGCACGATTGAGACGGCCGCTAGAGAAAAGGAAGCAAATGACCCGCTGATTCCCACTACAAGCGCAGTTAAAAACACGGTCGCATTGTAAAGTACTAAAGAAAATGGCGTGGTTCCCCACGATTCCGCGAGTCCGAAGAAAGATCGGTTTACGTTGAGTTGCGCGCAAAAAATCAACGTCATGAAGGGCGCATCTAGCCACCAATATTTAAGATAGGCGTTCGAGTTTATCACGACCGCGAATGCGGCTAGCGTCACCATCATCAGGGCGCTTGAGTAGATGATTGATGAAGAGGCCGCACTGCCTACGCTAGGTGCCGTAATAACGTACAGCGCCAAAATCCCGATACCGATGAAGCAAATGGTGCGAGCAATTTGGCGATGTTTTTGGCGCTCCGCCGCTTGAAAATCGACTACATCAAAAATCTGCATCCGATGCCTCCACACATATCAATGTCATGGAAGAGATATTCTCGGAACGGGCGCCCAAGCTTGCGTTTATGTGCAGAGTTTTGGTTAATATTTCAATAGTCGCATTGCCTGCCTCTAGGCGACCGAAAGATTGACTCGAGTTGACGGCAGATTGCACGAATTAAGCCGCTACCCCGTACAACTCCCCTGCCCGCGTCTCGAACGCCGCGATCATCTTGCGCAGCGCCTTGTCGAACATCTGGCCGGCCAGCGCCTCGAACATGCGGTTGCGGAAGGCGAAGTCGACCATGAAGTCGACGCGGCAGCCGCCCTCTTCGAGCGCGGTGAAATGCCATTCGTTGGTGAGGTGGCGCATCGGGCCGTCGATATAGCTGACCGAAACCCTGGTCGGCCGCTCCTTGTGGACGCGGCACGAGAAGCTCTCGCGCAGCCCCTTGAAGCCGACGATCATGTCGGCGACCGCCTCCTGCTCGCTATCGCTGCGGATACGCAGCGCGACGACCCAGGGCAGGAAGTCGGGATAATGTTCGATATCCGCGACCAGCGCGAACATCTGTTCGGCGCTGTACGGCAGGACGCGGCTTTCCTGATGCCTCGGCAAGTCGGTGGTCAGTCCGCCGCGGCGCGGGCGAGCTTGGCCTCGCGCGCCGCGCGCATGACCTCGAAATCGTCGCCGGCGTGGTAGGACGAGCGGGTCAGCGGCGACGCCGCGACCTGCAGGAAGCCCTTGGCGCGGGCGATCTGCGCATAGGCGTCGAAGGCCTGCGGGGTAACGAAGTCGATGACCTTGGCGTGGCGCGGGGTCGGTTGCAGATATTGGCCCATCGTCATGAAATCGATGTCGGCGCTGCGCATGTCGTCCATCACCTGATGGACCTCCATCCGTTCCTCGCCGAGCCCCATCATGATCCCCGACTTGGTGAAGATCGACGGATCGCGGCGCTTGACGCTTTCGAGCAGGCGCAGCGAGGCATAATAGCGCGCGCCGGGGCGGATCGTCGGATAGAGGCGCGGGACGGTTTCGAGATTATGGTTATAGACGTCGGGGCGCGCGTCGACGATCGCCGCGATCGCGCTTTCGGGCTTGTTGCGGAAATCGGGGGTCAGGATCTCGATCGTCGTCGTCGGGGTTTCGCGGCGCAGCGCTTCGATCACCTTGACGAACTGGCTCGCGCCGCCGTCGGGCAAATCGTCACGATCGACCGAGGTGATGACGATGTGCGACAGGCCCATCTTCGCCGCGGCGATCGCGGTATGTTCGGGCTCGAACGGATCGACCGCGCGCGGCATGCCGGTCTTGACGTTGCAAAAGGCGCAGGCGCGGGTGCAGGTGTCGCCGAGGATCATCACCGTCGCATGCTTCTTGGTCCAGCATTCGCCGATGTTCGGGCACGCCGCTTCCTCGCACACGGTGTGCAGGTTGAGCTCGCGCATCAGCTTGCGCGTTTCGGCATAGCCGGGGCTGGTCGGCGCCTTGACGCGAATCCAGTCGGGCTTGCGTTGGCGCTGCGGGGCGGGCTGGGGCACGGGAGCGGTCATGCCGCCCACATAGTCGCGCGCGCCGCTCTTCTCAACCTCACTTGTTGTGCTAAGGCGCGCGCATGACTCGCTTTGCAGATATGATCGATGGCTACCGGCGTTTCCGTAACGGCGGTTGGCAGGAACAGCGCGAACGCTGGGAACAACTGGCCGAGGGCCAATCGCCCAAGGTGATGGTGATCGCCTGTTCCGACAGCCGGTCCGAACCGTCGCAGATTTTCGACACCAACCCGGGCGAAATCTTCGTCGTGCGCAACGTCGCGGCGCTGGTGCCGCCGTTCGAGACGACGCCCGGACGTCACGGCGTCTCCGCCGCGCTCGAATTCGCGGTACAGTTCCTGAAGGTCGAGGAAATCGTCGTCATGGGTCACGGCCTGTGCGGTGGCTGTCATGCATCGCTGCACCGGACGATGGACGGCGCCGAGCCGGGGCGCGGCGGTTTCATCGCCGACTGGATCGCGATGCTCGACGATGCGAGTGCGGCGGTTCGCGCCGACTATCCCGATTTCGACAATCGCGAGGCGGGCCGCGCGATGGAAATGGCGGCTGTGCGCGTGAGCATAGCCAATCTGCGCACTTTCCCCTGTATCGAGGAGAAGGAAAAGCGCGGAAGCCTGAAACTGCGCGGCGCCTTTTTCGCGATCAGCGACGGGGTGCTGCACGTGATGGACGACGCGACGGGAGATTTTGCACCCGCCTGACAGGGGAGACGGACATGAGCAAGAATGCGATGTGGCTGACGATCATTTTCGTGGCAGCCATTGTCGGAGCGCTGATGGGGCCGTCGATCGGCAGCCTGGTCGGCGAAGGCACGATGCTCATCCTCGCTCCACTGTTCCTGATCGGGGTGGTGGTCTTCTGCATCTGGGCGCTGTCGAGCAACAAGAGCGGCGCCAAGGCCGATCCGGCGGCGCTTGCCGACGCCCGGCAGATGCGCGCGCCCGACGGCAAGGCACGCATCTATGTCACCCGCCGCGGCTTCGTCGCCGCGCTGCAGGGGATGAATGTGACGATGGGCAGCGCGCAGGGGCAGATCAAGTCGGGCCAGATGCTGATGGCCGATGTCGAACCGGGCCAATATGTGATCCACGTCGCGACCGCCAAGGCGAAGCTGGCGCGGCCCGCCGAGATCGAAGTCGATGTCGGCGCGGGCGGCGTGGTCGTGATCGACGCGATGATCGAAATGGGGGCGCTGAAGGGCGGCGTGAAGCTGACCCGGCTCGACGCGACGCAGGCGCGCGAGAATGTGAACGCGACCAAGCTGATCCTGTGGGAAGTGCCGCCGATCTGACCGGCGCCAGGGTCAATCGAAATCCGGGCAAGGGTTGCGCCCATCGGCCTGTCGGTCCACAGCGCCGCGCATGTCGCTCACGCATAGATTGCAGCGCTGGAGTCGCGTGTGGCGACTGCGCCTCAACCGACGGGCGCGGACAGAGGTTGTCGATATCCGACGCCGGATCGCGACGGTCGGTGGCGCGGTGCTGCTCGGGCTGGTCGCGCTCGCCTTTGCGGCAGCGGGCGACAAGGTGCAGCGCCTGATCTTTGCGATATCGCACCTGGCCTGGTGGCTGCCGTTGATTGTCACCCCCATGGCGTTTGCGTTGGTGGTGTGGACGACACAGCGCTATTTTCCAGACGCGCGCGGGTCGGGCATCCCCCAGATCATTGCAGCCGGGCGAAGGCCCGAGGCGGAAGCGAGGGGGCCGCTGGTCTCGCTGCGCACGGCCTTCGCTAAGCTGGCCCTGACACTGACGACGCTGGCGGCTGGCGGTTCGGTCGGGCGCGAAGGCCCGACGGTGCAGGTCAGCGCGGCGATCATGGTCGCGGTACATCGGATATTGAAAGTGAGGATTACGTCGGGGGTTTATATCGCAGGCGGCGCGGCCGGCGTCGCGGCGGCGTTCAATACGCCGCTAGCTGGAATCGCCTTTGCGATCGAGGAACTGGCGGCGGCCTATGAACAGCGTGTGGCGGTGTTGACGATGGGCGCGGTGATGATCTCCGGACTCGTCAGCCTCGCGGTGGCGGGCGATTATGTCTATTTCGGCGTGATGCGCGAGACTTTGCCGGTACGCGACGTGTTGCTGATCGCGCCGATTGCGGGGATCGGTGGCGGGCTGGCTGGCGGGTTGTTCGCGCGTGTGGTGCTCGCGGCCAGCAATCGCACCGCCGGCTGGGCGAAGCGCGTCGCCGGGCGCCCGATATTGTTCGCGACCGCGTGCGGGTTGGTGGTCGCAATCATAGGGATCATCACCCATGGTGCGACCTGGGGTACGGGGTACGATGTCACCAAGTTGCTGGTTGAAGGTCAGCAAGGCAAATTGTGGTTCTTTCCGGCAAAGCTTGCCGCAGCACTCGCTTCGACCTTGAGCGGCGCACCGGGCGGTATCTTTGCGCCATCGCTCGCGGTCGGCGGCGGGTTCGGCAATTTGCTTACCCCGATCTTTCCCGACAGCCCCGCAGGCGCGGTGGTGATGATGGGCATGGTCGCCTATTTCGTCGGGGTCGTGCGTGCGCCGTTGACCGCAGTGATTATCTTGATCGAGGCGACGGCGGCGCGCGGCGTTATCCTGCCATTGTTCGCGACCGCATTGATCGCCGACTGGACCAGCGCGCAAATCTGTCCGACACGGCTCTATCACGGACTGGCGAAACAGATGATGCCCGCCAAAACCACCCCCGCCGAAGGCTGATCGGCACCGGCTCGCAACTCGTCGTCGATATCGGGCGTTTCCCGGTCGAGGCGACCCGCAACTGCGGGCAGCCGATTTTGCGCTTTCCCGGCCGACTGGCAGAGCGACGAAAGTCGCAAACAGGGAGACACTATGGCCCTTCGCCAACATTTATTGGCCGCACCGGCGCTCGCGTCGCGGCGGCGCCCCTTTCCCGGCGAGGACGATGATTATGCAAAGGCCCGCAAATCGCTGCTGGCCGAGGAAATCGACCTTCGCCGCAAGATAACGCGCGTCGCAGAGCAACGGCGCGCGCTGCCGCCCGGACCGCTGATCGGGCCGGATTACCGCTTCAAGGACGCCAATGGCGCCGACCTCGGGCTCGCCGAGCTGTTCGGCGAGCATGACACGCTGGTGACCTATTTCTGGATGTACGGTCCCGACCGCGAACGCCCCTGCCCGATGTGCACCAACTGGCTGGGGTCGGTGAACGGCAACGCGGCCGACATCAAGCAGCGCGTCGCGCTGAAGATCGTGGGACGCAGCCCGGTCGAGCGGCAGAAGGCGTTCGCGCAGGAACGCGGCTGGCAGGCGCTCGACTTTATCCAGACCGTCGGCGACGATTATGCGCGCGACTATCATTTGCTGAACAAGGACGGGACGGAAAACCCGGCGCTGGTGGTCTATAAGAAGAATGGCGCAGGCGTGCGGCTGTTCTGGAAGAGCGAGATGACCCGCGACATGGCCGATCCGGGACAGGACCCGCGCGACGCGCCCGATATCGCGTCGCTGTGGAATGTGCTGGATTTGACCCCGCACGGACGCGGGACCGACTGGTATCCGGCGCTGGAATATTGAAACACACGCTCGTCATTGCGAGGAGCGAAGCGACGCGGCAATCCAGGGTGGTGAAAAGCCGCTCTGGATTGCTTCGCTTCGCTCGCAATGACGATATTTAGGGAATCGCGTAGGTCACATTCGCCTGCCCGACCGGCTTGTCGGCATCGTCGGTCCAGATCCGCACGTCCATCACCGCGAGCCGCTTGCCCAGCCGCAGCATATACGCGTCGGCGAACAGCGGGCCCGGGCGGCACGGGCGCAGGAACTGGTAGTTGAGCCCGCTCGTCACCGCCATCGCGACCGGGCCGATATGCGCGAGGACGAGCGCATAGGCGGCCATGTCGGCGAACCCCATCTGGGTTGGGCCCGAGATCAGCCCGCCGGGGCGCAGCGCCTTGTCATTCGGGTCCATCCGCGCCTGGATATGGCCGGGCGCGGCCGAGACGACATGGCCGCGCGATCCCGGCGCCGAATGCGGGAAGGCCTGTGCCATGAAGGCGTTGAGCGCGTCGGCATCCAAACGGATCGCGCTCGATGAAATAGGCTGCTCCCCCTCCCCGCTCATACCGGTCAGCGCGTCAGCTTCTTGTACGACGTCGCGTGCGGACGCGTCGCGTCGTCGCCGAGGCGGCGGATCTTGTCTTCTTCATAGGATTCGAAATTGCCTTCGAACCATTCGACATGGCTGTCGCCCTCGAACGCGAGGATATGGGTCGCGAGGCGATCGAGGAAGAAGCGGTCGTGGCTGATGACCACGGCGCAACCGGCGAAATTCTCGAGCGCTTCTTCGAGCGCGGCGAGGGTTTCGGTGTCGAGATCGTTGGTCGGTTCGTCGAGCAGCAGCACGTTGCCGCCCTGTTTCAGCATCTTGGCCATATGGACGCGGTTGCGTTCACCGCCCGAGAGCTGGCCGACCTTTTTCTGCTGGTCGACGCCCTTGAAGTTGAAGGCGCCGACATAAGCGCGCGTCTGCATCTCGTGCTTGCCGATGTTCATCATTTCGGCGCCGCCCGAGATTTCCTGCCAGACATTGTTGTCGGGTTTCAGGTCGTCACGGCTCTGGTCGACGAAGCCCAGATGGACGGTGTCGCCGATCGTTACCTTGCCATTGTCGGGCGTTTCCTGCCCGGTGATCAGCTTGAACAGCGTCGACTTGCCCGCGCCGTTCGGGCCGATGACGCCGACGATGCCGCCGGGCGGCAGCGAGAAGGACAGGTCTTCGAAGAGCAATTTGTCGCCATAGGCCTTCGAGATATTCTCGACCTCGATCACCTTGCCGCCGAGGCGCTGCGGCACCTGAATGACGATCTGCGCCTTGCCGGGGATGCGCTTTTCCTGCGCCTCGACGAGCTGGTCGAAGCTTTTGATACGCGCCTTCGATTTGGCCTGGCGGGCTTTGGGCGACTGGCGGATCCACTCTAGCTCGTCCTTGATCGCCTTCTGGCGGCCCTGATCCTCGCGCGCTTCCTGCTCGAGGCGCTTGCCCTTCTTTTCGAGGTAGGTGGAGTAGTTGCCCTCGTAGACGAAATAGCGGCCGCGATCGAGTTCGAGGATCCAGTTGACGACATTGTCGAGGAAGTAGCGATCGTGGGTGACGAGGATGACGTTGCCCGGATAGTCGACGAGATGCTTTTCGAGCCAGGCGACGCTTTCGGCGTCGAGATGGTTGGTCGGTTCGTCGAGCAGCAGGATCGAGGGTTTTTCGAGCAGCAGGCGGGTGAGCGCGATGCGGCGCTTTTCACCGCCCGAGAGGTTTTCGACGCTTGCGTCGCCCGGCGGGCAGCGGAGCGCTTCCATCGCGATTTCGAGCTGGTTGTCGAGCGTCCAGCCGTCGACCGCGTCGATCTTTTCCTGCAGCGTCCCCATTTCCTCCATCAACGCGTCGAAATCGGCGTCGGCGGGCGGATCGCCGAGCAGCGTGCTGATCTCGTTGAAGCGGTCCATCATGTCGGCGACGCCGCGGACGCCGTCCATGACATTTTCCTTGACCGTCTTGGTCGGGTCGAGCTGCGGCTCCTGCGCCAGATAGCCGACAGTGATGCCATCGCCGGCCCAGGCTTCGCCGGTGAATTCGGTGTCGATGCCGGCCATGATCTTCATCAGCGTCGATTTACCGGTGCCGTTCGGGCCGACGATGCCGATCTTGGCGTCGGGATAGAATTGCAGGCTCAGGTCCTTGAGCGTCGGCTTTTGCGCGCCGGGATAGGTCTTGTTCAGACCCTTCATCACGAAACTATATTGAGCGGCCATGGGATATGCTCCGGTATGTGGCGCGGCCGCGCGGGCGACCGGGAGAGATGTTGCGCGCCGGTTAGCGAATGGGCGCCCGCTTGGCAATCGACGCTTGCCGCCGATGGCGGCGCGGAGCTAGGACGACGCCATGACAAACAGCCTTCGCATTCTCGCCCTTGCGTCCGCCGCGCTCCTCGCCGGGGGTGCCGCCGCCATCCCGCCACCCCCGCCCCCCACGGCGGCGCAACTCGCCGAGCGCGGCGACGACCTTGCCTGGTCGATCACCGAGGACCTGACGACGGAGATCGGGCCGCGGCTGGCGGGCACCGAGGCCGAATCGGCGGCGCGGCGCTGGGCGGTCGCGCGGTTGCAGGCGATGGGCTTTGCAAATGTCCGTGAGGAACAGTTTCTGATGCCGACCTGGGTGCGCGGCGACGAGGAGGCTTCGCTGATCGGACCATTCCAACCGCAGAAGCTGGCGATCACCGCGCTCGGCAACAGCGCCTCGACGGGGCCGAAGGGGGTCGAGGGCGATATCGCCTATTTCCCGAGCTACGACGCCCTCGCAGCCGCGCCCGATAGCCAGGTGAAGGGCAAGATCGTCTTCATCGACCATCAGATGGAGCGCGCGCAGGATGGCAGCGGTTACGGCCAATACGGCCGCGGCCGCTTCATCGGTGCCAATGCCGCGTCGAAAAAGGGGGCGATCGCGGTGGTTATCCGTTCGATCGGCACCGACAATCATCGCACCCCGCACACCGGCGGCACCAATTTCGAGGCCGGTGTGAAGCCGATCCCCGCCGGGGCGCTGTCGAACCCCGACGCCGACCAGCTGGTGCGCCAGTGGAAGCGCGCGCAAGCGATGCGCACCAATGAGAATGAGATGGGCTACACCCCAGAGGCGGTGCGGATGAAACTGCTGCTGACCCCGAAGCAGGTCGGCGAGCAGCATTCGGGCAACGTCATCGCAGAAGTACCGGGCAGCGATCCCGCCGCCTCGCCCGTCATTATCGCCTGCCATCTCGACAGCTGGGACCTCGGCACCGGGGCGATCGACGATGCGGCGGGCTGCGGCATCATCGCCGCCGCCGCGAAGCATGTGATGAGTGCAGGCCAGCCGCGCCGCACGATCCGCATATTGTGGGCAGGCGCCGAGGAGGTCGGGGTGTTCGGCGGCAAGGCCTATTTCGACAAGCATGGCACCCAGAAGCACGCCGTCGCGCTCGAATCCGATTTCGGCGCCGACCGTGTCTGGCGCGTCGATTTCAAGCTGCCGGCCAGCGCCAAGGGAGTCGAGGACCGGATCGCCGCCGAACTGGCGGGTTTGGGCATCGTACGCGGCAAGGATCCGGCGGGCGGCGGCGCCGATATCGGCGCGCTGGTCAAGGCGGGCGTGCCGACGATCGACCTGCAGCAGGACGGGACCCGATATTTCGACCTGCACCACACCCCCGACGACACGCTCGACAAGATCGACCCGGCGCAACTGCGGCAGAATGTCGTGGCGTGGACGACGACTCTGGCGATTCTCGCGGACAGCAGTGACGCCGAACTGCCTTGATACTCAACTAAAACAGTAGGATTTCCGCCGCGCCGGTTTCAACTCAATTATTTTTGTTGACGATTGGTACGGAACGGCTAAATCCCGCCGCTCGCGGGACGGGAAAGTTCCCCATCGCGTAAAGGCATTTTAGGGAGCCACACATCATGAAGAAGTTTGCTGCTATCGCCGTTGCTGCCAGCATGTTCGCCCTCGCCGCTTGCGGTGAAAAGGCTGCTGAAGAGCCCGCCACCACCGAAGCTCCGGCCGCAGACGCGACCGCTGAAGCTGGTGCCGACGCCGCTGCTGCCGGTGCCGACGCTGCTGCTGCTGGCGCCGAAGCTGCTGCCGCTGCTCCGGCTGCTGACGCTGCTGCTGCTCCGGCTGCTGACGCCGCCGCTGCCCCGGCTGCGGACGCCAAGGCTGCTGCTCCGGCTGAAGAAGCCAAGAAGTAAGTCACAGCCCCTCGGGGCATGACTGAACCGAAAGAGGCGGTCTTCCTTAGGGAAGGCCGCCTTTTTTCGTTGGGCGCGAAGGATGCGCGAGACGCCGCGCGCTAATCGTGCACCCAAAAGCCGCTCGCCGCGAAATCGGCGCCGAGCCACCAGTCGGGACGCGACGTCCCGTAGCGGAAGTTGACGCGTCCCGCCTGACTCTGCAGCGGCGAGGTAACCTCGCCCGCGGCATTGCGCTTGGCCTTTTGCGTGGCGGTTTCAGGCACCACCATCACGATATGCCCCGACTTGCCCTCGACCGTGTTGCGGCCGCAGATGATACCGAGCCCGCCCGCATTGGCGACATCCTGCAGCTTGGTGAGGGTGCCCGTCTGGCGCCAGCCATAGTCGGAGCCATAGTCGGTGAGCCAGCGGTAGAGCGCGTTGGCCCGCATCTCGTCGACCGTCGCGAGATAGGCGGGCTCGACCTTTTCGCCGGTGCGCAGCCGTTCGATCGCCTTCGACGTCCACCACACCCGCGGCAAATAGGCGCCGGCGAGGGTGCAGAAATCATGGGCATAAAGGTTGCAATAGGTCGGTCCGGCCGGCTTGTAGCGCAGATGCGCCGGATTCTCGCTGTCGAGATAGGCGATGATCGCGGCGATATTGACGCAGCGCGCGGCCGCCGACCCGGTGCCCCGCGTCGGCATGTTCGCCTCGCTTAGCGGATAGGCGCCGCCCTGATTGGGCAGGTCGGTGCGTTTCGTGACCGCCCCCACCTTCCGCTTGAGGTGAACCTCGGGAAGCACCGAACCCGATGCGGTCGCCGGACGCGAGGGAAGCGCCACCGGCGCCGCGACGGGCGGTGTCGCAGGCGGCGGCGGTGCCACCACGGGAGTCACGACGGCCTTCAACAACGACGCCGAGGCGAAACCACGCTTCAATGCGCCCTGGATGCTCGCCTCGACTTCGAGGAAGCCGTTCACCGGCACGTCGCTGATCGCGCGGACCAGCGAATGACGCGGCAGAGCGGCGAAACGATTGTCGGGCTGCCCGGCGCCCGGCTTCGCGGCGGTCCGACGCAGCGCCAGCGGGTCGGACAGGGTTTCGACGCGGTAGGTCTTGCCCGTCGCGGTGACGGGGGACGGCGGCGGCACCGGTGTCGGCGGCGTGATGACCGGCGGCGAAAAGACGACCGCACGCGCCGCCTTGATATATTCGGCGATGAACTGGCCGTAATATTTCTTGCTGCCGTCGGCGAGCGTCACCGAGTGCCCCTGCTTCAGCCCTTTCGTCGAATTATAGCCGCCGGTGTTATAGGCGATCGCGACCGCACATAGCTCGGCGTCGGTCAGCACCGGCCGACCGTCGAGTCCGATCTTCGTCTTTTTCGCCTTCAATTCGGAGAGGCATTTGCCGAGCGACTTTTCGAAGACCTCATAATCGCGGTTGAGGAAATAGTCGGGATCGACGTTGCGGAAAAATTGAATGTCGTACTGGAAGATACCGTAACCATGGCAGAATTTATTCTGGTTGGTGAGAACCGGCTGGTACGCAGAGATTTTGGCCGCCATCGCGGCCAGAGCGGATCTGGCGATCGCGAACATCTGCGCGCCCTTGGGATGCGCCTCCAGTTCGGCGCGATTTTTCGGCCAGGCGCTTTCGCGCTTGGGGAAATCGAGCGTGTCGCCGGTGCAGAGTTTCAATATCTGCTCGACCGGCAGGCCACGCCGCGACAGTGGACCCCAGATTTCCTTGCCCGTTTCCTGATAGGCGATCGCCGCGATCAGATCGAGCGTGAACGGCGTGCCGCGGACCGCCTCCAGGACGCGCGTACCGAAATTGCCCTTGAACCAGGCCATATCCTGCGAAATGCTCATGCTGCTGAATCCCCATATTCGAGGCAACAGCGTCTGGCATGGCCGACCGGCGTCCAGACAGGCCATCGCCTGCCGTCCCATCTTCAACCTCTAGGGGCGACCCGGAATGTTTGTTGGACTCGGCGCGACAAAGCGCGCCCGGACGACAAGAGGATGCCGCATTTGGTGGCGGAGTCAATCGCGGCGCTTGTCCCCGTGGGCCGACAGCATCTCCTGTAGCGGGTCTCCAAGCCCGAACAGGCCGTCGTCAGGCCGGGACGTCAGTTCCCCGTCGCGCGTTCCGGCGAACGGCATCGATCGAACAACTGCGACATCGCGCCGTAAAGTCTGTCGTTCCAGATCCGGTCCTTGAACGGAATAGCCTTCAACAATTCGAGGTCATAGTCCGGCCTGCTGCTCAACAGCTTTGCCGCGGCACGTTCGGCCTCTTCGTGATCGCCGTTCATCCAAAGCGCCGCGGCCCCATAGACATGGCCGAACGAATATCCCGGGCGCCGGGCCAGTGCGAAGTTCGCGCTGTTGACCGCTTCGTCGTAGTTTTCGAGCATGATATTGGCGAGCGCCAGTTGCCCGAAGCGATGAAAATTCTTGTTGTCCTGGGGGGTAAGGCGCAAGGCCGTATGGATCGTTCGGATTCCGTCCTCGGGTTCGCCGGACAAGATATAGCAAGTGCCCAACTGGGCGTAGGCGGGCGAAAAGCTGGGATTCAGCGCAATCGCCTCGTGCATCAGGGCCGCGGCACTGTCATGCTGGCCCTGCCACATGTCGATGACCCCCAGCAGTAGCCACGCCCGCGCGTCATAGGGATCGATGTCGCGCGCGAGCGCGACCCGAGCGCGGAGATCGCCGAAAGATCCCGGCACCGATGCGGTCGCCCAGATCCGAGAGGCCTCCGCTTCGGCCTGCTCGATTATGAGGTCCACCGTTCCCGGTCGCGCCGTCGCCGCGAGGTCCAGCAGATCGGCGGTCAGTTCCGCATCGGCACGCGTGAGGCGGCGCTTGTGCCAGCGGGCGCGCCACAAAAGTTCATCGGGATTGAGATCCTCGATCGGGCGATCCTGCAACCGTTCCGCCTGATCGGCCTCGATGCGCGACGAAACCGCGGCGATGGCATCGATCGCGACGCGCTTGATGTCGCCGCCCGGCCCGTTCTGGTTGAGATTGTGACGGCTCGACCAGATCACGCGGCCCGAAGCCGCCTCGCACAAACTGATCAAAATCGCCTCGCCCGGCCCCGGTTGGCAGCTCAAAAGATACGCCACCCCCTGCGTTCTGGCCGCGCGAACCAGGCTGCCCCGCCCGGACAGGCGCTGGTTCGCCGCCGGCGCTCCGACAAGGGGCAACCAGCGCAGGCCCGCGATGCTCTCGGCCAGATGACCGACCAGCTCCTCGACGACCGCGGCCTGGCCTTCGGGGAGGTCATGATCATGGACCAGGATGCTGATCGCGGGGCGTCCATCGGCCTGCAGGCCATCGTCGTCGGACAACGCGGAGGGCCGATCGCCGACAAAGAGGTCGCCGGCGGCCTCACGCGCCGAGTCGATGGCCTGCCGTTCCTCACGGAGCCAGTCCTCGAATCCTTCTTCCCAGGCGATGTCGATCCCTTCGAGAAATTCGTCGCGCGATTCAGCGACCCGGGCGGGGTCGCGGACGTCGACGAGGATCTGCGTCAGATCGAGCGCGACGGTTTCGTAACCGATGATCAACAAGGGATGATCGCCGGAATTGACCAGCGATCGCAGGTTCGAAAGCTCGCGGCGAAGGCTGGCTTGCGAGTTGGCGCGCTCGCGGCTGCCCCAGATGCGCTCCTGCAACCAGCGGCGCGAGCGCTCGCCCGAACGGGACGTCGCCAGCATCGCGAGCAGGATGCGCGATCGTTTCGCGGCAATCGGCACGCGCGCCCCATCTGGTCGCGCCAATCGAAACGATCCGATCAGGTCCAACCGGAAAAATTTACTTCCCACCACACCCAAGCCCCATGATTAATTCTATATTATTTTTGTATGTTTTTGCAAAAAGTAAGTTTTATTTTCGAATGACCCTAAATTAATTTGGGGTGGTGCCGCGCGAATTCGCCGCATCGCGCCCTGCCCCACCTTCGGCAACGAATTCCATCGGCGATGGCCCCGACGACGCAGAATGGCGGCGGTCATGACGATTTCTGCCAACCCGAATCGCCATCCGCCGTCGCGCAACACCCTGTCGCCCCGGCCCGATCGGCCTGCTTCCAATCCCTTCTTAACTATTTCGCATTAGACCCCCGGTGTCGAACAGGAGTTGAGAACGCCAATGTTGCGAAAGAATCGAATTGCCGGGGCCACGATGCTTGCCGTCGTCGCGCTTTCGTCGACCCCGACTGTGGGGAGCGTCAGCAAGACTATTTACCTGCGCGCGCATGTTCCGGTGTATTGCAACGTCGAGTTGCTGCCGACGCTGGGCGGCGTGTCGAACGATGGTGTCGTCAACCTTGGCATGTCGCAGGAGCTGTGCAACTCGCCGCGCGGCTATCGCGTCATCCTCCAGCATCCGGTCGACATGCCCGAGGCGGCGGTCATCAGCGATTCCGATCGGATCCCGCTTTCGGCGACCGGTGAAACGGTACTGTCCGATTCCGACCATGCGGGCTTTCATTTCCGCCAACTGGCGCTCGACCTCGGCGACGATCCGGCAACGATCAACCGCCTCGGCCTGCGGATGGAAGTCAAATATTGACGCGTTGAGCGGGTGACTGTCATCAGGTCACCGGGGCGAGCGTCAGGATCAGCGTATCACTATAGGCTCCGGCGCGTTTCGACGACACGTCGTCGACGACGACCTCGAGCGGAATCTGCTGGCCGGCGAGCCCGGCGCGCGGATTGGTGAAGCCCGCCCCGGTATCGAGCGCCAGCGCGCGACCGCCAAAACGCACCACATAGGGAATCCGGTCGGCCTTGTCGGTGCCGGCGGCGCCTTCGCGCAGCATCACGCTGCCGTTGACGCTGCGTGCGGTGACGGCAAAGCGTCCGGTGCTGCGGACCGAGACCGACAGCGACCGCGTCAGCGTCGAAAAATCGAGAAAATCGATTTCGCCCTGGGTCGATGCGCCCGCGACATTCGCGCTCAATACATTGGGCACCTGGACCGTGACAGTCACGATGCCGGGGATTTCCTCGGGTATCGAGCTATCGCGGTCGGCGCACCAATAGCGGATCGTGTACTGTTCGCGATAGACACCCGCCGGCAGATCTTCGCGCAGGTTGGTCAGGAACAGCCGCAGCGTCGCCTGCTGGCTGTTGTCGTCGGCGCCGAGCGTGACCGATCCCGACCGCAACAGCGCATAGGCTTCGTTGCGGGTCGCGCCGATATTGCGGCCCGAATCGTCGCTCCGCCATTCCAGCTGCGGCCCGCCCGTCACGCCGACGCGCGACCGGACCGACGAATCTTCGTCGACGATCTGGTACGCCACGGTGATCGGCGCGTTGCCGACCCCGACCCGGCGAAACATCATCGTGACCGGCTGCATGACCTGCGCCGCGCCCGTCGCGTCGAGCGGATCGACGCGGACGTCGGCTATGATCACCGGATCGACCGTCACGCATTGCGCGGCGGCGGTGGTGCCGAATGCGGCCAGAGGAAGAGCGACCGCAAGGGCCATCGCGAAGTTTTTCACGCCGTTCACCTTTCATCCGCTGGATTGACATCGCCGATGCGCACGATGCCGGAATCGGTTTCCGGTATATCCAGTTCATATATGATCGGCGGGCTATCGTTCATTTCGATCCGCCAGCGACCGGGCCGCAGCCCGCTGATTCCAAACCGGCCCTGCCGGTTGGTGAACAGTTCGACCCGGCGCTGCTCTCCGCCGATTTCGATCGCCTGTCCGACCTTGAGCGCCAGCGGTTCGCCGCCGAGGGTCAGTCGGCCGATCGCCATCACATTGTAATCCGATCCCACGGCGACGACATATCCCGACCTGTAGGGCGCATACATGCGGATCGATCCGGTCCCGAGGTCGAGGCCGGCCGTCGCATTGGGGACATCATAGGTCAGCGTGCGCGGCGAATAGGAACCGACCTGCCCATAGAGCGCGGGGCCGAACGTCCCCGAGCGCGCCTGATAGCTGCCCTGCGACGGCTCGACCTCGATCGACAGGCCCTTGCCGCCCTTATACGGGCGCATGATGGCGAAGCTGTCGCTGATCGGACGCCCGACCGCGAAGGATCCGCCGGCGAACGCAATCGACGACGCGACGCGCAGCGACGTGCGCTGATCGACGATGCTGTTGCTCTGCTGCGAATAGGCCGCGGTGTGGGCAAGGCCGATATCGGCGCGGTTCGCGACATAATTGCCGCTCGCGTTGACGCTGTAGGTGTCGGACGCGACGTCGACATTGGCGACGCCGCTCCACGCCCCGACGCCATAGCCGCCGGAACTCTGCATCCCCAGCCGGACGCGGTCGTCGCGGCTGTCATATTCGGCGCGCGCCGAGGTGCGGGCGCCGAAACGCCGGACCAGCGAAACCCGGACGCTCTTGTCGTCGCCGCGCGCGCCGCGGCTCCATTCGCCGTCGATGACGACGTTGGTCGACAGGTCGATCCGGTGCCCCGCGCTCAGGCGAATGGAGCGTTCGTCGGCAAAGGCGCCGCGCCCTTTGGAATAGCGGGCCTGCGCCCCCAGGAACGACGCGCGGCCGAGCGAGCGGTTGAAGCTGACCGTGGCGTTGAAGCTGTAGGGGTTGTCGGCGGTCAATTGCCCCACGGCGCCGAACCGCCGGCTTCGCGTTTCAAAGGTCGCGATGAGCGAGGAGCCGCCGTTGGCGGCCTGGGTCACGCGCTCGATCGAGAAATTGGCCGCCCATCCCGCGCCGGTCGACGGGATATAGCTGTAGGCAACGTCGCCGCCGATCGTGCCCCAGTCGGTGCCCAGCACCGCTTCACCGCCGACGAGATACGCCTTATTGGCATATTGGAAATTGCCGCCGAGGGTCAGATTGTCGCTGAGACCGCGGCGGTAGAAGCCGGAGACCGCGAGATCGTTGCTGTAATCGAGTCCGTCGGTCCGGGCGGTGAGCACGCCGATGTTGAGATTATATTCGGACAATCCCTGCGCGAGCTGGCTGCGTTCGATGAAGGTCGTGAAGGCGATCACGTCGCGGCGCCCGGTGTCGTCGACGATCACCAGTTCGACGTCGTTGCCACCCTGCGCGAAGGGGAAATCGCTGACATTATAGGTGCCCGGCTGCAAGCGGAGCGTCCGCACCGTGCGGCCATTGACGATCGCCTCGACCGTCGCATCGCGTTCGAGCGAAAAGGTGCGGCCGCCGCGCGGCGCGACGTTGCGTTGCGGGTCGAGCAAGGCATAGCTGCGCGCGATGCCGATACCGGCGATGTCGACGGCGCCCTGAAAGCCCCGGCTTTCCGAAAGCAGGTCGCCCGCGGTCCACCGCGCAAGACGGTCGGAATCGTCGTAGACGACCCGCGATCCGGTCCGGCGGAAACTGCTTCGCTGGCCGTTATATTCGCCTTCGGACTCGACGACGAACTTGCCGATGCGCGTCGCGCTGTCGAACAACAGGAAGGGATCGCCGAGGCCGGTCTGGCCGCCCTTGTGGACATAATCCAGCGATCCGCGAATATTGACATAGGCGGAGAATTTCTCCGGCACCGCAAACTCGCCGATCTTGGCGGGATCGAGGTCGCTGAGGCCGATCGTGCGCAACGCCCGGTCGGCGGTCGCGATGCTGAGCGTCAGTTCGAGGGTTCGTTTGTCGAACAGGAGCGGGACGCCGCGTTGCTCGAACAGCGAAAGCGGCGCAAAGCCCTGGTCCGACGGCGTTGCCCGCAATTCGCTGAGCCGGGCCGTGTCGAGCCGCGGGGCAAGCAATTCGACAAGCCGGTCGACCGAAATCAGGATCGCGTCGTCGGAGGTGATCTGGGCTTCGACGTCACCGATATAATTGGGGCCGTCCTTGACCGGAACGACGATCGTCATGGTCCGCCCGGTGCTGTTCAGGCGGACTTCGTCGGTCGCCTGCATCGCCGCGGCCGAGATCGAGCCGAGGGGTAGCGACGCGCCCTTGGTCGCGGGTGGCGGCGGCAACGACGCTTCCTCGCCCGCGCGCACGACAGGCATCCGCGGGACACAGGTCGTCAGCGACAGCGGCTCGCACGATCGCGTCGACGGCGGAAAAATGGTCCGGCCATGGTCCCAAGGAACGATCGGGGCCGAACGCGGATCCGGATTCAGCGCCGCACGCGAACCGTCCCGCACCTCCGCCGCATCGACCGGAAGCGTGAAAGCCAGTGCCGCGGCAACGGCCAGGGGACATGCCCCCCATCGATAAGATCGCCGAACGCGCCCCCGCACGATGGAATCAACGCGACCGGCCGGACGTCAGCACTTCCGCAGTGCCTTCCGGGTTTTCAAGATCGATCGGCGCCACGAACTTGCGGCTGGTTTCGGGGCCGACAAGGCCGAAACCAATCATCTGCTGCACGTCGCTGCTGTTGAGCGACCGGCGGAAGAGCTCTTTGCCGCCGGCATCGCGCTGAATCAGGGTGAGCGATCCGCTGCTGATATAGCCGTAATTCTTTCCGGCATTATGCACGGTAAAGGCGATCCGCGCCGGAGCGTCCGGGACCGGACGCACGATTTCCGCGTTTTCGATCGTCAGCTTGGGCTCGCCCGCGACGATCGAAGAGACGTTGATCATCGCCTGGAAATTATAGAGCACCTGGATCGTCGACTGGCCGCCGGGGACTTCGACCGGCAACTGCGATACCTCCGCATAATAATGGCGGCTGCGATCGACCTCGGGGTCGCCGACATATTGGATGCGGAAAGACTGGGTCGCGCCGGGCGGGATGATGGCCTGCGCGGGAAAGGCGACGAGGTCGTCGGTCAGGCGATCGGATGCCTTGACGGTGTCGGGCAGCAAGTCCGCCTCGACCAACCGGATTTCGACCGGAAGCGGGGTGGTGCCCGTGTTTTCCACGCGGATTTGCCCGCCCATCTGACGCCCGGACATCTGCAAGTCGAGGATGACCGGTTGAACCGTCATCGCCGCCTGAGCGGCGGCGGAAAACAAACCGAGAATGGCCGCGAATGCGGCGGCAACGAACAACGACTTCAACTTAAGCATCTTGCCCCCAAAAAGTGCCGCCTTGCCGGCAACACGAAATTTGGCAGGCGTCGAAACCACGACGCCTGCCCCCCAAATCACTTCGGTATCAATCGTGCCACTGACATGGCTGGATGCCGTCACCCCGCCACGGAAATGGTGATGGTCAGCTGATCGGTGTAGGTGCCAGCAAGCATCGGGGCGTTGGTGGGATCGCGCAGCAAGCCCATGCGGACGTCGAAGTCGCGCACGCCGGGCGGAACGCGCGAACCGTGATCGTAGGTCCGGCTATCGCCGGGCGCCGACGGCACGAAGTTCAGAACGCCCCAGCTCTGGTCCCGCCAATTGGCGTTGTAGGTCATCCGGCGCATCCGCACGAAGCCCGCTGGCGGGCTGCCCGACGAGGCATCGTGAGCCAGTCCGCCGTTCGAGCTGGTCACCGTGATCGTGTGCGTGGTGTTGCACGCCGCCTGACCGCGGACGCGGATCGCGACCTCTGCGGTCGACTGGACCGCGTTGCCGGCGCTGTCCGCCACCAGCGCGGACGGGATCGTCCAGGTGTTGCCGCTGAACTGCGACGCGCTGACATTGTTCGTCGAAGACGCGAACTGCCAGGTGCTCGGCAGGCTGCAGAAGGCTTCGGCGGTGCCGATGACATCGACCGAAGCGCTGTCCTGCGCCGCCGCCGGTGTGGCAAGCGTCGCCAGTGCAGCGACGCCAAGGATCAAAATGGATTTCATGACGGAGGTTCCCCCATGGCATGCGGAAAGGTGAGGACGACCCGACATCTCAGTTCGTCGCCAAAGTGACGGTGACGCGACCACGATAGGTGCCGGCTTCGAGCATCAGGTTGGGCTGCTCGGCCCGCGCCGCAGTCAGCGTCTCAAGTTTCGAGATGTTGAGCCGCAACCCCGACGCCGGCGCAGCGCGCGCTTCGGGCCATTCCAGGAATGCCTGGTCGCTTCCACTGCGCGGCCGAAAGCCGACGGGAGCCGCCCATCCGACGAGCTTCGCATCAAAAGTGATGTGGCGGGTCATGTAAGCGGGCTGGGCATAGGGCTTCGCGGTCTCGAGCGTCATCGGTTGCCCCTCGATCGTCAGCCGGTGCGAGGTGTTGCACCAGGCGTCGGCGATCACCGCAGTCCCGACCGTCGTCGACGCCTTGAGGGGCGCAGCGAGCAGGCCGTCAGGTCCCGACAAATCGCCGAGGTCGATCTCGGTGATGTTGGGCGATCCCAGGCTGCAGGCGCCGACCACGGTCGCGCCGATATTGACCTGCGAGGAAACTTCATTCGCATGGGCGCCGCCGGATACAGCAAGCGCTGCGACCCCGACGGTCACCAATTTGAGGCGATGGAACATATCGTCACTCCTGGACAAGATCAGCATCACTGGGTGAGCGAAATGGTGAGGCGAACCTGACCATTATAGCCACCCGCGACGGGACGAAGATTGTTGGCGACCGTCGGGTCCGACAACAGCAAGGTCATCGGACCGATATTCGCCTCGGGAGCGGAGATTTCCTGCCCCGACGCCGCGGTGCTGTTGACGTTGCCGGTCACATCGTCCCAGACCAGCGTCGCCGTGTAATCGACGCGATTGGTGAACGACGCCGAGTCGGCGACGAACGTCACCGTATCGTGCAACAACGGCTCCGCCGTGATCGTGACCTTGGCCGGCGCATTGCAATAGAAGCTCGCCGCGAGTTCGCGCTCGTCCGTACCGCTGAAGTCGCTGACGATCTGTCCCGTCACCCCAGTCAGGCTTCCGAGGTTCATCGGGGCCGAACTGATCGACAATTCGGAGCAAAAAGGCGCGACTTGCGATTTGACGGTAAAGGTGTCGCTGTCCTGCGCCATGGCGGGAACCGCATACACCGTGGCGCCCAGCACCAATGCGCGAAGCAGGGTGGTTTTCACGATCTTCTCCTATACTCATCCGCGAGGCGGACGTGCTGTTCGGCGGCTGGCGATGCCGTCATGATCTCACCGACCGGTGAAAAATTCATGGTCATGCCCGCACCGCCAATTCGACGATGATGGTGTCGCGATACCGGCCAAGGGCCGGGTCGTCGGTCGCACCGGGACCGTTCCAGCGCAGGCTCATCGTGCCCGACCGGTTGATCGCGGTGGCGTCACCCGACGACCACCCCTCTCCGCCCCCGAAGGCACAACCCGAACCTTGCTGATCGGACAATTGGTCGGCGCGGCACCAGCCCAGGGCATTCGCCCCGGAGTCGGTGTCCACATTGACCGAAATTTCATAAGGGATGCGCCGGGCCACGCCTTCGAGACCATGCTCGGCGACGAACCCGCCTTCCCCGGACCGCACGCGCAGTTGAAACGGCGCGTTGCAATCGAGACCGAAATGCGCCTTGGCATCGCCCTGGCGATTGAAGTCCAGCCGGTCCGCGGCGAGCATCGGCGGCGATGCCATGCGGCACCGGGCGCTGACTTCGCCCCGCAGGTCGATCCGCAATTCGGTCGGCGCACCCAGCGGCGCATCGGATGACGTATAGCCGGTGCCCAGCGCCGCCACACCGAGTTCGCCCGCCGAAGCGGTCGCCGCCCCGCCAATCCCGCCGAGCAGGAGCAGCAGGGCAGAGGCCCGGTGCAAGGTGATGGTCAATCCGCGCATGACAATCCGATTCCGCTGGATGCGATCCGACGATCGATCCGCCCCACCCCCCAATCGACGCCGAGAGGCGCGATGGAGGATGGGTGGATCTTTACGATCAGCTGACGGTAGCGGTCAGCTTGACATAGCCCGAGTAGGAGCCGGCGACCGGACGCAGATTGCCCGGGTTCAGCACCTGAAGATTGAAGCTCGAATACTGGCCAAGACCGGTTTCAAACGCGCCGGTCGTGGCGATGTCCAACGACCCGGTACCACCACCGGTCGACTGGACGGCCAGGTCACCGGCGCCGTTGTTGAACGCGTTGCCGCCAAGATTGCCGGTAATTTTCAGGTCGAACTTGTTAGCGAACGACGACGAGTCGGCGGGCGCCGCAGACGCACGATCACCATCGAGCGCCAGCGAAGCGACTTCGATCGTCACATCGGCAGGAGCGTTGCACCACACGTTGCCGAAGCTGCGGTTGGTGACGGGAGCAACGTTGAGCTTGCCGTCCGCGCCGGTGATCGCGCCAAGATTGATGTCGCCCTGCGTCCAACCCGGAGCCGACGTAGCACCCGACTTGTGATCGCCAAGGCCGCATGCGCCGGTGACGGTGGCGGTCACATTGACCTGGGTGTCGGCGGCAAAAGCGGGAGTCGAAGCAAGCAGGCCAATGGCCGAAACAGCAGCAAAAAGGGTCTTCATGACTATCTCCACATGTTGAACCGACCCGGCGGGCCGGCGTAGCTTTCCCGGAAGACCGTCCCCCTCCCCACAGGATGGAAACCGGCCCCTTGTTGCGCCGCGATCGCTCGCCACGCATCCACCTGCTCGCGCCGGGATTGGACACGAACCTGCGGCGGGGCCGACGGCCCCGAGATTGGGCTTTGCCCGCAAGGACGCAGCCGCAACTCCGCCGAACAGGCCGAAGCCCGTCGACAAAAGCTCTATGGTTAGTTTGCGTGGCCGTTACTCGGCCGGTGGCCCCCCGATCGCCGTGGCGATCAATGCCCCATTAGTCGTCCAAAGCGGTGCGACAGTTTCCGCCTGGCTCCCCCTCGCAGAACCAATCCTTAATCTTGTGTCAACTAACTGCGGGGCGGTCGTCCCGACATCGTGAAAAAAACGTCCGACTATCGTGAATACTGGAGGGCCGCTTCTGTCTCAGTTCAGGACATTAACCAGTGGATCAACGCGTTACCGCGCTTTGCCAAAACGGACCCAACAAAGTTCGGGTTCTTTCGAGCGCCGCGATGCCGATTTTGACCCCGGTCATTCGACCGACGCCCCTCCGAGTCGCCCCGAGTCGCAAGCGCGACGGGACAGCAGGAATCGCTTCACCGGGGAATTTGTGCGCTATGCCTTATGGATAGGGAACGTCCGGATATGCTGGTGGGTTGGCTCGCTACGGGAAGTTGTGTCGCGCGCGGGTCGTGCGCGAAGCCATGCCGCCGCGTCTCCGGACCATGGCGGGCCGACGCCAAGCGCCGGGAAACACGTCAAAAGTGGAAATGGTCGGGGAGACAGGATTCGAACCTGCGACATCTTGCTCCCAAAGCAAGCGCGCTACCGGGCTGCGCCACTCCCCGACGCCGTCGCGCCTTTAACAGGCTGGCGCGGGATGTCTATCCCGGCCGGCCCGTCCGCCCCCTAACCCGCCGACGTCGCGATAAGCCGGGCGTAGAAATCGATCATGCGCTGGAAGCTGTCGATCGCCATATGTTCGTTGGTGCCGTGGATCATCGCCGTTTCCTTCAGCGAAAAATGCATCGGCATGAACCGGTACACATCCTGCGACACCCCTTCCATGCTGCGGCTGTCGGTGCCGGCGACGACGAGCGTCGGGGTGAGCACGGCTTGCGGTGCGTCGGCGCGCGCGGCGGCAGCGATCCATTTCCAGCCCGGCGAACTGGTCGACGACACGCGCGAGGGTTCGCGCGGCGGCTTGACCCAGGCGAGATCGACCTTGGCATCGCCGACCGCCGCCCGCGCGCGCGCCATGACGTCCGCCGAGCTGTTCCACGGCGCGATGCGATAGTTGATCAGCGCATTGGCTGATTGCGGCAGGACATTTTCCTTGGGGCTCCCTTCCAGCATCGTCGGGGCGATGGTGGTGTGAAAGGCCGCGGCGGTCGAGGGCGTCGCGCCGAGCTGGCGCTTCAGCAGCGGCGCGAACAGCCAGGGGTTGGCGACCGCCATCCTGGTCGTGCCGCCCTTCTTTGCCGCCAGTGCCCCGATCATCGCCGCGCCGGGACCGCGCAACTCGATCGGAAAGGGATCGCCGGTAATCCCGAGCACCGCCTTCGCGAGCGTTTCGACGCCGGTTTCGGCGGGCGGCATCGAACTGTGGCCGCCGGGCGCGTTGGCGGTGACGCGCAGCGTCGCATAGCCTTTTTCGGCGATGCCGATCATGATCGCGGGACCATCGATGACCGGGGTGTCGGTGAGTATGAGGCTGCCTTCGTCGAGGGTGAAGATCGCCTTCACCCCCTCTGCCTTGAGCTTCGCCGCCGCCGCGATCGCGCCGGTGCCACCGGCTTCTTCGTCGTGGCCCGAAACGAGATAGATGCCGCGTTTCGGCCTGAAGCCCGCCCTCGCCAGCGCCTCGGTCGCCTCGAACAGCCCGATCAGCGAGCCCTTGTCGTCGACGGTGCCCCGGCCCCACACCGCCTGCTCGGCGATCGTCCCGGCAAAGGGCGGGTATTTCCAGTCCTTTTCGGTCCCCGCGGTCACGGGCACGACGTCCTGATGCGCCATGGCGATGATCGGCGCGAGCGCGGGGTCGCTGCCCGGCCAGTGATAGACGAGCGTCCGGTTGGGCAGGATCGTCCGTGTCATCGCGCCGTGGGTCGCGGGATAGGTCGCCGCGAGCCACGCATGGAGCTTATCCCATTCGGCGATCTGGTTGTCGGCCGGGTCTTGGTGCGAGATGGTCAGGAACCGGGCCGCAGCGCTCAGATGCGCGACCGCGGCGTCCAGATCATAAGCGGGAACCGCGGCAAGCCGCACGTCGCTGCCATCGGCGATGTTCGCCGGCTCGAAGGTCGCGGTGCGGACCGTGACGATTCCGGCGATGACCGCCACGATGGCCAGTCCGCCCAGCAGGATCGTCCGCTTCTTCGCCATCAATTCTCTCCCCTTGTCGCCAACAAAAGAACGACATGGGTTGCATGTTGCAAGGGAAATACGGTGGGCTAGCCCGGCTGGGACGGACTGAGCCGGTTGACGATCGCACGGATCGCCAAAGCCGGGGCGACGGCGAGCCCCAGCGCAGCCAGCAGCGCTCCGGCCACCCCCACGGTCTCATGCGGACCGCAGCCTTCTTCGAAAAAGCAGGGGCCGAGAAACAGGTCCATCGTCAACGGAAAAAGGGCAAAGGTGATGATCGGCGTCAGAGCGAAAGCGACCTTGCCGCCGCGCGTTCCCATGGCCGAACTCCCACCTCTCCCCGACAATAGAAAATGGTGGGCCCGGCAGGACTCGAACCCGCAACCTAGCCGTTATGAGCGGCCGGCTCTACCATTGAGCTACAGGCCCCCGAGGGGATGGCGTGGCGATAGCGGAGCGCGGCGAGGCTTGGCAAGCGCGATCAGGGCGTCGGTGTCTAACGTTGCGCCATATCGAGAATCGCGGCCGCGGTGGTCGGTTCGACCCCCCGTTTTGCGAGATGGCCAAGCACCACGTCCCACCAGCGATAGAAGGCCGCAAGGTCAGCATCGGTGCGGACATAGGGCGTGTTGCCCGGTTGCAGCGACGGCGAATGGAAGGAGAAGTTAAGCACCGGCAGCCGCGCCGCGACCGCGAGATCGATCGCCGCGCACGCCTTGGCGGCGGGAATGCCCTCAGGCGTCAGCGCGATCCGTTCGGCGAGGCCGAGCCGCGCGAACGCGGCGTGGGTATTCGACGATGTCCGGTGATAGAGCCAGCGCCCGACCGGACCGAGCAGGCCGCCGAACAGCGTCGTCACCGGCATTTCGAGCAGGCGCGGTCCGTCGGTCTCGACCCACCAGGGATGGAGCGGCATCGCGCGATAATCGGGGCCGTGGCCGGGGCGATAATCGAAGCCCGAGCGCACCGACGTGTCGCAGCGGAAGCCAAGGTCCGCGAGCATTGCCGCGCTCTCAGGGCCGATGCCATAGCGACCGGCGCGGTACACCGTCGGCGCGGCGCCGAAACGCGCCGCGATCGCGTCGCGCAATGCGGTCATCTTGGCGCGTTGCAGGTCGGGCGGGAGGTTGCCGGTGTAGCTGTTGTAGGCGCTGACCACTTCGTCGTGCGGCGGCGTGACCCACGGGTGGAGCTGGGCACCGACCTCGCACCGCCCCGCCGCGCGCGCGGCGCCGAGGATCGCGACGGCGCGGTCGTCGGCGACGATCGGCCAGTCGACGAGATAGATGGGCGCGACCCCGGCGCTTTCGAAAAAGGCCTGACAATCGGTGAGCGCGGGGACCGAATCGAGCCGATAACCGGTGCGCGCGAACGGCGCCGACCAGTCGAAATCCTCTTCGGTATCGATGGTCACCCAGAAGCGCGGGCTTTCGTCCGGTCGCAAGCGGACCAGATCCGACGCCGCGGGTGGCTTCAACAGATTATCCGCTCGTTCCACCGAGCTCTTCCCCTGCACGAGGTGCCCTGCCCCGATCAGTCTTCATGCTGCTGGACCATCGGATCCAGGGCAGACGCCGGGGTGGCGGAGGGAAGGTGCAAGGTCAAGGCGTTATGCCCGATATCGAGACGACCGCCCGCCGCGCGGGCGAGGCTGTCGACGAGCCGCAGCGAGAAACCGAGGCTGAGAATCGCCGCGCCCGGCGCGTCGCCCTCGGGGCTGTAGCTGGGATCGAGCAGGTCGCGGGCGGGGGTGAAACGGATCGCGACCGGGCGAACGAGCCGGAGCTGAAGTTCGTCCGTTTTCGCCGGATCGGTGACCAATTGCCCGACGAGCGTCGCGTTCGATTCGAACACATCGACCAGCGCGGTGATCAGCCGCCCGATCATCCGCCGCGCGCTGATATCCTCGACCGCGGCGTGGAACGGCCCGCCGACGCGCGAGATACTGACCCCGACGCCATGTTCGGCGAACAATGGCGCGAGCTCGCGTTCGACCTGCGCGGTGATCGCCTCGATGTCGCTGTGTCCGCTGGCGGGGGCCACCGTCGTCGGGGCGGGCTGGGTCGCCGTCTGAAGATCGTCGATGATCGCCTGCACCGCCGCAGCGTCGGCGACGATCGTGTCGGCCATGGCGCGATAGGCGCCGCTGACGGGGCCGAACATCTGGCCCGAGATGATCTGCGCGAAGCCCGAGATCGCGTTCAACGGGCTGCGCAGTTCATGGATCAGCTGGCGGATCGAATCGCCGGCATTGTCCTCGGCGGGCAGGCCGTAGGGAATTTCGTTGCGATGCGGGCGCCGCGCGCTGCCGCGATAGCCGCGGAACTGGCCGCTGACGTGGTCGAACCAGGGCAAAGCCGAGAAACGCCATTCGCCGGCGTCGGCCTCGGCGCCTTCGAGGATCATGCGCGCGTTGATCATTTCGGCGCGCTGGCGGAACGCCCCCGCCGCGACGCCGTCGGTGCCGGGTTCGCCGCCGAACGCCGCCTCGGCGATCGACAGCCCGATCGCGGCGCCGCGCGGGACACCCTCGACCCAGTGGATGACGCCGTCGGAACCGGTTTCGAAGAGGAAGGATTCGCGGGCGACGGGCGCGGCGCGCGACGCGGTGGACGGCTGGCCGCGGCCCGCCTGATATTTGTCGATGCGGCGGACGAGTTCGCTGATCTGGCTCGGTTCGGTGTCGGGCGCCGGCGCCGAAGCCGGTTGGGGTTGGGGTTCGGGCGCGGACTCGGCCGTTGCGGCCTCCGGTTCCGCGATCGGGTCGGGCTGCGGCAGCGCGACCGAGGCGGCGCCGAGGCTGGCGAGCGCGCGGTTGACGCCTTGCGGCAGATCGCTGCGCGCGGCGAGGAACGAGCGCGCCATCGGGCCGGTCGCGGGCAACAGCGCGAGCCAGTCGGCCTCGGCCAGTTGCGCGTCGCGCAACATCGCGAGCGACACCGCGGGCACGTCGTTGGCGTAGAGCGCGACGATCGGCGCGAACCGGCTGTGGCGCGCGATCGACCTGGCGCAGTCACGGCGGACATTTTCGGGAATTTGCGGGCGCAAGACCGCGAGCGCGTGGAGCGAGCGGCGAATATCGTCATCGGCCAGTTGATTGCCGCGCTGCGCGAGAATATCGGAGAGTTGACGCCAGGCCGCGACACAGGTTCGCCGGTCGGCCGGCGCCTGACGCAATATGGTCGCGATCATCGTGTCGGCTGTCACGCGGTGCGGGCCCCCACCCCGTTGGTTGGTTAGCAGATATTTACCGGCTAGCGTGAATCATCCGGTCATGAAAGCGCCTTAACCAACCGCGTCGCATTGTGGGACAATTGCAATCGCCTGAAATATTATTATGGTCAGCGCCTCCAGAGGGAAGCGGAAGTTACAATATGGCGAGCCAGAAATTCGATCAGATCGACCTGCAAATCCTGCACGAACTGCAGAAGGACGGGCGGATGACCAATGTCGAACTCGCCCAACTGGTCGGATTGACCGCCCCGCCATGCCTGCGCCGCGTGCGCGCGCTCGAGGAATCGGGGGTGATCCGCAGCTATCATGCCGACCTCGACGCCGCCAAGCTCGGCTATGGCATCACGGTGTTCGCGATGGTCAGCCTGCGCAGCCAGGCCGAATCCGATTTGAAGGCATTCGAGGACTATGTCGGCGCGCTCGCCGAGGTGCGCGAATGCTATATGCTCAACGGCGAGATCGACTTCCTGCTCAAGGTCGTCGCACGCGACCTGCAGAGCTTCCAGTCGTTCCTGACCGCCCATCTGACCTCGGCGCCCAATGTAACGAGCGTCAAGACCTCGCTCACGATCCGCACCGCGAAGCAACTCGCCGGGATCCCCGTCGAACCCTGACGGGGTTTCGAACCGGACATGAAAAAGGGCGCCACCCGCCGGGATGGCGCCCTTTTCGTTTGGGTACGGCGCCCCTTAGTTGGTCGGCGCCGGAGCCGGAGCTGCCGCCGCAGGAGCCGCCGCCGGGGTGTCGATCTTCACCGTCCACAGCTGGGCGAGACGCTTGCGCGGGCCGACCACCGATGCAAAGCTCGCCTTGGCGCCGGCGGCGTCGCCGGCCAGCGCCTGCGCAACGCCCATGCGATAGGTCCACAATTCCTTGTCGCCGCCCGCCGCGAGGGCCGCCTTGTACAGCGGGATCGAATCGGCATAGCGACCGTAGCCGACCATCGCATCGCCGGTCGCGCCCGCGGTCTTGGCGACCGAAAGCGTCGAGGGTTTCGCGGCATAAGCGGTCAGCGTCGATTCCTCGTCGCCGATGCGTTCGCTCTGGGTCTTGAGGACTTCGTCGAGCTTGGCGTCGGTCGCCTGGATAACCTTGCGGTCCTTGCCATATTTGATGACCGCGACGGCTTCGCCCGGCAGCGCGGCTTCGGTCGCGAGCGCCGCATATTCCAGATATTCGGGGCGCTGGAGCATCGCCCCCGTCGCGCGCATCAGGCGCAGCGTGTCGAGTCCGATTTCCTTGTTGTCGCCCGACTGCTGCAACAGGATGAACAGCGTCTGGCGCCACACTTCGGGCTGGTTGTAGTCGCGCAGGCGCAACGTCATCATGTCGACGACCTCATCGTTGCGCTTCGCCGCCTGCAGCTTCTGGATCGGGCGGACATAGAGCTCGTCCGACGGCCGCTGGCCGGCGGCGCGCGTGGCCTCGATCGAGGTTTTCGCCAACTCAACCGCCTTGTCGAGTTGATTGGTCTGCAAAAGGCTGTCGACCATGAACAGGTCTATCGCGGGTTCCTTGGAGCCGGCGGCCTTGGCGGCCTCGAGCCGCTGGATCGCCTTCGCATAATCCTTGTCCTGATAGGCGAACTGCCCCGAGAAGAAATTATAGGTCGCAACGCTTTCGGGGGGCGTGATGCCCGACGCCAGCATCCCGTCGAGTCCCTTGCCCTGCAGCACCTTGTCCTTGTTGAGGATGCCGAGTTGGAGCGTGTAGTTAGCGATCCAGTATCTGTCCTCGGTGGTCGACGCAGTGCCCTCACCCTCGGCTAGCGCCGCCTGAAGCGCCGCGGCATCCTTCGCATTATATGCATCTATCATCTTCTTGACCGAGGGGCCGAACGCCTTGCTCGCTGCGATGGTCGTGCCCTTCTTGGCTTCTTCTTCCTTGCCCTTCTTCTTTTCCTTCTTGGGCTTGTCCTGCGCCGCTGCGGGGGTGGCCGACATCGCCATCAGCGCGCAGCCCAGCACAGCGGCCATGGCCGTCGCGGGCATCGAGCGGAAACGGGTGAACATCTGAAATCTCTCCTTCGATTCGGCCGCCGCGCGCATAGGCACGCGCAGGTTCGACCGCGCTCTAAACGCGGCTAAACCTCCGACGTTGCCATGGCAAGACAGGCCCGGTTGATTTTGCAATGACCGGGGGCGGCTGAACGGCGATTGAACCCCGTTCGTCGATAAGGCTCAGGCGATCGCGTCGATCGCCTGGTTGATTTCGCGCAGGACCGCCGGATCGCCGGGGGCGCCGGCCATCGCGGCTTCGGCGAGCTGGATCAGCGGGATGATGCCGAAGGTGGCGGCGAGCCCCTTCAGGCGAAGCGCCGCGACGTTCCAGTTGGCGTCGCAGCGGGCGCGGCGCATCAGGTCGCTGAGGTCGCGCGCGCTGCCGGTGAACGCGTTGCGCAGGTCGAGCGTCATCGCGGGATCGTCGCCGACCGCCGCGTTCAGATACCGATCAAGAGGGCCGCTATCGAACGACATTCCACAGCCTTGACAGTCCATGGTTAAGTTTCCGTTTCATGGCGGGCATTTGCTGCTAAGATGCGACTATGACGGGGGATAAAAAAATCGTCGGTTTGTGGCGGGAATCCGCGGCAAATCCGGATGCGGACAGCCAGGCGGCGGAGCCGGTGGCAGCGGGCGCGGCCGTGCCCGAGGCAGAGGCGCCCGCGTCCGCCGAACGCGACTGGCTCGACATGTCGGCGCTCGCCGGCGAAGCGGACGTCGAGGACGCGACGGCAAGTCCGTCGGCCTGGCGCGACCGCATCGCGCCTGCCCTGCTGATCCTGCTCGGGCTCGTCTGGACCGTTTTCGCCGCTGCGGCGGCAACCGACAGCTTCGCGCGCGCGCCGGCGATGGCCGAATGGCCGGCGCTGGTCGCCACCATCGCGATGCCGCTGACCTTGCTCGCGGTGCTGTGGATGGCACTGTTGCGGTCGAGCCGATCCGAACAGGCACGTTTCGCCCGCGTCGCGACCGCGCTGCGCGACGAGAATGCGGCGCTCAACCAGTCGATGCACTCGCTCGGACTCCATCTGGCCGATGCGCAGCGCCAGCTCGCCCAACAGGCGACGACCGTCCAGCAGCTTGGACTTGATACCGTCGCACGGCTGACCGAAAGCAGCGACAAGCTCGCGACCAATGCCTCGGTGATCGCCAACGCTCACGACCAGCTCGCACGGTCGAGCGATGTCGCGATGCAGCGGATGGATGGCCTGCTCGCGGGCCTGCCGCGCATCGACGATGTCGCGCAGCGGCTCGCGGGCAATTTCCGTGAGGCGGGCCTCGTCGCGCACCAGCAGGGCGCGAGCCTCGAGGCCAAGCTCGCCGCGCTCGCCGAGGAAGCGGTCAAGGCCGCGCAGACCGGCGAAACGTCAGCGGCGACGCTGAACGACGCGATCGGATCGCTCGAAGCGCGGACCCGGCAGGCCGAAACCGACCTGCTCGCCGTATCGGCGCAGGTGACCGGCGCGCATGAAACGACGCTGGCACAGATCACGCAGGTCGCGACCGCGCTGCACCACGAACTGACCTCGACCGTCGATGCGATGGGCGCGCGGCTGGGCGAGACCTGGCAGCAGTTCCGCGACGGCGTCGCGACCTCCGCCGGTCAGCTCGACGATCGGCTCGCGGTCGCACGCGATGCGAGCGACGCTATCGGCGCACGCCTGGCGGCGCATGGCGAGGCGAGCGAGCAATTGGCCGCGCAGGTCACCGGGCATGTCGCCGAAATCGGCGATCGGCTGGAGTTCCTCGACGTCAGCGTTTCGGCGAGCGCCGGCGTGATCGGACGCGCCATCGACGACACCAAGTCGCAGCTCGCGGCGTTCATGCAACAGGCCGAGGCCGGCAACGGCACCGCGCACCAGTTGATCACCCACGCCGAATCGCTGCTGCTCGCGCTCGACGCGGTGACGCGCGAACTCGACGAATCGCTGCCGCACGCGCTCGAACGCATCGCGTCGCACGGCAAGGTGACACGCACGACGCTCGGCGACCTGCGCCCGATGCTCGAAGCCTCCGAACTTGTCGCGCAATCGACGCTGTCGCATGTCAACGCGGTGCAGGCGACGCTCGCGTCGAACGAAACCCAGATGACGGGTCATGCGGAAAGCCAGCAGGCGCTGGTCGAACGGATCAACGCGTCGCTCGCCGAGGCCGACGCCGCGCTCGCCAGGCTGCGCGACGGGGCCGACCAGTTCGCCGAACAGGGCGGCGCCAGGATGATCGCGACGCTGGGCGCGGTGCGCGAGACCGCCGAGTCGGCCGCGAGCCAGGCGCAGCAGACGCTCGAAGCGCTCGTCGCGGGCGCGCGCGAGGCGATGCAGTCGACCGCCACCGAGGCGATCGACGCGGCGTTCCGCACCGAAATCATGAGCCAGCTCGACGCGATCGGCGAAGCATCCGAACGCGCGGTCGCGGCGGCGAACAACGCCACCGACCGGCTGATGCGCCAGCTGATCACGATCATGGACACCAGCGCCAATGTCGAGGCGCGCGCCGCCGAGGCCGAACAGGCGATCGCGGCGTCGGACCGCGATTCGCTGGCGAAGCAGGTCGGCCTGCTCACCGAATCGCTGAAATCGACCGCGATCGACGTCACCAAGATCCTGTCCAGCGAAGTCAGCGACACCGCATGGGACGCCTATCTCAAGGGCGACCGCGGGGTGTTCGCGCGGCGCGCGGTCAAGCTGGTCGAGAATAGCGAGGCGAAGGAAATCCTGCGCGTCTATCAGAATGACGACGCCTTCCACGCCTCGGTGAACCAGTTCATCCACGATTTCGAGGCGATGCTGCGGCTGCTGATGGGCGCGCGCGACGGGTCGGCGATCAGCGTGACCCTGCTGTCGTCGGATATCGGGAAGCTCTATGTCGCGCTGGCGCAGGCGATCGACCGGTTGCGGGGCTAGTTTAAGCCCCGTCATTCCGGCGAAGGCCGGGATCTCACCCTATGCTCAATGAACCACCGGCGAGACCCCGGCCTTCGCCGGGGTGACGGTTTAAGTCAGGCCCGCCCGCTCAGCACATTGGGGTCGGCCCAGCCGTTCACATAGGCCACATAATAGATGGCGAAGCACACCGCCGCCGCGATCGTCATCTGGGCGAGGACGCGCTTCGGGCGGAAGGTCGCGGGGGCGCCGCGATCCTGCCCCGCGATCAGCGGCGCGGCCTCGTCCTCGGCCCGGCGGCCGTGGAAGGGCAGCACGAAAAAGGCGCTGAACACCCAGAACAAAGTGAAGATCGCGAGCGCGGAAGTCCATTTCATGGTGCCGCTCCTTACAGGTCGACCAGCATGACGTCGACCACCGGTTTCTTGCCGGTCCAGTCGGTCGCGATGCGGCGGACGCCGAGGCGGATCGCCTCGCGCTGCTTGTCGCGATCCTTGGAGGGCGCGCGCGCCGCCATTGCGGCGGCCTCGCGCATCTCGTCCACGAACGCCTCGCGATCGTCCTCGACCGGGACGCCGCGATAGCTGACCGCGCTTTCGGTGAACTTGCCCTTGGTGAAGATCGCCGCGACAGTGATATGGCCGTTGACCGACAGCTTGCGCCGTTCGTTGATCGTCTCTCCGTCGGCGGGCAGGATGACATCGCCGTCGAGGATCAGGCGGCCCGAGTGAACGCGCTCGACGATCTTCGCCGGACCGGGCGCCAGGCGGACAAGGTCGCCATTTTCCTGGATCAGCGCGTCGGGCACGCCGCGTTCGAGCGCAAAGCGCGCCTGTTCGTGCATGTGGCGGATCTCGCCATGCACGGGCACCACGAGCTTCGGGCGGAGCCAGCCATAGAGCGCGGCGAGTTCGGGTTGTCCCGGATGGCCGCTGACATGGATATGCGCCTGCTTCTCGGTCACGGTCAGCACGTCCTTGGCGGCGAGCTGGTTCATGATCCGCCCGATCGCGACTTCGTTGCCCGGGATCTGCTTCGACGAGAAGACGACGGTGTCGCCGGCCTCGAGCTTGATCTGATGGCTGTCGGACGCCATGCGCGCGAGCGCGGCGCGCGGCTCGCCCTGCCCGCCGGTGGCGATCACCATCACCTTGTTTCGCGGCAGGCGCATCGCCTCGTCGAAATCGACCGTCGGCGGGAAATCCTTGAGATAGCCGACCGAGCGCGCGACGCCGAGGATGCGGTCGAGCGAGCGGCCCGCGACGCACAGGGTGCGCCCCGTCGCCTTGGCGACTTCGCCCAGCGTCTTGAGCCGCGCGGCGTTGGAAGCGAAGGTGGTGACGATCACCCGGCCCTTCGCCGCGCCGACCGCGGCTTGCAGGCCGTCGAACAGCCCGCCTTCGCTGCCCGACGCCTCGGGATTGAAGGCGTTGGTCGAATCGCCGACGAGCACGTCGATGCCCTCGTCGCCGAGCCTGGTGAGCGCGGCCGCCGACGACGGCTTGCCCAGCACCGGGTCGTCGTCGAGTTTCCAGTCGCCGGTGTGAAAGACGCGGCCATAGGGCGTGTCGATAACCGCCGCGCTCATCTCGAGGATCGAGTGGGCGAGCGGCACGAAGCGGATCCCGAAGGGGCCGAGCTGGAATTGGGCGTCGATGTCGACGACATGGACCTTGACCTGCTTTTCCAGCCCTTCCTCGATCAGCTTGCCCGCGATCAGCCCCGCGGTGAAGCGGTTGGCATAGAGCGGCACGCCGAGGTCGGCGGCGAGATAGGGCAAGGCGCCGATATGGTCCTCGTGCCCGTGGGTCAGGACGATGCCGAGCAGGTCCTTCTTGCGGTCCTCGATAAATTCGAGGTCGGGCATGATGATGTCGATGCCCGGATAATCATGGGTGCCGAAGGTCACGCCGAGATCGAGCATGATCCATTTGCCGTCGCAGCCGTAGAGATTGGCGTTCATGCCGATCTCGCCCGAGCCGCCGAGCGCGAGGAAAAGCAGTTCCTTGCCGGGTTTGGTCATGCCGCGTTCCGTTGATTGTACAAATGCATTAATCCATTGAGAGTGAGGTCGGGGTCGATGCGGTCGAACAGATGTGCCTGCTCGTCGAACAGGGTTGCGAGGCCGCCGGTGGCGATCACGGTGAGCGGTTTGCCGATTTCGGCCTTCAGGCGGGCGATCAGACCCTCCATCATCGAGACATAGCCCCAATAGACGCCGATCAGCATCTGGCTTTCGGTGGTGCGGCCGATGACGCTCGGGCTGGCGGGCGCCTCGATCGCGATGCGCGGGAGTTTGGCAGCGGCAGCGACCAGCGCTTCGAGCGACAGATTGACGCCCGGCGCGATGATGCCGCCGAGATAGGCGCCGTCGGGACCGATATGGTCGAGCGTCGTCGCGGTGCCGAAGCTGATGACCAGCTTGTCCTTGCCCGGCTCGAGCGCCTGCGCCGAAATCGCGTTGACCGCGCGGTCGGCACCGACCGAGCGCGGCTCGTCGACCTTGAGCGCGATGCCCCAGGTCACCGGCTCGCGGCCCGCGACGAGCGCGTCGACGCCGAAATATTTATGCGCAAGCAGCTGCAGATTGTGCAGCGCGCGCGGGACGACTGTCGAGATGATCACGGCATCGACTTGGCTGCGGTCGTGCCCCTCGATACGCAGCAACTGGTCGAGCCAGACCATATATTCGTCGGCGGTGCGGCGATCGTCGGTCGCGATGCGCCAGCGCGCAAGCAGCTCGGTTCCCCGGAACAGCGCGAATTTGGCGTTGGTGTTGCCGACATCGATCGCGAGCAGCACGGCTATTTCCCCTCTTCGAGCGGTCGGCGCAGTTCGATGTCGCCGGCATGGACCAACATGGTCTCGCCGCCGTCGCGGCGCAAGCGCAGCGCACCGTCGGGAGCCAGGCCGTCGAAAACACCGTCGATCCCCTGTTCGGACACGCGCAGCGGGGTGCCGACGCGATGCGCCTGCGGCAGCCAAGCGGCAATGATGCGACCGATGCCTTCCTGTCGCCAGGTCCACAGCGCGTCGGTCATCGCGATCGCGAGCGCATCGGCGAAGCGGTCGCGATCGAGGCTGGCGCCCTTGTCGCTGAGCGTCGCGGTCGGGCGATCGGGCAGTTCGGGCGCAGCGACGAGGTTGACACCGATGCCGATCACGATGCTGTTGCCGGTGCGCTCCATCAATATGCCCGCGCATTTGGCGCCGTCGACCAGCAGGTCGTTCGGCCATTTGAGCTGTGCGCCAAGACCGGGTGCGAGCGCCGCGACGGCCTTTGCCAGCGCCACCCCGGCAACGAGCGCCAACGTCGCGGGCGACGGATCGCCGGCGGTCAGATGGACCACGGTCGAGCCCATGAAATTGCCCTGCCCGTCGTTCCACCCACGCCCCAGGCGGCCGCGACCCGCGGTCTGGCGGTCGGCGACGAGCCAATGCCCCTCGCCCACATGCTCGCCGCTGGCCAGCCGCGCCAGCAGGTCGGCGTTGGTCGAACCTGTCTCGGCGATCCGCTCTATCGGCGGAATCAGAACAGCACCGATGCGGCGCTGGCCGATGCGATGGCCAGCAGCGGAATGAAGAGATAGCCGATCACCGACAGCCACAGCGCGCTGACCGTCATCAGCACCCGTTCGACCGGCGCCGCGGGGGCCGCGAATTCGGTGTCGGAGGGATCGTCGAACACCATCGTCTTGATGACCATGATGTAATAATATGCGCCAATAACGGACGCGACGATGCCGGCGACCGCGAGCGGCACGAGGTTGGCGTTCACCGCGGCCTGGAACACCAGCAATTTGGGCCAGAAGCCGAACAGCGGCGGGATGCCAGCGAGGCTGAGCAGGAACACCGACATCGCGGCGGCAAGCCAGCCGCGCTTGCTGGCGAGGCCAGCCATCGCGGGGATGCTCTCGACGGCATTGCCGTCCGTATCGCGCAGCTGCAGCACGACGAGGAAGGCACCGAGCGTGGTCACCACGTAAACCACCAAATAGGTCAGCACGCCCTCAACCCCAGCCTGCGTTCCCGCGGCGAGACCGATCAGCATGAAGCCGACATTGTTGATCGACGAATAGGCAAGCAGGCGCTTGATATTCTTCTGCCCGATCGCGCCGACCGCGCCGAGGATGATCGAGGCGAGCGCGAGGAAGATGACGATCTGTTGCCAGGCACCGACCGCGGGGCCCATCGCGTCGATGACGACGCGCGTCATCAGTGCCATCGCCGCCACTTTCGGCGCGCTGGCAAAGAAGGCGGTGACCGGGGTCGGCGCGCCTTCATAGACGTCGGGGGTCCACATATGGAACGGCACGGCGCTGATCTTGAACGCGAGGCCCGCGAGCACGAAGACGATGCCGAAGATCAGCCCGGCGTTGAGCTGACCGCCCATCGCGGTGGCGATGCCGGCGAAATCGGTGGTGCCGCTGAATCCGTAGAGCAAGGAGATGCCATAGAGCAGCATGCCCGACGCGAGCGCGCCGAGGACGAAATATTTGAGCCCGGCCTCGCTCGACCGCTCGTCGTTGCGCATGAAGCTGGCGAGCACATAGGCGGCGAGGCTGTTGAGTTCGAGCCCGACATAGAGCGTCATCAGGTCGCGCGACGAGGCCATGATCCCCATGCCGAGCGCGGCGAACAGGATCAGCACCGGATATTCGGCGCGCATACCGCCCGCGAAGAAACGCGGCGCGATGAGGATCGACACGGCGCTGGCGCCATAGATGATCAGCTTGGCGAACCCGCCGAACGCATCGACCGACAGCGTGCCCGAGAAGACCGAGGCGTTGACCCCGAACAGCGCGACCACCGCGACCGTCGCGGCGGCGAGCGTCAGCAGCGCGGCGAGCTGGTACAGCCCCACCTGGCGATCGCCGAGGAAGGTGCCGAGCATCAGCGTTATCAGCCCGCCGATCGTCAGGATCAGTTCGGGCCAGACGAGCATGAGATCGGCGGTCATTGGACGCCTCCCGCATGATGCGCTTCGCCGGCGGGTGCGGCCCCATGTTCGGCAGCCGCCGCCTTGGGCTTGCCAACCGTCCAGTGCGCGTCGCCCGCGGGCTTGGCGGGAGCAAGGCGCGCGACCACGGTGGTCACATCGCCGCGCATCGGCGCGAGGAAGCTTTCGGGATAGACGCCCATCCACAGCGCCACGGCGGCCAGCGGCACCATGATCGCCCATTCGCGGGGATTGAGATCGGGCATCGCCTTCACATCGTCCTTGGTGAGTTCGCCGAACACGATACGGCGGTAGAGATAGAGCATGTACGCGGCGCCGAGGATGATGCCGGTGGTGCAGACGAACGCGACCCAGCTCGACGATTCATAGATGCCCGCGATGCTGAGGAATTCGCCGACGAAACCGCTGGTGCCCGGCAGGCCGATCGACGCCATGGTGAACAGCATGAAGAACAGCGCATAGGCCGGCATGTTCACCGCGAGCCCGCCGTAACGGTCGATCTCGCGCGTGTGGAGCCGGTCATAGATCACCCCGACACAGAAGAAGAGCGCGGCCGAGACGACGCCATGGCTGAGCATGACGATCATCGCGCCCTCGATGCCCTGCTGGTTGAAGGCGAACAGGCCGGCGGTGACGATCGCCATGTGGGCGACCGACGAATAAGCGATCAGCTTCTTCATGTCGCTTTGCACCAGCGCGACAAGGCTGGTGTAGACGACCGCGACCATCGACAGCGCGAAGACGATCCACATCAGCTGCGCCGAGGCGTCGGGGAACATCGGCATCATGAAGCGGATGAAACCGTAACCGCCCATCTTGAGCAGCACGCCGGCGAGGATCATCGAACCCGCAGTCGGCGCCTGGACGTGCGCGTCGGGAAGCCAGGTGTGGACGGGCCACATCGGCATCTTGACCGCGAGGCTGGCGAAGAAGGCGAGCCACAGCCAGGTCTGCATTTCGACCGGGAAGTTGTAGTTCATCAGCGTCGGGATGTCGCTCGTTCCCGCTTCCGCGATCATCGCGATCATCGCGATCAGCATCAGCACCGATCCGAGCAGCGTGTAGAGGAAGAATTTGAACGCCGCATATTTGCGGTTCGCGCCGCCCCAGATGCCGATGATGAAATACATCGGGATCAGGCCGGCTTCGAAGAAGATGTAGAAGAGCAGCAGGTCCTGCGCACAGAAGACGCCGATCATGACGACTTCCATGATCAGGAACATCGCCATGTAGAGGCCGACGCGCTTGGTGATCGCTTCCCAGCTGGCGAGAATGCACAAGGGCATCAGGAAGGTGCTGAGCAGGATGAGCATCAGCGCGAGGCCATCGATACCGAGCTTCCACGCGAAAGCCTGACCGAACAGGTCGGCGCTTTCGGTGAACTGCCACTGGGCACCGCCGATGTCGAACTGCGCCCATAGCAGGACGCCGAGCGCGAGGTTGACCAGCGTCGCACCGAGCGCGACCCAGCGTGCCTGTTGATCGCCGACGAAGAGGCAAGCGATGGCGGCGACCGCGGGAACCGCGAGCAGCAGCGAAAGAATGGGAAAGCCGCTCACAGGAACTTCACCATGGCCCAGCTGGCCAGACCGACAAGGCCGAGCAGCATCACGAACGCATATCCATAAACATAACCCGATTGCAGCCGCACCGCGAGCCGCGTGCCGCCCTGGACGAGCGCCGCCGCACCATCGGGACCGAAACGGTCGATGGTCTGTTCATCGCCGCGCTTCCAGAAGAAGCGGCCGATCGCGAACGCGGGCTTGACGAAGACGATGTCGTACAGCTCGTCGAAATACCATTTGCGGTAGAGGAAATTGTGCAGCAGCCCGAACTGCGCGACGAAGCGCGCGGGCAGACTGGTGTTGCGGATATAGCTGTTCCACGCGAGGAATAGCCCGATCGCCATCACCGTGAACGGCGTCCATTTCACCCACAGAGGCACTTCGTGCGCGGCGTGCATCAGATGCGCGTCGAACGCCAGCATGCTGCCCTGCCAGAAGGCGGTGCCTTCTTCGGGATAGATGAACTGGTGGTGGAAGGCGATGCCGGCGAACACGGCGCCGATCGACAGCAGGATGAGCGGGATCAGCATCGTGATCGGGCTTTCGTGCGGGTGATAACCCGCGGTGCCGTCGCTGTGCGCATCGTGATGGTGATGATCGTCGTGGGCGCCATGCGCATGATCGTCATGGCCATGCGCGTCATGAACCGCATGCTGGATATGCTCGCTCTGCTCCCAGCGCGCCTTGCCATAGAAGGTCAGGAAGACGAGGCGCCACGAATAGAAGCTGGTGAGGAACGCCACGAAGATGCCGACCCAGAAAGCCACCACGCCGCCGCCGCCGCTCGCGAATGCCGCCTCGAGAATGCCGTCCTTCGAATAGAAGCCGGCAAAACCCGCGACGCCCGCGATGCCGACGCCGGTGATCGCCAGCGTGCCGAGCATCATCGCCCAATAGGTGATCGGGATCTGTTTCCGCAGATTGCCGTAATAACGCATATCCTGTTCATGGTGCATCGCGTGGATCACCGAACCGGCGCCAAGGAACAGCAAAGCCTTGAAGAAGGCGTGGGTGAACAGGTGGAACATCGCGGCGCCATATGCGCCCGCGCCCGCGGCGAAGAACATGTAACCGAGCTGCGAACAGGTCGAATAAGCGATGACGCGCTTGATGTCCCATTGCGTCGTCGCGACGGTCGCGGCGAAGAAGCAGGTCGCGGCGCCGACGAACATCACGACGCCCTGCGCCACCGGCGCGGTCTCGAACATCGGTGACAGGCGGCAGACCATGAAGACGCCCGCGGTGACCATCGTCGCGGCGTGGATCAGCGCCGACACCGGGGTCGGCCCTTCCATCGCGTCGGGCAGCCAGGTGTGGAGGCCAAGCTGCGCCGACTTGCCCATCGCGCCGATGAACAGCAGCAGGCAGAGGATCGTCATCGTGTCGAGGCGCATGCCGAGGAAGGTGATGCTGCTGCCCGCCATGCCCGGCGCGGCATTGAGGATGTCGGGGATCGAAACGGTGCCGAACACCAGGAAGGTGCCGAAAATGCCGAGCATGAAGCCGAGGTCGCCGACGCGGTTGACGACGAACGCCTTGATCGCCGCGGCATTGGCGCTGGGCTTCTTGTACCAGAAACCGATGAGCAGATAGGAAGCGAGACCGACACCTTCCCAGCCGAAGAACATCTGGACAAGGTTGTTCGCGGTCACCAGCATCAGCATCGCGAAGGTGAAGAGCGAGAGATAGGCGAAGAAGCGCGGCTGGTCCGGATCCTCCTCCATATAGCCCCAGCTATAGAGGTGGACGAGCGCCGAGACCGTCGTGATGACGACGAGCATCACCGCGGTCAGCGTGTCGACGCGCAATTCCCAGTTGAACTGGAGCGCGCCCGAACTGACCCAGTGCAGCACGGTGACAACCTCGGCCGTGCCATTGCCCCACACGAAGGACAGGAAGATCGGCCAGCTCAAGGCGCAGCTGGCGAACAGCGCACCCGTGGTGATCAGCTTGGCCGCGAACGGGCCGATGGCGCGCTGGCCGAGGCCTGCGACAAGCGCCGCGAGCAGCGGCAGGAATACGATCGCCTGAATCACCGGCTTACCCCTTCATCCGGTTGGCGTCATCGACCGCAATGGTGCCGCGGCCGCGGAAATAGATCACGAGAATGGCGAGCCCGATCGCGGCCTCGCCGGCGGCGACGGTCAGCACGAACATCGCGAACACCTGTCCGACGAGATCGCCGAGCGCGGCGCTGAACGCGACGAGGTTGATGTTCACCGCGAGCAGGATCAGCTCGATCGCCATCAGGATGACGATGATATTTTTGCGGTTGATGAAGATGCCGAGCACGCCGAGCGTGAACAGCACGGCACTGACCGCGAGATAATGGCCAACCGAGATCACAGCTCAACCCCCTGCCCGACGCCCGGGTCGACGAGGCGCGTGGCATCCTCGGGACGGCGCTGGTTCTGCGACGAAATATTCTGGGTGCGCGCGCCGCCGCGCTGGCGGTGGGTCAGCACGATCGCGCCGATCATCGCCACCAGCAGCACGATGCCCGCCGCCTCGAACAGGAAGATATACTTCGTGTAGAGCAGTTCGCCGATCTGCTGGATATTGCTCTTGTCGGCGACCGCGGGCGCGGCGCGCGCCGCGAGATCGATCCCGCCCGCGCTCCACGCGCCGACCGCGAAGATCAGTTCGGCGGCGAGGATGATCGCGACGAGCGCGCCGAGCGGCAGATAGCGCACGAAACCCGCGCGCAATTCGGCGAAATCGATGTCGAGCATCATCACGACGAACAGGAACAGCACCGCGACCGCGCCGACATAGACGATGACAAGCAGCATCGCGATGAACTCGGCCCCCGCGAGCAGCATCAGTCCCGCCGCGTTGAAGAAGGCGAGGATCAGCCACATCACGCTGTGGACCGGATTGCGCGCGAAAATCACCATCGCGGCGGACGCGATGACGAGCGTGGCGAACAGATAGAAGGCGAAGAGCTGGATCATGTGCGCGCGCCCTTACCGGTAGGGCGCGTCGGCGGCAAGATTCGCCGCGATCGCCCGTTCCCATTTGTCGCCATTGGCGAGCAGCTTGGCCTTGTCATAGAGCAGTTCCTCGCGCGTTTCGGTCGCGAATTCGAAGTTCGGCCCCTCGACCACCGCATCGACCGGGCATGCTTCCTGGCAAAAGCCGCAATAGATGCACTTGGTCATGTCGATGTCGTAGCGCGTCGTGCGGCGCGATCCGTCGTCGCGCGGTTCGGCCTCGATCGTGATCGCCTGCGCCGGGCACACCGCTTCGCACAGCTTGCACGCGATGCAGCGTTCCTCGCCATTCGGATAACGGCGCAGCGCATGCTCGCCGCGGAAGCGCGGGCTCAGCGGGTTCTTCTCGAACGGATAGTTGATCGTCGCCTTGGGCTTGAAGAAATATTTCAAGGTCAGCCAATGGGCCTTGACGAATTCCCACAGCGTGAAGCTTTTGACGAGATGGCCGATGTTCATTGAACGGTCTCCGGCGACGACGGCGCGAGCTGATTTTGCAAACGAGCGAACTCTTTGTTGGAGGAATCCCGAGGCTTGCCGATGGTGCATGTGCCAGAATATTGATAGCGATCTTCGCCGGTGCCTGATCCCACCGTGTATAAAGATGCGTTGTAATTCATGGAATTATCGTCCGTATTCCCGAATGATAGCGTCACCAGATCATTGTCGCTCTTCACCGGCAATTTTTTGGTTTTAGTAAACATAACAACCATTCGGGACGGGCTGACGAGCGTGGCCTGCGGATAAAGGTCGCCCAAAATTGCATTGGGATCGACAAATCGAATTTCGCCTTCTGTAAGGCGCTCGTCTGTTTTCGGGTGAAATTGAAGCACGAGATCCAGTTCTGCGGACTCGTCGCTTTCCTTCGCCATTTTGCACAGCGCTATGGCGGCATTGTCGAGCGTGACCGGCCCGTTCTGAGCAAGGGCCTGATTGCTCGACACCGCCAGAACCAGCGTCAAGGAGAGGGCGCTGACGCGCTTCACGCCCCATACCTCGTCAGCATGAGCCAGCCCGAAATCAGGAAGATCCAGATCAGCGAGATCGGCAGGAAGACCTTCCAGCCCAGCCGCATCAGCTGGTCGTAGCGGTAGCGTGGGACGGTCGCCTTCACCCAGCTGAACACGAAGAAGAAGAACAGGATCTTGCCGAACAGCCACACCCAGCCCGGAATGTCGAACCAGGGGATCAGGTCGATGTTGAGCGGCGGCAGCCAGCCGCCCCAGAACAGCACCGCGTTGAGGGTGCACATCAGCAAGACGTTGGCATATTCGCCGAGCCAGAAGAGCGCGAAGGCCATCGACGAATATTCGGTCTGATAGCCCGCGACGAGCTCCGATTCCGCTTCGGTGAGGTCGAACGGCGCGCGCGCGGTTTCGGCGAGCGACGAGATCAGGAACATCACCGCGAGCGGGAAGAGCAGCGGCTGGAAACCGAAACCCTGGAAAAAGCCGAACAGCGCATATTTGTCAGCGCCCTGCGCCTTGATGATCTCGTTCAGGTTGAAGCTGTCGGCATAGAGCACGACCCCGATCAGGATAAACCCGATCGAGACTTCGTAGGAGATCATCTGCGCCGATGCGCGCATCGCGGAAAAGAAAGGATATTTCGAGTTCGACGCCCAGCCCGACAGGATCACGCCATAGACGCCGAGCGACGAGATCGCGAGGATGTAGAGCAGCCCGACGTTGATGTCGGCGAGCACCGCGCCCGCATTGAACGGGATCACCGCCCACGCCATCAGCGCCACCGTGAAGGTGATGATCGGCGCGATCAGGAACAGCCCGCGGTTCGCACCGGTCGGGATGATCGTTTCCTGCAGGAAGACTTTCAGGCCGTCGGCGAACGACTGAAGCAGGCCGAAGGGGCCGACAACGTTCGGGCCGCGACGCAGCGCGATCGCCGCCCAGATCTTGCGGTCGGCATAGATGATCATCGCGACACTGAGCATCAGCGGCAGCGCGATGAGCAGGATGCCCGCGATCGTCGCCAGCGCCCAAGCGGCTTCGGCCGACATCCCCATGTCGACCCATCCCTTGAACGGGACGTAGAGCATCATTCGCTGGAAATATTCGGTCATTTCTTCGCGCCGTCCTGATTGCGCCAGCCGTTGTGCGGGCCAGGCTTTTCACTCTTGGGCGCGTTGAAACCGCGCCAGACGGCGTAGCCCATGCCGACGAGCAAGGTGCTGGCGATGATATGCACCGGGGTCATTCCGCGGCCTCCACAAAAGTGACGCCATGGACCAGCTCTTCCGAGCAGCGCTGCATCGTCGGCGACGCGCGGCAGATGGCGTTGGTGAGATAGAAATCCTTGACCGGCGACGGGATCGCGCGGGCCTCGGGCTTGGCCGGCAGCTTGGGAACCGTCCAGCCATAGTCGGCAAGCCCCTCGACGCCCAGCGCGGGCACCGCGGCGATCATCGCGGCGCGGCATTCGGCGAAGCTGTCGAAGCCGATGTTGACGCCGAGCGCGTCAGCCAAAGCCCTGAAAATGCTCCAGTCCTCGCGCGCGTCGCCGGGGGCGAACACCGCCTTGTCGCTGCGCTGGACCCGGCCCTCGGTGTTGACCGTGGTGAAGTCCTTTTCGGTCCATGCCGCGGCGGGCAGGATGATATCGGCGGCGTGCGCGCCCTTATCGCCATGATGGCCGACATAGACTTTCAGCGTATCGGCGAAGGCGGTGAAATCGACTTCGTCGGCGCCGAGGAAGAAGGCGAGCTTCGGCTTCGCCGCGATCACGTCCTTGATTCCGCCGGGCAGGCCGTAGCCGAGCATCAGCGCGCCCATGCGCGCGGCCGAGAAATGCACGACGTTGAAGCCGTTCCAGCCGTCCTTGACCGCATCCACCGCCTTGGCGAGCGCGAGGCCGGCGCCGTGAACGCCGGGCACCGAGAGCGCGCCGCCGCCGAAGATCAGCATCGGCCGTTCGGCGCCCTTCAGCGCGTCGGTGACAGGCTTCGGCAGCTTCGCGACCAGCGAGGCGTCGTCGCCGAGCCATTCGGTCTTGTAGGTGAGATCGGTTTCGGGGCCGATCGCGAAGACCTTGGCGCCCTTTTTCCACACCGCCTTGCGGACGCGGGTGTTGATCAGCGGCGCTTCCCAGCGCAGGTTCGTGCCGACGAGCAGGATCACGTCGGCGTTCTCCGCCTCGGCGATCGTGGTGTTGAAATTGACCGCCGACAGGCTGGTAACGTCGTAATCGAGCCCGGTCTGGCGCCCTTCGAGCAGGGTGCCGCCGAGCGCATTGACCAGCGATTTCGCCGCGAACATCGTCTCGCAATCGGCGAGGTCGCCCGCGATGGCGGCGACCGACGATCCGGCGTTGACCGCCTTGATCGCCGCGAACGCCTCGGCCCAGCTTGCGGGCTGGAGCGCGCCATTCACCCGAACATAAGGCTGATCGAGGCGGCGACGGACGAGGCCGTCGACATGGTGGCGCGTCTTGTCGTTCGCCCATTCCTCGTTCACATCGTCGTTGACCCGCGGCAGCACGCGCAGCACCTGGCGCCCGCGGGCGTCGATGCGGACATTGGTGCCGACCGCGTCCATCATGTCGATGCCGAGCGTCTTGGTCAGCTCCCAAGGACGCGCCTCGAACGCATAGGGCTTCGACGTCAGTGCGCCGACCGGGCACAGGTCGACGACATTGCCCGACAGCTCGCTCTGCACCGCATTTTCGAGGTAGCTGGTGATCTGCATATTCTCGCCGCGATAGATCGCGCCGATATCTTCGACCCCCGCGACTTCCTCGGCAAAACGGACGCAACGCGTGCACTGGATGCAGCGGGTCATCACCGTCTTGACGATCGGGCCCATATATTTTTCGGTGACCGCGCGCTTGTTCTCGTCATAGCGCGTCGCGCCGCGGCCATAGGCGACCGACTGGTCCTGCAAATCGCATTCGCCGCCCTGATCGCAGATCGGGCAGTCGAGCGGGTGGTTGATGAGCAGGAACTCCATCACCCCCTCGCGCGCCTTCTTGACCATCGGGCTGTCGGTCTTGATCACTTGCCCCTCGGCAGCGGGCAGCGCGCAGCTGGCCTGCGGCTTCGGCGGACCGGGCGCGACCTCGACGAGGCACATGCGGCAATTGCCGGCGATCGACAGGCGTTCGTGATAGCAAAAGCGCGGGATTTCCTTCCCCGCCAGCTCGCACGCCTGCAGGACGGTCGCGCCCTGCGGGACGTCGATTTCGGTGCCATCTACGGTTACTTTAGGCATGAATCAGCTTTCCTGGGCCGCCAGCAGGCGGAAGCTTGCGGTGGCAATGATCGAGCGGAGGCCGGTCACGCTGGCCTCGACCGGTGCACCCTGACCGCAAAGTTTGACGACGGGCATCAATTTTCCGGCGGCCTTGTCCTCGTCGGCGGATCCGGGTTCGGACGCAAACAGCGCCGCCACCTCGTCCGGGGTCGAACGCGCGACGCACATCGCGACCTTGTCCGACGGCGCATAGGTCGGCGCTTCCTTGCCGGCAGCAGCCTTTGCAAGGCGGCCGTTGAGCGGGGCCGCGTCGCGTTCGATCATGACTTCGGCCAGCGCTGCGGCAAAGGCCAGATCGTCCATGCGCAAACGGCCACGAAGGCCGGCATTGCGCGCGCAGCCTTCATTATCGCGCGCCAGATTGCGAAGACCATTGCGATATTCGGTGGTCCGGAAATCGCGGTTCAGCGTTTGGCCGACCTTCTCGGGGCTCTTCTCGATCACGCACGCGGCAAAACGCGCCATCGTCGACCGCGCTTCGGGATCGGCCTTGAAGATCGCCCCGTCGCGCTCGCGTTCAGGATCGGGCCAGGGCGTCGGCGTATTATCGACTTGCGGCGCCCGTTCGGGCGCCTGCGCTGCGGCAAGAAGGGCGAATGCAAGCGCGATCATTGCGTAGCTCCCACTTCGACAACCGGTTGAGACCGATGGAAGATCGGCTCGGCGACCGCGTAGCGCAGCACTTCGGGCGTGATCTCGATTTCCTGGCCCGCGACGACGCAATGCGACAGATGAGGGATAAGCTTGCGCATCGCCGGCCCCTGCCCGCCCTTGCCCGGTTCGGACAGGACCAGTTCGATCGCGCCCGCGCTCTCGCGGTTGACCAGGCAATCGCCCATCTCGAACAGCGCGAGCAGCGGCGCATCGAGCGACGCGTCGTCGGGCAGCGCGTCGAGCGCGGCAGCGAACCAGGGCTTCTCGCTCGCCCGCACCGATGCCGCCCCGTTGCTGTCCGCGATCTGCCGGCGCGCCATCGCCACGCCGAGCGAGGGCCGCAGCGCACGCCCGGTGAATTCAAGCTTCTTCCCGTCGAGCACGAACCGTTCGTCGTCCATGCAGGTACCGAGCGGCCCCTCGCTGCGCAGCATCACGCGATGCTCAGCCTCTGTCCCGGGCAATGTATCGAGTATCTCGCGCGAGATCTGGTTGCGCCGCTCCGCCATGCAAGCGGTGACAAGCGCGATGGTTTCGCTCGTATCATATTTGGTCGCGGTCTTGCCGATACGCGTGCCGGTACGCTGCGCCGACGCGTCGGTCGGCACAGTCGCTGCGGCCATCACCGCAAGGGCAAGGATCGGCGCGGCGAATTTCACTCGGCGGCCTCCAACGCACCGCCATTGTCGCGGATGCGGCGTTCGAGTTCGGGGCGGAAATGCTTGATCAGGCCCTGGATCGGCCACGCCGCGGCGTCGCCGAGCGCGCAGATGGTATGGCCTTCGACCTGCTTGGTGACGTCGAACAGCGTGTCGATTTCGCTGATGTCGGCGTCGCCGGTGCGCAGCCGTTCCATCACGCGCCACATCCAGCCGGTGCCTTCGCGGCACGGCGTGCACTGGCCGCAGCTTTCATGCTTGTAGAAATAGCTGATGCGGCTGATCGCCTGGACGACGTCGGTCGACTTGTCCATCACGATGGCGGCGGCGGTGCCGAGGCCCGATCCGACGGCCTTCAGCCCGTCGAAATCCATCGGGCAGTCCATGATCTCGGCCGCCGGAACCAGCGGCACCGACGAACCGCCGGGGATGACCGCGAGCAGATTGTCCCAGCCGCCGCGAATGCCGCCGCAATGCTTGTCGATCAGTTCGCGGAAGGGAATGCTCATCTCTTCCTCGACGACGCACGGGCGCTCGACATGGCCCGAAATCTGGAAGAGCTTGGTGCCCTTGTTGTTCTCGCGCCCGAAGGAGGAGAACCATGACGCGCCGCGCCGCAGGATCGTCGGGACGACCGCGATGCTTTCGACATTGTTGACCGTCGTCGGACAGCCATAGAGACCCGCGCCCGCCGGGAACGGCGGTTTCAGGCGCGGCTGGCCCTTCTTGCCCTCAAGGCTTTCGATCATCGCGGTTTCTTCGCCGCAGATGTACGCGCCGGCGCCGCGGTGGACAAAAACGTCGAAATCATAACCCGACTTGGCGGCGTTCTTGCCGAGCAGGCCGGCATCATACGCCTCCTGCACCGCGGCGAAGAGCGTCTCGGCCTCGCGGATGAACTCGCCGCGGATGTAGATATAGGCGGCGCGCGCGCGCATCGCGAAACCCGCGATCAGCGCGCCTTCGATCAGCTTGTGCGGATCGTGGCGGATGATCTCGCGGTCCTTGCACGAACCCGGCTCGGATTCGTCGGCGTTGATGACGAGGAAGCTCGGGCGATCGGCGCGCGGCTCCTTCGGCATGAACGACCATTTCAGACCGGTCGGGAAGCCCGCGCCGCCGCGGCCGCGCAGCCCCGACGCCTTGATCTCCTCGATGATCGCGTCCTGGCCGCGCTTCATCAGGTCCTTGGTCTTGTCCCAGTCGCCGCGCATCTGCGCGGATTTGAGGTTCCACGGCTGAAAACCGTAGATGTTGGTGAAGATGCGATCCTTGTCGGCGAGCATTAGCGGCGCTTTCCGAAAAGCCGTTCGGCGAGGAAATAGATGACGAGGATGACCGCGACGACGATCGCGATCTGCGCCAGATTGATCGCCACCTTGGCCGCCAGCGAGAGCAGCACGCACGCCACGATCACGAAGACCAGCAGGACGATCAGCTGGATGAGTTTCTGGACGTTCATTACCAGGCCTTCCGATAGTCGTGGTTGGCCTTGACCATCTCGACCAGCGTCGTCGGGCCGCCCTGCGGCTCGCTGGTGTGGCGATCGGCGAGCTGGGTTCCCGCCTTCGGCGTCTCGCCCGCCGCCAGCGCATCGAGGATCGCGGCGGTGCGGTCGAAATCGAGGTCTTCGTAATTATCGTCGTTGATCTGGACCATCGGCGCGTTGGTGCAGGTGCCCATGCACTCGACCTCGGTCAGCGTGAACAGGCCGTCGGGGGTGGTCTTGCCCTTGACCATGCCGCGGTTCTTGCATGCCGCCATCACATCGTCCGACCCGCGCAGCAGGCACGGCGTCGTCCCGCACACCTGGACATGATAGCGACCGACCGGCGCCATATTGTACATGGTGTAGAAGGTCGCGACCTCATAGGCGCGCATGAAGGGCATATCGAGCTGGCTCGCGACATATTCGATCACCGGCACGGGCAGCCAGCCCTGCGTCTGCGTCTCGGCGCCGACCTGGCGCTGCGCGAGATCGAGCAAAGGCATCACCGCCGAGCGCTGGCGCCCCGCGGGGTAGCGCGCGATGATGCCCTTCGCCTTGTCGGCATTTTCGGCGGTCCAGACGAACGCGCCCCAGCGCGCGCGAACTTCGGCCTCATCGGGGATTTGGGGGGCGTCGGCCATTAGCGGACAAACTCCACACGCGACACCTTGTCGCCTTCGAAACTATAGATGGACATGACCTCGAACGGGTCGGCCTCCGGCGAGCGAGCGACCTTTTCGTGCAGGACGACGAAATCGCCCAGCGTGTAGCCCGAGAGGATTTCGGCGCGGTTCTGCGGAAATTCGGCGAACATCGCCTTCAGCCCGTCGCGCACGCCTTCCCTGCCGTCGCGAACGACCGCGCCGCGATAGCCGGCCTCGGCCGCGTCGTCGGTCATCAGCGCGACATAGGCGTCGGCATCTTGCGCATTGTAATGCGCGATCATCGTCTCGGCGATGTCCAGCTTGCTCACCGGTCGCACTCCCCGAACACGACGTCGATCGCGCCGATGATCGCGGTGGTGTCGGCGAGCATATGGCCCTTCGACATCATATCCATCGCCTGCAGGTGCGAGAACGCCGTCGGGCGGATCTTGCAGCGGTACGGCTTGTTGCTGCCGTCGCTGACCAGATAGACCCCAAATTCGCCCTTCGGGCTTTCGGTCGCGACATAAACTTCGCCCGCGGGGACGTGGAAGCCCTCGGTGTAGAGCTTGAAGTGATGGATCAGCGATTCCATCGACTGCTTCATCTCGCCGCGCTTCGGCGGCACGACCTTGCGGTCGAGGCTGGCGATCGGGCCGGTCGGCATGTCGCGCAGGCACTGCTTGATGATCTTCGCCGACTGATAGACTTCCTCGACGCGGACCATGAAGCGGTCGTAGCAGTCGCCGCGGGTGCCGACGGGGATGTCGAAATCCATCGCGGCATAGGCGTCATAGGGCTGCGACTTGCGCAGATCCCAGGCGATGCCGCTGCCGCGGATCATCGGGCCCGAGAAGCCCCAGGCGAGCGCGTCTTCCTTCGACACCGTCGCGATATCGACGTTGCGCTGCTTGAAGATGCGGTTGTCGATGACGAGGCTCATCGCGTCGCCGAACAATTCGGGCAGCCGCTTTTCGACCCACTCGCCGATGTCGACGAGCAGCTTTTCGGGGACATCCTGATGCACGCCGCCGGGGCGGAACCACGCCGAATGCATGCGCGCGCCCGACGCGCGTTCGAAGAAGTTCAGGCAATCCTCGCGCAGCTCGAACACCCACAGGTTCGGGGTCATCGCGCCGACGTCCATGACGTGGCTGCCGATGTTGAGCATGTGATTGCAGATGCGCGTCAGCTCGGCGAACAAAACGCGCAGATATTGCGCGCGCGCCGGGACTTCGAGGTCGAGCAATTTCTCGATCGCGAGCACATAGCTATGCTCCATCGCGAGCGGCGAGCAATAGTCGAGCCGGTCGAAATAAGGCAGCGCCTGGAGATAGGTCTTATACTCGATCAGCTTCTCGGTGCCGCGGTGGAGCAGTCCGACATGCGGATCGACGCGCTCGATGATCTCGCCATCGAGTTCGAGCACGAGACGCAACACCCCGTGCGCCGCGGGATGCTGCGGCCCGAAGTTGATCGTGTAGTTGGTCACGACCTGGTCGCCCGCGGTGTTCGCGGTATCGACCGGATAGCCTTCGAACATGTCGCCGCCGTGGTGCTTCACATAGGGAGAGTCGGTCATGCGTCACCTCCGTCCGTTTTGGCAGCTTTGGGCTTGCGCGGCGCGCGCGGCTTGGCCGGGGCCTTTTCCGCCTTGGTCGTCGCGGGCGTCTTGGCGGGCCTGGTCGCCGCCTTCGCGCTCGCGCCGTCGCGGCTGGTTTTCGCAGCCTTCAGATTGGCCTTCGCGCCGGCGCCGGTCTGCGCCGGGGTTTCGGTGGTTTTGGGAGTCGGCGGCGGCGAGGCCTTCGCCTTGTCGTCGGCCGCCTTGACCTCTTTCGCGGTCATCGGCGTCGGCGCGCCCTTGCCGGGCGCCTCGCCCGTGCCGCCGGCCTTTTCGTCGCCGGGCAGCACATAGTCGGCGCCTTCCCACGGCGACATGAAGTCGAAATTGCGGAAATCCTGCGCGAGCCGCACGGGTTCATAGACGACGCGCTTGTCCTCTTCGCTGTAGCGCAGCTCGGTATAACCGGTCAGCGGGAAGTCCTTGCGCTGGGGATGGCCCTGGAACCCATAGTCGGTCAGGATGCGGCGCAGGTCGGGGTTGCCCGCGAACAGCACGCCATACATGTCGAACACTTCGCGCTCGAGCCAGCCGGCGTTCGGCCAGACGGGAACGATCGTCGGCACCGGCGTCGCCTCGTCGGTCGAGACGCGGACGCGCAGGCGGTGGTTCTTCGTGACGCTGAGCAGGTGATAGACGACCTCGAAGCGCTCAGGCCGGTCGGGATAGTCGACCCCGGCGATCTCCATCATCTGCTGATAGTCGAGATTGTCGCGCAGCGCGATCATCACCGCGGCGATCGCGTCGCGATCCACCGTGATGCTGTCCTCGTCGGCGGCAAAATCATGCGCGAGCAAATCCTTGCCGAGCAGCGCCTTGAGCGCAGCAGCAAGGCCCGACTGCGGGGCGACCAAAGGAGCAGGATGACCCATCAGCGTTCGATCGTTCCGGTGCGGCGGATCTTCCGCTGCAATTGCATCACGCCATAGAGCAAGGCTTCGGCGGTCGGCGGGCAACCGGGGACATAGATGTCGACGGGCACGATGCGGTCGCAGCCGCGCACCACCGAATAGCTATAGTGATAATAGCCGCCGCCATTGGCGCAGCTGCCCATCGAGATGACATATTTCGGGTTCGACATCTGGTCGTACACGCGGCGCAGCGCGGGCGCCATCTTGTTGCACAGCGTGCCCGCGACGATCATCACGTCCGACTGGCGCGGCGAGGCGCGCGGCGCGGCGCCGAAGCGTTCCATGTCGTAACGCGGCATGTTGACGTGGATCATCTCGACCGCGCAGCACGCGAGGCCGAAGGTCATCCACCACAGCGAGCCGGTGCGCGCCCAGTTGAACAGATCCTCGGTCGAAGTGACGAGGAAGCCCTTGTCGCCGACCTCGTTGTTGAGGTCGTCGAAAAAGCCCGCATCGGGATTCGTTCCGGGCGCCACCGGCATCTGGCCGGGCATCAGGATGCTCGAATTGCTCATTCCCAATCCAGCGCCCCTTTCTTCCATGCATAAACAAGGCCGAGTGCGAGTTCGGCGAGGAAAATCATCATCGTCGCCCAGCCGGCCCAGCCGATTTCCTCGAGGCTCACCGCCCAGGGAAAGAGGAAGGCCGCTTCGAGATCGAAGATGATGAAAAGAATGGCGACGAGATAAAAGCGCACGTCGAACTGGCTGCGCGCGTCCTCGAACGCGGGAAAGCCGCATTCATATTCGGTCAGCTTCGCCGGATCGGGCTGGTGCGCACCGGTCAGGCGGGAAACGCCCATCGGCAGGAACACGAATGCGGCCGACAGGCCGACAGCCACGAACAGGAAAATCAGGATCGGCAGATATTGCGTCAGGTCGACCATGGGAGCTCGCAGTTCATCTGTTGTCTGTTGGGGTGTTGGTCACCCTTTGTTGCGGGCGCTTTAGGCCAGCAAAGCGCCACTCGCAAGCGCTGCGGACAGGAAAATCATGCCCATGTGACCAAAAGCATATTGTCCCCTGGCGAGGCATGTTACGCCGCCGTCGGGTCGGTCGGCCGCGCGTATCGCGGATGGTATGGAATGAGGGAAGAACATGGGTAAATTTTCGATAGCGGGCGGGTTGGTCGTGGCGGCGGCAATGTTCGCGGCGGCGCCCGCGCAGGCCCAACTGGTCAACGCGAAGGATCCGCAGGCGATCAAGGCGATCGTCGAGTCGCAAGGCTGGCCTGCGACGCTGGTCACCAAGCCGGGTGAGAATCCTTATATCGAAAGCAGCCGCGACGGCCTGAAGTTCCTCGTCCTGTTCATGAACTGCGACGGGGGCAAGGACTGCAAGACGCTGCAATATTATATGGGTTTCAACGACGCCAAGAGCACGACGCTTGAGCGGCTCAACAAATGGAACAGCGAGAAACGCTTCGCGCGCGCCTATCGCGACGATAGCGGCGACCCGGTGCTCGAAATGGACGTCGACCTCGACTTCGCGGGCCTTCCGCGCGAAAATCTGAGCGATAGCTTCAGCACCTGGGCGGCGCTGATGGACGCCTATCAGGCGTTCGTCTTCGAAAAATAGCGATGGAGCGTCGGGCGCGATGTCTCGACGGACGTCGCGCCCGGCGACCGCCGCAGGAAGAAATGGGGAATCGTCCGCGCAACGCCCTTGCCTTGCTGTATTATCAAACTAAAACAGCAGATCGAAATCCCAGGAAAGGACGACGATGCTGCGGGCGACATTTGTTGGAACGATATTGGCACTGGCCAGCCCGGCCATCGCCTGCGCCGAAGAGGCCCCACAATCGGCAACGGCGGCCATCGAGGAAACGGCGATTGCGGGTTTTCCGCATGCCAGGCTCTACCGGCTTGCCGGGCCCCAGCAGCGGCCGGTCGTCGTCATCCTCGCCGGCGCCGAGGGCGGTGACGGGGCCGGAAAGCGTTTCGGACCGATCCTCGCCCGGCTTGGCTATGCCGCGGTCAGCCTGCCCTATTATTCGCCGAACTGGGGCAGCTTTGGACCGCCGCCCGAATATGCCGACCTGCCGGGCAGCTTCATCGACATTCGGGTCGACCAGATCGCCGGGCTGAAGGCGCAACTCGCGACGCTGCCGGGCGTCGACACCAGCCGGTTCGGCCTGTTCGCCGGATCGAAAGGGTCCGAATTCGCGCTGATCGCCGCAAGCCGCTATCCATGGATCGCCGGCGTCGTCGCTTATGCGCCGTCCGATCTGGTGTGGGAGGGCTGGGGGCTAGAGATGGTCGAGGCCGAGGGCACGCGATCGTCCTTCGCCTTCGATGACAAGCCCCTGCCCTTCATGCCCTATCGCGGTTTTGTCGAAGGGCTGATGGCCGGCGACAAGGCCGATTTGCGCGCGATCCACGAGAATGGCCGCGCCGACCATGGCGATCGCGAAACCGCCGCGCGCATTCCGGTCGACGCCTATCGCGGCAAGCTGATGCTGATCGCGGGCGACAAGGACCGGCTGTGGAATTCGGGCCGGATGGCGCGTAACATCGTCGCGACGCGCGACGCGGCAGGGTTGAAGACCACCGCGCTGCTCTATCCCGATGCCGGGCATGACCTGGCGGGCGGGTCGACCGAAGCCCGCGACGATCCGCGCGGCGGCGGCAGTCCTGATGCCAACGCCAAGGCGCGCGGCGATGCCTGGCCGCAGGTCGTGGGGTTTCTCAGGGACGCGCTGCGTCCCTGAATCGTAACGCGAGAAATCAGGCGTTGCGCAGCGCGCCCGCGACCAGTTTCTGCAGCTTAGAATGCACCGCGGCGCTGCCGGCGATGAATTCGCTGCGTTCGATCGCGCGGTCGCCGCCGCGGAAATCGCTGACGAACCCGCCGGCTTCGCGCACCAGCAATATGCCGGCGGCGACGTCCCAGATCTTGAGGTCGCTTTCCCAGAAACCATCATAACGGCCCGCCGCGACCCACGCGAGGTCGAGGCTGGCGGCGCCGAAGCGGCGGATGCCGGCGACTTCGGGCGCGACCGCGCCGAACACGCGGCTCCACTGCGCCATATTGCCATGGCCCATGAAGGGGATGCCGGTGGCGATCAGGCATTCGTTGAGATGGCGGCGCGACGACACGCGCAGGCGGCGGTCATGCAGCCAGGCGCCGCGCCCGCGCTCGGCCCAATAGCTTTCGTCGGTCACCGGGTGGTAGATGAGGCACGAGGTGATATCGCCCCAGCCGCCGCCGAGTTTGGGTTCCTGGACCGCGATCGAGATCGCGAAATGCGGGATCGCGTGGAGGAAGTTCGAGGTGCCGTCGAGCGGATCGATGATGAAGCGCGGCTTGCCAGGGTCGCCCTCGATCACGCCGCCCTCTTCGAGCACGAAGCCCCAACCCGGACGATCGCGGCCGAGTTCGTCATAGAGCGTACGCTCGGCGGCTTGGTCGGCCTTCGAAACGAAGTCTGCGGGCCCCTTTTGCGAGACCTGCAGATGCTCGATCTCGCCGAAGTCGCGGCGCAGCTTGGTGCCCGCCTTGCGCGCGGCGCGTTCCATGACGGTGATGATGCCCGATACGGCCATTTCGAATCTCCCCCCTCCCGCTTGCGGGAGGGGTCGGGGGAGGGAATGTATTCGGGACAAAAGCCTGCTCCCCGAACAGGCCCTCCCCCGACCCCTCCCGCAAGCGGGAGGGGAACTTAATCAGTCCGCGCGGCGGACATATTCGCGATCGTACACATGCACGACGATGCGGGTGCCGCTGGTGATGTGCGGCGGCACCATCACGCGCACGCCATTGTCGAGGATCGCGGGCTTGTACGACGACGAGGCGGTCTGCCCCTTCACCACCGCGTCGGCCTCGACGATCGTCGCTTCGATATGTTCGGGCAGTTCGACCGAGATCGGGCGCTCTTCCCAAAGCTCGAGCACGACATCCATGCCGTCCTGCAGGAATTCATGCGCTTCGCCAACGACGTCCTTGGCGATCGTGATCTGTTCGAACGTGTCCTTGTCCATGAACACCAGATCGTCGCCTTCGGCATAGAGGAACTGGAAATCCTTGGTGTCGAGGCGGACCTTTTCGACCGTGTCGGCGCTGCGGAAACGGTTGTTGAGTTTGCGGCCGTCGATCAGATTCTTGGCTTCGACCTGCATATAGGCGCCGCCCTTGCCCGGCTGGGTGTGCTGGATCTTGGTGACCTTCCAGATCCCCTTTTCATATTCGATAATATTGCCGGGACGGATTTCAACGCCGGTGATTTTCATCGCGCACACTCGCTGGTTCAAGGATGGAAAGAGCCGCCGACGCGCCGCGACGCACCGGATACAGGAGCGCGCCCTTAGCCGCGAAGGCGGCGAAGGGCAAGCGCGCGTTCGTTCAGGCCGTGGTCTCGACCGCCTTGCGCGTCCGCGCATAGCTGAGCGAGATCAGCGCGACGAACAGGCCTAGGCCGATGAAGATCGACGGCACATGGAAGCCGTCGCCGACCACCGCGAGCGGCGCATCGCTGTCGGTCGCGTAGACGAGGCCCGCATAAAAGACCCCGAACAAGCTCTCTCCGACGATCATTCCGGTCGCGGTCAGCACGCCCATGCGGTGCGCGAAGGCGGCGTTGGCGCGGCGTTCGGCCCAGCGATCATAGAACCAGCCCCCAACAGCGCCGATGACGACGGGCAGGATCACCGCCATCGGCAGGTAGATACCGATGCCGATGGCGAGCGGCGGCAGCCGCAGCTTGCCCGCGCGGCCGAGCAGTTCGTCGACGAGGATGAAGCCGACGCCCGTGAGCGCGCCATAGCCGAGCATCGTCCAGTTGAGATCACCGCCGAGCACGCCCTTGGCCAGCGACGAGATCAGCCCGGCCTGCGGCGCGGCGAGCGCATTCGGACCCGCGCCGGGAACGCCGACGAAGCCGAGCGTCTCGTTGAGCACGTTGAGCACCGGCGGCACCACAAGCGAACCGAAGAACACGCCGATCATCAGCGCGACCTGCTGCTTCCACGGCGTCGCGCCGACGAGCTGGCCGGTCTTGAGGTCCTGGAGATTGTCGTTCGAGATTGTCGCGATGCCGAACACCGCGCCGGTGACGATCAGCGCATAGGCGACCATCGCCGCGCTCGCCTCTTCGCCGCCGCCGCGCCCGAGCAGCCCGACGAGCAACAACGACGAGGCGATGATCGCGAGGATGCCGATGCCCGACACCGGCGAGTTCGACGCCCCGATCAGGCCGGCCATATAGCCGGTGACCGACGCGATCATCAGCCCGATCACGACGATGAAGACGAGCGCGCCCGCGACGAGAATCACCGCCGACCCCGCCAGCGGCCCGCTTGCGAGGATCGACCAGAGCAGCCAGGCGATCGGGATCAGCACCAGCAGCGACCCGCCGAACACCCAGCCGATCGGAATATCCTGCTCGCCGACCGCCAGCACCGTGCCCGCGTGACGCGCCTTGCTCGCCGCCATCGCCGAGCGGATGCCGCCGATCACCGGGCGCGCGATCTTGAGCAGCGTCCAGAGTGCCGCGACCGCGATCACCCCGGCGCCAAAAAAACGCACATCGGCGCGGAACACCGTGTTCGCGATCGTCTCGGCATCGGGGCCGGCGACGCCCTGCGTCAGGATCGGCAGCAATATCCACCAGCCGGTGACCAGCCCGACAAGCTGCGCCAGACCGACCGACAGGCCGACGAGATGGCCGACGCCGAACAGCGCGAAGCCGAGGCCGCCGGCGATACCGGTCGCGCCCGCGCCGACCGAGAACCATTTCGACACTTCGCCCGCCGCGACCTTCATCTGGGTGAGCAGGGTGAAGCCTGCGGCGACGAGGCTGTTCCAAAGCAAGGCCGACAGGCCCGCCTTATTCTCCGCCGCGCCCTCGGCGCTCGCGGCGCCGACCTGCAGCACTTCGGCGGCGGCGCGCCCTTCGGGATAGGGCAGGTCCGAATCGACGACGAGCGCGCGGCGCAGCGGTACCGAGAAGAGCACGCCCAACAGGCCGCCGAGCATCGTGATCGCGGTGGTTTCGAGCAGCGGGAAGCCCTGCCAGTAGCCGACCATGACGAGGCCGGGCAGCACGAAGATGATCGCGGCGAGCGTGCCCGCGGCGCTCGCGATCGTCTGGACGATATTATTCTCGAGGATCGTCGCGCCGGTCATGAAGCGCAGCAGCGCCATCGAAATCACCGCGGCGGGAATCGAGGTCGCAAAGGTCAGCCCGACCTTCAGCCCCAGATAGACGTTCGCGGCGGTGAACATCAACGTCAGGACGCCGCCGAGCAGAACGGCGCGCAACGTCAATTCGCGGACGCCGGCTTTCGCCCTGGTGGTTGGCGTGGTGGCTTCGGTCATACTCGGTCTCCCCGCCCGCTGTGTTGCGACGTGCCGCGCGATGCGCAAGCGAAAAGGCGCGGGCGCTATTGGACAGAAGCGCCAAATGCGACGGACCGAAATCCTTTTGACGCAACGATCCAATAGGAATGCGCCCGGCGCTGGCAGAAGCGCCCCCATGATGACCTGCAACCTCTCCGACGATATGCGCCGCCCCCGCCGCGGCGGCAACGCCCTTCCCCGGCGCCCCACCCCCTGTGCCGGCCTGTTCGGCTGGCGAAAGGATGGCGCCCCGCCCCGCAACCGCGACGACGGCCCCGGCAAGAAGCCCGGCCCCGACTACCCCGCCGGCTGACCCGTCAACGGCGGCCGCGCCGTCCGGTGAGCAGCGGATAGGGATTGATCGGCTCGCCCGCGGTCCAGGCGCTACCCGGCACGGTGGTCAGCATCTGCAAATGCAGGTGCGGAAAGGCCGGGTCGGCATTGCCGCTCGCCCCGACGGTCGCGATCACCTGCCCCTGTTTGACCCTGTCCCCTTCGGCGAGGCCGCGGCGATAGCCCTGCAGATGCGCGTAATAGAGCATCAATCGACCGTCATCGGAGCGCTGATAGATGGTGAGGCCGCCGCGGTCGGAGGTAAAGAGCTTCTCGATCCGCCCGTCCATCGCGGCCAGCACCGGCGTGCCGACGGGTGCCGGAATGTCGATCGCATGGTGCGCGCGCCCGCCGGCGCGCGCGCTGGTCCAGCTGTCGACCAGTTCGGAGGGCCTGATCCCCTCGACCGGAATGATGATGGCGATGTCCGGTGCGCCGCGTCCGCTCGCTGCCCCTGCGACGCCCAATGCGAGCATCGCAATCGCAGCGCGGACCGCCGCGCTTTTCACCCCGCCAGTAACGCGTCGAACTGTTTCACCGCCGCCGCCGCGCCCTCGGGGTGCGACCAGACCGCCCCCGACACCGCGATGAAATCGGCGCCGGCGTCGATCAATGCCCGGGCATTGTCGGGGGTGATGCCGCCGATCGCGACGCACGGCAGTTCGAACATGCTTTGCCACCAGGTCAGGATTTCGGGGTCGGCCATATGCTCGACCGCCTTGGTCGTCGTCGGATGGAACGCGCCGAACGCGACATAATCCGCGCCGGCATCGCCCGCTTCCATCGCGAGGTGGCGACTGCCGTGACAGGTCACGCCGATCTGCGCATCGGCACCGAGGATGCGGCGCGCCTCGCGGGGATCGCCATCGTCCTGCCCCAGATGCAGCCCGTCGGCGCCGAGCCGTTTGGCGAGCGCGACATCGTCGTTGACGATGAAGGCGGTGTCGTGCGCGGCGCAGATCGCCTGCAGCGGTTCCGCTAGCCGCGCCGCTTCATGCTGCTCGACGCCCTTGACGCGAAACTGGAACGCCGCGACCGGCGCGGCGGCCAGCGCCTCCTCAAGCCGGGCAGGAAAATCGCCACCGACGTCGAGCGGCGAGATGAGATAAAGCTGGCACGGGGTGCGGGTCACTTGGGTCATGGCGGGTTCATAGCGACGCGCTTAGGTGCGGGCAAATGATGAAAACAGCCTGTCTCGCTACCCTCGGCGCCCTTTCGCTTTCGGCCTGCGCCGCGACCGGCGCCGCCACCCCGCTCGCCGACGGAAGCGACGTCGCGCTCGGCCAGCGCGCGATGGTCGACGGCCCGATCGTCCAGCCGGTCGAGATACTGGAAGACAGCCGCTGCCCGATGAACGCGCGCTGCGTCTGGGCAGGCCGGGTGCGGGTGAAGATGGTCTGGTGGCGCGGCAACGGCGAAAAGCAACCGTTCGAGGTGACGCTCGGCGAATCGACCCCGCTGGCGGACGGCGCGATCCGGCTGGAGTCGGTGCGGCCCGAGAAAAGGACCGACGTGACGCTGAAGCCCGAGGATTACCGGTTCAGTTTCCGGTTCGACGGCGGGATTTAACCCACCTCGTCATTGCGAGGAGCCGAAGGCGACGCGGCAATCTCAAGACATCGACTTTATGCGAGGTCGATGGCTGGAGATTGCTTCGCTTCGCTCGCAATGACGGGAGGGATTTAGCGCACCCGCGCCAGCACGAAGCCGTCCCATTTCTTCGCGCCGACCGTCTGCACCGCGGTCGCGTCGAGGCGCGGGTCGGCGCTCAGCATATCGAACAAGGCCCGCGTCCCGACGATGCGTTCGTCGTCGCTGTCCGCCTCCAGCACCCCGCCCTCGCGCACGACATTGTCGACGACGATCGTCGTGCCGCTGCGCCCCAGCCGGATCGCTTCGGCGACATAGTGCGCGTTGCTCTGCTTGTCGGCGTCGATGAAGACGAAATCGAACGGGTCGCCCGTCGCCATCGCGCCGAGGCTGTCGGCGGCGGAGCCGATCCGGATATCGACCTTGTCCGATACCCCGGCGTGCTCCAGATTTGCGCGCGCGACCCGGGCATGATGCGGTTCGAGTTCGAGCGTCACCAGCCGTCCGTCATCGGGCAGCGCGCGCGCCAGCCAGATCGTCGAATAACCGCCGAGCGTGCCGACTTCGAGGATGCGGTTCGCGCCGGCGATCTGGGCGAGCAGGAACAGCATCTTGCCCTGCGCCGCCGACACGTCGATCGGCGGCAAGCCCTGTTTTTCATTGTTGGAGAGGGTGGCGGCAAGCGCGTCGTCGGCGCCGAGCAATTTGTCGGCGATATAATCGTCGACGGCTTGCCACCTCTCTCCCATCACATCAGGCCACCGAGGCCGCGTGAATTTCGTCGATCGCACCGCCCAGCGACGCGTTGAAGTCATCATCGCTCATCTGGTGGCGCAGGTCTTCCAGCAGCGCGCGGCTGAAGCTCGCGATGATGCCGGGGTTCTTCGCCAGTTCGACACAGGCTTCGGGACGCGCGAAGCCGCCCGACAGCGCGACGACGCGGAGCACCTTGGGATGGTCGACCAGCGGCTGAAACAGCCCGGCTTCGGTCGGCAGCGACAGTTTGAGCATCACCGGTTCGCCGTCCCAGGCGTCGAGCGCGGCGAGCGTCGCGGCGAGCAGCAGGCGGTCGGCGGCATCGCGCTCGGCGCTCTTGATGTTCACTTCGGGCTCGATGATCGGGACGAGGCCGTGGGCGGCGATACGCGCGGCTTCGGCGAACTGCTGTTCGACGATCGCCTTGACGCCCGCTTCATTGGCGAGGTTGACGACGCTGCGCATCTTGGTGCCGAACACGCCCTTGGCGACGGCACGCGCGCACAACTCGTCGAGACCGGGGTTGGCCTTCATCAGCTGGACGCCGTCGGCTTCGTCTTCGAGCCCCTTGTCGACCTTCAGGAACGGCACCACGCCGCGCTCCCAGAGCAGCGCCGGGACGGGCTTACCGCCCGCATCACCGTCCATCGTGCGTTCGAACAGGATGGCGCCGATCACTTTCTCGCCGTTGAAGCAGGGCGCGGTGACGATGCGGCTGCGCATGTCGTGGATCAGCCCGAACATTTCCTCGTCGTTCGAGAACGCATCACCCTCGATGCCATAGCCCTTCAGCGCCTTGGGCGTCGAACCGCCGCTCTGGTCGAGCGCGGCGATAAAGCCCTGCCCCGATTTGATCTGGTCCAGCATGGCGGCATTGGCGGTGGTCATAACATCTCCGTGGCTTTGCATAGGTATGCGATGGCGCGCATAGCCACCCCGCTGGCGGGATGCAAATGCGCGCGCGAAATCAGGCTTTGAGCGCGTCGACCCCGGGCAGCGGCTTGCCTTCCATCCATTCGAGGAAGGCGCCGCCGGCGGTCGAGACGAAGGTGAAGTCGGCGGCCGCGCCGGCATGGTTGAGCGCCGCGACGGTGTCGCCGCCGCCCGCGACCGAAATCAGCGTGCCCCCGCGGGTCAACGCCGCGGCGGTTTTCGCGAGCGCGACGGTCGCGGTGTCGAACGGCGGGGTTTCGAACGCGCCGAGCGGGCCGTTCCACACCAAAGTGCGGCAATTCTTCAGCACGTCGGCGAGCGCCTCGGTTGCGGCGGGACCGATGTCGAGAATCATCTCGTCGGCGGCGACCTCGTGAACGTTGACCGTGCGCGTCGGCGGATTGGGGGCGAACTGCTTCGCCACCACGACATCATAAGGAAGATGGATCGTGCAGCCCGCCTTGTCGGCGGCGTCAAAGATCGCGTTGGCGGTCTCGACCAGATCATGTTCGCACAGCGATTTGCCGACATCGACCCCGCGCGCGGCGAGGAAGGTGTTCGCCATGCCGCCGCCGATGATCAGATGATCGACCTGACCGACGAGATTGCGCAGCACGTCGATCTTCGACGACACTTTGGCGCCGCCGACGACCGCCGCGACCGGATGCGCCGGATTGCCGAGCGCGGCGTCGAGCGCGTTGAGTTCGACCTCCATCGCACGGCCGGCATAGGAGGGCAGCCGGTGCGCGATGCCCTCGGTCGAGCCATGCGCGCGGTGCGCCGCCGAAAAGGCATCATTGACATAGAGGTCGCCGACTTCGGCGAGCGCATCGGCAAAGGCCGGGTCGTTGGCTTCTTCGCCGGGGTTGAAGCGCGTATTCTCCATCACCGCGACGTCGCCCGCGGCGAGCACCGCGACGCCCGCCTTGGCGCCTTCGCCGACGCATTCGGGGATGAACATCACCGAATGGCCGAGCACATCCTCGAGTCCGCCCATGACGAGGCTCAGCGATTGCGTCGGGTTCTTCGCGCCCTTCGGCCGCCCGAAATGGGCAAGTAACAGCACGATCGCGCCCTTGTCCGACAGTTCGCGGATCGTCGGCATCGCCGCCTCGATCCGCGTCCGGTCGCCGACCGCGCCGTCGATCATCGGGACATTGAGGTCGACGCGCACCAGCACCTTCTTGCCGGTGACGTCGCCGATGTCGTCGAGGGTCTTGAACGCGGCCATCGCTTTTTCCCTTCGGTTCAGAGGAACTTGGCGATCACGCCCGCGGTGTCGATCATGCGGTTCGAGAAGCCCCATTCATTGTCGTACCAGCTGAGCACGCGCACCAGCTTGCCGTCGATGACCGCGGTTTCGAGGCTGTCGATCGTCGAGCTGTCGGCATTGTGGTTGAAGTCGATCGAGACCAGCGGCTCCTCGGTGTAACCGAGCACGCCCTTGAGAGGGCCTTCGGCCGCGGCCTTGAGCACCGCGTTGACTTCTTCCTTGGTCGTCTCGCGCAGCGGCGTGAAGGTCAGGTCGACGACCGACACATTCGGGGTCGGGACGCGGATCGACGAGCCGTCGAGCTTGCCCTTGAGTTCGGGCAGGACGAGGCCGACGGCCACGGCGGCACCGGTCGAGGTCGGGATCATCGACATCGCGGCGGCGCGGGCGCGGCGCGGGTCGTCGTGGATCTGGTCGAGGATCTTCTGGTCGTTGGTGTAAGCGTGGATCGTCGTCATCAGGCCACGCTCGATTCCGATCGCCTCGTGCAGCACCTTGGCGAAGGGCGCGAGGCAGTTGGTCGTGCACGACGCGTTGGAGATGATCAGGTGGTCGGCGGTGATCTTGTCGTCGTTGACGCCATAAACGACGGTCAGATCGACTTCCTTGGCGGGGGCCGAGATCAGCACGCGCTTGGCGCCGGCATCGAGATGCTTCTGGCCGCCGGCCTTGTTGGTGAAGAAACCGGTACATTCCATCACGATGTCGATGCCGTTGGCGGCATGCGGCAGCGCGGCGGGGTCGCGTTCGGCGGTCACCTGGATGCGCTTGCCGTTGATGATCAGGTCGTTGCCGTCGACTTCGACGGTGCCGTTGAAGGCGCCGTGGACCGAGTCATGGCGGAGCAGGCGGGCGTTGGCCTTGGCATCGCCGAGGTCGTTGATCGACACCAGTTCGAGATCATGGTCGGTCCGTTCCAGAATCGCGCGCGCCACATTGCGGCCGATGCGTCCGAAACCGTTGATTGCAACCTTCACTGCCATGTCGAAAAGTCCTTTCTGCGTGGGGCGACCCGGTCCTTAATTGCCGAGCTTTGCCAGAATTTGCGGGGTGATCGCATCGACCGTCAGGCCGAAATGCGCGTAGAGATCGTCGATCGGTGCCGAGGCGCCGAAGCTGTCGATGCCGAACCGCAAGCCGTCGCGGCCGGTGTAGCGTTCCCAGCCAAAGGTCGTGCCCGCCTCGATCGAGACGATCAGCGCGTCGCGCGGCAGGATCGCGTCCTGATAGGCACCGTCCTGTTCATCGAACAATTCGGTCGAGACCATCGAGACGACGTCGGCGCCATGGCCGGCGGCTTCGAGCTTGTCGGCGATGTCCATCGCCAGCGACACTTCGGACCCGGTTGCGACGAGTACGACCTTGCGCGCAGCCGAAGCTGCGCGAAGACGGTAACCGCCTTTAGCGCAAAGATTTTCTGTGACGTCATGACGCAGCGGCGGCAGGTTCTGGCGGGTCAGCGCGAGCAGCGACGGCCGATCCGTCTGCGCCAGCGCAAGCGCCCAGCATTCGGCGGTCTCGACCGCATCGGCGGGGCGCATCACGAGCAGGTTCGGCATCGCGCGCAGCGATTGGAGATGCTCGATCGGCTGGTGCGTCGGGCCGTCCTCGCCGAGCCCGATGCTGTCGTGCGTCATCACATAGACGACTCGCTGCTGCTGCAGCGCCGACAGGCGGATCGCGGCGCGGCAATAGTCGGCGAACACCAGGAAGGTGCCGCCATAAGGGATGACGCCGCCGTGCAGCGCCATGCCGTTCATCGCGGCGGCCATGCCGAATTCGCGGATGCCATAGTAGATATAGCGACCCGAATAATCCTCCTTTGTCAGTGGCTTGGTCGACGAAGTTTTGGTGTTGTTCGAACCGGTAAGGTCGGCGCTGCCGCCGATCATCGCGGCAATATCGGCAGTGAGCGCGCCAAGCGTGTTTTCCGACGCCTTGCGCGTCGCCACCTTCGGCGGTTCGGCGACGAGGCCGTTCAGATAGGCGTCGAACGCCGCGCCGGGGGTCACGTTGCCCGCGATGCGTTCCGAAAATTCATCCTTCTTTTCGTCATTTGCGAGGCGAAGCTTCCACAACGAATGACGCTTCTTGCCGACTTCGCCGAAGGCCGACCAGGCTTCCGCGACATCGGCGGGAATTTCGAACGGAGCGGCGGTCCAACCGAGCGTCTCGCGCGCGGCGGCGATTTCGTCGGCGCCGAGCGGCGCGCCGTGAGTCGCCGACGTGCCCTGCTTGTTCGGCGCACCGAAGCCGATGATCGTGCGGCACGCGATCAGCGACGGGCGCGGATCGGCGAGCGCGGCGTCGATCGCGCGGCGGATGTCGGCGGGATCATGGCCGTCGCAGCTTTCGACATGCCAGCCGGTCGCGGCGTAGCGCGCGGCGATATCCTCGCTGGTCGACAGGTCGGTCGACCCGTCGATGGTGATCTTGTTGTCGTCCCACAATACGGTCATGCGGCCGAGGCCGAGGTGGCCGGCCAGCCCGATCGCTTCGTGGTTGATGCCCTCCATCAGGCAGCCGTCGCCGGCGATCACCCAGGTGCGGTGATCGACGAGGTCGTCGCCATAGAGGCTGTTGAGGTGGCGTTCGGCGATCGCCATGCCGACCGCGGTGGCGAGTCCCTGCCCCAGCGGACCGGTGGTCGTCTCGACGCCTTCGAGCTCGAAATTCTCCGGATGACCGGCACACGGGCTGCTCAGCTGGCGAAAATTGCGGATGTCCTCGATCGTCGGGCGCGCATAGCCCGCAAGGTGCAGCGTGGCATAGGCGAGCATCGAACCATGCCCCGCCGACAGGACGAATCGGTCGCGGTCGGGCCAGTGCGGATCGGTCGGGTCGAAGCGCAGATAATCCGAATACAGGACCGTGGCGACATCGGCCATGCCCATCGGCATCCCCGGATGGCCGCTGTTCGCGGCCTGGACGGCGTCCATCGCAAGCGCGCGGATCGCGTTGGCGAGCTGACGTTCGGGCAGTGTCATAAGTCCCCCGGAAAAGGATAGGCAGTTGGCGGGATTCGGTGGGGACAGCCCTTTGCGGGGGGATGCCGCAGAGTCAACCGCTGTGGGCAAGAAATGCGCGCTTGAGGGCGCAATATTGCGCTGCTACGCCATGCATCATGGAACTCGACGAAGCCAGTCTCGCCATCGGCCGTATCGAGCGGGCGCTCAGCCGGATGGAAAAGGCGCTGACCGATCGCGCCGCCCGCCCGGCCGCCGCCCCCGCCGTTTCGGCAACCCCCTTGCCCCCTGCCGAACAGTCGGCGCTCAAGGCCGAAGTCGCGGCGGTGATCGGCGAACTCGACCGGCTGATCGCGGAGGCCGACCGTGGCTGACGTCAAACTCACCATCGCCGGACGCCCGTATGACGTGCATTGCGCCGACGGGCAGGAGGCCCAGCTGATCCAGCTTGCGAGCATCGTCGATGCCAAGGCGCGCGGCATCCAGGGCGGCACCGAAGTGCGCCAATTGCTGTTCGCGGCGCTGATGCTCGCCGACGAGACGCAGGACGCGCAGACCAAGGCGGGCAGTGCCGAACCGCAGCTCGATTCGCTGCGCGCCGCGATCGCGCTCGCCGAGAGCCGCGAAACGGCAGCACGCGACGAGCTGCGCGCCGCAATCTCGCGCGAGTCGGCAGCGCTCGCCGAAGCGAAAAAAGCCGCGGACGGCGAGCAAGCGGCGCTCGATGAACTCGAAAAGCTGCGTCAGGGCGCGCCCGTCGTCCCCGCGCCGGCAGCGCCCGCGCACGGACGCGCGCTTGGCCAGATTGCCGACCGCATCGAGGCGCTGGCGACGAAAGTCGAGCAAATCCCTTGAGGAAGCACGGCCGCCCCCCTACATAGGGGGTGGCGGGTACTGCCCGGCACGAGCTTTTGCGAAAATCCCTGAGGCGATACATCATCCTAGGGGGCTGTCCCTGCCCGGACCCTGGTCCGACGTATATGGTCCCCACCTGACGTTACTGGCGTCAGAGGATCTTCCAGCAAACGACCCACGGTGGTCCCGCCAACCACTTGATGAAGGCAGAGAGAAGGCGATGGCCGACACGTCCGCCGACCTGCCGAGCCAAAAGCAGCATTTGCGCGAGAAACTGCGCTTTCGGCGGCGCCATTTCGTCGCCAATCTCGACGAGTTCACACGCTTTGCCGCCTTTCGGGCGCTGCCGGCGCCGCTGGAGGCGCTGGTGGCCGCGCATGCCGTGACCGGCGCCTATGCGGCTTGGGGCGACGAGCCCGATATCCTGCCGATGCTCGCGGACAAGGCCGAGGCCCACGGGATCGCCCTTCCCCATCACGCCGGCCGGGTGGAGATGATGACCTTTCGCCGCTGGCGCCCCGCCGACCCGCTTGCGAAGGGGCCTTGGGGAACACGCCAACCCGCGAACAGCAGCGATTCGGCGACGCCGGCCCTGATCTTCTGCCCGCTGGTCGGATTCGACCGCAGCGGTGGCCGCATCGGCCAGGGCGGCGGCCACTACGACCGCTGGCTCGCCGCGCATCCCGACGCCTTGCGCATCGGCGTCGGCTGGTCGGTGCAGGAAATCGACGCGACGCCGATCGAATCCACCGACATGGCGCTCGACGCCGTGCTGACCGAACAGGAATTTATCGTGACCGGAGACCGTTTGTGACCCCTCAGCCGCAGCCCAGCTGGCGCAAACCCGCCGGCATGTTCCTGATCATGGTGCTGATCATCGTCTGGGCCGGACTGGTCGCCAGCCTGTCGCCCTGGGTCGGGGATTGGCCGGTGCTGGTCCAGGCCTTGTTCTACCTGACCGCAGGGATCGCCTGGATATGGATCCTGCCGCTGAAGCGGCTGCTGCGCTGGATGGAATTGGGGCGGTGGGGGGGGGGGGGGGGGGGGGGGGGGCTGACACCCCCCCCCCAATCCACAGTCTTCGCTTCGGAAAGCTTCCCAAGACGCGGTGGCCATTCCGTCCGAAAATGGAAGGAATGGCGCGAGTGACGGGGCTCGAACCCGCGACCTCCGGCGTGACAGGCCGGCACTCTAACCAACTGAGCTACACCCGCGTGTGCTTGGGAGCAGCGCCAATATGCGCCGCGCTCTTGCCTGTCAACCGTCGCTTTCGGGGTGGGTGCGATTTAATCGGTCGTGCATGTCGTCGACCGTAGTGAGCGTGCCGCGCTCGAACAGGAAACCGGCCAGATCGGGCGTTCCGGTCGACTGCAGCACGGTCTGGAGGATGAGCAGCAAGGGCACCGCGAGCAGCGCGCCCGGCGCGCCCCACACCCAGCCCCAGAAGCTCAAGGACACCAGAATCAGCAAAGGATTGATCGTCAGCCGCCGCCCGAGCACCAGCGGGGTGATCAGATTCGCCTCGATCGTATGCACGCCGATGAAGATCAGCGCCGGCAGCAGCGCGATACCCACCGCGTCGAAGGTCATCAACCCGCCGAGCCCGAGCAGGGTCGCGGCGACGATCGGCCCCAGATAGGGCACGAAATTGCACAAGGACACGATGCCGCCCCACATGAAGGGCGACGGCATGCCGAGCGCCCAGAGCAACAGCGACACCAGCAGCCCGAGGATCGCGTTGATCATCGTGATCGTCGCCAGATAGTCGGCGGTCGCATCGACGACATTCTGGATCACCCGCGCGGTCTGCATCGCGCCGTCGAAGCTGCCGCGCCGCCGAATCGTGCCCTTTCGCAACCGGGTCCAGCCGGCGAGGAAGAAAAAGATCACCAGCACCGCGAAGAACAGCTGGATCGCCGCGGTCGGGGCCGAGGTGATGAAATAGTCGACGACCGACGACGGTGCCTGCGCCGCGACCGCCTGCGCCGTAGCCTCGGTCCCGCTCGCCACCGACATCAAGGTGCGGTCGACGAATTTCTGCAGCGTCGAATAGAAATCGATCAGCGGCGCGAGATTGCTCTGGATGCGCGGGATCGATTCGGGAAGCCGCGCAAACCAGCCGGTCGCGGGGACGACGATGATCGCCAGCGCCGCATTGACCAGCATCAGGAAGCTTGAAAGTGCGAGGAACGACGCGAGCGCCGACGGCACCCCGCGCCGCTCGAGCCATTCGAGCAACGGCACCAACGCGATCGCGATGACGATCGCGGCGGTCAGCGGCAGGAAGAATTCGGCCCCCGCCTTGAGCGCGAAGGGAAAAGCGAGGCAGAACGCCGCGCCAATGATCAGCGTCAGCGCCGCGAGCAGGCGATCGCGGCGAAAATCGTCGATCTCGATCTGTTGCAGCGGATTGATGCGCGGCGGGCGTGCATCCTTATCCCCCCGATCCTCGGCCACGCGCCATATCTCCCTGTTAACCCGTCCTTCCTACGCCAGCTTCACGACCGGCGCCAGACGGCTCGCATCGGCCCGCCCAAACGGACTTCTGTCCAACTCTGGGCCAGAATCGCACTTTCTAACGGGGGCTTAACCAGAAATTTTCCTTTTTCGCCGATTGAGGGGTCACGGACCAGCCAATCGGAGTCAAAGATCATGGTGAATGCGCCTGTGGGGGGCGCGCTGCATCAGTATCGCATCCCTGCCATTTCTATTCTCGCGCTTGCCATTGCGCTCGCCCTGCCGATGCAGGCCCAGGCCGCCGGCACCCGCGCGGGTTCGACGATCAGCAACACCGCCAGCGCCAGCTATGACGCCGGCGGCGGCACCCAGACGATCGATTCGAACAAGGTCGACCTGCGCGTCGACGAACTGCTCGACGTCACGGTCGATTCGAGCGACCCCGCCGACGTCCCGACGACGCCCGGCGCGACCGCGCAATTGCTCACCTTTTCGGTCACCAACAACGGCAATGGCGAAGAAAGCTTCGCGCTTTCGACGATCGCCAATGGCGGCGGCGATGATTACGACCCGACGGTCACGCAAATCTACATCGATAACGGCGACGGCGTCTTCGATGCCAACACCGACACGCTTTATACGCCTGGCGCCAACGACCCGACGCTCGATCCCGACAAAAGCGTCACGATCTTCGTGCTTTCGACCACGCCCGGCGGCGTCAGCGACGGCAATCGCGGCACGGTAAGCCTGGTTGCCGCGGCGAAGACGGGCACCGGCGCGCCCGGCACCAGCTTCGCCGGCCAAGGCGACGGCGGCGGCGACGCCGTCGTCGGCTCGACCGGTGCCGACGGCCAGGACCAGGGCGCCTATGTCGTCTCGGCTGCGACGGTTTCGCTCGTCAAATCGGCGGTCATCGTCGATCCGTTCGGCGGCAGCGAGCCGGTTCCTGGCGCAACGATCACCTATACCATCGTCGCGACGGTCGCCGGGAGCGGCGCGGTGAACGGCCTCGCCATCACCGACAATATTCCCGCCGACACCAGCTATATCGCGAGTTCGATTACCCTCGGCGGTACCGGACTGACCGACGCGGCCGATGCCGACGCCGGCGATTACAATGGCACGCGGGTCAATGTCGCGCTCGGCACGGTGGCCGGCGGCCAGACCCGTACTGTCACCTTCCGAACCAAGATCGATTGATGGAGCAGAACATGCGCCTGTTTTTCCTAGCGTTCGCCGCGGTAATCCTGCCCGGCCAGGCTTTGGCGGCCAATCAGGTCGCGCTCGACAACAATGTGTTCGTCGAACGCGTCTCGACCGACGCCACCGGCAAGCAGCGCGTGCTGCTCGAAGAGCCGAAGGTCGTCGTTCCCGGCGACCGCCTGGTGTTCGTGCTCAACTATCGCAACGCGAGCGCGCAGCCGGCGGACAAGTTCGTGATCACCAACCCGCTGCCCGCGGCGGTCCGTTTCGCCGACGCCGGCGACACGCGGCCGTTCGTTTCGATCGACGGAGGCAAGACGTGGGGTCTGCTTCCCGAAATGACCGTGCGGCAGGCCGACGGGACGGTGCGTGCGGCGCAGCCGGGCGACGTCACGCACATCCGCTGGGCGTTCCAGAAGCCGATCCCGGCGGGCGGAACGGGCAAGCTGATGTTCCGTGGAGTTGTCAAATAAGCGTTTGAAATAAGCCGCCTGAAGGTTGCCGGCGGTGGGGAAAGGCAACCAACCAAAGCCCAGGAGTTCAGCTGATGACCAAGCTGACGAATATGGGCACCTTGGGTCTGGCGGCGATTGCAACTTTCGCCTCCGCGCCGGCGTTCGCCGCCGGCACGACCGCTGGTGCCTCGATCACGAATACCGCCACCGTCGATTTCCAGGTCGGTGGTGTGAGCCAGGTTCAGCAAAGCGCGTCGGACACTTTCGTGGTCGACCGCAAAATCAACCTGCTCGTCGAAGAAGTCGGCACCGTGACGACCAACGTCGTTCCGGGGCAGACCAACGCGATCACGACCTTCCAGTTGACCAACCAGTCGAACGAAGGGCTCGACTTCCTGCTCGCGGCCACCCAGATCACCGGCGGCACGGCGGCGCATGGCGGCACCGACAGCTTCAACGCGAGCAATATCCGGATTTATCGCGACAATCCGACGACCGGAACGGTCGGCAGTTGGGACGCGGGCGACGCCCTTGTCACCTATGTCGACGAACTGGCCGCTGATGCGATCACGCGTCTCTTTGTGCTCGCGGACATCCCCACCGGTCTCGCCAACGGCTCGGTTGCGGGTGTGCAACTGCGCGCCACGGCCCGTGAAGGCGGTGTTGTCGGTACGCAGGGTGCGGCGGTCAGCCAGACGGCGGGGGCCAATACGGCGGCCAAGGATACGGTCTTTGCCGACGGCATCGGCGTCAACGACGCCAATCGCGACGCGTCGCACAGCGACGACGACGATTATACGGTACAGACGGCGACGCTGACGGTCACCAAGACCAGCCGCGTGATCTCCGACCCGTTCAACCTGACCTCGAACCCCAAACTGATCCCGGGCGCGACGGTCGAATATTGCATCGCGGTGGCCAATACGGGCAGCGCCGACGCAACGGCGGTGTCGATCAGCGATAGCGTGCCGACGCAGTTGACCTTTACCGCCAGCACGATCCTGCTCAACGGGACGGTCACCAGCGGCACCTGCAACGCCGATGGTGCGGCGGGGGGCAGCTATGCCGCGCCCGTCGTGTCGGGGACGATCGCCACGGTGGCGGCGGGCGCGACGCGCACGCTGGTCTTCCGCGCAACCGTCAACTGATCGCGGAACAAGGATGAGGGCAGCGACGCCGGACTGGTTCCGGCGGCGCTCCCCCCTTGCCTGAGCGCCCATGACCCTTTTCCCGAAATGCCTGGCATTTGCGACCGCGCTGGTCGCGGCAGTGACGCTGCCCGCGGCGACGGGACGCGCCCAGACGATTTCCAATACCGCGTCGGCCGAATGGACCGCGAGCGGCCGGACCAGCCAGGCGCTGTCGAACCGCGTCGATGTGACGGTGACACCGCGCCCGCCTGAGCGGCCGACGATCCGCACCTATCGTCTGACCAACAACCTCGGTTCGGTGTCCGCGCCGGTCGTCCCGACCCGCTGCCAGGGCAATAGCGGAACCAGCCTGATCGAGCCCGCCGGCGCCTTCGCCGCCTTGCCGACCGATCCCGCCTCGCTCCAGCCGACCGGACGTTTTCACGCCGGTGAAGTGCTCGTGGTCGGCGTGACGTTGGCCGCCGCCAACAGGGATCCCAATGCGCGCGACACGCTCGATGTGACGCTTGAGCTTGAAAATGGCGATCGCGAGCGCATCACCTTGTCCGAAACCGCCGTAAACAGCGGCGAATTCGTCGGCATCATTAACACGATCAGCATTCCGCCGGCGCTGGTCGCGGGCGACTGCCGCCTGTCGGTCGCGCCGGGCTCGACCGTTACCATGCGCGTCAGCGACGCCGTTCAGGCCGACCTGGTCGCGACCGCCGAGATCAGCTTCCTCGTCGATCCGTTCGGCATCGTCTTCGACAGCGGCGACGGCGCCCCGGTCGCGGGCAGCCGCGTGACGATCGTCGACGCCGCGACCGGCCAGCCAGCGCGCGTGTTCGGCGACGACGGCGTGTCGAGCTATCCGTCGAGCGTCATCACCGGCCAGAGCGTCACCGACAGCGGCGGCACCGTCTATAATTTCCCGCCCGGGGACTATCGCTTCCCCTTTGTCGCGCCCGGTACTTATCGCCTGATCGTCGAGCCACCGGCCCCCTTCACTGCGCCATCGACCGCCGATCCCTCCGCTCTGGCCGGTTTCCGACGTCCCGACGACGGTTTGCCCTATACGATCACGACCGGGAGCTACGGCGCGGCGTTCACGCTCAGCGATCCGGCACCGGTGCGCATCGATATCCCGGTCGACCAGCCCGGCGGCGAACTGATCCTGCGCAAGACCACCTCGACGCAGGTCGCGGTGCCCGGCGACGTGATCCAGTACCGGATCGAAGTGTCGAACCGCGACGCGCGACGCGCCACCGGTGTGGTGACGGTGCGCGACGCGCTGCCCAAGGGGATGCGCCTGCGCCTCGACACGGTGCGCGCCGATGGTGCGCGTATCGATCCCGTCGTGGCCCGAAACGGTCGTGAGTTCAGCATCACCCTGCCCGCGCTTGCGCCGGCTCAGCGGGTACTGATCACCTATCTGGCCGAAGTCATCGTCTCGGCACAGCCCGGAAATGCGCTCAACCGCGCCACCGCGACCGACAATCGCGGGGCGACGAGCAATGTGTCCGAGGCGACGGTGTCGATCAAGCGCGACCAACTCGGCGACCGGATGACGATCATCGGGCGGATCACCGACGGCGGCTGCGGCGTGACCCCCGGCAAGGCCGAGGGAATCGGCGGCGTGCGCGTGATGCTGCAGGACGGGAGCTATGCCGTCACCGACCAGGACGGCCGCTATCATTTCGAGGGCGTGCGCCCGGGCCTGCATGTCGTGCAAATCGACCCGTCGACGCTGCCGCTCGACCGCGAACCCGTCGATTGCGCGCGCTCGACGGCAAGCGCGGGCAGCGCGATCTCGCGCTTTGTGCAGGGCCGCGGCGGTTCGCTGAAGCGCGCCGATTTCCGCGCCATCGCCAGCGCCCCTCGCGCTGCGCCCAACTTTCAGGCTGTCGAGGCGCCCGTGGTGCTCAGCGATCCCGAAGCCGCGGGCGCCAATCGCGACTGGCTGACCGGTCAGGCCCCCGGCATCGGCTGGCTGTTCCCCGCCCCCGACCATAATCCGCGCTCCAAGGCCGTGCGTGCCGCGATCAAGCATCCGCCGGGCCAGAGCGTCGCACTGACGATCAACGGCAAGCCGGTCGATCCGCTGAGCTTCGAAGGCACGAGCAAGTCCGCCGACGGCCAGGTCGCGGTCAGCCTGTGGCGCGGCATCGAAATCCGCGAAGGCGAAAACAGTCTTGTCGCGACGGTCAAGGACGCGAACGGAGTGACCGTCGAAACGCTCGAACGCCGCGTCCATTATTCGATCACCCCCATGCGTGCGGCGCTGATCCGCGAAAAATCGGTGCTGGTCGCCGACGGCGTGACGCGCCCGATGCTCGCGGTTCGCTTGACCGACCGCGACGGCAAGCCCATTCGCAGCGGCCTGACCGGCGATTTCAGCGTTCCCGCCCCCTATTACCCCGCGGTCGAAGCCGATGCGCAGCGGGCGCGCCAGCTCTCGGGGCTCGAACGCGCGCGTCCAGTGTGGAAGATCGATGGCGACGACGGCATCGCCTATATCGAGCTCGAACCGACGACCGCGTCGGGCACGCTGACGATCGACTTCGCGTTTCGCGACGACAAGGTCACCCGCAATCAGACGATCGAAACCTGGCTCGATCCGGGTAACCGCCCGTGGACCGTCGTCGGCTTCGCCGCGGGCACGATCGGCTACAACACGCTCGACGATCGCATGGAACCGGTCGCCGAGACGCTCGACGACCTCAACGGCGACGCGCGCCTCGCGCTCTATGCCAAGGGCCGGGTGCGCGGTAAGTGGCTGATGACGCTGGCTTATGACAGCGACAAGGACAAGGACGACGCGCTCTTCGGCGGCGTGATCGACCCGCGCGCCTATTATACCATCTACGCCGACCGCAACGAGACGCGCTACGACGCCGCCTCGGTGCGCAAGCTCTATCTGCGGCTCGAACGCCCGCAATTCTATGCGATGTTCGGCGATTTCGAGACCGGCATTTCGGAACCGCAGCTCGCCCGCTACCAGCGCGCGCTGAACGGCGGAAAAGCCGAATATCGCGGCAAGAATGTCGCGGCGACCGCGTTCGCCGCCGATACGCCGTACCGCTTCCGCCGCGACGAGATCCAGGGCAACGGCCTGACCGGTCCGTATCAGCTGGGCGCCAAGGATATCCTGCCGAACAGCGAACGGATCGTGATCGAGACGCGCGACCGGCTGCACAGCGAGCGGATTATCGATAAGCGCAGCCTGACGCGGCATATCGATTACGACATCGATTATTTCGCCGGCACATTGCGCTTCCGCGAGCCGGTGCTCAGCCGCTCGTCGGGGCTCGACCCGCAGTTCATCGTCGCCGAATATGAAGTCGACGGCATCGGCGAGCGTGTGCTCAACGCCGGTGGCCGCGTCAGCTATCAGTCGAACGATGAGAAGCTGCGCGTCGGCGCAACCTTCATCCACGACGAAGACAGCAACGCCAAGACCAACCTTGGCGGTGTCGATGCGCGCTATCGCCCGAACATCGACACCGAAATCCGTGCCGAGCTGGCGGTCAGCGATGCCTCGGCCAAGGCCGGCAGCGCGGTCGCCGCTGCCGGGCGCGCCACCGCCTGGCTGATCGAGGCCGAGCATCACAGCAGCACGATGGATGTGCTCGCCTATGTCCGCGAACGCGAAACCGGCTTCGGCGCCGGCCAGCTCAACCGCGGCGAGGACGGCACGCGCAAGTTCGGCGTCGACGCCCGGTTGCGCGCCACGCGTACGCTGTCGGTTACCGGCAGCGCCTGGCAGGAAGATTATCTCGACATCGGGTCGCGCCGCCGCGCCGCGCGCGCGCTGGTCGAATATGACAATGGCACCACCGTCGCGCGCGCCGGTGTCACGCACGCGGACGACCGGCTGTCGGACGGCACGCGCAACACGTCGAACATCGTCCAGTTCGGCGCGACCCAGCGCCTGTTCGAAAAGCGCCTCGAACTAGACGCCCAGACCGAGTTCGCGCTCGGGGGCAAGGATGCGAGCGTCGATTTCCCGACCCGCCACCGCCTCGGCGCGCGTTTCGCGGTGACCCGTGACGTCAACCTCGTCGGCAGCTACGAGATCGCCGACGGCGACACGATCAAGGCGCGCACCGCGCGGCTTGGTTTCGATCTGGCGCCCTGGGCTGGTGCCCGCTTGCTCGCGACCGCGAACCAGCAGGAAATCGGCGAATATGGCCCGCGCAGCTTCGCGGCCTATGGCCTCTCGCAATCGCTCCAGCTCGGCAAGAAGCTGACGGTCGATATTTCGGTCGATGGCAATCGCACGCTCGGCGGCATCCGCGCCGGCGACGTGCTCAACGTCGACCAGCCGGTCGCCTCGGGCGGTTTCCTGGGCGGAAACGGTACGCTGACCGAGGACTTCCTCGCAATCAGCACCGGCGCGACGTATCGTACCGAGCGCTGGACGCTGACCGGGCGCGCCGAATATCGCGATGGCGAGCTTGCGAACCGTTACGGGTTGACGCTCGGCGGCCTCCGCCAGCTCGGCGAAGGCCGTGCGCTCGGCGCGCTCTTCACTTACGCCAAGGCGAGCGGTGTCGGCACCGTGCCGACCACCGAGGTCATGAGCTTCGAGATGAGCTGGGCGCACCGCCCCGCCGAATCGCGCGTGTCATGGCTCAACAAAAGCGAATTTCGTTCGGACAAGGTCCGCGATGCCATCGCCGGCCAGCCCGGCCCGATCGGCGGCGGCGCGCTGACCATCGACGGCGACGCGACGAGCCGCCGCGCACTCAACAGCCTGTCGGTGAACTGGACCCCGATGGGCAATCGCGATCTGGACGGCCGCCGCAGAGACGACCGGATGTGGTATGAGCGCGGCGAGTTCGGCTTCTTCTGGGGCACGCGCTATAATTTCGACAAGTTCGGCGCGGACGACGTCAAGGGCTGGTCGAACCTGCTCGGCGCCGATTTCCGCTTCAACCTCGGCGAACATATCGATGTCGGCGCGTCGGGCACCGTGCGTGTCGGCACCGGCGGCGACACGGTGAGCTGGGCAGGCGGGCCGACGGTCACGCTGGCGCCGATGAAGAACGCCAATATCACATTGGGTTACAACTTCTCGGGCTTCCACGACCGCGATTTCGAGGACAGCCGCTATTCGCGATCGGGGGCCTATGTGACCTTCAAGCTGAAGTTCGACCAGACGAGCTTTCAGGGGCTGGGGTTGTAACCGGCCGAACAAATAGCTCCGTCATTGCGAGCGAAGCGAAGCAATCCAGAGTGGCGTAAACCGCTCTGGATTGCTTCGCTTCGCTCGCAATGACGAGGTGTCTCAGTCCGCGAACAGCAGAACCGGCGTCTCGACCAGCTTCTTGAGCGCCTGGACATAGCTCGCGGCATCCCAGCCATCGACGACGCGGTGGTCGCAGCTGATCGACAGATTCATCAGCTTCGCGCGGCGAATCTCGTCGCCGTCGAACACGGGCCGCTCGACGATCTTGTTCGGGCCGATGATCGCGACCTCCGGCCGGTTGATCACCGGGGTCGTCGCGATACCACCGAGCGGGCCGAGCGAGGTGACGGTCAGCGTGCCGCCGGTCAGTTCCTCGACCTTCGCCTTGCCGGTGCGCGCCGCTTCGGCCAAGCGCCTGATTTCACTCGCGAGTTGCCAGACATTCTTGTCCTGCGCGTCGCGGATCACCGGGACCATCAGTCCGGCGTCGGTCTGCGTCGCCATGCCGAGGTGCACCGCGCCATAACGCGTCACCACGCCGCCCTCGTCGTCGTAGCGCGCATTGATGATCGGGAATTGCGGGATGGTGCGGCAGATTGCGACGATCAGGAAGGGCAGCATTGTCAGCTTGGGACGGCCGCCGCGATTGGCGTTGAGGTCGGCGCGCATATCCTCCAGCGCCGTGACGTCCATTTCCTCGACATAAGTGAAGTGCGGGATCGCGCGTTTCGACGCCGCCATATTCTCGGCGATCTTGCGGCGCATGCCGATGACCTTGATCGGCTCGTCGGCGCGCGCGCGGCTCGCGCCGGGGGCATGATAGCCCTGCCCGCCGCTGTAGCGGAGGAAGGCGTCGAGGTCGGCATGGCGGATGCGGTCGCCCTCGGCGTGGATCTGGCCGAGATCGACGCCAAGATCCTTGGCGCGCGCGCGGACAGCGGGAGACGCGAGGACCTGACGATCGTGTGCGGGCGCGGCTACCGGGGCCAACACAGGTGCAGGAGCCGGCGCAGGCGTCGCAGCGGGAACCGGCGCAGCGACTTCGGCGACCGACGCTTCCTCGGCACCCGGCGTTTCCGCGACGATTTCTTTCTCGACCGGCGTGTCGGCGGGCGGCGCTTCGATCTCGCCATCTCCATCGCCGTCGGTCTCGATCACCGCGAGGGTCGAGCCGATCGGGATCAGGTCGCCGACCTCGCCCGCCAGTTCGACGACGACGCCCGACACGGGCGATTCCATTTCGACGGTCGCCTTGTCGGTCATCATGTCGGCAAGCTGCGCATCTTCCTCGACGCGCTCGCCGATCTTGACGTGCCAGGCAACGATTTCGGCCTCGGCGATGCCTTCGCCGATGTCGGGCAGACGGAATGAATAGCGGGCCATGACGTCAGTCCTTCAAAATCTTGGTGAGCGCGGTCGCGATGCGCACCGGGCCGGGGAAATAGGCCCATTCGAGGCTGTGCGGATAGGGCGTGTCGAAGCCGGTGACGCGTTCGACCGGCGCCTCGAGATGGTAGAAGCAGCGTTCCTGGACGAGCGCAGCGAGCTCGGCACCGAAGCCCGAGGTGCGCGTCGCTTCGTGGATGATCAGGCAGCGGCCGGTCTTTTGCACCGACGCCTCGATCGCCCCGATATCGAGCGGCAGCAGCGTGCGCAGGTCGATGATCTCGGCGTCGACGCCCATCTCCTCGACGATCGTCTTGGTGACATGGACCATCGTGCCATAGACGAGGATGGTCAGCGCTTCGCCGGCGCGAACCGTCGCGGCCTTGCCGAGTTCGATGCGGTAATGACCCTCGGGAACCGCGCTCGCTTCATGCTTCGACCAAGGCTCGACCGGGCGGTCGTAATAGCCACTGAACGGGCCGTTATAGATGCGCTTGGGTTCGAGAAAAACGACGGGGTCGTTATCCTCGATCGCCGCGATCAGCAGGCCCTTGGCATCATAGGGGTTCGACGGGATGACCGTCTTCACGCCGCAGATATGCGTCATGATGCTCTCGGGCGACTGGCTGTGGGTCTGACCACCGAAGATGCCGCCGCCGAAGGGGGTGCGCACCGTCATCGGGCAGATGAAGTCGGCCGCCGAGCGATAGCGCAGCCGTGCGGCCTCGCTCACCAACTGGTCGAGCCCCGGATAGATGTAATCGGCGAACTGGATTTCGGGGACCGGGCGCAGGCCATAGGCGCCCATGCCGACCGCGACCCCGATGATGCCGCATTCGTTGATCGGGGTGTCGAAGACGCGGGTCTTGCCATGCTTTTTCTGCAGGCCCGCGGTGGCGCGGAACACGCCGCCGAAATAGCCGACGTCCTCGCCCATCACGACGGTGTTGGGGTCGCGTTCGAGCATGACGTCCATGGCGCTGTTGATCGCCTCGATCATGTTCATGGTCTTGGTGGTCGCTTGAGTCTCGGGGGCCATCATTCGGGCTTCCAATTGGGGCCGAATTTGGCCTCTTGCTCGGCGAGCATCTGATCGCATTGTTCCTTGAGGTGCCAGGGCATCTCCTCAAACACGTCCTCGAACATGGTCTCGAACGGCTGATGCATCCCGTGGCCAAGAATACCGAGCTTTTCCGATTGCTTCTGGGTCGTCTTGACCAGATCGTCGAGTTCGGTGCGCTGCGCCGCGTGACGGTCTTCATCCCATTCGCCGAGAATGATCAGATGCTGCTTCAGCCGCGCGATCGGGTCGCCGAACGGCCAGATCGTCGGCTCATCGGACGGGCGATAGGCGCTCGGGTCGTCGGAAGTGCTGTGGCCTTCGCTGCGATAGGTGAAATGCTCGATCAAGGTCGGGCCATTGTTGGTGCGTGCGCGATCCGCCGCCCATTGCGTTGCGGCGTAAACCGCGAGCGGGTCATTGCCGTCGATGCGCAGCCCGGCAATGCCATAACCAACCGCACGCGCGGCAAAGGTCGTGCGCTCGCCGCCAGCGAAGCCCGAGAAGCTCGAAATCGCCCACTGGTTGTTGACGACGTTGAAGATCACCGGCGCGTTGTAGACGGTCGCAAAAGTCAACGCCGAGTGGAAATCGCCCTCGGCCGATGAACCTTCGCCGCACCACACGGTCGCGATCCGGCTGTCGCCCTTCGATGCCGAGGCCATCGCCCAGCCCACCGCCTGCGGATATTGGGTCGCCAAATTGCCCGAGACGCTGAAGAAACCGTGCTCGGGTGCGGAATACATGATCGGCAGCTGGCGGCCCATCAGATGGTCGCCGCGGTTCGAGTAGATCTGGTTCATCATCTGGATCAGCGGATAGTCGCGCGTGATCAATATGCCCTGCTGGCGATAGCTGGGGAAGCACATGTCCGACCGGTCGAGCGCCATGGTCGAGGCGACCGAGGTCGCCTCTTCGCCGGTACATTTCATGTAGAAGCTGGTCTTGCCCTGGCGCTGGGCGCGGAACATGCGATCGTCGAAGGCGCGCACAAGCATCATGGTGCGCAGCATCGCGCGGAGGCGCTCGGGCGCGATCTTCGGATCCCACGGCCCCTTCGCCACCCCGTCGAAATCGAGCACGCGGACGAGGCCGTAGCACAGCTCGCGCATCGCATCGGGCTTGGTGTCTTCGCTGGGGCGCGGGGTCGCATCGACGGAGGGCACCGCGATATCGCCGAAGTCGGGGGTGTCGCCCGGACGATAGCGCGGCTCGGGGATATGGAGCGACAGCGGCGGCAGGTTGCTCGCCGGCATCCGAGGCGTCTCGGGCATATCTTCTTCCCTTTTGGCGCGAATCGACGCACCTAGTTATATTTCAACGTGGCGACATATTATTACCGTCTCCACAGGATTGCAACGCCGGCGTCAGACCGCCACCGGCGCTGAAATATGCGCTTGCGGGGCATAGGCTTCGACCGCGAAATCCTCGAATTTATAGTCAAAAATGCTCGGAGGCCGGCGAAGGATGCGCAGTGTCGGCGCCCCGCCGGGAATGCGCGACATCTGCTGTTCGACCAGGTCGGCGTGATTGAGATACAAATGCACGTCGCCCCCGGTCCACACCAGTTCGTGCGCGTGCAGCCCCGCCTGCTCGGCGACCATGCGCGTCAGCAATGCGGCTTCGAAGACGTTGAACGCGAAACCGAGGCCGAGGTCGCACGAGCGCTGGAAGAGCAGGCACGATAGCCCGCCATCGCTGCGGACGTGAAACTGATAGGTCATATGGCACGGCGGCAGCGCCATGCGGTCGAGATCGGCGACGTTCCAGCCGGTGAAGATATGGCGCCGCGACCCCGGATTGGTCCGGAGCGATTCGATGAGCGCCGCGATCTGGTTGTGCCCCTGCTCCGAACGGCGGAACAGCCCCTCACCCGCCGACTCGTAGCGCGGCCAGTTGACCCACTGGTGGCCATAGACCGGGCCGAGGTCGCCCCATTGCGCGGCGAAGTCGTCGTCCGCGATGATCCGCGCCTCGAAATCGGCGGCGTTGATGTCGTCGCCGGTCGCCTTGCGATATTTTTCAAGCGGCCAATCGGTCCAGATTTTCACCCCCTGCGTCACCAGCGACCGGATATTGGTGTCGCCGGTGAGGAACCACAAAAGCTCGCGCAGTGCGGTTTTCCAATAGACGCGCTTCGTCGTCAGCAGCGGGATCGCATCGTCCGCAAGCGAGAAACGCATCGTCTCGCCGAACAGCGAGCGGGTGCCGACGCCGGTGCGGTCGACGCGCTCGTCGCCCTCGACCCAGATGCGGCGCATCAGGTCGAGATATTGCAGTTCATAATGGATGGACTCAGGCAAGATTCGCTCCCGGCTTCTCGTCATTGCTAGGCTTCATGCGACGAGGCGGCAAGACTCGCCCCCGATCCTCCATTGCGGGCCAATCCTGCCTTGGGCTTTGCCCGGCGGTGGCGCATGAAGGCGCGTCATGACACGATATGAAACCATCGAGGCGCCGGGCGCGCAGCCGGCGTCGCCCGGCTTTGTGCCGCGCGACGACGAAGAAGAGTTGCCGCGGCTGCTGCTGCGCCCCTGCTTTCCGGTCGACAGCGAAATATTGCTGATCGCCGGATTCGACGCGTTCGACCGGTTGCTGTGCCTCGAACGCGCCGAAAGCGACCGTGCCGGGCGCTGTATCGTGCCGCCGCAGGTCTGGCGTGCTGCGCTCGATGCGAAACCCGCGCAGATCGTGATGGCGCACAACCATCCGTCGGGAATCGCGCGCCCGAGCGACGCCGACCTCGCCGCGACGCGCGAATCCGCGCGTTTCCTGACGCTGCTCGGCGTCACCCTGTCGGACCATATGATCTTTACCGCCGATGGACATTTCAGCTTTTGGCGTGCCGGATTGCTCTAGTTGCCGCAATCGTGGCGACTATGCCGATTGGCGCTTGAAGTTCGCAAGATGCACGTCTAGGGGACCGCTCTGCCTTCGCGGCGGCCCCAGGCCGTCCGCAAAGATCGGTCGGGGAGTAGCTCAGCCTGGTAGAGCACTGTCTTCGGGAGGCAGGGGCCGGAGGTTCGAATCCTCTCTCCCCGACCAGTTTCTTTTGCAATCATCACCCCCTTGTAACCTGACGGCAGACACCCTAGATTGGTGTTACGCCGCTGTGGTTTTCCCCCTTTCCATCGCGGCGCAGTGTCCCACCGAAAGGTGCGGGCGCGTCCTCCCTGGACCCTGGCCACCTCGTACTCCGGTACGAGGTGGTTTTTTATTGGGCAGTCGTTATTCGGCAGCTTGGGGCAGTGCCACGGCGCCCGGCCAGGCCCGCGCCACATCGCCCAACAACCCGTAAAACCAGTCGCTTAACGGACCCAGCTTGTCGGCGTCGGGCGACCGGTCGCGGCGCAGATAGAGGCTGCGGTCGATCTCGATCTGCACGGCGTGTACGCCGCGATCGGGACGGCCGTGGCTGCGAATGATATGTCCGCCGGCATAGGGCTGGTTGCGCGACACCGGAACGCCCAGCCGCTCGGCGGCCGTTACCACCGTATCGACCAGCCAACCGTCGGCCGTATCGCCGAATCGGTCGCCGATGACGATCCGCGCGCCGTGCCCCGCCTGCCCCACCGGGATCGACGGCATGCTGTGCAGGTCGATCAATATCGCGTGGTCATGGCGCCGGCGCGCGCCCTCCAGCGCGTCGGCGAGCGCCTCGTGAAAGGGGCGATGCAGCGAATCGAGCCGCCACGCGAGCGCCGCCCGGTCGATCGGCTTTTTCCATAAAGGCCCGACATCGGCGAGCCGCGTCGGCACGACGCCCAGCCCCGCGCGCTCCTTGCGGCCCGGTGCCGAATATTGCGGGCGCAGCGCGGGGGCGACTTCGCCCGGCGCCATCTGTCCTTCAGCGCGATTGCAATCGGCCACCGCACGCGCCCACAACGCTTGCACCACGGACGCGCCGGCCTCGCCGGCGCGCGCGGCGATCAGGTCGGACCAGCCGTCCTCGAGCCGTTCGAGTTCGAGCCGCGTCGCGCGCGCCGCGGCGAGCAGTTCGGGCGGATAGATGCGCCCCGCATGCGCCACCGACACCACGATCGGCGTGGCTGCGGTGTCCGGACGCGTGACCGAAACGGCGTTGGTCGAAAGGAAACGGCGCGTCATCGGCACGGGGTGGCAAAAATCCGGCGGAGAATCCAGCGCCGCCTGAATTTGTTAAGTTTGTGGCGCTATGGGACGGTTTCGATATAACGGTGCCGCCGCGTGAAGGCGCCGCCGTGGGACCTGGGGGCTGTTATCCGCATGATTCGCATATTGCTGGCCGAAGATGACGATGTAATGCGCGAATATCTCGCGCGGGCGCTGACCAGCGCCGGTTATCACGTCACCGCGGTCGATCGGGGGACCGAGGCGGTTCCCTATATCGATTCGGGCACCTTCGACCTGCTCCTGTCGGACATCGTCATGCCCGAAATGGACGGAATCGAACTCGCGCAGCACGCCGCGAAGGTCGCGCCGCAAACGCAGGTCATGTTCATCACCGGTTTCGCCGCGGTTTCGCTGCGCGCCGAGGAAAATGTGCCGCAGGCGAAGCTGCTGTCGAAGCCGTTTCACCTCAAGGATCTGGTGCGCGAGGTCGACAATCTGTTCGGCCGCGCCGACCGTTCGAACCAACAATAAGGACGCGTGCAGCACCGAAGGGCTTGCCAAGCGGTGCGGGGCCTATTAGGGGGCGCGTCACCCCAAGGGATGGGCGTGTAGCTCAGTGGTAGAGCACTGTGTTGACATCGCAGGGGTCGCAAGTTCAATCCTTGCCACGCCCACCATTAAAAACGCCGCCACCCCAATGGGTTGGCGGCGTTTTTACTTTCCAGTTTCGTCGCGGTTTACGCCATGCCACGCGCCAGGTCGCCGCGCGACGCGTCGCCGATCTGGCTGCCCCCGTCGCAGTCGAGGATCGTCCCGGTGATATAGCCCGCAGCCGGGCTGCACAGGAACACCGCCGATTCGGCGACCTCCTCGACCTCGCCCCAGCGCTTCATCGCGATGCGGTCGAAATGCGACTGGCGCGACGCCGCGTCGGGCGCGAGCCGCGCCATGCCCTCAGTCCCCGCGATCGGTCCCGGCGAGATGCCGTTCACCCGCACCTCGGGGCCCCATTCGAGCGCGAGAACGCGGATCAGCTGATTGATCCCCGCCTTCGCCGCGCACGCGTGCGCCTGCAGCGCCGACGCGTTGATCGCCTGTCCCGCGGTGATCGCGATCAGCGACGCGCCGGGACGGTTGAGCAGATCGTGGCAACCGCGGAACACGTTGAAGGTGCCGTTGAGGTCGATATCGACGACGGTACGGAAGGCGTTCGCCGACATCCCGAGCACCGGCGCGAGGAAATTGCCCGCTGCGCCCGAAATGACGATGTCCATCGGCCCGAATTTGTCGGCGACGGTCTCCATCACGCCGCGAATCGCCGCATAGTCGCGCACGTCGCCCGACAGGCCGATCGCGTCATGGCCGATTTCACCGGCCGCGCGCTGTGCCTTGTCGGGGTCGCGGCCTGCGACCGCGACCTTGGCGCCGAGTTGGGCAAAGCGTTTGGCGATACCCAGGTTGATGCCGCTGGTGCCGCCGGCGACGAACGCCGTCTTGCCCGCCAACAGATTATCGCGGAAACTGCTCATAGTCGTCCTCTCCCTGTCCTGAACGCATTCCGCCCGCATGGGGTTGACGGAATGGAATCGGTGGCCTTTTGAAACCCGACAAGACAGCAAGGATCAAATGATGGCAAGCGGCCCCACTTCGAACAGCTTCATCTCGCAGCGGCTGAAGCTGCATTATGCCGATTGGGGCAATCAGGATGCGCCCCCGCTTTTGCTGGTCCATGGCGGGCGCGACCATTGCCGCAGCTGGGACTGGGTCGCCGAGAAATTGTGCGACCGCTACCACGTCATCGCGCCCGACCTGCGCGGCCATGGCGACAGCGCCTGGTCACCCGACGGCAACTACGAGATGGGGGCCTTCGTCTACGACCTCGCGCAACTGATCCACCAGCTCGACCTCGCACCGGTGACGATCGTGTCGCATTCGATGGGCGGCAATATCTCGACACGCTACACCGGACTCTATCCCGACAAAGTCAGGAAGCTCGTGTCGATCGAAGGCCTCGGCCCCTCCCCGGCGGTGCAGGAGGAGCGCACCAAGACCCCGTTCGACGAACGGATGCGCCAGTGGATCGCCGACAAGCGCCAGGCGGCGGGGCGCCAGCCCAAGCGCTATGCCACGCTCGACGAGGCGCTGGCGCGGATGATGGCCGAAAATGCCTATCTGACCGAGGAACAGGCGCGCCACCTGACGATCCAGGGCGCGAGCCGCAACGAGGACGGCAGTTGGAGCTGGAAGTTCGACAATTATCTGAACATCTGGACGATCTTCGACATGCCGCAGGAGGAGTTGCACAAGCTGTGGGCGAATATAACCTGCCCGACGCTGCTTCTCTACGGTGCCGACAGCTGGGCCTCGAACCCCGAAAAGGACGGGCGCATCCAATATTTCAAGACCGCGCAGGTCATCGAATTCGAAAACGCCGGCCACTGGCTGCACCACGACCAGTTCGACCGGTTCATGTCCACGCTAGACACTTTCCTCTAAACCGACGCCGGTTGCGCGCATGGGCGCGCGGTTGGGCGTCGAAATGACCTATTCGGGGCAATTGCCGGCGCGGCAACGCGCCATCGCAGGCGGCGCTGCGCTGGCCGTGGCGCTCGCCGTCGGAATCGGGCTGGTCAGCGGACTCGATCTGGCCGTGGTGCGCCGGGCGAGCGAGGCGATCCACGCCTTCGCCCTGCCCGTTCCCCCGCCGGAAACGCAGGCGGTTCCCGACAGCAAGCCGTCGAACGCGCCCGCCGGTGAGGCTTCGGCCGCCAACCGGCGAGCCAGGCCAGCGCCTCTCGAAGCGCCCAAGCCGATCGTCCCGCCCGTCAAGCCGCCTCCGGTCGCAGCGGCGCCCAAGGCCGGGGTCGGCAGCGACTCGTCGGCGGGGGCGGCGCCGGCCGCGGGGCCGGGTAGCGGCGCCGGTGGGCGCGGCGACGGCTTCGGCGCGGGCGGATCGGGCAGCGGCACCGGCGGCGGCACGCGTCCGGTGTGGCGCAGCGGAACGATCGCCGACCGCGATTATCCAAAAGCGGCGCGCCGCGCCAAAATCGGCGGCGAGGTCGAGGTGCGCTTCACCATCGAGCCAAGTGGTCGCGTCACCCGTTGCCGCGTCACGCGATCGAGCGGCGACGCGTCGCTCGACGCGACCACGTGCGGCCTGATCGAGGAACGCTTCCGCTTCCGGCCGGCAACCAACGCCCGCGGCGATGCGATCGCCAGCGAATATGGCTGGCGCCAGCGCTGGTGGCTCGAAGGCCGCTGATCGTCGCGCCGATTGTAACAGAAGCCGCAACGAATATGAGAATGATTATCAATATGGATTGACAGTGCGAACGACTCTCAATAGCGGACCCCTCGCAACGAAGGGGAAATATTCCAATGTCCAACAATTCAGCGGCTCTCCCGAGGCTTCTCGCACTGTCGTGCGTCGGCTTCATCGCCACCGCGCCGGCCATGGCAGCCAATCTGGCCGACGATTCGTCAGCCGACGGCGAACAGGACCGCGACACGATCATCGTCAACGGCCAGCAGGTGCAGGTCGATACGCCCAAGGCGGTCGCTCCCTTGCTCGACACCCCGCGCTCGGTCGTCGTAGTCGACAAGCAGGTCATCAAGGAAACCGGCTCGGCCACGCTGGTCGAGGCATTGCGCACCGTTCCCGGCATCACCTTCGGCGCTGCAGAGGGTGGAAACCCGATCGGCGACCGCCCCTTCATCCGCGGTTTTGACAGCCAGGGCAGCACCTATCTCGACGGCGTGCGCGACATCGGCGCGCAGAGCCGCGAAGTATTCGCGGTCGAACAGATTCAGGTCGTGCGGGGTTCGGACTCGACGCTGGGCGGGCGCGGCAGCGCCGGCGGTTCGCTGAACATCGTGTCGAAAATGCCGCGCAACGAGAATTTCGTCGGCGGTTCGGTCACGGTCGGCACCGACAATTACAAGCGCGTGACCGGCGACGTGAACTATGTCATCGGCAGCAATGTCGCGGTCCGCATCAACGGCATGTGGCACGATCAGGATGTCGCCGGTCGCGACGCGATCTTCCAGAAGCGCTGGGGTGTTGCCCCGTCGATCACGATCGGCGTCGAAGGTCCGACGAAGCTGACGGCCTCCTATTACCACCTCGATACCGACGAGCTTCCCGACAGCGGCATTCCGTATTTCTACACCATCGGCAACGCGCCGCTTGGCGACGTCGTCTTTTCCGAACCGCTGATCGGTACCGGCACGACGCGCGACGGCACCACGGGCACCGTCGCGCGCGACACCTTCTACGGACTGATCAACCGCGATTTCCGCGAGAGCAAGACCGACCAGCTGACGCTGCGTTTCGATCATGATTTCGGCAACGGCATCAAGTTCCGCAACACGTCGCGCTACAACCACAATACACAGGCCTATATCTACACGCAGCCCGACGATCAGCAGGGCAATGTGTTCGGCAACGCCGCAGCATCGACGCCCGCGAACATCACCGCCGGCGGCGGCTATGTGTGGCGCCGTGCCAACTCGCGCTATGGCTATACCGACAGCCTGACCAACCAGACCGACCTCTACGGCAAGTTCAGCACGGGCGGGATCGAGCACAGCTTTGCCACCGGCCTCGAACTGTCGTGGGAAAAGGCGCGCCGCGGCAGCTTCAACGTGACGACCCGCAATTTCGCGACTCCGGTCGCGAATCCGCCGGTAAACGCCGCAGCTTGCAACAATGTGCAGGTCGCGACGTTCAACTGCACCAGTCTTTTCAACCCGAATCCCAATGATCCGTGGGTGAATTATGCCAACGGCCTGTACACCGATATCGGGCCGATCACGAAGACGCTGCCGATCCAGGAAACCCGTAACGACGGCACCACCAAGTCGGTCTATGCCTTCGACTCGATGGCGATCGGCGACGCGCTGATCGTGAACCTCGGCCTTCGGTTCGACAGCTTCAAATCGAAAGTGACGCCGGGCCAGGCCGCCACGGCAACGAGCACCTTCTCGCTCAGCCGCAAGGACGACATCGTCAACTACCAGGCGGGCGTAATCTACAAGCCCGTCGCGAACGTGAGCCTCTATGCCTCCTATGCGACATCGGCGACCCCGCCGAACAGCTTGCTGGGCGAAGGTCAGGAAGGGAACAGCCTTGGGACCACGAACACCCAGGCGGCCGTCGATCTGCTGAACTCGCTCAAGGTCGAGAAGACGAAATCCTATGAATTCGGGGCCAAGGCCGACCTGTTCGGCTCGCGGCTATCACTCACGGCCGCAGCCTTCCAGACGGAAACCCAAAATGCCCGCGTGACCGGTGAAAACAACACCGTCCAGTTCATCGGCGAACGCAAGATCAAGGGTATCGAACTCGGCTTCAACGGCACGATCATTCCGGGCTGGACCGCCTTCGGCGGCTATTCCTATCTGGATGCGGAGATTGTCGATGGCGGCTTTACCGCGTTGACGGCCGCAGCCGTTCCCGGACAGGCTGCAAAGACCGTGCTGGTTCCTTCGGTCAACAACGGCAAGCAGTTCCCGCAGACCGCAAAGCACAGCTTCACCATCTGGAGCAATGTCGAACCCACCAAAGGCCTGACGATCGGTGGCGGCGCCTTCTACACCAGCCGCGTCTTCGGCGGATATTCGGACAATCGTTCGGCGACACAAAATGCGGCGGGCGTCGTGACCGTGAACCCGGCGACCAAGGTCGTCTATCGCACGATTCCCGGCTACTGGCGCTTCGATGCGCGGGTCGGCTACAAGATCAACGATCAGCTGGACCTGTCGGTGAACGTCAACAACCTGACCAACAAGATCTATTTCAACCAGGCATATACGGCGCACTATGCCAGCATCGCTCCGGGCCGTTCGGCGATTGCGACGCTGAACTTCAAATACTAAGCCGATCCGATGACGACGCTCGACATTGAAAGGCTGAAAGCGATGAGTGCGGACGAACTGTCCGCGCTGCTTTCCCCCGACAATGTCGAGCGGCCCGCCGTCATAAAGCTGGCCGCCGAGGCCGGTTTCGCCGACGCACAGGCGCTCTACGGCCAGATGCTGCTCGACGGCAGTGGCATCGCGCAGGATCAGCGCGCGGCGATCGGCTGGTTCCACAAGGCCGCCGAACAGGGCCATGCGATGGCGATCAACATGATCGGCCGTTGTTACGACCTTGGCTGGGGCGTTGCGATCGACAAGGCGCGCGCCGCCGAATGGTTCAGGATCGCCGCCGACAAGGGGCTGGACTGGGGCCTGTATAATTACGCCACCCTGCTCGCGCTGGGTCAGGGCGTGGCCGAGGACAAGCCGGCTGCGCTGGCGCTGTTCCGGAAGGCGGCGGCGATGGGCAACGCCAAGGCGATCAACTTCGTCGGCAGCTTTTATGAGGATGGCTGGGTCGTCGACCGCGACATGGCGGTCGCCGCCTATCATTATCGCCGTGCGGCCGAAGGCGGGGATTTTCGCGGGCGGTTCAATCACGCCCGGATGTTGGCCTGCGCCGGGGACGTCGATGAGGCACTGCTGTGGCTGGCGCGCGTAGGAGAAAACGCGACACCGGCCTTCATCACCAAGGCGGAGGCATGGCTATCCGCATCGGGCGATGAACGGTTGCGATCGGAAGGCATCGCCGCACTGAACCGCAACCAGTCCGGCGGCGACGCGACGATTTGATTGTCCACCCCCGCTGTGGCAGCAGCGTTTATCCATCTTATCCCGCGCCACGCGATTCAGGGACCCGGCCATGATGATTTCCGTCCCCAATCTTCTCGATGCCGAGGGCGTCGCCGCCGTCCGCGCGATCATCGATGCGGCGGACTGGATCGACGGAAATGCAACCTCCGGCCCTCAATCGGCACTGGCAAAGAAGAACGAACAGCTCGCAGAAGGCAGTCCGGCGGCCCGCGAAGCCGCAGCGATCATCCTGAAGGCGCTGGGCAATTCCCCCTTGTTCTTTTCAGCCGCGCTGCCGCTCAAAGTCTATCCGCCGCTGTTCAATCGTTATGGCGAGGGTCAGACATTCGGCACCCATGTCGACAATGCGATCCGCATCCAGCGCGGGTCCGACTTCCGTTTGCGCAGCGACCTGTCGGTGACGCTCTTCCTCGAAGATCCTGACGCTTATGACGGTGGTGTCCTCACCATCGAGGATGTTTTCGGTTCACAGCAGGTCAAGCTGCCGGCCGGCCACGCGGTCGTCTATCCGTCGTCGAGCCTGCACCATGTCACGCCCGTCACGCGCGGCACCCGCGTGGCGTCCTTCTTCTGGCTCCAGTCGATGGTGCGCGACGCCGGGGCGCGGCGGATGCTGTGGGATCTCGATCAATCGGTACAGCGGCTGACCGGACAGTTGGGCGGAGCCGACCGGTCGGTGATCGAACTGACCGGACTTTATCACAATCTGCTGCGGCGCTGGGCCGACAGCTAGTCGAGCATCGCGGCCCACACGCGCGATACATATTCGCGCCCGTTCGCCAGCACACAGGCGGCGAGTTCCTTTTCGTCGGCGAGCGCGATCGCCGCATCGGCACCGAGCACGGTCAGCGCCGTCGCCCAGCCGTCGGCCATCATGCAACGGCGATGCACGACCGTCACCGACCGCACACCATTGGCGATCGGACGACCGGTGCGTGGGTCGAAGCTGTGCGAATAATGCTGGCCATCGACCGCGAGCCCGCGGCGATAGTCGCCCGAGGTCGCGATCGACAGGTCGTGGAGCGCGATGCGCCATCCCGCGCCGGCCCATGACGGCGGCAGTTCGACATCGACCCACCAGGGCTGGCCGTCGGGGCGAATCCCCTCGCCGCGCAACTCTCCCCCAACCTCGATCAGGAAATGGCGTACCCCGTTGGCGAGCAACCAATCGGCGGCAAGGTCTACGCCATAGCCCTTGGCGATGCCCGACAGGTCGAGCAGCGCGCCTTCGCTACGACGGATGCGCCGTGTATCACGGTCGAGATCGATACCCCCGTCGCGCGGCGCCATGATGTCGGGAAGCGTGTCGACGGGTCCGGCGGCACCGAAGCCCCAAGCCTCGCTGAGTTCACCCATCGCGAGACTGAAAGCGCCCTCGCTAGCGATTCCGATGTCGATGCCTGCGGCCACGACCTCGGCGAATTCGGCCGGAATGCTGTGCCATTCACCCGGCGGCGCGCGGTTGAAGCGCGAAAGGTCGGAACCCGCTTGCCATTGGCTCATCTGCGCCACGACGCGGTCGAGCGCGGCCTGGACACCCCCACCCGTCCCGGCGGGCGGCGCCACGGCTTGCAGGGACCAGCTGGTCCCCATCGTCTCGCCGGCGAAGGTTTCGACGATCGCCCCGGCGTCGCGCCCGGCAAAAGCGGCGGGCGTGAGCGCGCGGGGGATCAGGATGCGATCGGTCAGGGCGCCAGCACTTCCAGCGTCGTGACATAGCTCGCGCGGCGGCGCGGCGGCGCATCGGCGGGCGGCGGACCTTCGCCCTCACCCTCGACCTGCGGCGTGGTGACATTCACCCAGTACATGCCGGCTTCGGGGAGTGTCAGCTCGACCTTGCCATCGGCACCCGTCCTGGTGTCGATCTGGCCGAGCTGGTCGCGATAGCGGATGCCGCCCGGGATGACGGTGACCGGCAGGTCGGCGGTCGGCTTGCCGTCGAGCAGGAACTGAAAGGTAAAGGCTTCGCCCGCGATCAGGTCGTTCGGATGTGTCACAGGAACCAGCTCGATGCCCTTGCCGGTCGGCTTGAACAGCGTCGTCGTCGGCTCGCCGACCGTCACGAAGATTTCGTTGCGGTTGTTCGATTCGGCGGTGCGCACATTGGTCGCGCCCGCAGGGCTCCTTTCGGCGAGGTTGGCGGTCGTCGTGCCGCGCGGCAGGCGCTCGGTCTTGCCGTTCAGGTCATAGCTGCCCATCACGCCGTCGACGACCGAGGCGATCCGCCAGGTGCCCTTTTGCGTCAGGTGGACATCGAAAGTGCTGCGATAGCGGCCGGTGGCCTTGTTCTCGATCGTCGCTTCGCTGCCGTCGGGCGCCCAGGCCTTCAATGCGTCGAGGCGCATCGGCTGATGCTCGAAATAGAAAAGATCGTTCGACACCGCGGCGTCGACCGTCACCCAAACGTCGTCGCCTGACAGCACCGTCGACGACGGCATCATCCACTGGCGGTGCGCGCTTGCCGGAACCGCGATCATCGCCGCGAGCATGGCGCCCGCCGCAAAACCCCAAAGCTGCTTTTTCATCGTCCTGCCCTTTCGATATGTCAGCGGAAGGCGACCGAAACGGTCCCCAGTTCGGTCTTGCCCGCGGCGCGTCCGCCGGCCCCGGCCTTGCCCGGCCAGGTGAAGGGAATACGCAGCAATTCGCGGCCGCCGACTTCGCGTGCCGCCTCAACGACGAGCACATATTCGCCCGCCGCGAGCGCGCCGAGCTGGGCGCGGCTGAAGCTGATCTTGTGAGTGCCCGGCGCACGCGTCGCGCCGGTAATGCCGTTGGCTGGAAATGTCATCGAGCGGCCCGAGGCACGCCACCACTGGCGCACGTCGCGCAGCCATTTGGTGCCTTCGTTCGCCTTCATGTCATGGTCGTACCAGACCGCGACGGTCTTCGCCGGGGCGCCTGCTTTCTCGACCCAGAAGGCGACATAGGGCTTGTGATATTCGGCAACCTTGAGCTGCGGAATGGTAATAGTGACGTCCATCGTCGCGGGCGCGGCGGCGAGCACCGGCACGGCGAGTGCGGCGCTCAGCGTTCCCCCGATCAGGATCGTACGCGTGGCTGGCTGCATGGACAAACTCCCTAGTGAATGAAGACGATGGCGATGGCGGCCGGGATCGCGAGCCCGGCGCCGACGAGCGGCCAGGTGCTCTTGCGCTTGGCCGAATGAAGCCACAGCAGGAACAGGCCGGTGATCCCGAAGACCAGGCAGGCGAAAGCGAAGATATCGATGAACAGGCTCCACTCGCCGCCCGAATTGCGGCCCTTGTGAAGATCGTTGAGATAGGAAATCCAGCCGCGGTCGGTGACCTCTCCGGTGACTTCGCCGGTCGCCCGATCGATGTCGACCCAGGCGTCTCCACCAGGCCGCGGTGCGGGCAGATAGACGTTCTCGGGCGCCCATTCGGCCTCGCCGGCCTTGACCGGGAAATTCGCCTCGACCCATGCGGCGACGGGCTTGGGGAGCGGTCCCTTGGCATCGGCGGGGTCGGTCTGGGCCAATTGCGCGAGCAGCGTCGGCGGAATCTGCGCTGTCTTTTCGGTGACAACGGGCGACCCCTCGATGTCGGCGGCATGGTTCAGCGTGAAACCGGTGACCGCGAACAATACCAGCCCGATCAGGCTGATCGCCGAGCTCATCCAATGCCACATATGCAGCTGCTTCAACCAGAAGGTCTTGCGGCTCTTCTTGGTGGCCGGGCGCGAGGGAGAGGGTGCGTGCATGAAATCGTTCTGAAAGGAGGCGTTGCGCCGCCACTATCGAGAACGATTCTCAATTACAACAAATAATCCCGCATATCGGGCGCGTCATGCTTTGTTACAAAGTCCCGTCACAGGCTTGGCAGATCCAGTCCCTTCTCGCGCGCGCAGTCGATCGCGATGTCGTAGCCCGCGTCGGCATGGCGCATGACGCCGGTACCGGGGTCGTTCCACAGCACGCGCTCCAGTCGCTTCGCCGCTTCGGGTGTTCCGTCGGCGACGATCACCATGCCGCTGTGCTGCGAATAGCCCATGCCGACCCCGCCGCCATGGTGCAGCGACACCCAGGTCGCGCCGCTCGCGGTGTTCAGGAGCGCGTTGAGCAGGGGCCAGTCGGACACGGCGTCTGAGCCATCCTTCATCGCCTCGGTCTCGCGGTTCGGGCTGGCGACCGATCCCGAATCGAGATGATCGCGGCCGATCACGACCGGCGCCTTGAGTTCGCCCGACGCGACCATTTCGTTGAACGCGAGGCCGAGCCGGTGGCGGTCGCCCAGGCCAACCCAGCAGATGCGCGCCGGCAAACCCTGAAACTGAATCTTCTCGCGCGCCATGTCGAGCCAGTTGTGGAGGTGGGTATTGTCGGGAAGCAGTTCCTTCACCTTGGCGTCGGTCTTGTAGATATCCTCCGGATCGCCCGACAGCGCCACCCAGCGGAACGGACCGATGCCGCGGCAGAAAAGCGGCCGGACATAGGCGGGGACGAAGCCCGGAAAGTCGAAGGCATTCTCCACCCCCTCGTCCTTCGCCACCTGGCGGATGTTGTTGCCATAGTCGGTTGTCGGCACGCCCGCCGCCTGCAGGTCGAGCATCGCTTGCACATGCACCGCCATCGAGGCCTTGGCCGCCTTCGCAACCGAAGCGGGATCGCTCTCGCGCTTGGCGAACCATTCGTCGAGGCTCCAGCCGGCGGGCAGATAGCCGTTGACCGGATCGTGCGCCGAGGTCTGGTCGGTGAGCAGGTCGGGGCGGATGTCGCGGCGGACCATTTCGGGCAGGATTTCAGCGGCGTTGCCGAGCAGGCCCACCGAGACCGGCTTGCCCTCGGCATGGGCTGCCTCGATCATCGCGATCGCCTCGTCGATGCTCGCCGCCTGCTTGTCGAGATAGCCGGTGCGCAGGCGCATCTCGATGCGGCTCGGCTGGCATTCGATCGCGAGGCAGGACGCGCCCGCCATCACTGCAGCGAGCGGCTGCGCGCCGCCCATGCCGCCAAGCCCGGCGGTGAGCAGCCAGCGGCCCTCGAGACTGCCGCCATAATGCTGGCGGCCCATCTCGACGAAGGTTTCGTAGGTGCCCTGCACGATGCCCTGGCTGCCGATGTAGATCCAGCTGCCGGCGGTCATCTGGCCGTACATCATCAGGCCCTTTTTATCGAGCTCGTGGAAATGCTCCCAATTCGCCCATTCGGGGACGAGGTTCGAATTGGCGAGCAGCACACGCGGGGCATTTTCGTGGGTGCGAAACACGCCGACGGGCTTGCCCGACTGGATAAGCAGCGTCTCGTCGTCGTTCAGGCGACGCAATGCCTCGACGATCCGGTCATAGCTTTCCCAGTCGCGCGCGGCGCGGCCGATACCGCCATAGACGACGAGCTCGTGCGGTGCCTCGGCGACATCGGGATGGAGATTGTTCATCAGCATGCGCAGCGGCGCCTCGGTGAGCCAGCTCTTGGCGCTGATCTCGGGGCCGGTCGCCGGGCGGATCACGCGGCTGTTGTCGAGACGGGTCATGAACGTCCTTTCGCAAAATCGAGGGTTGCGGCGATCACTTGCTCCAGCACGGGCCGGATCGCGGGGCCGGGGTCGAGCGGTGATGGCCAGTTGACGGGCGTGATTGCATCGGGCTCGGCCATATAGCCGCGCTGCGCCAGCTCCATCTGGATCGCATGCACGCCGTCGTCCGGTCGGCCATAGTGGCGCGTCGTCCAGCCGCCCTTGAAGCGCCCGTTGACGACATGGCTGTGGCCGCTCGCGGCGCAGATATTGGCGACGACGGTCTCGAGTTCGGGGGCGCAAGCCGCGCCGCCGTTGGTGCCGATGTTGAACTGCGGCAGCTCGCCGTCGAACAGGCGCGGGACATGGCTGCGGATCGAATGCGCGTCGTAGAGGACGACCCGGCCATGCGCCGCTCTCAACCGCTCGAGTTCGGCGGCCAGCGTCTCATGATAGGGGCGGTGATAGAGGTTGAGCCGCTGCATGATCTCGGCTTCGTCCGGTTGACCGAAGCGGTAGAGCGGCTCGCCGTCAAAGGTGGTCGTCGGGCACAGCTCGGTGGTCGCCTGCCCCGGATAGAGCGACGCGCCCGACGGATCGCGGTTCATGTCGATCACGCTGCGGGAAACATCGGTCGCGATCAGGGTCGCGCCGAGGTCGGCGGCGAAGGCGTAGAGATCGGCAATCCACCAGTCGGTGTCGATCTGCGCGTGCCAAGGCGAAACGAACTGGTCGTCGAAGCCCGCGAGATCGGTGCCGCCGTGCGGGAAGGCGATCACGAGCGGCGCGTCGCCGCGCTCGACGCGCAGCCATCTCATACGACGAGGCCGGGCAGGTCCCCGACGAGATCGACGAGCTTGCCGGTGCGGACCATCTCCTGCGCCGACGCGATGTCAGGCGCCATATGGCGATCTTCGTCGAGCGTCGGCACTTCGGCGCGCAGCGCGGCGCGAACGCGCTCGACGGCGACGCTCGATTTCAGGCCGCCGTGGAAATCGCACCCCTGCCCCGCCGCAAGCAATTCGATCGCCAGCACCGCGTCGACATTCGCCGCCATCTCGATCAGCCGCCGCGCACCGTGCGCCGCCATCGACACATGATCCTCCTGGTTCGCCGAGGTCGGGATCGAATCGACACTTGCCGGATAGGCGCGCTGCTTGTTCTCGGACACCAAAGCCGCCGCGGTGACCTGCGGGATCATGAAGCCCGAATTGAGACCGGGCCTCGCGACGAGGAAGGCGGGCAGCCCCGAAAGTGCGGGATCGACAAGCATCGCGGTGCGCCGTTCGGACAGGCTGCCGATCTCGCACAGCGCCAGCGCGATCATGTCGGCGGCGAAGGCGACAGGTTCGGCGTGAAAATTGCCGCCCGACAGCGCTTCGTCGGTATCGGGGAAGATGAGCGGATTGTCCGATACGCCGTTCGCTTCGATGAGCAAGGTCGTCGCCGCCTGCCGCAACAGGTCGAGCACCGCGCCCATCACCTGCGGCTGGCAACGCAGGCAATAGGGGTCCTGCACACGAACGTCGCCGTGGATATGGCTCGCGCGGATTTCGGAACCCTCCATCAGCGCGGCGAGCGCCTCGGCGGTCTCGATCTGCCCGCGATGCCCGCGCAGCGCGTGGATGCGTGGATCGAAGGGCGTGTCCGATCCCTTGGCGGCCTCGGTCGAGAGGATTCCGGTGACGAGCGCGCTGCGGTACAGTCGCTCGGCCTCGAACAATCCCGCCAGCGCATAGGCGGTCGAGAATTGCGTGCCGTTGAGGAGCGCAAGGCCTTCCTTGGGACCGAGGACCAGCGGATCGAGTCCGACATCGGCGAGCGCCACAGCGGCCGGAACGCGTGCGCCATCAACGAAGATTTCGCCCTCTCCGATCATCGCCGCCGCCATATGCGACAGCGGCGCCAGGTCGCCCGAGGCGCCGACCGAGCCCTGCGCGGGGACGACCGGGATCAGGTCCTTTTCAAGCATCGCCTCGAGCATCGCGATCGTTGCCGGACGCACACCCGACGCGCCGCGCGCGAGGCTGGCAAGCTTGAGCGCCATCATCAACCGCGCGATCGGCACCGGCATCGGCGCGCCGACACCGGCGGCGTGACTGAGCACGATATTGCGCTGGAGCGTTTCGAGGTCGGCGCTCTCGATGCGGACGGCCGCGAGTTTGCCGAAACCGGTGTTGATCCCATAAACGGCTTCGCCGCGCGCGAGGATGCGTTCGACCGAGGCGGCGCTTTCGGCGATGGCAGGACGGCAATCGGGCGACAGGCGAACGGGTCCGCCCTGATAGACCTCGCGCCATTCAGCGAAGCTGACCGATCCGGGGTTCAGTTGCATTGTCCGTCCTTGATACGTGCGTGAAGCGGGTTGAAGCCGATGCGGTAAACGAGCTCGGCGGGTTCGGTGATATTCCAGATCGCGAGGTCGGCGGCCTTGCCGGATTCGAGCGTGCCGATTTCGCGTTGCAAGCCGAGCGCCCTGGCGGCGTTGATTGTCACCGCGCGCAGACATTCGCCAACCGACAGGCCGAACAAGGTGGCGCCCATGTTGAGCATCAGCAACAGCGAGGTCGTCGGCGAGGTGCCGGGGTTGCAGTCGGTGGCGAGCGCGATCGGCACCCCAGCGTCGCGCAGCCCAGCGACCGGTGGTTTCCGGGTCTCGCGCATGAAATAATAGGCGCCGGGCAACAGCACTGCGACGGTTCCCGCACCGGCCATCGCCGCAATATCGGCTTCGTCGATATGCTCAAGATGATCGGCCGAAAGCGCGCGATAGGAGGCGGCGAGGCTGGCGCCCGCGAGGTGCGACAATTGTTCGGCATGGAGTTTGACCGGCAGGCCTGCGGCTTGCGCGGCGTCGAATACACGCGCGATCTGCTCGGGCGAAAAGCCGATACCTTCGCAGAAGCCATCGACCGCATCGGCCAGTCCGACCGATCCCGGAATGATCTGCTCGCAGACCAGGTCGACATAGGCGTCCGCGTTGCCCTTATACTCAGGCGGCACCGCGTGCGCCGCGAGCAAGGTCGCGGCGACTCGGACGTCCCGCACCTTGCTCAGCGCCCGCGCCGCGCGCAGCATCTTGATCTCATCGTCGAGGGTGAGGCCATAGCCCGACTTGATCTCGATCGTCGTCACCCCCTCGGCGATCAGTGCGTCGAGCCGCGGCAGGGCGCTCTCGACCAGCGCCGCCCCGTCCATCGCCCGCGTCGCGCGCATCGTCGATACGATGCCGCCGCCCGCGCGCGCGATTTCCTCGTAGGTCGCGCCTTCGAGGCGCATCGCCCATTCATTGGCGCGGCTGCCGCCGTGGACCAGGTGCGTGTGACAATCGATCAGCCCCGGAGTGATCAGCCGCCCTTCGCAATCGACGATGTCCACCGCGTTAGGCGCATCCCCGGCGTCGCCGACCCAGGCGATCCGTCCGTCGCGGACAGCAATCGCGCCCCGCTCGATCAGCCCCAGACCGTCGCCGGTCAGCGTCGCGATTCGGGCATTGGTCCAGAGTCGATCCATAGTTCATTCTTGCTCGCCATCGCCATTATGTCTAGACATAATAATCCAACATGAGGGAGCATGGCGATGACATCACTCTGGTTCGAACAGGCTCTGCTGCCCGATGGCTGGGCGCCGGACGTGCGCATCGCGGTCGATGCGGGACGCATCGTCGCCGTCGCGACCGGCGTCGCGGCGCAGCCCGGTGACGAACGCCACGCCGTCGCCCTCCCCGGCCTCGCCAACCTCCACTGCCATGGCTTCCAGCGCGGCATGGCCGGCCTCTCCGAATTTCGCGGGGCGCCCGACGATGATTTCTGGAGCTGGCGCGAGATCATGTACCGCTTTCTCGACCGGCTCACCCCCGACAGCATCGCGGCGATCAACGCGCTGGCCTTTGTCGAGATGATGGAAAGCGGTTTCACCCGCGTCGCCGAGTTCCATTACCTCCACAACGATGCGGACGGGCGACGCTACGCCGACCCTGCCGAAACCGCGGGCGCGGTGGTTGCGGCGGCGGACGAGAGCGGTATCGGCCTCACCCTCCTCCCCGTCTTCTATGCCCATGGTGATTTCGGCGGCGCCCCGCCCGCGCCGGGCCAGCGACGGTTTCTGTCCGATGTCGACAATTTCGCCACGCTCGTCGAAGCGAGCCGCGCCAAGCTACCCGCCGATGCCGGGTTCGGCATCGCGCCGCATTCGCTGCGCGCGGTGACCGCCGAAGAATTGGCGGCGATCCTGCCGCTCGCCGACGACGGCCCAATCCATATCCACGCCGCCGAACAGCTGCGCGAGGTCGAAGCGTCGATCGCATGGAGCGGCCAGCGCCCCGTCGAATGGCTGCTCAACCATGCCGATGTCGATGCGCGCTGGTGCCTCGTTCACGCCACGCATCTGACCGACGACGAATGCGACCGCCTCGCGGCGAGCGGTGCGGTGGCGGGCCTGTGTCCGGTGACCGAGGCGAACCTCGGCGACGGCATTTTTCCCGCGACCCGCTATCTGGCGGCGGGCGGGCATATCGGCATCGGCACCGACTCCAACATATTGATCGACGCGGCGGGCGAACTTCGCGCGCTCGAATATAGCCAGCGGCTCCGCGACCGCCGCCGCGCGATGCTCGGCAACGAGGCGGTGCCGTCGATCGGCGAGCGTCTGTTCGGCGAAGCGCTCGCGGGTGGCGCCCGTGCGACGGGATCGGGCACCGGCCTCGCCGCCGGACAGCCCGCCGATCTCTTCACCCTCGCCGCCGCCGATCCGGTCTTCGCGGGCGCCGATGCTCGGACGATCCTCGATCGCTGGGTCTTCGCGGCGCGCGGCAACATGATCGACTGCGTCTGGCGCGCCGGACAAAAATGGGTCGAGGGTGGGCGCCATGTCGCCCGCAACGCGATCGCCGCGCGCTATCGCGGCGTGGTCGCCGCGCTGCTCGCATGAGTTTCGACGCCCGCATCCGCGCCGCGATCGAGGGCGATATCCGCTCGGGAGCACTGCGCCCCGGCGACCGCCTGCTGTCCGAGCATGATCTCGCGGCGCTGCACGGCTGTTCGCGCGCCACGGTCAGCAAGGCGATGGCGGCCCTGCACCGTGCAGGCCTGATCGAACGGCGGCGCAAGGCGGGCTCGTTCGTCGCCGACCAGCATGTCCATTCGGCGGTGCTCGAAGTCCCCGACCTCGCACAACTGATCGAAGCGCGCGGCCATGTCTATCGCTGGCAGCTTCTATCGCGGAAGAGAATGGGTTCGGAGCTTCTGATCGAGGGTCTGCATCATGAAGGCGACACGGCCCTCGCGTTCGAAACCCGCTCGATCGCAATCGAGACGGTGCCCGACGCGGCAACCGAAAGCTTCGACGATGTGGCGCCCGGAACCTGGTTGCTCGCGCATATCCCCTGGACCTCGGCGCGGCATCGCATCCAGGCGGCGGGGGCCTCAGCCGAAGAGGCACGCGCGCTGGGCATCGCCGAACACACCGCCTGCCTGATCCTCGAACGCAGCACCTGGCGCGGCGATGCCGCGGTCACGACGGTGCGGCAGGTGTTTCGTGGCGATATGTTCGACATGGTCGCCCATTTCGAACCCAGCCTCGGCTGAGCGTTAGCCCGCCATCCGCGCTTCCCACGCCAGCATCGTCGTCCGCAACGCGACCGCGTCATAATAGGCATTGTGCGGCACCGCGCTCGGAACCATCGGCCCGATGATGTCGGGATCGACAAGCTCGAAGCGCAGGCTGCGCACCGGCTTCATATAGCCCGGCCCGGTAATGAGCAGCCGCGCCGCGAGCGCGATATCCTCGGGCCAGTCGGCGACGAGCAGCGGCGCCGGATCGTCCATCAGATAGGCGGCGAACAGGTCGGTCACCTCCTTGCGGCTGCGCGGGCGGGTTTCGAGCACGGGAAGCGCATTATCGCGCACCCAAGGGGTCGGATCCTCGACCGAGATCGCCTCATAGAAAGGCGGCAGGCCAGCATCCTCGGGCACAAGCGCGATCGAAATCAGCTCGCCGCAAAAGCCGTTGAACTCGGTATCGAGAAAATAGCGCATCGTCGCCCCGCTTGCCCGCAGGACCATCTGCCCCGACCGACCGAAGCTAAGCGCGCGGCGAAGCCGAGGCCAAGAAAATTATCCGGCGCCCAGCCGGATCAGAAGGGTTTCGACCTGCGCGTCCCCTGCCCATTTGCTCCGCATCGCACGGATCAGGCCGGCATCGCCCCATTTTTCGTGCCGCGCCTCGGCCGCGCGAAGAACGGCGAGCAGGCTGGCGCGGTCGCGGGCGGCCGATGCCACGAAGGCGGTCCATGCCGCGGTCCGGCTTTCGCCGCTCGCCAAATCGGCTTGGGCATATTCGAGCAGCAATTTTTGCGCGCTGCCTGACCCGGCGCTCAAGGCCTGCGAAAGCGCCGTCGTGCGCAAGCGCAGCGTGTCGTTCTGGCGAAGCTCGGCGACCTGCGCCTGCGCCCGGACATAGGCGGGATAATCGCCGTCGGCGAGATGGATCACGGCGAGGCAATCGTGGATCACCGCAAAATCGGGGTGACGGCGTGCAAGGTCGTTGAGCGTCGCCACGGCCTCGTCGCGCTCACCCGCCGACCACAAGGCCCAGGCGAGGTCGGTCTGAATCGGCACCGATCCGGGCATCATCGTCTGCGCCTGCCGCAAATGGGTCAGCGCCTCGGCACTCTCGCCATGATCGGCGAGAATGTTACCGAACCAGAAATGGCCGCCGGCGTCGCCAGGCGCGAGCGCGATCGCTTTTTCGAAATAGCGGCGCGCGGCGGGGAAATCGCGGTCGCGCCAATAAGCGATGAAGCCGTTGACGCGATGCGCCGACGCCTGCGACGGCGACAGACGCAGCGCGTCGCCCGCCGCGGCTCGGGCTTCGGGGAAGGCCTGCCGGTCGCTGCGCGTGCCGAATTCGCGCGACAGCAACAGCGCCTCTGCCAGCGCGGCGTAGCCCGGGCCATAGCCGGGGTCGCGGCGCGTCACGTCGCGCAGCAGGTCGATCGCCTTTTCGATCGCCGCCGCCTCGCGATCGGCGAGCAGGTCGCGGCCTTTCAGGAACAAATCGGCGACCGCCGGATCGCCGGGCAGCGCGAGCGCCGTCCTGGTTTCCGCAGGCGCCGACGGCACGACCCACGGCACCGCGAACCAACCCCCGCCGATGACGCCGAGTCCGACCAGCGCGGCCGCGATCGCTTTCCAGCGGCGGCGAGGCGGCGCCGCAAGCGCGGGCTCGCTTGTTCCTCCCTGGGCCCACAGATCGAGCTCTTGGCGGAGCGCATAGACGGTCGCGGTCTTGCCGCCCGGGATACGATGGACCGGCAGATCGCGTTCGCGTGCCCAGCGGATCGCGGTCGTCCGGTCGCGCCCGAAATGCGCTCCGATCGATTTCCAGCCGTCGATGCGATCGGGCAAGACCTTGCTACCCGCCGTCATCGGTGGGCCGCGCTGCACGGGAGCGCCCCGAACGAGATCATGATGCCACCCATCCCTTCCTGCGCTGGCGGACGCCAAGGATCGGGCGGGGCTATCATGCGCGGCCGGGGCCGGCATCCACCATCTGTTTAGATGTCAGCGCGCGGCGACGATGAAGCGGTGCGCGAACAGGCAGAGGTCGGGAAAACCCGAGGTGCCCGTCTTGGCATAGATTTTGTGGAGATGGCTGCGTGCGGTGGCGCGCGCGACGCCCAGCCGCTGCGCCGTTCCGATCATCTCGCCGTTGGTCAGCACATCTTCGAGCACCCTCGCCTCGCCGCCGGTCAGCCCGTGCGCCTCCGCCATCGCGCCATAAGCAAAGCCCCAGCGGCGATCGACTTCGGTCACGCTGACCGCATGCGCGGCGCCGCCGCCTTCGCTGACGTCGCCGTAGCGGTTGCGCGAGAGTGGCTGCGAAGCGAGTAGCAGCCGAAGCTTGCGGTTGCCGAAGTCGAATTCGCGCAGGATGGGCGTTCCTGCGTCAGCAGCGCGCGCGAGCGCCCGTGCGAACGCCGACCGGCGCGCCGCCTCGATCGACGCGAAGCCGGTCATCCGTTCGATTTCGGGTCCGAGGTCGAGAATCTGTCCGTCGTCACCGAGCAACACCAATCCATCGCGCGCACCCTGTGCCGCCTCGCGATACGCCGCCATCAGGTCGGCCTGACGGATGCGGTGGCTCGACAGGATCACCGCGCGGCGCAGATGCGGCACCAGCCCACGCATGGTGGCCACGTCCTCTACCGAAAAGGGCGCGACATCGCCGGTCCGCAGGATCGCGATCGTCGCGAACATGTCGTCGCGCTTGATCAGATTGACCGCGAGATTGTCGACGATGTGCTGCGGCGCGATATATTCGCGGTAGAAGCGGCTCTCGCGTACCTCGGCCGATTGCAGCAGCGGATAAGCGGGTCGCGGTTCCCCCTCGGGCGTCTCCATCAACGCCGGGCGCAGGATATCGAGCGCCGCATAGGTTTCGACATAGCTTTTCAGGAAAGCGGGGTCGTTGCCATATTCGGCCTGGAAACCCGCGGTGCGGGTGCCGCCCATCCAGCCGAGGAACCCCGCCTGCGCGCCAAAATGATCACCGATCCGCCGCAGCAGATCGGGAAACATCCGCTCGTCGGTGGCGGCATCATAGATGGATTCGACTGGAAACACGGTGGTTTGGCTATGGCGCGTCACAAGGACTCGCGCAATCCAAACCCGGTCCCCGCCGCCAGACGGGGACCGGGCCGGAGTCAGAAGGCGATCCGCAGCCCAGCCTTGATGCTGTGATCCTGCCCTGCCGACCCGATCACACCGTCATAGCTGACGGTGATCAGCGCCCCCTCACTCAGGCGAAGCCGCGCGTCGATCGTCGCGACGCCAGCATCGCGCGAGCGCGGCGTGCCGATGACCGTGAAGCCGGGTCCGGTCGCGAAACGCATCGAGGTCGCCGGGGTCAGGTCGCCGAACCCATGCTGCCATCCTACCGTACCGCCGACCGAGAAGACCCCCGACGTCGCGGTCGAGAAGCGGGCGCCAAGCGTCGAGAGGGTCGCATTCTCGTCACTCTTGGCGCCCGCAACCGCCGCGCTCCCGCCGGTTTCGGCGAAAGCATCGGTATCGGCGCGAACCGCGACGATCTGGGCAAAGGGTTCAACATGGCCGCCGCCGAGCGGCAGGCGATAGCCGAGGTCGGCAAAGCCGTGGACGACCGAACCGTCATAACCGGCGACAAGGCGCTGGCCGATGCCGGGGAAAGCGACGGCGCGGTCGGTGTCGATGCTGGCCGAGGCATAGCCGCCGCCGACCTTGAGCGCCGCGCCGCCGAACTGCACCCCGGCATAGCCCAGCACGTGCCAGCTCTTGAGCTTGGCGCTGCTGCTGCGCGCACGGGCATCGACGTCGGTTTCGAGATAGGATCCCGCTACACCGATCATCGCGCTGTCGCCGATAGCGAAATCCGCGCCAAGCACGCCGCCGATCGTCTCGCGGTCGAGGTCGGCAGTGCCGTTGGCGCCGTCGCTGTCGCCCCAATTGCCGAACAGCTGCCCCCAGACGGCCCCGCCGTTCCGGCCGTCGAGCCGCTCGAGCACCGCGTTACGCGGCAGGCGGCTTTCCTCGATCATCGCGGTGCGGACGCTCGGGTGGATTTCGCCGGACAGGCCGTCGAACGCCGCCTGCGCCGCCGCATCGCTGGGCAGCAACAGCGCCGCCGCGGCCAGCGGATCGGTCGCCGCCTGCCCGTCGAGCGCGGTGCCGACCGCGATCTGGTTCGGCGTGATAACCGCCGCCGCGAAAGCGCGCAGCTTGGCGAGTTCGACAAAGATCGTCGTCGCGGTGCGGCCCTGGCGATAGCCGAGGAAGTTCGAGAGCAACTGGTCAGCGAAGGTGAAGCTGCCGGTCACCCCGCCCGCCGATTCAAGCACCGTGTATCGCGTGCCGAGCACCGCCGGCTGCGGGTTGCTGACCTGAAGCCGCGCGCCCGCCGCGATGGTCGTGGCGCCGTCCGCGATAAAGCGGTCCGATCCGCTACCGCCGGCATCGACCGCGAGCAGAGATCCCGCCGCGAAGCTCGCGTCGCCGCCGGTCCGGACGACATCGCCGATGCCGCCATCGACCATGGTGATGATGCCCTGGTTGGTCAGCGTTTCGAGACCCGAATAGGTCGTCGTCTCGGCGGTCGCCGCCGCGGTGCCGCCGATCAGGCGCCCGCCGGCGACATTGACGAGCACATCGTCGACGCCGCCAAAGACATTGATCCCGCCGATGCTGTTCCAGCTGCCGGCGTTGGTGAAGCGATGGCTCGCCTCGATATCGGGCACTTCGGCGATGACGAAGGCGCCGCGCGCCGAACGGCCACGGGTTTGCTCACCGGGATCCTCGGGTTCCGGCTCGGGCTCGGGTTCGGGCGCGACGATCCCGGCGTCAAGCCGGATCGTGCCGAGCAGGGTGCCGTTGTTGAGGATATCGACCGGCCCGCCCGCCGCCTGGATCGCGAGGTCACTTGAAGCGCCAGAGCGGTTGCGGATCGTCCCATCGTTGGTCAGGCCGAACGCCAGCCCGCTTTCGGTGACCGCATCGATCGCGGCAATGCCGCCCTCGACCGTGCCGCGGGTGATCAGCGTCGTGCCGTCGCCCGCGTCCGCATTTATCGCCGCGATACGGCTGTCGGCGGCGCGCAGCAGGTCCAGACTCCCGCCGCCGTCACCGCCACCCCCGCCCGTGCCACCCGTCAGGATCGACACGCCAAATTCGTCGCCCGAGGCATTGTTGACGTCGAGCATGATCGGCCCCGAGCCGCTGACGAACAGACCGTCGCCAGCGGCGCCGGTCAGCGTGCCGGTCGACACGAGGCTGGTTGTACCGGTCCCCTGCGTCAGCAAGACGACGCCGCTTTGCGCGCCGGTGACATCACCCACCACGACGCGCGTGTCGCCGGTGGTTCCCGTCGGCCGTTCGATGCGCACCCCGTCGCGTCCGGCAACCACCGGCCCGGTCACCGTCAGGTCGACGTCGCCATCGCCCGGCGGGTTGATGAAGATGCCGTCGGTCGCCCCCTCGACCGCGGCAAGCTGGACCACGATGTCGCCCGCCGACGCCGCGGCGGTGATTTCCACGCCGCGTCCCTCACGCCCGCGTACCAGCCCGGTTGCGGTCAGCGACGTCGAGCCAATCCCGCCGTTGCGGATCAATATGCCCGCGCGACCCTCTACTCCCGCCACATTTGCGATCACATCGCCGGCGCCTCCGCCGGTGGTGATGTTCATGCCGTTGCCGCTGACCTCGGCGTCCTGCGGCCGAACATTGTTGCTCAGCAACCGGCCCTCAGCGGTCACGATAGTACGTCCGCTCCCCTGATTGCTGATCGCGATGGCGGTCGCGCCCGAAGTCACGGCGCCGCGCGTGGTGACGACGATATCCTTCGCCGAAGCGCTATTGCCGAGCGTGATACCCTGCCGACCGGTCACGTCGAGCGTGCCGTTGACCGTGATGCTCGTCGAGCCGGTGCCGAAATTGTTGACGTTGATACCACCGCCGACACCGCCGACATTGTTTGCCTCGATGACGACGTCGCTGCCCGCGCCCTGCACACTGTGAAAGCCGACGATCGCGAAGCCCTCGCTGCCGGTCGCGCTCGCCGTGCCCGTCGAGGTGATGCGGATCGCGCCGCTGCCGCCCCGGTTCTCGACCCCGATGCCCGAGTTGCCGCCTGCGGCATTGTTCGAGAGGACGTCGATGTCGCCATTGCTGCCGGGCAGCGCGACGACGGTGATGCCGGTGGTCGCACCCGTCACCGTGCCCGTCGCCTCGACCAGCACCCCGCCGGTGCCCGCGTTGTTGGTGATGATCCCCGCGCGTCCGCCGCCAGTCACGTCGCCCGCGGTGCGGATTTCGATGCGCGAGGCGCCGCCGCCATTGCCGACCGCAATCCCGTCGCGTCCGCGGCCGATGATGGTCGAGGCATTGGCATCGTTATAAGTGAGCGATCCAGGACCGGAAATGACGAGGCCGTTGCCAGGGCTGTCGATCTCAAAACCGGGCGCGGTGGTAACGGTAATCGTCCCGCCGTTTCCGACGCTCTGCTCGTTGGTATTCTCACCCGAACAGACCGCGGTGCCGCCCGGCTGGACGACGCATTCGGCCCATGCGGGCGACGCGTTCAACGCCGCGAAGCCCGCGGTGGCGGACAGGAGCGCGGCGCGCATCTGGGTGCGCCGGCGAACGGCGGAGAAATTGGTGATGGTCATCGGACGGAAACCCCAAGGCTGAAAGTCAGGACTGACCGGTCTTGGGGTTCATGTGAAATCCCGTCCGATCGGGAAATCCTCTGCCGCGTCGCGTCGCCGAGGACCAAGTTGCAACTTGTTGCAACGCGCGGAGACTTGTTGCGACGCCGCCGTCACCGACCCGCGATCGCGCCAGAACGCTGCGAGCGCCTCGCCGCCCAGCGCAAGAAATGTCAAAACCAGTTGCAAGTCGCGCTAAAGCCAAGGCCGGCCCGGTGGCCTAATCCTGATCGCAATGGAGGCTCACAATAGCCCCAATGCACAAGGGAGTAAGGACAATGGCACGCATCGCACTGACGCGCACTTTGATGGCGGCGCTCGCGGTTTCGACATCGACATTCGCAATGGCGCAGGACGCGCCGCCCGCCGAAGAGACGACGAGCGACGGCGATATCGTCGTCACCGCGCAGCGCCGCGAACAATCTTTGCTCGACGTGCCGCTCGCGGTCACCGCGCTTGGCGGCGACACGCTCGCCGACCGCGGCATCACCAATTCGGCGCAGCTCGGCAGCGCCGTTCCCAATCTTCAGATCAACAGCCCTTATGGCAACACCCAGCCCAACTTCTCGCTGCGCGGAATCGGGGTCGCGAACGAATATAACAGCAACCAGGCCTCGCCGGTCGGCGTCTATCTCAACGACGTCTATCTGGCGCCGCGCACCAGCCACGGCATGGGCCTGTTCGACCTCGACCGCATCGAGGTGCTGCGCGGACCACAGGGGACTCTGTTCGGGCGCAATACCACCGGCGGCGCGATCAACTTCATCACCAAAAAGCCCGACCTGTCGGGCACCAACGGTTATCTGCAGGTCGGCTACGCCAATTTCGACACCTTCACCGCACAGGGCGCCGCCGAGGCGACGCTGGCCGAGGATGTCGCCGGACTGCGGCTCGCGGTGAACTACGCCAAGGGCGACGGGCAGATCCGTAATGTCTTCCCCGGCGGGCGCGATGCCGCCTCGGTCGACACGCTGCAGGGTCGCGCATCGCTTCGCGTCAAACCCACCGAGACGCTGGACATCGTGCTGCGCGCCTATGCCGGCCGCGACCGCGGCACGCAGGCCGCCGTCCATGGACTCCAGCCCTTCCGCGCCGGGCTCGGCTTCTTCCAGACCAACGAGAACCGCATCGGCGACAACAACACCGACGCCTGGGGCTTCTCGGCCAATATCGCGCTCGAACTCAGCGACACGCTAAGCCTGACCTCGATTACCAGCTACGACGGCGGCAAGCAGGATCTGCAGCAAGCGGCCGACGGATCGCCGCTCGACATCCTCGATATCAACTGGCGCTCGCGTTACCGCCAGTTCAGCCAGGAACTGCGCGCCAACTATGAAGGCGACGGGATCAATTTCGTCGGCGGACTCTTTTACGGCTGGGACCGCAATATCACCGACAACACGTTCAACCTGCCGCTGCCCCCGGCGGGCGGCTTCTTCCAGCATTATCGGCAGGTGCGCAAAAGCTATGCGGTGTTCGGGCAGGCCGACATCGACCTCGCCGACCGCCTCGTGCTGACGGTCGGCGCGCGCTATACCAAGGACAAGTCGCGCTACGACGACGCCTTCGCCTATCTGTTCGTCGGCGGGGTCGACGATCCGCAGACCCTGATCGCGACGACCGTCCCTTGCGCCGGCGTCGCGGGCACTTGCGCCTATGATCCCGATGCGCGCTTCGCGCTCGCCGACACGAACAATGCGCTGACCGGCCGTATCGCGCTCAGCTACAGCTTCGACGACGGCCCGCTGGTCTATGCGAGCTATAACCGCGGCTATCGCGCGGGTGCGGTCAATGGCGGCGGCTACACCTCGTCCGCGGGGATCGGCTATATCGAGCCCGAGCGCGTCAACGCTTATGAAATCGGGATCAAGGGCCGCGCCGGCGGCCGCCTGCTGACCTACGCCGCCTCGGCCTTCTATTATGATTATTCGAACCAGCAGCTGCAGGACACGCGCGCCGGCCCGGTCTCCTTCCTCGTCAACGCGCCGTCGTCGGAGGTCTATGGCTTCGAGGTCGAAACGACGCTGCGTCCGGTCGATGGCTTCCGCGTCGATGCGTCGCTCGGCTGGCTGCACTCGAAATATAAGGAACTGACGCTGCAGGGTGCGGACCTGTCGGGCAATGAGTTGCCCTTCGCGCCCAAGCTCACCGCGCAGCTCGGCGTCGAATGGGACGTCGTCGAGGTCGCGGGCGGCACGATCACCTTCGCGCCGAATATCGCCTATTCGAGCCGGCAATATTTCTCGCCGTTCAACGAAATCGACGCGCCCGGCACGCCGCAGGTGAACAGTGAACTCCAGCAAGGCGCCAATGCCAAGGTCAATGCATCGCTCAGCTGGAGCAACGACGCGCTGACGATCCGCGCGTTTGCGAACAACATCTTCGAACGCAAGACCTATGGCTATGGCCTCGACCTGCGCGGCGCGGGCTTCCCGTATAACTTCCTCGTGCCGAGCGCGCCGCGCACTTACGGCGTCAGCCTCCGCTACAGCTTCTGACGATGACCGATCTCAAGGACCCCGATCTTTACGTCGGCGGCATGCCCTATGCCGAGCTCGCGGCGCTGCGCGAAGCGGGCTCGGTCCACTGGAACCCCGAAAGCGACGGTGCTGGGTTCTGGGCGGTGCTGGGGTTCGACGATATCGTCACAGTGTCGCGGCAAGCCGATCTCTTTTCTTCAGCGCACGAGAATGGCGGGCACCGCATCTTCAACGAGAATGAGGTCGGGCTGACCGGCGCCGGGGAATCCGCGATCGGCATCCCCTTCATCTCGCGCGACCCGCCGACGCACACGCAGTATCGCAAGTTCGTGATGCCCGCGCTGTCGCCGGGGCGGCTCGAAGGGATCGAGGCGCGGATCGCCGAACGGGTCGAGCGATTGTTCGCCGAGGTACCGCTGGATGAGGCCGTCGACATATTGCCGCTCCTCACCGTGCCGCTGCCGCTGCTTACCCTCGCCGAGTTGCTCGGGGTGCCCGCCGAGACCTGGCACGACCTCCACCGCTGGACCGACGCCTTCGTCGGCGAGGACGACCCCGATTTCCGCCAGTCGCCCGAAGCCATGCAGGCGGTGATGGGCGAGTTTATCCGGTTCGCCACCGCCTTGTTCGACGAACGCCGCGCCAACCCCGGCCCCGACATCGCATCGCTGCTGGCCAATACCGAAATCCACGGCGAACCCGTCCCGCTCGGCGACTTCGTCGGCAACCTGATCCTCGCGCTCGTCGGCGGCAACGAAACGACGCGCAATTCGATCAACCACAGCCTGATCGCCTTTGCCAACAACCCCGATCAGTGGGATGCGATCCGCGCCGACCCCGCGTTGCTGCCGAATGCGGTCAAGGAAATGGTCCGCTACGCGAGCCCGGTCATCCACATGCGCCGCACCGCGACGCGCGATACCGAGCTTGGCGGGCAGGCGATCCGCAAGGGCGAAAAGGTCGTCGTCTTCTACCCCAGCGGCAATCGCGATCCGTCGATCTTCGTCGATCCAGACGCCTTCGACATCACACGCCCGATCCGCCAGCATCTCGCGTTCGGCGCGGGCACGCACGTCTGTGTCGGCTCGCGGCTGGCCGAGATGCAATTGCGACTCGCCTTTGCCACGATGGCGCGCCATGTTCGGCGGATAGAGATCATCGGAGAGCCGAGCCGGGTGCGATCGAACTTCATCAACGGCTTCAAGCGGCTCGAGGTCAGGCTGACAGCGTGAAACACGAGAACGTCTGGGACAATAAGGACATCATCTGCGACGTTCTCGGCCGCGCGCCAGACGTGGAGATGGGGTCGATCGGCGATGGCTGGTCGCTCTGTCGCTGGCGCCAGTTTGTCGGCAGCTACACCCTGCCCGCACTGCCCCAGCCGATCTTTACCGTGCATGTCGCGGGCAAGCCGCAGGTCAAGACATGGGACCGCGACGGCTGGACGACCTCGAGTTCAATCCCCGGCTGCGCGACGATCGTTCCAGCGGGCATGCCGACCGGCTGGCTGGTCGACGGCGAACTTGACGTCGTGACGCTTTCGATGTCGTCCGATGTCCTCGCCGGGCAACCCTATGCCGACCAGTTCAACAAGCTGCGCTTTGCCTTCGCCGACCCGCTCGGGGTCGCGCTGACGCGCCAGATCCTTTCCGAACTTTATGCACCGCAGGCGGACGAGCGCACCGCCTATGTCGCGGCGATGGTGAATGCGCTCAAGGCTCACATCCTCTCGGGCCCGCCCGCACACGGCAACCCGACCGAGATTCCGGTGTCCGATTTCTCGGCCTATCGGCTCCACAAGATCATGAACGCGGTGCTCGCCAACCCGGCCGAGGAGCATAGCCTTGAGGCGATGGCGGCCGTCGCCGGGGTCACGCCGTCGCACTTCTGCCGGTTGTTCAAGAAGGCGACGGGCATCTCGCCGCACCAATATGTGATGAAGGCACGGCTCGATCGTGCGCAACAGATGCTCGTCCAGACCGACCTCAGCCTCGCCGCCCTGTCGGAGGCGACCGGGTTCACCAGCCAGAGCCATTTCAGCCGCGCCTTTCGCGCCTGGTTCGGCATGGCGCCCAGCGACTATCGCCAGCAGGAAGCGCGGCGACTCGACTAGACGGAGACGATGATGACACAGGCGCAAGCGGCCGTGGTGCGCGAACCCGGCGGCCCCTTCTCGATCGAAGCCATCGAGGTCGAAGCGCCCCGCGCGGGCGAGGTCCGCGTCCGCATTGCGGGCGTCGGCCTGTGTCACACCGACCTGATCTTCCGCGACCAGTTCGCGCCCTTCGCATTGCCCGGCGTCCTCGGCCATGAAGGCGCGGGCGTGATCGAGGCGATCGGCGAAGGCGTCGAGGGCCTTGCCGTCGGCGACGAGGTTGTCGTCGGCTTTTCGAGCTGCGGCGCCTGCCCGCGCTGCGACGAACATCTGCCGAGCTATTGCCAGAGCTTCGTGCCGCTGAACTATGCCGGCATGCGCCTCGACGACGGATCGACCGCTTATTCCAAAGACGACGAGCGTGTGACCTCACACTTCTTCGGCCAGTCGTCCTTCTCGGCGCTTACCGTCACCCGCGCGCGCAACGTCGTGAAGGTTGATACGTCGAAGGTCGCACTCGAACTGCTCGGGCCGCTCGGCTGCGGTTTCCAGACCGGCGCCGGCGGGGTGATGAACTCGCTCGCCTGCCCCGCGGGATCGAGCATCGCGATCTTCGGTGGCGGCCCGGTCGGCCTTGCCGCGGTGATGGGGGCGGTGATCCAGGGCTGTTCTACGATCATCCTCGTCGAGCCGATCGCGGCACGGCGCGCCATCGCGCAGGATCTTGGCGCAACGCATGTCATCGACCCGACCGAAGCGGGCGACCATGCCGAAGCCTTGCGCGCGATCGTCCCCGCCGGGCTCGACTTCGCCTTCGACACCAGCGGCGTCGTCCCCGTCATCGAAGCCGGCCTCGCCGCGCTCGGCAGCCATGGCGCGATCGGTCTGGTCGGGGTGCCGTCGAAGCCCGACGCCGCGATCAGCGTCAATATCGCCGCGCTGATGACCCCCGGCCACCGCATAATCGGAATCATCGAGGGCGACAGCGACCCGCAGACCTTCATCCCCGAACTGATCGCGCATCATGCAGCGGGGCGCTTTCCCTTCGACCGACTGATCAAGACCTTCCCGTTGGCCGAGATCAACGAGGCGCTCGCGGCGCAAGCGCGCGGCGAGTGCATCAAGGTCGTGCTGATTCCCTGAAGGAGACCCGATATGGATTTCGACCGCGACTATGCGATGCTGATCGGTGGCAAGCTCGAAGCCGGCAGCGCCCGCTTCGACGTCATCAACCCCGCGACCGAACAGGTGATCGGCAGCGCCCCCGATGCGAGCCAGGGCGACCTCGACCGCGCCATCGATGCCGCGCGCGCCGCCTTCCCCGGCTGGGCCGCGACGCCGATCGCCGAACGCAAGGCAGCGCTCAACGCGATGGGACAGGCGGTGCTCGCGAACATCGACGCCTTCAAGCGCCTGCTCACCGCCGAACAGGGCAAGCCGCATGCCGAGGCCGAAGGCGAAATCATGGGTGCCGGTTACTGGTTGATGGGCGCGACGGCGCTCGACCTGCCGGTGACGGTCAACGAAGACAGCGACGAGCGCTACAGCGAGACCCGCCACGTCCCGCTCGGCGTCGTCGGCGCGATCGCGCCGTGGAATTTCCCGATGATCCTCGCAATGTTCAAGGTCGGACCGGCGTTGCTCGCGGGCAATGTGATGGTCCTCAAGCCCTCGCCCTTCACCCCGCTCGCGACGCTGAAATTCGGCGAACTGGTCAAGGACCTGCTGCCGCCCGGCGTCCTCAACATCGTCACCGGCGGCGACGCGCTCGGCCCGTGGATGACGAGCCATCCCGGCTTCGACAAGATCAGCTTCACCGGTTCGACCGCGACCGGCCGCCGTGTGATGGAATCGGCCGCGCCGACGCTCAAGCGCGTGACGCTCGAACTCGGCGGCAACGACGCCGCGATCGTCATGCCCGACATCGACGTCGAAAAGGTCGCCGAGGAGTTGTTCTGGGCGGCGTTCCGTAACAATGGCCAGATCTGCATCGCGACCAAGCGCATGTATGTGCACAAGGATATCTACGAACCGCTCCGCGACGCGCTCGTCGCCTATGCGAAGACGGTGAAGGTCGGCGACGGGTCCGAACAGGGCACCCAGATCGGCCCGATCAACAACGAACCGCAATACCGCCGCGTGCTCGACCTGATCGCGGACGCGAAGGACAAGGGCTATACATTTCTTGTTGGCGGCGAGGCGGCCGAGGTGCCCGGCTATTTCATCCCAGTCACCATCCTCGACAATCCGCCGGAGGACAGCCGCATCGTCCAGGAAGAGCAGTTCGGCCCGGTGCTGCCGCTGATCAAATTCGACGATTATGATGATGTCGTCGCGCGCGCCAATGCGAGTGATTACGGCCTCGGCGGATCGGTATGGGGCCATGACGAGGACAAGGCGTTCGCCATCGCCGAGCGCATCGCCAGCGGTACCGTGTGGGTCAACGAGACCCAGCATCTGTCGCCGACCGCGGCGTTCGGCGGCATGAAACAGTCGGGGGTCGGCGTCGAGGGCGGGCTGGAGGGCCTGCTGGAATATACCAACGCCCAGACGATCGTCCGGCGAAAATCCCGCAGCGTTCCGGCATAAGCACAAATCAAGGCGTCGAAGCAGCGCACGGAGTATCCCATGCTCGCGTCAGCAGGCACCTTCGTTCGCGACAGCCCGTTTGGGCAGTCTTGGCCGCAGCCTCATGATTGCGACTTCCTGCACCCGAAATAGAATTTCGCAGACCTCCCGCCGCTGCTTACCACCACGGGGGTGCGCCATGGAGTTCATGCCCCGGCCCCCTCATCCAGGATATGGGCATAAAGCGCGGGATCGACATTGGATCCCGACACAACGACCGCAACCGGCAAGTCGGACATCGGCGCGCGGCCGTGCAGCAGTGCCGCAAGCGCAACCGCCCCGCCTGGTTCCATGACGAGCTTCAATTCCTCGAAGCCGTAGCGCATCGTCGCCTTCACCTCGTCATCGCTCACGCTGAGCCCGCCAGAAAGCAGGCGGCGATTGACCGGGAATGTCAGGCGGCCCGGCGTCGGAGCGAGCAACGCGTCGCAGATCGATGCAGCTCCCGTCGCCACCGTTTCGCGGCGCCCGCTGTCGAGCGATCGTGCCGTGTCGTCGAAGGCGCAAGGCTCGACACTGAACATCTGGAGATCGGGCAGCGCGTCCTTCATGGCCGTGGCGATCCCCGCCACCAGCCCGCCGCCACCACAGGCGACGAGCACCTGTGACAGTTCCGCTCCGGCCTGCCGCGACTGCTCGACCAGTTCGAGGCCGATCGTGCCCTGCCCCGCCATGACGAACGGATCGTCGTAAGACGGCACCAGAACGGCCCCACGTTCGTCCGAGAGCGCTGTGGCGATATCCTCCCGGGATTCGGTGGCACGGTCATAGAAGATGATCTCGGCGCCGAAGGCTCTGGTGTTCCTGACCTTGATGGCCGGAGCATCCGACGGCATCACGATCGAGGCCCCTATTCCCAGAAGCCGGGCGGCCGCAGCCACGCCCTGGGCATGGTTGCCCGAAGACCAGGCGACAACGCCGGCCGCTCGTTCTTCCCCGGTCAAACGCGCCAAACGATTATAGGCCCCGCGAAACTTGAACGAGCCGGCATATTGCGCGCCCTCGAACTTCACGAGGACACGGCGTCCGGCGCGCTCGTTCAGCGACGGAAATTCCAGCAAGGGCGTGCGCACCACCTTGCCCGCGATCAGCAGAGCCGCCGCGCGGACATCTGCGGCGGAAATAGCAAGCTGGCGATCGGTCATATCCTGTTCCTACCAGCCGTTGATCCGGGGCCAGATCGCGGTCACCTGACCGTCGCCGTCCAGCACATGATAGCGATCATATTGCGCCCCGGTCGCGCATGCATGGTTCGGCAGGATGCGGAGCTGCGCACCGACCGGAAGGTCGGGCAATACGGCCGTCGATCCCGGACGCAGGGCGATGACGCCATGCTCCTGATTGGCGTCGATCATGATCAGGTCGTCAAAGACGACCCCGGCCACGTCGCACACCAGACCATAGCCCTGGTCGATAGCCTGGCCTGACGTCCCGCGGTCGCGCGACATCGCCATCCAACCAGCATCGACGAGAATCCGGCCCTTCGCAGGTTGATGTCCGATCACGCTGCAGAGCACCGACAAAGCGATGTCGTCGATGCCGACCGAGCCGACGCCGGCCTGATAAAGATCGCCGAACATGAACACGCCGGCCCGCACATCGGTCACACCAGCGAGATCGCGGGCGAAACGCGCGGTCGGCGTCGAGCCGACACTGACGACCGGGCAAGGCAGGCCGGCAGCGCGCAAGATATCGGCGGCGGAGACCGCCGCGAAGCGCTCGGCTTCGGCCGCGGCCGCGAGCGCATCGGGGTCATCGAGCGCATAGCTGCCGCCCGCATGGATGAGAACGCCGCGCAATTCGGCGCCATCCGCCAGCACGCGCCCGATTTCGACGAGCGTCGCGGCGTCGCCGGGCGCAACGCCCGATCGGTGGCCGTCGCCGTCGATCTCGATCAGCGCGGGAATCCGGTCTCCGCTGGCGCGCGCATGGTGGACGACAGCCTCCGCCTGGTCGATGCTGTCCAGAATGACCGCCAGATCCACTCCCCTGCCGCGGATCGCCGTGACACGCCCAAGCTTGGCAGGCACGATCCCGACGCCATAGATCATGTCCGTCACGCCGCCTTCGGCGAAATATTCGGCCTCGCGCAGCGTCGAGACCATCGCGGGTCCCGTCGATGACGTCATCGCGACCTGCGCGACGTCGCGCGATTTGGCGGTCTTCAGATGCGGACGGAAGGCCACCCCCAGCCGCGCGAGATGGTCCTGCATCCCGGCAACATTGCGCCGCAGCTTCGCTTCGTCGAGAAGGAGGCAGGGTGTCTGCAAGTCCTGAAGTGTCATGATATCCTGCACCTGAATGTGTCGCCGTCGATGGCTATCGGCGCCCCTCGACCGGCCGGATGATTCCGACATTTTTTTCGATGCTGATCGTCGTTCCGAACGGCGCCGACAACCGCTGTAGCCGCTCGAGGATCGCCTGTGCCCGCGCGGGCGATGCCATTGCAGGAACGCCCTTGCCCGCGCCGCGCACGTCGACGCCCAGATCGATCGGGTAAAGCCTGATTTCGACGACCTGCCCGCCGACGTAGCGGCTGGTCGCGATCACCGATTCATACAGATTGGGGTCCGAGAAAGATCGCGTGTTGCGGGCTTGCAACAATTCGGGAACCGTCGCCGCGCCGGGCGCGACGCCATATTGTTGGAACATGTCGTCGGGAATTTCGTCGAGCGAATTGTTCATCATCGCAAAGTTACCGAGCGAATAGAATATCGGCCGCCCTTTGTAGATTTCGATGCCGCGAAGCTGATGCGGGCCGTGGCCCATATAGACGTCGGCGCCCGCGTCGATCACATCATGCGCAAGCTGGATCGCGAAATCCGCCGGTTCCTGCGAAGCGTTCGACGGTTCGTGATTATGGACCGAGAAGATGACGAAATTGCCGTTCTGTTTCGCCTGCCGGACCGACAGCAGATTCTCGTCGACATCGCGCTGGTTGACGCGATAACTGAAGGCCAGCTTCCCCTCCCGTGGCGGACCGGCCTTGTAGTGGCTGCCCATCAACATGACGCCGTCGTCCTTGCGCCCGTCACTGCGCAGTTCGGAGCGCGCGGCGAGGCCCGCCAGCATCTCCAGTTCGCCGGCCGACACGACCGTCGAGCGGCGCGTGCGCAGGCTGTTGACCCCGGGTCTGCCGGGAACGCTGCCGACCGGATTGGCGGCGACCGAGATCGGCGTGAAGGTCGAAGTGGCCGAGACGATCGCGACACGGCCCTTGGCAGTGTCCAGGTAGCGCGGTGCGCGCGCTGCCGCCATCGTCTTGCCGGTTCCGCCCCAGACCAGCTTTGCCGCGGTCAGATGGCGCCCCGTCTCGTCCATCCCCTCGACGCCCCAGTCGGTGGCATGATTGTTGGCATGGCTGACGATGGTAAAGCCCATGGCGCGCACATCGGCGGGAACGCCGGGATCGGCGTGCATCCAGGTGCCGCCCGATTCCGCCTGCGGCACCGCCTTGGTATCGGTCAGGTCGATGACGCTCGTCTCGAAATTACCGAAGGTGACGTCGGCACCGCGCAGCAGGCGCAGCAGATCGGGGCTCCGCGCTTCGATCGTCGGCAGCATCGGGCGCAGGTAGATGAGGTCTCCCGCACCCGCGATGGTGAAGCCGTCGGCGATCGGCACTGTCGGCACCGGCGCCGTTTCGAGCTTTTCCTGCGCCGACAGCGTCAGCGCGAGCGCGAGAGCGAACCCGGCCGCGACCGTCCCGGCGATCCGCGAGGCGCGGAGGTAGCGCGGCCGGGTGCCCATTATTGGACGCCTGCGGTGGCGAGCAGGATGCCGAGACCGACGGTGGCGCCGTGCAGGCTCTTGGTCTTTTCGACGTCGATCCATTCATCGAGCGAGTGCGCACGGCCGCCCTGTCCGCCCGACCCGATCGTCACCGCCGGGATGCCGAGGCTCATCGGAATGTTCGAGTCGGTCGAGGAGAAGGAGGGTCGCGGTTCCAGCCCCTTGGCGCGGATGATCGCATCCGCATTGCGGACGATCTGCTGCGTCGCGGCGGTCTCGCCCGCCGGACGGTCGCCGATCAGCTTGACGTCGGCGGTAACCGGTCCTTCCTTGACCGACCGAGCTGCATTCTCGCCGTCGACGCTGTTCTTGACGACGGCGAGGAACGCCTGTTCGAGCTTGGCGAGTTCAGCGGGGTTTTCCGACCGCATATCGAATTCCATGAACACTTCGTTCGGGATCGAATTGACCGAGGTGCCGCCGCCGGTGACGCTGGCGGCATAGGTGGTCTTGGGCTTGGCCGGAACGGGGATCTTGTAGAAGTCGACCACCGTCTGGCTCATCGCCGCCATCGGGTTGACCAGTCCGAACGCGCCATAGCTGTGCCCGCCCGGCCCCTTGTAGGTGATGCGATAGCGCCGCGATCCGACACCGCCGTTGACGATCCGCGACGCATCGGTCCCGTCCATCGAGAAGAAGGCCTTCACCCGGTCCTTATACTTGCCCTTGGTCAGCAGGTAGCGGACGCCGCGCAGGTCGCCCGGCCCTTCCTCGCCGACATTGCCGACGAAGACGATGTCCTGCTTCACCTTGATGCCCGCCTCCTTCATCGCGCGCGCATAGGCGAGCAGCACGGCCAGGCTGCGCGTGTCGTCGCCGATGCCGGGGGCATAGAGGCGCGTCCCGTCGCGGCGAACCTTGATCGGCGTGCCCTCGGGAAAGACGGTGTCGAGATGCGCGGCGATCATCACCGCCGGGCCGCCGGCGGGACCGGTGCCGCGATAGACGCCCATCGCATTGCCCTCTTCGTCGATCTCGACGTCCTGGAGTCCCGCGTCCTTCAGCATTTCGGCATAGGCGGCGGCGCGCGCGGCCTCCTTGAACGGCGGCGCCGGAATTTCCGTAAGCTTGATGATCTCTTCGATCATCCGGTCATGGTCGCGGTCGAGGATCTTGATCGCTGATTCATACCCCTTGGTCTTCAGCACGGCCTCGGGCTTCGCCTTGGGGGCGGCCTGCGCGGGGGAGGCTGCCATCAGGGCCGCGCCCAGGGTCAGCAACACCATGTTACGCATAAAAATTCCTTTCGCGAATTGGGGAAAAGCCATTCAGACTTTGGAGACCGGGGTGGTCTCGATTTCAAGCGCCAATGCGGCCGGTTCGGGTTCCTCTTCAACGCCGAGGACGCCCTCCCAGCGCGCGACCGCGGTGCAGGCCACCGCGTTGCCGACGACATTGGTCGCGGTGCGGCCCATGTCGAGAAAATGATCGATCGCGAGGATGAGCAACAATCCGGCTTCGGGCAGGTTCACGAACGACAATGTCGCCGCCACGACGACCAGACTGGCGCGCGGCACACCCGCCACACCCTTTGATGTCACCATCAGGATCAGCAGCACCGTGAACTGCTGCCACAAATCCATCTCGACGCCATAGGCCTGGGCGATGAACATGATCGCAAAGGCCATGTACATCATCGACCCGTCGAGATTGAACGAATAGCCGAGCGGCAACACGAAGCTGGAAATCCGCCGCGGCACGCCGCCCCTGTCGAGGGCTTCGAGCGTGCGCGGAAAGGCGGCTTCCGACGAAGCGGTCGAAAAGGCGAGCAGAATTGGCTCACGAATGTTGCGCAGCAGCACGATCGGGTTTGCGCGCAGCAATATCCATGCGGCGGAAAGAAGGACAACCCACAGGAGGGCCAGCCCCAGATAGAAGACACCAATGAAGTAACCGAAGGTCACGACGATGCCGAAGCCGCGCTCGATCACCGCGGCGGCAACCGCCGCGAAGACGGCGATCGGAGCGACGCGCATGACATATTCGGTGATCTTGAGCATCACCGCGACCATTTCCTCGACCAGCCCCGCAAGCCGTTGGCCGCCGCTGCCAAGGCTGGTAATACCGACGCCGACGAACAGCGACAGGACGACAATCTGCAATATCTCGTTGTTCGCCATCGCGTCGAACATCGATGTCGGCACCAGATGGGTGACGAATTTGGCGATGCTGAAATCAGCGGTGGCGAGGCTGGTCGATCCGGTCGCGGTAGGCAAATCGAGTTCGAGGCCGACGCCCGGCTTGAAGATGTTGACAAGCACTAGGCCGAGCAGGAGCGAAATGAAACTCGCGCCGATGAACCAGGCCAGCGCCCGCCCTCCGATCCGCCCGAGCGCCGAGGTATCGGCCATATGGATGATCCCCGACACCAGAGTGGCGAATACCAGCGGTGCGATGATCATCTTGATCAACCGCAGGAACAACGTGCTGACGACAGAGAAATGGCCAGCGATCGTCGCAAGCCGCTCCTGCGTCGCCACGGTGCCGTCCGCCATTGCGGCGTTGATCGCCCAGCCGACCAGCAAACCGAGCGCGAGGCCGATAAAGATGTAAAGCGTCAGGCGCTTTGCCACGTCGATTCTCCATGACGGGAGTGAAGTTTACCGCTTTACCGGATGCGGGGCGGCGCAAGGTTCGGACGCAACCGCATTGTGCGGGCAGCAGGCGGCCGGACGCGACCGGCCCGCAATAGGGACGCCACGACCACCTGTACTCGACCACCCTGTTGGGTAGGGTTATTCCCAGACCAGCTTCTGCGCGTATTGGCTCATGCCCGTATTGCTATGTGCAATGTTCGGCGCGTAATCGAGCTTCCATGCGAATTTGGCGCCCAGTTCATGCGCCACCTTGCGGCCATAGGCATGGAAGAATTCGCCGCGCGCCAGCCGGTGGACGCCCTGCGTCATCGCTTCAGGCGTCCGCGAAAGCTGGTGATGATTGGGGTCGGTGTCCGCTGTGCCAAGCAGGATCGTCAGCGGTTTTTCCAGTGTCGCTTTCAACCCGGCGGCGTCGGTGAGTGCACCCTTCAGACCATAGGGATATTGGATCGCCAGATCGGGCATCGTGTACCAGCCGGCGTTAGCGGCGACCGCCCGGCTGTAGCGGGCGTCGGGCCACAGTTCGACGAAACGATGCACGAACTGCCCCCCAGCCGAGTGGCCATAGATCGCATATCGCGGCACCTTGGTGCCCGTCGCCTTGCGAACAGCATCGAACATCGGTTCGATCGACGCGAACGACCATTGTTCGCGCGGCCGCGGATTGCCGGCCTCGTCGACGATGTGCCCGACATTATAGGTCAGCGAAGTCGGAAAATCCTCCTTCGAATATTCGGGAGTCAGGACGATATACTGCCCCTCATTGGCGTAGGGGATCCACGCGTCGCGGTAACCGTCGGCATTGCGCCCGGCACCATGGATGACGAACAGGATGCGCGTTGTCTCGGTCACCTTGTCGGGCCTGTAATAATGAACGCGGAGCGGTTTTCCGGCCCAGCCGGAAAAAAGGAAGCTCCCCGCACCGGGTTTGAGGTCCGGCAAGGCCGGCGCCTTGTCCTTCGCCGCCTTGGCGGGGGCCGCCGCCCGGGCCAGGGCGGTGGAGCCGATGGTCCCTCCCGCCACGGCCAGGACCAGCATCGCCAGACCGATGGCCCGCGCCGACGCCTTCCGCCAGCGCATCAGAACTTCACCTCGATCGACGCGAAGCCCGAGCGTCCGACAACACCATAGTCGAGGATATAGCCATTGTCGTCAAAGGGCGTCGCACCTTCGGGCACATTCGGCCCGGTCTTGTCGAACAGGTTGGTGATGCCCACCGACAGGCGCCACTTGCCACCACCGAATTCGGGCCGGATGCTCGCCCCGATGTCGTGCCGCCAATAAGCGCCATAATAGAGGTACAGCGGATTGGCGAACCCGGCCGCTTCGGCCGCCGCCACACGATCGTTCGACGACACCATCGGCCCGATGTAACGCACGCGCCAGTCGATGTTCCACAGCTTGTTCGTGTACCCGATCCGGGCGCGGACAACGTCGGTCGGCGACGAAATCTGCCCCCTGGTATTGGAAATTTCGGTGCCGTTGATCCCCTGATACTGGGTTTCCTTCTTGATCACATGCGTCCAGTTGAAATCGAAACGCAGGTCGCCGGCGACACCGACCCCTTCCAGCGGCAGCCGATAGGCGAACGACGTATCGATGCCCGAGGTCGAGATGCGATCGAGGTTCTGCGGCACCTGGTTGATCTGCAGGATCTGGCCGTCGGCCCCGCGGATCACCGACTGGCAGAACTCGTTGCCGGCGAAATTCGTCGCGTCCGAATAGCACTGACGCAGCAAAATCTCGTTATCCAGCGCCGAGATCGCGTTGGTCACCTTGATGTTGTAATAATCGACCGACAGGTTGAGCCCCGGCAGCGCGCGCGGCGAGATCACCGTGCCCAGCGTGAAGGTCGTGCCTTTTTCCTCACGCAGAGCCAGGCTGCCCATATTGGGCGACTGGATCGAGGTGGAGGACTGGGTGAACACGCCGTTCGAGGCGATCGTTGCCGCGATACCCGGGTTCAGGCGGCAATTGCCGGCAACCGTGCCGGCGGTCGTTGCCGTGATGCCCGAACAGATGTCGACCACCGTGTCGGTGTCGTCGCGCGGCGGCGAATAAAGTTCGGGAAGGCTGGGCGCGCGCTGCGCCGTGCCATATTGGGTACGGAAACGCAGCCCTTCCACGGGCATCCAGTCGGCGCCTGCATGATAGCTGTACACCGTGCCGACGTTCTTCTGGCTATAGTCGGACACGCGGCCCGCGAAATCGACCTTCAGTTCCTCGAAGAACGGCTTGCCGCTGAGCAGCGGGACCGAAAGTTCGGCAAAGGCTTCCTTGACGTTGAAGCTGCCGCTGAAGCTCGGAACCGCCGCGACGTTCGAGATGACCGCAAGCGTCTGCGCATCGCTGCCCGACGTGCCCTTTTCACGGCGATATTCACCGCCGAGCGCAAGCTGCACCTTGCCCGCCGGAAGCTCGAAGATCGAACCGGTGGCAAAGGCCTGGAACACGTCCTGACGCAGCTTGGTGTAGAATGTCGAATCATGGCGGATGTAATTCGCCGCCTCCGGCGTGATCGTCCCGACGCCGAAGATGTTGATCGGAACGCAGCCGGCAGCGCGCGCGGTGGCATCGCGACACTGGATCACGCCGCTCGCCAGACGCTCGGCATCGAGCGCATATTTCAGATTCTGCAGGTTGATGTTGTTCAGTCGCGTCTGGACCTGATCGAAGGTGCCATAGGAATAGGTTGCGTCATAGGTCCAGTCGCCGCCCAGCTTGCCGCGGACGCCACCCCAGACGCGCAGCGTGTCGCGATCGCTGATCGTGTCGCGATTGCCCAGTTCGTCGAAGCGCCGCCGCCAATCGATGCCGCTGGCCGGAGCCCCGGCGCGGATTTCGGTCGGAACGAAGGGATTGTCGCGCGAGATGCGCCCGATCGCGAAGGTCGGCAGGCCCGGAAGCGGAACGCCGATCTCGTCGCGAAGGAACACCGTGCTCGAATCGCGATAGCCATAGGGCGCGCGGGTGTAGAAGGTGTCGAGGTCGGAGAATTGCACCTCGACATAGGGGACAAACGCCTCCGACACTTCGAAACTCGCTTTGCCGGCCAGCGCCATCACGGTGCGCGGCAGGCGCAGCGTGTCATCGAAGCGATCGTTATAGCCGTCGCGATTGGTCACAAATCCCGTGCGCAGCGTGCCAGCGTCGTCATAGAAAAAGGCGCCGCCGCGAAAGCGTCCGCCCGGCGTATCGGTGCTCAGCGCGGGGTCGCTGATCGTGTTGGTGCCCGAAGCGAAAGTCCAGTTCTTGGTCGCGCGGGCAAGGCGGTCGCGCGCGAGCAGGCCGCCATCGTCGTCCCAGCTGCCGCTGATCGCGAAATAGCCGCGGCCGTCGGCGAATTTGGCGCCGAAAGTGGCAGCGACCATCGCCTCCTCAGCCCCGCCGCCGCCGGTCAGTGCAGACCCGATGCGACCGCGCAGACGCAGGCCTTCGAGCTTGGATTCAGTGATGACGTTGACGACGCCCGCGATCGCGTCCGATCCATAGACCGCCGATGCGGCGCCGGTGATGACATCCACGCGCTCGACGAAATCGACGGGAATGGTGTTCAGGCTGACCACGCTGCGGTTCGCGGCATTGGCGACCGTGCGGCGGCCGTTGATCAGCGTCAGCGTGCGCGAACTCGACAGGCCGCGCAACGCGACCGTGCTGGTGCCGGCGTTCTGGATGGTCCCGTTCGGCTGCCCGACGGTGGTGTCGACGAGGTTGACGCCCGGCATTTCGGCAAGGATCTGCCCAAGGTCGGTCTTGCCCGATGCTTCCAGTTCTTCCGCACCCAAAATATTGATCGGCACCGTCGCCGAAAAACCATCCTGCTTGATGCGCGTGCCGGTGACGACGATGCTTTCACCGTCGGCCACGGCCTCGCCTTCGGCCGCTGTGCCCGACGTCAGATCCTGCGCCATCGCGGTGCTCGACACCATCGTCAGCAACGCGACCGCAAAAGATTTCCTGAAACTCACCATCTCGACCCCCTTTTTTTTCACGACCAACAAGTGGCGTTCCTCCTTGAACAGGAAGAAGAAGACCGGGGCGCAAAGCCGCTCGTCGCTTCTCCTTCCGGCTTTTGGTGCGTATCAGCGGGTCCGGCGGGCATTAGCCGACCGACAGCCGTCGCAGCATAAAGCAGCCTCGGTCGATCAGGCAGACCAGCCCGACCGAGGAGGACAGTTGAACCGGCGAAGGGAAACAAGGCCAATATCAAGGCTTCCCCTACCTATAGAAATTTTCTATGGATTTTGAGTCAGACGCCGGCAGCGACCCAGGATTTCTCTCCCGATTCGGCGGAATGACGGCAATGCCCGGTGCCATGCACAGATGATCGGCAGCCGCTTGACCACGTCGGTATATGCCTGAGGGGAATAGGTAATAGGTCGCCGACGCCGTCCGTCGGCAAGAGCATATCCACGCTCCGCCGCCAGCAAATATCTTGGCGCAATGCCAGCTATTTCGTTCGATGACACAGGCTTCCAGGCGACTGTCCGCGCCTGGAAGCGTTCAGTCCTCGTCGCCGTAGAGGGCCACCTTGCGTTCGCCCGTACTGCTGGCGCTGCCGCGCGACATGCCGGGCGTGTTGAAAGACCAGTCCGCCGCTCCGCCGGGTCCGGTGACGATCACCCCGCCGGTGCCGCCCAATTGCCCGATCTCGGCCATGACGGCATCCGCGGCTTGTTTTGGCGTCTCGCCTTTCATGCGGACACGCGCGCAAATCTCGTGCGCCGCGCCGACGCGGATGAAATATTCGCCCGCCCCCGTTGCGGAGACCGCACAAGCGCGGTTGTCGGCATAGGTTCCGGCGCCGATCACCGGAGCGTCGCCGATGCGTCCCCAGCGCTTTCCGGTTCGTCCGCCCGTCGACGTCGCCGCCGCGACATTGCCGTCGGCATCGATCGCGACGGCGCCGACGGTTCCGAATTTCAGGTCGACGTCGTACCAGCTCAATTTGTCAGCCTTCATCCGTTCGAGCTGCTTACGACGCTCGGGGGTCGCGAACCAGGAAGGATCGACTTGCGGCAATCCCTGCTCGATCGAGAAACGGTCGGCTCCTTCACCGCCGAGGAAGACGTGCGGGCTTTTTTCCATGACCGCCCGCGCGAGGCTGACGGGATTGCGCGTGCGCGTGATACCCGCCACCGCACCCGCCGCGCGGGTGCGCCCGTCCATGATCGCGGCGTCGAGTTCGTTGCGCCCTTCCCAGGTAAAGACGGCGCCGCGCCCCGCATTGAAACGCGGATCATCCTCCAGCACCTTGATCGCCGCTTCGACGGCGTCCAGCGCGCTGCCGTCGGCCGCCAACACACCAGCCCCCGCATCGAGCGCCGCATTCAGACCGGCACGAAGCGCCTGATCCTGCTCCGGCGACGTCTTGCCCCGGGCCATCTCCCCGGCCCCGCCATGGATGACGACCGTCCATTTGTCCTGCGCATAGGCGGAGGGCGTTGTCGCGACGCAGAGCGCGCCGATCAGGGTCAGGAAACGCATGCAAGATTACTCCCGATAGGATCGTCCCAAAAACCATCGCCCGGCCTTGGGCATCAGACGTACAAGCGTTCGGGCCGGATCTGGCGCGGCTCGACGCCATGTTCGCGAAGCAGTTCGGGCCAGGGAAGGTCGAACAACAGGGCTTCGGCGGCGAGCGCCATCGCGGGCGATGTCTGCAGCCCGTAACCGCCCTGCCCGGCGAGCCAGAAGAATCCCGGCGCGTCGGGCGCGAACCCGGCGGTGGGTACCTTGTCCGCCACGAAGCTTCGCAAACCGGCCCATTTTAGCGCGATCCGGTCCACCGACAATGTCGTCGCCTCTTCGACGCGCCACGCGGCAAGCGCCGTTTCATAATCTTCCGGCTGGGCATCGCACGCCGGCGATGGCGTGACATCCATGGGAGAAGCCAGGAGCCGGCCGGCATCGGGCAACATGTAGAAGCCATCGTCGAAGACCGTCTTGAGAAACGGCCAGTCCGACACATCGAGACCCTGTGGCGGATCAAAGCCGATGATAGTCCGCCGGAGCGGGATCAATCCGAGCGGGCGGACGCCGGCAATCGCCGCGAATTCATCCGCCCAGGCGCCCGCTGCGTTGACGACGATCCGGGCTGCGTAACTCTCCTCCACCGTATCGACGATCCAATCGGCCCCGTCGTGCGCGATACCCGTCACCCCGGCGTGGAAATGTATCTCGCCGCCTGCCGTCCGCAGCGCGCGCGCATTGGCTTGGAGGAGCAGATCGGCGTCCAGCTTGCGACCCCCCGTATCGACCAGTCCGGCAACCGCGCCGCCCGTCCCGACCTTCAGCACGGGGACAATCGCCTGCATCTCAGCCGGTCCCACTTGCGAGATATTGTCAGAAAAGCGTCGCATTTCGGTTTCGAGCGCCGACAGCTGGTCCATCGTTTCGGACGTTGCGAAGAACATGGCCGATTTCGTCTGCCACAGCGGCGGCAGTTCCTCTCCACCCGGCGGATTGGCGAAAAAGTGGCGGCTGGCCGCCGTCAGCCCGCGCACCGCGTCATCGCCGATGCCGAAATGATAGAAGGTCGCGCTGCGCCCCGACGAATGATAGCCAAGCGCGCTTTCGCGTTCGAGCAAGATGGTTTCCGACCGCTGCGCGAATCGCGCCGCCGCCGACACGCCGGCAATCCCGCCGCCGATCACCAATATGTCGACCCGCCTCAACGGACATTTCCCTTCGCCGGCGCCGGGCGCCGTGTCGCCGCCGGTCGATAGCGTGCGATCGCCTGCCTGACCGCCGCGATGTCGAGCGCCTCTCCCCTCGCCGCTCCGGCTTCGGCCGTCGCCTGCCGGTCGATGGTCGTGGCCATCAGCAGCGAATTATAGATTGCTTCCTCGGCCGCTTCCGACACCGCCACGAACAGCGGCGACATCTCGTCATTGGCCAGTTCGGGATAGGCCGCGACACCGGCACGCCGTGCGGCCGTCCGGCGAACCCCATCGGCGGTCGAGAAAGCGATGGCATAGTCGCCGGACCCGTTTGAAAAGGCTGCCCCGGTCCGCGCCAGACCCGCGATCGCGCGATGAGCGAGCCGGGTCAGATTCCGATCGCTGAGCGGCGCATCGGTCGCCACGACCAGAATGATCGACCCGTCGGCCGACGCCCGCTCGCTATGCTCACGCAGATAATAGCGCCCCAGCGCTTTGCCGACGGGAACGCCGTCCATCGTCAGCGTCCCGCCATAATTGGTTTGCACCAGCACGCCGACGCGATAGCCGCCCAGCGCCGGCGGGAGTATGCGCGAACTCGTGCCGATACCGCCTTTCCAGCCAAAGGCCATGGTGCCAGTGCCGGCGCCCACGCTGCCTTCCGCAACCGGGCCGCCGGTTGCGGCCTCGATGGCCGCGATCACGTCAGACCGGCCGATCACCCGCTTGCGGATGTTATTGAGGACACTGTCGTTGGTTTCGCCCACCACCGCATTGACCGACCGGACATGTTCGTTGCCGGGCCGCGTCAGGGTCCAGTCGAGAATGCCATCGATCGCCGGCGCGACGCTCAAGGTGTTGGTCAGGACGATCGGCGTCTCGATCTCGCCCAGCTCGGCGATCTGCGTCGCGCCCGCAAATTTGCCGAAGCCATTGGCGACGACGATACCCGCGGGCACCTTGTCCTGGAAAATATTGCCGCCGTGCGGCAAGATCGCCGTGACGCCGGTCCTGACGTCGGCGCCCTCGATACGTGTCACCTGGCCAACTCGCACGCCATCGACGTCGGTGATGGAATTGAGAGGACCGGGCGCAAATATTCCCGGCGCGATACCAATGTCGCGAGCGTGGACGCGCGGCTGGTCGACGACCTGCGCCGAGGACGATCCGATTCCTCCCATGCCTATCGCAATCCCGGCACCGGCCAGCAAGGCGGCCAGCGTCCCACGCCGCCCTCGCCTCAAGCGATGGCCAAGCCTGCCCAGGCCGGACCATTGGCTGGATACGACCCCGGAAATACCACAAATATCGAAGGACAAGCGCAATGATCCGCTTTGCTGACTGACAGATGTTGCTTGCCTAATCCGCGACGGACGATCCGAACAATATCTATCCGGCGGCGGCCTATAGAAATTTTCTATAGGCCTGAAAGGCGCTTTTCAGATGCTTCAGCAAAACGGTCGCCAATTTCGACGGGGGCCGGTTCTGCAGATAGATGGCATAGACGTTGAACGGGATGGGCGGCTGGAGCGGCTTGAAGGCGATGTCCGGCGCCGCGATTGCTTGTGCCGTAAAACTGTCGACGATCGAGACACCTGCGCCCGACCGGACGAGCGCCGCCGCGACAAAGAAGGTCTGGGACGAGACGACGTCATTCAACATCACGCCGGTCTGGGCGAGTTCCTCGGACAACAGATTACCCATGGGGCCGCTTTTGACTGTGGTTATGAAGCGATGCCCTTCCAGCGCGCTCAGGGGCATGCGCGGCATATCGCATTGAATAGCGCCCGGTTTATAGATCGCGACCAATTCTCCCGTGCCCAGCACGTCGAAGCCTACGGGAGCGGTCGAAGGCACGTCATAGCTGATGACCAGATCCGTTTCCCGCTCGTACAGCTTGCGCACCATGTCGTCGTGATGCGCCGTGTGAAGCTCGAGCGACACGCCCTCATGTTTGGCCAGAAAGGCCGTGACCGCATCCGGAATCGCTCCGAGCCCGAGGGACGGCAGCACCGAAACGCGCAGTGTCCGCCCTTGCCCGAACCGCAGGTTGCGGCTCGCCCGCCGGAGCTGGTCGACACGCTTCTGGACCTCCGCCACCTCCAGGAAAAGCTCGTGCGCATCCTCGGTGGGGACCAGGCGCCCCTTCGTCCGTTCGAATAACGACAGCCCGAGGCTGGTCTCCGCATAACGCAAGATTTTCGTGACCGACGGTTGCGAAATATTCAGCACCCGCGCCGCGGCGCTGACCGAGCCAGTCACATAAACGGCGTGGAAGATTTCAATCTGGCGAAGTTTCACTACGCATCCTGTTGTCGCTCGGACGAATATCGTGTCGCGATGGTTGCCTGACGTGCGAACGGCAAATTGATTGCGCATTCAAAATGAACGCGAGCACTTACGCTCAGCTCCACTAGCCCGCCGGGCGAGTACCAGCAAGGACATGTCGCCGGGTTAAATCCGGCTTGGCGGATATAGTCGATGACGGTGAAATACGAATGTCCGCTTTCAAGGCACCCTGCCAATCCTCGTCGAGCACCGCATAACCGGACTCAATCTCCGCGAGGCCCCATGCAGGAGACGACCCGGCAGGGCATGGCCCGCGCGCTGTTCGGCAAGTCGATCGCGGCGAAACGCTGGCGGCGCGAGAATCCTCCTGCAAACCGCGCACCAAGCGGCTCTTCAGGCCGCACGCCGTCGCCTCGCCGAGCCGCGTAAAGACGTCGCGGACGAGCGAATCCGAAAAGCTCTGGTTTTCTGGGAAAAGCTCAATCTCTGTGGACTGAGACGGACCCCTGCGGAAGGGTAGGTGGCGGAGACGGAGGGATTCGAACCCTCGGTACCGGATTTACCAGTACGACGGTTTAGCAAACCGTTGGTTTCAGCCACTCACCCACGTCTCCGCATGGTCTGTCGCGCTAACGACAGGCTGGCTTAGGCGGGTCGCTATAGCCAGCCGCCTCGCACCCCGCAACGGCAAACATTGCCATTTTTTTGCACCCGAGCATCGGATCGGCGCCGAAATCGATTCGGCCTGGCGCAAAATCGACTCAGGTCATCGCCGGTTCATTGCCCGCCGGCCAATTGGAGTCATGGTAAATACTGCCCTGCGGCGCGATCGCGCGTCGCCGGCCCGGAATTTGGGGGAATATCATGCGTCAGTCGCTTTCCAGTCTCGCCTTGATGGCCATCGCTTCGATCGGCCTCGCCGTGTCGCCGCTACCTGCGGCGGCGCAAATGACGCAGATCGATCCCAACAGCGCGATCGATGCCGATCTCGACAACCCGGCCCCGCCGCCGCCAGCCACCAGCACGACGAGCGGCGATACGTCCTATGACAGTGATCTCGCGACCGGCGATCAGGTAACCTCACCCGACACGGCGGCGACCCCGACCACCGGTCCCGAAGCTGCGGCGACGAACGCACCCCCGGGCTCGACCTACAAGAAGGACGATCTGATCGGCGCCGCTGAGGGCGTGTTCGGTAAGGGCGCACAGGGCCTTGCCGGGCTGATCGAGGACATCCTCAAGAAACAAGGCGAACCCAATGCCTATATCGTCGGCCGCGAAGCCGGCGGCGCGCTGGTGCTTGGCGTGCGCTACGGCTCGGGCACTTTGTTCCACAAGATCGAGGGCGAGATGCCCGCTTACTGGACCGGCCCGTCGATCGGCTTCGACGCGGGCGCCAACGCGGGCAACACCTTCGTCCTCGTCTACAATCTGTTCGACACCCAGGATCTCTACAAGCGCTATCCGGCGGGTGAAGGCGCTGCCTATCTGATCGGCGGCTTCAACGCGTCGTACCTGCGCCGTGGTGACGTGGTGCTGATCCCGATCCGCGTCGGCGTCGGCGCACGGTTAGGCGCCAATGTCGGCTATATGAAGTTCCGCAAGAAGCAGAACTGGGTCCCCTTCTAAAAAGCGCCCTTCCCCCTTGGACGCTTCGAACGCCCGCGCTGAAAGGTGCGGGCGTTTTGCGTAGGACAAGAGTCGTGATAGCCAAGTCCGATGCTCCCACCTTCACGGCTTTTCAAATGGGGAATTTTCCTCGTCCTGATTGCGATCATCCGGGTCGTGGCATTTCCGGTAATCGAGCCGGCCAATCGCAACGATCCGGGTTTGGCGCTACAATTCTATAAATATTCGGTGCTGATCTGGGTTCCTGCCGCCATATTGCTTGCGCTCTCGGCCATCTTGCCACTGTGGGCGCGCATTGTGCGCTGGGCCGAGGGCGGCTAAACGGCCTCGAAGGTCCGAGACCAACCGCCTAATCTCCGTCGAAGGCGATCAGCGTCTCGCACGCCAGTCCGGCCGCCGTCAGCCGCTGCGACCCACCGAGATCGGGCAGGTCGATCACGAACATCGCGGCAGCAACCTCCGCCCCGGCATTGCGCATCAGTTCGGCAGTGGCGAGGATCGTGCCGCCGGTAGCGAGCAGATCATCGACCAACACCACGCGGTGGCCGGGCAGCACCGCGCCTTCGTGCAGTTCGAGCCGGTCGACGCCATATTCGAGTTCATAATCGACCCCGATGGTGACGCCGGGCAGCTTGCCCGCCTTGCGCACGGGCACGAGGCCCAGCCCCATCGCGGTCGCCATCGCGGCGCCGAACAGGAAGCCGCGCGCCTCGACCGCAACGATCAGGTCAGGCGCATGGCTTGCCGCGCGAACGGAAAGACGCCGCACGGCTTCGGAAAAGCCGGCGGCGTCGCCGATCAGTGTCGTGATGTCGCGAAACTGGATGCCCGGCTTGGGAAAGTCGGGAATGGTGCGGACCAGCGACGCGAGGTCGAGGTCCGGCTGCGGCGGGAGGGCGATCATGGGACGCGCCCTCCCTAGTCCGCTCAATGCTTCTTGTCGGCCCAGATGTTCCGGTACGACAGATAGGCGAGCACGCTGAACATCGCCAGGAAGATCACGACGGCCCAACCGACCTGCACGCGCTTCACCAGCTTCGGCTCGGCGGTCCAGACGAGGAACGCGGTGACGTCCTTGGCCATCTGGTCGACCGTCGCCTTGGTGCCGTCGGCATAGGTGACCTGGTTCGGAGCCAGCGGCGGCGCCATCGCGAGATTGAGGTTCGCGAAATAGGGGTTGTAGTGCAGCCCGGTGCCCGGCTTGAGTTCGGCGGGCAGGTTAGCCGGCGGGTTCTTGAACCCGGTCAGCAGCGAATAGACATAGTCCTTGCCGCCTTCGCGCGCCTTGGTGATCAGCGACAGGTCGGGCGGCAACGCATTGTTGTTCGCCGCACGCGCCGCGGTTTCATTGGCATAGGGCGACGGGAAATAATCCGACGACAGCCCATCGCGGGTTGCCGGTTCGCCGGTGTCGGGGTTGATCGACGGAACCTGGAAACCCTTGGCGAAGGTCTTCACCTGGCCTTCGCTGTAACCCAGCGCCTCGATGTCGCGGAAGGCGACGAGGTGCAGGCTGTGGCAGGCCGAGCAGACCTCCTTGTACACCTGCATGCCGCGCTGCAGCTGCTGCTTGTCCCAATGGGGCAGCAGGCCGTCGCTGGCGAGCTTCAGATGCTTGGGGTGTTCGTGAAACTTGTGGGCGACATTCTCTTCATTGCTGAGCGGCGTCGTGAGAATCGCGAGCACCAGCGCGGCAATGAAACCGAGGCCGACGAGGAATCCGAGCGGACGAACCATGGCTGTATCAGCTCCTATTAAAGTCCGGCGCTCAGGCCGTGGCCGCCGACGGCGTGTCGGCATGCTTGGCGAGAACCGCCTCGGTGATCGAATTCGGCATCGGCAACGGACGTTCGATGCGCGACACGATCGGCAGGATCACCAGGAAGTGGGCGAAATAATAGATCGCACCGATCTGGCTCATGATCACATAGGGCTGTTCGGCCGGCTGCATGCCGCAGAAACCCAGGATGAACACGTCGATCACCAGGACCCAGAAGAACCAGCGATAGATCGGGCGATAGGTCGACGACTTGACCGGCGAGCTGTCGAGCCAGGGCAGGAAGAACAGCACCGCGATCGACGCGAACATCGCGATCACGCCCCACAGCTTCGCGTCGATCCACAGGAAGTTGAAGGTGAAGGCCTTCAGGATCGCGTAGAAGGGCAGGAAATACCATTCGGGAACGATGTGCGCCGGGGTCGAAAGCGAGTTCGCCGGGATATAGTTGTCAGCATGGCCCAGCATGTTCGGGCTGAAGAAGGTCAGCGCGGCGAAGATGAGCAGGAAGATACCGAGTCCGAAGCCGTCCTTCGCGGTGTAATAGGGGTGGAACGGGACGGTGTCCTGTTCGTCCTTCACTTCGATGCCGGTCGGGTTCGACGAACCCGGGATGTGCAGCGCCCAGATGTGCAGGATGATGACACCCGCGATCACGAACGGCAGCAGATAGTGCAGCGAGAAGAAACGGTTGAGCGTGGCATTGTCGGGGACGAAGCCGCCGAGCAGCCATTCGCGGACCGGTTCGCCGACGAGCGGTATCGCCGAGAAGAAGCCGGTGATCACCTGCGCGCCCCAGAAGCTCATCTGGCCCCACGGCAGCACATAGCCCATGAAGGCGGTCGCCATCATCAGCAGGAAGATCACGACGCCCAGCAACCACACCATTTCGCGCGGCGCCTTGTACGATCCGTAGAAAAGACCGCGGAAGATATGGAGATAGACGACGATGAAGAACATGCTCGCGCCGTTCATATGCGCATAGCGGATGAACCAGCCGGCGTTCACGTCGCGCATGATATGCTCGACCGAATTGAAGGCGACGCCCGCATTGGCGGCATAATGCATCGCCAGCACGATGCCGGTGATGATCTGAATCGCCAGCGCGGCGCCGGCGAGGACGCCGAAATTCCAGAAATAGTTGAGGTTGCGCGGCACCGGATAGCCGGCACCGATCGCGTTGTAGACGAGGCGCGGCATTGGCAGCTTCTCGTCCAGCCACTGCATCAACGGATGCTGCGGCTGATATTGCTTGGCCCAGGGAAAGCTCATCTTATCTCGCTCCTCAGCCGATCGTCACGACGGTGTCGCTGTCAAAATTATAAGGCGGCACAACCAGATTCTTGGGTGCCGGACCTTTACGAATGCGCGCCGCGGTGTCGTAGTGCGACCCGTGGCACGGGCAGAAATAGCCGCCGAAATCGCCACGATTCTCGCCCTCAGCAGCGCCGAGCGGCACGCAGCCCAAATGGGTGCAGACGCCGAGCGTGATCAGCCAGTTTTCCTTGCCGGGTTTGGTCCGCTGGTCGATCGTTTCCGGGTCGCGCAGGTCACCCAGCGGCACCGCTTTCGCCTCGGCGATTTCCTTGGCGACCAGGTTGCGAACGAACACCGGCTGCTTGCGCCAGCTCGTCTTGATCGCCTGGCCCGGCTGGATTGCCGAAATATCGATCTGGGTCGTCGACAGCGCGAGCACGTCCGCCGACGGGTTCATCTGGTTGACCAGCGGCAGCACGACCGCGGCCGCACCGACCCCGGCAAAGCTGACCGCTGCGATGTTGATGAAATCACGGCGGCGCACCCCGTCTTCGATTCCGGCGGTGTGTTCGGTTTCACTGGCCATTCGATTGCCCTTGTATGGCTGAACTGACAATTTCCCCGGGCTGAGGGCCACCCTGATTGCGCGCGCACGAAATGGCGCGCCCCGGCGGCCCCTCCGGGAATTGCGGGCCTGATAGCCGCACAGTCGGGGCTTGCCAACAGGCAATTTCCGCTTCTTTGACCGGATCATGTCGCGGTGCCGAAACGCTCGATTTGCGACGCCGCGCGCCCTAAGGAAAGCGCATGGAAATCGCCCTGTTTCAGCCCGACATCGCGGGCAATGTCGGTACCACGCTGCGCACCGCCGCCTGTTTCGGCGTGCCCGCGCATATTATCGAGCCGTGCGGCTTTCCCTTCTCCGACGGCGCGCTGAAGCGTGCGGGCATGGATTATACGGCGCGCGCCAATGTGCGGCGCCACCCAGACTGGGGCGCGTTCCGGATATGGTCGCAAATCGGCGGCCAGCGGCTCGTGCTCCTGACGACGACGGGGGCGACGCCCCTGCCCCGGTTCGATTTCACCGCAAGCGACATCCTGCTGTTCGGATCGGAAAGCGCGGGCGTCCCGCATCATGTCCATGCGGCGGTGACCGCGCGGGTCGCGATTCCGATGTGCCAGGGCTTTCGCTCCTTGAATGTCGCGGTCGCGGCTGGCATCGCGCTCGCCGAAGCGCTTCGGCAGACGAAAGGTTTTCCCGCATGATTTCGCTCGATCCCCAGCAACAGGCCGCGCGCGACTGGTTCGAATCGCTGCGCGACCGGATCTGCGCCGAATTCGAGGCGATCGAGACCGAAGCCGGCAGCGACGCGCGCTTCGCCTATACGCCGTGGGACCGCGAGGCCGAAGGACTCGACTCCGGTGCAGGCGGCGGCGGAGTGCGCGGGGTGCTGACCGGCCAGGTGTTCGAAAAGGTCGGGGTCAATGTCTCGACCGTCGGCGGCCAGTTCGCCCCCGATTTCGCCGCGTCGATCCATGGCGCGGCCGAGGACCCCAGTTTTTTCGCGACCGGGATCAGCCTCGTCGCGCATATGGCGAACCCGCATGTTCCCGCTGTGCATATGAACACGCGCTTCCTCGTCACGACGCGGCGCTGGTTCGGCGGCGGCGCCGACCTCAATCCGCCGATTCCCTATGCCGAGGACACCGACGCCTTTCATGCCCGGCTGCGCGCCGCCTGCGCGCCTTTCGGTCCCGAGGTCTATGAACGCTATGCCAAATGGGCCGAGGATTATTTCTATATTCCGCACCGCGGCGTCCATCGCGGCGTCGGCGGCATATTCTATGACCATCTCGAAACCGGCGACGATGCCGAGTTCGACCGCAATTTCCAGCTGACCCGCGCGGTCGGCGAGGCCTTCCTCGATATCTTTCCGCAGATCGTGCGGCGACGCATGGGCCTGCCCTTCACCGACGCCGACCGCGAGGCGCAGCTCATCTGGCGCGGCCGCTATACCGAATTCAATCTCGTCTACGATCGCGGCACCCTGTTCGGGCTCAAGACCGGGGGCAATATCGACGCCATCCTGATGAGCCTGCCGCCACTCGCCAAGTGGAGCTGATGCGAAAAGGGCGCCCCGTTTCCGGAGCGCCCCTTCTTTTGCTTTGATCGGCTCACCTCAGGCGAAAACGTCCGGCGAACCCTGCACCCCGATGCAGCGATAGATGCCCGCCGGCATCGACACCGACACCAGAACCACCGGCACATAGATGACCAGCGCCATGATGAGCGCGCCGATCATCGCGCCCATGCCCGCGTCGGGCGTCATCATCGCGCTCGCAACCCCGCCGAAGACCATCGAGACGATGAAAAAGAAGACGAGAAAGAGGAGGATCATCAGAAAATTGAAGCCGACGATCGTCCATTGCGATGCGCTCGTCAGGCGCCACGATTCGGCGAAGGCCGAAAAGGGATTCGACGAACGGTTCACCGCCATCACCGGGCCGGCGGCGGTCAGGCGACCGAAGAACCAGAGGAAGAAGACGATCAGCGCGACATAGAAGATCACGCCGAACAGAATGAGTCCGGCCGATGCACCCCCAGTCGCGAAACTCTCCAGCGACATGCCGCTGGCACCGAAAATGCCGAACGCCAGCAGGCCGACGATGAACAACACGATGTAGAAGACGATCATCAACGCGATCTGCACGACGAAGTTGGCGAGCATCAGCGCGGCGCCCGCGCCCAAGCCCCAGCCGATATCGCTGGCAGGCTCACCGCCGACCAGTCCCGTCCGCCAGATCAAAAGGCTCGCCGCATAGACGATCGTCCCGGCGATGAAACCGAACAGAATTATCGACCCGAAGGCTCCGAATGCGGCCGACGGATCGCCCTGCGCCATCATCATGGTCATCATCGCATTGCGCAACAGCAACCAGCCGAGCAGGCAGGCGATCACCACCGCGCCACCAAGCCACAACAGCATCTGCATCCAATTGGTCTTCAGAAACCCGAAGGTCTCCGAAAAAGCGGCACCGATACTCATCTTGACCATGATTTTCCCCCTTTGTTGAACCTGTTCCTTGTTCCTTTTTGTGCGCCCAATGTCCCTCATTAGCGGGCCGTCGTCCGGTTTGCGATCACTTCATGACGTCACGGACAAAGGCCTCTTGCGTTTCCCTCAGGAAAATATGGCGTTGCCGCCGGTGAGCGCCAACTGACGGTAGGTCGCGGCGCTGATCGCAGCCGAGACGATGCCGCCGACCGCCGCGACGCCGCCTTCGACGAATCCGGTCAGCATCCGTCCGATACCGTCACCGGTCCCCACGACCGCGCCGATCACCCCGCCGAGGAGCAGTGCGACGATGATGATCACGAGTGTGACGAGAAACAGAAAGAGCGCAATCCGCCAACCATTGCCCTTGGTCAAACGCCAGCTTTCCTGGATCGCGACGACCGGATTATACTGGGTGCGATCGGCAACGACCGGCGAGGTCACCGCGAGCCGCCCCCACAAATAAGCGCAGATGCCGATGATCAACAGCGCGCCGACGAACAACAGCAGCGCGCCGACGGCGCCGCCCCCCGCCGCGATTCCCGGCATGATCGCCAGAACCGCGATCAGGCCCAGCCCGACGCCGAGGATCAGTTGGATCGCGATCATCGTCGGGATCATCTTGAGCGCGAAGACGAGCGCGTCGCCGACGCTGGTGCTGGTCCGCGACAACCAGAGGCGCAGGATACCGACCCCGCCGATCGCCGAAATCACGCTGACGAGCAACTGATACGGCACGGCCTGCCGCGCGCTTTCGCGAAACGTCATCATCATCTGGTCGAATGTCGCGCCAGCGGCGGGCTCGATCGGGACCGGCCCGAACCAGGCGACCGCGAGCGTCGGCAGAAAGAGGAAGACGGCGGCGATGGTGCCCGTCAATACGCTGTGCGACCGCAGCAGGACCAAGCTGTCTTCCCACGCCGCGCCCATGTCGAATTTTGGCATCTAAATCCCGTCTCTGGTTGACCCGTTGACGCGGGAGACTGGCGGTCTTGCTCCCCGATGTCCAGCCATGTTAACGATTTAGCGCGCGCCCCTTGCACTCGCTCGCGCGTGGGAGCAGGAGGCGGCACGATGAGCCATCTGCCGCCACCTCTATGGACCGTTTCGCCGGGCCTGAGCGATTATCCCGCCGCGCTCGCCGACCTGGAGGCGCGCGCCGCGGCGATTTTCGCGGGCGAGGCCAGCGAGCGCATCTGGCTGCTCGAACATCCGCCGCTCTACACCGCCGGCACCAGTTCGGATCCCGCCGAGCTGCTCGACCCGCGTTTCCCGGTCTATGACGCCGGGCGCGGCGGGCGCTACACCTATCACGGCCCCGGCCAGCGCGTCGGTTATGTCCAGCTCAACCTTTCCAAACGGGGCCGCGACGTGCGCGCCTATGTCTCGGCGCTCGAAGGCTGGGTGATCGATGCGCTTGCCGAATTCGGCGTCGCGGCACGCCGCGCCGAAGGCCGCATCGGCATCTGGACCGACGACGAAAATGGCCGCGAGGCCAAGATCGGTGCGATCGGGGTGCGCGTGAAGCGCTGGGTGACGATGCACGGCGTCTCGATCAACATCGCGCCCGACCTCTCGCATTTCGGCGGCATCGTGCCGTGCGGGATCGCCGAATTTCCGGTGACCAGCCTCGCGGCGCTCGGCAAGGCGGCAAGCTTCACCGAGGTCGACGCCGCGCTCGAACGCGCGCTTCCGGCCTTTCTCGACAAAATTTCGGCCAGCGACTAGGACATGTCCATGACCCGCATCATCCTCCCCTCGCTCCTGATCCTCGCCCTCGCCGCCTGCGGCAGCGAACCGTCGGGCAAGACGACGACCAAGCTCGAAGCGGTCGAGGTCGAGCCGGGCACGATCAGCGATTCGATGATCATCCTCGACGATGCGAGCGGCGACGGCACTGCGGTCGACAACAGCGTTCCCGACGATGGGACGGCGAAGCCAGCGACAAAGAAGGATGAGCAAGCGGCCGACGAGGCCGACGCCGAAGAGACGAGTGGTGAAGGCGAAGCGATCACTGTCCCCGTCGGCAAGAAGGCCGACACCCCGGCGCCTGCCAAAAAGGCCGGCGAATAGCGCTGGGTTAGCGCAGCCCCAAACTCTTGTGCGCCTGGAGCGACAGACGCCAGCGCGGGTCTTCCATCACCAGTTCGATGCACGCCTGGACATTGGCAGCGGCATTCGGATCGTCGAGCGGCTGCACCAGCAGATGCCCGAAATCGAGCGTCGCAAACCGTGCAACGTCGCTGCCCGGCTGCGGCCATACCAGTTTCAGTTCGTCGCCGCTCGTCTGCACCAGTTCGCTGCCCGCCTTCGGGCTGATACAGATCCAGTCGATGCTGCGCGGCACGGCAAAAGTCCCGTTGCTCTCGATCGCGATGATGAACCCCTGCGCGTGTAGCGCGTCGATCAGCGCATCGTCGACCTGCAGCATCGGCTCGCCGCCGGTTAGCACGACATAGCGGTCGGCCTCACCCTCGCCCCAGCTCGCGACGATCGTCGCGGCGAGCGCCGTCGCGTCCTTATACTTGCCCCCCAATGTGCCGTCAGTGCCGACGAAGTCAGTGTCGCAGAATTGGCATATCGCCTTGGACCGGTCCTTCTCGCGACCCGTCCACAGATTGCAGCCGGCGAAGCGGCAGAAAACCGCGCGGCGGCCTGCCTGTGCGCCCTCGCCCTGCAGCGTCAGGAAAATCTCTTTGACCGCGTAGCTCATGGTCAGGCGTAGCGCGTCGGGTCGGCGAGCCCCGCATCGGCAAAACCCTTGCTGCGCAACCGGCAGCTGTCGCACGCGCCGCAGTGCAGCCCCTCGGGGGTCGGGTCGTAGCACGACCAGCTCATGCCCGCGTCCATACCGAGTCGCGCCGCCTCGGCGGCGATATCGGCCTTGGTCATATGCTGGAGCGGTGCGTGGATGCGGAAATCGACGCCCTTGTCGCCGTCGCGCGTCGCGAGCCGCGCCAGTTTTTCGAAGCCCGAAATGAATTCGGGGCGGCAGTCGGGATAGCCCGAATAGTCGAGCGCATTGACCCCGATGACGATGTCCTGCGCGGCCCGCGCCTCGGCGAGGCCGAGCGTCAGCGACAGGAAGATCAGGTTGCGTGCGGGCACATAGGTGACCGGCACCTCGTCCCCGACGCCGTCCTTGGGCACCGCGATATCATCGGTCAGCGCCGAGCCGCCGAAGCGGCGGAGGTCGAGCGGCAGCACAATATGCTCGGCCGCCCCGACATAGTCCGCGATGCGCGCGGCCGATTCCAGTTCGACGCGGTGACGCTGATTATAATCGATCGTCAGCGCGACGATGCGCGCGCCGGCCTCTTTCGCGAGGCCCGCGCAAACCATCGAGTCGAGCCCGCCCGAGAGGAGGACGATCAGCGTTTTTCCGGCTACGTCTTGCATCGGCGCCAGATAGGCCCGCGTCGTCGGGCGTGCAAGTGCTGCGCTGCACCAAAGAAACGGGCCGCATGACAGGTCACACGGCCCAGTTCGGCATGAAAGCCGTTAGGGAGAAGGACACACATCGGTGCGTCGTGACACCCGGCTTAGCGGCTTTTGGTTAACGGATTGTTACGGCAGGGTGCGGCTCAGTTCGTGCAGGCGCCGCTGCGCCGTGCCTCATAAGCCTGCGAGAAAGGCTTCCCGTCGGCGATTCCTTGCGTGTCGATCTGGACCAGGCGGTTCGTCTCGGACCGGATCGTGGTGCGGCCGTGGCCCGCGCCTGGACAGGTGTAATGCACCGTTACCGACTTAGGCGTGTCCTCGATGACATAGCGCGAGCAGTTCGCGCGCGGGTGGTAGATCTGGATCATCCGCCGCGCGTCGCCGAAACACATCGTCTGGGCGACGGCGTTGTTGCCGCGCTCGCGCAGCTGCCAGCTGCCCTTTTCGAGGCCATCGAGCATCGCCAGCGACGGCGCCTGCGCGGGCACCGCCGTCGCGCCGGCCAACATCGTGGCCGCAAGGACCCATTTCATCGGGGGAGAGAAGATCGCCATGTACACCTATCCAACGATTGCCCCCGTCGCGGGCAAACATGCGACCCTGTGAAGATAAAATAGCGTTTCGGCGCCGCGATTTCAACCGCTTGGCGCTGAAAAACGTCCATTCGTCGTCAGCCGGCTCAGTTGGGGGTGGCGATTTCGCCGAGCGGGATCGGGAAAATCCGCGAACAAAAGGCGCAATCGACGACGATATTGCCGGCCTCGTCGGCCATGTCGACGCGCTCGGTCTCGGGAAACTGGCGCAGCACCCCGGCGAAATAATCGAGGCTGCACCGGCAGCCGCGCGACACGGTGATGCCCGATTCGACGCGCACCTCATCCTCGTGGAACAGCCGCCATGCCAGCGTCTCGAGCGAATGCGCGGGGTCGGTCAGTTCCTCGGGTTTCAGCGTCATCGCGATCGTGCGCGCATGCTCCCATTCGGGATGATCGTGGCGCGTGTGCAACCGGTCGCGACCGACCTCGCCCTCCGGCAGATGCTGGAGCAGCAACCCGCCCGCGACGCAGCCGGCTTCATGGTCATGGCGCGCGGCGAGCCTGATCAGGCTCGGGATCTGCTCGGACTGTTCGAAATAATGTTCGGCCGCATCGCCGATCGACACGCCTTCGAGCGGCACGATCCCCTGATAACGCTCGTCGGTCGCCGGCTGGTCGAAGGTGATCGCGAGGAAGCCCTCGCCGAACAGCGCGAACAGCGTCGGGTCCGGTCCGACCTCGGCCAGCCGTTCGGCGTCGAATTTGAGGTAACCGCGCAGCTCGCCGCCGCGATAGTCGCAGACGAGCAGTTCGATCGGCCCGCCGCCGGTCTGCGCCTGCAGCGTCAATTGCCCGCCATCGGTCTTGAGCGTCGAGCCGAGCAGCACGGTCAGCACCAGTGCCTCGGCGAGCAATTTCTCCGCCACCGGCGGATAGCTGTGGGCGCTCAATATCGTGTTGAGCACCGGCCCGAGCCGGACGAAGCGCCCGCGCACATGGCGCGCGGCAATGGTAAAGACCAAAGGCTGGTCGAACCAGGTTTCGACGGTTTCGCTCATAACTTCCCTAGCGCCCACAACAGGACGGATTTCTGGGCATGGACGCGGTTCTCGGCCTCGTCCCAGACGCGCGACTGCGCGCCGTCGATCACCGCATCGGTGACCTCCTCGCCGCGATGCGCGGGCAGGCAGTGGAGGAACAGCGCGTCACCCTTCGCCGCGCCCATCAGCCGTTCGTCGACCTGATAGGGCGCCATCGCCGCGAGCTTGTTGTGCGCATGGTCCTGCCCCATCGACACCCAGGTGTCGGTGACGACCAGGTCGGCGCCGGCGACAGCTTCGCGCGCGTCGCGGACGATATCGATCTTCGCGCCCTTCGCACGTGCCGCCTCGACGAAGCCCGCATCGGGCTCATAGCCCTGCGGCACGCCCACGCGGACGTTGAAACCGAACAGCCCCGCCGCCTCGATCAGCGACGCCAGCACATTATTGCCGTCGCCGAGCCATGCGAGTTCCAGCCCGGGCAGTGCCTTGCCGCTCTCGACGATCGTCAGCAGGTCGGCAACGATCTGACACGGATGCGACAGGTCGGTCAGGCCGTTGATGACGGGGACGCTGGCGAAATGCGCCAGTTCCTCGATCTTGTCATGATGGTCGGTGCGGATCATGATCGCATCGGCATAGCGCGACAGCACGCGCGCAGTGTCGGCGATCGTCTCGCCGCGGCCGAGCTGGCTCGTGCCCGCGTCGAGGATCATCGGCACCCCGCCCAATTGGCGGATCGCGATGTCGAACGAGCAGCGCGTGCGCGTCGAATTCTTCTCGAACACCATCGCCAGCACATGGTCGGCGAGCGGCTTGTCGGCGTCGGGTTTCGCCTTCGGCCAGCCGGCGCGCGCCGCCTTGCGGTCGATCGCGTCCGACAGCATCGCTGCGATCGCATCCCCGCCCGCATCGGACAGGTTTAGAAAATTCGGCATCAGCTTTCGGGCGGCGTATAGCTCGCCGCGCCCGCCGACAATTTCTCGATGCACTCGTTGATGTGCGACTCTTCAATGTTGAGCGGGGGCAGGATGCGGATGACATTGTCGCCCGCCGCCACCGTCAGCAGCCCATGGTTGTCGCGCAGATGCGCGACGAAGGCGCGGCTGTCGCTCTTCATCTTGACGCCGAGCATCAGCCCCATGCCGCGCACGCTCTCGAACAGATTGTCGTGGTTCGGGATCAGCTGTTCGAGCGCACCGCGCAGCCGCTCGCCCGTCGCCTTGACGCCCTCAAGGAAGCCCTCCTCGAGCACGACGTCGAGCACCGCCTGCCCCGCCGCCATTGCGAGCGGGTTGCCGCCATAGGTCGAGCCGTGCGTGCCGATCACCATGCCGCGCGCCGCCTTTTCGGTCGCGAGGCACGCGCCCATCGGGAAACCGCCGCCGATGCCCTTGGCGCTGGCGAGGATGTCGGGGGTCACACCGAACTGTTCATAAGCATAGAGCGAGCCGGTGCGCGCGACGCCGCACTGGACCTCGTCGAACACCAGCATCAGGTCGCGCTGGTCGCAAATGTCGCGCAGCGCCTGCAGAAAGGGCTGCGACGCCGGACGGATACCGCCCTCGCCCTGTACCGGTTCGAGTAGGAAGCCCGCGGTATTGTCGTCCACGAGATCCAGCGCAGCATTGACATCGTCGAACGGTGCATAGGCGAAACCGGGCAGCAGCGGGTCGAAACCCTTGCGCAGCTTCTCCTGGTTGGTCGCCGAGATCGTACCGAGCGTGCGGCCGTGAAAGGCGTTGTTGAAGGTGATCAGCGTGTGCTTGTGCGCGTTGCCCGCGCTCGAGTGGTAGGCGCGCGCGGTCTTGATCGAACATTCAACCGCCTCGGCGCCCGAGTTGGTGAAGAAGACGGTGTCGGCGAAGGTATTCTCGACCAGCCGCGCCGCATAGGCCTCACCCTGCGGGCTGCCGTACAGGTTCGACACATGCATCAGCGTCGCAGCCTGATCCTGGATCGCCTTGGTCAGATGCGGGTGGCCATGGCCGAGCAGATTGACCGCGATGCCGCTCGCGAAGTCCAGATAACGCTCGCCGCGTTCGCCGATCAGATAGGCGCCCTCACCTCGCACCGGACGCACACCGCACCGGGGGTAAACGGGCATCAGCGGCGTGATCGACATGTCAGGCACCTTTCCAAAACACAAAAGATACGACCAAAGCAAAAAGGCGACCCCAGATGGGCCGCCCTTGGGTCGGGGGGTCCCTATACTGCCCCCTGCTTGGCCGCGTCAACACAGGGCGCGCGCGGCAACCAAGGCCGCAGCGCGGCGTATGAGCGGGGATGCGATACCGGTTCGCCCTTTCCTTCGCCGCGCTGCTGCTCGCTGCCTGCGACGGCCTGCCGCGCGATGCGGCCGGCACGACCGAGCGGATCGAACGCACGCACGCGATGCGCGTCACCGTCCTCCCCGGAACCCCCGACGCGCAGCCCGCTCTCGCGCTCGTCGGCGCCTATGCCCGCGACCATGGCGCGCACCTCCGCATCATGCCCATTCACGGCGAGCATGCGCATAAGGCGCTCAAAGACGGCGAGGTCGATGCGCTCATCGGTCATTTCGCCAAGGCCTCGCCTTGGCAGGCCGATATCGCGCTGTCGAAGCCCGTCGCGCGCGGCGAACCCGACGACAAGGAACATCCCGTGCTGCGCATCGCGCGGCGCAACGGCGAAAATGCCCTGATCCTCGCCACCGACCGGCTGGTCTCCGAGGGCCCGCGATGAGCCTGCACAGCGGTATCCCCGACGCCATCGCCGCCGACGTGCGGCATGGCGAGCGGCTCGAATGGTGGACCTTGGCGTGGATCAGCAGCGTCGTCGTGGTGATGGCGCTCGTCATGGGCGCAAGCCAGGCGATGAAGTCGGCAGTGATCGAGGATGTGCTGAGCCTCATCCCTGCGATCGTGTTCCTGCTGTCGGTGCATTGGGAGCGCAAGCGCGCCAACAATCGCTTCCCTTTCGGCTATCGCCGCGCCAACAGCCTCGCTTTCCTCGTTGCGGCGACGGCACTGCTGGCGATGGGCGGCTTCCTCGTTTATGAAAGCGCCACGACGCTGGTGCGCCAGGAGCATCCGACCGTCGGGGGCATCACCCTCTTCGGCCACACCATCTGGCTGGGCTGGCTGATGATCGCGGCGCTCGTCTATTCGATCATCCCGCCGCTCATCCTCGGTCGGATCAAACAGCCGGTGGCAAAGCGGATCAACGACAAGGTGCTGCACACCGACGCGCTGATGCAGAAGGCCGACTGGCAGACCGGGCTTGCCGCGATCGCCGGCATCACCGGCATCGGGCTCGGCTGGTGGTGGGCCGATGCCAGTGCGGCGCTGTTCATCGCGCTGTCGATCATCAAGGATGCCGTGGGCGCGCTGCGGCAAGCGGTCGCCGAACTGCTCGACGGAACCCCGCGCGCGCTCGATTCGAACGCGATTGCCGAGGATGCCGAACGGCTGATCGCAGCGCTCAAGGCGCGCTTCGGCGACGTCGGGGTGCGGCTGCGCGAAACCGGCCGCTATATCACCGCTGAGGTCGATTGCGCGCCGCCGGCTGTCATTCCCTCTGCCACCGAGTTGATGGGCGACAACGCTTGGCGGCTGGCAAGCCTAAGCTTTCGGCCTCAATAACGTCGTCATTGCGAGCGAAGCGAAGCAATCCAGAGCGAGTTGACGCTACTCTGGATTGCCGCGTCGCCTTCGGCTCCTCGCAATGACGACGTTTGGCTAAAGACTCTTCGCCGCTTCCATCGCGAGCGCCACCGAATGCTTCCGCGCGTCATGGTCGTACATCGATGAAGCCACGACCACCTCGTCGACCCCGGTGCGCAGGGCGAACGCCTTCAACCCGTCGCGAACGTCGTCGACCGTGCCGACCGCCGAGCATTGCAGCACATGGTCGAGGATCGCGCGCGCGTTGGGTGGCAGGCTGTCCTTGTAACCCGCGAGCGGCGGCTTCATCTTCCCGGGATTGCCGGTGCGCAGCGCGACAAAGGCCTGTTGCTGCGACGAGGCGAGCAGTTCGGCCTCTTCGCGCGTGTCGGCGGCGAAGACGTTGAAGGCCGCGGCGGCATAGGGTTCGGACAATTGCGCCGACGGCTTGAACTGCCGCCGATAGATATCGAGCGCCTCGTCGAGCGCGTCGGGGGCAAAATGGCTGGCGAAGGCATAAGGCAGCCCGAGCATCGCCGCGAGCTGCGCGCCGAACAGGCTCGACCCCAGGACCCAGATCGGGATGTGGGTCCCCTCGCCCGGCACCGCGCGGATGCCGAGCCGTTCGTCACCGGCAAGAAAGGCCTGCAATTCGACGACATCCTGCGGAAACTGCCGCTCGTCGCTCGTGAGGTTGCGGCGCAGCGCCCGCGCGACGACTCCGTCCGACCCCGGCGCGCGGCCGAGGCCAAGGTCGATACGACCGGGAAACAACGCCTCCAGCGTGCCGAATTGCTCGGCGATCACCATCGGTGCATGGTTGGGCAGCATGATCCCCGCCGACCCGATCCGGATGCTCGACGTTGCCTGCCCGATATGCGCGAGCACCACCGCGGTCGCGGCGCTCGCGATCCCCTGCATGCCGTGATGTTCGGCAACCCAATAACGGCCGTAGCCCAGTGCTTCGGCATGTCGGGCGAGGTCGGCCGCATTGGCCAGCGATTGGGCGATCGTCCCGGTGTCGGTGACGGGCACAAGATCGAGCAGGGAGAGTTTCAGCATGAAACCGATATGCGGTCGCGGGGCGCCGTGTTCAACCTTAGCGCTTCGCCGGAACGGCCAAGAAAAACTACGCCCGCTCATCCTTAGGCGAACCCATCAGCACATAGGTGGTGATCGCATTCACCTGCGGCAATATGCCCAGCACCTCGGTGTGGAAATGCTTGTACGCCGCCAGGTCGGCCGCCTCGACGCGCAGGATATATTCGATCGCGCCGGTAATATTGTGGCATTCGCGAACCTCGGGCGCCTCGGCCATCGCCGCCTCGAAATCCTCCTGCGCCTGCTTGGTGTGAGTCGACAGCCCGACGGTAACATAGGCCATGAAGCTGTAACCGACCTTCGCGGGATCGATCCGCGCGCGATAGCCCTTGATCACGCCGCTGCGTTCAAGCTCCTGCACCCGGCGCAAACACGCCGACGGCGACAGCCCCACCCGCTCGGCGAGTTCGAGGTTCGAGATTCGCCCGTCGCGCGACAGTTCGCGCAATATATTGCGGCCAATGGTGTCGATGTTGCCCATAGATTGCATAATCTATCGCAAAACCGCCCATCTTTGCAACCACCAGCATCATAAGCCGCATTATATTGCGCATATGGATCAGACCACCCTTGCCGCCCTCTCGGCCTTCGCGCTCGTCTCGTCGATCACGCCGGGTCCGAACAACATGATGCTGATGGCGTCGGGCGCCAATTTCGGCTTGCGCCGTACGGTGCCGCACGCACTGGGGGTCGGGATCGGCTTCACGCTGATGATCGTCCTCGTCGGCGTCGGACTGATGGGCCTTTTCGACCTGTTCCCCATTCTCAACACTGTTCTCAAGGTGGTCAGCGTCGCCTATTTGCTGTGGCTCGCGTGGAAGATCGCCAATGCGGCCGCACCGACGACCGACGGCGATGCGCGCGGCAAGCCGATGACCTTCGTCCAGGCGATGCTGTTCCAGTGGGTCAATCCCAAGGCATGGACGATGGCGCTGTCGGCGATCGCGCTCTACGCCCCCGACCGCAATGTCGTCGCGGTACTGCTCGTCGCGATCGTCTTCGGCATCGTCAACCTGCCCTCGACGAGCATCTGGGCGGTGATGGGACAGGCGCTGCGCGGCTGGCTGTCGAGCCCGGCGCGGCTGCGCGCCTTCAACTGGACGATGGCGGCGCTGCTCGTCGGATCGCTTGCGCTTCTGATTTGACGGCTTAATGCACGGCGCGACCTCCCCTCGCGACCGGAGAAGAGAAGTATGCAAAGCCGCCGCCTTGGCAAAAGCGCCATCCATGTGTCCGACATCTGCATGGGGACGATGACCTTCGGCAGCCAGACCGACGAGGGTGAAGCGTTCCGCATCCTCGACCGCTGCTTCGACGAGGGCATCAACTTCTACGACACCGCCGAGGGCTATCCGGTGCCGCCCGATACCAAATGGGTCGGCCGCACGGAAGAAATCGTCGGGCGCTGGCTGAAGACCAAGCCGCGCGACGCGATCATCCTCGCCACCAAGGTTTCGGGGCCGAGCCATGTCTGGTTCAAATCGCCGTGCCGCAACGGCATGACCGCGCTCGACCGCAAGAATATCATGCAGGCGATCGACGACAGCCTGACGCGGCTGCAGACCGATTATGTTGACCTCTATCAGACCCACTGGCCCGACCATGACGCGCCTTACGAGGAGATAATGGACGCGCTCGACGAACTGGTCAGAGCCGGCAAAGTCCGCATCCTCGGCTGCTCGAACGAGACAAGCTGGGGGCTGATGAAGTCGCTCGCGGCGTCCGAACGGCTCGGCGTCCATCGCTACCAAACGATCCAGAATAATTTCAGCCTCAACAACCGCCGCTTCGAGGACGAACTCAAGCAGGTATGCCGGCAGGAAGGCGTCAGCCTGATCCCATACTCGCCGCTCGCCGGCGGGGTGTTGTCGGGCAAATATCAGGGCGGCGCGACCCCCGAGGGGGCGCGTTTCTCGCGCTATCTCGGCATGGAAGGCCGGCAAGCCGTGATGGGCCGCCGCTTCGTCAACGACAAGAGCCTCGCCGCGACCGAACGCTATCTGAAGATCGCCGAGGAGGCCGGGCTGCACCCTGTGACCATGGCGACCGCCTGGTCGAAGCAGCATGACTTCGTCGCCTCGACGATCGTCGGGGTCAGCGCCTATGACCAGGTCGACCCGATCCTCGCGGCCAAGGATCTGGTGCTGAGCGACGATGTGATGGCGGCGCTGCACCAGGTCAGCCGCGACATCCTCTACCCGATGGGGTGAGCGCCTTGCGTCGCGGAGGACCTTTGCTATCCTGACCGGGTCACCCCGAAAGGAAACCGCATGCCCCCCGCCCGCCGCACCCTGTTCGCCTTCGCCGCCTTTGCCGGCATCATCGGCACCGCACACGCCGCCAATCCGACGATGTTCCGCGACGCCGGCTGCGGCTGCTGCCTCAAATGGCTCGAGCTGGTGAAGACCTCCTTTGGGGCCAAGGTCACCGTGGTCAATGCGGCCGACATGGATGCGGTCAAAGACAAGCAGGGCGTGCCCGCGGCGCTGCGCAGTTGCCACACCGTTCTCGTTGGCGGCTATGTCATCGAGGGCCATGTGCCCGCGAAGGAAATCGCCCGGCTGCTCAAGGAAAAACCAAAGGGCGTCAAGGGCCTGGCGGTCGCGGGTATGCCGACAGGATCGCCCGGCATGGAATATCGCAATATCCGCGAAGCCTATAAGGTGATGACCTTCGGCCCCGACGGCCAGCGCGTCTATGCGAGCTATGCGGCGAGCGGCGGCTGAGTTCACCGCCTGCCCTAATCCCGTTCGCATCGAGCGAAGTCGAGATGCCCATCGGTCGTGCGCGCCTTCGGGGTGTCTCGACTTCGCTCGACACGAACGGGAAATCAGGCGGGCTTTAACTCGGCCTTGAACAGCTGCAGCATCCGCCCCCACGCCTTTTCCGCCGCCGCCTCGTTATAGGCGCGGCCGTCGGGCGGGCACCAGCCGTGCATCGCGCCGGCATAGACCTCGACCTCGTGCCACTGCGGGCGCGGCTTGAGCACCTCGGCCAGCAAGACCTTCTCGTTCGGGCTTTCTTTGTCGTCATTGTCGGCGATCGCGAAGAGATAACCGGCATTGGTGCCGTCGATCAGCAGATGCGGGCTGTCGGGCTTGTCGGTGGCGACCCCGCCGCCGTGGAAGCTCGCCGCCGCGCCGACGCGATTGGGGCTGAGCGCGGCGGTATAGATCGTCATCGCGCCGCCCATGCAATAGCCGGTGGTGCCGATCCGCCGCTTGGTGTCGACTTCCTTCTGCGCATCGAGGAAGGCGAGATGCGCGGTCGCGTCGGTGGTAACGAGCGTCTTGTTAAGCTGCTTCAGATAGCCGAACAATTTCTCGCGCACCTCGGGGACGTTGAAGTCGTTGGCAGCATCGACGACCGGCGATTTCTGCCAGCGGTAGAAGGGGTTGATCGTCAGCACCGCATAGCCCTCGCCCGCCAGCCGGTCGGCCATCTGGCGAAAGGCGGGGCGCAAGCCGCGGATGTCGGGCCACACCAGCACGGCGGGATGCTTGCCCTCGGCGGGCGCGACGAAATAGGCGTCGCAGGTGCCGTCGGCGGTCTTGATCTCGACATCGCGGCCCTTGACCGGCTGGCCCGCCAGCGCGCGCGCGGGCAGCGCCGCCATCAGCGCCCCGGCGCCCGCGAGCGCGGTAAAGCTGCGCCGCCCGACGGGCAGCCCGGCGCGGTCGAGGTCGGCTTCGGTTTCGTGGGTGCACATGGCGTCTCTCCTTGGGGGGATTTTCGAAAGCGGCGGAAAACTGCCGAACTTTATAGTGGATTCACGTCGCCGGCCATCGTTCCCCGGCGCAGGCCGGGGTCCAGACAGATCGGCGCGCGCTCCACGACATGGACCCCGGCCTGCTCCGGGAAACAGCGAACGACTCGCCTTCGAAAAACGGCGCAAAACTGCGCAACTTCATTCGCGATTGACGTTTCGACGGGCGATCGGGGCACTGCATGATCGCAGGCTAATCTGGCAATGTTTTTTAGGACAGCGCTTTTTGCATCCAATCCTCCCCGTGGCGCAGCCATGGGGAGGTGGCAGCGCGAAGCGCTGACGGAGGGGCCGACGCCGTCAGGCGTCGTGTAAGGTTTCGGCCCCTCCACCACCGCTTCGCGGCAGTCCCGCTGGCGCTAAGCGCCGTCTGCGACTCCCCCATCGCTACGCGACAGGGAGAATCGACCCGAATGTGTCGTCAACATTATGGACCGCTGAGCTCCTTTTCAGGGTCTCAGCGCCGCCCCTCCAGATCCTTGATGATGTCCGGGGCCGCAAGGTCTCGCGACACCTTGTCCAGAACCGGGTCGAAGTTTTCGGCACGGCCATATTGGCGCCCATCCGCCGCCGCCTCGGTTTCCTCCCAGCGGGCACCGCCGCGCATCGGCGCATCGTCAAGCGCGTCGCGCGCCATCTGCTGCACCTTCTTCATCCGCCGCCACAGCCAGACCGGCCAGACGACGAGCGCAGCGAACAACAGCAACGGCCACAGGATATTCCAGATCACATCCACCCCCTGCAATCATGATCAAGCAGCGATGCTAATCTCTTCAAAGGTAAAGGCAAGCCGGTGTACCCCGACCTCGCGCAGCATCGCGCCATGCGCGGCGCGATCGACGATATGACCCGCGCCGCAGAAACCAACGACGGTCATCCCCGCCGCAAGAGCCGACCGCGCGCCGGTCGGCGAATCCTCGACCGCCAGGCACTTCGCCGGATCGACACCGAGCCCATTGGCGGCGGCCAGATAGATGTCGGGATGCGGCTTGCCGCGGTCCCAGCCGTCGGCGCTGTAGATATGGTCCCCGAAATGATGGCCGAGCCCGAACAGCCCGAGCGCCCAGCCGATATATTCGGCGCGGCTCGACGAGGCGATCGCGCGCGGCAGCGCCCCCAGCGTATCGAGGAAGGCGGGCGCGCCGGGCACCGCGTCGAACCCCTCCATGAAGCGCGCCCTTGCCCGCTCGCGGTGCCGCTCGCGAAAATCGGCGGGCAGCGGACGCCCGAAGCGCGCCTCGATCCGCCGCTGGGTCTCCTGCCAATTATGGCCGTAATAGTCGCGCAAACTCTCGTCATAGGTCGTCGGCATGCCGACCGCGGTCAGGCTCTCGGCAAGCGACAGATTCGCGCGCACCTCGCTGTCGGCGATCACGCCGTCGAAGTCGAAGATGATGGCGGCGGGGGTCATAAGCGCGCGTCCTGTTTATGCGAATGCAACTTGTCGGGCCTAGAGGCCATGGCAACAGGAGACGCAATCATGAAGTTCATCGAGCTCAAATCGCGCGGCGGCAATTATCTGCTCGTCGCGGAAAATGTCGCGTGGCTCCGCGACTATGAGAACGGCCAGACGCAGGTCGGCATGGTCGGCGGCGCGCCGCTGCTGATCGTCGGCAAGATGGAGGATATCGCGAAGTCGATTCTGGAGCAGGCGAATGCGGTAGGGTGAGGGGGCCGTTGCCAGGCGATGACAGCGTCGCAGCGAAAATAATGGTGGAGCGCGTCATGAAAACAGGTTTAGCGACCGCCGTATGGTCGCGACTAGCTCCTCAGAAAACCTACTGGGATTTTCGACATCCCAAATGACAGTAGTACAGTGATTGGTATCAAAGTGAGTCTGCTTCTCTGCAAACTTATTCTTCTCGCAAAGATATAGCACCGGTTTTCCGAGACCTTCGGCATAGCCAGCCTCCCAATATGCTCCGGAATTGTCGTGCGTAAGATCGACTAGAACAAACGCCGAATCTCGTATCTGAGCCCTGAGCAAATTGTCAATAATTCCGGCTTTGGCTGTGTCTCTTATGTCCACCAATACGAAACCCACAGATTCTACTGCAGGCTTGATCACGTCTCTGGCGAACACTTCCAACACCGGATCATTAAACTTCATGGCCAGGAATCCGAATGATCCGGCAATATTCCCGCGCCGCTCCGCATCATATGCGGCCCAACCATCCAACGATAAGTTGAGATGCTGAACGTCGTACGGTGAATCGTAACTTGCTGTTTCAATTCCCGCTAATACGCCGCGATTTACCAACTCGGTGGCGATTCGAAGAGCGGCGTTTCGGCTCGGCGCACCTACCATCGCCGCGAGCGTGCCCGGCATTTCGACAAGGTCGTCTCCAGTTTCGCGTACATGGTCGCCCACAAGCTTGATGATATTACTGGCCTGTTCATGCGGGCTTGGCAGGACAGGCTTTTCATCAAGCGCAGCTTTTACATCATCGCTGTTCAAAATTGGAAGGGCTGAGCCGTAAGCCCCAGACTGCTGCACGCGATAGGCTAGAAGCGATCGACGGAGATCTTCGGGCTCAGCTTCCCATCCCTCCAATATCGCTTTGGCAGTGCCCACTAGCGCGAACTTTCCGCAGGAATCGCACTCGAACTGATAGGTATCCTGCCCGAGATACCAACCGATGCAATCAATGTGGTCTCTATTGCGGCAGATTGGACAATTGACCGGCTCTTGAGTCATCTCACTCCACCGTCACCGACTTCGCCAGATTGCGCGGCTGGTCGACATCGGTCCCCTTCGCCACCGCCACATGGTAGGCCAGCAACTGCACCGGTACCGCATACACCAAAGGCGCGATCAGCGGGTGGACCTTGGGCATTTCGATCGTCGCCATGCAGCCGTCGCCGGCTTCGGCGAGGCCTTCGGCGTCGCTGATCAGCACGACCTTGCCGCCGCGCGCCATGACTTCCTGCATATTGCTGACGGTCTTTTCGAACAAGGGGCCGCTCGGCGCTAGGACGATCACCGGGACCGCCTCGTCGATCAGCGCGATCGGGCCGTGCTTCATTTCGCCCGAAGCATAGCCTTCGGCGTGGATGTAGCTGATTTCCTTGAGCTTGAGCGCGCCTTCGAGGGCGAGCGGATAGTCGGGACCGCGGCCGAGGTAGAGCACGTCGCGCGCCGGGGCGACGAGGTGCGCCATGGCGGCGATTTCCTCGTCGTGGCTCAACGCGGCGTTGAGCGCGGCGGGAGCTTCGATCAGGTGGCGGACGATATCGCGTTCCTCGGCAGCGCTGAGCTTGCCCTTCTTGAGCGCGAGGTGCGCCGCGAGCGCGGCGAGTACCGCGAGCTGGCAGGTGAAGGCCTTGGTCGACGCGACGCCGATTTCCGGCCCCGCGTGCGTCGGCAGCAGCAGATCGGCCTCGCGCGCCATGCTGCTGGTCGGCACGTTGACGACGACCGCGATCGTCTGGCCGTTCGCCTTGCAATGGCGCAGCGCCGCGAGCGTGTCGGCGGTCTCGCCCGACTGCGAGATGAAGAGCGCGAGCCCGCCGGGCTGGAGCACCGGGTCGCGATAGCGGAATTCCGACGCGACATCGATGTCGACGGGGACGCGCGCGAATTGCTCGAACCAATATTTGGCGACCATGCCGGCGTAGAAGCTGGTGCCGCAGGCGACGATGGTGATGCGGTCGATTTTGCTGAGGTCGAAGTCCATCTGCGGCAGCGCGACGGTCTGTTCGAGCGGGCGAATGTAGGAGGAGAGCGTCTGCGCGACGACGGTTGGCTGTTCGAAAATCTCCTTCTGCATGAAGTGGCGGTAATTGCCCTTCTCGATCGTCGCCGCGGTGACGCCCGAGGTGGTGATTTCGCGGGTCACGGGATTGTTCGCGCTGTCGAATATCTGCGCGCCCTCTCGCGTGATGACGACCCAGTCGCCTTCCTCGAGATAGGCGATTTTCTGGGTCAGCGGCGCAAGGGCAAGGGCATCGGAGCCGAGATAGGTCTCACCCTCGCCATAACCGACGACCAGCGGCGAGCCGAGCCGCGCCCCGATCAGCAGGTCGGGGTGCTGGCGAAAGGCGATGGCGAGCGCGAAGGCGCCGCGCAGCTGCGGGAGGACCGCCTGCACCGCCTCGGTCGGCGACTTGCCGGCCTCGACCTGTTCGCTGACGAGGTGCGCGACGACCTCGGTGTCGGTCTCGCTCTCGAACGTCCGTCCGCGCGCCTGCAGCGCCTCGCGCAGCGGCTTGAAATTCTCGATGATGCCGTTGTGGACCAGCGCGACCTCGCCCGTCGCATGCGGGTGGGCGTTGCTGGTGGTCGGCGCGCCGTGGGTCGCCCAGCGGGTGTGCGCGATGCCGACGAGGCCCGGCGCGGGGTTGCCCGCAAGCTCTTTCACCAGATTGCCGAGCTTGCCCTCGGCGCGGCGGCGGACGAGCTGGCCGCCCTCGACGGTGCAGACCCCCGCCGAATCATAGCCGCGATATTCCATGCGCTTGAGGCCATCGACGAGGCGATCGGCGACCTGGTCCTTGCCGACAATTCCGATAATTCCGCACATGTGGGTCTGGCTTTCGTTTAGAGCGTGTAGGGAACGCGAATACCCGGCATTGCTGCCGGAAACACCTTGATATTGCGTGTAACAAGAATGCGGCCGCTAATTTGCGCGGTCGCGAGCACCAGCGCGTCGCAGAGCGTCAGCCCCTTGCGCTCGGCGCGCAGCGCGGCGGCGCGGCGCGCGACCGCATCGCCGACCTCCTCGACCGCGAAACAGCCGAGGAAGGCCTCGACCGCCTTCACCGATACGGGATCGGCGGCGGTCATCACCTCGGTCCAGCTGATCCGGCTGACGCTCTTGCGCCCCGCGCGGCGGATCTCGCTGCGCGCGGCCTCGACGCCGTTCAATGCGTCGATGAGAATGTCGCTGTCGAACTGCGCGTCGATCATTCGCGCTTGCCCCGCAGGCGGCGCTGGTAGCGCAGGCCGTCGCCGATATCGTCGCGCTCACGCCAGATGCCGAACGCATTGTCGATGGCGTCGCCCGAGGCATCGGCGCGATAGGCGGCGACGGCGCGGCGGACGAGTTCGGCGCGCGACACGCCCTGCTCGGCGGCGAGGCTATCGAGCCATTCGACGTCGGCGTCAGGGATGTCGGCGAGGAAGCGCATGCAAGATTGATATCATATCATGATATCAAGTCAATCAGGTGAACTGAACGACCGCGCCCGTCTCCAATGAAGATCGGCAGGCCGCCATAAGGTTGAGGATGCTGTGCGCTTCCACCGGATAAGCTTGCCAGACCGACCCTTGCGTATTTGGTTCATCCATCAATTCCAGAAAGTCGTCCGATTCTGGATCGACATCGTCCGGCAAATGAAGCGCGGCCGCCAGTTCGCTACACTCTTCTAGCAGCGCGGCAGAAGAACCGATCATCATGCCAAGTCCGGGTCGCTGCGGTTGCGTAAAGTCGACGATCACTTCTTTGAACGACCGCGGCAGGTAAAACCCCTCGGCATCGGAATGTAGCACCAAGTGCTGAAACTTCGGGCGCGGCGGTGGCCCGCCAAACAGGCCTAGAATTTTTCGCTTATCGCGATTGAGCAAATAATGTTCATGAAGCTGCCCAAATTGCACGGAAAGGGGGTCATCGGCATAGCTTTCATAACTCGCCCCGGGAGGTGGCAGCACGCCCTTGAGAGCCCAGAACGCCCCCAATCGCCGCAGCGCGTGAAGTCCGCCATAGCCCCACATCTGGGCTTCGAAATATCTGTCATGCGGCATCGACTTGGGTTCTTGGTGAGCGGCCATCCCCTGCTCGGCAAGGACTGCATTAAGCGCGTCGAACGGTTCATCGAGAAACTCAGCTTCCTCCTCATCCTCAGCCAAGTTCTGCGCGTATAATCCCACCGCTACCGTCAACCCCATCGTATGCTCCTCCGCTCGCCCCGCTTGTCACCAACAATCTAACTACCGCCGAAATTCCGGTCGACATAGATCATCGCGAATTGCACCGGATCGGCCGGCGCGCTGTTCGCCTGTTCGAAGCGCGCCTTGCCCTCTTCCCAGATCTTGCGGACCTGCGCGGGCAGGTCGGGGCCGAGCTTCATCTGCCGCGCGACGATCTGCGGCCAGCTTCCGGTCGTGCCGAAGCTCTTGTGCAGCTGCGGTTCCATCGCCTTGCAATAGGCGGCGGTCGCGTCGTCGAGATGGCCGATCGCCTGGAGCACCCAGGCGTCGACAAAGCGCAGGAAGGGCTTGTCGGTGTAGCGGTCGCTCATCGCGTCTTCTCCATCATCCATTCGTCCCGCAACAAGCCGTAGATCAGCGAATCGCGCACGCCGATATGCGTTTCCCACTCGCCGCGCAGCCGGCCCTCGCGCTGGAAACCCAGGCGCTCGAGCAATCCGATCGACCCGGGGTTTTCGGGGTCGGTGTCGGCAAAGATACGGCGCAGTTTCATATCTCCGAAACCATGATCGATCACCCGCGCCACCGCCTCGCGCGCGATACCGCTGCCCCACCGGTCGCGGTGCAGGATATAACCGATTTCTTTCACATCGGGCTTGCCGTCGATCAGGATCACCCAGCCGAGCGCAACATCGTCGCCCGCGGTGATCGCCCAGCACAGAAAGCCCTGCCCCTCGGTCGCGTTGCCTTTGACATAGTCCGCGGTCTCGGCGGGCGACGCGTGCGGCCCGCTCGACCACCAGGTCATCACTTCGGGGTCGGACAGCACGGGAAATAACGCAGCGGCGTCGTCCTCGCGCAGCTGGCGCAGCACGAGGCGCGCGGTCGTGAGGGTCGGCGCGGGCATGGCGTTATTTCTTCTCCGCCGCTTTCTTCTTCCGCATCGCATCGTGGAAGCGGTCGGCCCAATTGGGTTTGACCAGTTGCTCACCGCGGACCAGCCGCAGTTCGCCGTCGGCGACGTCGCGGGTCACCGCGCTGCCGGCGGCGACGATCGCGTCGCGGCCGATCTTCACCGGCGCGACGAGCGCGCTGTTCGATCCGATGAAGGCATTCTCGCCGATCTCGGTCCGATATTTGAAATAGCCGTCATAATTGCAGGTGATCGTGCCCGCGCCGATATTCGCGCCCGCGCCGACCGTCGCATCACCCAGATAGGTGAGATGGTTGGCCTTGGCGCCTTTGCCCAGCGTCGTTTTCTTCACTTCGACGAAATTGCCGACCTTCGCCTTCTCCTCCAGCACCGTGCCGGGGCGCAGCCGCGCGAAGGGACCGACTTCGCAGCCGCTCGCGATGCTCGCACCCTCGATATGGCTGAAGCCGCGGATCGTCACATTATCGGCGATCGTGACGCCGGGACCGAAGAAAACATGGGGCTCGATCGTCACGTCGCGGCCAAGCTCGGTATCCCAGGAGAACCAGACCGTCTCCGGCGCGCGCAGCGACGCGCCGCCCGCCATCGCCTCGTCGCGCTTGAAGTCCTGCCACTGCGCCTCGGCGGCGGCGAGTTCGGCGCGGCTGTTGATCCCGGCGACGTCGGCGGGGTCGGTCTTGACCACCGCGCAGTGCCGCCCGTCGGCGTTGGCGATGTTGACGATATCGACGAGGTAGAACTCCCCGGCCGCATTATCGTCGGTGACGCGCGCGAGCAGCGCGAACAGATCGGCCGACCTGGCCGCCATCAGCCCCGAATTGCACAAAGTCACCGCGCGCTCGGCCTCGGTCGCGTCCTTGTGCTCGACCATCTTGGTGACGCGGTCGCCCTCCACAATCACGCGCCCATATTGCAGCGGATCGGCCGGCTCGAACGCCAGCACGACCACGGCGGGCGCATCGGCGGCGGCGAGCCGGTCGATCATCGCCTGCATCGTCGCGGCGGGGACGAAGGGCACGTCGCCATAGAGGATCAGCACATCGCCATCGAAGCCGGTCAAGGCGCCCTCGGCCTGCTGCACGGCATGGCCGGTACCAAGCTGCGGGTCCTGCACCGCGAGGTCGGCGCTGCCCGCGAGCGCGGCTTCGAGTTGCTCGGCCTTGTCGCCGACGACGACGACCTTCTTCGCGGGTCTCAGCGCATCGACGCTGGCCATCAGGTGGAGCAGCATCGGACGCCCGGCGATCGGGTGCAGCACCTTGTGCAGGTCGGACTTCATGCGGGTGCCCTTACCCGCGGCGAGGATGACGGCAGCGATCGAATTGCTCATGGCGCGAGCCATGCCAGCAAATCATTGCGGTTTCCAGAACATCGCGCCATGCGCTCCTTCAAACTCCGTTCGCATCTCGACTTCGCTCGATGCGAACGGGAATCGGGGCTCGTGTCATGTCATTTCCCTTCGCCATCATCGGCTTCGATCTCGACGGCACATTGGTCGATACTGCGGGCGACCTCACCGCCGGGGTCAATCATGCGCTCAGCCTCGCCGCGCGCGCGCCGCTGACCGTCGACCAGGTGCGGCCGATGATCGGGCTGGGCGGGCGGCATATGCTCGAACAGGGACTGCACGCGACCGGCGGCGTCCCAGGTGGCGATTTCGAGCGGCTGTTCCGCGAATTCCTGCGCCATTACGAAGCCAATATCGCCGTCCACAGCCGCCCCTTCCCCGGGCTGATCGAGGCGCTCGACCAGCTCGACGCGCTGGGCGTGAAGACCGCGGTGGTGACCAACAAGACCGAACGCCTCGCGCGTTTGCTGCTCGGCGACCTCGGGCTCGCCGATCGTTTCGCGACGATCATCGGCGGCGACACGCTGGGGCGCGAGAATGCCAAACCCTCCCCCGCCCCGATCCACGAAATGATCGCGCGCTGCGGCGGCGGGCGCACCGCCTTCGTCGGCGACAGCATCTATGACATGGAGGCCGCCAACGCCGCGGGGGTGACGAGCATCGCGGTGCGGTTCGGCTTTCCGAACCAGCCGGTCGAAACGCTTGGCGCCGACCATATTATCGATCATTACAACGCATTACTGCCTTTGTTGCGCGAGTTGGGGGATTCGCATGTCCAATCAGATATGGGACGAAGAGATTGAGCCGCCGGCGCCCAATCAGTGGGTGCGGCTGGGCGGAGTGCTCGCGGCCGCGGCGCTGATCGCGGCCATCGTGGGGATGCGGCCGTCGCAGGTCTCGCCGACCGGCGTGCTCGGGTACAGCCTGATGCAGACGGTGCTGCTTTCGGCGATCCTCTATTTCACCTGGATGCGCGATGGCCCGACCTGGCGTCCGATCGCGACCGCGGCCGGCCTGTTCGTCGTCATCATGCTGGTCAATCTGGACAAGGCCGACCGGCATGCCGTGGCGGTCAAGGCCGATATGGCGACCTTCGGCAAGCTGTATTTCGACGCCGGCGGCAGGCTGGTGGCGCCCCCCGACCCGTCGAGCCACGGTCCCTTTTCGCGGGCGACGATCAAGCTCGCGAAGGAAACCGAAAAGCTCAACGACGAATATATGCTTCAGTTGGACCAGTCCGGAATGCTGGCGCTGTTCGATGCCAACCGGATTCGCGTCAATCCCGGCATGTTCAAGAATTGCGGCGCGATCATCGCGGTCAAGTCGGACATCCCGAAATATAAGGCGCGGCACCTTGCCCTGATCGAAAAGGGGCGGCGCGATTTCGAAGACGTCGATGCGGAATCGGAGATGGTGGAGGCGGTTCTGCGCGGCATGGATAGCCGAATGCCGCAGGCGCGGTCGGACATCGAGCGAAGCTGGGACCTCAACGGCCAGCAGATCGAAGCCGCCCATGCCGCATGCCAGGTGCTGGCGCGCGGCAACTGGCATGCCCAGGGCACGGTCTTCGCCTTCACCTCGCGAAGCGACATGGCCGCATTCGACCGCCACAGCGACCGGCTCAACGCCCTTTCCGAGCAGCTCGAGACGATCGCGGACGCCGGACGACAACGGATGCGGGCCGCGCAAAAGGAGATGGCGCGCGGCCTCAAATAGCCGCGCGGCCCTTGCGCCATTTCGTCCACAAATGCCGCGCCAGCATCAGCGGCGGCATACGCAGCCAATGCGAGCGGATGTAGAAGATCTGTTGCAGCAGCGGATCGGTCGCGCGGCCCCAATCGTCGCGCGCGAGCAGGCGGCGCTGGTATCGCTCATCACCGGGCTTGATCCGGTTCCAGCCCGACGGCAGCTGCGTCCCGTAAAGGTCGCGCGCCAGCCGCGCGGCGCGGTGGACCGGCTTTTCGAGTCCGTGCACCTCCGCCCGCGCATCGAGCTTGCCCCAGAAACCGCGATCGGCGGCGGCGAATTCGGCGGTCAGCCTATGGAAATCCCACAGGTTGCGGAGGCCCCCCTGCAGGTCGCCGTCGGCGAGCATATGCGCGGCGCAGTGGCACGCCATGTCGGCGGGGTTGAGTATACGAAAGCCGCCCGGCGTGCGGATCGCATCGCCGACCAATGCCAGCGCATCGGGCGTAATCCGGTGCGTGCGCGGCAGGATCGTGTGGTGGACGTCGATCATCCGGTCGCGGTCCTTGTGGATCAGCGGCGGCAGCTCGTGCATATGGTCGCGGTAATAGGCATCGTCATAGTCGTCCTGCTTCAGCCATTCCCATCCGTCGATCAGCGCCAGATTCTCGGCACGGCCAAGGTCGTGCCAGGGCACAAGGATGTCGAGATCGCCGATCTGGCGCCCCGCGGCGCAGGCGAGGCCCGCCGCCGCATAGGCGGTGCCCTTGAGCAGCACGAACTCGACCCCCGCCGGGTCGAGCGAACGGCGCGCCATTTCGGCCTCCCACAGCGCCTGCGCCTGCCCTACCGCGGCGGCGGCGCGCTGGTCGGCGAACAGGGCAGCGACCGAGGGGGGCAGCGCCGCATCCTCGAGCCGGCAGGCGAGCGTCGCCAGCAGCGCCTCTGCACGCGCGACGCTGACCACCCCGTCCCAGTCGCGCGGGGCCAGCGAGCCGGGGTCGCGCCGCCCCGCGAGCAGGTCGACGAGCGCTTCGACCGCGCTCATCGCACTGCCTCCGCCCATAATTGCGCGACGATCGCCATGCCGCTCGCGCTGTCGGGATAGCCGATGGTGAAGGCCGGCGTCTCACGCACCAGCCGGGTCATCGCGGCGAACCCCGCCTCGCCCAGCGCGACATAATTGGTCGATGCCTCGGTCAGCCGGACAAAGGCCTCGCCCTCGCCGATGCGCTCGATCGCCGGCGCGCCGCCGAAGCGGGGGAAGAGCAGCAGCGCCGGGCGCGCGGGTTCGTGCATCGCGGCAATCGCATCGGCGCGCGGGATCAGGTGGCGGAGATCGCCCTTCGGCGTGCCCGCGAGCAACGGGCCGAACCGCGCCGCGTCGACGCGCGCTTCGACCTCGGCGATCGCCTCATTCTTCAGGCTGACCGCACGCGGAAAGCCGAGCGCGGCGCCGCTCTGCGGATCGATCAAGATGAACTCGTCGCCCATCAGCCGCCACTCGCCCTCGCCGAGCAGCGCCGCGAGGGTCGATTTTCCCGAGCCCGACTCGCCCGACAGGATCACCGCGCGGCCGTCCTTCGCGACCGCGCTGGCGTGGAGCAGCATGTGCCGCCGCCAGCCGAGCGCGACCTGCAGGTTCATCCCCATTTCGGCGGCGAGCAATCCCATCGACAGCGGCAGCGGCAGCGCGTCGGGGACGATATAGTCGCCGCCGATATGCACCGACGGGCGCAGCCAGCGCCGCCAGGGCCGCGCCGCGAACAAGCGCACCGTCGCGTCGGCGGGGCGGGCATCGTCGCGGGGATAGCCGGCGTAGAGGGTCTTCAGCGCGGCGATCGGCTGCGCCCAGTCGCTGCCGATACGGAATTGGACCGGGCCGACGGCGATGCGCGTGCGATGCCTCACGCCGGCTCGACCAGCCCCATCGCCGCGAGTTCGGCGAGCCGCGCGGCGAGGATCGCGGTGGCATCGCCTTCGCCGTCGAGGTCGAAGCGGTCGGCGAGCCGCGCGGCGAGCGTCGCGGCGTTGCACGGGCTGCCGGCCAATGCGGTCAATATCTCGGGCATCGGCGCCACGACGAGGTGGGTCTGCATCGACCGCCGGTCGAAGATCGCGGTCAGTTCGCCCAAGGGTTCGACCCGCAGCGCGCCCTCCCCCGCTGCGCGATACGTACGATCAGCCATAATCTTCGGCGGCGGCGGTCAGCTTGGCGAGGATCGCGAGCAGCGTCGCGCGCTCGGCGGCGCTGATGTTCGATTCGAGCCGCGCCTCGCTCGCCAGCGCGGCGGGAACGATCGCGTTGTAAAGCTCGCGCCCGGTCGCGGTGAGATCGAGGTGATGCGAACGGCCGTCGGCCTCATGCGCCTGCCGCGCGATCAGTTGCCGGTCGGCGAGCGCCTTGGCGGCACGGTTCACCGTCACCTTGTCCATGCGCGTCGCCTGCACCAGCTCGCGCTGGGTCTTGGGCGCGCCCTCGCCGAGCACCGCCATCAGTCGCCATTCGGGGATCTTGAGCCCGAAGCGGTTCTGATATTCGGCGGCGATCCGTTCCGACAGCGCGTTCGACGCGATCGACAGGCGATAGGGCAGGAAATTGTCGAGGTTGAGGTTCTTTGCGGCCATGTCCCCGTTCTTATCGACAATCCCGGCGCTGTGAAGGCCGCAATTGCGCCAAATTCCTAGAAAGACACGCGGGCGCCGACCCAGAGCGTGCGCGGCGTCGCGCGTTCGACGACGCCCGACGCGGAGATCGCGGCGGGCACCAGTTCGTCGAACAGATTCTCGCCGCGTGCCTCGATGCTGACCGCCTTGTTCAGGCGCCAGGACAGCCCGGCGTCGAGCGTCAGCGCGTCGCCCAGCACCAACAGGCCACGGTCATCCTCATTCTGCTTGCCGATATAGCGCAGCGTGGCGAAGCCGCCGAACGGACCGTCGCCATTGCTGCGCAACGACACGCTGCCGCCATGTTTCGCGATCTGCGCCGGGCGGCGCCCGTCGAGCGGCGCCGCCGTGCCCGAGGCGTCGACCCTGGCATCGGTAAAGGCATAGGTCGCGCGCAAGGTCGCGGGGCCGATCGCCTGTTCGGCGCTGACCTCGATGCCCTTGCTGTCGATGGCGTCGAGATTCTGGCGCTGGTTGAGGTTCGGGGCGAGGGTGACATTGGCGATGGCGTTCGACAGATGGTTGGCGAAGAGGGTCGCCGACAGCTTCGTGCCGTCGCTCGCCCAGTCGACCCCGACCTCACCGCCCCACAGACGTTCGGGTTCGAGCATCTCGTTCGCGGTCGTCACCTCGGCACCGACGCGGAACGGGCGGTAGAGTTCGTTGAGCGTCGGCAGCCGCCAGCCGCGATAGGCCGCTGCGCGCAGCGACAGCGCGTCTGAGGTCCAGCGCACCCCGGCGCGACCGCTGCCCTCCCAGCCCTGCCGCGCCGCGAAGCGCAGGTTGGTGATCGTCGAACCGCCGATATTGCGTTCGAGCCGATAGCCCTCGCCGAGCCACCAGTGATCGACACGGCCGCTGAGCGTCCAGAGCAGCCCGTCGCCGGCATCGCCCGCGCTCCATTCGGCGAAGGCGCCGACGGTATCGCTGCTGCCGCCGGCGATCCGGTGGCGGCCCGGCGTGACGCCGCTGAAGAAGAAATCCTCTTCGGTCCGCCCGGTGGTGCGGCGCCAGTCGGTGCCGATGCGCAGCGGGTTGTCGCCGCTGATCGCCGGCCGCAGCTCGAAGCGCGCGCCGAGGCCGGTCGCGGGGACGCGCTGAAAGAGCGCAGGGGCGACGCTGTTGCGACCCGCCGCGACGCTGGCGAAGCCGCTGTCGAAATCGCGGACCTGGACATAGGCGAGTGCGAGCCATTGCGCCGCGCCCGCGGGATCGTGGACGACGCGCAAGCTCGCATCGACGCCGTCGGTCTTGCTCGTCGTGAAATCGGTGCCGCGGTCGCGCCGGTCCGAAAAGCCGCGCAGGCTCGCCTCGATCCGGCTGTCGTCGCCGGCGTCGAAGCGTAGGCGGAGTCCGAGGCCGCCCTGTTCATAGGGCGCGGCGCGGTCGACCGCTCCGCGCTGCCCTTCCGCGACGGGGATGAAACCGTCGCCGCGACCGTAACGGCCATCGACCGCGACCTGCCCGCCGCCCAGCTTGCCGCCGACGCTGGCCGAGGCGTCCCAGCTGTCGCGGCTGCCATAGGCCGCGCTCGCGGTGACGCCGTCGGTCATCGTCGAATAGAGGCCGATCGTCCCCGCGAGCGCGCCCGGGCCGTCGGCGCCGCTGCCGCCACCGCGCGCGATGACGATGCCGCCGAGGTTGATCGCGTCATAAGCGCTCCATGGCACCCAGCCGCCGAACGGGTCGGCCTGCGGCACCCCGTCGAGCGTCACCAATGCGCGCGCCGACGCATTGCCGCCGAGTCCGCGCAGCGTGACGCCCTGGCTCGTCGGATGGGCGCTGCGGCCGTCGCTGCGGCGGAACTGGACGATGCCGGCTTCGTCGCGGAGGCGGTTCTCGATGCGCGTGCCGAAGCCGGGTTGGAGGTCGCGGAGGACAGCGGTCGTCTGCACCGAGTCACCGCCCGATGGCCTCAGCGATCCAGCGCCGGTGACGACGATCTCCTCCGCCGGAATCGGAGCCGTCATTTGAAGGACGACTGCGGTATCGCTGTCATCGACCGCTTCCTGCCCCATCGCCGCCGCCGGCATCGCCAGCAGCGCCACCCCCGTCAGCAGCCGGATCATACGGGCTTGACCGCGTCGGGATGGGCCTTCTGAAACGCTTCGAGTTCCATGCAGGCAGCGTCGATCTCGGTCAGCCGCGGGAATGCGTCGAGCGGCACCTCGAAGCGCCGCGCGTTGTACATCTGCGGCACCAAACAGCAGTCGGCGATGCTCGGCGTGGCGCCGCCAAGGTACGTCCCCTCGCCCGCCATGGCTTCCAAAGCTTCAAATCCCTGCGCGATCCAGGTGGCGATCCAGCGGTCCTTGGTCGTCTCGTTGAGGCCGAGGTCGCGGGTCAGATATTTGAGCACGCGCAGGTTGTTGAGCGGGTGGATGTCGCTCGCCACCACCTGCGCCTGCGCCAGCGCGACCGCGCGCGGCATTGCTTCCTCCGGAATCAGCCGCGGCTCGGGGAAGGCGCGGTCGAGCCAGTCGATAATCGCCAGGCTCTGGATGATCGTCTCGCCATCGGCGATCAGCAGCGGCACAAAGCCCTGCGCATTGAGTTCGAGATAGGCGTCGCTGCGCTGCTCGCCCGCGATCAGGCTGACCTCGACGCGCTCGTAAGCGAGCCCTTTCAGGTTGAGCGCGATGCGGACGCGATAGCTCGCCGAGGAGCGGAAATAATCGTGGAGGACGAGCTTTGTCATGGCGCGTCTAATGCGATGCTTTCGGCATCTCCGCAATCCATTGCCGCAGCAGGGCCGCGCCCTCCTTGTGCACCGTCGAGCGTCCGACTTCGGGCATCGCGATGCCGGCGTCGGTGCTTTCGAGGCGATAGATCATATAGCTGTGGTCGGGATCGCCCGGCGCGATCGCGAAATCCATGCCGCCGCTGCCGCGCCCCGCCGCGGTCGGGCGCTTGCCGACGCCGTAATTGACCGTCGTCGGATCGTCGGTCCAGCGCAGAAACAGCCCGCTGTTCGACGCGCTGCCCGCCGGATTGTGGCAATGCGCGCAATTGACGTCGAGATAGGCGCGCGCGCGGTCCGCGACGCTGCCCGATTTGGGGTCGTCCCATTGCGGCATCGTCGGTTTCAGCGCCGCAGGCTTGTCGAAGGTGATACCACGCCAATAGTCGGTCGCGCCCGCCGGCAGTATAAAATTCCGCGCCTTGGGTCCGATCGGCACGATCTCGCCCGACAGGCTGTGGCATTCCTTGCACTGGTTCTTGTTCGGCACCGCGTAGCGGATGTCATGTGTTTCGCCGTCGGGACTCTTAAAGCTTACCGCCACGCGGCGCCCGCCCAGCGCCAGCGTCGCATCCTTGCCGTCGGCATCCCAGATATAGGGGAGCGCGACCCAGCCTTCGGCGCGATGGATCAGCAGCCGCGTCTCGACCGGGCGTCCGCCATTGACGTCGGGCCAGCCAAAGCTTTTGACGATGATGCTGCCGACCGGAAAAGCGATGCCGCCATCGGCGGCGACCGAGGCTTTCCGGCCTTTCGGAATCCAGAACATCCGGTGCTTCTCGGTATAGTCCGAGAACAGCGCGGTGCGCAGCGTATAGGGCGTCAACGATTCGAGCGGCTGCGACGAGTCCGGCCAGAACAGCCGGAACGCCGACAATTTGGGCGGCAGGACGCTGCCCTCGATCAGCGACTGATCGGGTTCGGGCACCGGGATAACAACCGCCGAACTGCCACTCGCGCACAGCAATGCCGCCGCCAGCGCGGCGAAAACGCGCTTCACTTGACCTTCGCCTCCATCGCTTCAGGCAGCGTGATCCCCGGCAGTGCCGCGGGCGGCGTGCCCTTCGACAGGTCCGCGGGCGCGGGCTTCGCCTGGTCACGCGGCGTCGCGACGTCGGGCAGGCCGAGCGACAGCACCCCGACCTTGTCGAGCACGATCACATCCTCGCCCGCGCCGTCCCACAGGACGGGCGGGATTGCGCCGCCGAAGGCCGCCGCGATCTGCGCCCCGCCGTCGAACGCCGGGGCATAGCCCGCCTTGCCATGCACATTGTCGCGCACGACGATCTGACGCGGCAGCGGCTGGTATTTCGGGTCCTTATGCTCGTAGCGATAGCCGACGATCATGACGTTCGCGGTGCCGTTCTGATCGAAGTCGTTGTCGAAAATCTCGACATGGCGGTTCGCCATGATCAGCACACCGGTTCCGGTCGGAACGCTCGCGACGATATTACCCTTCGGCGCGAAATTGGGCGTGCTGTTGTCCTTCACGTCATTGTCGAACACGCGGACGTTGTGCCCGCCCTGCATCGGCAGACTGGGCAGGTCGAACACCAATATACCGCCGGTGTTCTTCGTTGCGATATTGTCGTGGACGTCGGCGTCGTAGCTGTTTTCGATCTCGATCCCCGCGACATTCTCGGTCGCGATCGAATCGCGGACGACGATATTCTTCGACTGGCCGACATAGATGCCCGCGTCCGACGCGCCGCGGACGTAGACGCTGTCGATCAGTACATCGCTGCTTTCGACCGGATAGATGCCATAGGCGCCGTTGGTTTCCTTTGGTCCCGCGGTCCATTCGACGCGCAGCTTGTGATAGACGATGCGGTCGGCGCCCTTCGACTTGATCCCGTCGCCCTTGCTGTTGAGCACAGCAAAATTGGTAAGAAAAACATCGTCGCTGGTGACGAGCAGCCCCTCGCCCGCGCCCTGCTGGCCCGTGAAGTCGAGGATCGATCCGCCCTCGCCCGTCCCCGCGCCGCGGATCGTGACGTTCGCCACGTCGAGCGACAGGCCATCGGTCAGATGCCAAGTTCCCGCGCCGAGTTCGACGACATCGCCGGGCTGCGCAACGATCAGCGCTTCCTGGAGTTTCTCGTTCGCGTCGGCGGCGCCCGCTTCGATCTTGATCGTCCTGGCCTGTGTCGGCACCGCGACCATCAGCGCGGCAACCAGCGGCAAGGCCAAATAATGGAATCGCATCAGACTCTCCCTTGTTTTTTGCCAGCATGGTGCAAGACTGCGCGCATGCCAAGCCATGTTGCTGACATGGATGTAGCTAGGGTCAGGGTCGCAACCCCGCCCGCACCGGGGAGAAGAAATTGAAGCATCTTATCATCGCGGCGACCGCCGTGTTCGTCGCCGCATCGCCGGCGTCGGCGGTTGCGCCGCAATCGATTACCGGCCGCTGGGCCACCGACGACGGCAAGGCGATCGTCGACATCTATGCCTGCGGCGCCAAGCTGTGCGGCAAGGTCCACAAATTGCTGATCGCCCAGCCCGCCGGCGGCCAGCGCGACGAACGCAATCCCGACAAGGCGAAGCGCGCGCGCCAGGTATCGGGTCTGCAAATCTACTGGGACCTCGCCGCCGACGGCAATGCGTGGAAGGGCCAAGGCTACAGCCCTGAGGACGGCCGCTATTATAAGGCACATCTCACCGCGAAGGGCGGCAAGATGACGATGAAGGGCTGCGTCAGCGTCTTTTGCAGGACGGTGACCTGGACGAAGATGGGGTAGTTACTCGATCCTCCCTGTGGCGAAGCCATGGGGAGGTGGCAGCGCGAAGCGCTGACGGAGGGGCCGACGCCGTCAGGCGTCGGTGCGGCGCCGCGGCCCCTCTACCATTCGCTTCGCGAACGGTCCCCCTCCCCATGGCTTCGCCACAGGGAGGATCAGTTCAGGGCGTATCCCCCAAAATCCAGTCCACCCCTGCCGCGACATGGATGCGCGTGGTGTCATAGACCGGCAGCACATTGGCGTCGGGATCGACGAGCATCACCAGTTCGGTGCTGGCGAGTACCAGCGCCTGGACATCCTGTTTCGCGATGTCGGTGATGAAGGTCTTCATCGTGCGGCGCGAATTTTCGGTGACCTTGCCCTGCATCAGCTCGTCATAGATGATGTTGTCGATCGCCTCGGCGCGTTCGGCATCATAGGGCGCGAGTGTCAGTCCGTAGCGCACCAGATTCTGGCGGAACCATGGCTCGGTCATCACATTGCGGGTGCCGATGACCGCCGCAGACTTGATTCCGTCGGCCTTTAATTTCTCGCCCGTCTCATCGACGATATGAATCAGCGGAATCGACAGCGCGCCCTCGATATCCTTGGCGATCCGGTGCATCGAATTGGCCGCGATCATCAGCGCGGTCGCGCCCGCGGCCTGGAGCCGCAGCGCCGAGGAGATCAGCACGAACTTCGCATGGTCCCATTGCTCGGGCGTCGTCAGCCGCGACAGCTCGCAATAGTTGAGGCTTTCGAGGATGATCGGTGCCGAACAGGCGGTGCCGAGGCGCTTCTGCACGCCCTTGTTGAGGTGGCGGTAATAGAGCTCGGTCGATGCCCAGCTGATGCCGCCGATCAGGCCGATTTTGCGCATAAGGTCCCTCTAAAACACGTCGCCCCCGCGTAGGCGGGGGCCGCTGGCAGTCTGGAGCTGCCGTCATAGCGGCCCCTGCTTCGCAGGGGCGACGATTCTTGTCTAGTGCCCGCTGCCGCTCAGCGCCTTGACGATGTCGTCGGCCATCTTCTTGGCATCGCCGAGCAGCATCATCGTCTGGTCCATATAGAAGACGTCGTTGTCGACGCCGGCATAGCCGACCCCGCCCATCGAGCGCTTCACGAACAGCACGGTCTTGGCATTGGCGACATCGAGGATCGGCATGCCATAGATCGGCGACGTCTTGTCGGTCTTCGCCGCCGGGTTGGTCACGTCGTTCGCGCCGATGACGAAAGCGACGTCGCATTGCGCGAATTCGCCGTTGATGTCCTCGAGCTCGAAGACTTCGTCATAGGGCACATTCGCCTCGGCCAGCAGCACGTTCATATGGCCCGGCATGCGTCCCGCGACCGGATGGATCGCATATTTGACGTTGACGCCTTCCTTCTTGAGCTGGTCGCCCATCTCGCGCAGCGCGTGCTGCGCCTGCGCCACCGCCATGCCGTATCCGGGGACGATGATGACATTCTCGGCCTGGCTCATCAGGAAGGCCGCATCCTCGGCGCTGCCCGGTTTCCACGGGCGCTGTTCCTTCGACCCGCCCGAGCTTGCTGCGGCATCGTCGCCGCCGAAACCGCCTGCGATCACGCTGATGAAGCTGCGGTTCATCGCGCGGCACATGATGTACGACAGGATCGCGCCCGACGAGCCCACCAGCGCGCCGGTGATGATCATCGCGGTGTTGCCGAGGGTGAAGCCCATCGCCGCCGCTGCCCAACCCGAATAGCTGTTGAGCATCGACACCACGACGGGCATGTCGGCGCCGCCGATCGGGATGATCAGCAGGAAACCGATCGCGAAGCTAAGGCCGGTGATCGTCCAGAACACCCAAGGCGACTGGTCCTGCGTGAAATAGGCGGTCAGGCCGACGATCGCGGCGAGCGTGCCAAGGTTGATGATATGCCGCCCGGGCAGCATGATCGGCGAACCCGACATATTGCCGTTGAGCTTGAGGAAGGCGATGACCGAGCCCGAGAAGGTGATCGCACCGATCGCGATGCCGAGCCCCATCTCGATGCGGCTGACGACATGGATCTGCCCCGCCGCATCGGCAATGCCGAACGCGAGCGGGTTGAGGTAGGCCGCCGCCGCGACCGCGACCGCCGCCAGGCCGACGAGGCTATGGAACGCCGCGACGAGCTGCGGCATCGCGGTCATCGCGATGCGGCGCGCCATGACGATACCGATCACGGCACCGATCCCGATCGCGACAAGGATTTCGATCAGGCTAACGCTGTCGAGCACGCCCGCCGCATCGACCGGCGCATGCGTCAGCAGCGTCGTGACGACCGCGATGAGCATGCCGGCCATGCCGAAACGGTTGCCGCTTTGCGCGGTCGCGGGGCTCGAAAGCCCGCGCAGCGCGAGGATGAAGAGCACGCCCGACACCAGATAGGCGACGGCGGCCCAGGGATTCACGGCGAGGCCGTGTTCGCCGGTCGCGGCGGAGAGGATCGATTGCATGTCCATCTCAGCGCGCCTTCTTCTTGTACATCGCGAGCATGCGCGCGGTGACCGCGAAGCCGCCGAAGATGTTGATGCTGGCCATCACGACCGCGGCGAGTCCGAGCCATTTCGACGTCGCCGAGCCCGCGGCGGCGCTGGCGATCAGCGCGCCGACGATGATCACCGACGAAATGGCGTTGGTCACGCTCATCAACGGCGTGTGCAGCGCCGGGGTCACCGACCAGACGACGAAATAACCGACGAAGCACGCCAGGACGAAAATCGAAAAAATACCGATGAAATCCACGGCGAGCTCCCCTGCTGATTCCGCGAGCGCACCTCTTGCCGCGCCGCCGCCACCCTGTCGACTCCTAAGACGCGCAAAAAGACGGGCCCGCAATCGCCGGGTGGCGGATTGCGGGCCCATGCGGCAATTAAATGTCGCGGGCGATCAGCTCGCGGGGGTCGCTTCCGCCGGCGCCGCGGCATCGGCTGCGGGCGCTGCGGGCGGCGTGATCGTCGGGATCAGCACGCCGTTCAGCACATGGACCATGCCGTTCGACTGCGCGACGTCTGACCGGGTGATGTAGCCCGAGCTGCCCTGCGTGCCGTCGACCTTGATATTGCCCTGAACCTCGGTGAACGAGATCTCCTGGCCCGCGACGGTGGTCAGCTTCGCGGTGCCGCCACCGGCCTTGATCTTCTTGTACAGATCCTCGGCGGTGATCTCGCCGGGCACGATATGATAGGTCAGGACCTGCTCCAGCGCCCATTTGTTGGCGGGGGCCATCAGATAGTCGGTCATCGGCTGCGGAACCGCGGCGAAAGCGGCGTCGGTCGGCGCAAAGACGGTGTAGGGGCCGGCGCCGTTGAGCGTATCGCCAAGTCCGGCGGCCGAAATCGCCTGCGCCAGCGTCGTCAGATCGGGGGTGTTGGCGGCGGCCTGCGCGACGGTCGTGTCGGGCGCGGCTTCGGCGGCCACTTCGTCGGCCCAGGCATGGGCAGGAACGGCAAGCACGGTGGTCAAGGCAAGAAGGGGGGCAACAAGAAACTTGGCACGCAACATCAGACATTTCTCCGGATAAGGAAAGGACGGGGTCAAACCCTCGGCCCCATCCTAAGCAAGAACATTGTCATGAAAAGGCCATAATCGGCCATTTTCTATCAATTTTCCCACGAACCGTGCTTCGCTGGCGATAGTCCGCCAAGAGAAACAGGCCCGCGGCGCCGTCCAGACGGCATCGCGGGCCCGATTCGTCGGCATCGCGGTCGGCGCCTCAAGCCTACATCTTCGGCGTCAGCACCCCGTCGACGACATGGATCACCCCGTTCGACTGGTTGACGTCGGCCTGCGTCACCGTCGCCTTGCTGCCGTCGGCACCGGTCAGGGTGATGACATTGCCCGCCATCGTCGCGGTCAGATCCTGCCCGTTGACGGTCTTGAGCACCGCCTTGCCGCCGCCGGCGGTAATCTTGGCGGCAAGATCGGCGGCGGTCAGCTTGCCGGCGACGACATGATATTTCAGCACGTCGGCAAGCACGCTTTTCTGCGCCGGACGCATCAGGCCGTCGAGCGTCGCCTTCGGCACCTTGGCAAAGGCGTCGTCAGTCGGCGCGAAGACGGTGAACGGACCCGCGCCCTTCAGCGTGTCGACCAGTCCGGCCTGCGTCACCGCGGCGACCAGCGTCTTGTGGATCGGCGAGGCGATCGCATTGTCGACGATCGTCTTGGTCGGGAACATTTCGGCGCCGCCGACCATCGGGTTGGTGCTCGGCGCCATGGTATCGGCGGGCACCGCGTCGCCTTCGGCGACGGTCGTGGTTTCGGTGGCGGGCGGCGCGTCGGTCTTGCTGCAAGCCGAAAGGCCGAGCGCGGCGACCATGGCCGCCGTCGTCAGATAGCTGATTTTCATGACATCATCTCCAGAGATCGGGGGGATGTCCCCTCTCCCTGCATGACTCCCACGGCGACAGGATCGTTCCAGCGGGCCGCTCGTTTGCGACGAATGGAGTGCGGGTCACGCGACGCGTGGCGGCACAAATTGCCCGGCTACGCTTGGCCTAGCAAGCGAAGCGAACCTTGCTGCCCGTGGTCAAGGGGCCGGCGCTACGAGACCGCCGCGCACGAAGACCATCTTGTGCGGATCGCGGATCATTCGGATGTTCAATCGCCCGTCGGCCAGAAGGGCGAAGCCATATTCGCCGCCTACGAACTCCACCGTCTGCTCGGTCGCCATCGGCTCGATCTTCGGACCGTTGGTCAGGCAAGTATAGCCAAGGCCGATACAATAGGTCAGCCTGCCGCCGACATAACGCAGCGCATACATCGTCCAGGACTCAAGGTCGTCGACCTGTTCAGGGGTAAGGCGCGTCGCCGCAATCGGTCCGATAGGATAGATGTCATCGCGCTGGATATTGCCGAGATATTCGCTCCAGATCGTGGCGACGCTGCTCCGGAACCATGAATCGAGCACACCGTCCCGGTCGTAATCGATCAGGCAAACCGACGCCTTGCCACCGCCGAAAAGGCCGGCGGTGACCGACAGACCCTGCTGACACGCGATGAAATAACTGCTCGTCGCAATGGACAGCGGCAGGCCCTTTTCGAGGACCGCCTTGGTTTTCGGAATGGCAACCGGCGCATCAAGCACGACCGCGCCTGCGGGCACGGCCTTGCCGACGAACCAGACGTCCTTCTTGTCTACCGTGTGCGTCCGCTCAGCGGGGTCCCCGGGGACCAGCAACGTATCAAATCCATAACGGATCGACCCGGCGTCGGCCTCTTTGGCATCCGCCGAAGACGTCGCAATCGCCAGCGCCAGTGTCGCGACGCACGCGTAGCGCCGCATCACCCCAGCAAACGCTCGTGCACCACCTTGCCGCCCTGCGTCAGCCGCACCGCGGTGCCGATTTCCTCGTCGAGCACCGGCTTGCCCGCTTCCTTGTCCCAGAAGGCCGAGAGGAAGTTGAAGAGGTTGCGGCTGAACAGCGCGCTGGTATCGGCGGGCATCAGCGCCGCGATATTCTTCGCGCCGATGACCGTGACGCCGTGGATCTTCCTCGCCTCGCCCGAGACCGCACCCTCGACATTGCCGCCGCTTTCGGCCGCCATGTCGACGATCACGCTGCCGGCGCGCATCGTCGCGAGTTGCGCGTCCGAAATCAGCCGCGGCGCAGGGCGCCCCGGGATCAGCGCGGTGGTGATGACGATGTCCTGCTTGGCGATGTGCGACGAGACCAGCTCGGCCTGCGCCGCCTTATATTCGTCGGACATTTCGGTGGCATAGCCGCCCGCGCCCTCGCCCTCGATGCCGGCGACGGCCTCGACGAAGATCGGCTTGGCGCCGAGCGACATGATCTGTTCCTTGGTCGCCGAACGCACGTCGGTCGCGCTGACCTGCGCGCCCAGGCGGCGCGCGGTCGCGATCGCCTGCAGCCCCGCAACGCCGACGCCCATCACGAACGCCTTGGCGGCGCTGACGGTGCCCGCCGCGGTCATCATCATCGGAAACGCACGGCCATAGGCGTTCGCCGCCATCAGGACCGCCTTATAGCCCGCGAGATTCGCCTGGCTGGACAGGATATCCATCGACTGCGCGCGGGTGATGCGCGGCATGAACTCCATCGCCAGCGCCTCGATACCGAGCTTGGCATAGGCATCGACACGCTCGCGCTCGCCGAACGGGTTGAGCCCCGCCGCCAGCCAGGCGCCGTCGGCCATCCCCGTCAGCCCCTTGGGATCGGGTCCCTGGATGGCGAGGACGATGTTCGCGCCCTTCAGCACATCGGCGCGCGATCCGACCGTCGCGCCCGCGGCGCTATAGTCGGCATCGGCGATCGACGCGCTGTCACCCGCTCCCGATTCGACGGCAAGTTCCGCACCCAAGCCAATGAATTTCTTCACGGTTTCCGGAGTGGCGGCGACGCGGGTCTCGCCGGCGGCGAGTTCCTTCAGGACAGCGATACGCATGCCGGTCCGGTCAGGAGATCAGGAGGACGACGAGGACGACGACGATCGCGGTGATGATCGACCCGACCTTGAACAGGCTGATGAAACCCGAATAGGTGTCTTCCGCTGCCTTCATTTCCTGCTGTGCCATGGCTTTTTCCCCTTTGTCGCTGCCGGACGCCGAGCGGGCGCGCCGCGCCCGGCCCGGAATCGGCCTTCGCGCCGGTCTTAGCCATGCCTCCCGCGATGCTCAATAGATGGTTTCGCGATAAGTCGCCCGCCGCAAAAGCCCGACGCGCTTAATCGCCCTTTTACCCCTTTCGCGTAGATCGGCGGTTCGACGCGGAACAGGTGGCAGAAAACTGCCGCCCAATGGGGGCATATTCACACCGATGGCAAGCGCGCGCGACACCCGAATGGTGATGATCGTCGACAGCGAAACGGCGCAACAGCGCTTCCTGTCGGCGCTTGTGTCGCGTGGCGGCTGGCGCAGCGTGATCGCCGGCGACACCGACACCGCGCTCGCCAAGCTCGGCACCCAGGAAGGCATGGCGCTCGACGCCGTGCTTGTCGATCAGGGCACGCCGGGCATGGATATGGCCGAATTCGTCGCCGAACTGCGCCGCTGGCGCCCCGCGCTACCGCTGATCGTCATCACGATGCGCAACGGGGTCGAGGTCGCGGTCAGCGCGATGCGCGCCGGGGCAAGCGATTTTGTCCAGAAACCGATCGCCCCCGACCGATTGCTCAACGCGCTCGACCGCATCACCACGACAAGCGGCCCGCAAGCCGAGCTCCGCCCGCTCACCGAAAAGCTGCGCGCGCCGCTGGCGTTCGAGGAGATCATCGGGTCGAGCCCCAATTTCCGCAGCGCGCTCGCGATCGCCGCCAAGGCGGCGCGCGCGCGCGTGCCGGTGATGATCAACGGCAAGCCCGGCACCGGCAAGGAAGTCTTTGCCCGCGCGATCCACAGCGCCAGCCCGCGCGCCCGCGGCGGGCTGGTGATGGTCGATTGCTCGGCGGTGTCGCCGGGGCTGATCGGATCGGGGCTGTTCGGCCACGAACGCGGCGCCTTTCCGGGCGCCTTCGACCGCCAGGTCGGCCGGCTGGTGCAGGCCGACGCGGGCAGCATCATCATCGACCATGTCGAGTGCATCCCGCTCGAGACGCAGGCGAAGCTCGTCGAATTCCTCAACACCGGCGAAGTCCAGATGATCGGCGGCAGCATCCGCCAGAGCGTCGACGTGCGCATCATCGCGACCAGCGCCAGCCCGCTCGACAAGCTGATCGAGGCCGGCCATTTCCGCGAAGACCTGTTCTACGCCTTGTCGAGCGCGCAGTTCACCCTGCCCTCGCTCTCGGAGCGCCGCGGCGACGTCGGCCCGCTCGCGCGCCATTTGCTCGCGCGTATCGGCGGCTTGCCGGGCATGGGGCCGATCGGGGTCACCGACGACGCGCTGCGCCTGCTCGCCGCCTATGCCTGGCCGGGCAATGTCCGCCAGTTGCAGGACGTGCTGTTCCGCGCTGCGGTCGGCAGCACCACCGACGTGCTCACCAGCGCCGATTTCCAGGCGCTCGAGGCGACGCTCGCCGGCGGCAGCATGGTTGGCCAGGGCGATGTCGCGATCAACGGCGAAGCGATCGGCGTCACCCTCTACCTGCCCGACGGCAACCTCCGCCCGCTCGAGGAGATCGAGGCCGACGTGATCCGTCTCGCGATCGGCCACTATCGCGGCCGGATGAGCGAAGTCGCACGAAGGCTGGGGATCGGGCGCTCGACGCTGTACCGCAAGCTCAGCGATCTCGGGATCGATACCGCCGCCTGAAGGACTTCAGGCCGCCGAAATCGCCTGTTCGATCTGCGCGGTGTCGGCGTTGGTCAATGTCTTGGCGATTTCACCAATCAGTCGTTTTTCCAGTTCGCCGTGATAATGGCCGCGCATGACTCCCAGCGTATGCGGGTCGGCAACGATCAGCAATTTTTCGATATCATTGTCGAGCACACGCTTGTTGAGCAATGCCGCAACGCCCGCCGCGTGGCCGCGTTCGTCCAGATCGCGGACCTCGGGGCTGGCGCCGCTGCGGTTGGAGGTTTCGACCTCGGGGCTCACAGCATCGACGAGGTTAATGATGGCGGCGTCGCCATCGTTGCGGAACAGGACAAACCGTTCGCCGTCTGCGACGGCGACATGCGCGCCATGGGGCAGCTGCATAAAAATCTCCTTGGGAATAGCGCCGCCAGAACGGGGGAGCTTCACAAAAGAGACGCACGGGAAGAGGATTGGGTTGCGCACGATGCGGCGCGCCGTGGCGCTCAGGCGGTCAGCGCGGCATCCCTGAGCCCGCGCCATATGCGCAGCGCCTGCCGGTTCTCGGCGATGTCGTGAACGCGCAGCAATTGCGCGCCCTGCGTCGCCGCCTGATAATGCAGCGCCACCGTGCCGCCGAGCCGCTGGTCGGCGGGCGCTTCATTGTCGAGCGCGCCGATCATCCGCTTGCGGCTCGCGCCGAACAATATCGAACAACCGAGGCTGTGAAACAGCGCGAGGCCGTTGATCAGCGCCAGATTGTCGCCGATGCCCTTGCCGAAACCGAGTCCCGGATCGACGATGATCTTCGCGGGGTCGACCCCCGCCGCGATGCATGCCGCGACGCGCTCGGCGAGCAGGTCATAGACGTCGAACAAGACATGGCCGTAATCGCCGCCTTCATGCGGGTCGCTCTTCGCCGCGGGCGCGTGCATCAGCACGACCGGGCAGCCCGCCTTGACGACGACCTCCATCGCGCGGTCATCGTAACGCAGCGCCGACACATCGTTGACGATCGTCGCGCCGGCGGCGAGCGCCGCCTCCATCACCGCCGCCTTGCGCGTGTCGATCGACACCGCGACCCCGCCTTTCGCCAGTCCCGCGACGGTCGCCTGCACGCGCTCGATCTCGTCGCCTTCCCAGACGAGCGGCGCACCGGGCCGGGTCGACTCCCCGCCGACGTCGATGATCGCCGCGCCTGCCGACGCCATCGCGAAGCCCGCGTCGATCGCCGCGGCGCTGTCGACATGTTTACCGCCGTCGGAAAAGCTGTCGGGGGTGATGTTGAGGATGCCCATCAGCTGCGGTTCATTCAGCCGCACGATGCGTTCGCCAAGCTGCAGCGCCCCGCGCGGACGCAGCACGCCGGCGCGCTGGGCGGCGGCCATGGCGACGAGGTGATCAGGCATCGCCGCGACCCAATCAGCGAATTCGGGAACCGTGACGATCGCCGATTTGACGACGCCCCCATCGCGCAGGCTGATGTGCCAGGCGGCGAACCAGACCATGGAGTCGGCGACACGAAGGCAGGCGTCGTCGAGTTCATGCGGGCGGTCGACAAAGCAGGCCGGGCGGCAATAGAGCCGCGCATCGGATGATGCGTTGCCGAGGTCGGGCTTGGTCAGTGGTTGGAACATGCCTCTTCCCTATCCGTCATTGCGAGCGAAGCGAAGCAATCTCCAGCCATCGACGTTGCGCGACACCGATGGCTGGAGATTGCTTCGTCGCCTTCGGCTCCTCGCAATGACACCGTGATGCTACGCCTCGTTGGCCAGCAGCCAGTCCTGCCGCACCGCATCGATCACCCGCAATTGCTTGCCGTCGTCGACATGCCAGAAGGTCCAGCCGTTGCAACTCGGAGCGCCTTGGACCCCGGCGCCGACCTTGTGGATCGACCCCGCAGGCTGGCCGGCGCAATCGAGGCTGCCGTCGACGCGCACGGTCGCTTTCCAGCGCCGCTTGCTGTCGGTCAGCACCGACCCCGGCGCGATCAGGCCGCATTCGACCAGCGTGCCAAAGGCGACGCGCGTCGCCGCTTTCGGCGCCATCATCGTCTTCACCGCGCTCTCGTCGAGCGGCAGCGCCATTTCGATGCGCTCCTTCGCCGCGGCGATATAATCATCCTCGCGCTCGATCCCGATATAATGGCGGCCGAGGCGCTTCGCGACCGCGCCCGTCGTGCCGGTCCCGAAAAAGGGATCGAGGATCACGTCGCCAGGGTTCGAACAGGCGAGCAGAATCCGGTAAAGCAGCGCCTCGGGCTTCTGGGTCGGATGGACCTTGTGCCCGCCCTTCTTCAGCCGCTCCTGCCCCGCGCAGATCGGGATCAGCCAGTCGCTGCGCATCTGCAATTCGTCGTTGAGCGTCTTCATCGCGCGATAGTTGAAGGTATATTTCGCCTTCTCGCCCATCGACGCCCAGATCAGCGTCTCGTGCGCGTTGGTGAAACGCGTGCCCTTGAAATTGGGCATCGGGTTCGCCTTGCGCCACACGACGTCGTTGAGGATCCAGTAACCGCGATCCTGCAGCGCGGCGCCGACGCGGAAGATATTGTGATAGCTGCCGATCACCCAGATGCTGCCGCCGGGTTTCAGGATGCGCTTCGCCTCGGCGAGCCAGGCGTGGGTGAAGCGATCATAGGTCGCGAGGCTGTCGAACTTGTCCCATTCGTCGTTGACCGCGTCGACCTGGCTGCCGTCGGGGCGATGCAGGTCGCCGCCAAGCTGAAGATTATACGGCGGGTCGGCGAAGATCATGTCGACCGACGCCGCGGGCAGGCGGCGCATCATTTCGACGCAATCGCCCTGCAGGATGCTGTCGAGCGGCAGGTCGACCGGCACCGTTTTTGCCGCGCGCTGCTTCACCGCGGGTGCCTTCACCCGTTCCATCACACCCATGTTTCGCCCCTGTCCCGCATGAAAAGAAGGCCCTGATGAGTCCGGCGGAGTCCGCCGTCAAGCCCGGGATTCTAAGGATTCCGGGTGTCATAAAGGTTAACGCCAGGGGAACGAAACGAGTCCCACACACCATATGGAGTCTCGGCCGAATCGGAGACTCAACGGGTGGTGGTGTGGCGAAGAGGACTCAGTGCCGAAAAAAATCTCAAATTCGATCCTCCCCGTGGCGAAGCCATGGGGAGGTGGCAGCGCGGAGCGCTGACGGAGGGGCTATAGCGTAACGTCGCGGCCCCTCCACCACCGCTTCGCGGCGGTCCCCCTCCCCATCGCTACGCGACAGGGAGGATTGACGGGTCAACCTGGGCGCTGGCTGCTACCAGCGGTTCCAGACCTTCTCGGCGAAGCCCGGCAGGTCGCGAACGGTCATCGCGGTGCCGTCGTCGAGGATCACGCGCCCCGAAAACCAGCCGAAGACCTGATCCTGCTCAGTCCGGACCATCCCGGCGTCGACCTTGGCCCAGCGATTGACGGCGGGAGCGAAGTCGAGTTCGAACCGTCCGTCATTGCTCGAAAAGCGCCAGTTTCCGCTGTCGGGCGGGCCTTCGGGCATGTGGAAATCGACTTGGTCGAGCTTGTGCGCGCGGCCGTCGATGAAGAGCATATTCTCGCTCGCCGCCGAGGTGTCGCCGAAACCATAGCCGATGTTGAAACCGAAGCGCCGACCGTCGACCAGCCCCGATGCCGACCCCCAGTACCAGACATTGTCATAGGTCCAGACGCCGCGCCCCCAATCGAGCACCGAAAACGCATTTTCGGACAGGAAATCATGAGATTCTCTGCCGATCTTAACGCGCCCTCGCGCCGGCATGCAGTTGATCTTCTGATTATAGTAAAAGGCATGCGGATCGTCGGCGAAGGGGGTCGCGATCACCATCCGGTCCATCGCGGGCTGGTCGAGCCAGATCTCGCCCGACAATCCGCGTCCATCGGCGAAGCCCGGCGCGTGGACGGTCAGCCGGCGCCCTCCGGCCTCGTGTCGGAACGCCAGTTCCATCCCGTCCGCCGCCTCCACGATATCGCCGTAATCGGCGCTGGCCGGCAAGGCCATGCGCCCCATCGGTTCGGGGATCAGCACGCCATGATTGACGAAGCTCCCGGCCCGCAAATCCATCCACGACACCCCCAGAAAGCCGGCATAGGCGTTGTCCGCGACAGTCAGCGCCAGCGCCAGATCGGCGTTCATGACGCAATAATAGTCCCATTCCTTGATCCGCACCGCTTCGGCGCCGATCGCGGCACGATCGTACCAGCGCACCTCGCGCGTGGCATAGCCGGGATCGATCAGCCGTCCCGCATCATCGTGCAGCGGCCCCTCGCCCATCATATGCTGGCCCATCGCATCTCCCCCATTCCGCGCGGTCTTGGCCGCCTATATCCCCGGATCGACCCCGGTCAGATCCACCGACCGCTCCCATAACTCGCGCGCCAGCTTCGGATCGCGCGCGGTGCGCGTCGCACGCGCCGGACCCGAGCGTCCCGATATCTCGCCCAGCCCCTGCGGCCCGAGATAATCCCCGCCCTGGACATGCGCGCCGGTCGCCGCCTGCAGGGTCGGCCAGGCGCCCTGCGCGGCGCTGTTGAAGAAGGGCGCCGCCAGCGGTGTCATCGTGCGCAGCGGCAACGGCAAATGCCGCGTCAACTCGGTCAGCGCGACCCCGGGATGACACCCGATCGCCTGCGTCGAGCGCCCCGCGGCGCTCAGCCGCCGGTCGAGTTCGAACATATGGAGCAGGTTCGCGAGCTTGCTCGCCTGATAGCGTTGCCAGTTGTGATAGCTCCGGCTCGCCGAGAGGTCGCTGAAATCGATTTCGCCGCCCTTGTGCGCGATGCTGCCGGTGATGACGATACGGTCGTCGACATGGGGGTGGATCAGTCCCGTCAACGCGAAAGTGCCGAGGTGGTTGACCCCGAACTGCAGCTCAAACCCCTGTTTGGTCAGCGTCTTGGGCGGGATCATCACCCCGGCATTGTTGACCAGCACGTCGATCCGCGGTCCCGCCAGCACCGCTTTCGCCGCCTCGCGCACCTGGTCGAGATCGGCGAGATCGAGCGGCTGGAACGACAATTCGGCCGCCGGCACGTCGGCGCGGATGCGATCGATCGCCGCCGCCGCCTTGCCCGCGTCGCGGCAGGCGAGGATGACATGCGCGCCGCGCGCTGCCAGCACCCGCGACACCTCGAAACCCAGCCCGGCATTGGCACCGGTGACAAGGAAGCTTCGGCCCGTTTGCGCGCCGACGTCGTCGGCCGTGAAACCCTTGCTCATCGCCGTCTCCCCTTTACGGATTTGCGGTCAGACCAGCTGCAATTGAGCGACCGGGGCAAAACTGGTCCGATGGAGCGGCGTGGGACCATGCTGACGCAGCGCCGCGAGATGACGGGCGGTACCATAACCCATGTTGGTTTCCCAGCCAAAGCCGGGGAAGTCGCGCGCCGCCGCGATCATGAAGCGGTCGCGATGTTCCTTGGCGAGGATACTGGCGGCCGAGATGCAAGGATGCGTCGCGTCGCCGCCGATGATCGCGCGCGCGGTGTAGCGCCAGCGCGGCAGGCGGTTGCCGTCGACGAGCACCTCGGCGGGTTCGATCCCCAGCGCCTCGACCGCGCGGGTCATGGCGAGGAAGGTCGCCTGCAGGATGTTGATGCGGTCGATTTCCTCGACGCTCGCCTCGCCGATGCCCCAGCGGCAGCGTGCCCTGATCTCGATCTCGAGTGCGGCGCGACGTTTGGCGCTGAGTTTCTTGCTGTCGTCGAGGCCGGCGATGCCGCCGTCGCAGAGCAACACCGCGGCCGCGACGACGGGGCCGGCGAGCGGTCCGCGCCCGGCTTCGTCGACGCCGACGATCACACCCGCCACGGCGGATATCTCCGATATTCGCCCGCCTGGTACAGGCACAGCCGGTTCCCCGCCGGATCGCTCAGCCGCGCCTCGCGCCAGCCCCATTCCTCGTCGGCCGGCATCTGCTCGAACTGCACCCCGCGCCGCGCCAGATAGGCGACCCAGGCATCGAGCGCGCCGCTTTCCAGATAGGTCGTCGCGCCGCCTGCTTCGCCGTCGCCGACGTGGATCGACAAGGTTACCCCGTTGATCGCCTCGAAACGCGCATAGCCATTGTCCGGGCTGTCGACGATCTGCGTCAGACCCATCTGTTTGTAAAAAGCAACCGACGCCGCATAATCCTTCGCCGGCAGGGTGATCTGGTTGAGCGCCGGGCCGGTGAACAGCCCGTCGTTGCGCACCAGTTGCTGCCCCATCGGGCCGTGCCCCTGCCCCAGCCCCGGCGCGTCGAGCAGCGCCAGCCGCACAAAGTCGCGCGCGCGCGCGACCGCGGGTTCGAGCGGCATGCCCTGCGCCAGCCCGGTTGCGATCGCGCTCGCCAGCGTGCAGCCGGTGCCGTGGGTGCTGCGGGTGTCGATCCGCGGCGCTTCCCACAACGCGATCGTGCCATGCCCGGTGACCAGCCGGTCGATGACCGTCTCGCCCCCGCCATGGCCGCCCTTGGCAAGCACTGCGGCCTCGACCTTTTGCGCATAGGCGACCGCTTCGGCCTCGACCGTGTCGGCGGTGATCGCCGCACATCCGCGCAGCGCGGCGAGCTCGGGCCAGTTCGGCGTCACGACGGTGCTCAGATTCGCGAGCAGTTCCATCGCGTCGATCGTCTTGGGATCGGCGAGCATCGCGCCGCTGGTCGCGACCATCACCGGATCGAAGACGAAGGATTCGCCATAAACGCCCGAGATCAGTTCCTCGGCGACCGCCATCGCGGTGTCGGCGCTGCCGAGCATCCCGATCTTGACCGCATCGACCCCGATGTCCTCGGCAACGCAGCGCATCTGCTGCACCACCATCTCGGTCGGGATGGCATGGACGCCCTCGACCCCCAGCGTGTTCTGCGCGGTGATCGCGGTGATCGCGGTCATCGCATGGCCGCCGAGCATCGTGACCGTCTTGATATCGGCCTGAATCCCCGCGCCGCCCCCGCTGTCGGAGCCGGCGATGATCAGGACGCGTGCGGTCAAACCTTGTACTTCCGCACCGTCGAGCCCGGATATTTCGCGAGGATCGCGCCCTCGCGCAACGGCCGGTCGAGCAGGTCGCCGCCGCAGTTGGGGCATTGCTCGTCCAACCGGTCGGCACAATTGGCGCAAAAGGTACATTCCATCGAACAGATGAAGGCGCCGTGCATGTTCGCGGGCAGGTCCTTGCCGCACTTTTCGCAATCGGGTCGCATTTCCAACATTAACTTACTGCCTTTCTGACTGCGTCGCAGATACTGTCGACGACGCTTTCTACCTGGGATGCGTCATCGCCTTCGGCCATGACGCGGATGAGGGGTTCGGTGCCCGAGGCGCGGATGACGAGGCGCCCGCGCCCGGCGAGCGCGGCTTCGCCGTCGGCGATCGCGGCTTTGACATGGGCATCGTCAAGCGGCGCACCGCCCGCGAAGCGGACATTCTTCAAAAGCTGCGGCACCGCATCGAACTGGTGGAGCAATTCGCTCGCGGGCTTGCCCGACGCGACGAGTTCGGCGAGCACCTGAAGCCCCGCCAGCGTGCCGTCGCCGGTCGTCGCATGGTCGGACAAGATCATATGCCCCGACTGTTCGCCGCCGACGTTGAACCCGCCGCTCTTCATGCGTTCGAGCACATAACGGTCGCCGACCTTGGTCCGCTCGAGCGTCAGCCCCTGGCCTTCGAGAAACCGTTCGAGCCCGAGGTTCGACATCACCGTCGCGACGACCCCGCCGCCCTTCAGCCGCCCCTGCCGCGCCCAGCTCGCGCCGATCAGCGCCATGATCTGGTCGCCGTCGACGATCGCGCCCTTTTCGTCGACGACGATCAGCCGGTCGGCATCGCCATCGAGCGCGATGCCGATGTCGGCGCCGCTCGCGACGACGGTTTCCTGCAGCAGGCCGGGCGCGGTCGATCCGCATTTGTCGTTGATGTTGATGCCGTTCGGCGTGACCCCGATCGCGACGACATCGGCGCCGAGTTCCCAGAACACCGTCGGCGCGCTGTTGTACGCGGCGCCATTGGCGCAATCTAGCACGATCTTCAGCCCGTCGAGCCGCACCGATTCGGGCAGGCTCTGCTTCACCGCATGGATATAGCGCCCGCGCGCATCGTCGATGCGCTTCGCGCGGCCGATCTGTGCGGGTTCAGCGAGCTTCGGTTCGCTCGCGAGCAACAGCTCGATCTGTGCCTCGTCGGCGTCGGACAGCTTGTAACCATCGGGCCCGAACAGCTTGATGCCGTTATCGTAAAAGGGATTGTGGCTGGCCGACAGCATCACGCCGAGGTCGGCGCGCATCGACCGGGTCAGCATCGCAATCGCGGGAGTGGGCATCGGCCCCACCTGCACCACGTCCATGCCGACGCTGGTGAACCCCGCGACGAGCGCATTTTCAAGCATATAGCCCGAAAGCCGCGTGTCCTTGCCGATCACCACCCGATGCTTGTGGTCGCCGCGCAGGAAATGCGCGCCCGCCGCCATGCCGACGCGCATCGCGACCTCGACCGTCATCGGGATCTGGTTGGTCAGGCCGCGGATGCCATCGGTTCCGAAAAACTTGCGCATACCACCTCTGCTACCTAAGCCGGGATGAAGACAGAGCCTGCCCCGGCGTTCCTGGGATGGCCCTAGGTTACGCCGTTTTGCTTGGCAAGCTGGCCAGCGTTCCTTTGGGGGATTTGAACTTGAAATCGGCATGGATCATCCTTGGGGCGCTCGTCGCCGGCATGCTGCTCGGGATCGCGGTCGAGGGCGTTTCGCTCGCCGCCGCGACCGCCTCGCTACCCTTTATCGAACCGATCGGCCTGCTGTGGCTCAACGCGCTCAAGATGACGATCGTGCCGCTGGTGGTCGCGCTGCTCATCACCGGGATCACCGCGACCGCCGACGCCGCGCGCGCGGGCCGGCTCGCGGCGCGCTCGGTGATGATCTTTCTTGCCGCGATCTTCCTGTCGGGGACGATGTCGCTGTTGATGACGCCGCTGCTGTTGCGGCTCTTCCCGCTCTCGGCCGGGGCCGCCGAAGCGCTGCGTCACGGGCTTGGCGGCACGGCAACCGCCGGACCGTCGCCGACCTTCGCCGATTTCCTGCTCTCGCTGATCCCGACCAACCCGATCGCCGCGGCGGCCGAAACCGCGATCCTGCCGCTCATCGTCTTCACGACGATCTTCGCCTTCGCGATCACCAAGCTCGAACCCGTGCAGCGCGCGACGCTGTCGGGGCTGTTCAAGGCGCTGGGCGATGCGATGCTGATCGTCATCGGCTGGGTGCTCGCGCTGGCGCCGATCGGCGTCTTCGCCCTGGGCTATGCGCTCGCCGTCAAGGCCGGGGTCGCGGCGTTCGGCGGGCTCATCCATTATGTGCTGATCCTGATGGGAATCGGCGTCTGCTGCCTGATCCTCGGGCTCTTGCTCGCCTGGCTCGTCGTCGGCATTTCGCTGCCGCGCTTCGTCCGCGCGATGGTCCCGACCCTCGCGGTCGCAATCAGCACCCAAAGCTCGCTCGCCAGCCTGCCCGCGATGCTCAAATCCTCCGAAGAACTCGGCGTCGATCCCAAGAAGGCCGATGTCGTCCTGCCGCTCGCGGTCGCACTGTTCCGCTTCACCAGCCCGGCGATGAACCTCGCGGTCGTCGTGTATGTCGCCTGGCTGTTCGGCATTCAGCTCACGCCGTGGGAGATGGCGGTCGGGCTGGGGGTCGCGATGGCGGCGGCGCTGAGTTCGGTCAGCCTGCCCGGGTCGATCAGCTTCGTCACCTCGATCGCCCCGATCGCGGTGTCGATGGGGGTGCCCGTCGCGCCGCTGGGGCTGCTCGTCGCGGTCGAGACCTTCCCCGACATCTTCCGGACGCTCGGCAATGTTATCGGCGACGTCGCCGCGACGAAATATGCGGCAGACGGCATCGACGACGACACGAAATCAGCAGGAGAGACGCCATGAAATATCGCAAGCTCGGCCACGGCCTCGAAGTGTCCGCCATCGGCATCGGCTGCATGCCGATGATCAAGGGCGGCAATATCCTCTATGGCGAGGCCGCCGACCTCGACGAATCGACCGCGACGATCCACCGCGCGATCGACCTCGGCGTCACCTTCTTCGACACCGCGCAAATCTATGGCCCGTTTTCGAACGAGGAACTGCTGGGCGCGGCGATCAAGGGCAAGCGCGAGGGCCTCGTCATCGCGACCAAGTTCGGCTTCAAATTCGATGGCAACCAGATCGTCGGGGTCGACGGCTCGCCCGCCAACGCCCGCGCCGCCTGCGAAGGCTCGCTCCAGCGGCTCGGCATCGACACGATCGACCTTTTCTATCAGCACCGCATCGATCCCGCGATCCCGATCGAGGAGGTGGTCGGCGGCATGATGGACCTGGTCAACGAAGGCAAGGTCCGCCACATCGCCCTGTCCGAGGCCGGCCCCGAGACGATCCGCCGCGCCGCCAATTCCGCGCCGATCACCGCGCTGCAGAGCGAATATTCGATCTGGGAACGCGACGTCGAGGCGGAAATCCTGACCGCGTGCCGCGAAAATGGCATCGGCTTCGTCCCTTATTCGCCGCTCGGTCGCGGTTTCCTCGCGGGCGCGGTGCGCAGCCGCGACGAGTTGCCCGAGAAGGACTGGCGCCGTAACGACCCGCGCTACAGCGAGGAAAACTTCCCCGCCAACCTCGCGATCGTCGACGCGATCGGCGCGGTCGCCGACAAGCATGGCGCCTCGAAAGCCCAGGTCGCGCTCGCCTGGCTGCTCGCGCAGGGCGACGACATCGTCCCGATCCCCGGCACCAAGCGCCGCGTCACGATGGAGGACAGCGTCGCCGCCGCCGAGCTGACGCTCACCCCCGACGACCTCGCCGCGATCGCAGCGGCGGCGCCGATGGGCGGCACCAGCGGCCCGCGCTACGGCGAACAGGGCATGCGGATGGTGCGGCTCTAGGAAAGGTCGGCATCGACCTCGCGCTGGTCCTGCACCAGCGCGAGGAGGTCGGCGAACATCTTGGCGAGGCCGGTGTCGGCATAAGCGTCGGCGCACGCCGCGCCTGCCTCGGCGATCCCGTCGGCGCCATCGGGCATCCGGCGCTTGACGAAGGCCATCGCCGCCATGAAGCCTTCGAGCATCACCTGCTCGGCGGCTTCGGCGTCGAGCGGCGGGTCGAGATGCGGGGCGAGTCCCAGCATCGTCAACGCCGACTGAAACAGCGGCGTTAGCAACTCGTGGGAAATCTCCCGGTCATAGATCGGCGCGACCGCGGCCACCGCGGCGCGAAACGCCGCGAAGGCACCCGCAATATCGCGCCGTTCGAGCAGCATGTGTCCCATCGTCGCCAGTTGCGGGGCGTTTCGCGCATGATCCATCGCGACATTGCGGATCGCCGCCGCGACATCGGCGCGCGCGGCATCGTTGAGCAGGCGCGCCTCGGCCTGCTTCAGCAAATCGAGTGCCTCGGCCAGTTCGTCCGCCGACGATTCCTGGCGCTGTCGCATCACGCGCGCGCGGACGGTCAGCGCCGTCGCCAGATCCCTCAGCCATGCCACGCGCGGTGCCTCGGCAACCAGCGCGCGCATGATCGCGACGCTCTCGTCGCTTGCCGCCAGCGCCGCATCGGCATCGCTCGTCCGCGTTCGCTCGGCGCGGCTGTTCAGCGCCGCCGACAGGTCGCGCCGCGCGTCGCCATCGCCCTGCTCGACCAGCTTGCGCGCGATGGCCTCGGCTTCGGCCAAGCTCGCCTCGATCGTCGGCCGACGCGCCGCCTGCGCGCGCATCCGGGCGCGAACATCCCCCGCCGACTGCATCGACCGGCGATTGCGCGCCATCAACAAATGCCCGCGCAGCGACAAGGTCGCACCGCGCCGGTAATCGGCCTCATCGTCGGTCAGCACCGCCTGGTCCCGCGCCCAGCCGATGATGTCGAGCAACAGGTCGATCCGTTCGTCGGCCTTGGCATAGGATCCGGTCATGTCGTCGTCGCCCGCCGTCAAGGTCAGCACGTCCTGAATCCCGTCGAGGATCGCCCGCGACGGCTCGGTCGACAGCGCATCGCGGTACAGGGCGATGGCTTCCTCGAAACAGGCGGTCGCTTCGTCGAACTCGCCCGCACCACCGTGGATCACGCCGCGGCCCTTCAACCAGATCGCCAGCTCGTACCGCTCGCGCGCTGAGGTTCCGCCCGCCTTGCGCAGCGCGGATATGCGCAGGTCGGCCAGCCGCGCGATCGCCTCTTTCCGGTCGAACAACCGGGCATTCGTCACCGCCGTCACCAGCGGTTCGTGCGGCATCGCCGCGATCGTCGTCGCCTGCTCGGCATCATCGCCCGCTGCGATCGCGGCGAAAAACCGATCGAGCAGCGCGCGGATCGCCTCGGGCTCATCGCTCGCCTCCATGCGTGTGGCGGCCGCGGTCGCGACCAGGCGGCGCGCGGCGGCATCGCCGGCATCCTCCACAAGCCGGAGCGCCACCGACGCCGCCGCGTCGCGCGTCGCGGCATCCGCGCCCGGATCGTCGAGCATCGTCTGGATCGCCGGGATCAGCGCCGCCTTCACCGCCGCCTCGTCGTGCAGCCCCTTGATGTTGCGCCGCAACTGCGCCGCCGCCTGGAGGAACAGGCGCTCGGTAAAGCTGCCGACCGCGCCGCCGCTCTCGAATGCCATGACGCTGAACGGGTCCTGCCCGCGCAGCAGCGGCTCGCCGAGGTCGTGGCCTAGCAGTGACCGCCCCGCCGCCTCGACCACCTCGCGAACCACCTGCATGCCCTGCACGCTCGCCAGCGCCAGCGCCTCGCGAACCTCGGGCGCCACCTGCGCCGACGTCAGCCGCGCCAGCACGACCTCATGCACGCGCTGCGAGCGCGACAGCGCTTCGGCCAGCCCCTCGGCGGTGAGCGCGCGCGCCGGATCGAAATCGTCGAACAGCCGCGGCTCGCCGCGCAGATAGGCGATGATCTGTTCCAGAAAGCGCGGATTGCCGTCGACCGCGTCCAGCAGTGCGCTGCGCTGGTCGGCGGGCAGGCCCGGCAAGGCGGTCCGCAGCGCGGGATCGAGATCGTTCAGCTTTGCCAGCCGGATCTCGTGATAATTTTCGCTGTTGAGATAACCGCCGCATATCCCCGAGATCGGCCCCGGCTCGTCGCTGCCGCCATGGCGCGCATGATGGACCAGCGTCGCGACCGACCGGCCGCCGCGATCGCCTTCGAGCGTCCATTCGGTCTGCCAGTGCGTCATCACGATCATCACCGGCCAGCGCTGCGTCATCGCGGCATGGGTCAGCCGCTCGACGAAGCGCAGCAGGCCCGGATCGGCGGCGGCGAATTGCGCATCATCGATCAGGATCATCGCCGGCACCCGCGCATAGCCCAGCCGCGCGGCGGGGTTCAGCACCTGTTCGAGGTCAGCGAGCAGCGCATCGACGCGGTTCTTCACCAGCGTGTCCCCCGCCAAGGCCTGCGCCGCGCCCTTGCCGATCTCGCCCTGCAGCAGCTTGACCGAATCGAGGAAGGCACCGCCGACCGACAATATCGTGTCGACCTGCAGCGCGCCAGCCAGCGCATCGACGCCGGCCCCCGCCCAGATTTTTGCCAGCGAAACGCCGGTGCCCGCCATGCGGGCGCGCATCGACATCGCGACGAGGTGCGGCGCGAGGAAGCGATCGTGGAGCGCGACGCTGTCGCCGCCCTCGGCCTGCGCCGCGATGCCCCACCACAGGAACGGTATCGGCCGGTCGAAGCGGCATTGGTCGGGCGGAAAATTCAGATGCAGGAGATCGGACACAAGGCCCGCGGGATCGGGCCAATAGCCCGGCTGATCGGTGAGCCCCGCAATTTGCCGGCGCAGGAATTCGAGCACAAGCCGCGTCTTGCCCACCCCCGGCTCGGCCGCGAGCAGGACAAGCTGCGGTTGCGGGTCATCAGCATTCGACGCCAGTCGCCAACATTCGCCGAGGGTAGCCAGCTCGACCTCGCGGCCGCAAAAAGACAGGTCGGTGGTCATCGTCGCAGCGCCCCATTCCGCTTGGTCAGGGCTGTACTTTCAACGCCTTCACCGCCTCCGTCAACTGGTCGACCTTCTCGTGCAGCCGCATGATCTCCAGCTCGGCGCGCAGGTTGATTTCATAGTCAAGCCCGGCCGCGATGCGATCCTTCGCCGCCGCCCGGTTCTGGCTCATCATGATGATCGGCGCCTGCACCGCCGCCAGCGTCGACAGCATCAGGTTGAGGAAAATGAACGGATAGGGGTCGAACGCCATTCCCCAGCGCGCCAGCACGTCCGAATTGAGCAGCATCCAGCCGAGCAGCACGGCGGTGAACAGGATGATGAAACTCCACGACCCGCCGACCGCCGCGACCTTGTCGGATAGCCGCGCGCCGAACGTGGCCTCGGCATCGTCGAGGTCGGCGGCATCGCGGCTGATCAGTTGGCGGTTGGCGATCGCCGCGATCACCCGGCATTCGTCGGGGTCGAGGTCCGCATAGGGCCGCCCGAGCAATCGCAGCGAGAGGTCCGAAAGATGCGCCTCGCCGTTCATCCGATCATCCCACCCAGCGCCAGATGCCGGCGACCATGTAACCGAGCGCGCCATGCGCCCAGGTCGCGACGATCCACAGGACGATGCCGCCGAACAGCGCGTGCGGCCGCGGGATCGTGTCGATCCACGACCCGCGCCCGCCAAGCTGCCTCGCAAACGGCACGAAGCTCGTCCGCGCCGCCCAGTGGCGCCAGGCATCGCCCATCAGCCGCGCCTTCTTGACGTCCTGCCCCGCCGACCCGGCAAGCGCGAGAAAGGCGATGATCGCCGACAGGACGATCTGCCCCGGCGTCGGCATCACCAGCGCATGCGCCAGCGCCCACAAGGTGAAGCCCCACATCATCGGGTGGCGCGTGATCGCGAACACCCCACGCGGTGCGCCCTGCGCCGCCGCGGCGGCGTTCGGCGCCGGCAGTGCCGGATTGCCGATCAGCGAGCCCATGAACAATATGCTCGCGAACAGCACCAGCAGCGACGCGAGCATCCACAGGCCGTCGCCGACCGCCCACAGCGGCGGCTCGGGCGGCATGCCGCGCCACGCCTGCACCAGCAGGACGAAAGTCGCGATCGCGACGACCGAATAGACGATCAGGAACGCCCGTTCGCCCATCCGTCCCGCCAGCGGCGCGCGCAGCGGGTGCGACAGGGCAAAATGGGTGCCGACGAACAGCGCGCCGGTGGTGATCAACAGCGTCATCGGTTGCATGGAGTTCTCCTCTCCGTTTCCCCGGTCCGCCGCTTGGTCATCAGGCGCGGGCGATTACCTGTCGTAAGCCTTCGGCAGATTGCCTTCCTGCGGCGTCAGGTAACGGTCGCGCAGGCGATCCTGCCTGGTCACCAGCGACTGCGCCTTGCCATCGATCCACACGGCGGTCGGGCGGCTGCCCAGTTCGAGCGGATCATTGTCCCAGATCACGACGTCGCCGACGCGGCCCGCACGGAGCGAGCCGATGCTGGCGTCCATGCCGACCGCGCGCGCCGGGACGCTGCTGATCGAGGCAAAGGCCTGGTCCCAGCTCATCCCGCTCGCGCCCGGCAGCTTCGCCAGCCCGACGAGGTTGCCCGCATATTGCGTCGCATAGCCCATTTTGTGCGCGTCGTCGTCGTCGAACACCCCGACCGACACCGGCACCCCGGCGGCGGCGAGCCGTCCGGCATTCGACTGGGTCGCGCCGAGCTGTTCGAAACTGCCCGGCAGGTCGGTGAGCGGCGACACCAGCACCGGCACCCGCGCCGCGGCGATGTCGCCCGCGACCAGCCAGCCCTCGGTCGCGCCGACCAGCACCAGCTTCAATGCCGGAAACTCGGTCTTCAGCTTGAGCACGTTGAGGATGTCGGTCGCCCGGTCGACGCGCACGAACAGCGGCGTCGTGCCGTCGATCACGCGCACCAGCGCATCGGCGTCGGCGCGCTGGATCAGCGCATCGCTGCCCCATTCGGCCAAGGTCGCGGGATTGCGCGCATAGCTGCGCGCCGCGAGCAATTGTTCGCGGAACAGCAGGAACAGCGCGGCGCGGCTGCCGCCGGCCTTTGCCGAGCCATCCTCGCCGAACGCGACATATTGCAGCGCGCGGGGCTTGGTCACCATGTCATTGTCGTCGGCGAGGTCGACCACCGCGCCCTGCCCGGCGAACAAATTGCCGCTCGATCCCGGCGCGACGATCGCGCGGGTGACGCCATTGGCGCGGTTGACCGCGATCGGCGACCCCATCGGATTGAGCGCCGGGGCGATGTCGAGCCCCGCCGAGAACCGCGACTTGTTCGCCGACCGGTCGTTGGTGCCGCTGACGGCATCGACCTCGGTCAGCCCGACGCGGCTGAACGCCGCGACGATGCCGGGGGTGACCCAGCGACCGCCCGCATCGACGCGTTCGATACCCGCGGGCACGGCGACGCCGGCGCCCGCCGCGACAACCTTGCCGCCGCGCACGACGACGGTGCCGCCCTCGATCGGGGCGCTGCCGTCGCCGATGACGAGCTTGGCATTGGTGATCGCGACATCCTGCGCCTGCGCCGGTGTGGCAAGCGCCAACGCGGCGATCAAGGTGCCCCCCAACCCCGTTCGTGTCGAGCGAAGTCGAGACACGCTTGCGCCGGCTTTCGCGTCCCTCGACTGCGCTCGGGACAAACGGAAGTGGGCGATGGTGTTCCGGAGACCGCTCATTTCACATCCCCTTCGCCCGGCTGGCCGAGCTCGAAATCGCTCACCGGCCGCAATTTGGGGTTCATCGCGTCATACATCATCGCGCCGTCGATCCACACTTTCTCAGGCCGGGTATAGGCGCTGAACGGATTGCCGTTCCACAGCACGACGTCGGCCATCTTGCCGGGCTTCAAACTGCCCGTCTTGTCGCCGATGCCCAGCGCCTTGGCGGGATTGTACGACAGCCAGGTCCAGGCCTGTTCGTCGCTGATCTGCATGCCCATGCGGCGGCCCGAGGCGAGCGCCTTCGCCGCTTCCTGGTTCAGCCGCTGGATCTGGTTGGCATCGTCCGAATGGACGATCGTGCAAGCACCCGCTTTGTACACGAGCGGAATATTCTCGGGCACGCTGTCATAGGCTTCCATCTTGAAGCCCCACCAGTCGGCCCACATCGCCGAGCAGATGCCCTCTTTCGCGAGGATATCGGCGATCTTGTAGCTTTCAACCGCGTGGTGGAAGGTCGACACCTTATAGCCGAATTCCTTCGACATATCGATCACCAGCGCCATTTCGTCGGCGCGGTAGCAATGGTTGTGGACGAGGATCTCGCCCGACAGCACGCCGGCGAGCGTTTCCATCGCGAGATCGCGGTCGACGACCTTCCCCTCGTCCATCTTCTTCTTATAGGCGGCCGCCTTCTGCCAGGTCGCGCGATTGACCGCGAAATTGCCCATGCGGGTCGAGGGCATCCGCCCCTTGCCGCCATAGACGCGCTTCGGATTCTCGCCGCACGCCATTTTCAGGCCATAGGGCGCGCCGGGGAATTTCATCCCCTGCACGGTGCGCGACGGCACATTCTTGAGCGTGATCGAGCGCCCGCCCATCAGGTTCGCGCTGCCCGGCAGGATCTGGAGCGACGTCACGCCGCCGTTCGCCAGCGCGCGGCTGAACCCCGGGTCCTGCGGCCAGACGCTATGTTCGGACCAGACTTCGGGGGTGGTCGGCGAGGTCGCCTCGTTACCGTCCGAATGCGCCTCGACGCTCGGGCTCGGATAGTCGCCGAGGTGGCTGTGGATGTCGATGACCCCGGGGGTGACGAACTTGCCGGTGCCGTCGACGACATCGGCGTCGGTGGGCAATTCCATATCGGGACCGCCTACCGACAAGACCTTGCCGCTCGACATCACGATCGACCCATTGTCGATCCGTCCGCCCTCGCCGTCGAAGATGGTGACGTTCCGCACGACGGTCAGCCGCGTCGGATATCCCTTGTAGGTCGACGGATAGGGATCCTTGTTGAACTTCACCGGCTTTTCGGCGGCGGGCTTGCTGCTCGCCGTCTCCACCTCGCCGCTATTCGCGGTGCAACCCGCGAACGCCAGCGACACCGCGGCCAAAAGGCCGGCTTTCACGCCCCGGATCATCGATTATGCCCCCTTGGGTTCGGGATGGACGCCCGCAGCCTGCGGCTCGGCCAACTCGTTCTGGCCAGCCAGATCGTCGGCATCGCGCAGCGTGTCGAGGTGCATCAGCTTCTTGATCAGCGGCGACACGACGATCACCAGGATACCGAAGCCGACCGCCCACAGGCCGATCGTACCATAGACGTCGAGGACGAGCGCCTTGCCCGCGCCCTCGCCGCTCGCCTTTTCCGACCCCGTCGCCGCCGCGATCAGGCCGGCGGCGAAGTTGCCGGTTGCCGATGCGAAGAACCAGGTGCCCATGATCAGGCTCGCCATATGCGCCGGCGCGAGCCGGTTCATCGCGCTGAGACCGACGGGCGACAAGCACAGTTCGCCGGTCGTGTGGAAGAGGTAGATCAGGAAGATGAAGAGCACCGGGGTGGCATTTTCCATGCCGACCGCCGCCGCGCCCCATTTCAGCGCATAGAAACCAAGTCCGAGCTGCAGCATCGCAAGGCCGAACTTGACCGGTGTCGACGGCTCCATGCCGCGGCGTCCGAGCCAGGTCCAAAGCCCCGCGAACAGCGGTGCGAGCAGGACGATATAGATGGCGTTGACCGACTGGAACACCGATGCCGGCACCCCGCCGCGGTCGACATAACGGTCGGTGAACAGGTTGAGCGACGACCCGGCCTGTTCGAACAGCGCCCAGAACAGGATCGAACCGAGAATCAGGAACATCGCGGCAAAGATACGATCGCGGTCCTCGGCGGGCAGCTTGATGACCGCGGTGCCGATGACATAGGCGACAAGGATCGCACCCGCACCGCCGAGCAGCGTACCGACGATCGCCTGATTCTGGACCAGCCACCAGCAGACGACGACGGCGACGAGGCCGACGAGATAGAGCAGCCATTCGAACGGCACGCCGAACTTCTTTTCGGTGAGCAGCGCCGGATTCTCCGGCTCGCCGCGGCCGAGCAGCAGCGGCTTGAACACCACGAAGACAATCAGGCCAAGCAGCATGCCGAAGCCGGCGGCGCCAAAGCCATAGGCCCAGCCATAGACTTCGCCGAGATAGCCGCAGAGCAGCGAACCGAGCGCCGCGCCGAGGTTAATACCCATGTAGAAGATCGTGTAGGCGCCGTCGCGGCGCACGTCGGTACGCGGATAGAGCTGGCCGACGATCACCGAGATATTGGCTTTCAGGAAGCCCGAGCCGACGATGATGAAGGCGAGCGCCAGCCAGAAGATGTTGAGGCTGGTCGGATCCTGTCCGCCATCGCCCTCGAATCCCATCATGAAATGCCCGAAGGTCAGCAACACGGCGCCATAAAGCACCGCCTTTCGCTGCCCCAGCCATCGGTCGGCGAGATAGCCGCCGAGCACCGGGGTGATATAGACCAGCGCGGTATACGCCCCATAGATGACACCCGATTCACTGTCCGAGAACAGCCAGTGCTTGGTCAGGTAGAAAATCAGGAGCGCGCGCATCCCGTAATAGGAAAAACGCTCCCACATTTCGGCGAAGAACAGAACAAACAGGCCCTTCGGATGGCCGAGAAACGTCCCGGCAGCATCCCCGTGCTGGGCATAGGCTTTGGTCATGGCGACCCTTCCCTGGGTATGGTGTTGGTCCCGAAAACGGGACAGATGGACGTAACACTAGCGTCAAAATTGCGTATGGGAAGAATCTAATTGCGCGTGAAACCATCGCAATCGGGCCGAAATAGTGTTGCGAACGATTCGCAACACTTGCGCAAACGCTCGGAAACCGCCACATGGCTGGCCATGTTCAACGACACCTCCTCGCTCCGCGCCCACCTCGCCACCCGCCGTTCGGGCAAGGCCCGCGACATGGTCGCGCCCGGCCCCGACGCCGCGACGCTGCACGACATCATCGCACTCGCGCTGCGTACCCCCGACCATGGCAAGCTCGCCCCCTGGCGCATCGTCACGGTCGCGGAGGACCAGCGCGAGACGCTCGCGACGCTGCTCAAGCAGGCATGGGTGAAAGAGAATCCGGGCGCGGCGGGTCTCGACCTCTCCGCGCTCGACCAGTTCGCACATCAGGCGCCAACCCTGCTCGTCCTCCTGTCGACTCCGGTCGAAGGATCGAAGATCCCGCTGTGGGAACAGCAGATGTCGGCGGGCGCGGTCGGCATGAACCTGCTCCACGCCGCCCACGCGCATGGCTTCGTCGGCAGCTGGCTCACCGGCTGGGCGGCGTACAGCCCCGACGTCGCCGCGGCGTTCGGCGCGCGCGTCGGCGACACGATCGTCGGCTATTTCTTCCTCGGCACCGCCGGCGCCAACCTCTCCGAACGCCCCCGTCCTGAATATGACGACGTCGTTCGCGAGTGGGACATTTAATTTCAAACCCTGCTACACATCGATAATATTGTGATTTGACTGTGCTGCTGTCTTATGGCATTAAGGCGGCATGCTCGATCAGTCCAAACCCGTGTACCAGCGTCTGCGCGATGTGATCGCCAACGCCATCCTCGACGGCAGCTTCGGCGACGGCGACATGCTCCCGTCGGTGCGCAGCCTCGCTGCCGAAGAGGGCGCCAACCCACTCACCGTCGCCAAGGCGTACCAAACCTTCCAGGACGAAGGCCTGGTGACCGTGAAGCGCGGGGTCGGCATGTTCGTCGCCGACGGCGCGACCGAGCGCCTGCGCACGCTGATGCGCGAAGATTTCTTGGCCAATGTGTGGCCCCCGGTCGCCGACCAGATGCGCCGCATCGGCCTCGACGCGCGGACGTTGCTGGATTTGACCGAGGCCTGAGAAAAATCCTCCCTGTGGCGAAGCCATGGGGAGGTGGCAGCGCGAAGCGCTGACGGAGGGGCTAAAACACTGCCGTCGCCGCCCCTCCACCACTTGCTTCGCAAGCGGTCCCCCTCCCCATGGCTTCGCCACAGGGAGGATTTCGAAACTACCGCCCCACCTGCTCCATCTTCTCGCGCAAATCCGCCGCGCCCTGTGCGTTTCCACCCTCAGCGAGCAGGTCAGCATAGAGCCGCATGATCTCGCCGTTCAGCGGCTGCAGCCGGTACGCCAGCGCGATCAGCCCGGTCGCGCGTGCGCGATCGCCTCTGGCCGCATAGGCCTTCGCCAGTTCGCGCAGCACCACGACGTCACGATTGCCGATCCGCTGGCGCACGCGCTCGAAATGGGTGATCGCATCGTCCCAATGTTCGATGTCCATCGCCAGAGAACCCGCCAGCCGGTCGGCGGCGATGCTCGACGGCTGGCTGTCGCGCAGCGCGAGGATCGTCGCCCCCGACCCCGCGATGTCACCCGCCCGGAACAGGGCATTCGCGAGCCGCAGCGTCGTCCGCTCGCCCGCGTCGAGGTCGCGCGCGGCGCGGAAACTCTGCACCGCCTGGCCATATTCGCCCGCCGCCAGCGCCGCGTCGCCATACAGGATATGCGCATCGGCGACGCCGCGATTGGCGTCGCGCAGCCGTGTCGCGCGCTCCAGCGCCCGCGCCGCATTGCCGGCCGCCATCTCGGCCTCCATCGCCGGGATGACCTTCGCCGGGTTGAGCGGGTCGGCATCGGCCGCGGCCGACAGCGCAAAGCCATCGGGGCGGAAAGGCGCCGCCTCGCCCGGCGCCAGCGCGGCAGCGCGCGCGAGATAATCGGCCGAATCGGCCGCCCGACCCAGTTCGGCGGCGACCCGCGCGGCGAGCAACAGCGACCAGCTGTCGGCATCGGTGCGCGACACGATCGGCGCCAGCGCCTCGGCGGCACCATCGGCATCGCCCCCGGACCATTCGGACACCGCCAGGATGCGCCGCGCGGTCAGATTGTGCGGCTGTTCCTCGATCAGCCGGTCGGCCCAGGTCGCCGCCACCGCCTCGCCGCCGAGTTCGAGCTCGACGATCGCGCTGAGCAGCATGAACGCCGGTTCCTCGTCCATTCGCCCGCGCGTGCGCTGGAGCAGGCTGCGCGCAAGTCGATAGTTGCCGGCGCGCGCCGCGACCACCGCCTGCAGATAATAGAGGCGCGGCTCGCCCGGCACGAGTGTCGCGGCGTGGCGCAGCGATACGAGCATGTCTTTGTACCGCCCCAGATCGCCGAGCGTCGCGGCGCGGTCGATCAGCGCCCCGGCATTGTCGGGATCGGCCTCCAGCGCACGGTCGTACCAGGGCAGCGACGCGGTCAGCCCCAGCTGGGTGCGCACCAGGTTCGCCTTATACGCCAGCGCCGCGCTGCTCGCCTTGTCGAGTTCGATCGCATAGTCGATCGCATCGCGCGCGCCGAGCGCATCGGCATTGGCGTCGCGAAAGCGCGCGACGTCGACCCACAGGTCCGAACTACGCGGCAAATCCTGCACCGCGCGGTCGAACGCATCGCGCGCCGAGGCAAGGTCGCCATTGCCCAGGTGGACATTGCCCGCGACCCACGCCGCCTCGCCGATCATCTCGGGCGCGATCGGCCCGGCGTCGAGGATGCGGAAGGCGCGGTCGCCCTCGCCCTGCATCGCCGCGGCTTTCGCCGCCAACGGGCGCAGCGCCGCCGCGTCGCCCCCCGCACCGAGCGCCGCCTGCACCGCGGCCTCGGCCCCGACACCGTCGCCGAGCTTGAACAGGATGCGCGCCAGCTCGACCTGCGCCGCAAGCTGCCTCGGATCGTCGGCGAGCGATTGCTGCAGTTCGACGCGCCGCTGTTCAAGATCGGCGCGCGGACTCGCCGGGCGCGGCCCGTCGCACCCTGCCAGCAACAGCGCACCGAACAGCACCCCGGTCAAGATGCGCAGGCGCCGCAATTCAGGCCGCCTGCATCCGATATTGCTTGAGCAGATCGTACAGCGTCGGGCGGCTGATCCCGAGCAGCTTCGCCGCGAGCGAGATATTGCCCTCGCTCTGCATCATCGCGCGGCGGATCGCGACCCGGTCGGCCGCCTCGCGCGCGCTGCGCAGGTTGAGCCAGGCTTCCTCGTCGCCCGGTCCATGGGCGCCATCGGCGCTTCCGGCGATATCGAGATCGCCCTTCGTCACCAGCTTGCCGTCGGCCATGATCACCGCGCGCTTGATGCGGTTTTCCAGTTCGCGGACATTGCCCGGCCAGCGTGCTTCGTCGATCGCCTGCAGCGCGTCGGGGGCAAAGCCGCGCACCCCGGGGTTCATCTCGGGCGCATATTGGTGGAGGAAATGCCGCGCCAACAGCACCGCATCGCCTGGCCGTTCGGCGAGCGCCGGAATTTTCACCACCATCTCTGCGAGCCGATAATAAAGATCGTCGCGAAAGCTTTGCGCCGCGATCATCGCGTCGAGGTCGCGGTGCGTCGCGCAGACGATCCGTGTATCGACTGCGATCGGCTTGCGCCCGCCGATCCGCTCGATCGTGCGTTCCTGCAGGAATCGCAGCAATTTGACCTGCAGCGGCAGCGGGATGTCGCCGACTTCGTCGAGGAACAAAGTGCCGCCATGCGCCAGCTCGATCTTGCCCTCGGTGGTCTTCACCGCACCGGTGAAGGCGCCCTTCTCATGCCCGAACAATTCGCTTTCGAGCAGATTCTCGGGGATCGCGGCGCAGTTGATCGCAACGAAGGCGCCGTCGCGCCGCCCGCTCGCCTCGTGCAGCCCGCGCGCCAGCAACTCCTTGCCGGTGCCGCTCGCGCCGAGCAGCATTACCGATACGCCCAGATTGGCGACGCGCTCGATCGTCCGCGCGACCTTCAGCATTTCGGGCGCCCCGGTAATCATCCCGCCGAGTACGCGGTTGTCGTTCGTCCCCTGCTCCGCCAGCCGCGCATTTTCGACCTCGAGTTCGCGAACATGGAACGCCCGCCGCACGATCAGCCCCAGCTCCTCGATATCGATCGGCTTCTGGTAGAAATCCCACGCGCCCTGAGCGATCGCGTTCAACGCGCTGGCGCGCTCGCCGTGCCCCGACACGACGATGACCTTGGTGTCGGGCTTGATCTCCAGGATCGCCTTCAGCGTCCGGAATCCCTCGCGCGTCCCGTCGGGATCGGGCGGCAGGCCCAGGTCGAGCGTGACCACATCGGGTTCTTCGGCACGCAGCAGGTCGATCGCGCTGTCATGGTCGCCCGCGATCAGCACCGCATAGCCGTCATAGGCCCATTTGAGCTGCGTCTGCAGCCCCGGGTCGTCCTCGACCACCAGCAGTTTGCGCGGTGCTTCGGCGCCGTCGTTCTTCATGATGCCACTTTCATCCAGTCGTTGCCCCGCCCCGCCGCACCGCCTTCGCCCGCGGCGGGCAACCACAGGGTGAAGCGGCTTCCCTTGCCCGGCTCGCTCGCGACATCGATCGTGCCGCCCATCGCCTGCGCAATCTGCAACGCTTCATAGGCGCCAAGCCCGAACCCCGCTTCCTTTGTCGAAACGAAGGGCTTGAACAATTCGTCGCGGATGAACTCGCGGGTCATCCCGCATCCCTGGTCGAGCACGTCGATCCGCACCCGCCCCGCCTCGCGCGCCGCGATCAGCTGCACCGATCCGTCGGCGGACGAGGCGTCGATCGCATTGGTCGCAAGATGCTCGAGGATCTGCCGCACCGATCCGCTATCGGCCCAGGCGGCGAGCCCGGCGTCGCAGCCGATCGACAGCGTCCGGCGCGGCCGCATCTGCGCCGCGACGGCGTCGAGCAGCGGTTCGATCGCCACGCGCCCGGCCTCCGCCGCGCGCCCGCGCTCGCGCGGCGACAGGCGCGCCAGCAGGTCGGACAACCGTCCCGCAGACAGCTTCAGCGTCTCGACCATATCGGCGCGAAACGCCGGATTGTCGGCATGACGCTCGGCATTGCGCGCGAGCAGCGCCAACTGGCTCGCCAGATTCTTGATGTCGTGCATGATGAAGGCGAAGCGGCGGTTGAACTCGTCGAAACGCTTCGCTTCCGACAAGGCCTGCTGGCTGTGCGATTCGGCGAGGTAGCTCGCCGCCTGCCGTCCCGCGATGCGCAGCACGTCGAGATCTTCCCAGTCGAGCGCGCGCGTCACCGGCGGACGGTGCAGCACCACCACCGCGATCATGCGCTGAAAATGGAGCACCGGCACGACGACCCACGCGCGCGTGTCGGCGACCAGCCAGTCGGGGATCGCGAGGTCGTGCCCGCCCGCGACCGTCGTCGCGCCGCGGCGCACCGCATCGAGGTCGACGATATGGCCGGTGTCCTGCAGCATGAAGGCCGAGCGCAGCGACAATATCGCATCGGCCTCGACCCCGCCTTCCCAATGCCAGCGGTCGGCGACGCGATAGCTGCCCTGCGGGTCGGGCAGCATCAGCAGCGCGCCCGGACTTCCGGTCAGTTCGGCGAGCGCCTTGGCGACGCGGCGGTACAGGTCGCCTTCCCCCTTGTCGGCGCTCTTGTCGGCGTCGTCGCCGGCACGCGCCAGCGTCGCGGTGAAGCGCATCCATTCGGCGCGATAGTCATAGCGATGCTCGAAGAAATGCTTGGAAATCATTACCGACAGCCACGCCCGCGCGCGGCCCGAGGCGAGCAGCATCCCGCCGGCGCCGAGCGCGACGACCAGCGACAGCCCCTGTGCCAGTTCGCCGTAATTGCCGCCGACCATCCGCGCCACCGCGCCAGCCAGCCCGATCAGGACCAGATACGCGGCGCCGCCGATCAGCAGCAAGGTCCGCGTCGCCGCGGTGCGCGACAGCCGCATCCGTTCGCGCCCGACATCCATCGCGGCAACGACGAAGGTCGGCAACGCGAGCAGTGCGACCGCCGGCAGCAACAGGATCAGCGTCGTCGCCGCCGACCCGGTCAGCGCGGCGATCAGCTGGATGTTGAGTTCATAGGCCCAGAGCATCGCAAAGCCCCCGGCGACCGCGAGCACCGGCATGCGCAGCCCGGCGCTGCCGTGGCGCACCCCGCTGTCGATGAGCAGCAGCCCGCCCGATGCGGCGATCATCGCGACCAGTTCAAGCCCCGGCCCCGCCCATTCGTCCGACAGCCCGCCCTGGCGCAGCCACACCGCGCTGCCGAACGACAGCGCGACGACGCAGAAGGTGACGAGCATGCGCTGAATCAGCCGCAGCGGCCGCGACATCGGCGCACGCTCGTTCCAGAAGGTCGCGCCGAGCCAGCCGAGCAGGGCGATGTTGCGCAGCGCCCGCCCGACGAGCGCCTCGGCCGATCCGGGGCCGAAGACATAGGCCGCGGCGCACCACAGCGTCATCGCCGCCGCCGCGGCGACCAGCCAGCCGAAACCCGGCATCAGCGTCGCCATGCGCGCGCGCGGCCGCATCAGAAGCCACAAGGTGACGCCGGCGAAACCCGCCAGCGCCAGGCCGCCGAGGATCGCCGAAAGACTGGTGAGCGCGCCCATTTTAGCGCGCGCCCTCGGGCCACAGCACGACGCGCACGGTCTGGAGCAGGATCAGCAGGTCGAGGAAGGGCGAATAATTTTTGGCGTAATAGAGATCATATTCGAGCTTCACCCGCGCATCCTCGACCGACGCGCCATAGGGATAGTTGATCTGCGCCCAGCCGGTCAGCCCCGGCTTCACCATGTGGCGCTCGGCATAATAGGGCAGTTCCTCGGTCAGCTCCTCGACGAAGCTCGGCCGTTCGGGGCGCGGGCCGACAAAGCTCATCTCGCCCTTCAGCACGCACCAGGTCTGCGGCAGTTCGTCGATGCGCAGCTTGCGGATGATGTTGCCGACACGGGTGATCCGCGGATCGTTCGCACTCGCCCACACCGCCTTGCCCGCGGCCTCGGCGTCGGTCCGCATCGAGCGGATCTTGACGATATTATAGGTTTCGCCGAACAGCCCGACGCGCGGCTGGCGATAGAAGATCGGCCCCTTGCTATCGATCCGCACCGCGATCCCCGCGATGACGATCAGCGGCAGGCCGATCACCAGCACCGCGAGGCTGGCGAAAATGTCGAACAGCCTTTTGCTGACCTTGCCGATCCGCTGCCCCGCCGAAAATCCGTCCGAAAAGATCAGGAAGCTCGGGTTCGTCGTCGCCAGGTCGACGCGGCCGGTCTCGCGCTCGAGAAAGCTCGCGATGTCGTTGACATGCACCCCGGTGGTCTTGACCCGCAGCAGGTCGGCAAGCGGCAGCGACCCGCGCCGTTCCTCCATCGCCAGCACCACCTCGCCCGCCCCCAGCGCGACGGCATGGTCGGCGAGGTTCGCGACATCGCCGCGCGGCACCGCGTCGGCGATCGCGGTCTCGCCATCGGCCATCGCGACATAGCCGGTGATCGTCAGCCCGCTCCCCGGTTCGTCGGCGAGCGTGCGCAGCCGCGCCGCGCGCGGCCCCGCGCCGAGGATCAGAATCCGCCGTCGGAACTGGTCGGCCCCCGCGGTCTGGGTCACCGCCAGCCGGATCAGGAACAACAGCGCGATCGCGAACGCCATCGCGTAAACGCTGTTCGCGCGCCACAGGGTCGCGTCGGGGAGCAGAAAGCCGATGAGCGACAGGAAGATCACGCCGAGCGAGATCGCGGCGAGCAGCCGTGCGGTGGCGAAACCCATCGAGCGCAGCGCCTCGGTCCCGTACATGCCGACCGCCATCATCGCGAGCGCGTTGGACACCGCGAAGGTCAGGATCGGCAGCCAACGGTCGGCAAGTTCGCCGGCGTCGAAACCGGCCTGGTGCGCATAAAGATGCCACGCCCCCTCGGCCGAGCCGAGCAGCGCGAAAAACTCGATCAGCGCCAGCCAGACGACGGCGTGCGGGACATAATGTTTGAACAGTCGGAACATGGGAAAGTGGCGCCCTTTCAGGCGCACACCTAGCTGTGAGGGGTGAAGTGTCGGTTAAGATAGAATGCACCATTCACGCGGTTTCCGCCGCTTCGGCAGGGAAAATCACCCCTAATGTGGCCAGATACTTAGCGGGATGCTGGAAAACAATTCGGGCGGCAACGGGAGTGCAATCCCGCGCCGCCCTGACCAACGACGAAGGATATTTTCGTGATGGCTACTGATTCAAATACGCGCTCGGATTCTGCCCTGCAAGCCGTGCTGCCCTGCGATCGCTCGACCTACGAAGGCGTCGGCGGCTGGCAGGATGGGCGACTCGGCCAAGTCTATGATCTGCTCGCGGCTGTGGTCGAGGATCGCGGCGAGAAAGTGTGGCGGCACCCGCTGCTCGCACAGATCGAAGCCATGGATGGCGAAGGGGTGCTGTCGTGACCGCTGACCGCAACGCCGCAGCAGAGTTCGGCTGCCGTTATCGTCCGGCATATGCGAGCGGATGCGGGGCGCTGGCTGGCGAGACGGGCTTTTGTACCAGCCACGTCGGCAAGAAATGCTGCGTCTGTGGTGATCAGGCGACGAACGAATGCAACCACACTGGACAGTTCGTTTGTGGAGCGCCGCTTTGCTCGGATTGCGAAGGCTGGGTAGACACCAGCAAGGCGAGCGGGTCGTGGGGCTTTATGAACCACGACCATCGCCTCAAGCCCGCCGTTCAACGCGCTCGCGAATGCAGGCCAATGGTCAAAGGCGATATCTCATGACGTTGCCCGCCATTCTCAAGGTTCTTCCCTATGACAGAGGATAGGAACGGCTGGCTGCCGATAGCCCGCTGCCCGTCGCAAACGACGGTGCTGGTATGCAACGACTGCCTGCTCGGATGGTGGGCAGTCGCGATACAGGACGCGCTCGGCGAATGGTATTACGAGGGCGTCGGGCTGCGGCTCAGGCTCAAATACGAGCCGACGCACTATCAGGAACTGCCGTCGATCTACCCCATCGCGATCCGTCGCGGAAAGGCGGGCCAGCAATGAATGAGCCTCGAAACGAGTATCGCATCCACCTCACCGAGGACAGGCCAGAAAACGGGCAATGGCACTGCGGACCGAACGCCGCTTGGGTGACCGTCACGCACCTACCGACGATGATCTCGGCGCGGATGTTCGACCAACAGCACCACAAGGCGAGGGAGGCCGCCATGGCCTGCTGTGAAATGATGGTCGAGCAATCTCGACTGCTCAAGTGCCAGTTCCCCGAACGCCTGACTGGCACTCCCCCGCCCACAACAATAGGATAGAGAGACCTCAACATCCCCAACGAGACCAAGGAACCCTAACCCATGACCGATGACCTGATAGAGAGATTGCTGCCGTGCCCGTTTTGCGGCTTTGACGACGTCGTGCCGGTGTGTGTTTATCATCCGTATGGTTATGCCATTGGCTGCGTCAAATGCCGCGCCAAGGGGCCAAGTTACAAGGCCGATAATGCTGCCGAGACCCCTCCCGAAGCCATCACCGCATGGAACACCCGCATCGCCACTCAACAGGAAGCGATAGACGAACTTGTCGCGGGGCTGCGGGGCATCGAAGAGCATTTCCACAGCCGCTCTCAGGGGCCGGGGCACTCGCATGACGTGCCCGGCTTATGGGATGCGGACAACCGGCCAGAGATCGCCGGTAAGCCTTGCGAGTGGTGCGCGCATTGGGCGAATACCGCCGCCCTCCTCTCCAAGCACGGAGAACGGACATGACCGATGAAGTAAGGCAGGAGGATCGCGAGGCGGCGGACGACGTGTTCGACGCGCTTAGCGAACGATATGGGGTGCCCGCTGTGTACCGGACGGCGCTCGCTAACGATTTCGCAGCCCACGCCTCCCCTCTCCGCACCCGTATAGCTGAGCTAGAGGTGGCGTTGCGAACCGCTGACGAAGCGCTTTGCGCCTACGCTTGCCATGCGGGGCCGGACGCGCCGTGCATCCGCAGTAAGGACCAGTGTGCCTCGGAATGCGGCAAGGCGGCGGGAGACGCGCTTCTTGCCCTCCGCGCCACCCTCAACGGGGAGAAGAAACATGGATGAGCTGGCGAAAGTGATCGACAACGCCCGCTTCGATTGGGCGAACGCGCTTGGGCATGGCCCTGCTGCCGACGACAATTTGTCAGCTTCGTTCGCCGCGCACATCGCCAACGCAGTCCGCACCTATCTGGAGACGGATGAGGTTGTGGGGAGGGTGGGCAGCGCAATCGCCAACGAGGTCCGCCTTGAGTGGCACGGTCACGACCACGCCAGTATCAGCCCTCGAAGCGTGGCCGCCGCATCCCGCGCCGCTCTACAGGCAGCAGGAGGTAAGCAGGATGGACGCTGAGGCGATTGCGAGGGTGATGCAGGGGCATCCGCATAAGCGAACCCTCGCCCCCGATCGCATCACAGCGCTGATGCGCTTCCCCAGCAATGGATCGTCTATTCGCGCCACGATCTACATGCGCTACGCCGTTTACCGGCGGCTGCGAGACGACGGCTTGATCGAGGGCGGCACCGGACGTGCGACGCTCACACCACTCGGCCTCTCCGTCCGCGCCATCCTCCTTCGCGACCAGGGCGATAAGTGATGGACCCGATCGCCAAAGGCCGTCGCGTTGTCATCGTCCTCGGGGTCATGGCGTGTGCGGGGGCGTTGATCGGGCTGCTTATGCTGGCGGGGGTGATCCAGTAACCCCTCCCCGACCGGTTATCCCGAACCAGTAACGGGCATGAGGTCGGAGAAGGTGCGCGGGGTAATCTATGCCGGTTCCCGCTTCCAATCGGGCCAGAGGCGTGCTTGGTCGGTGACCTCGCGGTTGCGCTTTGCCCGATACCTCCGCACCACTTCGCCGTTTGCAACCGGACTGGGCAGGTGCCGCCAATAAGTGCGCGGATCGAGGAGCGACCCCGTTTCGACCCGACCGGCATACGCCAATCCGTTTGTGCCGCCGCGCTTATTCTCGGTAGCACAATAGGGGAGGAATCGCAAACAATAACTTGCCGCGACTCGCCGGAAATGCTAGGGTTTTGGGATGCTGAAGGTTCTCTTTCTGGACATTGACGGCGTGGTCCTCTCGGGTGAAGAACTGTGGAAGCCCGAGAATAATAACCGATACCTGCCGCCCGCCAAGATCGCTCTAATCAAAGAGGTTTGCGAACGAACCGGCGCCATCGTTTGCGTTAGCAGCACGTGGCGATTTTCCGACGACACAGAGGCGGCGCTGCGCTCGCGCGGGATTCCGCTGCACCCGGATTGGCGCACCCCATACGGCGGCAAGATCGGGAGCCTCTACCTCGGCGACCGTCGCGGGGGCGAGATAGCAGCTTGGCTCCATTGCCATCCCGAAGTGACGTGCTACGCCATAGTGGACGATGACGACGACATGCTGGCCAATCAGTTGCCGCGCTTCGTCCAGACGCCGTTTGTCACCGGCATCGACCGCGCCCATGTCGAGCGCTTGGTGGCCATTTTGAACTCGCCCGCACTGATCGCGGCGTAAGGGGAATGATCATGGACGATTGGCCCGACTGCCCGGTTCCGGGTTGCCCGAACAAGATATGTTTGTCGCTCAACAGCGATAGGTGCTTCCCTCACACGCAGGGTAATCAGCACGTCAAGCGGTGGAAGATCGGCGCCCGCAACGCCGCGCCGAGCCGGAAACTCGCCAGCCGCGCTACGAGCGCCGCAAAGGAATTCACCCATGCCCCATGAGATACGCGGCCCCGATCCAGATGGAGACTGGTTCATCGTAAAGATGGATGAGGAGGAAGAGGAAACGCTTCCCGAGGCTTTCGACAGCGCGGACAAGGCGCAGGCGGAAGCGGATAGGTTGAACGCGGGGGAATGAGGGCAGTTGTACGATACCAGCGTACAACTGAAATGCGCGGGCTGGATTGACCAGCTGCTCGTCAGTAGTTGGAGTGACGAGCGACCCCCGACGTCGAGGTTGCAACTACACATTGCCTCTAAATGCCGGCGTTGCCAAGCGAACCACCCGCTCTGCCGCGCCCTATTCTGCTAGCACAATAGGGGAGGAAGGGCAAACAAAATCCTCGCTTTTCTGCGGGATTCGTGTAGGATGATGGGATGGACACGAGTATCAAAGCATACATCGCAGACCTTCGGCGCGGGCGCACCGCCACCGAGGCTTTCGCCACCTATTGCTGGACCAAGAATGTGGTCTTGATCGACTACGAGGCTTGCGTTTCCCGTGGAAGCGACCCGATGCACGCGCCGTCTCGTTGGGATTGTATGGCCGAGGCGATGGGCTGGGATGCCTTCAAGGATGGCGCGGACGATGAAGCAATCGCAGCCGCGTTCGCAGAGGGACGAAAAATCGATGCCGAACGCGGCTATCGGTTCCGCGCGATGCGCAAAGTGGAGCGCCCCACTCACGGCGACCTTTTGCGCGCGATGCCCATTGACGACCAGTTGAAGGCCGCCGAGATATTCGGGATTAAGCGCGTTGCCATGGCCATGGTCGGAGAGTGACCACCCCCATGCCCCATGAGATACGCGGCCCCGATCCAGATGGAGACTGGTTCATCGTAAAGATGGATGGGGAGGAAGAAGAAACGCTTCCCGAGGCTTTCGACAGCGCGGACAAGGCGCAGGCGGAAGCGGTTCGGTTGAACGCGGGGGAACGGGAATGAGCCACAAGCCGAGAAACGCTGGCGCGCCGGAGAGTGCTGAGTTCATAGAGACGCAGCGCATTTTGTTCGAGCTTTGGAAGCGGGATGTCCGCCCCGAAGACCCTGCCCCGTCTTACCATGGGCATCTTGAGCAAAAGGCCCGCCGCGCTGCATGGGACCCGAACCCGCCCTGCCCTGACTGCGGAGGGTACGGACATTTCGAGTGCAACGGCGGTGGTTACGCCTAGGGCGTCGTCGCCTTCACCGCTGCCAGATGCCTAGCTGCGCATTCCCCATAGGTTGCGACGAGCGCGGCCTCCCACAGGTCCCTCGCCTCACCTACTAGCGGTTCAGGGGGCAGTGGGAGCTTCGGACACGGCTGGCGGAGGTTCGCCGGAAGCGGCCCGGTTGGCGGCTTCAACGGCTGTCCGCAAGCTGTTAACGATAGGCTCGCCAGCAGCGCAATCAGGATTGACGGGGTTCTCACGATAATACTCCCTGATGGTCGTCTGTGTGGCGTAGGATTGCTGATTGAGGGCCGCGCGGGTCGCCTCGTAGGAAGCAGCCGCAGCGTCCGCCCTCGCCCGTTGAGCATCGACGGCCTCTTGAAGCTCGGCCCGCACCTTTGCCATGTCGGCGTCGGCGATCTTGGCGCGGACGTACCAGCCCGATCCGAAGGCGGCGGCGAGCGCGGCAATCGACGCGGCGAGGCGCCAGTGCTTGAGCAGGAACATCACCATTCGTCATCCCTCCCGAAGCCGAGCGGGTTAGGCGCGCGCCAGATGCTATTGCCGTCCGCGTCGAGCAGCCCCGTATCGACCGCCACATGATCGCAGACGTCGATACTGGTAATCAGCGAAGGTTCGGGCCAATACTCGTCATCGTCGAACGAGCGAGCGGGCTTTGCGAAGTACCGGGGCATTACGGCGCATCCTTCTGGATAGTGACTTGATCGCCGCTGTGAACAACGTCCTCGCGGCTGTCCGCTTCAAAGGACAGCGCTCCTGCCGAGCCTTTGAAGTTGCGGATCGCGGCGCGCATGGTGAGGCCGAACACGACAAGGCCGTTCGTCGCGGCGAAGATGTAGAGCGCGTTGCCCAAGATGGTGAGCTGCTGTTCGGCACGATCCGCCGGCCAACCCCAGCGGACCAGCGTGATGAGCCACAGCGACACGGCTAGGGCAGCAATGCCGCCAAGGAGCCATGCGAGGCCGTAGAGCCATGGGCGCCATTCGGGGGACGGGAGTTTCATCCGGTGATCGCCTTCTGGAATGCGAGCGCGTACTTGGCGATTTGCAGCGACTTATCGGTCCCGTTGATGATGCCGCGCGCCTTGATGAACTGGTCGAGCGTGCCGATGGTGTCGGGGAGGCACTGGAGCAGGTTCTTGCCGAACCACCCGTAGGCCATGCCCTCGCGCAAGATGCGGGCGGCAATGTCGGCGTTCATGGCGAGGTCGGGATTGCCAACCAGGTCGATGCCGAGCGCCTTGCCCGCCTTCGCGTAGTTGCACTTCCAAGTAAGCTGCACATAACCTCTGCCCGCATATTTTGCGCCGTCGCCGGGGGCCGTGTTGCCCATCCGTCGCGCGCGGGACGGGTTGTCGCCCTCCACCCCGTACAGGCGGTTATAGTATTTCGGCCCGCCATATTCCTTGATCGGCTGCATCGTGTGCGCCGTCTCATGGTAGGCGGTCGCCAGCGCGTAGGCCGTCCATGCGGGGCGCCAGCCGATGCAGGCGTCAAGTATGGCTTTACATCCGCTCACCTCGCGCTCTTCGAGCGTCGGGCCGAGCAAGCCGGCGCGGAGGTGCGCGAAGAACCGCTTTTCGTCTATCGCCACAGGTTTAGCCCCTTCAATTGCCGATGCGCGAGCCAGAAGACGAACGCGACGATGGCGAGAAACAGGAGAAGCGGGGCGCACAGCCAAAGCCAGTCGGCGCTCCCTACGGTGCTGCCGATCAGGCCGGCGACGAACAGGGCGACCAGCGCCCAGACGAACTTGTCGGTCATGCTGCCAACTCCAGTTCCTCGACGCCGCAGCGCAGCCGCATCACCTCGCCATAATCGAGGTCGTAAACGATGGCCTTGAGGTCGCGATAAGCGCGGTAGCCTTGGTGCCGGTGCCATGCGTCGCCAGCGGCAAGCGTGCGGTGCGTCTCGACCGTGCAGCCGACGCAATCCTTTTCGGTGAGCCGCTGATTGTGGTGGAAGTGCCCGCAGTGCCAGACGCGCCAGATTGCTTGCGCCCACAGCGATGGAACGTCGGCCGCCATGATAAGCGGGAGGTCGCCCAGCTTCGCCCCGTCGCCGTGGGTAGATCCGATCAGCGTCTTGCCCCACAGCTTATAGAAGAAGCTCGACGGGCTATCGTCGATGGTGACGCGCGGGTTGTCGTGGAAGCGCGCGGCAAGGCAGATGGACAGCATCGCCGCTTGGTGCGGGTCGTGATTGCCCGGGTTGTTCCGAACGATGACCGTTTGGTGCTTCTCAAGCAGCCTTTCGATGCAGCGGACCATCGCTCGCACGCCGACAGTCGCGATCTTGCTGAAACGCCCGTCAACGTCGAGACGCGCGCCGCTGTTCGGGGTCCGGTTGGTGCTGTTATCCGCGTGGAAATAGTCGCCAAGGTTGAGCAGCATTGCCGTGTCGCTCGATGGCGTCCGCGCGCATATCCGGTCAACCGCGTCGAAGGTCAGCCGCTCGGCAATCGCGAGGTCGAAATTCTCGCCAGTCTCGGCAGCCCATGAGTGCATCCCAAAATGCGGGTCGCCCAGAGGAATGACTGTCAAAAGCCGCGCGTCGTGGTATGATGGCGCAGCGATCGGTGGCAGCGGCGCCGTGTCGGCAGCAAGCGCCTCCATGGCCTCACGCAGCGCCTCGAAGGCGCGCTGGCTGTCAGGGTGCTGCCGCTCCCAAACGCGCTCCACAGCCCCATCAGGGCCGCGCTGGACGGTGACCTTGCCCATGAGGTAGCCCGACGCCACCCCATGCTCAAAATGCCCCGGCGCGTAGCCCTCGCGCGCCGCACGCTCCTTCACCCGGCGCACCGCCTTGTTGATTGTGTCGCCACCCAGCCCTAGCGCGCGTTCCGCCGCCTTCCCGCTCCCATGCTCGGCGATGGCATCTAGCGCGCGCCGCTCGGTGGCGGTGGCGTACTGATAGAGGTTCTCATCGACCTGCAAGCTTCACCTCGTTGTCATGGCGCCGAACAGCGCCGCAAAGATCACCACCGGGACGACAGCCCCGCGCACGTAGAAAAGGAGCAGGAGCAGCCCGCACAGGCCTAGCGACCGCGCAGCCGTGCCCACGTCCGCCCGATCCACGCTGAGAATTGAGCGAAGCGCGCCGACTGGCTGATCTGGATGCAGAGCCAGACAATCGAGAGAAGCGCGGCAACAGACGGCAGCAGGTCCACAAGCGCCCCCAGCGCAATGAGAAAGGATGCGCCGTCTCCGACGTGCTTGATGGTGTCGGCGTGTTCGGGGGTCATGGGACGCTCCCGACAAATCGACTGGGTGAATCAGTCAAACATCTGTGATTCAATAAATTTGTTTGACGGACACCTCGCGCCCCGCCCATGCGGGAAGGATGCAACGAAATGGCGTTATCGCCTTGCTCGCTGGCGTTACCGCCCTCGCCTTTATGGCGCTTATGATCGCGCTGCCGTTCCTTTGGCCGAGTCCTATGGACTAAGGTCATGACGTGGGCATCCCGGCGTAGAAGGTCCGCCCGCGCGTCACTTCGTTGTCAGGGGTGAAGTGCAGGAAGTCGCCTTGCAGCAGCCCCGAGGCGGTCGAAACCAGCGTCATTTCCGTCGAGTTGGCGGCGACCAGCGCCACTTGCGCTGCACGCACGGTATCGATGCTCGCTTGCGTCAGGGGACTGCCGACCTGGTAAGGTGCGAGCTGCCCGATCTGCATCTTGAGGCCCGAGAATTTGAGCTGTTCCTTGAACTTGTCCCAAATCTCTTGCTTGCGAACCTGATAGACGGCGGGCGCACCATCACTGGTCCCCGTCGCGCCGCACTCCTGCTCGCCATCCTGCGTGTTGATGACGACGAGCCGCACACCCTCGCCGCGCTTGAGGAAATACTGCTCCATGGACCAGAAGCGCTTGAGCGCGTATCCCATCAGCCCGACGCCCACGGTGTTGGCGACGTTCCAGCTATTGTTGTTCGCGGACTGATAGACGGACGCGCTGCCGGGAGCGATCTTGCAGATGGCCAATCGGCGCTTGCGCGTCTGGAACGCTTCCTCATGAGCAAAGGCCATACCCGCTTCGAAGCCGACGCCATCACCCCTGCCGGGAATGCTGTTGAAGCCGACCCGATATTCCTGCGGCTGGCTCATCCAGTTTTCATTCTGGCGACCGGCGGAGAGAATCCATGTGCTGGGCGTGTAGGCGGCGCTCGAAAGGTTCGTCGAGCCGAGCGCCGTTGCGGCGATGCTCGCGTTCCCGACGTTCGATTGCCCAACGTGCAGGGCACCGATGTGATAGGTCCGGCAATCGCGCCAGTCGAAATAGATGCCGCGCGGCTCAAGTGCGGGGCGGAGGCCGTCGCGGATGTAGGTCCGCTCGGCGTCATTAAAGCCGGTGGAATAGGCCGCCAGATACGAGCATTTCATCTGAACCGTGCGGTTCGTCGTGGTCGCAGTGATCGGCCCACCAAGGCAAATCTGGCTGGTCTGTCCGGTGACGCGATCAATAAAGACCATCACCGCGCCGCCGCGATCAAGCTTGAACGCCGAGCTACCCGCCGCACCCGAAACATCCGCGTAAAGCGGAGCTACGGACTCCCCGCCGTGCCCGGTATGGATCGTGCAGTTGCCGTTGAAGGTGGAGCCGTTGACGAACGCCTGGCCTGAGGTCGAACTGGTCGCCAGCTGATAGCCCGTCGCTTCGTAATCGACCTCCCACACCGCGACAATGGTCCGCCAGCTCGTAATGGAGGGCGTCGGTGCGAGGCCAGCATCAAGACGAAGGCCTTCCTTCACCCACTGGTAGGAGCCTCCATAGGCCGTAACCGCCGCAGCGAGGTCGATGTGCTTCCCGTTGCCCGAATAGTCGGTGACGACGGTATCCGTGCCCTTGCCGTCAAACAGGTATTCGCACAGCGGGCTATGGCCAGCGGGCACCGTGCGGAAGAAGCCGCGCGGCTCTGCAAGCACATAGTCGCCGGGGATCGCGCTTTGATGCTGCACCATCTTCCCGCGTCCGGTGGTGGCGGGCAATTTGTAGAGCGTGTCCTGCGCAGCATTGGCGAACTTGAACTCGATTTCGAGCATCCGCCCGCTTCCTGCGGTGCCGCTGTCGAACACGCACCTGAGGCCGAGATAGCCGCCCTTGTCGATTGCAGTCAGGGCGATGGTAACGGACGTTGCCCCGCCAATATTCGCGCTGGCGCTGACGGCAACCCAAGTGCCGTCGTTCTTCAGGGCGTAGAAGGTGGCAGCGCCGTAACTCTGCGTGCCGCTGTTCTTGATTGTCACGCTGTCGCAGATCAGCGAACGACCGAGCGGGAAAATCCAGCGAAACAGCTCATGCCCGGTGAGCGCAATGCCGGTCAGCACGATAGCGTTGGTATTGTCGTTCGTGACGCTGCCGTTGATGAGGTTGGCAATGGTTCCGCCGCCTGTGGTCAGGGTGGTGGTGAAACTGCCGCCGTTGGCAATCGCTGTGGCCGTGCGGTTGCCGCTGGCGAGAGGATGGGCGCTGCTGGTCACGTAGACCGAAGCTGCCGCCGTAAGCGCGTCCGCAGCCGCAGCGGGGGCCGCCTGAATGTCGTCCATATTGACTGCACAGGTGGTAACATCGGCGATGTTGGCGGCGACCGTGCCAATATCGTTGTCGCCCACAAGATCAGCGGCGACCGCGATGAAGCCCGGATCGGTAAGCGCAGCGTCAACCGCTCCGCCCACGCCATCGACATACGCCGCCGCCGCGTTCGCTTCATCGGTGAAGGTTGGCAGTGCAGCAACCCAAGCATCCGACTTGGTGACGAAGGTGGAGGGGTCGTCCTGCCGCGAGGGAGCATCCGGCAGGGGCGTGATAACGGGAGCGGTCATAGTGCATCGCTTTCAAGGGAGATGTTCGCCGACGCGCGCACAGTGGACGTCGCCACGTCGCGGATTTCGAGTAGAAAGTCGCCGAATGACGAAGACCCTGCGGAAGCTGTGTTGCTCCACGTGCGGGCCGACGACAGCGCCAGCCAGGAACCGAACGTGCCGCCGTTCACGGCGCCAGACGACAAGGTAGCTCGCGCCTCAAAGTTCGCCGGGGTACCGCTGGTCCAGTTGTACAGGTAAGAGTCCCCGCCGCCGCCAATCGCTTCGAAAACACCGCCCGACGAGCCTAGGGTGAAGCTCGTAAAAGCCCCGCCCGAATTGGCATGCTCGACGAGGCGGTCGAGCAGAATGACCGGGACGTTGGTAGATCGGGCGAGGTGGGCGGCGAACATCAGAAGTTGCTCCCGATCAGGGAGCCGTAGGTGTTCGTGCCGTCACAGATGAAGCCGAAGATATCGATCTTGCCGTTGACCGACGTAGCAGTCGGGGCAGCCCCGCCAGCCCACTTGATCGTCGAGCCACCGGCCCAAGTCAGGGTGTGCGTCCCGCCGTAGGCAACCATGACGACATAGGACTTGCCCAGCACCGAAGCCGGGAGCGTCACCGTTAGGTTGCCGCTGCTGGTCAGCTTCTGGACGGTACCGTTCGCCAGATCGACCGTGAACGCCGTCCCCGCAGAAGGCGCGTAGAGCGTTTCGGTGTAGTTGGTGACCGTAGGGTTCGTCAGGGTCTTATTCGTCAGCGTGTCGGTCGTGTCGCGGGCCACAAGCGTGCGCGTGCCGGTCGGGAGGGTGATCGTTCCCGAATTGCTGATCGTCGCGATAACCGGCGCGGTGAGCGTCTTGTTCGACAGCGTCTGCGAGCCGGTCAGGGTCGCCGCAACCGACGTGTCGAGGGCGATCGTCTGCCCGCTCGTCGTGATCGTGCCGCCGGTCAAACCCGACCCGGCGATAATCGACCCCAGCCCCGAGGGCGGCACATAGACGTTGAGCGCGGAGCCGAAGGTGTTGACCTCGCCCTGAAACGTCGGGAGCGCAGCCATGAAGGCATCGGCCTTCGTGATGAACACATCCGGCAGGTCGGTGCGAGCCGGGGCCGAAGGCAGAGCAGAGATAGTGGGAAGCGGCATCAGGTCAGCCCCTCAATTTCGAGGCTCAGATTGCTCTTGGTCAGGTATTGAACCTGCACCGAGAAATCCTTGTAAAAGCCGTAGATCCAGGTCGATGCGAACAGGTCGGTGCCGATCCAGACAACCGGCGTCGCGCGGTAGGTCGCGAGCAAAGCGGTGATGGCGTCGATCTTGGCGTTATCCACCGACACGTCGAAGGTCGCGCGCTTGGAATAGGCCCGCTGCACAATGGTAAAATTGCCGAACTCGTCGGTGACCTTGCGGCTGTAATCCTGAATGCCGATGCGGGCGCCGTATACCGTCGCGCCAAGGTCTTTCGTCTGACCGACAACAAGCGTCCCGACTTCAACCGAGCCGTTGACGTTATCGACGATCACCTGAATCTCAGGCGCTGCGACACTAGGTAGATCGGTGACAATCAGGTCACTGCTGCGAATGATCGGCTCGAAAAAATAGGCGTACCAGTCGGTAATCCCGCTGTCCGACACCATGCTATGCGTCTCGTCGTAGACGTCGCTGGTTCCGTCGTTCACGACAATGCGGATGGTAGCCGCCAGCACGTTGAGCAGCGCAATCCCGTCCGCGCGGCCCGTCACATTGAGGGTCACGTCAACCTGCTCGTCCCGGATGGTCTGGGAGGAATTATACTGGTCGAACATGCGCCAGCGGTTATCGGCGCCGATGTCGAGCCATTTGGCGTCATCGCTCGTATCGGACAGGCTGTAGCCGATGTTCGGATCGGAATGGAGCGTGTGCGTGCCCGACTGCGAGCCGGTCGTGTTGATCGAGGCCCCGCCAGAGGTTAGCGAGACTTCGAACGTATCGGCGGCGGGGTTGCGGACATAGTAGATCGTGCCCGCCGTGAGGCCAGTAGGCAGCGCGCCAGACGTTTCGAAGCAGACAGGGGTGTTCGCAGCCAGCCCATGCGCGGCGCGGGTCACAACCCCCGGCGTGGCAATCGTGACGGTCGCCGTCCCGAGGTTGACGCCAGTGAGGCTCTGATATTCCCGGTGAGACGTCGTATCGATGACGATCTCGCCAAGCTCATACACTTTCGAGCCGCTGTAAACCTCGTAGGTCGTCGAGACGGGGTTCCACTGCGTCGGGCTGGAAGCAGGCGTGTTGCCGAGGTTCGACCCGACAAGGCTTTCGTAGACGGTCGCGAGGGTGCCGGTGTAGACGCTGACGAACGCGCCAGCGGCATAGGTCGTGCCCGCGTTATAGGTCGCGGGGGGCGTCTCATGCACATTGCTGGCGGACAGCGCGAAGGTTGACGGGCGGATCAGCTTCATGGGATTGCCACGTCGAGCGGCTGGAGCGGATCGGTGCGGACCGTCAGGCCGTCAGATTCCCAGCGATTATAGAAGCGCAGCATCGCCGCGTTGGTCTTGGCCATGTCAGCCGCCATCGCGGCCTGATCCGCACGAATCTGAGCAAGCTCATTGGCCATGGCGCCATTGTCGGGCGTCGCGGTACCAGCGGGCGGCGTGCCAGCGATCGGGGCGGGCGTCTGATTGGCGGGGACGATGGCAGCGATGTTCGCGTCGATGGACGTCAGTAGGGCAACGCTGTTATCGAGCGCTGCAAGCTGCAATTGGGCATAGTCAACCGTCTCGGTCGCTGCGAACAGGCCCTTGTCCACCGCGCTGACCACAGCCGCCACGTCGCGCTGATATTGGGTCAGCGTAGAGGCATTGTCGCGCGACGCCGCAAGGAACGTCTTGGACACGCCCTCAAGGCTGCCGAGACCGCCAGCATCACCGGAAGCCGCCAGAAGCGACGTAGCGAGGAACTGCGCCCGCGCCCGCGCATAGACGTTGCCAACCCGCAGCTCGCCCTGCAAAAGCTGGTCGCGGTATTTGGTCAGGCTTTCGACGAACTTGCCGAACTGATCGATGGTCGATTTGAGGCCATCCGCCGTCGTCTTGTTCAGCTTCGTCGTGTAGTCAGACACAGCCGCGAACGCCGGGGCGATTGCCATCAGCGCTGCATACATCTCCTGCCCCGCCGTCGTGGTCAGGTCGAGGCCAAGCACCGTCTGCGCAAAAGCGTCCTTGGTCGTCACGCCAGTCAGGCCAAGGCGCGTCAACTCCGCCGACAGGGCCGTGGCGATGGGCGCGATCTGCTGCGCTTCCGTGAGGAAGTTTTCGCGGAAGAAAGCCGTCTGCTCCACGAAGTCGTCGAGCGAACCGAACAGGTCGATCAGCTCCTCGCGAGCCGCGACCGACGAAGCTCCGACAGCGCCGAACGTGCGCCCGATGGACTGCAACGTCGTGTCGATGGTGATATAGTCCTTGGCGAGACGGCTAAGGGTTTCGAACAGCCCCTCGCCCGCCTTCTGGAAGGCATCGAGGCCGGGGATAGCAGCGCGGGCCATGTCGTCGCCCAGCTTCGAAAAGACCGCCTCAAGCTCCTTGCCGATCTCGTCGGCGGTCAAGTCCTTGAGACTGATCTTGCCGATGTTGACCGAGAAAGCATCGAGCGCAGCAGCAGCGCCTTGCACCCCGAGGATATCGGCCGCCGCAAGGATGCCGTCCTTGAGCGACCCGATGATGAGCGACACCTGATTGCCAATTTCGCTGCCGAGCGGGTTGGTGGCGGTCGAGGTGCTAGTGCTGTTCGAAATGCTGATGCCGAACAGCTTCTTCTTCTTCTTGATCTCGACCGTCTGATAAGTGCTGCCCGCGAGGCCGTTTTCCAGAATGTCAGCAACCGTCTGCGCGCCAAAGGTCAGCCCTTGGTCGATCAGGGTAACGGTCTTTTTCGTGCTGAACACGAACTTGGCCACCGCGCCGATGATATCCCCAATGATCGGAAGCTTCGACGCGATCAGGCCGGGAAGCCCGCCAGCAAGACCGAACAGCGTGCCGGAAAGCCCGCCCGAGGTCGTGCCGAGGCCAAGACCCGAGGTGTCGAACGCGCCGGAAACCCCCAACTGCTTGGCGAGCAGGCTGGTCAGTTTGCCGATGTTGTTCTCAATGGCGCGAAGCGACCGCACCATGGAGTTGGAATATTCCAAGTCCTTGTTGCTGTTCTTCGACATGATTTCGAGCGAGGCGGTGATGCTGTCCGACTTGGCCTTGCTGTCGCCAAGGACGGAACCGGTGCCCTGCGCGGCCTGAATATCCTCTGCGGTAGGAACCGAAGCAGAGCCACCCTTGCCACCCGAGAAGCCGAGCGAGGCCATCACGCCAAGCATCGCCGCCACAGCGGGGAAGCCGAACGGGCCAAGCACTTCGAACATGCGGGCAGCACCAGCCGCGACCGAGCGGGCCGTGTTGATGAGCTGGACGACAGCGAGCGCCTTCTCGGCAGCCTCAAGGGCCTTGTAGCCAGTCGTTCCCTCTTTGAAGAACGTCTTGGCGGCGCCGGTCAGGGCGGTGAAGTTGCTAAGTTGTTGCTGTTTGGTGATCGCGTCGGCTTGCGCTTGCGTCTTGTTGCCCTTCGCAACCTCCTTGGCCAGCGCGTCTTGCCGGACCCGATATTCGGCCACGATGGAAATCATGTCGGCCAGCGCGCCACCGCCCCGCCCGAAAGCGTTGGCGAGCGCGTCGCCCATTTCGTTGGCAGCGAAAGCAGCTTCGCGGATAGAGTCGGTCAACGCTTGCGCCGCCTCTGCCTCGCGAGCGATGATGTCCTTGCCCTCGATCACAGCCGACTTGGCGGTGAAATATTGCTCCCAAGCGGCGACGACATCTGTGACGCCGCTCGCCGCAGTCTTGGCCATGAAACCTTCTTTTTCGAGTTCAAGCGCGGCTGCTTCGCGCGCGGCGCCAGTCAAACCGAGCAGGGCAATTTCATCTTCGAGCGGCTTGATGATGTTGCTCTGAAAGTCGAGTGCGGCCTTTGACCGGGTATCTTGCTCCCATGCCTCGCCAGCCGCCAAGATGGCGAACGCTTCCGCGCGAAGCGCTTCCGTTTGCGCTGTGGTTGGGGCAAGCGCCGCAGCTTTCTGCGCTGCGGCTGCGGCTGCCGCAACTTCCATACGCTTGATTTCGTATATGTTTTTTCCGATCTTGGACGTCTCTACGTCTAAGCTGTCCTGATACGCTTGCGCAGATTTCAACGCGGAATCGTAAGCGCGCTGCTCGTCAGAGATTGCCGACGCACGACTGGAACCCGACCCGCCAGAACCACCGGTCGAGCGTGACCGCGTGACACGCGGCTCCGTCCTAAACGATGGGTCGGCCACGCCATTGTCCAAACTACTCCTAATCCGGCTGGCGGTGTCCTCCATCCCCGGCGCAGAGGCGGCGCGCACCACAGCGTTGATGTACTCATCACGTGTTATGTTAAGATTGGAGAAGTCTTGGCTCGATGCCCAACGCACAACATCATCGGGCGAACGGCTCCCATCAAGGACGTCCTGCAATCGCTGCCTGGCGTTCGTATTCCTGGACACCCCCGCGAGCCGCCCTGGCACGTTCTTGCGCCAGAGACCGCCCCAACTATATTCGCCGGAATCATTCACGGCTTCTGCGGCAATGCCTCTCGCGTTAGCCGCATTAGCGAGGTTTTGCGCCGCCAGAAGCTCTAGGTTTGTACGGAGCGCCGCTGAATTATTCTTGATCTTGCCCGTTGCCAGATCGAACATCTCGCCCATCGCTGACTGGGCAGCGCCGACGCCATCGGAAGCCATTTGGACTTTACCAAGCGCGTCGGCATTTTTTTGCAACTCGCTTTCAGAGTCGAACAGGCTTTCCACGAGCATGTCTACCGCTGCCGACGCAACGCCAACCGCGATCCCGAGAAGCCCCGTCACAGCGGTAGCGCCCACAATGGCCGCCGCCGTCGATACTGTGCCGCGCTGGAGGCCCATTATGGCACCAGTCGCGCCTTGGGTCTTGCCGCTTAGCGCGTCCAAGCCTGAACCTTGCTGCAATATCTTGTCTGTGTATTCTTGGGCGGCGCTGCTCGCCGTGCCGACCTTCGCCCCGGTTTTCGACGTCTCGTTGCCAAGACTTGAAACGGACTTCTCGGCCTTGTTGCCAGCCGCGCTCAGCTTATCAAGCTCATCGACGCCATCGCGGACGTCGGAGCTGTCAACTTTGATTGCGAGTGTCGCTAGATCGACCACGGTTCATCCGGTGCATTGGGTGACCGCAAACAGCGCAGCTGTATATTGCGGGCCTCGGCGCAACCGAGATGAAAAGCGAGCGCAGCCCGCTTAGGTCTTAGGCTCTTTCACAGATAGGCGGCAATGTCAATTAGAACTTCGGCGTGGGCATCCCGCTGAAAGGTGCAACCTCGCAGCGCCCACGGACGTCCATTGGGAGCAACCCCAAGGCCGTGTCCTTCGGGTCATGGTTATACCACTCCCATTCGCCGGTCAGTCGGTTGATTCTATTATAGTACGTCGAGTCACCGCGATACTCTGCCACATGGTCATGTAGGGATATCATCCCCGAAGTAACACCGGCCAACTTTTGAACGAGTTCGCATTTTTTAAAGCACCATTCACCACGCGCAAGGTCGATCCGAAACCTCTGCGCCTCCTTGGGGGCCGTGCAAATCAGGTCAAACTGATCAGCCGCGAAAGCGGTAGTCGGGAGCAGAGCGAGTGCCACGGCTGGCAATAGGCGATAGCGCATGACGCTGGTTTGCACATTCTCGCAGCGCAATCAACTGTCCTTCGGCTTTGGGAGCGAAGCGAAGAACGCCGCGTCGGCCTTGAATATGCACCGCCGCTCCCAGCGCTCGAAGGCCATGCCCTCAACGCGCTGGTAGGCGTCCACGTCACCGAACGTGATCTTTGCCGGACCAAAGCCCGTCATCCCCCGGCGCTCATGCAACGCCAGAAAGTCGAGCCACAGCGCTTGGCAGCCATCGGGTAGATCGGGTGCGTCCGCGAGCTGATCGGGGGTAACGCCCGACTGGCGGGCGATGCTTTCGAGGTGTTCCCGTAGCGGCCTGCCGTCAACCTCTTGCGGGGCCGACAATTCGAACTGGCTAGCGGCGAACGCCTCGAAACCCTCCTCTAGCTCGCGATAAAATTTCCCAGGTCTGAGATCGCCTCATCGACCTGGCTGCGAATCCACCGCTGGTCGCCGTAGAGCTTCTTCGCATTCTCTTGCGAGAAAGGCAGTTCTGCGCCCTGATAGACGACGCCCCGCCATCCCGTCGTGCAAAGGGCGAGGATCGCAATCCCCTCCTCCTCGATCTTTTCGATGGTCGGGATTTCCGCGCTCTTGTTTTTCAACTCGCGCATGGCGTTGCGGCGGAGGCGCTCATTGACGCCCCGGCGGGTGTGTTCCGTCATCACCGTGCTATCGCGGCCAAGGACGGTGATGAACACGCCCAGCGCCTCATTGGTGACAGGGTGCGTAAGCTCAAGCTCATAGCCCTTGTCGGCGGCGGCGCGCGTATCGAGCGACGCGAGGTCAAAGGTGGTCTTAGTCATGATATTCTCTCTCCGGTTGTCCCGGCGGCGGGAGAGGGCACCGCCGGAACCTGATAAGCTATTCGGCCCCACCGCCGTAGGTCGTTACGCTGCCGAGTCTTGGCAGGTGATGATGGTCTGGTCCCAAGCGAGGGCAGCGCCGCCAGCCGAGTTGAGTTCGGCGGTGAACGGATAGGTGCGGACCACCTGCTTTTCGCCGTCGTCGGGTGCGTCGCCAGTGATCTTGATGCGGCCCATCGTGAAGCTCACGAAATCAGCGTCGGCGGTCTCGTCATCGGTAATGACCAGCACAAGACTGACAGGCGTTTCGGTGTCGTAGAACGCCTGCAAGGTCGTGCTGTCGAACAGGCCGGTAAACTGGCCCGACACCTTGATTTTGCCCCGGTCGATGTCGATGGCATAGTTCGAGCCGATGACGGCCTCGCCATGCTTCATGCTGCCATCGATGCTGATCTGCGCCCCGGTGATGTTGCCGACAGCCGAGCCGTTGACATAGACCGCGCCGTTCACCGCAGTCAGGACCGAAGTGGTCGTTTCAGCGGTCGGGGTCGTAAGCACCTGCGAAGTCCCGCGCGTGCGGCCCAGCCCGAGGAAGTCGAACGAGACGGTCGCGTTGCCGGTCGCCGGGAGGCCGACGTCGCACTTGGCCACCTTGCAGTCGGTGAACAGTTCCGACTTGGTGATGTCCGAATACCATTCTTCGATGGTGTAATAGACGTTGGTGTGGCCCGTCAGGGGCGGCTTGGACTTCTTGCCGACCACAGTGATGGTCGAGGTGGCAATCGGTCCCTGCGCGGTCAGAGCCGAGCCATTGAGGGCAACGCCGGTCAGGACGGTAGCGGTGACGCTCGACAACAGGATATTGATGTCGCGCGCCGTGCCCGTGTAGGTGCCCGCCGTGATGCGGATGACGTCACCCGCCTTGATGCCGCCTGCGAGGAAGTCGCCCGAGCCGCGCGTGATGGTGTAGGGGCCGCTGCCCGCGATGGTCAGGGACAGGCCCGTCAGAGCCGAGACGGCGGCGAAGTCGGCGCGCAGCAGGTTGCCGAGGAACGACGAGTAGGTCCCCGGCGACAGAAGCCCGCCGATCTTGCCGGTCGTCTTGACCATGCCATAGGCAACGCCGGTGTGCTGTTCGTGGGCAACGATCTCGTCGCTTTCGAACGTGTCGCGCGCCAGTTCAAAGACGCTGCTGTTGCGGCGGATGACCTGGCCACCCGAACCCGACTGGGGGGTGCCGAGCGCGGCCTGCGCCTTGAAGATGGTCTGCTTGCGGATGCCTTGTGCAACGGCCATGACTGCTTACTCCTTAGTAATTCGCGAAAAAGCGGATGCGGACATCGACTGTGTATCGATCATCCTCGATGCGGGCGGGGCGGATGTCCGGCGTTTTGTCGATGATGGTGGAGACACCCGACGCCGTGAACGTGCGCCCCCGATAGAAGGTCGAACGGATAAGTTCGGCGCGTGCATCGGCTGCGCCGGGACCATCGTTGAGTGGGTATGCAAGGGTGACTTGCAGATAGCCGCGCTCGGTCGTCAGCCGGCCAACCTCGGGATTGTCCGGCTCGGCAGCCATGAGATAGACGCGCTGATAGGGCGTGCCCTCAACTGGCGAATAGGGCACGTTCTCATATTGCGTAGCGAGCGCGGGCGAGATTGCAGCCAGAGCGGTCTCCAGCGCAGCGCGGACGGCGACAAGGCTCATGGCAATGCCTCCACCGCTTCATCGACGATCTGCTGAAACATGACGGCAGTAAGGCCCACGACACCCTGCGGCGCCTGACGCGACCAGCCGTTCTCCAGCCGGTTCGCGTACGGGACGTTATTCGCCAAAAAGTAGATCTTTCCCGCCGCGTCCTCAGGAACGCCAGCGATGATCGCGGAGACAGTTGCACCACCGCCAGTGTCGATGCGGCCCGTCTCGCCAGCGGGGATCGTGCCCACCCCAAGCTGCCAGTTGCCGCGAAAGCGCCCGCCGATGTAGCCCTTGGGCGGCGGGTTCTTCCAATAGGTTGCGTCCCCGACAGGCGAGCGCTTGTCGAGTTCCTGCGCGATGCGGACGACAATCGACCCGACCGCATCGTTGGCCTTGTCCTTCGTCTTTTCAGCGAACTTCTGGAGGTCCAGCGCGAAGGTCATGGGTTCTTCCTGACCACCGCGTCGAACATGATATCGAGGCCAGCAGGGCTGAGCGTGTCAATCGCGATGATCTTGCGCTTGCCGCCATTGGCAAGGGTCACGACGCTGCCGACCTTCGGCTCGGTGAGCGGGGCGCCGCTATTGTCCAATGCCGAGATGAGCAGCGTCTCGTCGCCCGCGATAAGGTTCGTGTTCCCGAACATGCGCGACTTCGACAGCGGCAACAGGGCTGCCGTCGTGGTGATGTTGGCTGTCGTGGGCGTAGAGGTGCCAGTCGCGGGGTTATAGGTCCCCGGCAACGATGCCGTGATGGTGACGGTCTGGCCCTTGTCCCCGATCATGGAGGCGGCGCGAGCGCGTTGAGCAACCGTCATGCGCGCACCAGACGAGCCATGGCCCCGCCCCCTGTCAGATAGGGAGCGAGTGCGTTGTCGATCGCACGATAGCGCGTCACCTGCGACGAATGAGGGCTGTACTCGGTCTCAAGCGGCCCGACCTTCTCGCGGACCACCGCCCGTTCGATATCGGGGGCGAGCGTCGCCGTGGAGGCTTTCAGCGCGAGGTCTGCACAGGCGTTAGCAATATCGGTAGGAACGCTGTCAGATGCCACAGAATAGCCGTCCACGACGACACCGTAGCGAGGCCAGTCTAGGGCCTGCGTCGAGTTGACACGGCAACCTGCCCACCGTTCGCGGTAGGCCTGCACCATGTAGGATGTGGACTGCCTGAGCGCGACTTCCTTTGCGGATGTGTCGAAAGTGGCCCAGGCAGTATTGCCGAAAGCAGCATGGCGCGCGTCCGCAGCAGCTACGGAGGTGTAGCTTTCCGCGTTCGCGAGTCCGGTGCCATTTTCGGTAATGAGCGTCATTTTGCGGCCTTAGCCTTTGCCGCAGGCTTCGCGGGCACGGCCTTTTCAGGCGAGCCGATCAGATCGTGAACATCGGGGTCGAACTCGTCGGCGTTGACCTCGACGAAATCGCCCTGCCCCTCGCCCCACGGCTTAACCTTGACTGTCGCGCAATAATCCATGCTCGCCTCCCTAGTGTGGAGGCGGGGACCGAAGCCCCCGCCCCTCTATTAGCCGAGCAGCAGCGCGAGGTGTTCCGGCTTGACGGTCTTGACACCCCAAGCCAGCGCGACCTCATACTGCACCTGACGGTACTGCATGTACTGCGAGACTTCGAACGACAGGCCTGAGCGCGGGTCAGTGATGACCTGACGGTCAACCGCCAGATCGCCCTCTTCCGGCAGCGCGGGCGCGCGGGTCGCCAAAGCAATCGCGTTGCGGGTGAACGCCATGTTGCGAGCCGCAGCTGCCACAACGGTGATGTTCTTGGTCGCAGCCGACATGGCAACGCGCAGACCAGGCGCCGCAATCGTGATCGTGCCGCCGTTCGAAACGTCGGTGTCACCGCTCACGACCAGATACTTGTTCGTATCGCCCGCAAAGGTGATGACGTCGCCAGCAACAATCGTGCCGGTGCCCGCCGACGCCAGGGTGATGACCGTGGCGCCAACAGCGTAACCGGCGTTGTTGGTGGTAGCCGAAGCACCCGTGCCCGCCGTGCTCGTCACGATGGCAGCCGACTCGCGAATGTCGAGACCGGCTTTGTTCAGGAAGATGCCCTGCTGCTGCATGGTCGTGTCGCCAGCGATATCGTAGCGCGACTGGAGGCCGATCATCTTGGCGCCCGCCGACGTGTCGAGGATCAGCGAGGCAACCTGCGGGCCGAGCGGCGCGCCGTTGTCCTTGAGGATTTTCGAGACGTAGGCAGCGTCCGAAAAGTCGCCAGCGGTGCCGAACGGCGTGGTGCCAGCGGTACCATAGGCGCGCGAGGCGTAGACATGCTGCGCGGCGAGGTCTACCTCGACCTCGTTGCACAGCGTACGCATGGCCTGCGCAAACTGATCGACCATGATGCGCGAACGACCGGGGCCGTTGTTGCCGAGGCCGAGCGACTGCTCTCCGTTCCAGCGCACCGGAACGCGGCGAGCCTTGGTGATCGTCATGCTGACATTGCCGATGGTCTGGTCACCATCGTCGGGCGGAGTGACGCCGGGGGTGATATCGCCAGCGGTCGCGGCGGGCGCGACGGGCGAACGGACAGTCTGACCGACCGCAGCGCGCTCAAAGGTCATGTCCGACGAAACGGCAGGAATGAGGCCGACGAGTTCGCGCGACACGACGTCGAGCGCGTTGTACAGGTCAGGAATGAGATTGGTAATGGTATTAGCCATTGGAGGATGCTCCGGTGCTGAATGGGGGAACCGCAGCCTGCGCAGCAGGGTGTCGCGGGTCCGGCGCAACCGGAGATCGGGGACAGGCGCAACCCGTCCAATGCTCTGCCTCTTTCACACTTTTGCGAAAGTGTCAACAGCAGATTGCGGGGCGACCCGTTAAAGCCGCCCCGCCGTGCTTTAGGCGTCCTCGGTTAGGCGACCGCCAGCCTTTGAAAACTCCATCTGCCCACTCGGATCGAGGGTGTTGAAGGCTGAGCGAGTCATGGTCTTGACGTTGGCATCGGTGCCCTTGCCTCCGCCCGCCCCGCCGCCCGAGTTGTTCGGCGCCGCGACGAACTTCTTGCCGACGTCGGTTGCCGCCCATTCCTTGACATAATCGGCCACGGTCTTGTCGCCGATCTTCGCCACGCGGGCATCGCCCTCGGTGACCACCTGCGCAGCCGACGCCATCTTTGCCGACAGCGTGTCGATGAAGTCCTCGTCCTTGACGCCATTCGCGAGCAGGGCCGACTTGAGGCCGTCCTGCACCAGCAGCTTGGCGGTGAAGCCGGTTTCCGCTTCGAGGGCCTTGGTGGCCTTCTCCGCCGCCGTGGTCGCGTCCTTGGCGGCTTTGTTGGCGTCCGCCAGCTCCTTCGACAGGCGCTCGGCCTCGGCTTCGAGCTTGGCAACGTCGGCGGGGTCGATGTCCTTGTGCTTGCGCAGCTCGGCCTTGGCAGCCTTCACCTCGTCGAGAAGCTCCTTGTTCTTGGCGTCAAGTCCGGTCGTGGCTTCGGTGACGGCAGTTTTGACGGCGGCGGCGAGTGCGGCCTTGGTGTCGGGGTCGTTGGGGTCGAAAGGCATGGTAACTCTCCTCAGAGGGCGCGTAGCTGGTCGAGTGTCAACGGGCGCCCTGTCCCGCTGACCAAATCACGAAGGCTGATCTTCCCGGCGCGCCAAAGGTCTGCCCTGCCCTTGCCGAGTACCTTGTCGGCAAAGCTCGCAGGCTGGCGCTTGAGGAAGGCGTCAAAGGTGGTGTCCCCGGCAACCGGGCCAAGCGACGATGCGCGCTGCCCGACGTCGGTAGGCTCGTCTATGTCGAGGCCGATATCCTTAAACGTCTTGGGGATCGGGGTCAGGATCGATCGACACGCGAAATGGCGCGGCGGGCCACCGTTGAACGGCAGCGTCGTGCCCTTGAGCGGGTTGCCGTCCAAGTCCCACTCTGCATCCGAATAGGCGATGCAAATGTCCGACGTGTGGCTGTCGAGGGTAGACAGTTGCCTCACGCCTTTGATGAGCCGGCTGTTGTTCCGATAGGTCGCAAGGCGGGCATTGTTCGCCGCAGCCTGTACCGATGAGTGCACCAGCGTGCGGACATTGCGGCGGGCGCCGATCAACAGGCCGTCAGTCCGGTTCGTGATGCGGGAGACGATCTTCTCGTTGGTCTCGCCGCTGATGACGCCCTGTCGCACCTGCGCGCCGAACTTGAGCGATGTGTCGCTGGCCTGCTTGTCCCACCATGCAGCGGAGGGGGCGCCCTCAATCAGCACCTCGTCAACAAGGCTGGCGAACGTCTCAGGGGTCGGCAGCGCAATCGAGACGGGGAAGTATTCTCCAATCGCGTCGACCGTCTTTTGCGCGATGACGATTGCGAGGGTGCGGGTGTCCAGTCCCTTCGCAATCGCGGCATAGCGTGCTTTGATCGCGGCGTCAGCATCGGCAATCAGGGCTTCGACGCTCGCCTTGGCCGATGCGGACAGCGTGCGCGACAGGAGCAGCCGCTTGAGGTCGTCCTGCAATTCCTTGAGCAATGCCTCAGCGACGCGCTGCTCGCCAGCCGTCAACCGCATTAGGTCGAGGCTGTGGCGAATGATCGCGTCCTGGAGTTCGAGTTCGCTCATTTGATAACGATCTCGATTTCGGAACCCACTACGCCGCGTTCGCAGGCACGATACGCGCTCACATCGTCATTCCAGACTTACGCGGCTTGCTCTTGCCGCCGCCTAGCGCCGCCCGCGCCGCTTTCATTTCGTTCATCATCTTCATCTGAGAGGCATCGGAAGTCGGTTCCGTGCCGTTCATGTGCCGCTCGTGACGAGCAATCGCAGCATCGAGTTGCGTCACTGCTTCGTCGTCATTGACAGCGGGCTTCACCGGTTCGGGCGCAGGCGGAGGAGCCTCGTCAATCTCGCCCTGATGCTCCTCCAGCGTCTTTTCGCTGTCGATCAGGTCGGCGCGCTGCAACAAGTCGAATAGCTCCGGCTCACTGATGCCGCCCGCCTGCCATGCCGACATGAGCGCGGTAAGCGTGGCCGCGTCGATCATCGCGGGCAGGAAGTCGCGGTTGATCTCGAACACGATCTTGCCCGACTGGCCAGCCCACTGTGAAAACACGTCGAGCGCCCATGTCATCGCCTCAGAAATGGCAATCGCAATGCTCGAAAGGATGCTGTTCTCGCCCGTCCGGTGGATGGCAGCGGTCGTGGCAGTCTCGGCCTGCTTCTTCTCGGCTGCCAGCATACGGGCGCCAAGCACGGCCATCTGCTGCTCCTTGCGGTCCAGCATATCCTTGAGCGCGCCTAGACCCTGCCCGGTAAATTCCAGATACTCAGCCTTGGCGTTGGGGTCAGGGAATACCCATGCGGCCTGCGAGCCGATATAGAGCTTCTTTGTATCGTCTTCGGGCTGGTAGCCAGACACAACGGCGGTCGGCAGGCCGGTGAAGTGCGCCCCATGCTCATAATCGGCGTTGGTGCGATAATGCGACAGGTTCAGGTCGACGAGGTCAATCAGCGGCGGCTCGTCCGGTGCGCTGTCGAGGCCATCGACCCCGACAATCGCGAATGGGATATAGTCGAGCTTCTGATTGTTCATAAGCGGATAGGCGTCGCCGCCAATCTGGACATCTTTCTCGTCCTGACGCTCGAACAGGCGCACGCGATATAATCCGGCCCCGTCGAGATCGAGGACGCGGTACTGTACCACCTCCTTGTCCTTGAACTCGTCCTCTGCCTCCATGCGACACTCTTTCAGCACCACCATGCTGAGAACATGCCGGTTGTTGATGCGGCGATGCTTCCAATTGATGATGCTCTCGGCAGTGTAGATCTGCATCGTCGGGCGCAGGCCCAGCTTGGCAGCAGCGTCCACTGTCAGGGGTGCGATGGTCTCGACCTTGGGATGATCGACCAGCACGCCGACGCGGCCAACCTCCAGCACCTCGTCAGCAACATTGCGCGTGAAGGTGCCGAACGACATGCCCGACATGGTGACATCTTCGAGGTAGCCCTCGATACCTGCGGGAATGTCCATCGTCGGGGGCTTGCGGAACATCATCCCGAGCAAGCCGCTGATCGTGCGCCAGGTCGCATTGTAGAAGCCAGCGCGCTTGACGTAGGCGTTGTAATCCTCGGTCGTCTGGTCCTTGAGCTTGGGCAAGTAGAGCGGACCTGCCTTATGCACCTTGTCCTGACCGGCGACGACATCGCGGCACCGCTGCCATTGGGCGGCATAGGCTTCGTACTTGGGATGAAGGGTGGAAACGCCGGTCATTATATGCCCCCGATCTGGATTTTCTGCATGGTCCGGCCCCTCACCGGATAACGGTAGAATATGAAGTATCCCGCCGCGTCGTTGAGGTGGTCAAAGCCACTCGTCTTGTCGGGTTCGCCGTTCTTGTCGTAGGCCTGCTTCTCAAGCGTCTCGGCGAAGCTCGGGCAGCGGTCATCGTTGACGCGCATCCGGCGGTTGCCTTCGCTGTGGATCATCTGGTTCATCGACAGCACCCGATCCTTGACGGCGGGGTTCGACGTGGCGACCAGCACATTGAAGCGGGCAGCGCGCAGCAAGGATATGTCGCTCTCGCTCGCGTTGTTCGACTTGCGGCTGTTGCCCGTCGCATCGGGGTATACGTGGACCGCGTGCCCCTCGTACCGCGACTTGATCGTGGCAATCATGGCGGGGGTATCGAGGATGCCGGTCAGCTCATCGACCGCGTGCGGCTCGCCATCACGAAGCACGAACACGACAGCGGACATATTACCGACGTTGAAGTCCATGCCGATGTGCAGCGGCTCGCCCGACTGGATCGTCTCGGTGCTGGCGTTCTTCTCGCGGTCATACTCAGCGTAGACGCTACCAGCGGTCAGGTTGACGAACTCGCCATCGAGATAGGCTTGCAGGAGGTTCGATGGGTATGACGCGCGCAAGCTGTCGATGTAGCCCTCGGGCAGATTCGCCGAGTTGCTCATCGTCGTGGCCTTGATAAGCCGATAGCCAGCGGCGGGCGCCTTCTTCCAGCGCTCATAGACGAAGCGGAAACCCTCGGGTGTCGTGGCGACGCCTACGGTGTTGAGCGCACCATCAGGCTTCTTCTGCCGATTGCGCGAGATGATCTTGTTCCAGACTTCGCGCGCCTTATCGACGGTCAGCGTGTCCAGCTCATCCGCGATGCTATCAGCAACCTCATAGGCAACGATGCGCGCCGGGTTGTCCATCGTCCGCATGATGATCGAGCCGCGATTTTCCACGTCGATCACGGCTTCGTTCTTGTTCACCCGATAGGGCAAGCCCGCCTCGGTCAGCGTTTCCTCAAAGCGCGGGAAGGCCATGCGCGACACAAGGTCATAGGTCGGCAGGTAATAGGCGACGCTCTGCTTTGGGTACGCCAGCTTGCGGCTTAGCGCGCGCCAGATGCCGGCATGGGTCTTGCCCGAGCCAAAGCCGCCGACGAACGCCGGGAATTGCTCTGGCGCTTCCACGAAGTCGAATTGAGGGCCGGTCAAGCTAACCTGCATCGGGCTTGTCGCCTTTGCGCAGGAAGGTGATCGCGATAGGCGACGCGGGCAGGTTCACGTCGAGCTTGTCGGTGAACAGCTTGAGGTGCTTGCCGAGCAGTTCGGCGCCCTTGAGGACACCGGCAGCATTGAACACGTAGGCCTTGGCCTCGCCACCATCTGGCGTCTCGACAAGGACATGCTCGCCCTTGCGATCAATGACAGGCTCGACCTGCTTGCACCGCTCCATTGTGGAGACGATGGATTGCAACACGTAATCTGCGGTGATCTCAACGCGCTCGGCCCGTTCGTCCATCGCCTTTTGGATCGCGGCGGCTATGTCAGGTTTTGACAAGTTCTCATCACCGATCTGGCGAGCCGTCTTTTCGCTATAGCCAGCACGAATGGCCGCCTGAGTGGCGTTCAGGTCGATAAGATATTCATCGACGAAACATTGCTGCTTTTTGGTGAGGTCGCCCGCCATTGGCGTAGCCAACTAGACGCCATGAATCGCGCTGCCTATGCGGCAAAAATCATCGCCCCACTTTTTTCTGCGGCACGGATGATACGCTGCACATGGCGACGGTCGGCTCCCGTCGCGCGGACGATCTGCATCATCGTGCAGGGGCCGTGCTTGTGCCAATAGGTTAGGACGCGATTGCGGGTCAAAGGCGGACGGCCTCGCTTCAATGCCCCCTCCACTTTGCATAGACCGTGATGACCGCACCATCCTGGACGATAACCCGGTGGCCCGAGCCAAGCTTGACGTTGCAATGGCCGAGCGTCGCGGCGAGCATGATCGCGGGCGAGGACAGGCGCTCGATTGCCACCTCGGGGCGCACATCCTCCACGCGCTCGATGTACCTATCAATCGGATCAGCGGTGACGGTCAGCCCCTTACCCATTACGTTCCCCTGTGGTGATTGCGCCTTGAATTTCAACGACTTGTCGGGCAAGAAGGGCCTGCGTCGCGTCTTCATCGAGCATGGGGACGATGCAATACCCCGCCTCATTGATGGCGGTGAGGGCCGCTTGGGCGGCGGCGCAATAGAGCGGACGATTGTCGTCCATCCGTTGCGTCCAGTAGAGCGGATGCTCGGTGCTTTCAGGCGCATCCCAGATCGTGGCGGGGTCGTCGATCCCTTTGGCTTGGGCGATCCAAAGCGCCCGCGCGATTGTTTGGATGAGGGTGTCAGTCATCGGCGCGACCGATCAGAGCAAAGCCAGCGAAGGCGCTCGCGACGATAAGAACAGAGGCCGCGTACTTCCCGCCCTCTGCAACCGCGAGGAACACCAATAACGCCAGATAGACCAGAATGGCGCAGGCCGCCGGAGCCAGCAGCGCGTAACCAATGACCTTTCGAATGCTCATTTCACTCTCCCCGCATTGATTGCCGCCTCAAGATTCCCGTCGCACTTCGACGATATCGAACTCATAGTCCCGATCCTCCCAGTTCCATTTCGAGGCAGGAAGCGCCTCCTTGCTCACCAGCCCGTTGCGGAACTTGACCCTCAGCAGGGTCTCGCCAGTGCGGGGGCGGCGCCATTTGGTGGGCGTCCAGTTCATGCATGGTGATCGACGAGCGCGGCGGTGCTTTCCAATTTCAGCTCGCCCGACTTGGTGTAGACCCACCGCATCCCGGTCTTGCCCTCGCTCGCCATGCGGGCGTTGTATCGGGCAGCCAGGTCGATCTCCTTGCCGTTCGGACCGCGCGATTCCTTCATCAGCGCGATCAGCTCGCTCGCCTTGGGCAACCAGCGTTCCCGTTGCGCCCATTCGTCGGCAGCGGCTTTCAGGGCGTGCGGGTTGACGGTGGCGAGGTCCTTGGTGAGCAGCGCCACCTTGGCCTGAAACGGCTCGTTCTCCGCCGCGTTATGGGGCCGGTAGCGCGTAGCCAGTTCCAAAACCGCCTGCCGGATCAGCGGATGCACGCTCAAGGTCTGCGGCCTCTCGGGTGGCGCGGGCGAGTGCATCCACGATAGGGTCTGGCCCGCGATTTGCTGGCCTTCCATGGGGCTGTGGTCGGGATTGTCCATTTCGTGGGGCTTTCATTTCGTCGGTCTCGAAAACGGTGGTCCAGCCGCGCTCGGCAGCGGCGGCGACAATCGGGCCGGGTGGCCAGCCATCCCTCGCCCACTGGTCGAGTTTGCGGACGATTTGCCGGTGGGCGCCCTCGGTGAGCGCAGCTTTCTTGGCTTTCCGGTTGGCTTTCAGGGCCGACCAGTCGGTTTCATCGACACCAACCGGACACGGAAACGGATCGGCCTTCACGCGCGGGGTGTTATTCACGGGGGTATGGGTGGGGGGGGTTAGATTATTTTCATTGGGGGGGGCGGGAAAGGGGGTTGGGTCGGGACTGTCCTGTGACTGTCCCGTGACTGTCACGTCCTCGTCACGGTCCTTGGCGCGCTGGCGGCGTTTGCGTTCGGCAGTCTTCGCCCTACCCTCAGCGGCGGCTTGGTCGCGCGCCTCCACAGCTTCCACCGCAAGCAGGATAAGCTGCGGCGTGGCCCCTTCGGCGATCATACTGCGGATGAGGTCCGAGTAGCTCACTCGTGCGTGGCCTGTTGCAAGGCGCCGGTACGCATGAAGCGCTGGAAATGAGCAGCCATGAGGCCGTCGATCATCCCCCGCGCTACGGCGGCGGGCACCATCTTCGAGCGCGTCAGGGTGCGATACTCGTCGCGATATTCAGGCGGGCACCATGCAAGGCGCGCTCGGCTAGCCCGAGTGGCTCGCTGGACCGCAACATCGGGATTGGCGCGCAGATAGGCCGACAACGAAGCGGCTGCGCGGGCCTTCACATCAGGCCTGCGCGCAAGAACGTTGACGTGCAGACGGCAAAAGCCTGAGACGTTTTTGTCCGACAGGGTCTTGCCGCAAGACGAGCAGTGCATCAGAAGCGCTCCTCTTTCCACTCGCCCTTGGCGCGCTGAACGGCTATGAACTGGAAAGGAAATTGAGCGGCGGCGACCTTGATTTTGACCCGCGCGTCATCGGTCCAGAAACCCTTGACCTCGTGGATCTCAAACTCCCCGTTGCGGCGCATGACCGCATAGTCCGGCGTGTAGAAGGTGTTGGCAGCGAGGCGCAGCTTGATGCCCTCGAACACATACCAGGCGATCTCCCCCGAGAGCAGCGCGGGCTTCAACACCCGGTCCTCGTAAAGCTTCTCTGTCTTGTTTTGAGTGCCGGCCTTCAATCGCCCTAGCGCACGCATGGCGGTCATTTGGGGCACGAAATCGCGTGGGGTGTAGCTCATACGGCCTGCGCCCCCAGCTTCCGGCAGATGTGCAGCCAGCGACGCTTGACGCTATCGCGGGTGCGCTCCAGCCCGCGAGCCGCATCGGAGAGCGTGTAGCCCTCGCTAATGACCTGCGCGAGATAGTCGGTCTCAGCATCGGACCATGGCTTGTCCCCCGGCTTCACAGTTCGCCCTCCAGCTTAGCAGCGAGGTCGTACCGCTTCATATCCATAGCCATGGCGTGAGCCTTGGTACGGGGGGATATGGCGTCCTTCTTGACGTAGCGGACGTGTTCGACGACCACCGGTTTGCGGTGGAATAGGGTGCGCCAGTTCATGCTGCGGCCCTTTCCTCGCGCCCGAAAAACAACGTCGAGCCGGATGCGCGGGCGTCAAAAAGATACCATGCGCAGTTGTCTTTTCCGGTCATTTTGCTATTAGGAATCCACTTGATCCGACCGACGCTCACGACCTTGCGGAGCAGTGGAAGGAACGGCGCGGACTGGCGAGTGTGCACCCAATCGGCGTCGAAAAGGAGCCACGTCGGCCCCAGAGCAGACAGGTGCAGGATCAGCGGATGCAGGGCCGTGCGCGCCCATGGCGGGTTGGTGATGATAAGCTGCCACGACAGACCGAGCGATTGCCGATCATGCGTCAGGGCATCGCGCCGCTCGATCCCTTCGGCCATAGGCTCAATGTCTGAGGCGTGGCCGCAGCGGTGGCCGAACGACTCCAAATGGCGCACAAGGGCGCCGTCGCCAGCGCAAGGCTCCGCAAAGGACGCCGTTGTCGGCAGGTGCGGGAGCAAAGGCCGCACGGCCTCTCGGGGAGTGGGATAGAAGTCGCGCGGGATGCGCTCGAACGACGAACGCTTGCCCATCACTGGTCACCCCGCAGCATCTCAGCCACCACAGCCCCACGAACCCGAAACTGCTTGCAGTATTCAAGGGTCTTATCCCTCTTATACTGGAGCTGACCGATGAGGTCAGTCTGGCGAGCGATGGTGGCGCGATCGTCGTCGAAGCGGCGAAGGTAGACGGTCCACATGCCAAGGCTGCCGATGACCATGCCGCCAAGCCCAATCGCCACGCTGACATTGTCCAATATGCCGCTACCAATGAGGTTGTAGATCATGCTGCCATCCTTTGCGTCCAGTGGGGCTTGCCGATGCCGCCGCATGTCTGCTTGCCGGTGGCGCGGATCGTTACGACGCGCGTGCTGGCGGAGCGGGACACCTCGATCATTCCGACCGATTCCAGAAAGTGCAGCGCGTTGACGATGACGGTCGTGCCGCAGCGGAAGCGCTCTGCGAGAATGGCATTCGAGGGGCATCGCTCGCCACGTTCGGCGGCGTCACGGATCACAGCGAAGATGCGGGAAGCCCGTTCGACTGCATGTTCGCGCTGCTCGGTAGAGGCGCTCATGCCGCACGCAGCGCGACGACTTTCGCGTCGAGCACCTTCTTTTCACAGGGGGCAATCAGGGGGCCGGCGGGGCTGTTTTCCTTGTGCGCGGCCTGCTTTGCTGCTATGTAATCCGCAGCCAGATCGGCGATTTCGTCGTGGTCCAGATCGTCGGGAAGCTGCACGATTTGCCGCCCCTCGGGGAGCAGCATCGAGAGCAGATCGTCGGGGATAACGCCGACCAACTGGAACAGCCCGGCGATGGACATGACGGCCTCGCCCCGCGCCCATGAGCCGAGCGTGTCAGTGCTTAAGCCGGTGTCGTGATGGACCGCCTTGCGGGTGATGCCCCGGTCCTCGGCGATGCGGAACACGTCCTGCTGCACGCGCTTTTGGCGGGCGGAAAAATCAATATCACGCGGCATTATTTTCGCTCCCGAGTTGGCTATTCAGTCGGTCATGGAAAGAGAGACACAGGAACCGGGCCGCGAGCCTGCGGATGCAAAGCCCATCGGTGAGACCCTGCCCGTCATCCTGTATGGAAGGCCGTTCGAGCTTCATGCGGCGCGGCCAAAGCGAGAGGCGCGCAAGTGATCGCCCCATTGGGAAGCCATGGCGCCGGCGATGCCCTGGAACGTGCGGCTGCGCTCTTTCCAGCGGTTCGGTCCAGGCGGCATCTTGTGGATGCGCGCCTCGCGGCCCTCGACAATGTTGGTCGGTGCCAGCTTCGGAAGACCCTTGAGCCAAAGGCAGGTCGCCTTCGTCTCGCCATGCCCGTACTGCCAGGGTTGAATGACCTGATCGGGCTTGCGGATGTGGCTGGAGATGACGCTGACAGGGTTTTCCAGGGCGATATGCGGAATGGGCGCATCCAGAAGGCGCTGGACGAACTCAAGCGCGCGGGCCTGGCGTCCGTCTGCTATCTTGGCAGCAAAATGCCGAGCGCCGCTGACCGCGAGGTCGGTACAGGGCGGGTGCGCGATCAACAGGTCCCACCCCATGCCGAGCAGAGGCAGCACGTCACCGACGATATGGAACGCCGGATCGCCCTCGGTCGGCAAGAGGTCGCAGGACCAGGCATCGAAGCCCCGCGCGCGGAAAGCATCGCGGACGGTCGCCGAATATTCGCAAGCGATGAGGACGCGCTCCCTGTCGGTGTGTGGTTGGTTCCCCCCGGACATCGGCTAGCGCCCGAGCGTGCGTTGTTTGGCACGGCCCGCCATCAGGCGACCGTGAACCCGTTTGATCGGGATGAACTTGAGCGGGACGGCGATGAAAAGCGGCTCCCCATCGTCGGGGACGCGCTCGACATAGTGCGGACCAGCCAGCACGTCGCGGAAGGTCCACTTGCTCATGCGGCCAACCCCGAGCGCTGCTCGAACTCGGAGCGCCAAACGGCGAACGGGACGCGGCCATTGGTCGCGGTCTCGATCATGCGCGCGGTGTCTGCGTCGGGGAAGCGCTGGCCATTGGCGTACCGCGTCACCGAAACCTGCTTTTTGCCGATCTGGCGGGCAAGCCCCGCGTGGGTCTCCTCACCGCTCAGATATGCCGCTAGGGAGTTTGCATAGGTGCTCATGGCCTGCCAGTATACCGAAACGGTATGTAAAGGCAATACCATTCTGGCCATTCCGCTGCTTTTCGGGAACGGGCAAGATATTCCAATGGGGTATCTCGATAAGCTTGCCGAGCTGCGCGCGAAGCGTGGGCTAACTCAGGCGCAACTCGCCGAGCGGATCGACGTCGCTCAGGCGACGGTGCAGCGCTGGGAAAAGGGCAAGCGGGAACCGGACTTTTCGCAGCTTCACGCGCTCGCCAGCGCGCTGGGCGTGACAGCCGGCGAATTGCTGGAACGCGACATGGCCGCCCCTGTCGGCCCGCGTCTGTTCGTCAAGGGGCGCATCGCCGCTGGCGTATGGCGCGCCGCCGTCGAAGATCCGCAAGACGAATGGGAGACGTTCTATGGGCGCCCCGACGTCACCGCGAACATTGAGCATCGCTTTGGCCTGCGCGTAATCGGCGACAGCATGGACGAGATATATCCAGACGGGACCATCGTCGAATGCGTGTCTCTTTTTGGCCGCGCCGAGGCGATACCAGGCAAGCGCGTCGTGGTCGTGCGAACCAACGATCAGGGGCTTTGCGAGGCCACCGTGAAAGAACTGGTAGAGCGCGAGGGTGAGCTTTGGCTAGTCCCTCGGTCGCGGAACCCCGCCCATGCGCCATTCAAGCTCAACGGCCCATCGGGTGATATTGTCGAGACGCGCATCGCCGCCGTTGTCGTCGCTTCGGTTCGCCCAGAATAGCCCCGCGTGGTCGATCCGCTTACGCCTCAGCAGCGCGAGCAGCTAATCGAACATGCCTTTGAACTGGTCGCGGCAGTAAACGACAATCTCAAGCTGGCGAATGAGACCAAGGCCATTTCATTTCGCGAGTCCCATTGGGAGGTCGCTAACATGGCTTTGAACAGGCTGACCGTGCTGGCTTCGATGTACCCGTTCCTCAAAATACAAAACCTCGAAGCCGTCGATGCCAGCGTTCGCGCGGTGGCCGACGAGACAAAAATGATGATCGCCGAGAATGTCCGGCGAGCGCGCGAAAGCGGCAGATATGGCCGCTGATACCATAACGGTATTTTCCATTTGACAGCATAATACCGAAACGGTATACCTTCCTCAGACACCCGGGAACGCCCGGACTGAGGAGGATGAGATGGCCACCGAGGAAACAGACGCCGAGCGCAGCACCCGCCACATGGCCGAGCGCGCCGCCGTCATCGCAGACAGCACCTATCGCGGCTGGAGCGTCCACTACGACAACCCGCCGATCCCACTGCGCTCGATGGACTGGTCGGCAACCTCGCCGGACTATGACGTCGATTGCGACAGCGAAAGCTGCTGGGTCTGCTCGGGTCAGCAGGTCCATGCCGCGACCCATGACGCGCTCTGCGCTGAGATCGACGCTGCTATCGAGGAGCAGTCGGCATGACCTCCCCCGCACAGCACGACAATCATGGCACTTCGCATACGCCGGGGCCTTGGTCGGCAGAGCGCGCCGTTGACGAGAACGGCTTCGAGACCGGCAAGGTCTGGATCATTATGAACTGCGCGCCGTGCGGTTACGACTTTGACCGCTGGGAGGATGCTGTCCTCGCCGCAGCCGCGCCAGAACTTCTGGCGGCGCTGCAACGGATGATGCCGGACAACCTGTGCTCTGACAATCCGAACGTTCCTGACAACGCAATTGTGCCCGTCGATTTTTACTACGGCGAACTTCGTCAGGCCCGCGCCGCCATCACCAAGGCGCTTGGCCAATGAACGCGCCCACCAAGATCGACGATGCCACCCGCGAGGCTTACCGCATCAATGAGCGGCCCCGGATCACGAAGGACTTTCTCGTGCGCCGCCGCCTCAACGAGCTTGGCCTCGCCGCAGCCGCCCTGTTCGGCCTCGCTGCCTGCAAAGGCCCGATCACCCACGGCCATCAAGAGGTCGTCATGGGCCATCTGGACGAGCTGTTCGGGTTCACCCCGGCGGAAAGCCAGCAGGCCAGCGACATGCTGTTCGAGGCGACGCTCAACCACTCGATTGCCGACTGGGACCGCCCGCGCATCGACGCCTGCGCCACCGAGTTGACCCGCATCGCGTCGGGCTATCGCGGGCGCGAGTGGCAGGCCCGCGAGATTTGGGCCGCTGGTTACGAACTGTTCGAGATCGACAGCCTTTGGGAGGCTTCCTGTCCTGTGGGTGAAGGAGAAGCAAAATGACGCCTGACGAAAAGCGCGGCTACTCGAAGGGGTACGCCGCTGGGCAGCGCCGCACGACCCACAACGGGCAGTTGGAGAAACGTGCAGCAATGCGCGAGGACTTCATCCAGCGCATGATGATTGCCATCGCGCCCCAGATGATCGCCCGCCCTTGGGGCAACGAGGTCAATGGAGAGTGGAAGGCGCATCGCGGCGGCGTGGAGATTATGGCCAGCGTACGCGCCGTGGCTTCGGTGGCGGCAGACCAATGCTCGTTCGTCGTCCCGGCTGAACCGGAGGCAGCCCAATGATCCGCGCCTTCACCCGCCGCATGACGCAGCCCTTGAAGAACTGGCCGCACATTCCCTTCGATGGGCTCCCCATCGCTGAGGTCGGGGCTTTGGTTGTTGCTGCCTTTGGGTTGGGGTTCGGTCTTGTTTGGACACTGTCGTGACGGCGCTTCCGCTTCGCGGACCGTGGCTTTCGCCCTTCGGGTCGAGCCAGCTTCGCCGTCTCGCCGCTTCGCGCATCAATCCACTAGCGGAAGGAATTTCCCAATGAACGCTCTCGTTCCCATCTCCAACAATGGCGCTGAATATCGCCAGTCAACCGATGCCGCTGGCCTTTGCCGCGACATCGTCATGCAGACGGCCAAACCCATCCAGGGGCGCAAGTTCGTTTCTGTAGAGGGGTGGCAGGCCATCGCCATTGCCCACGGCTGCGCGGCTGGCGCGCGGGATGTCGAGAAGATCGACGGCGGAGTGCGCGCTATCGGCGAGGTCCGCCGGATGGATGATGGTCGGATCATCTCCACGGCAGAGGGCTTTGTCGGCGAGGATGAGCCGACTTGGTATGGCGGGGAAACCGTCTCCTACGGCAAGAAGAAGGTGCTGCCGAAGCGGGCTGACTACGCGATCCGCGCGATGGCGCAGACCCGCGCGATCAGTCGAGCTTGCCGCTCGGCCTTCGCCCACGTTGTCGTGATGATCGACGCCGACCTTTCGACGACGCCCGCAGAGGAAGTGCCGGACGGCGGCTTCATCGACCATGCGCCTCAGGGTTCGGCCACCAATGCTGCGCCCAAAGGGATGCCAGACGATGAATACAACCGCCTCACCGGCAAGATGAAGGCCGCAGGCGTCACCGCTGAAAAGCTGCAAGAGGCGTATAAAGTCGCCGACCTGCGCGACCTCGATCAAGCCCAATATGCCGCAGCGATCAAGCGGCTCGACCTGACCATCGCTGACAAGGCGAAGGCCTCCACCAACGAGCAGGCCAAGGACTTTGGGAAGGAGCTTCTCGATGACGAAATCCCCTATTGAGATCGGCCACAACGCGCCGCCGCCGGACGCGTTCTTCGGGCTGCACATCGACGACCTGTTCGCTCTGCTGTCCGACACGCTCTCAGGGGGCGCGGTGGATAGCGACGAGAAGGAAGCGGCCATAGACGCCCTGCTCGACGACTTCCGCAAGGCCGCGAAAGACGCCGACAAAGCGCGCGCCGCCGAAAAGAAGCCGCACGACGACGCAGGCAAGGCCGTGCAGGAAAAGTGGAAGCCGATTGTCGCCAAGGCCGACCGGGGCGCCGACGCCTGCAAAGAGGCCCTGACGCCCTACAGGATCGAAAAGCAGCGCATCGCCGACGAGGCGGCACGCAAGGCCCGAGAGGAAGCGGAGGCCAAGCAGAAGGCTGCGCAAGAGGCTCTACGCCAGTCCGAAGACCTTGAGGCCAAGTTTCAGGCCGAACAGGAACTGGAGCAGGCGAAAAAGCTGACAGCGGTCGCCAATCGCATCGACCGCGCTCCCACCGGCCTGCGCACCCATTGGGAGGCCGAAATCACCGACCGGGGAGCGGCGCTTCGCCACTACCTGAAAGCGCAGCCAGACGAGTTTGCGGACCTGATCCAGACGCTCGCCGATCGCGACGCTCGCGGCACCCGCGCGCCCGTTCCCGGTGTCACCTACCACGAAAGGAAAAAAGCAGCATGATTACAGTGACCGTCGCGGGTAACGCGGGCAAGGATGCCGAGGCCAAAACAACGCAAGGCGGCGACAGCTTCTGCGCCTTCTCCATCGCCGGAACCGCTGGCTTCGGCGAGCGCGAACAGACCGTTTGGTTCGACGTGACCAAATGGGGCAAGGGTTCGGACAGTCTCGCCCGTCATATCCTCAAGGGAACACCTCTCGCCGTGACTGGCGAGCTTTCGACCCGCGAGCATGACGGCAAGACTTATCTGCAAATCCGCGCCGACCGGATCAGGCTGCAAGGCTCGCGCCAGACCGGCGGAAGCGACAACCGCCAGGCCAATCAGAATGGCGTCGGCACCGACCACGACCTCAACGACGACGTGCCTTGGTAAGATGGGCGCGCCGGTCAACCACAAGCGGATGCGCCCCAAGGCTGGCGCGGACCCCACGGCGGCAGAGCGTCGCCACTGGGACCGCGTTGCCGCCAAGGGATGCGTCGTGACTGGCGGACCGGCCACCATCCATCATCCTACGGGATATGCTGATCGCATGGGCCGCGTAGCCCGCTCGCACCGCGTCGTCGTCGGGCTGGCACCGCACCTGCATTTTCACGACCACGGCGAGTTTTCAGTCGAGCGCCTTGGTCACCGCGGTTTCTATCAGGAATGGGGCGTGGACCTTCTGGCGGTCGGGTTGGCCGAGGAAGAAGAAAGCGTCGCCTTGGGGATTTTGCCATGAACATCAATCTGTCCGAACTCCAAAGGCTGGCGTTTGCCATTGACGATGTTGTCGGCTTTGAGACCGACAATTCGTGCGGCGATCCCGATTGCTGCGGCGGTCCGTACTTCACACGCGAGCAATTCGACGAGGGCGTGAAGGTGATGGCGCAATTCGGCCTTGCCTATGTGGGGCCCGCGTGATGGCTGAGACCGAGCCCCTCCTTTTCCGCGCCACGCTCGGCACGCTGCGCCCCATCACCGGGGCGGCTACGGACGCACTCAAGGCCATCCCGGCGAACAGCACTGTCCGCGTCGAGATTAAGCGCACAGTTGGCAACACAAGGCGCATGGCGTGGTATTGGGTCATGTTGCAGCTGACGCTGGACAACCTGGCTGATGCCTTTGACGGCCCGATGACGACCAAGGCGCTGCACCGCTGGCTCAAGCGCGAGTACGGCCTCGCCGTACCGATCCGCAGCCACAAGACCGGCGAGGTGATCGACTGGGATTATGACAGCATCAGCTTCGCCGCGATGCCGGAAAACGAGCGCTCGCAATTCATCGACTGGGTGACGGAAACGCTGTCGCGCCGCCTTGGCGTGGACGGGGCGACCCTTCGCCAAGAAGCCGAGCAAGCCGCATGACCGCGCAAGTGGACACTGACGCGAAGCGCCAAGACCCAGCGGGGCTTGGTCCGAAGGATAGTGGCCCGGTCGCGAAGCGATCCGCCCAAACGATTTCAGGAGAAATATCATGACCACCCCCGAGACAGCGCCGATCGAGGTGACGCAGGCGGATCGCGAAGCCGCTTGCAAGTATTACGGCTACGACGACGAGAAGGATTTGCTCTATTGGGGCAACGTTTCTCAGCACCGCGACGTCGAGCGACTTGCCACAGCCTTCGCCCGCCACCGCACCACCAACGAGACAGCTCGTCAGGATGGATTGCGGGAGGCGCTGCCCCGTCTCGACGATGGGCTGATCGAAGCTGCACTGGTGGCGCATTACGGCAAGGGTACGACCGGCATTGACGGCTTGGACCTGACCGCGAACGACGTCAACTGGACGTTCCGCGATGGCTTCAAACGCATGTGGGCCGGGGTTCGCGCTGAACTTAAGCGCCGCGCCGCCCTATCGGATATCAGCCCCCTCGCCAACGAGGCCCCGATGGATCAGCTACAGCGCCTCGGGCAGGAGTTCGATGCCGCCAACGATACGGGGGCGTTGAGGGACATTGCTGCCGAACGCGCCCGACAGGTCAGCGTCGAAGGCTGGACGCCAGAGCATGATGACGAACATGCCGATGCGCAAATGGCCGGCGCTGTGCAAGGAATAGGAGAATGAGGATGGTGAAGCAGGATGGATTGCGGGAGGCGCTGGTCAAAGAGACGCTGAGCGCGCCGGGAACTGTAACGGTTCGGATCAGCCGCACAGTCGCTGTTGACCGGTTGTGGCGCGACCCCGCTATGCGGGAGCGGTTCGAACAGGAGCGCGACTATCCGTACAAACTCAAGGGCGACGCGACCGACGAGGAACTTATCTTTACTGGGTATGCCGCTCGCTACCACCGGGAGTTCCGCGAGTGGGCGCTTGAACTGCTAAAGGCTGACACGGTGCGGGAGGCAATCGCCGCCGTGAACAGTGACCTAGCGGACGCTGTGGCCCTTGTGAGCGATGACGACGTTGCCGCCGTGGGCGAAGCCATCCGCGCCGCCCTATCGGATATCAGCCCCCTCGCCAACGAGGCCCCGATGGATCAGCTACAGCGCCTCGGGCAGGAGTTCGATGCCGCCAACGATACGGGGGCGTTGAGGGAGGAAATCGAGCGACTTAAGGTTGAGAACGAACGCCTCACACGGGCAGTTGGCAGCGGAATTCTCCGCGATCTTCTTACCCCCGATGAAAGCGACGAGTTCGTCAAATTCATCCAGTTTCTGCGCGGTCAACGCAACGCCGCCCTCTCTCCCGATGATGGAGAGGGGAAGTGAGCGTCAAGAACGATAGCTGTCATCCTGACGATCCGGGGCAGGACTACATCGACTGCCCCAACTGTGCCGCTGGTCGCATCTACTCGCTCGAATGCGATTGCTGCGGGTGGGAGGAGGGCAAACCCCCGCGAGACTGGTCATACCGTAGTCGGGCCGACAAAGAGAAGGGCGCAGGTCAATGAGCCTCGTTGCCGAACTCGCCGATGCGGAAGCTCGCGTCGAAACGCTCAAACGCGCGATCCGACAGGGGGCGTGCGCGGAGTATGGTCACGATTGGCAATCAAGCGGCGGCTGCAACGCTGGCTGCGACCGGGATGACGACTGCGGTTGCAGCGTCACGGTCAATGTTTGCGCGAAATGTGGCGACTGCGACTATGGCGATAACGCCGCAGCGGAGGACGTTCGCACGAACTGCCGCATGATGCGGGGCGCAGGTCAATGAGCGGCGAGCTGATCGAGCGGCTGCGGGAGCGGCAAACGTTGTGCCGTATGTCGGGTGGGCGGACAGTAACGGTCCCTGACATTCTGTGCAACGAAGCCGCCGACGAAATCACCCGCCTCCGCGAATTGCACCGAGCAGCACTGGACGTAGCGGCCGCGAATCTCGCCACCGCGACCCGCCTCCGCGCCGAACTCTCATCCCTACGCGGGGAGGAAGCATGGGAACGCCTTAAGGCACGCTGCTGCTCTGACCCGACGAAGGCGACCCAGTGCGTCATGGTCAGCAAGGCGAACTTTCTCGCAGCGATTGCCCACCCGCTCCCCGACACAGTTTTACCGCGTCCTCGGCGCAACGCCAGCCCCTCCGAGGTGAAAACGGGGCGGCAAGGAATAGGAGAAGTATGATGGATGAGAGTGAAAAGCTTCCCTGCGTCATCGCCATCTGCAAATGCGGATGCGGGCGGGTTGTCTATGCGAACGCCGGGGAACTGAGCAGCGCGGAGCAGCGCGAGATCGGCAAAATGGTCGCTGAGGGCTACGACGTGTTGCGCACCACAGTTGGTGACGCTCGGTCACGCGAATGGTTCTGCGCCACCCGAAAGCAAGCCCGCATGGACGCAGAAGCGGCCAAGCCCGAGAATGTGCAACGCCGCAAGTATGAAGCCGCGATGGCTGAAATGGGCGGTGCAGCATGACCCGCAAGCTCGGCATAGGCGCCATAACCAAGGGGTCGAACAACTGGACGCCCCGCACGTCAACGGCATGGCAGCGGGAACGCGCGTCCGGCCCCCTCTTGCCCATGGACCAGCCCCGCAAGCGGCTGTGGGATTGGGTGATGGGGAGGTGACGGCACCCTACTGGCCTGCAATGATGCTCCGAAAGACGGCTGCCGCATATTGCGAGCTGTCGGAGGCGGCATTCGAGCGCGAGGTTTCCGGCGGCACCCTGCCCTTGCCCGTCATCCTTGGGGGCAAGCCGCACTGGCACCGTGAGCAAATCGACGCCATGCTGGCCGACCTTTCTGGCGCTGGCGACTGGCGCGCAACGAGCAATCTCTATGCGGCATAAGACCATCCTCTACGTGAAGCGGGTCAAGGCGCGCGGGCGCTTCTACTACTATTTCGACACGGGCGCCGAAAAGGACGGGAAGCCCGTTCACAAGCGCCTGCCCGATCCGTCGTCGCGCGAGTTTGGCGGGGTCTACGCCGCCCTCCTAGGCCACCGCACGCGCCGGAAAAGCGCCAACACCATCATGACGGTTCGCCAGTTGATCGGCCTGTACGAAAAGAGCCAGGTGTTCCAAAAACTGGCCGACAGCACGCGCAAAACATACTCCATTCACCTGCGAAAAGTCGAGCACGAAATGGGCGATGCGCCCGCTGCGAGGGTCGAGCCGCGTGACTTAACGCAGATGCTCGACAAGATGTCAGACCGCCCCGGCGCGGCCAATCTCGTCCTGTCGGTGGTCGGCGCCGTCTATCGCTGGGGACGCCAGCGCCACCACGTTCCGGTGACTATCGACCCGACGCGCGACGTTGAAGCTATGGAGATGGGGGAGCACAGCCCTTGGCCCGCTGCCGTCCTGTCCGGCGCGCTCGCGAGCGAGACTGACCGCGTGCGACTGGCAACCCACTTACTCTACTACACGGCGCAGCGGATCGGCGATGTCGTGAAACTGCGCTGGTCAGACATTCGCGATGGCGTGCTGCATATGCGCCAGCAAAAGACCGGCAGGGAATTGACGATACCGCTGCACAGCGCACTGGCGGCGGAACTGGAGAACACCCCCAAGCGCGCACTGACGATCCTGACGACCGTCGAGGGGCATAGCATCGGCCCGCAGCCCATTCGCATTGCCCTCAAGAAGCACTGCGCCGCGTTCGGCCTCGATCTGGTCCCCCATGGGCTGCGCAAGAATGCCGTCATCGCACTGCTGGAAGCAGGATGCTCGATTGCTGAAACCGCGTCCATATCAGGGCAGACATTCCAGATGGTCGAACACTACGCGAAGCTGCGCGACCAAGGCAAACTGGCGAGCGCTGCCGTCCTCAAATGGGAAGCGAACAAATGAGGAAAATGGGAAGCGAACAAATGAGGAAAATGGAAAACATGGAAAAAGCACCGCTGATCCGCGCCGTGGATAACGCTTGTGGTTTTGTGTCGGTTAACTTTACACACAGGTTGGCGCCGACCGCTCTGGATTGCTTCGCTTCGCTCGCAATGACGAGCCTCCAAATGCTCCGTCATTGCGAGGAGCGAAGCGACGCGGCAATCCAAAGCGGTTCAAGGCCAGCCTTGCACCATTAACCCATTCAAGGGATGACCATTCCGTCCGAAAGGCTTAGACCGTCTCCATGACCCTGCAAATCCAACCCGTTATCCTGTGCGGCGGTGCCGGCACGCGGCTGTGGCCCGAATCGCGCGGGGATCGCGCCAAGCAGTTCCTGCCGCTCACCGGCGCCGACAGCCTGTTTCAGCAAACCGTCGCGCGTACGCCCGCCGGCGAGCATTTCCTGCCGCCGGTCATCCTGTGCGGCGACGGCCATGTCGCGACGGTGCGCGACCAGATGGGGGCGCATGAGGCCAGGCTGCTCGTCGAACCGATGCCGCGCAACACCGCCGCCGCGATCGCCCTCGCCGTCGCGCAGGCCGATGCCGACACCTTGCTGCTGGTGATGCCCAGCGACCATGTCATCGCCGACGTCCCCGCCTTCCACGCCGCGATCGCCAAGGCGGCACGGCTCGCGCAGGCGGACTGGCTCGTCACCTTCGGCATCACCCCCGAGCGCCCCGACACCGGCTTCGGCTATATCGCCAGCGGCGCCCCGATCGGCGAGGATGGTTTCGCGGTCGACCGCTTCGTCGAGAAGCCGCCGCTCGCAACCGCCGAGGCGATGCTCGCCGAAGGCGGCTACAGCTGGAACGCGGGTATCTTCCTGTTCCGCGCCGGGCGGATGCGCGATGCGATGCTCACCCATTGCCGCGCGATCTTCGAGGCCGCCGACAAGGCCGCGGCCGCCGGGATGCGCGATGGCGACGCGCTCTACGCCGACGCGCTGCTGTTCGAAAGCGCCCCGTCGGATTCGATCGACTATGCGGTGATGGAAAAGGACGACCGCGTCGCCGTCGTCCCTGTCGCGATGGGCTGGTCCGACCTCGGCAGCTGGCAGGCGGTCCATGCCCTCGCCGCGTGCGACGAGGCCGACAATGCGACCGTCGGCGACGTCTTTCTCCACGACAGCCTCGGCAACCTGATCCGCGCCGGCGGCAAGCGCGTCTCGGTCGTCGGCATGGAGGGGGTCGCGGTGATCGTCGACGGCGACGACATCCTGGTCATGCCGCTCACACGCTGCCAGGACGTCCGCGCCGCCGCGAAGGCGCGCGAATAGCCGCATGACCGGGTCGCACCGCTTTGCCGATGCGCCGCTCGGGCTGCTCGACCATCGCCCGCACGAACTGCGGATGCGCCATTGCCACAACCGCGCCTTCGTCGCGGTGGTGCTCGAGGGCGGCTATCAGGAGGCGGGGGACGAAGGCCGCTTCGACGTCGGCCCCGGCGACGTCCTGATCCATCACGCCTTTGAATCGCATCTGGGCCGCATCGCGGCGCGCGGTGCCCGCGTCCTCGTGCTCGACCTGCCGCCCGCGCTTGCCGCCACCGCGCATGTCCGCGGCCATGTCCGCGACCCCGACCGCCTCGTCCGCCTCGCCGCGCGCGACCGCGACGCCGCCACCGCCGCGCTCGGCGAGGATTTCGTCGCCGCGCCGCCGTCGGCGCTCGACTGGCCCGACCTGCTCGCCGGCGACCTCCGCCGCCTCGACCCCTTCGCCCTGTCCGCCTGGGCCGAGAGCAAAGGCGTGCGCGCCGAAACCCTCAGCCGCGGCTTCCGCGCCGCCTATGGCTGCACCCCCAAGGCGTATCGCGCCGACGTCCGCGCCCGCGCCGCGCTCGCGGCGATCCGCACCACCCCCGACGCGCTGACCGCGATCGCCTATCGGCTCCACTTCACCGACCAGGCGCATATGACCCACGCCGTCGCGCGGCTCACCGGCGCCACCCCGGGTTTCTGGCGGCGAGGTCAATTGGCTACAAGACCCGCCTGATCCGATCGTGTAGGATTGGGGCAACACACCTAGTCCGGAGACCTCCCCATGCTCGACCGCCGCACGCTCCTTGCCGCCCTCGCCGCGACCTCGGCGCTCGCCGGGACCCGCGCGCACGCGATGCTCGCCGAACCCGCCAGCGAAGGCGACCGGCTGACCGCGCTCTACGAACGCATTTACGACCGGCTGATCGACGAAAGTCCCGAATTCGCCGCCGCGCTCGGGCTCGACAAGGGCGACCGCGCGGCGCTCAAGGCCAAACTCGACGACCGTTCGCCTGCGGGGATCAAGAAGAACCATCAGCTCTATCGCGACGGCCTCGCCGACCTCAAAAAGATCGACGCATCAAAGCTTTCGGGCATGGACCTCGTCAATTACGAAACCTTCCGCGGCCCGTGGGAGGGCTATGTGAAGGCCTATGACACATTCTCCTACGGCCTCCACAGCTGGCCCGAACCGCATCCGGTGACCCAGCTTTCGGGCAGCTATCGCGCCGTCCCCGACTTCCTGATCAACCAGCACGCCATCGCGGGTGCGGCGGACGCCGAAGCCTATTTGTCGCGCTGCGCCGACTTCGCGGTCCAGCTCGACAACGAAACCGGGCGGATCAAGATCGATCATGCCAATGGCATCATCCCGCCCGACTTCGTCATCGACCGCACCCTCGGCCAGTTCGACCGCATCTGGGCCCCCGCGCCCGACGCCAACGGCCTGACCACCAATATCGCGGCAAAGACCAAGGACATCCCCGGCGACTGGGCGGCGCGCTGCGCGGCGCTGATCGAGGACAAGATATACCCAGCGATGCAGCGTCAGGCCGCCGAACTTCGCGCGGTGCGGCCCAAGGCGACGCACGATGCCGGCGTCTGGCGCCTGCCGCAGGGCGAGGATTATTACGCCTATGCGCTGCGTTTCGCGACGACGACGGGCATGTCGGCCGAGGAGGTGCACAAGCTCGGGCTCGACCGCGTCGCCGATCTGTCGGCGCAGGCCGACGCGATCTTCAAGGCGCAGGGCATGACCAAGGGCAGCGTCGCCGAACGGATGCGCGCGCTCGGCAAGGACCCGCGCTTCCTCTATCCCAACACCGACGAAGGCAAGGCGAAGCTGATCGCCGAGCTCAACAACCAGATGCAGGCGATGCAGGCCCGCCTGCCCGAAGCTTTCGGCCGCCTGCCCAAGGCGAAGGCCGAGATCCGCCGCGTCCCCGCCGATATCGAGGATGGCGCGACCGGCGGCTATTATCAGGTCCCCGCGCTCGACGGCTCGCGCCCCGGGGCCTATTATATCAACCTGCGCGATACCGCCGAAAACCCGAGCTGGACGCTGCCCACGCTGACCTATCACGAGGCCTCGCCGGGCCATCACCACCAGATCGCGCTGGCGCAGGAAGCGACCGGCATCCCCCGCCTCCGCCGCCTGCCCGCTTACTCGGTCTATACCGAAGGCTGGGGCCTCTATGCCGAACAGCTCGCCGACGAAATGGGGGTCTATGAAAACGACCCATGGGGCCGGCTCGGATATCTGCAAAGTTACATGTTCCGCGCCGCGCGGCTCGTCGTCGACACCGGGCTCCACCATTATCGCTGGACCCGCGAGAAGGGCATTCAATATTATAACGAGACGCTCGGCACCCCCGAACCGTCGAACATCACCGAGATCGAGCGCTATTGCGTCTGGCCCGGTCAGGCGACGAGCTACATGGTCGGCCAGACCCGCTGGGTGGCGATCCGCGAAAAGGCGAAGGCCGCGCTCGGCGCCAAATTCGACCTTCGCGCCTTCCACGACACCGCGCTGTCGGCGGGGGCGATGCCGATCGAGGTGCTCGCGGGACTGATCGAGCGCTGGACCGCGGCGCAGAAGGGGTAGCGCCTGACCTCGCGCCGCCTTGCAAAATCGCGTCGGCGCAGCTAAAGGCCGCGCCAGCCAAATCCCGGCCACAGTCTGAAACGGAAAGGAGAGCTCATGCGAACCGCTGTTCACACACACCGCATCCTAACTTTCCACCGTCATCAGGATTCTGTGACATGGGCACTTTGCTTGCAGGCGGCACCGCTCGCCTGACCCTTTCGCGCCGTACCGGCACGAGCCACTATTTCATTACCGAAGGCGCCGCATCGGCTGCCTCCCTCGCGGGGGAGCTTCGTCATGCGCGCTGATATGTTCAAGGTCATCGTCGAACGCCCGCGCCGGGCGTCACGCTATGCGCCGTCCGTAAAACTCAAGAGGAGCGATCCGGGCATCCATTTCATCGGCCACAAGCGCCAGGTCAAAACCGAGGCCCGTTACTACAAGGACCTCAACGAAAATCTCGCCCCGCTGATCCGCTTCCTGCGGAGCCGGCGCGGTCGCCGCTGGGACGATGTGTTCAGCGAAATCTGCGCCGGGCTCGACACCGGCAGCACGGTGAAGATGCACGTCCGCGCACATCTCGACGATTTTGTCGCCTCGCGCATCTCGATCGGACGCGACGGCGAATGGATGACGGACGGGCAGGTCCTGGGCCGCAAGACAACCTGGGCCTGGCGCCACTGGCACTTCTTCGTCGATCCGACCGACGGCATCCTGCGCGACGCCGCCGAACTGGAACGCCGCCTGCCGCCCGGCAACCGCGCGGCGAAAGGCGGTGGACGATGAGCGATACCCCGATCCACCTCGTCGGCGCCGACCCGCGCCTGTTCGACCCGGTCGCGCTCGACCAGCTCGAACGCACCGCCGCGCTGCCCGGCATCGCGCGGGTTGTCGGGCTTCCCGACCTCCACGCCGGACGCGGCATTGCGGTTGGCGCGGCCTATTGGTCACCGACGCATCTCTATCCGCACCTCGTCGGCGGCGACATCGGCTGCGGCATGGCCTTGTGGCAAACCGACGGAACCTTGCGCAAATTCCGCTTCGATGCCGCCGAGCGCAAGCTCCACGGCCTCGACGGTCCGTGGGATGGCGATGCGGCGGCGATGCTTGCGGCTGCGGGCCTTCCCGCCAACCTCGCCGACGCCTCGCTCGGCACGATCGGCGGCGGCAATCATTTCGTCGAGTTGCAGCGGGTCGAGGAGGTGGTCGATGCCGAACGCTTGGCGGCGCTCGCCCTTCATCCCGACCGCGTCTGGATGATGGTGCACAGCGGCTCGCGCGGGCTGGGTCAGGCGGTCCTCGACACCTGGACCGCGCGCGGGGCCACGGCAGGCCTCGCCGCTGACAGCGACGATGGCCGCGCCTATCTGGCCGAACATGATCGCGCGATGGGTTGGGCGGTTGTCAACCGCGACGTGATCGCCGCGCGCTTTCTCGCGGCGCTCGGTCTCGGCGGGCGGCGGCGGCTCGACATCTGCCACAACAGCGTCACGCCGCTGAGCGGCGGCTGGCTCCACCGCAAGGGGGCGGCTCCCGCCGATCGCGGGCTGGTCGCGATCCCCGGCTCGCGCGGCGACTTCAGCTATCTCGTTGAGCCGCTCGCCACGCGCGCGAACGAAGCGCTGCACTCGATCGCGCATGGCGCGGGCCGCAAATGGAGCCGGAGCGATGCCCGCGCGCGGCTGTCGGATCGCTTCAAGGTCGCCGAACTCGAACGCACCGCGCTCGGCAGCCGGGTGATCTGCGAGGACCGGCAATTGATCTTCGAGGAAGCGCCGCAGGCTTATAAGGATATCGCGCGCGTGATCGCCGACCTCGAACAGGCGGGCCTCGTCCGCGTCGTCGCGCGGCTCCGCCCGCTCATCAGCTACAAGGTGAGGCGCGCATGACCGAGATCATCCTCCACCTGTCGTCGGGAAGCCGCCCCGCCGAATGCCGCTGGGTCGTCGTCCGCCTCGCCCGCGCCTTTATCCGCGAGGCGCGGGGCTGCGATGTCGAATGCGAACTGCTGGAGGTGCCCGACGACGATCCGGCCTCGCTGCTGCTGCGCGTGTCGGGGTCCGGCGCCGAATCCTTTGCGCAGCAACGGACGGGGACGATCCTGTGGACCGGGCAAAGCCCCTTCCGGCCAACGCACAAACGCAAGAACTGGTTCGTCGGCGTCGCGCCCGTCGGGCTGGCCGAAGAGACCGACGAAATCCGCGATGCCGACATCGACTATCAGGCAATGCGCGCGAGCGGTCCGGGCGGCCAGCATGTCAACAAGACCGACAGCGCGGTGCGCGCGACCCACCGCCCGACCGGCTTGGTCGCCGTATCTCAGGAGCAAAGGTCGCAGCACGCCAACCGCAAGGTCGCGCGGCTGAAGCTCGTGTTGCTGCTCGCCGAACGGCGCGAAGCCGCCGCGGGCGATGCCCGGCGCGACGCATGGGACCGCAATCAGGGTCTCGAACGCGGCAATCCGGTGCGGACCTATGCCGGCCCGGAGTTCCGCCTCAGGCAGTGATCACGGGCGGGTTTTTCGGCAACACCAGTCGCGCCGCCAGCCCGCCCAGCCCGCTCTCGCCCAGTTCGAGCGCGCCGCCCATCGCCTGCGCCGCCTTAGCCGCCGACGCCAGCCCCAGCCCGGCGCCCCCGGCGTCGCGCGCCCGCGCATCGTCGAGGCGCCGGAACGGCAACAGCGCTTCGGCGCGCTGGTCTGGCGCGATGCCCGGTCCGTCGTCCTCGACCGCGACGACGAACCGGTCGGAAGCCGCCTCGGCGAGGATCAGCTCGATCCGCTCGCCATGGCGACGTGCATTGTCGATCAGGTTCGCGATGATCCGCTTGATCGCCAGCGGCCGTCCGGTGACGAGCAGTTCGTCGGGGCCGCGATAGGCGATCGCGGCCCCCATGTCGGCGGCGCTGTCGGCGGCGGTCGACACCAGCGCCGCGACGTCGATCAACCGCACCGCCTCGTCCTCGCCGCTGCGGACATAGGCGAGCGTCGATTCGATGAAATGCTCCATCTCGACGAGATCGGCGGCGATCGCGTCGCGTGCCTCGTCGTCATCGAGCAGCGAGGCGCGCAACCGAAGCCGCTGGATCGGGGTGCGCAAATCGTGCGACACCGCGACCAGCGCATGCGTATGGTCCTCCATCGCATCGAGCAGCCGGCGCTGCATCGCGGCAAAGGCGGTGGCGACGCGTCGCACCTCGGGCGGCCCCTCGACCGCCAGCACGCCGACTTGGCCCTGCCCCGTCGCGTCGGCGGCTTCGGCAAGGTTGCGCAAGGGGCGCACCAGCGCATGCACCATGATCAGCGCCAGACCGAGCACCGTCGCGATCAGCAACAGGTGCATCGCGATCACCGCCCCCGGCGACGGCGGCGCCCCCAGATAGGGGCTGATGCGAAAGGTGATATAACTCTGGTCGGCGAGTTGCAGCGCCCCGATCAGGTCGCGCTCGCCCGCCGCTTCCGACGGGATCAGCGTCAGCCTGAGCTCGCGCCCCGCGAGGACCGGCGCCGCGCGGACGAGCCGCGCGCGCATCGTGCCGAGCTGCTCGAAGGACGCGCTGTAATCGGTGATGACGCTGCGCGGCACCCAGTTCAGCGACAGGCCCCTGGTGGCGAGACGGTGCATCGCACGCTCGCGCCGGTCCACCGGATTCGCCAGCGCCGTTCGTTCGGCCTCGACCAGCTGCGCCGCGATCCGCTCGACCTGTTCGACCGGAAGCAGTTCGCGTTCCTGCCAGCGATGCAGCGCGACATTGCCGACGAGCTCGAGAACGACCGCGCAGATGAGCACCAGCGCGATGCGCGCGACCATGCCCAGCGGACGGCGGCCCATGGTCAAGCGACGCTGACGTCGGCGGCGAACATGTAACCGACGCCGCGGATCGTGCGGATCAGCGGGCGCGTCTTGCGCCCGTCGCCCAGCTTGCGGCGCAGCCGGCTGATCAGCACGTCGATGCTGCGGTCGGTCGGGGTCGCGATCCGGCTGCGCGCCAGTTCGAGCAACCGCTCGCGCCCGATCATCCGCTGCGGATAGCGCAGCAGCGCGAGCAGCAGTTCATGCTCGGCGGCGGTCAGGTCGACCTCGGCCCCCGACGGCGCGATCAGTTCGCGACGGCGCCCATGATAGGACCAGCCGGCGAAATCGAAACGCTCGGGCGCCGGAATGTCGAGCGGGACATGCGTGTCCGCCGCGCGCCGCAACACCGCGCGCACCCGCGCCAGCACCTCGGGCCGCCCGAACGGCTTGGCGATATAATCGTCGGCGCCGAGGTCGAGCCCGGTCACCCGGTCGCTTTCCTGACCGCGCGCGCTGATCATGATGATCGGCACCCCGCTGCGCGCGCGGATCGTCCGGCACAGATCGAGCCCGCTCACCCCCGGCAGCATGATGTCGAGCAGCACCAGGTCGACCTGCCGCTCGGCGAGCGCGGTTTCCAGTTCGGCCCCGTCGGCGGCGCCGGTGACGTCATAACCGCATTCGCGCAAGATCCGCGACAACAGCGTCCGCACCCCGGCATCGTCGTCGACGACGACGATATGCTGCGGTATCGCCGGCGCCTGCGGTGCCTGCAGGGTCCCAGACCGGTCGATGATGGCCGATTGTGACAAAGTGTTGCTCCTGCGCCCGGCGGGCGTCTTCGCGATTGACCCAGGACGCCGTCCGCACCAGTTCGCCCTCCGAATGTCAATGATAATAATTCGCATTATCGGGGGTAACCATGAACACGCCTTTCGTCTCTCCTTCGTCCAGCGCCAGCCTCGTCGCGATCGCCGCGCTTCTCGCCATGCCCGCCGCGGCGTTCGCCGAAGAGGGCGAAGCACCGGGCGGCGACATCGTCGTCACCGCCGCGGGCTATGAGCAGAAGATCACCGACGCGCCGGCCAGCATCACCGTGGTGACCGCGGACGAACTGCGCCAGCGCCCCTATATCACCCTGATCGACGCGGTCCGCGATATCGAGGGCGTCGACGTCGGCGAAACCTCCGACAAGACCGGCCAGCGCACGATCAGCATCCGGGGCATGGGGTCGGACTATACGCTGATCCTGATCGACGGCCGCCGCCAGAACAACCATGGCGACATCTATCCCAACAGCTTCGGCGGCAACCAGTTCAACCACATCCCACCGCTCGACACGATCGAGCGGATCGAGGTCATCCGCGGCCCCGCCTCGACGCTCTACGGCGCCGACGCGCTCGGCGGCGTCATCAACATCATCACCAAGAAGGTGCTCGACCGCTGGACCGGCTCGGCGACCTTTGGCCGCAGCATCCAGGAAGACACCGACTTCGGCGACGACATGACCTTCGACGCCGCGCTCAGCGGCCCGATCGTTCCCGGCATCATCGGGATGAAATTGCGCGGTTCCTATTACAAGCGCTACCCGTCGGAGCCCGATTTCGCGCCCGTCGTCGATCCCGCCGGCGTCTCGCACGTCCGCGGCCTCGGCTTCGGTGGCGGCGGCAAGACGGTGGCGAACACCAACCGCGCCTATGGCGGCTCGCTCACCTTCACCCCCTCGCCCGACCACAGCTTCATCTTCGACATCGACTATTCGAAACAGGTCTATGACAACACGCCGATCGTCGATCCCGACACCGGGGTGATCACCTATCCGCTCGGCACCCTCGACGGCATCGAGAGCATCTGGCGCGCCACCGGCGGCGTCGTCCAGCCGCGCGTCGGCTATACCCAGGAACAGGTGTTCGACCGCCTGTCATGGGCCGGCACCTATAATGGCGACTTCGGCTTCGCGCGTGCCTTCCTGTCGTTCGCCTATATCGAGACGAACAACAAGGGCCGCACCATGCCCTTCTCGGTCGCCGAACGGCTGCTGTTGCAACAGATGTTCAGCGGCACCGGTCCCTATGCGGGCATGCCCACCGCCGAACGCCGCGCGCTCGCCGAACGCACCTTCCTGCCGCGCCCGATCCGCACCCTGGAAAGCGCGCAATATACCGTCGACGGCCGCATCGACATCCCGGTCGAAAATCTCGCCGGGCGGCATAATTTCGTGGTCGGCGGCCAATATATCGACGGCACGCTCGACGACGGCGTCTTCGGCCTCGAGGCCGCGGTCGGCGGGGTCGAGGCGGTGCAGGACCACCGCATCTGGTCGCTGTTCGCCGAGGACAACTGGACCCCGTTCGAAGGCTTCAGCATCACCGGCGGCGTCCGCTATGACAATCACAATCTGTTCGGCGGCCGCTTCAGCCCGCGCCTCTACGCCAATTACACGATCAGCCCGACGCTGACGGTCAAGGGCGGGGTGAGCACCGGCTACAAGACCCCCAAGACCACCGACCTTTACGACGGCATCCGCGGTTTTGGCGGCCAGGGCACCAGCCCCTTCATCGGCAACCCCGACCTCAAGCCCGAAACCAGCGTCAACAGCGAGATCGCGCTCTACTGGAACCCGTCGGCGAGCAGCGGCATCAACGTCACGCTGTTCCACAACAAGTTCAAGGACAAGATCGACACGACGATCGTCGAACCGTGCGCGCTCACCAATTTCGTGCGCCCCTGCGCCAATCTCGGCGATTATTGGGAGGTGCTCGGGCTTGGCCGCACGATCAGCATTCCGTTCAACGTCGACAAGGCGCGGATCAAGGGGGCCGAGGTCGCGGGCCGCTACGAAGTCTTCACCGGCCTGTCGATCCGCGCCAATTACACCTACACCGACAGCAAGCAGCAGACCGGCGCATCGGCGGGCCAGCCGCTGACCCAGTCGGCGAAGCATATGGTCAATGCGACACTGGACTGGCAGCCGCTCGACGGCCTGTCGGCGCAGCTGTCGACCGAGCATCGCTCGCGCCGCTATCGCGGCGTCGCGACCAACGGCGATCATCTCTATTACAGCAGCTACACCGTGCTGAACTTCGGCGCGCAATATCGCCTGAACGATCATCTGACGATCAGCGGCCGGGTCAACAACCTGCTCGACCGCGACTTCCGCGCCTATGACGTCGATTTCGGCGATCCGGTCGGCGGCGCCTACACTCCAACCTACATCGATCATTACAACAACAAGGACAAGGCGCGCAGCTATTGGATCAGCGTCAACGCGCGCTTCTGACCCGTTCGCCGCGGCGGCGAAGGCCGATTGTCGACGCGGCGAAAGCCGATTGCCGGACTCGCGCTCGTGTGAAATGAAGTCCCTTCGGGAGAGGGAGCCCTTCATTGAGCGAAACCATCAGCACGACCGGCGGCGACCGGCGCCTCTGGGCCTTTGTCCTCGGCGTCGTCGCCGTCACCATCGGCGTCCTTCTCCACCTGCCGATGTTCTGGATGGGCCGCGACATGGGATTCCGCATGGTCGGCATGCCGATGGACAGCGACATGATCGCGGGCATGTATCTGATCGTCGCCGGGATCGCCGTCGCCGCCTATGGCCTGCTGCCGCGAAACCTGTCGCAACAGATCGCGGCGTCGAGCCGGATTGCGGTCTCGGCGCCCGAGGACGCGCCGCTGTCGTGGGCGCATTGGCGGTTGATGGGGGTGCTCGTCATCGCGCTCGTCATCGACATCATGAAACCCGCCAGCCTCGGCTTCACCATTCCCGGCATGATCGACGAATATGGCGTGCCGCGCGCGACGGTGTCGCTGGTGCCGTTCGTCGCGCTGGTCGGCACCGTGCTCGGCTCGTTCGTCTGGGGCTGGGTCGCCGACATCTATGGCCGCAAGGCGTCGATCTTGCTGTCGGCAGTGATGTTCGTCGGCACCTCGATCTGCGGCGCGATGCCCTCGCTCGCGTGGAATATCGGCATGTGCTTCATGATGGGCGCCGCGGCGGGCGGCATGCTGCCCGTCACCTATGCGCTGCTCGCCGAAATGATGCCGAGCCGCCACCGCGGCTGGAGCCTGGTCCTCGTCGGCGGATTGGGCGCGGTCGGCGGCTATGCCGCGGCCAGCCTGATCGCCGCCTGGCTCGAACCGATCTACAGCTGGCGCATACTGTGGCTCGCCAACCTGCCGAGCGGGTTGATGCTTGTGCTTCTCGGCACCTTCATCCCCGAATCGGCGAAATTCCTGATGGCGCGCGGCCGCCGCGCCGAAGCGCAAAAGGTGATGAAGCAATTCGGGTCGACGATGCACCGTATCGCCCCCGACGAGCCCGCCGCGCCGCGCGGGCCGACCTCGGCACCGATCGGCCGCGCCTTCGTCGGCAAGCTCGCGGCATTAAGCCTCACCGCGATCGGCTGGGGCCTCGTCAATTTCGGACTGCTGCTCTGGCTCCCCGTCGAACTGATCGCGCGCGGCTACAGCATGGAGGTGTCGAGCCGGCTGCTCGCCGCCTCGGCGCTGATCGCGCTGCCGACCGTCTTCCTCGTCGCGTGGATCTACAGCGCGTGGAGCGCGAAGAAATCGCTGCTCGCCGCGATCGCCGTCTCGCTGCTCGGCCTCGCCGGGGTGCTGTGGCTGGCGCTCAGCGACCATGCCTCGCCCGTGCTTCCCGTCGCACTGCTGATCATCGGCAGCAACGGCATCATCGCGATGCTGCTGCCCTATGCCGCCGAAAGCTTCCCGCTGCGTATCCGCGGCCGCACCACGGGCTGGGTCGCGGCGTGCAGCAAGGCGGGCGGCGTGCTGGCACAGGCGCTCGCGATCCTCGCGATCGTGCCCACCCTCGCCGCCAGCGCGCTGATGATCGCGGTGCCGATGGCGCTGTCGTTCCTGCTGGTCTGGCGCTTCGGCCGCGAGACGCGCGGTGCCGACCTGCGCGATCTCGACCCCGAGGGGCATGTCTTCGACAAATCGGGGTTTTAGCCGCGCCTTAGGACAGGATCGCGCCGACGACGCGGTGGCGCACGGCATCCCAATCGTCGAAGCGCCAGAACCCGGGGCTGTCGCGCCCGACGACATGCGGCTCGCGCGCCGATGGGGCAAAGCTGCGATCGGCGGGTTCGACCTCGGTCAGCGTGTCGCAATCGAAGAAGATGCGAACGATCATCGCCTCGCCGCTCGCGCCGCCGCTGCCCATGACGATGCCGAGGTGCCCGTCGGACACCCGCACCAGCGTGCCGACCGGCCAGATGCCCAGGCTGTCGGCGAAGCGGTCGAGCAGCTCGGCGTCGAAATGCCCCGGCCACGACCGCATCGCGGTCAGCGCCTCGCACGGCGTCCACGCCGCCTTGTACGGCCGGTCCGACGTCACCGCGTCGTAAACGTCGCAGATCGCCCCCATCCGCGCGTGGAGCGACAGCGCGTCGCCGCCCAGCCGGTCGGGATAGCCGGTGCCGTCGATCTTCTCATGATGGTGCAGCGCGACCTCCAGCGCCGCCGCCGGGATATCCGCCGACTGCGCCAATAGCGCGTGTCCGGCGACCGGATGATGCTCGACCATCGCGCGCTCGCGGGCGTCGAGTGAGCCGGGCTTGAGCAGCACCGCGTCCGAAACCGCGACCTTGCCGACATCGTGGAGCAGCCCCGCGACCCCCAGCTGCTGCACCTCCTCCTCGTCGAGTTTCAGGTGGCGCGCGAAATTGATCATCAGCGCGCACACCGCGACCGAGTGGAGATAGGTATATTCGTCCTTCTGCTTCAGCCGCACGAGGCCGAGCAGCGCGCGCGAATGGCGCTCGATCGAATCGCCGATCGATCGCGCCAGCGGCGCCAGCTTCGCGACCTCGACCGCGCGCCCCAGCCGCGCGCTCTCGAACATGTCGACGACCGCCTGCTTCGACTTGCCGATCACCCGCTCGGCGCGGCGCCGTTCCTGCGCATAGCTGGCGGGGCGCGTCTGGCGGATGTGCTGCGATGCCGCCGCGATCGCCCGCGCCGCCGGCCAGACGCTGCGCCGCTCGGGACCGAGCAGCGGAATGTCACGCACGCGCCGCTCGGGAAGCGCGGCATCGGGCGTGCCGTCCGCCGCCATGCGGCTCCGGCTGCGATCGATCACCAGCGCATCGACCCCCGACGCCCGGATCCGCTCGAGCTGTTCGGCGGTCTCGACCAGAAACCGGCTGCGCCAGAACGGGTGATCGATCCACCGCCCTTCAAAGGCGTGGACGAACATCCCGATCTGGACTTCCCCCGGATTGACGCGAAACAACATGCGGTCCCTGGTCCTTGATGCGAGCGACTTCCCTGCTTTACGTCCATTCCGACCGATTCATTAAACATCCATGGCCCCCGCCGCCCCCGGCACCGAATTGCCATGAGCAGCGCAAAAAGCGTATCATATCGAAACAATATTGGTGTCTCCGAGACTTCGTCATTTGACTTTCGGGCAATCGCGGCAATCTCTGTGGCGATGAGAGCGGACGGGGGTCTCAAACGGTTCAAAGAGGCGGTCGCTGCGGGCCGGCCCTTTCTTGCGGCTTCTCTGACCGACGATCTTGAAGTTCCCGCCGGCGTGCTTCGCAATATGCTGCTGCAAAAGGCCGCAGGCCGCGGCGCGTTGACCTATGCCGGTATTCATATTGTCGGTACGATCGCAGGCTCCTCCCGTCCCCGCGTGTCAATCGTTCCCGACGCAGGCACCGACGTGATCGATCTCGGCGACCTTGCCAGTGCCGACGCCAACCCGCTGCCGGCGCTCTCACTGATAGGCTGCTGGATCAAGGCGCCGCTGGTGCTGCGCGGCAGCCACTTTGCCCGTCTCACGATCGACAACTGCCTGATCGAACAGATCGACGCGGACCATGTTGTCGTCGACAACAGTTTCCAGCTCAAATATCTGCGCGCCGCGTCGACAGCGCCGGGCGCGCGGGCCCAAATCCGGCTTGTGGGTGCGCGGGTCGCTGGTCCTGTCGATCTGCGGGGATCGCGCCTCATAGCGTCGGCACTGACCACGTCGGCGCAGCCGCTGCCCGACTGGCCGGATATCGCCGAAGACAGGCCATCGGGTAATTGGGCGAACCGCTATGCGCTCTCACTCTCCTCGGCACAGATTGGCGGCCGTCTGATCTTCGACAAGGGCTTCAGCGCGGTTGGGGGTGTCAGCCTGTATCAAGCGGTCGTTGCGGGATCGATCCTGATCAAAGAGGCCCAGTTCGAAAGCGTAAACCCGCACGTACCCGCAATCGACGCCGAAGAGCTGCGGGTGGAGGGGACCCTGCTCTGGCGCCCGTTCGAGCGCGGCAACGGGAAGAGGCCGTCGGACTGGCACGTCGCCGGCTCCGTCATCCTGAAGCGAGCGCGCATCGCCGGAGACCTGGTTTTTGCTGGGTGCCGATGGGCCGACGTCGGCGCCGTATCCCTGCGCGACGAAGGAGGCCCGGTCAATCACATCATGGGATGGATCGACCTTCGCCTCGCACGCGTCGGCGGCCAGCTCGAATTTCTCGACGGCTGCCATATCATGCGGCGCGGCGATGTTCCGAAACGCAAACAGTACGACAACGTCGACCGCCGGCTGTTTGGCCCGTCGGTCGACGCGTGGAAAATCGATGTCGGCAACGGTGTGCGCATTGCCCCCGATTGCCGTTTCTTCGGTCCGCTGTTTTTCGGCAACAGCATCATCGGCAACGGCTTTGCTTTTGCGGGGTCCATAGAATTCGACCTGTCGGGCGCGACAATCCAGCGTTATCCGGAGGGACTCGACCTCACCGACGCGCGAATTCAGGGATTGGTTCGCCTCGACGGGCGGATCGGAGGTGTGATCTCGTTGCGCCGCTCGCGTGTCGAAGGCGGAGTCCATCTCCGCGACCTGACAATCGCAGCGGGCGTCCTGTCGCTCGGCGATCGTGTCCGCGACCGCGACTCGGGTCATGCCACGCTGCTCGATTTCGGCGAACTCGTAGTGTCGGGCGGCGTCCATCTGGAAAAGATCCGCATCGAATGGCGCCGCGGACCTCAACAATGGATGCGGGACCTGCCGCGCACACGTCTCGGCCAGCATGTGCATCGCAAGATCGAACGCGGCGGAGATCTCGTTACCTACCGGATATCTCATCCCCAAAGGATGGAAATTTGGGAGTTCGACGCGTTGTTCGCTAACGGGTCGGTCCACATCATCGACGGCAGTCTGCAAAGCTTCCTTCCGCTGGCCGCAAGCCGCCCGACACCCGACGGTCCGCACAGTGCCTGCGATTTCCTGAGACTTTATTCCGAGCATGTCCGCGGGCAACAGGGGACCGCTGCGATTGTCGATTTTGGCGCGGTGTCTCGCGTCAATAAAAAATATTGGCGCTTCACCGAAGCGACCATGTGCTCCGGCAATGCCTGCTACCGCAGCGACATCATCATCGACGTGTCACAAAGCCCGCCGCGCGTGATCCCGTTCGGCGACGCGACAATCCCAATGGAGAATCCATACCCCAACGCACCATATTATCTCGGCCCTCTGCGCATAGGACCCGTCGGTAACGAGGAAACCAAAATTGTTACGGTAGCGGAGAGCGAGCAATCGGCTATCGACGTGGCTTTCACTCGCTACTTCCGCCCGGCGGACGGGATCCCGCGCGAGTTCCGCCCCAGCCACATCGATTTCCGCGGACTCAAGTGCCGCGCCTTTGATGACATGGCGGGCAGTGCATGGAATACGACCGACAAGGGGCTGGGTCCGCAACATCAATGGCGGCTGCTACTCGACGGGATCGATTTCGAAATCCTCGGCACATCGGAACCGGGCCATGGGTCGACCACCGCCGAGCGGGTACTCGAATTGCAGCGGCGCACGGCAATGCTGCTCTCCTTCTGCGACATCGGTGCACATGCTCGTCCCTTCGCGCGGCACGTCACCGACACCTATTCGGGCCTGGATAAGGACCGGATGGAAAAGGCGAAGACATTTCCGCTCGGCGCGCTTGTCCCCTTGCTCCGCCATGCCGAAATGCACCCCAGCTTTTCCCCGCAGCCGCTCGAAACTTTCGCCCACGCCTATTTCATCAACGGCGACCGTCGCGCCGCCAGCCGTATCCTCAAGATTTCGCAGACGATCGAATGGCGGAGGCGCGCCGCGCCACGCAATACGCCCGACGAGTCGGGGTGGATCGCCCGCACCTTCCGCCGGATCGAGGGCAAGCTGGTACAGTGGATCGGCGATTTCTATGGAAACCGTTTCGGCTACGGTCATTCATCAAGACGCGCACTTGCGACGCTCGTCATGGGTCTGGCAGCCTGCTGGATCATTACAGCGGTCAACGCTTGGGCGGGAATTCTGGTACCGCTAGACCGTAATTTACTCGAGTCCGCCATAGCCGAAGGATGCCGCTATTCAGGCGACAACGCCTCGGGCCTGTTCCTCTATGCGTTCGATTCTTTCGTTCCGCTCATCGACTTGCACCGCGAATGCGGCTTCGCGATCAAGGCGGAAGCGCCCTATTCTCAGCTCGGGGCCTTCTTCGACAGCGCGATCATGTTTTCCGGGTGGGTCATATCCTCGCTTAGCATCGTCACTCTGACCGGCCTGGTACGTCGCTTTCCTCGCGCCTAGCCTCCCTCTAATCCCCCGCAAAATCGAACGCCGACACCCCGCGTTCGCCATCCCTGAACCGCAGCGGCCGCCCCAGCGGCGGCATCGAGCGTTGCACGCAGCCGGTGCGGATGCAGCGGCGGCACCCGAGACCGATCGGCGTCGCCCGCCCGCGCATCAGGTCGATGCCGCGCGCCGCGATCAACGGCGCGGCGACCTTCGCATCGACCCCGACGCACACCGCGAAGCGCGCCGGCGTCCCGCTCCCGCTCGCCCCCGGCGCCGCCACCGATCGCGATTGCGTGAACCAGCGCGACCCATCCTCCAGTTCGACCAGATCGGCGATCACTTCGCCCGGCCGCGCAAACGCCTCGTGCACGCCCCACAAGGGGCAGCGCGCGTCGCCGTCGACCAGCGGCGACTGGCTCGCCCCGGCATAGCGCTTGCTCCCCTGCCCCGCGCGGTCGACGCGCAGCATGAAGAAGGGCAGCCCGCGCGCGCCGACGCGCTGCAAGGTCGTGAGCCGGTGCGCGACCTGCTCATAGCCCGCCCCGAAACGCCGCTGGAGCAGCAGCAGGTCGTATCCCGTCGCATCGCACGCGCGTAAAAACCGGCTGTACGGCATCATCAGCGCCGCCGCGAAATAATGCACCAGATGCCGCTCGAACAGTCGCGCCGCCGCGGGCTCGGCGAACTCCGCTCCCGCGACCAGCCCAGCGATCTCGCCCTTCGCCTCGACCTGCGCCAGCGTCGCCGCCGCCTGAAAGGTCCGAGACGCCGGGCGCAGCAGCTCGCTCAGCATCAATTGCCGCGCGTGCCAGTCGAGCCAGCGCAGCCGGTCGGGCATCACGTCGCTCGGCAGGATGCGGATGCCAAGCTGGTGTCGCGTGCGCAGCCGTTCCGATATCGTGCCATAGAGGTCGCCGCCCGCCAGCCGCAGCTCGTCGGCCAGTTCCTCGGCCTTCGCATCGAGGTCGGCGAAATGGTTGCGCCATTTCTCGATCGCGCGCCGCACCGCCGCGACCTCGGGCGCCTCCTCTTGCGCCTCGCCGCGCGGCTCGGGCGCCGCATCGAACAGCCGCGCAAAGGCCGCCGCCGTCGCGGGCGCCGCCTGCAACCATTCCTCGACCTCCTGCGCCGCAATCCCCAGGTCGGCGAACCGCGGATCGGACAGCCGCCGCCGCAGCCCCGCCAGCCCGCCGGGCACCTCCTCGCCGCCCAGCTTCGCCGCGTCGAAATCGAAACGCTCGGCCAGCCGCACGATCACGGTCGCGCTCAGCGGCCGCTGGCCATGCTCGATCAGGTTGAGATAGCTCGGCGAAATGTCGAGCGCCTCGGCCATCGCCGCCTGCGTCATCCCCGCGTCGCGCCGCGCCCGCCGCACCGCCGCCCCTGCAAACACCCGCCGCTCGGCCATGAATGTAACTTTCTTTACTGATTTACACGCACACTACCACCAAACCGCCATATTTCACAAAACCTATTGACAAAGCTTTTCACTTTTGGCGCCCGTGGCGGCACATCTTGCCCATCACCCGGCCGCTCTCCCCGACTGGCCGCACCGAAAGGACGATATCATGGGCTATCAGGAAGACATGGCGCAGGCAGGCCGCCTCATCCGCGATTATGACGGCACCTGGGACGGCATCAGCGGCGAGAGCATCGCCCGCATGCGCGCCCAGAACAAGTTCAAGACCGGCCTCGACGTCGCCCGCTACACCGCGCGCATCATGCGCGCCGACATGGCCGCCTATGACGCCGATCCCGCGAACTACACCCAGTCGCTCGGCTGCTGGCACGGCTTCATCGCGCAGCAGAAGATGATCTCGATCAAGAAGCATTTCGGGACCGTCAAGGGCCGTTACATCTATCTCTCGGGTTGGATGATCGCGGCGCTGCGCAGCGAGTTCGGTCCGCTGCCCGACCAGTCGATGCACGAAAAGACCAGCGTCCCGGCGCTGATCGAGGAAATCTACACCTTCCTGCGTCAGGCCGACGCCCGCGAACTCGGCGGCTTGTTCCGCGACCTCGACGCCGCGCGCGCCGAGGGCGACGAGCTCAAGGCGAAGCAGGTTCAGGCCGCGATCGACAATCACGAAACGCACGTCGTCCCGATCATCGCCGACATCGATGCGGGCTTCGGCAACGCCGAGGCGACCTATCTGCTCGCCAAGAAGATGATCGAGGCCGGCGCCTGCGCGCTCCAGATCGAAAACCAGGTCTCGGACGAAAAGCAGTGCGGCCACCAGGACGGCAAGGTCACCGTTCCGCACGAGGATTTCATCGCGAAGATCCGCGCCTGCCGCTATGCCTTCATGGAACTGGGCGTCGAGGACGGCATCATCGTCACCCGCACCGACAGCCTCGGCGCGGGCCTCACCAAGCAGATCGCCTTCTCGAAGGAAGCCGGCGACCTCGGCGACCAATATAACAGCTTCCTCGATTGCGAAGAGGTCGACGGCGCGGGCAATCCCGGCGACGTGCTGATCAACCGCGACGGCAAGCTGATGCGCCCGAAGCGCCTGCCCTCGAACCTTTACCAGTTCCGTCCCGGAACCGGCGAGGACCGCTGCGTGATGGACTGCATAGCCAGCCTTCAGAACGGTGCCGACCTGCTGTGGATCGAGACCGAAAAGCCGCATATCGAGCAGATCGCCTCCATGGTCGACCGCATCCGCGAAGTCGTCCCCAATGCGAAGCTCGCGTACAATAATTCGCCCAGCTTCAACTGGACGCTGAACTTCCGCCAGCAGGTGTTCGACGCGTGGGAGAAGGACGGCAAGGACGTCGGCGCCTATGACCGCGCCCGGCTGATGAGCGTCGATTATGACGGCACGGAACTCGGCGACGAAGCCGACAACCAGATCCGCACCTTCCAGCGCGATTCGGCGAAGCGCGCGGGCATCTTCCACCACCTGATCACCCTGCCGACCTATCACACGGCCGCTTTGTCCACGGACAATCTCGCCAAGGAATATTTCGGCGACGAAGCGATGCTGGGTTACGTGAAGGGCGTCCAGCGCGCCGAAATCCGCCAGGGCATCGCCTGCGTCAAGCACCAGAATATGAGCGGTAGCGACATCGGCGACGACCATAAGGAATATTTCGCCGGCGAAGCGGCGCTCAAGGCCGCGGGCAAGGACAATACCATGAACCAGTTCGCCGCGTAAATCGCGTCACCAGTTCGGCGCGGGGCGTTCCCCGGCCCGCGCTCACCGAGCTTTCCTGGGGAGGAAAGCCTGTCCGTCGGAAGCCTCCGGGCTTCCGGCGGGCATTTTTTGGGGGGAGGACAGACTCCCTCCTTCAATGCGTGCGTTGCCAAATTTTCTGACGGACCAATGCGCGGCGCAATGGCGGCGGATACCCGAGTCCGGCCACGGCGGATCACGTCTGACTGCGAGCGACAGGGCGGCGCGTGACCATAATATAGTCTTGACTATTAGATAGCGATAGATACCCATTGTTGAAAATGGGAGGCCGACATGATGACGACAAGCAGGCTTGCATGGCTCGCAGCGACCGTGGCGATCGGCGTGGCGCCAACGGTGACGATGGCACAGGACAGCAGCGCTTCGCCGGCGACCGATTCAGGCAGCGACGCCGGACGGGTATCGGAGATCGTCGTCACCGCGCAGCGGCGCGAACAGTCGTTGCAGGAAGTGCCGATCAGCGTCACAGCCTTTAACACCGCCGGCCTGGAGGCGCTCAATGCCCAGTCGATCGGCGATCTCGACACCTTCACCCCCGGACTGACGATCAACGACACGTCGGTGACGCAGCCGAGCTATACGATCCGCGGCGTCGCGACCGACGATTTTGGGATCGGCACCGATCCGTCGGTTGGCATCTTCATCGACGGCATCTATTCGGGCCGTTCGGGCGCATCGCTGATCTTTTTCAACGACATCGACCGCGTCGAAATCCTGAAAGGGCCGCAGGGCACCTTGTTCGGACGTAACACCTCGGCCGGCGCGATCTCGATCATCACCAAGAAGCCCGTCGATGAATTCGGGGGTTCGGCCAGGCTGCAATATGGCAATTTCGACACCGTCCGCGCCGACGCCACCGTCAATATCCCACTGACCGACACGCTCTATTTTCGCGCCAACGGAGTCGTCAATCATCGCAACGGCTATTTGAAGGACGCGGTGACCGGCGAGGACCGCGAGCGCGAGAACAATGTGTCGGCGCGTGCGGCGCTGCGCTGGGCGCCGAATGCCGACACCGACTTCATCCTGACCTACGATCATGATGATACCGACAAGGACGGCCCGGCGTCGGTCGGGATCAGCAATTTCGCGCTGAGCCGCAGTCCCTTCGGCCCGTTCACCAACGACGTCATCGACGACAGGGAAACGCGGATACTGAACGCGGTATCGTTGACCGCGACGCATAATGCCGGGCCGCTGACCGTCACCAGCATCAGTTCGTTCAAGAAGTTCGAGACGCACAATCGCGAGGACGAGGATGGCACCGGCGACCCGACGCGCTATCTCGACACGGAGAATATCGAGAAGAACAAGAGCTTCTATCAGGAACTGCGGCTTGGATACGACGACGGCCCGCTGAACGCGATCGCGGGGGTCAGCTATTTTCACGAGCGTGGGCGTCAGACGAGCGCGGTGACGCTGCTCAGCGATTCGGCGGACCGGCTGCTCGGCGAGCTTGCAGGCTTCCCGATCTTCACCATCCTCGACAGCGTCGGGCTTCCGGTATTCGGCGAGCAGATGCGCGAGGACATGAACAACCGCGTCGCGAACAACAGCTTCGCCGCCTTTGCCGACGCGACGTTCGAAGTGACCCCGCGCCTGAAGCTGACTGCGGGCATTCGCTACACCCACGATAAAAAGGACTTCACCTGGCTCAACGGCGGATTCGACGGCCATGGCCTCGAGACGACGACCGCTCCGGGCGCGCTGTACAACGCGATCCTTGGCGTCCCTGCCTTTCCCGACGATGCCCAGATCAGCGTTGCCGATTTCTATCGCGCGACGGTTGGCCCCAACGGGTTGATTTTCGATGAGGGCACGCTCGAAGGCGTGCCTTTCACCCGACGCGCGAAATTCAGCGACGTCAGCCCGCGCTTTGTCGTCCAATATGACGCGACCGACAATGTCCATCTCTATGCGTCGGCCTCGCGCGGGTACAAGGCAGGCGGATTCAATTCGGTCCAGATCAACTCCTTCTTCTCGCCCGAAAATGTCTGGAATTTTGAAGGCGGCTTCAAATCGGAGTTGTTCGATCGCCGCGTGCGCTTCAACGCCTCGGCCTATTATTTCAAATACCGCAATCGCCAGTCGATCAGCCTCGAACCCAGCACCAATCCCGCCTGTCAGATATCACCCCCACCGGCAGGCACCGTGTGCCTGCCCCAATATCTCACCCGCTCGGGGGACTCGCGCGCCTATGGCATCGATCTCGATGCCCAGTTCGTCGTGTCGGACGATTTCTCGATCTCGGCGACGGCAGGCTATATCGACAGTAAATGGTCGTCGCGGGTCGAACAGGGCATCGACATTTCGGGTCAGCCGACGGGCGAACCGAGCTTCCGCGGCATATTGGGCGCCCATTATCTGCACGACACGGGCAGCGGCGCGCTGTTCGCCGATGTCAGCTACAGCTACACCACGCGTCAGCGGATCAACGACGCGGTGCGCTTCACAGATGCCGCGATCGCCCCCTTCGTCGATTTTTCGCAGCTTGGCCGGCTCCGTTCGGCGCGCAATATCGTGAACGCCAAGATCGGTTATCGCTTTGGCGAAGACCGTCGCTTCTCGATCGCGGCCTATGCGGAAAACCTGCTCAACAAGAAATATCTGCGGACGCTCAACACGATTTCGGCCGATGTGTTCCAGACGCCTTATGTGCGCCGCGACCGACCCGCTTTCTATGGGGTCGAGCTTGGCTTCAAATTCTGACGATCAACGGGCGGGACAGAATAGATGAGCTGGTCAAACTGGTCGGGCAGCGTCAGCGCGGCGGGTTCGGTGCTGCGTCCGCGCACCGAGGTCGAACTCGGTGCCGGGGTTCGCGATGCCCGCGCGGTGCGCGCGACGGGTGCGGGGCACAGCTTCATGCCGCTGTGCGCGTCCGACGGGCTGATCGTCTGCCTCGAGGATATGGCGGGGGTGATGACGATCGCGCCCGACCGCAAGACCGCGCGCATTCCGGCGGGATGGAGCATCAAGCGGCTGACGGCCGCACTGGCCGACGAAGGGCTCGCGCTCGCCAATCAGGGCGACGTGAACCCGCAGAGCCTTGCCGGCGCGATGGCGACGGGAACGCACGGGACCGGTCTCGATCTCGGCAATCTCGCAACCTTCGCGCGTGGTTTTCGGCTGGTCGGCGCCGACGGCAAGGCCCGATGGTGCGACGCGCAGACCAATCGCGAACTGTTCGAGGCGCAGCGCCTGTCGCTGGGACTGTTCGGGATCGCGACCGAAATCGAATGCGATATCGTTCCGGCCTATTATCTTGCCGAGCGGGTCCGGAAGATGCGCTGGGATGAAGCGCGCGAACGCTTCGATACGCTGACCGGTGAACATCGCCATGTCGAATTCTGGTTCTTTCCCCACGCCGATCACGTCATCCTGAAGACCCTGTCGCTGATCGACCCCTGCGAGGCGCCACCAAGCACGAGCGACATCGACGAGGCGCCCTTTCGCCGCGTGCTGGGGATCGGCGCGAAGCTGCCTTTTCTGATTCCCAGCCTGCAGCGGATGATGATGAAGACGGGCTTCGAGGGTGGCCGGCGCGGTCCCGCGCATGCGATTTTTCCGTCCGATCGGACGATCCGCTTCGAAGAGATGGAATATGAGATGCCGCACGCGGTCGGCCTCGAAGCCTTGTCCGCGGTCGTCGACTGGATCCGCAAGAAACGCCTGCCGGTGTCCTTCCCGTTCGAATATCGCACCGTCGCCGGCGACGATATCTGGATGAGCCCGATGAACCGGGGACCCGTCGCCGCAATCTCGATGCACCAATATGCGCTTATGCCTTGGCGCAGCCTGTTCGCCGATGCCGAGGCAATTTTCCGCGACCATGGCGGGCGACCGCACTGGGCAAAGCGCCACACGCTGTCGCGCGGCGATGTCGATACACTCTATCCGATGGCCGAACGCTATCGCGAGGTGCGCCGCGCCGTCGATCCCGGCGGCAAATTCCTAAATGCCCATATGGCGGAGCTGTTCAGCTGATGGACGATATCGAACTTCATGGTGCCCTGATCGGCCAGCAGGGCTCGCGCGCCGCACTCAACACGCCGGTGCTGGTCCTCGATCTCGATATTCTCGACCGCAACATCGCCGCGATGGCGGCACTGGCGAAAGCGCATGGCGTGACGCTGCGCCCGCACGCCAAGACACACAAGAGCGTCGACATCGCCAAGCGCCAGCTCGCGGCGGGCGCGGTCGGACTGTGCTGCGCCAAAATCGGCGAGGCCGAGGTGCTCGCCGACGGCGAGATCACGGGACTGCTGATCACGTCGCCGGTCAGCGCCCCCGCCGCGATCGTGCGGCTGGCATCGCTCGCGAAAAGGAGCGCCGGCCTCATCGCGACCGTCGACAACCCCGCCGTCGTCGCGCGGATCGCGCGGGCGCTGACCGACGCGGACGCATCGCTCGACGTGATGATCGACATCGATCCTGGCATTCGCCGCACCGGCGTCGCCTCGCCCGAAGCCGCGGTCGAGCTGGCTGAGGCGATTGCCGCCGCCGGGAATCTCCGCCTGCGCGGGGTGCAATATTATTGCGGGATGCAGCAGCATGTCGAGGATTATGCCGAACGCCGCGCCGCGATCGTCGAGCGCACCGATTACCTCCAAAGCGTGATCGCCGCACTGACCGAGGCGGGCCATGCGCCCGAAATCGTTAGCGGATCGGGCACCGGTACGCACCGCATCGACCTCGATCTCGGGGTCTTCACGGAATTGCAGACCGGTTCCTATGCGCTGATGGACAAGCAATATCTCGACTGCGATCTGACCGGCGATGCGACAATCCCCTTCGCGCCGTCGCTCGGGGTCGATGCCCGCGTCGTCAGCGCCAATCACGACGCGCTGGTGACGATCGACGCCGGGTTCAAATCGCTGTCGACCGACGGTGGGGTTGCGGTGGTGACACGCGGCGCGCCGGCCGAGACGATGTTCGTTTTCATGGGCGACGAACATGCCGCGCTGATCGGCCCCGACATCGGGTCGCGCCTTCGGCCCGGCGACCCTGTGAGCCTGACGGTGCCGCACTGCGACCCGACGGTGAACCTCTATGATCATTATCATGTCGTGCAAGGCGACACGCTCGTCGCGATCTGGCCGGTAAGCGCACGCGGCCGCGCGCGTTGACCGCGCCGGCCGCCTTCACCGCCCGCCAGACCGCCGCGGTGATGGTCGTCGGCGTCATCGGGGTGCTGATCCCGGGACTACAGCCGCAATTGCTGGGTGCGCTGCTCGCCGAAGCCAAGCTATCGACGAATGCGCTCGGCCTGCTGGCGACGGCGGAATTGCTCGCGATGGGGATCGCCGCGGGAACCGCCGGATTACTGCTCTCGGTCGGTCGGCTGCGCCTGATTGCCGCGGCGGCCCTGATGGCGACAGCCGCCCTCGACCTTTGCACGCCTTTTGTGTCGGGCGGTGGATTGTTCGCTGCTCGCATCGCGGCAGGCCTTGCCGAAGGCGTGCTGATTTGGATCGCCATCGGCCTGATCGTCCGCGCGCGCCGACCCGAGCGCTGGTCGGGCATCTATCTGGCACTGCAGACGGTCGCGCAGCTCGCGCTCGCGACGGCGATGGGTCTGGCGGTCATCCCGCGGTTCGGATCGGCCGGGGGCTTCACCCTGCTTGCGCTGGTAACGGCGCTCGGCCTTGCCGCGCTGCCATTGCTTCCCCGTGCCTATGCCGATCTCGATCATGGCGATGCGGCGGGATCCGCCCTGCCCGCGCGCGGCATCATCGCGCTCGCCGGGGTGACGCTCTATCTCGCGTTCATCGTCTCGGTGTGGGTCTATATCGAGCCGCTCGGGCTGCAACGTGGCATCGATGCCGCCACCGTCCGGCTGGTCGCGCCGCTGTCGCTGGCGATGCAGGTGGCGGGCGCCGCTGTGGCGGCGATGCTGGCCGGGCGCCTGCCCGCGCGCGCGGTCGTCACCGCCATTGCGATGGCCAACCTCGTCCTGCTGGCGGTCATGGCCGCCCCGCCGTCGGCTTCCGCCTTTGTGATCGCCACCGCGTTGTTCGGCTTTCTCTGGCTGTTCGCGATGCCGTTTCAGGTCCCGATCCTGATCGCGGCCGACCCCAGCCGCCGCGCCGCGATGCTGATCGGCGGTGCACAATTGATCGGGTCGAGCCTCGGGCCGTTCATCGCAGCGTTTCTCGTCAGCGACCGCGACGTCGGACCCGTGCTCTGGTTCGGTGCGGCCTGCGCCGCGGCAGGTACCATCGCATTGGTCGGTGCGCGGGTGGGCCGATCGGCGGCCGCCCCGCGGCCAGCATGATGGCGGATCGCTGGATATGACTTTTTCGCGATTTTCCTTGCCGACACGGACTGTTTGAAAGGTCGAGACATGCTTTCACGTCGTCATTTGATCGCCGCCGGCATTGCATCGGCTGGACTGGGATCCAGTGCGACCGCGCGCAAACTGGCTCAGCTGGACAATGTGTTGGCGCCCTTCCCCGCGAATTTCGCCTTCGGCGCCGCGACCTCGGCCTATCAGATCGAAGGGGCGGTCGATGAGGATGGCCGCGGCGCATCGTCGTGGGATCGTTTCTGCGCCGAACCAGGGCGCGTGAAAGGTGGCGCCAGCGGTGCGGTCGCCGACGACCATTATCATCGTTTCGGTGACGATGTGGCGTTGATGAAAGCGCTCGGGCTGACCCACTACCGCTTTTCGATCGCCTGGCCGCGGATCGTACCGGCGGGGTCGGGTGCCTCCAATCCCAAAGGGTTCGATTTCTACGACCGGCTGATCGATGCCTTGCTCGCCGCGGGAATCAAGCCGGTCGCGACCTTGTTCCATTGGGACACCCCGGCGCCGCTCGAGGATGCGGGGGGCTGGATGGTCCGCGATACCGCGCTCCGCTTTGCCGAGTATGCCGCGCTGGTTGGAGAACGATACGCCGACCGCGTGGCGATGTGGATGCCGCTCAACGAACCGCTATCGCTGACGTCGATGGGATATATGCTGGGCCTCCACGCCCCCGGCAAGCAGCTGGGCATGGCCGCGCTGGCGGCGGCGCACCATCAGCTACTGGCCCATGGCCTGGGCGTCGGCGCGCTGCGCGCTGCCGGGGCGAGCGCGATCGGAATCGCCAACGTCCACGCTCCCACATGGCCTGCCAGCGCCGCATCCGCAGACGTAGACGCGGCGAAAATATACGACGATCTGGTCAACTGGACCTTCGCCGATCCCCTGTTGGCCGGCACCTATCCGGCAGGCGTGGCGGAACTGATGCCGGTGCAAGCGGACGATCTGAAGATCATCGCGGCGCCGCTCGACTGGTACGGCGTAAATTATTACAATCCGACCCGCGTCGGCGCTCCCGACGGACGCGCCGCGATTATCGATGGTGCAGCCATAGCGGCGCAACCGCTCTTTTCGATTCAGGACATCGCGGGCTATCCCCAAACCGACTTCGGATGGCCGGTCATTCCCGCCGGGCTGGAAGAAATTCTAGCGCAATTGCGGGCGCGCTACGGCGCGAAGTTGCCGCCGATCTACATCACCGAGAACGGCTGTTCGTACAGCGACGGGCCGGGCGCCGACGGCCGTGTTCGCGATGCCCGGCGCGTCGAATATGTTCGCTCTCATCTTGCCGCGCTACAGGCCGCGATGGGGCGGGGAATCGATGTGCGCGGCTATTTCGCATGGTCGCTGATGGACAATTTCGAATGGGCGGCAGGTTACGATCAGCGCTTTGGATTGATCCATGTCGACTATGAAACATTGCAGCGCACACCCAAGGATTCCTTCCATTGGTATCGCGCACTGATCCAAAAGAATCGTGCGGCGCGGTGAGTATCTGTCGGCCGCAAACGACGCCGCGGACGGCACCAAAGCCATTCGATGACGCGTCATTCGCGACATCGAAGATGACGCGCAGGCGCTGGGCCGATATGGTAGCCATCAGGTCATCAAACGCGTGGGGTACCGGATTCAACCCGCCCATGATCATGGAAAGGTCGATGTGAACGCCCGCGCCAAAATCAATCCCCGCTCGCCGCCCAAGCAGGAGCGCGCGCAGGCGACTTACGACTTGCTGCTCGACGTCGCCGGCGAACTTTTGGGCGAAGTCGGCATCGAACGCATCTCGACCAACATGATCTGCGCGCGCGCCGGTTTGACGCCGCCAGCGCTCTATCGTTATTTCAAGGATAAATATGCCGTGCTCGAGGCGCTGGGGCAGCGCCTGATGACCAAGCAGAACGACGTTCTGGAAGCGTGGATCGCGCGTCATGTCGATCAGGGCGTCGATGCGCTGCGCGACAATATCGAGGAGCTGATGCGCGAAACGGCGGCGGTGACGCGCCCCGAACCCGGCGCCGTGTGGATTCTGCGCGCGCTCCACGCAACGCCCCAACTTGCGCATATCCGCCTCGAATCGCACCGCTATGTCACCGACCGGCTGGTCGAAGCCTATGCCCGCAATCTGCCCGACGCCGACCGCGACGAGCTGTGGCAGGAACTGCGCCTGACGGTCGAACTGGGCTTCGCCGCCGACGAGATGCTCTATGAAGAAACGCGCGTGTCGCCCGACGCCATATTCCGCCTCACCGCACGCATGCTGCGTGGCGATCAATCTTGAAGGAGCTTTTGGTCGGTGATGGGCTCAAGACCGAAGTGTTGGGCGTAGCCAACTGAAGATCGATATCAAAACCGTGGCTTGAAAGCCCGATAGCGTGAAGCAGCTCGAGATAGATCGGCGCAAACCCGCAATCCGCTTTGAGCGCGTCACGAAGACGGCCGCGCAGTTCAGCACGACCGCGTTGAGTCAGCCGCTGATCGGCCCTGTCCCGACCGGGGTCGGCCCGCCCGCGTTCGTCTGACGATACCCACAACTGCCGCCGCATAGTCGCGCCCAACCCCCAACCATGCTACACGTCCCTCGGGCGCACCATCAGGGGAGAAAACCGATGCGGGGTTCCGGGCCGTTGTGGGGGCTGCTCAATCAGGCCCGCCGTGCCAATCTGGCCGAACAGGGCGCGCCGCCGCCGATCGCCGCTGCGCAGGGGATCACCCGCCGCCGGATGCTCGCGGCGCTGGGCGCCGCCTCGGCGCTTCCCTTGGTCGGCTGGCCCACCCCGTCGCGCGCCGCCTCCGGCCTGCGTGTCGCCATCATCGGCGGCGGCCTCGCGGGACTGACCGCGCTCGATGCGCTGAATGCCGCCGGGGTCGAGGCGCATCTTTACGAAGCGCGCGGCCGGCTCGGCGGGCGCGTGCTCACCGCAAACAATGCGCCCGAACCGGGGCTGAACATCGAGGATGGCGGCAACCTCATCAACACCGACCATGACGACATGCTCGCGCTGGCGAAACGCTTCGGCATCGCGCTGATCGACCGCCAGCCGATGGTCGCGCACACCCGCTATGTCGCCGACGGGCGCCTGCTCGGCGACGCCGAACTGATCGAGGACCTGCGCCCGATCGCCGCGCATATCGGCCGGGATGCGGAGATCCTCGACGCCGATTACCAGGTTGCCGCGCTCGGGCTCGACTCGATTTCGGTCGCCACCTATCTCGACGCGAATGCCGGGTTGATGAAGCCGCACGTCCGCGCGCTGATCGAGGCGACGATCCGCACCGAATTCGGCGCCGAACCCGATCAGGCCTCGGCGTTGGAACTGCTGTTCAACCTGCCCGTGGTCGACGGCGAACAGGCCGAACTGATCTCGCTCAGCGACGAGCGCTTCATCCTGACCGGCGGCTCGTCGAGCGTCGTCAGGGCCTTGTCCGAACCGTTGATGTCGCGCATCTCGACCGGCCATGCGCTGCGGTCGATCGCCCCGGGCAAGGACGGGCTCGACCTGCGCTTCGCCAATGGAAAGCGCGACCGCGTCGACCGCGTGATCGTCACCGTGCCCGCGCCGCTGATGCGCACGATCGACTATGGTGGCCTGCTTCCCAAAGCCTGGGCGGAGCTGGTCAGCGAGATCGACTGCGGCCGCAATGAAAAGATCAACGCCGGCTATGCATCGCGCGTCTGGGAGCCGGCGACCGGCCCCGCGGGGTCCGCCTGGGCGGTCGACACCGGCGGACCCGGCATCTTCTCCGAATTCTGGGACGCGAGTTCGGGCCAACCGGGCGAAGCCGGGGTGCTCACCTGGTTCTTCGGCGGCGATCAGGTCGATGCGCTGACGGCCGCCAAACCCGAAACGACCCTGCGCCGCGCCGAAGCGGCGATCGCGCCGGCCGTTCCGGGCCTCAAGGCCCGCACGATGCGCCGCACGGCCTGGGGCAAGGACCCGTTCGCGCGCGGCGCTTACTCGACCTTCAAACCCGGCCAACTCACCCGCTTCGCCCCGCATTTCTGGGTCGAAGAGGATGGCAAGGCGACGCGGCAGGCGGTCGCCGGACCGATCGTCTTTGCCGGCGAGCATCTGTCCGACGCCTTCCCCGGCTATATGAACGGCGGGGCGCAGACCGGGCGGCTGGCGGCGGCGGCGATATTGGCTGGCCTTGGCTAACGAAAATCGCGCGAAAAACTGACGTTCTTTCAATTCACCGCGCCCGACAGCCCGTCGTCCCAAAGCTATTCATCAACTTTTTTGTCGATTCCGACCTTGAACCTTAACAAACGACGTGCATTATGGTGCAATGCACAATCAGAATCCCTTCTCCCTGCGATCGATCGAGCGATGAACGATACCCGCCTGAAACTGATGGAAGCCATCGCGCGCCGGCGCCGCGTCACCGCGCACTATAACGGCAACCAGATGATCCTCGCCCCGCACCAGATGTTCGAACGCCGCGGCGACCTGTTCGTCAGCGCGCTCAACCTCAGCAAGAACTGGCGCTCGCCCGACGACTGGAAGCTCGGCCATTTCAAGCTCGACGGCCTCGCCGTGACCGAATTGCAGGACGAGGAATTCGAACCTTTGCCCTCGTTCGAGGCCGCCGCGCCGCATGAGGACGACACGCTGCTGCTCGCGGTCTGAGACGGTAGCGGACGTGGCGTCGAATTGCTCTCTCCCCTTCAGGGGAGAGATACACAGGCTTGCCAGCTTGCTGGCTAGCCGGAGTTGAGAGGGGCTTGGACGTTTCCCCCTCTCCCAACCCTCTCCCCTGAAGGGGAGAGGGCTTTATGTCCGCTAGCTACCCCAAACCGAAATCCATCGCGCGTTTGCAAAAGCCCGATCGCGAACGAAAAAGGGCGGGCATCGCCGCCCGCCCCCTTCCCTTTACCTCTCCACCACCAGCGGCTCGTCGCGCGTCTTGACCAGCGACCAGATCACCCCGCCCGCGATCAGCGCGACGGTGACGCCCAGGCTGACCAAAGGGGGGAATTTGTCGCCGCCGAGGATGAAATCGGCGACGAAGATCTTCGACCCGATGAACACCAGCACCAGCGCCAGCGCATATTTCAGATAGTGGAAGCGGTGGACCATCGCCGACAGCGCGAAGTACAGCGCGCGCAGGCCGAGGATCGCCATGATGTTCGACGTATAGACGATGAAGGTGTCGGTCGTGATCGCGAAGATCGCCGGCACGCTGTCGACCGCGAACACCAGGTCGGCGAGGTTGATCACCACCAGCGCGAGGAACAACGGCGTCGCCGCCAGTGCGAGCTTGCCGGTCTTGCTGTCCGCCACCTTCACGAAGAATTTCTCGCCGTGCAGATCGTCGGTGATCGGGATGTGGCGCGACAGCCACTTCACCACCGGATTGCCCTTGACGTCCATCGGCGTGTCGGTCGCGAACAACATCTTCACCCCGGTGAAGATCAGGAAAGCGGCAAAGATATACAGCACCCAGCCATATTCGGTGACCAGCGCCGCGCCGCCCGCGATCATGATGCCCCGCAGCACGATTACCGCGACAATGCCCCAGAGCAGCGCACGATACTGAAAGCGCGGCGGGATCGCGAAGGTCGCGAAGATCAGCGAGATCACGAAGATATTGTCGATCGACAATGCCTTCTCGATGAAGAAGCCGGTATAATATTGCAGCCCCGCCTCGCCGCCCTTCGCGGCCCAGATCCAGGCGCCGAACGCCAAGGCTATGCTGATGTAAAAGGCCGAGAGCTTAAGGCTCTCGCCGATCCCCATTTCCTTGTTCTCCTTGTTCAGGAAGCCAAGGTCGAAGGCGGTGAGCAGCACGACCAGCCCGATAAAGGCCAGCCAGAACCAGGCCGGGGTGCCCAGCCAGTCCGCGGTCAGAAATTCCATTATATTGTCCCTGGTACAGGTCGAACGCGCCGCCCGCCCCTCAGGGAGGGGAAAGCCGCGCGCCCGTCATTCTTGTTGTTGGATCAGCGCGCCAGCGCGGGCTGCATCTGCGCGGCGAGCCGGCGCTTGACCGCGAGCTTCGCCGCTTTCAGCCGCAGCAGGCGGAACGCATCGGCGCCGCGGCGCCGTCCCTCGCTGCGCACGGCGTCGTCGAGCCGGCGGTACAGCGCGGTCAGTTTATAAAATCGCGAATATGACGTCATACAGGCCTCCTGATTGAGCGAACTCAAAAGACAGGTGACGCCGACGCCCGAACCCTTGTCAGGGGGGAGATGGGCCGCAAGCATCGGTGTCACCCGATGCGGTCCGACATCACGTGGCGGGAAATATCCCGCCGACGCCAGAGGGGCCCGGCCCGCACGACTCCCATCTAGAGACGCGGGGGCTGGCTTTCAAGGGGCCACCGCGTCATGCTGGCGCAAGCCGGCCTCGTCCCGGCGCCGGGGGAGTCTTTTCATGTCCGTCCTTGTCGACCGCGACGGTCCGGTTTTCATCGTCACCATCGACCGCCCGGCGAAGCGGGGCGCCGTCGATCCCGCGACCGCCGCCGCGCTTCGCGACGCGTTCGCCGACTTCTCCGACGACGACACGGCAAGCGTCGCGATCCTCACCGGCAGCGGCGGCCATTTCTGCGCGGGCTTCGACCTCACGGCGGTCGGCCAGACCCGCTACGCCCCCGACGGCCCCGGCCCGATGGGTCCGACAAGGATGCTGCTCGAAAAGCCGGTGATCGCCGCAGTCGAGGGCCATGCCGTCGCCGGCGGGCTCGAACTCGCTTTGTGGTGCGACCTGCGCGTCGCGGCGGAGAGCGCGGTGTTCGGCGTCTATTGCCGCCGCTGGGGTGTGCCGCTGATCGACGGCGGCACCGTCCGCCTGCCGCGCATCGTCGGCCAGGGCCGCGCGCTCGACATGATCCTCACCGGCCGCCCGGTGGGCGCCGAGGAAGCGCATCGCATCGGCCTCGCCGACCGGATCGTCCCCGACGGCACCGCGCTCGACGCAACGATCGCGCTCGCGAAGCAGATCGCCGCCTTCCCGCAGCTTTGCATGACCAGCGACCGCCTGAGCGCCTATCGCCAATGGGACCATGACATCGAAGCCGCGCTTGCCCACGAGGCCCACGCCGGCGTCGCCCCGCTGCGCGAAGGCGCGGCCGCGGGCGCCAGACGTTTCACCGAAGGCGAAGGCCGCAGCGGCAGCTTCGCGGCTTTCAAGGGAGAATGACATGACGCTGAAACTCGCCATCGCCGCCGCGCTGCTCGCCCTACCCCTCCCCGCCCTCGCGCAGCCCGCCAGCATCCCCGCCGCGATCTACACCGACCCGCCCGCCGACAAGGCGTTTCCCGCCGCGATGGAGGTCGTCCACATCTCCAGCGGCGGGGTCGAGATCAACGGCATCGTCTATGTCGCCGCCGGCCCCGGCCCGCACCCGACGGTCATCCTCTGCCACGGCCTGCCCGGCAACGAAAAGAGCCTCGACCTCGCACAGGCGATGCGCCGCGCCGGCTGGACCGTGATCGCCTTCAACTATCGCGGCTCGTGGGGCAGCCCCGGCGAGTATCGCTTCGCGCAGAACCTCGAGGATGCGAACGCCGTCCTCGCCTTCGCGCGCGACCCCGCCAACGCCGCCAAGCTGCGCATCGACCCCAAACGCCTCGTCGTCATCGGCCACAGCATGGGCGGCTGGGTCACCGCGCTCACCGCCGCGAAGGACAAGCAACTCATCGGCGCCGCGATGATCTCTGCCGCCAACCTCGGCGCCTTCGGCAAGGCCCCACGCGACCAGCTCGCCGCGGGCATGAAGGAAAACGGCCAGGAGGCCCTCGCCGGCACCTCGCCCGAAATCATGGCCGACGAGCTGATCGCCAAGGGCGACGCCTTCGACTGGCTCAAGGCCGCTCCCGCGCTCGCCACCACCAACCTCTTCATCCTCTCCTCCGACGATGGCCTCGCTCCGGGCACTGATGCACTAGCCAAGGCGATCCAGGATGGCGGCGGGACGAAGGTGAAGACGCTCCACGTCGCGACCGACCATAGCTGGTCGGACGCGCGGATACGGTTGCAGGCGGAGGTTCTGCGGTGGCTCGAAACCCTGAAAACCGGGGAATAAGCCACCGCGGCCCACCGCTGCAACCGACGCCAACGCGCGATCAATCCATGCGATTGAAATGCGTCGTTTCCAGCTTCTCGCGACTGTTGCCCGACCAGACGATCGTTTCGGTCATCGACTGGCGATCCTTGGCAACGGTGTAGACCCGCGTCGACACCCGCGCGCCGGCCTTGCCCAAGGTCATCACCAACGTGTCCGGCGCCGGCTGGCGCAGCGCCACGCTGTCGATGAAATCCATATTGCCCGTGATCGGCACCGCGACGCCGTCGAGCGCCGCGGTCGATTCCGAATAGCGGCGCGATCCGTCGGGCGCGACGATTTCGACGCGCGTTTTCCATTTGCCGTCCGGCGCGGCATCGAAAGCGATGGTCACCCGCTGCGGCCGCTCGTTCGCGGGCATCTGCGAGGTGTCGAGCGACCAGCTCCCCGCGAGCGGCAGCGGCGCCGACGCGGCGCTGGCAACGGCGGTCGGCGCGGCGGCCTGTTCCGCCGACGGAGCGGCGGCGAGCATCAGGCCGGCGGCGGCCAGAGGTATCGTGATGAGCATGACGATCATTCCTTTCGAACCGCGCGCCCCTATGGCCGCGGTGTGCTCCCGGTCCTTCCCGACCGAGCGCGCGTTCGAAAGATCGATATTTTTGTCACAATTTTCTGGGGCATCCAGCAGGCGCGCCAGTTCGCGGCTGCTGCCGACCCCCGTCTTGCGGCGAGCGCTGCGCAACCGCTCGTTGATCGCGGTTTCCGAATTCTCCAGACGCGCGGCGATCGTCTTCACCGTATGCCCGGCGGCGAGCAGGCGCAGGATCTCCAGTTCCCGGTCGGTCAGGCAGGCGGACAAGCCGGGGATAGGGTCGGTGGCAGACATAGGCTGTTGCTCACCATAGCCCCGCGAACAGGTCCATCCCAATTTATTTGGAAAGCGGCGGCGGGGTCAAATCGGCGAGCGACCAAGCCGCCATAGCATCGTCCGCGCCAACGCTCCTGTGCTCGTCACCCCGGGCTTGACCCGGGGTCCCGCTCAATCGAAGCTCCACCCCATGGACCGAGAAACAAAAGGCGGCTGGGTCTACATCATGGCCGACCGCTATCGCGGCACCCTATACGTCGGCGTCACCGCTGACCTCCCCGCCCGCATCCACCAGCACCGCACCGGCGACGGCTCGGACTTCTGTGCCAGATACAGTCTCACCCGCCTCGTGTGGGCCGAACGCAGCGACGACATCGCCGCCTGCATCGCCCACGAAAAGCGCGTCAAACGCTGGCATCGCCAATGGAAGTTCGAGCTGATCGAGCGCAGCAATCCGGATTGGCAGGACTTGTTCGACAGCTTGGCCGGATAAATAGCGGGACCCCGGGTCAAGCCCGGGGTGACGAGAGAAGATGGTCATTCAACGACGTCACCCCGGGCTTGACCCGGGATCCCGCTTAAATCAAGCTTGGCCAAATCAATTGGAAGAAGGAGCCACTTTACCGGATGCCAACACCACCTGAGCAACAGCCCCTCATAAACGCTGCCGATATGAAGGTGGTCGAGAGAGTATTGATGATGGGAAGCGGCTATGTGTTGGACCTCAACAATCAAGAATTTGACGAGTTTATAGCCAGAGAAGTGGGCGTTGATGCGACCGCGCCAAGATATTCAGTCGACGGGAGTTCTAAGGCCAAACGCTTGCGGCGTATCTTGCATTCTCTGGCCGGAGCCGATCAAGCCAAGCTCCTACGTGCATTCTTGGAATACCGAGACAGCCCTGCCCGCAAAAAAAGCCTCGACTTGCTAGACGACGAATGGCGCCAGTTGTTTCAGGATATCATCGTTCAGACTGAACAAAAAACACCAGAGCCAAGTGCTGCTCATGCATCAAGTTCATGGACGGGCCGTCGCACCGTAAGAGAGCAAATCACGATCGTTCGTGAAATCGCCCCGATCGCGCTGCGGGAAATCGATACTCTAGCTAACATAGTCGAAAGAGAGCGCTTTAACGACCCAATCACAGCCGATGCGATAGATTGCCTACGTGATTTGCATCGGCAGCTCGGTGAACTTTTGAATATAATCGATAGCGGCGCAGTTTCCCGCGAAGCGGTGGAGAGGATCGAGCGCGATAAGGAACGGCTCGCGCTACTCATCAAAGAAGGCGCAAAGCTTACGGTCGTAGCGCCGGCCATGACGTTCGGAATTATGCACCTTCTCTCATGGCTATCCGGAAGCCCGATCGATAGCACCCTAGTATCGTCAGTGTTCGCCACGATCGTCGGCGCCGACGCCCTCAAATCCTTGAACAAAAAGACCAGCATTGCAGCGGGCTAACCCCGACTATTGGTTACCCAAAAGCCCCCTCACTTCCCCATCAACTTCATCGCCATCCCCGTCAGCGCCTCGGTCGCGGTCTCGATCACCGTATCCGCCTCGGGCGCCCAGAAGGGCGAGTGCAGGCTCGGCAGGCTCTTCCCCGCCTTTTGCGCCGCGTCATATTCGGCGCGCGGGACGCCGCCGACCCAGATGATCAGGCTTTTCACATCCTTGTTCGCGTCGCGCGAATAGCGGCTGAAATCCTCGCCGCCCATCACCGGCGGCATCTTCGTCACCCGTGCCTCGCCGAACTGCGTCTTCAGAAACGCCGCCATGTCCTCGGTGAAATCGACGGTGTTGAAGGTCGCGGGGGTATATTCGTCCTTCTGCACGCTCACCACCGGCATCTTGTCATCGGGCATGCCCGCCGCGATCGCTTCGCCCTTCGCGATACGCGCGATGCCGTCGAGCAGATGATTGCGCACCTCGTCCGAATAGCTGCGCACCGTCAGCTGCAGCTTCGCCTCGTCCGAAATGATATTATGCTTGGCCCCCGCGTGGAAGCTGCCGACGGTCACCACCGCGCTGTCGAGCGGGCTGATCTCGCGCGACACGAGCGTCTGCAGCGCGCCGACGATGCGGCTCGCCAGCACGATCGGGTCCTTGGTCGTCTGCGGATAGGCGCCGTGCCCGCCAACCCCCTTCACGAGGATATCGACGCTGTCGACATTGGCGAGCGCATAGCCCGGCGTATAGCCGATCTGCCCGGCGGGAAACTGCGCCGCATCGTGGAACGCGAGCGCATATTGCGGCTTGGGAAAGCGCGTATACAGCCCGTCCTCGAGCATCATCCGCGCGCCCGCGCCGCGTTCCTCGGCGGGCTGGCCGATCATCACGAGCGTGCCCGACCATTTGCCCTTGTTCGCCGCCATGCGCCGCGCGACGCCGACCCAGGCGGTCATATGCGTGTCGTGGCCGCACGCGTGCATCACGCCGGTCTCGACGCCTTCCTTGGTCGTCACCCGCACCTTCGACGCGCCGGGCAGCCCGGTCTGTTCGATCACCGGCAGCCCGTCCATGTCGGCGCGCAGTAGCACCACCGGGCCGGGGCCATTCTCCATCACCGCGACGATGCCGGTGCCGCCGACCTTTTCGGTGATCTTGAAGCCCAGCTTGCGCGCCTCGGCGGCCATGATGCCCGCCGAGCGGACCTCCATGAAACTGAGTTCGGGGTTGGCGTGCAGGTCGGCATAGATCGCCATCAGCGACGGCATGTCCTTCTTGATCTCGGCCTGGATCGCCGGGTCGGCGGTCTGCGCCGCCGCCGAAACCGCACCCACAGCCGAAAGCGCAAGGGCTGCCACGCCCGCCAGCAAAATCCGCATCTTATTCCCCTGTTTCAAGCCATGATGGCCTTGGTTATCCGTTCGTGTCGAACGGGGATTATAGGCTCGTTTTGATAATGGTTGTCAGCTTTCCGGCACCAGTTCGATCACGTCGACCAGCGATTCATATGCCGGCGCGGGCAGCACCAGCCGCCAGCGATTGTCGCCGATCCGCTCGACCAGCCCTGCCATGTCGCGCATCCGGTCGCTGCCGTAATTGACCGCCATCTTCTCGTCGCCGAGTTCGAGCGTGCCGAGGAAGACCTGCCGCGTCAGATTGTCGGGCAAGATCAGCCCGACCGGCCGCTGCGACCCCGTCAATTTGACCAGGCTCGAAATCCCCTGTTCGGCCGCCACGCGGCAACGGAACCAGCCATAGGCGATATAGCCGAGCGTCCCGCCACTCTTGGCGCCGACCTTGATCGTGCGGCACTTGTAATCGCCCGCGGGCAGGTGCGGATTGGGCAGCGCCGCGGTCGGGTGCAGCAGGATGCCCTCGCGGTCGATCTGCGCCCCGAACCCCTTGGCGCGCGCATCGGCCAGCGCGGCTTCCCAGCTCGAATACCAGTTCCGGACGCGCGCCTTGTCCTGCTCGGTCGCGGTCGAACGCCAGCCGCCCTCGGTCGCGGGCGGCGGCACGTCAGCGACCGACGGCGGAATTTTCGGCACCGTGTTGCACGCGGCGAGCGTCGACGCCGCCAGAATGCCCCCGATTATCGATGTACGACCCCACATTGCTCCGTCTCTCCTGTCCGGTTCGGCGTTACCCTTAGGGGGCGAAGGGAGAATGCTCAAGGCGGATGCAAATTCCTTCTCCCCTTGAGGGAGAAGGATACGAAGGCTTGTGAGCGAAGCGAACTAGCCGCAGTTGGATGAGGGGTCGCGAGCCTTTGGCTCGCGCGGTCGCTTGCGACCGCAACCCCTCACCCAGCTTCGACTAGGCAGCAAGCTACCAAGTCTTCGCAACCCTCTCCCTCAAGGGGAGAGGGTTAGCGATTACGCCGCCGTCCACCCGCCATCGACGCTCAAATTCGCCCCCGTGATATTCGCCGCCTCGTCGCGTGTCAGGAACGCCGCCAGCGCCGCGACCTGTTCGATCGTCACGAACTGCTTGGTCGGCTGACCCGCGAGCAACACGTCGTTGATCACCTGCTCGCGCGTCATCTTGCGCGCCTTCATCGTGTCGGGGATCTGGTTCTCGACCAGCGGCGTCCACACATAGCCGGGGCTGATGCAGTTCGCGGTGATCCCCGCATCGGCGACTTCCAGCGCGACCGTCTTGGTTAGCCCCGCCAGCCCGTGCTTCGCGGTGACATAGGCCGATTTGAACGGCGAGGCGACGAGCGAGTGCGCCGAGGCGGTGCCGATGATCCGCCCCCAGCCCTTCTTGCGCATCCCGGGAACCGCATGGCGGATCGTGTGGAACGACGCGGTCAGGTTCAGCGCGATGATCATGTCCCATTTCTCGACCGGGAAGTCTTCGATCGGCGACACGAACTGCATGCCGGCATTGTTCACAAGGATGTCGACCCCGCCGAAATCCTTGTCGGCGCGCTGGAACATGTCTTCGATCGCGTCGGGCTTGGTCAGGTCGGCGCCGTCATAGGCCGCCTTGCCGCCGTTCAACACCTCCAGCGCCGCGCGCTCGGCCTCAATCGCCGCCGCCTCGCCAAAGCCGTTGATGATGATATTCGCGCCCGCCGCCGCGAACGCCTTGGCGATGCCGAGCCCGATGCCCGACGTCGAGCCGGTGACAAGGGCGGTTTTGCCTTTCAGGTGCATGATGAATTCCTTTGTTGGGGGGAGATTTTACCCTGTATTTTCCGCGGTCCGTTTCGGAACCAGACCGTCCGATTGCACCGCGAAGCTCTCCGACCGCCCCTCGGCGATACTTTCCGCGAGCAAATGCCCGTCCTTCATCGCCGCCTCGACCGCCTCCCTGCCCTGCGCCCAATTGGCCTCGACGGCGGTGCGCGAGAATTCGAAATCGCGCGCACCCGTTTGCCATTTCAAGGGGTTATGCACCAGCTGCACGACATTCAGCGCCTTGCAATCGACCATCTTGCGCACCGCCCGAACCTCCGGCAGCTCGCTCACGCCCGGCGGCAACTTCGCCAACATCCGATCGATCAACCGATGCTCCTTGCGCCGCCGCACCAGTCCGTCCGAAATCCGCCGCGTCCGGCTCGAAAACCGGATATCCTTCTCGCGCGACCAGGCTTCTTCCAGATCGTGCGGCCGCTCGCCGCGCGCCGGGAACAGGTCGACCTGGAACACCAGCATATCCTCATGCGCCGCCTCGACGACATGTTCGAGCGGGGTGTTCGACACCAGCCCCCCGTCCCAATACCATGTCCCGTCGATCTCGATCGGCGGCAACCCCGGCGGCAGCGCGCCCGATGCGAGGATATGCCGCGCGTCGATCCGCTCGCTCTTGGTATCGAAGTATCGGAAATTCCCGGTCTCGACCGCGACCGCACCGACCGACAGCCGGACATTGCCGTCGTTCAGCCGGTCCCAGTCGACCAGCCGGTCGAGCGTCGCGACCAGCGGCGCCGTGTCGTAGAAGCTCACGGCGCCGGGCGTCTGCCGCTCGGCCAGCGCCGGCGGCGGCCAGCGCGGGGTGAAGAATCCCGGTACCCCGAACGCCATCACCTGCCCCGCCGCAGCGAGGTGATTCCATTCGCGCGCGATGTCGTTGTCGGGGATCGGCAGCGACGGCAGCGCCGACGACACGCCGTCCCAGAATTCCCGCAACTTGCCCACCGCCTCGTCACGCTTGTTGCCCGCGACGATCGCTGCGTTGACCGCACCGATCGAAATCCCCGCCACCCAGTCGAGTTCGATCCCAAGCTCGATCAGCGCCTCATAAACCCCCGCCTGATAGGCGCCGAGCGCGCCGCCACCCTGCAGCACCAGCACGACGAGGTCGGGCAAAGGCAAGGCGGCTTTGGCAGCGCGGCGCGGCATGGACTCGGGGGCATCCTTCGGTCGGGGGCGCTGATTGGTGCACCGCAACACGGCGCATTGCAAGGCGGACGATGCGAAGCCCCTTCCAATTGCGGCGGGCTACTGCCACAAACGGACAGGACCTGACTTTTGCGCTGGAGACCCCCGAAATGCGCCTCGACGATTATGATCCCGGCGACGATATCCGCGACCTCGGCCGCGGTGGCGGCGGATTTGGCGGCGGCGGGGGCGGCGGCGGCATGGGCGGGCTGCTCATCGGACTGCTCCCGATGCTGCTCGGGCGCAAGATGGGCTGCGGCACGATCCTCCTGCTCGGCGCGCTCGCCTTCATGTTTTTCGGTGGCGGCATGAATATGTTGTCGGGCGGCGGCGGTACCGTCGATCCGCAGGCCGACAGCCGCGGCGGCACCAATGTCGCCTGCGACACGGCGGCAGAAAAATTCGCGTGCAATGTCTTCGGCTCAACGCATCAGGTGTGGGGCAATCTTATCAGCAATTACCAGCGCCCGACGCTCAATTTCTTCACCGACCAGAACCGGTCGGGCTGCGGCGCGGCGCAGGCGGCGATGGGCCCCTTCTATTGCCCCGCCGATCAGGGCGTCTATCTCGACACCGCCTTCTTCAACGAACTGGCGCAGCGTTTCGGCGCCGCGGGCGATGCCGCGCAGGCCTATGTCGTCGCGCACGAAGTCGGTCACCATATCCAGACGATCACCGGTATTTCGGACAAGGTCCGTCAGGCACAGCAACGCGCCTCACAGGCCGAGGGCAATGCCTATCAGGTGCGCATGGAATTGCAGGCCGATTGTTATGCCGGGGTCTGGGCGAACCGCGCGCGCAACAGCGCCGGCCAACCCGTGATGGAGCCCGGCGACCTGGAAGAAGCGATGACCGCCGCCAATGCGATCGGCGACGACACGCTGATGCGCTCGGCGGGCCAGCGCCCGGTCCCCGAAAGCTTCACCCACGGCACGAGCGAACAGCGCATGAGCTGGCTGCGCCGCGGCCTGCAGACCGGGGACCCCCGCCAGTGCGACACCTTCAGCGCCGCCATCTGATCGCCGCCGCAGCGGCGACCCTTCTGGCGACATCGGCCCCGGCCGCAGCGGAAACGCTGTATGTCACGGCGGGGCGGCTGATCGACGGCGTCACCGACGAGGTGCGCACCGGCCACTGCATCACGGTCGAGGGCGAGCGGATCAAGGAGGTTGCACCGTGCGGCAAGGCGCCCGACGGCGCCAGGGTGATCGACTGGTCGGCCTACACCGTGCTGCCGGGCCTGATCGACCTCCACACCCACCTCGCCGACCTTGGCCAGAGCGCCGACCTCGCCGCGCCGATGAAGGCGTCGCCCGCCGAAACCGCGCTCGTCGGCGCGCGCAACGCCCGCGTGACCCTCGACGCCGGGTTCACCAGCGTCCGCGACGTCGGCACCTATCGCGGCCTCACCGACGTGACGCTGCGCAATGCGATCGAGCGTGGCGACGTGCCGGGTCCGCGCATGTGGGCCGCCGGCGCCTATCTCACCATCCCCGGCGGCGGCGGCGAACTCAACGGCGTCGTCCCGAACGATCAGTTGCCCGCCGACATGCGCCTCGGCGTCGCGGCGACGCCCGAGGAAGCGGCCGCTAAAACGACCTACCTGCTCGACCATGGCGCCGATTTCATCAAGACGATCGCGACCGGCGCGGTGCTCGCGATCGGCACCGAACCCGGCGCCCCCGAACTGACGCCCGAGCAGCTCCGTGCGATCGTGAAGGTCGCCCACGCCCGCGGCAAACGCGTCACCGCGCACGCCCATGGCGCGATCGGCATCCGCAATGCGATCGAGGCGGGGGTTGACAGCATCGAACATGCCAGCCTCGCCGACCAAGCGACGCTCCGCCTTGCCAAGCAGCACGGCACCTGGCTCGCGATGGACATCTACAACGGCGATTATATCGACGACATCGGAACGAAAGAGGGCTGGCCCGCCGAATATCTGCGCAAGAACCGCGAGACCACCGATGCCCAGCGTGCGGCGTTCAAGCGCGCGGTCGAGTTGCAGGTCAATATCGGCTTCGCGACCGACGCCGGCGTCTATCCGCACGGCCTCAACGCCCGCCAGTTCGCCTATATGGTGCGCTATGGCATGACGCCGATGCAGGCGATCCAGTCCGCCACCGGCCGCGCCGCCGAGGAAATGGGCCGCACCGACATCGGCGTCCTCGTGCCGGGGCGCTATGCCGACATGGTCGCGGTCAAGGCCGACCCGCTGACCGACATCCGCGCGCTCGAAAAGATCGATCATGTGATGAAGGGCGGAGTGCTGATCCGATGATCCGCGCGCTGGTCGTCGCCGCGCTGCTCACCACCTCCACGCCCGCGGCGGCGCAATATGGCGACGACGAATGGATCTGCACGGCCAGCGCCAAGGGCAGCCGCGGCGCGCATGTCGATATCACCGCACAGGTCGACGGCGACGGCGAGATATGGTCGCGCTCGGTCAGCTGGGCGCCGCCGATGCTCGACGCCAGCACGCCGCAATATCAGGATTTGGGCCAACCCGGCCTCGTGATCCAATATGACGATGCGGACGCCGAGGCGATCGGCGAATTGACCAGCGCGATCGGCGACGTGTCGAGCGTCGGCGGTCCCGGCGGCGCGCTTCGGCGACTGACCATGTGGGTGCTGTTGGACGGCGGCGACAGCTGGAGCGTCGAGCCCGAACCGTTCGGCGTTGCCTACAAGATCGGCGGAACCCCCTTTCGCTATGCCTCGGCGCAGCTCGACGACACCGACTGGGATGGCGATCCCTATGAACGCCTGGAAACCGGGTCCGCTGTCACGTTATCGCTACGCGACACCATGGGCCGCCCGGTCGCACAGGCACGCTACGATCTTGGCGCGAAAGCCGAACGCGACCGTCTGTTCCGCTCGGCATGGCGCAAGTCCGAGACAATGGCCAAAAGCCGCAAGCAGTGCGACAAGCCCGGCAAGGAAGAGACCGAAAGCGCGCCCTAGGCGTCTTGGCGCTTGCCCATGCGCGACGCCGCGTGAACCTCTGCCCGCTCGAGCAACAGCGCCAGATCCTCGCGGCTGATGTCGAAGGTCTCGCCCAGATCGTCGAGCGCGGCGTCGATGTCCGCCATTTGCAGGCCCAACGGCGCGGGAACCAGCGCCTTCCCGTCCACCGGCCGCGCGCGATGCGGATAGCTGTGCCCCGAAAAGCGGTGGAAAAACATGCCGATCGCGACGAGGACGAGCGAATTGATCAGCACCGGCACGAGGAAGTCGACGACATGGCTGCCAAAGGTCGACCAGCCGAGCACCGCGCTCAGTGCGACCGCGCCGCCCGGGGGATGGAGGCAGCGCAGCAGCGACATCACCAGGATCGCGGTCGACACAGCCAGCGCGGCGGCGAGTGCCGGGGTCGATATCGCCTGCGCCACGACGATGCCGACGATCGCGGAGATGGCATTGCCCCCGACGATCGACCATGGCTGCGCGAGCGGGCTCGATGGCACCGCGAACAACAGCACTGCCGACGCCCCGATCGGCGCGATGATCCACGGCATCGACGCCGGAAACATCGCGGCGCAGATCAGCCCGGCAAGGCCGATGCCCATCAACGCGCCGATGCTGCCGATCATCCGGTCGCGCAGGCTCGCGCCGGCGAGCAGCGGAATGAACAAACGACTCGGCTCGGGCTTCGACACGCAATTCTCCTTCGAGCGCGGGCCGATGGCGCCAGGGCGCCGACAAAGCCAGAGAGGATTGATTTGTCGTCGGCAAGCCCGCTTTTCCGTCGCCTCGAAAAAGGGACGGCGGCGACGGCCGCTTCGTCCTTGAACGCGCCCGCCGCATCGCTAAAGCCGTTGCATGCGTAACTTCATCCTGCCCAGCGCGATCGCGCTCGCCGCCGCTCTCTCCACCCCTGCCCTCGCCCGGCCGATGACCGAAGTCGACCTCGCGACGCTCAAGCGCGTCGCCGCGCCGACCGCCTCGCCCGACGGACGATGGGTAGTCTATCAGATGACCGAGACCGCGCCCGAGACGTATAAGCGCTCGACCGGACTGTGGGTCGTCGATCGCAACGCCAAGGATGCCGCGCCGGTCCGGATCGCCGATACCGCGGGCAAGAATGAAACTGACCCGGCCTTCCACAAGGACGGCATGCTGTTCTTCCTCTCCAACGCTTCGGGAAAGAGCCAGATCTGGCGCATCGACCTCCAGTCAATGAACACGCCGGCCGTGCAGGTGACCGATACCAAGGCGGACGTTTCGGGCTTCAAGATTTCGCCCGACGGCACCAAGCTGCTCGCCTGGGGCGACATCGCCAAGGAATGCACGACCTTCGGCTGCGACGCCAAGGACAAGGGCGCGCTGCCCGGCCCCGGCACCGGCCGCCTGTACAAGGACGGCGTCGGCTTCGTCCGCCATTGGGACGAATGGGAGACGCCGGGCACCCACAGCCGCCCCTTCGTCTTCAACCTTGTGGGCGGCAAGGCGACGACCGAGCGCGCGGTCGACGCCGGCGTGACCGGCGATAGCCCGTCCAAACCCTTCGGCGGCGGCGAGGAACTCGCCTGGGGCACCGACAGCCGCACCGTCTATTTCACGCTGCGCAAGGCCGACCGGAATGAGCCGATGTCGACCAACCTCGATATCTACAGCTGGCTGGTCGACAGCCGGATGATGCCGCAGAATCTGACCGAGGCGAATGCGGCGACCGATACCCTGCCCACCCCCTCGCCCGACGGCAAGTTTCTGGCCTACGCGGCAATGGCGCGCCCGACCTATGAGGCCGACCGCCAGGTGCTGATGCTGCGCGACCTGTCGACCGGCGAGACGCGCAAGCTGACCGACGCCTGGGATCGCTCGGTCGCCTCGATCGCCTGGGCGCCAGACGGCAAGTCGCTCTATGTCACCGCGCAGGATGTGCTCGACCATCCGGTGTTCAAGGTCGACGTGAAGAGCGGCAAGGTAGAAAAGCTCAAGGCCACCACCGACCAGTGGGAAGGCAATATCGGCGACGTCACCCCGCTGCCGGGCGGCGCCCTGCTCTACAGCCGCAACAGCATCGCCGACCCGACCGACCTGTTCGTCCGCGACGCCAAGGGCAAGGTTACCCGGCTGACCGAAGTCAACAAGGCGCAAATGGCCGAGATCGACCCGGTCGACGTCAAGCGGCTGCAGTTCGCGGGCGCCAATGGCGACACCGTCTGGGGCCAGATCGTCAAGCCCGCTGGCGCGACCGGCAAGCTGCCAGTCGCCTTCCTGATCCACGGCGGTCCGCAGTCGAGCTTCGGCAACGGCTGGTCGACGCGCTGGAACCCGCGGCTCTTCTCGGCACCCGGCTATGCCGCGGTGACGATCGATTTCCACGGCTCGACCGGCTACGGTCAGGCCTTCACCGACAGCATCAACAAGGATTGGGGCGGCAAGCCGCTTGAAGACCTCAAGCTCGGCCTCGCCGCCGCCGGTAGGCAGGATACCTCGCTCGACGTAACCAACGCCTGTGCGCTCGGCGGCTCCTATGGCGGTTACATGACCAACTGGATCGCGGGCCAATGGCCCGACGGCTTCAAATGCCTCGTCCAGCACGACGGCGTCTTCGACGCCCGCGCCATGGCCTATGAAACCGAGGAACTATGGTTCGACGAGTGGGAGCATGGCGGCACCTATTACGACGTTCCCGAAGAATATGAAAAATGGAACCCGGTGAACCATGTCGCGAAGTGGAAGACCCCGATGCTGGTGATCACCAGCGAAAAGGATTTCCGCATCCCCTATACGCAGGGCATCGCCAGCTTCACCGCGCTCCAGCGCCGCGGCATTCCGTCGCAACTGCTCGTCTTCCCCGACGAGAATCATTGGGTGCTGAAGGGTCAGAACAGCGTGCAATGGTATGGCACGGTGTTCGACTGGCTCGGCAGCTATCTGAAGAAATAGGCATTCTACGTCGCCCCCGCGAAGGCGGGGGCCGCTGGAGTTCTACGCAGCGAGGGGGGATAAGGCCGACAACGGCCCCCGCCTTCGCGGGGGCGACGATCTTCGCGTCCGCCATGACGAGAATGGGATGGTTCCCCCTTGCCGCGCCGCACCATGGCTGGCAAAGCGCGGCGCATTATGCCGATGGAAAAAACATTCGATCCCGCCGCAATTGAGGCGAAATGGGCCCATGAGTGGGAAAGCCGCGGGCTGTTTCGCCCCGCGCGCCCCGACGCGACGCCCTATACGATCGTCAATCCGCCGCCGAACGTCACCGGCGCGCTGCACATCGGCCATGCGCTCGACAACACGCTGCAGGACGTGCTCGTCCGCTACGAACGTCTGCGCGGCAAGGACGCGCTGTGGGTCGTTGGCATGGACCATGCCGGCATCGCGACCCAGATGGTCGTCGAACGCCAGCTCGAAGCGCGGCAGGACAAGCGCACCAACTACAGCCGCGAGGATTTCATCGACAAGGTCTGGCAGTGGAAAGCGGAAAGCGGCGGCCAGATCACCGGCCAACTCCGCCGCCTCGGCTGTTCGATGGACTGGAGCCGCGAGCAGTTCACCATGGACCCGCATTTCACCGCCGCGGTGGTCAAGGTGTTCGTCGACCTCCACAAAAAGGGGCTGATCTACCGCGACAAGCGGCTGGTGAACTGGGACCCGAAGCTCAAGACCGCGATTTCGGACCTCGAGGTCGAAACGCACGAAATTCAGGGCGGCTTCTGGCACTTCAAATATCCGCTCGCCGATGGCGTCACCCTCGATGACGGGCGCGACTATATCGAGGTCGCGACGACGCGCCCCGAAACGATGCTCGCCGACATGGCGGTCGCGGTGCACCCCGACGATGCGCGCTACCAGAGCGTGATCGACAAGGACATTCTCCAGCCGATCACCGGGCGCCGGTTCAAGATCGTCGCCGACGAACATGCCGACCCCGAACTCGGCTCGGGCGCGGTGAAGATCACGCCGGGGCATGATTTCAACGACTTCGACGTCGGCAAGCGCGCGGGTTTCAAGCCCGGCGAGATGCTCAACATGCTCGACGGCGACGCGAACGTCATCCAGACCGCCGACGGGCTGATCCCCGCCGAATATATCGGCCTCCACCGCTTCAAGCGTGATGGTGTCGATGGCGCGCGCGAACTGGTCGTCGCACGGATGAAGGACGCGGGCTTCCTCATCGCGCACGTCGACAAGGACGGCGGCGAGCATGACGCCGAGCCGCGCACGATCCAGACGCCGTTCGGCGACCGCGGCGGCGTGGTGATCGAGCCCTGGCTGACCGACCAATGGTATGTCGACGCCGAAACCCTCGCACAGCCGCCGATGGCGGCGGTGCGCGACGGGCGCATCAACATCGTCCCCAAGACATGGGAAAAGACCTTCTTCAACTGGATGGAGAATATCCAGCCCTGGTGCGTGTCGCGCCAACTGTGGTGGGGTCACCGGATTCCGGCATGGTATGGGCCGGAAGCTTACGCCGACGACGAAAAGTTATCACCCAACTGGCCTGATCTTTCATTTGATGTGAGCGAAGACTTCGCGACGGCTAACTCGACGTTGCTGTCGGACCATGTTTTTGTGAACGAAACTGAAGACGGCGCCGTTGAAGCGGCGAAAAGCTATTACAGTGGCAAGCTGGGCGACCGTGAGATCGTCGTTTGCGAAGATCGACTTGCTGCGATGACCATGTTGCTCAACAGCGAATTTGATCTCAGGAAGTCGGTGCCAATTTGGCGCGATGCCGACGTCCTCGACACCTGGTTCTCTTCCGCGCTCTGGCCGTTCGCGACGCTCGGCTGGCCCGAGAATACCGACCTGCTCAAACGCCACTACCCCAACGACGTCCTCATCTCGGGCTTCGACATCCTCTTCTTCTGGGATGCGCGCATGGCGATGCAGGGGATGGAGTTCATGGGCGACGTGCCGTGGAAGACGCTCTATCTCCACGGCCTCGTCCGCGCGCCCGACGGCGCGAAGATGTCGAAGTCGAAGGGTAATGTCGTCGACCCGCTGGGGCTGATCGACCAATATGGCGCCGACGCGCTGCGCTTTTTCATGGCGGCGATGGAAAGCCAGGGCCGCGACATCAAGATGGATGACGCGCGCCTTGCCGGATATCGCAATTTCGCGACCAAGCTGTGGAACGCCGCGCGCTTCTGCGAAGCCAATGGCATTTCGGCCTCGACGAGCTTCGAAGCCCCCGCCGCAACGCTGCCGGTCAACCGCTGGATCATCGGCGAGGTCGCCGCAACCGTCGCGGCGATGGACAAATCGCTCGCCGACTACCGCTTCGACGAAGCCGCGAACACGATCTACAGCTTCGCGTGGGACCGTTTCTGCGACTGGTATCTCGAGCTGATCAAGCCTGTCTCGAGCGAAGTCGAGAGGGGCGCGATCGACGACGAGACCAAGGCCGTCGCCGGCTGGGTGCTCGACCAGATCCTCGTGATGCTCCACCCCTTCATGCCCTTCATCACCGAAGAGCTGTGGACCGGGCTCGGCGACCGCGCCGACTATCCGCTGATCACCGCCAAATGGCCTGCACCCGACGTCGCACGCGATGCCGGGGCGAGCGCCGACATCGACTGGCTGATCAAGCTCGTCGGCGAACTGCGCACCGCCAAGGCCGAACTCGGCCTCCCGCCGGGCGCCCGCCTCACCGCACACTTCCCGCCGTCGCTCAGGACCCGCACCGACAAGCTCGCGGCGCAGCTCGACCGCCTCGCGCGGCTCGAAGCCGTCAGCTTCGACCCCGCGCCCGCCGGTGCGTCGGCGCAGCTCGTCGTCGAAGGCGAGACCATCACCGTCCCACTTGAAGGCGTGATCGACATCGCCGCCGAACGCGACCGCCTGACCAAGGCGTTCGCCGCCGCGGCGAAGGAACGCGACGGCCTCGCCGGCCGCCTGAACAATCCGTCCTTCGTCGAGCGTGCCAAGCCCGAAGCGGTCGAAAAAGCGCGCGCCGATCATGCCGCGAAGGACGCCGAGGCCGATCGCCTGACCGCCGCGCTGGCCCGCCTGGGGTGAGCGACGGCGAGGCACCCGTCACGCCGACGCCGGTTGCGGCCGCCGCCGACCCGGCGGCCAATCCCGTTCCGCCGCGCCAGACCGCACGCGGCGGCGGGCGGATGGACCTGACGACGGGGCCGATCGCCAAAACGCTGATCCTCTTCGCGCTGCCGACGCTGGCGTCGAATATTCTCCAAACGCTGTCGGGTTCGGTCAACGCCATCTGGGTCGGCCAGTTCCTCGGCGAAAGCGCACTCGCGGCGACCGCCAACGCCAACATCATCATGTTCCTGATGTTCGGCGCCTTCTTCGGCTTCGGCATGGCGGCGACCGTGCTCATCGGCCAGTCGATGGGCCGCGGCGACGTCGACGCTGCGCGCCGGGCGACCGGCGGCGTCATCGGCCTCGCGCTGATCTTCTCGGTGGTCATCGCGATCGTCGGCTGGTTCGCGTCCGATCAGATACTGCATTGGCTGAAAACCCCGCCCGAGGCTTTTGCGCTCGCGCACGACTATCTGCGCGTGACCTTCCTCGCCGTGCCCGCCTCAATGCTGTCGGTGACGCTGATGATGGCCTCGCGCGGCGCCGGCGATGCGGTGACGCCGCTGCGCTTCATGATCCTCGCCGTGGTGCTCGACATCGCCTTCAACCCGATCCTCATCCTCGGCCTCGGCCCTTTCCCGCGCCTCGGCATCGCTGGCAGCGCGCTGGCGACCGCCGTTGCCGGCACGATCGCGCTGATCGGCATGATCGGCTGGTTCTATGCGAAGAACCATGTCCTGCGCCTGCGCGGGCACGAACTGTCCTACCTGCTCCCCAAATGGAGCGAGCTGCGCTTCATAATCGGCCGCGGCCTGCCGATGGGCGCCCAGATGCTCGTCATTTCGGGGGCCGGCCTCGTCATGGTCGGGCTGGTCAACCGCGAGGGGCTCGTCACCGCCGCCGCCTATGGCGCGACGCTGCAGCTGTGGAACTATATCCAGATGCCCGCGCTCGCGGTCGGCGCCGCGGTCAGCTCGATGGCGGCGCAGAATATCGGCGCCGGGCGCTGGGATCGCGTGTCGTCGGTCACCAACAGCGGGATCGCGATCAATCTCGCGATGACCGGGGTGTTGATTGTCCTGCTGCTGCTCTTCGACCGCGCCGCGCTCGCGCTGTTCCTCGGCAGCGGCAGCGACGCGATCGATGTCGCGCGCAACATCCAGTATATCGCGACCTGGACCTTCCTGCCCTTCGGCACGACGATCGTCCTCATCAGCACGCTGCGCGCCAACGGTTCGGTGGTGCCGCCGCTGATCATCCTGTTCCTGTCGATGTTCCCGATTCGCCTCGGCATCTATTATTTCGGCTACCCGCTGATCGGCAGCGACATCTTGTGGTGGAGCTTCCCGCTGTCCTCGATTGCCTCGCTCGCGATGGCATGGGCGGTGTACCGGCGCGGCGGCTGGCGCGGCGCGATGAGAGCGCCAGCGGCGGCCGATTGAGCCGGGCCGCGCTTTCGACCAACCTCCCCCCGCCTTCGACTGGCGGTCAGGTGACGACTCGCGCTATTGCGTGGGCTGCGATAGGAGGGCGCCAATGAACATGTCCGACCGCAAACTGGCCCAGAGCGATCGCCGCGCCAGATTCCTCGCCGCCGCGCCCGACTGGCGCGCCTCCGACGCCCGCGTCAATCCGCGCGTCGCGATCGGTTCGATCCTCGCGATGTGGATGCTCTATTTCCTCATCACCACCGGGCTCGCGCTGCTCACCGGCGCCCCCGACCAATGGGAGTTCGTCGGCCGGCGCGCGATCGTCGTCGTCGCGGGCATTCTGTGCACCTTCGTCCTCTATCAATTGCTCCAGCGCGTGCAGCCAAAGAGTTTCGGTGCCAGGCTGGCCGCCGCTCTGGGGACGGCGATTCCGCTGGTGGTTCTCTACGCGACGATCAACCTGCTGGTCTTTTACTATTGGTTTCCCGGCCCCGACACCAAGACGATCATCGCCGAGGTACAGGAAAAATATCCGGTCGCATGGGAAACGGTGCTGATCCTCGACAGCTCGATCCGCTGGTATTTCTTCTTCGCGGTGTGGGCGGCGCTCTATGTCGCCTTCGGCTATGCGAACGAGATGCACGCGGTCGAACGCCGCGCCGACAGCTATCGGATCGAGGCCCAGACCGCGCAGCTTCGTGCGCTCCATTATCAGGTCAATCCACACTTCCTGTTCAACACGCTCAACTCGCTGTCGACCCTCGTCCTGCGCGGCTCGAAGGCCGAGGCCGAGACGATGATCATGAACCTCGCCTCCTTCCTGCGCTCGAGCCTCGCGATCGACCCCGAGCAGCTCGTCAGCCTCGACGAGGAAATCGCGCTCCAGCGGCTGTATCTCGATATCGAACAGACGCGCTTTCCCGACCGGCTGCACGTCGAGGTGACAATGCCGAAGGAACTGGAGCATGCGTGCGTTCCGGTGCTGATCCTGCAACCGATCATCGAGAATGCGATAAAATATGGCGTCGCGCCCAGCAAGGGCACGATCGCGATCCGCCTGACCGCCAGCGCCGAATATGGCCTGCTGGTGCTGCGTATCGAAAACGATGTCGATTCAGCGGCGCCGGTTCCCGAACCCGGCACCGGCCTGGGTCTCGGCAATGTGCGCGAGCGATTGATGACGCGCTATGGCCCGACCGCGGGCTGCGAATGGGGCAAGTCGGACGATGGCGGCTTCGTCGTCTCGCTGTGGCTGCCGTTCGCCAGGCAGGGGTGCTGAAGAAATGATCCAGACGTTGAGAACCCTGATCGTCGACGACGAACCGCTCGCGATCGAACGGCTCCAGATCCTTGCCGGGCAACAGGAGGGCGTGTCGCTGGTCGGCACCGCGACCGATGGCGCCTCGGCGCTACGGCTGGTCGATGCGCTCGCGCCCGACCTCGTACTCTGCGACATCGCGATGCCGGGCCTGAACGGTCTGGACGTCGCCGCCGCGATCGACCAGCTCGACAATCCGCCGGCGGTGATCTTCGTGACCGCCTTCGACCAATATGCCGTCGCCGCCTTCGACGTCGCGGCGGTCGACTATCTGCTCAAGCCGGTATCCCCCGACCGGCTCGGCCGCGCGTTGGGCCGTGTACGCGAATGGCGCACGACCGACCGCACCCGCTCACCCAAGAGCAAGTGGATCGGCGAATTCTGGGTCCAGAACCGCGGCGAGATGCTGCGCATCGACGCCGGCCAGGTCGATTTGATCGAGGCCGAACGCGACTATATGCGGCTCCACGTCGGCGCGCGCAGCTGGCTGATCCATCAGACGATCAAGTCGCTCGAAGCGCGCATGGACCCCGACCAGTTCATGCGTATCCACCGGTCTAAGATGATCCGCCGCGAGGGTATCGTCGGGCTCAAACATCATGGCGACGGCGCCTGGAGCGTCGATCTGGGCGAAGGCGGCGTCCACCGTATCGGACGCACTTACCTCCACGACGTCAAGGCGATCATGCAGAACTGACCTGCCGCCGGCTACCCGAACATCACGGCCTCGCGATTGAGGTAGCTCAGCCAGATTTCGGCCCCCTGATCGGCGCCGAACAGCGCGGCATCGCTACCGAATTCCAACATTTGCAGGGCATCCATCGCCTTATCCGACAAGTCGGCCACCTTCGCGGAACCGCTGGCGAAAATGAAGTCGCCCGCCGTGAGCGTGCCCATCTGGACATTGTGCAGCACGATCACGTCGCCGGACGCGAGCAGGATCGCGCCGACATTGCCGTCTTGCACAAAGCCGCCGCTGATCTGGCCCAGCCCGGTGATGCCAAGCGCGCTGAGGTCGATGCGATCCTGCCCGCGCGTGAAGTCGCCGATGACGTCGGCGCCCGAACCTGGGGTAAAGACGAAAATGTCGTTGCCGGCTTCACCGAACAGCACATCGTTGCCGCCCATCCCGTTCAATACATCGTTCCCCGCGCCGCCGAGCAGATAGTTGCCGGTCGCATTGCCCGTGATACGATTGTCGAGGTTATTGCCGACGCCGAACGGCGTGTTGCCCTCCAGCACCAGATTCTCGATGTTGGCATAGAGATAATAGCCGGCACCCTGAATATTGGCATAGACCGTATCGACGCCCTGCCCCGCCTGCTCGAACACCAGATCGTGGGGCGTATCGACGTAAAAGCGGTCGTCGCCCTCATTGCCATAGAGCAGGTCGTAATCGCCGAGCGTGCTGTCGCCGCGCAAGATGTCGTTTCCGATGCCGCCGACGAGGATGTCGGTGTGGAAGCCCGTCCCGCCGATCAGCGTGTCATTGCCGTCCTCGCCATAAATCTCGTCCGCGTCGGCTCCGCCGTCGATGACGTCGTTGCCGGTCCCGCCGACAAGATAGTCGATCCCCTCGTCACCGAACAGCTGGTCGTCGCCGTCCTCGCCGAAGATCGCGTCGCGCGCGCCGCCGCCGCGGACAACATCCTTGCCCGCGCCTGCAATCAGCAGATTTTCGCCTTCGTTGCCGAGGATCGTGTTGGCAAGCTCGTTGCCGACCCCGAAGATATTCGCGCCTGGAGTCGGATTGAGGAACAGATTCTCGACGCCAGCGTAAAGATAGAATGAAGAGGTCGAAACGACCGTGTCATTCCCTTCGTTCGTATTTTCGAAGATGATATCGTTCAGCGAGTCGACGAAATAGGTGTCATCGCCAGTGCCGCCATGCAAATGATCTTCCCCGACGCCGCCGATCAACTGGTCATTTCCGCCAGCGCCGAAGATCACATCGTTTCCGCCACCGCCGGACAGCAGGTCCCGGCCGCCGGCCCCGGTAATAACATCCATCCCGGCACCGCCCGTCACATTGCCAAGCCCGGGAAGATAGCCGGTCAGGTCGAAGCTGTTTCCGAAATCGGACAGGAAAAACACTGCGCCGGTCGAAGCGACGCCCGCCATCGACACCGACCCCGCGGTGGTCAGAACGAAACTTCCGCCATAAATATTGGTCGCATTATCGAGCTGAGCGGCCGTCAACGACAGCCGCCCGCCAAAATGCATCTGAATCTCCTCGACGTCGGTCAAGGTGATGTTCGAGATATTGACGTTGAGATCGCCGAAGAAGAATTGCAACCGGTCGGTTCCGGCGCCGCCGTCATAGACTTCGCTGGCGACGAGATCGGACGCGGCTTCGATGAAGAACACGTCGTTGCCCTGGCCCCCGCGCACCGTATCGCGTCCCGCGCCGCCGATCACGACATCGTCGCCGTCGCCGCCATCGAGGACGTCGTTGCCCGCGCCGCCGTACACGCCGTCATGGCCACTGCCGCTGATGATCGTGTCCGCCCCGGCACCGCCGTGAAGATTGAAGCGCGCCTGGCCCAGCACGCCGCGCGCGTCGAAGACGGTCGCGCTGTCGGAAAAATAGAAATAGGTCTCGGTGACCGTCTTACCGTTCAGGTTTATGGTCCCGCCAGTCGACAGGTGGATATCGGTGGCGTGAGCCATCAGCGACGAGAAACCATTGATCTGCGCGGCCGAGGCGGTGATGTTGCCGCCGCCGTTCGACCGGAGCGTTTCGATGCCGGTCACGGTCGATGCGGAAATGTCGACATTCGGAGCAGTGATCCAGAGCGTATCCTGCCCCGCACCGCCCGCCAGCGTGTGTGCGCCCGAGAAACCGTTGATCTCGACATAGAGCGTGTCGTTGCCCTCGCCGCCGTCGAGCCGGTTTATGCCCCCGCCGCCGTAAAGCTCGTCATTCCCGATGCCGCCGGCCAGTTCGTCATTGCCCTCGCCGCCGTCGAGACGGTCAACGCCGGTGCCGCCGGTCAGCCGGTCGTCGCCGCCAAAGCCTTCCAGCCAAGACCCGTTGTTGTTGGCGATCAACGTGTCGCCGGCCGCGCCGCCCTGAAGGCGAAGGAAACCGGTCGAACCGCGCGCATCGAGCGTTGTCGCCACGTCGCCGGCGATCAGGATGCTGTTGTCGGCATCGAGCCCGTCCAAGAGCGAGATCCCGCCGCCCAACACGAAGAATACGCCGCGGATATAGGATATTGTATCGAGCTGGCTCGCCGCCAACGCGACCTCGTAGGAGCCGTTCTGCACGATTTCTTCGATGCCCGTGACGGTCGCCTGGCTGAAGTCGAACCGCCCCGACTGGGACGAGGCGATTTCGATCCGGTCGTTGCCGTCGCCGCCGGCGATCACCTCGCCGGCCTGGATCTGGTCGGCCGCCCTGAAAACGAACACATCGTCGCCGGCGCCGCCGCTCAGCTGGTCCTGGCCGAGCCCGCCTTCGATGCGATCGTCGCCGCCACCGCCGGAAAGGATGTCGTTGCCGCCGCCGCCCGCGATCACATCGGCGAAGGCGGTTCCGATGACCGTATCGACGGCGGTCCCACCCTGCAGCTGGAGCGAACCGCCGACGGCCCCGCTCGCGTCGACCGTCGTCGCATTGTTCGACGTCGTGATGATCGTCTGCAGCGTCGCGTCGGCCAGCGACAAGATCCCGCCGTCCGCCAGCCTGATCCTGTGGCTGACCTCGGTCAGGTCGGCGACCTGCGAAATCAGCATCGTGAGATCGCCGCCCCCGGTAATCCGCTCGATCCCCGTCAGCGTCATCGCGCTGAGATCGATATGGCCGCCGAAGTTGCTGCCGATGAATTCCAGCGTATCGATGCCGGCGCCGCCGTCATAGGTCTCGCCCGCGCGGATTTCGGCATCGCTGCGAAACTGGAGAAAGTCGTTGCCGTCCCCGCCGCGGACGATGTCGACCCCCTCGCCGCCGTAGATATAGTCCGTTCCGCCGCCGCCGACGAGAATGTCGTCGCCCGCGCCGCCCCAAAGCGTATCGTTGCGATCGCCGCCGGTGATCTGGTCCCTCGCCGTGCCGCCGATGACGAACGCGCCGGTCGGGTTGCCGGGGTCGAGAGGAAGCATGCCGGTCATGTCGAACACCGTGTCGGCGTTCGCCAGCCTGAACACGCTGCTGCTGGCAATCTTCGTTCCGCTGAACGACATGGTGCCGCCATTCGTCAGCTGGAACCCGCCGTACAGCCATTGCATGGAGTCGAGCTGCTCCGCGGCGACGCGGGTGTTGCCGTTGGGGGTCGATTCGATCCCCTCGATGCTCGTCAGGACCAGCGTGGACAGATCGACGGTTCCGCCGTTTATGCGGATCTTGTCGAAACCCGCGCCCCCGTCGATCGTTTCGCCCGGCGCCACATCGCCGCCGCCGTAGATGAACTCGTCGTCGCCGTCGCCACCCGACAATGTGTCGGCGCCGCCCTTGCCATAGATGACGTCATTGCCGCCATTGCCCATGATCGTATCGGCATCCGCAGTGCCGCTCAGCGTCTCGTTACCCGGACCGCCAATAATTTCCGCCACCCCAATTTCCCCCGAAAAAACAAGCTGAATCGGCTATTGCCCATAGCGTCGCGGCGCCGCAAATCTTTTCGTCGCCAAAAGCTTCGGTTCGTCGCAGGATTCCCGGGCCCGGACAGCGACGGGCAAAGAAAAAAGCGGCCATGCCGGAGCATGGCCGCCCTTTGCCGGCCGTCGGGCCGTGGGACATCGTCAGGGCGCGGCGACGGTCACCGAGCCGCGATCGGCCACCGCGGTGCCGGCGCCGTTGAACAGGCTGGCCAGCTTCACATCGGTATCCTTCATCGTGTCGTTGGCGCATTCGCGCGCTTTCTGCTGGGCGCGAAGCCCCTGCGCCAGCCGGGTGTCGCACACTTCGCGCACCGCCATCTTGACGCGGGTGGTCAGCCGGTCGCGGCCCGATGCGCCGGAAAGGTTGAGATCGTCGTAGCGGACGACGACGCTTTTCTTCTCCTGCGCGGCGGCAGGAACGGAGATGCTGGTGAGTGCCAGGGGCACTGCCAGCAGGATCAGGGTCAGTTTCGCCATGGGGGAGTCCTCTCTTGGGGGATGCGGGATACGAGGACCTGGACCGGGGAAGGCCACCGCCCCCGTATCCCGCATTTGAAGAGATATGGGCTTTTCCCGCGCCGCGCAGTCGGGGTTCGACCGGCTGGAACGAGCGCTCGATTGGCAGACGAAGCGCGTTCGGTCGTCGACGAATGGCCAGAGGCGCACACGATCGACGATGCAACCCGAACGATCCCGCCGCGTTTGTCGGCCATGACCGAAAAAGGGGCACCGCTGAAAATCCTGGCGTGGCTGGGGATCGCCGGCTTCGGCGCCATCGGTGGCCTGTTGCTTGGGCAGGTGGCGACCGGCGGAATGAAGGGCGGCAACGATGACGGCGCCTCTTATGCCGAGCTCACCGGCAACCCCGACGCCTTGCGGGTCGAAACCCGGCCGGTCGTGCCTTGCGATGGCTGCGGCGAGGGATATGGATCGGGCATGCGCGCGAAATTCGCCCGCGAAGACCGAATGGACGGCGAATTTCGCGAACTCGGCGCCGTCGCGATCGATTATGCCGACGAACCGGCCGACGATTATCGCTACGGCGGCAGCTTCGACGATCCCGACGCTGCGAAGATTATCGTGATGCAGTCGCCTGTCCCCACCGCACAGGCACAGCCGCCCTCACCCCCGGCGTCGTCACAACCGGAAAGCGGCGCGCCGCCCATCGTGATGGCAACGACGCCTTCGGCCGAGATGCCGCCGGTCGGAACCGCGCCCCCGCAATAAGGCGGGCCATGGTGACTGGTCCGCGGTCAGGGCTGCGGCGGCACCGCGGGCGGCGCACAACGCGTCGTGTCGCCGGCCTTGCATGCTGCGACGTCGGCCTCCCACTTGATCCGCTCTTCGGCCGACATCGCGGCAACCCGCGCCTTTTCCGCTTCATAGTCGGCGGTTTCCTGCGCGAAGGTCGCCTGCGAATTGGCTTCCTGCTGCGCGATGGTGGCGAGTTGCTGTTCATAAGCGGCCCGCTCGGCCTCGGCGCGGGCGCGTTGTTCGGCGTTGAGCCGCGCGGTGCTGGCCCGTTCCTCGGTCGTGGTGCCGTCGGGCAGCGGCTCAAACGCCGCGGCCTGCGTCCCGGCGATCAGTGCCAATGCGCCAACCGCCGTCAAAATCTTCCTGGTCATCGAAGCTCTCCTTGCGAGACTTGTCCGTCGATTCAAACGCGCATGCACGCTGGCCGTTCCGCCCGGATTTGACCGATCGCGCCCGCCACGTCATGCTGGGCGCCCCTTCCCCCTGTCAAGCGACACCAGCCTTTGCCAGCCGCACTGCCGCGCCGCATCAACCGCCCGGTCTTCTTCGTACCGCTCGCTATCCTCGCGGCGGCGGTGGGGTTCAGCCTGTGGCAGCGCGCGGCCTTTTTCGAGGCCGAGGTCGCGATCAACGACTGGGTCCTCCTCTGGCTCGGCCCGGTCTTCGCGGTGGCGGGGGTCGCTTTCCTCGTCCTGCTCGCCGCCGTCGCCGTGTCGCCGCTTGGCAGGACGATCATCGGCGGCCCCGATGCGAAGCCGCTGCTCGGCCGCTGGCGCTGGTTCGCGGTCATGCTGTGCACCACCATCGCCACCGGCATCCTGTTCTGGGGCGCCGCCGAGCCCTTGTTCCACCTCAACACCCCGCCCGCAATGCTCGGGCTGCAACCGGGCAGCGACGGCGCCGCGGCCTTCGCGATGTCGACGATGTTCCTGCACTGGACGCTGACACCCTACGGCATTTACACCGTCGCCGCGCTCGCCTTCGCGCTCGTCTATTACAACCGCGGCGAACCGTTCAGCCTGTCGTCGCTGTTCGCGCCGCTGATCGGCCGGCGCGCCCACGGCCCCGTCGGATCGGCGATCGACATCATCTGCCTTTATGCGCTCGTCGCGGGTATGGCGGCGTCGATGGGCGCCGGCATATTGGCGCTCGCGGGCGGGATCGAAGGACTCGGCGGCTTTGCTGGCGGCGCGGGTTTGCGCTGGAGCATCATGATCGCGATCGTCGCCAGCTTCCTCATCTCCGCCGCGACGGGCCTGCAGAAAGGCATCGCCGGGCTGTCGGTACTCAACACCTGGATTTTCTTCGCGATCATCGCCTTCGTGCTTCTCGCCGGACCGACCGCCGAGATGCTCGGCCTGTCGCTGCGCGGCGGCGCCGACTATGTCGGCACCTTCGTGCCGCGCAACCTCGGGCTCGACGTCGACCGCGACTGGCACCGGCAATGGACGATCTTCAACTGGGCGAACTGGTTCGCCTGGGCGCCGGTGACCGCGCTGTTCCTCGGCCGCCTCGCGGTCGGCTACAGCGTCCGCGCCTTCATCCTGTTCAACCTGATCCTCCCCGCTCTGTTCGGCGCGGTGTGGATGACCGCGATCGCCGGCGCGACGATCGTCCTCGACCAGCAAAGCGGCGCCAGCCTCTATGCGATCCTGTCGACGCAGGGCCCCGACCCCGTGCTGTTCCGCCTGTTCGACGCGCTCGGCGGCGGATCGGTCGTGACCGCGATCGTATTGTTCGCGATCTTCCTGTCTTACGTCGCGGGCGCCGACGCCAATGTGTCAGCGATGAGCGCGCTGTCGACGCACGGCATCACCCCCGAGCGCCCCGAAGCGCCGCTGTGGATCCAGATCGTCTGGGGCGTCACCGTCGGGCTGGTCGCGATGGTGCTCGTCGCGGCGGCTGGGCTCGACGGCATCCGCATGATGTCGGTGCTCGGAGGCTTTCCCGCGCTGTTCGTCATCGTCGGCGCGGCGCTGTCGCTGGGCGTGATGGCGCTGCGGGGACGGCCGACCGCCGCCCCCGCCTTGTCCGAGTAGGTCTTTACCAGATCTTGGTGCGATCCGCAGGCTTCAAATAATATTTGGCCCCGGCATCGACGCCGAACGCAGTATACCAGGCATCGACATTGCGCACCGGCCCGATGATCCGCCAGCGCGCCGGGCTGTGCGGATCGCTCGCCACCTGCTGCTTGATCGAATCCTCGCGCGCCTTGTCGCGCCAGGCCTGGGCGAAGGCGAGGAAGAAGCGCTGGTCGCCGGTCAGCCCGTCGATCACCGGCGCTTCCTTGCCGCCCAGCGAGCGGTGGTAGGCGTCGTACGCGACCTCCAGCCCCGCGAGATCGGCGATATTCTCGCCCATCGTCAGGTCGGGGTTGATGAACGCCCCGGGCGCCGCCTCATAGGTCGCATATTGCGCCCCGAACGCCTTGGCCGCGGCGTCGAAACGCGCAGCATCCTCGGGCGTCCACCAGTCGCGCACCGCGCCATTGGCGTCGATCTTGCGCCCCTGGTCGTCGAAACCATGGACGATCTCGTGCCCGATAACCGCGCCGATCGCGCCGTAATTGACCGCATCGTCGACGCTCTCGCTGAAATAGGGAGCCTGCAAGATGCCCGCCGGGAACACGATCTTGTTCTCCAGCCCGCCATTATACGCGTTCACCTCCTGCGGGTTCATCGACCATTTCTTGCGGTCGACCGGCTTGTTCAGGTCCGACAGGCCATAGGCATATTCGAACTGACCGCTGCGCTTCACATTGCCGTAAAGGTCCGCCGGATCGATCTTCAGCCCCGAATAATCGCGCCATTTGTCGGGATAGCCGACCATCACGTCCATCCGCTCAAGCTTCGTCAGCGCCGCCTGCTTGGTCGCGGGTGCCATCCAGCCGTTGGCGCGAATCCGGTCGCCCATCGCCAGCTTCAGGTTGGCGACGAGCGTCTCCATCTTCGCCTTGGCGCTCGCGGGGAAATATTCGTGCGAATAGGTTTCGCCGACCAGCTCGCCAAGGCTGCCATCGACAAGGGTCAGCCCGCGCTTCCAGCGCGGACGCAGTTCGCTGACCCCGCTCAGCACCTTGGTGTAATCGAAGCGGCTGTCGACGAACGCCTTCGACAGATAGGGCGCCGCCTGATTGGCGACATGGAATTGCTGCCACAGCTTCAGCGTATCGAGCGGTGTCTTGGCGTACAGCGCGGCGATGTCGCGGATCGCGGTCGTCTCGTTGACGATGATCCGCTTTTGCGGCGCGATCCCCGCCCCCGCGAACCACGCATCCCAATCGAGCCCGGGCGCATAGGCGGCGAGTTCGGCGGACGACATCGGGTTGTTGATCTTGCCGATGTCGCGGCGGTCGGCGATCTTCCAGCTGACCTTGGCGATCTCGGTCTCATAGGCCAGGATCGCGTCGGCGGCGGCTTCGGGGTTCTTGGTCCCCGTCATGCCCAGCGTGCGGACGATATAGGCGCGGTACGCGTCGCGCTGCGGCTTGAACTGGTCGTCGAGATAATATTCGCGCTCGGGCAGGCCGAGCCCGCCCTGCCCCAGCCACAGCACGTTGACCGTCGGATCGTCGGTGTCGGCATAGGGTCCGCCGCCGACGATCGTCATACCGAACGCGCCCTGCGACGCGCCCATGAAGCGCGCCATTTCGGCCTTGTCCTTGATCGCCGCGACGTGCGCGAGATCGGCCATCAGCGGCTTGGCGCCGAGCGCCTCGACCCGCGCCTCGTCGGTGAAGCTCTGGTACAATCCCCCGACCTGACTCGTCCCCGGCGCCCCGGTGACGACCTGGCGCAGCTGGCGCTGGGTCAGATTATACACATCGTAATCGACCCCCGCCGACGCCTGGTCGGCCGGGATTTCGGTCTTGGCGAACCAGCCGCCATTGGCGAAACGGTCGAAATCGTCGCCCGGCTTCACCGATGTGTCGCGCGCGCCGAGATCGACGCCCCAGCTGCCGAAAGTCAGCGCCTTGAGCGACGCTTCATCCTTCGCCGACGCCTCGCCCGCCTCGGCCTTCAGCGAAGCGAAGGGCGCCATGTCGTTCGCCGATACTGGCACCGCAACCAGCGTAGCGGCAATCGCAAGGCCCGCGGCCCCCGTCAAAAATTTCTTCATTCCCCAGCTCCTTTCGTGCGCCGGCCCGTTCCTGATGGGCGGCGGACTATGGAGCGGTTGTCCGCTTGTTCGCGGAGACGGTCAATCGAATGGACCGCCGCTGGTCGAAGCCACTTGCATGTTTATGGAAATTCCCCGGCGTATCGAAGATCAAACCTGCGCGCGGCTATCTGAATCCTAGTCCTTTTTCTTGGCGGCAAGCACTTCCACCGGCGCCTTGCTCGCGATGACCAGATACCAATCGGCTGCGGCACCGGACTCCCATTCCGTCGGGTCTTCGTCCGATTTGGCCAATCGGATCGCATCGGTGGGTCCGACCAACGCGACATTATATTGCCGCGCCTTCCATCTGCCCGCTTCCATAGCCGCGGCCTCTAACGTGTCAAAGGCATATACCCGTGTCAGGTCCGTCATAGTCGGTCTCCTTTCTACATCCGCCAACAACAGCAGTTCGCCTCAGGGCGTCGACCAAGCCGCCAAAGCGCTTGTCACTTTGTCCGCCATAGTGCTCAGCCGCGAATCGGCATAAAGGTCGCGCGCTTCGACGAGATCGGCGCAATCTGAAGGGCTTCGCCCTTTGCACGCGGTTACAGCTCCGCTGGAAATCCCGAGCGCATTCTCGAAATTGGTGAGGCTGTTCACCAAGTTTCCTTGATCCGTCGCACGGATTTTCTTGAGAACCTCTTTCTCCAAGGGAATGCTTGCTTCGGTTTCAGCGATGCCCCGCGCATAGTTGGAATTTCCCGTTATGAGCGCTGCCAGGCCGGCGCTTGCCGGCGTTTGAGCCGAAGCCTCAGCGGCTTCGCCAGTTGCCACCAAAGCTGCGCCGCCCTTCAGCGCGAGTATCTGCGCAGCGATCCCGGTCGAAAAATATTGGGCGAGTCCCCCTTTTGCGCTCGTTCCGGTCGCATCGTAACTCGCACCGAAACTGGCGAGAACAGAATAGGCATCTTGCGCGGATCCGTTGGTCGCCACCAGCGAGCATGGGTGAACCGCAAACTCCGCGTCACCGTCAACGCGGACGCCTTGTGTCAGATCGCACGGCGACAGACGGTTCATTGCCGCATCTGCGGCTTCCTCGGTGTTCGCGACCAGCGGCATGATGACGGCCTCTTGCCGGTCATACCCAACGATGATCGTCGGCACTTGCGCAGTGTCGGTTCCGACCTTGATACCGAAGGAGGTGTTCGTGCCAAAAACAAGTGTATTGCTGTGCCGTGTTGCCTGCACGCAGCCGCCCAAAAGCGGCAAGGTACTCAGCGCGGCGATGAATCCGATTGATCGACGATGCATGGCGATTCCCCCTCCAATTTGCTCAGGATCGACTTCGCGTTGTCCGCCTGCGCGTTCGTCCGAACGATGACGAGCAACTGACATTTCGCCGGGTCGGCGATGACCCACTTCCCCTCGCTCCATCCCAGATAGGCGCCACCGCCAGGGAGGGAGTCCCAACCCAATCCCACGCCGCTGCGTTCGACCGCGACCAGCCCATCGGCCACAGCCGGCACGCGAACGCGGACGACGCCCACGGCGAGCATGTCGACCTGCTCCCCGGCGCCCACATTGATGACGGTGCATCCCGTAAGCGCGGTGGCCACAATTCCGATGGCAAGGCCCCGAACACCGCGGATCATCGCCATGCGTGGGCGAACGACCTGTGGTCGTCGCTGCGGCATTTATACTTCAGGCACGCCGTCCGGACCCGCATCCGCAATCCTCCACCCTTAGGTAAGAGAAGAATGCCAATCGCGGTGGTCGGTATAGGACCAAAACGCCAAATCACGCCGCTTGCGTATTTCTACTGAGCCACCATCTCTACGGCGACACGCGCCCCCTTGCGCGCAAAGAACAAATCTGGAACACACCCCTCCCATGAGTCTCACCCACATCTCCGTGCGCGGTGCGCGCGAGCATAATCTGAAGGGCGTGAACGTCGACCTGCCGCGCGATGCGCTGGTCGTCATCACCGGCCTGTCGGGCAGCGGCAAATCGTCGCTGGCGTTCGACACCATCTATGCCGAGGGGCAGCGGCGCTATGTAGAGTCGCTCTCCGCCTACGCCCGCCAGTTCCTCGAAATGATGCAGAAGCCCGACGTCGAGCATATCGACGGCCTGTCGCCGGCGATCAGCATCGAGCAGAAGACGACGTCGCGCAACCCGCGCTCGACGGTCGCGACGGTGACCGAGATCTACGACTATATGCGCCTGCTCTGGGCGCGCGTCGGCATTCCCTATTCGCCCGCCACCGGCGAGCCGATCAGCGCGCAGACGGTCAGCCAGATGGTCGACCGCGTGATGGAATTGCCCGAGGGCACGCGCGCCTATCTGCTCGCCCCGGTCGTGCGCGGCCGCAAGGGCGAGTATAAGAAGGAACTCGCGCAGTGGCAGAAGGACGGCTTCACACGCGTCCGCATCGACGGCGAATTCTACGAGATCGGCGAGGCGCCCGCGCTCGACAAGAAATACAAGCATGACATCGAGGTCGTCGTCGACCGCATCGCGGTGCGCGAAGGCCTCGGCACGCGGCTCGCCGACAGTTTCGAGACCGCGCTGAAGCTCGCCGAAGGGCTCGCCTATGTCGACCTCGCCGACGGTCCTGTGCCGGGCCGCGAAGAAGAAGACACCGGCGGCGCGATGAAGGGCGCGGGCATCCCCGCGAACCGGTTGATTTTTTCGGAGAAGTTCGCCTGCCCCGTCTCGGGCTTCACCATCGCCGAGATCGAGCCGCGCCTGTTCAGCTTCAACGCGCCGCAAGGCGCCTGCCCGGCGTGCGATGGGTTGGGGGAGCGGCAGGAGTTTGACCCAGACCTTGTAGTACCCAACCATGCGCTGAGCCTGAAGAAGGGCGCGGTGGTGCCGTGGGCGAAATCGAACCCGCCCTCGCCTTATTATATGCAAGTGCTCGAAAGCCTGGGCAAAGCCTATGGTTTCGACCTGACGACGCCCTGGCAGGACCTGCCCGGCGAGGTGCAACTCGTCATCCTCTATGGCACCGGCGGCAAGCCCGTCGAGCTGACCTTCAAGGACGGCCGCCGCAGCTATACGACGCACAAGGCGTTCGAAGGCGTCATCGGCAACCTCAACCGCCGCCTGCTCCAGACCGAAAGCGCGTGGATGCGCGAGGAGCTGAGCAAATATCAGACCCCGCAGCCGTGCGAGACGTGCCATGGCGCACGCCTGCGCCCCGAACCGCTCGCGGTAAAGATCGCCGGCGAGGACATCAGCCTGTCGGCGCAGCGCTCGGTCGCCGACGCGCTCGAATGGTTCTCGACCCTCGACGAAAAACTGAACGACACCCAGCAGCAGATCGCCAAGGCGATCCTGAAGGAAATCAACGCGCGGCTGGGCTTCCTCAACAATGTCGGGCTCGATTATATCAATCTCAACCGCACCAGCGGGACGCTCAGCGGCGGCGAAAGCCAGCGCATCCGCCTCGCCTCACAGATCGGCAGCGGCCTGTCGGGGGTGCTCTACGTCCTCGACGAACCGAGCATCGGCCTCCACCAGCGCGACAACGACCGGCTGCTCGCGACGCTCAAGCGTCTCCGCGACCTCGGCAACACGGTGATCGTCGTCGAACATGACGAGGATGCGATCCGCCACGCCGATTATATCGTCGACATGGGCCCCGGCGCGGGCCTCCACGGCGGCGAAATCGTCGCCGAGGGCACGCTCGAACAGGTGCTCGCGAACGAAAACAGTCTCACCGCAGCCTATCTCACCGGCGCGAAGAAGATCGAAATCCCGAAGCACCGCCGCAAGGGCAATGGCTTCGACCTCGTGCTCAAGGGCGCGCGCGCCAACAATCTCGACAATGTGACGGTCAAGATCCCGCTCGGCACCTTCACCTGCGTCACCGGCCTGTCGGGCAGCGGCAAGTCGAGCCTGATCATCGACACGCTCTATGCCAGCGCGGCGCGCGTGCTCAACGGCGCGCGGATGATCGCGGGACCGCACGACAGCCTGAAGGGGCTGGAGCATTGCGACAAGGTCATCGACATCGACCAGTCGCCGATCGGCCGCACCCCGCGCAGCAACCCCGCGACTTATACCGGCGCCTTCACGATCATTCGCGACTGGTTCGCGGGGCTGCCCGAAAGCCAGGCGCGCGGGTACAAGCCCGGGCGTTTCAGCTTCAACGTCAAGGGCGGGCGCTGCGAGACCTGCACCGGCGACGGGCTGATCAAGATCGAGATGCACTTCCTGCCCGACGTCTATGTGACGTGCGAGACGTGCCACGGCAAACGCTACAACCGCGAAACGCTCGAGGTGAAGTTCAAGGGCCACAGCATCGCCGACGTGCTCGACATGACCGTCGAGGATGCGGCGGAGTTCTTCAAGGCGGTGCCGTCGATCCGCGAGAAGATGGCGATGCTCGTCCGCGTGGGCCTGGGGTACATCAAGGTCGGGCAACAGGCGACGACGCTGTCGGGCGGCGAGGCGCAGCGCGTCAAGCTGGCCAAGGAATTGTCGCGGCGCTCGACCGGGCAGACGCTCTACATCCTCGACGAGCCGACCACCGGGCTGCATTTCGAGGATGTCCGCAAATTGCTCGAAGTGCTGCAGGCGCTGGTCGAACAGGGCAACAGCGTGATCGTGATCGAACATAATCTCGACGTCATCAAGACCGCCGACCATATCGTCGACATGGGCCCCGAGGGCGGGGTCAAGGGCGGCGAGGTCGTCGCGGCGGGCACCCCCGAGCAGGTCGCGAAGAACCCGCGCAGCTATACGGGGCAATATCTGGCGCCGATGCTTGCGGCGGCGAAGTAATTTGAAGCCCCTCCCTTCAGGGAGGGGTTTGGGGAGGGTCTGTGACCTTCCCTATCGGCGAAACAGGCCCTCCCCTGGCCCCTCCCACAAGTGGGAGGGGGATATCGTCCCCACCTGACACACACCATGCCATCGCCATTTCTCGCTGGCTTTCCGTTCATCTTATGGCAAAAGGCTGCGGCAACGCGTCGGCATATCGTCCACGCAGTTCGTGGAGATATCTAAAAATGGCTACCGGTACCGTCAAATGGTTCAACAGCACCAAGGGCTATGGCTTCATCACCCCCGACAGCGGCGGCGGTGACGTCTTCGTGCACATCTCGGCGGTCGAACGCTCGGGCCTTGGCGACCTGAAGGACAATCAGAAGGTCAGCTACGACGAGGAAACCGACCCGCGCAAGGGCAAGACCAGCGCCGTCAACCTCGTCGCGCTTTGATGATTTGAGACCCCTCCCCCGCAAAGGGAGGGGTTTTCTATTGTTCCCGCTTGTGTCGAGCGAAGTCGAGACACGTCTGCAAGGTGTCAGCGTGTCTCGACTTCGCTCGACACAAACGGATGAGAGGGCGCTTCCTCACCCGCCCGCGCCCCACACCGCCGAGAGCGGGTAGAGCGCGATCAGCCATACCAGGCAGCCCAGCGTCACGCGCCGATCCTTCGCCGCGATCGCCAGCGCCGACACGGGGAAGAAGCTCCAGGCGATCACCAGGCTGCGCAGGGTCAGCGGCGGAAAGCCGTCGAGCCAGATAACCGTCGCGAACAGCGCCACATTGCAGAGCAGCAGCGCGCCGATCACTTTGCGGCGGTGCTTGTCGAAATGGGCATTGAGGTCGCTCCATTCCTCGGGATCGTCGGGAAAGACCAGCGACGCCGCGACATAATAGAGCGCGGTGACGAGGAAGCCGCCGAACAGCACCGGCCAGCTGATCGGGATCAGGTCGCGCACCGCCCAGCCGTACATCCAGAAGGTGACGACGTCGCACGACACGAACAGCCCGAGCAAGGCGGTCGGCCAGCCGATGCGGACGCGGTGGCTGGCCTTGAGCGCACGCGCCAGCCCGCCCAGCCCCTCGGCGAGCGCAAGGCCGAGGATCAGCCCGAACAGCGAAAAGACGAATTCGAACCCGCTCATATGCCCCGAAACCCCCGTGCTTCCCTCGTCACCCCGGACTTGATCCGGGGCCTGCCTGTTCTGAAGGGCAAGGCGGGTGCCGGGTCAAGCCCGGCATGACGACGAAATATGCTACTCCCACGCTTTGGGCGGAAGTTCCGCTCCTAGCCCATCAGCTTCGCGGTGATGTCGTCGGCGGTGTAGATGCGGATCGCCGGCGGCTGCGGCGACAGGGCGCGCATTTCGGCGACGAAGGCGCCCGACGCGGGCACCGCGAAATGGGCGCGCACCGCGTCGATGCTCTCCCACGCCTCGACGAACATCAGACGGTCGGGGTGTTCGACATCGATATGGCAGTTGTGCGCCAGACACCCCGGCTCGCCCCGCGACCGCGCGCTATGCTCGACGCCGAGCGCGATCATGCGCTCGCGATGCTCGGGGGTGAGGATGACGTGGCCGGTGATGAGGATCACTTAAAATTCAATCAACTTCTTCTATGTCGACAAGTTCGTAGCTAAATACCTCTTCTCCAGTAGCCTCTCCAATGATAACTTTTTCTATTATTCTGCCACGATGCAAGTGATTTACGCGTTTATCATCAATCTTCTGAATAATATTTTTGTCTATTCTGCCACTGTATTCTATATCATCGTTAGATAGAACAAAGAATCTCCTTTTTAAGCTAAACCCTGTCAACCTTCCTTCAAAATAGAAATCTCGTTCGACATCATCCACTATTTTTGATAGCTTTTTATCGAGCCATTCCACATCATGCCTTGACAGATACGCACGAGATTCCGAAATCTGATCCGGACTTGCTGAAATAATAGTGATATCAGACTTCCCTCCTCGAACAGCCTTCGCAAATGCCTTGAAGTGCCTTTGCGAACGCTTCGGAACGGCCCGAACTCTGAGCTCAAACTGTTCAGAATTGTTGACAGACCAAATCAAAGCCACAAATTTTTCTAAAGCTAGCTTCAATCGTCCATCACCTGTCAAATCGCCTGCCGCAGATTCTACTCGCAATCCAAAAGAAGATGGAAAGCTGGCAACAGCTAGCAACTGAGTTTCCGACTTGATCCGATTGGCGATCGGACCCCGGCCTTGCGCATCGTCATCAGAAAGTGTGAGTGAGTCGAATAGATTTTGAGTCGAGTTCAACACTGAACCCAAATTCTTAATGGGGTAATCCGTCCTCCCCTTACCGACAGAAAAGGCCAAATCAAGGACGGTTCTACGAGTCACTTGCGCAGCCGATATAACAGAGGTTCTCCGTTTTGATAAATAATCAACAACCTTTGGATCCATCTCCCAAAGGGGGGAAGACGACCTATCTATCAAAATTTCTAAACCTTCCTCACGAGAAACCGATAAATCTATCAGATATTCTAGATCAAAATTTTCATTATTACTTATCAAAAAAGAGTCTTGATGCGGAAGCAACGGATATATTTCAGAATACTCTGGGAACTGATTTATACCGATTAGATCTCCATTCAAATATGAGACGATTATCGGCTCAGAGAATTCTGGATTCTCGAATATTTTCCTAAGTGATTCTTCGCCCCTTTCGTATCTCTTCAGCCGTGGGCTCGAAATACGACAGAACATCCAACGGTCATATTGACCATCGGGAAGAGCATGCATCGCGATGAAGAGAGATTTGCCCGTATTTTGGGCAATAAATATTTGCGGCCCATCATATTCTACGAGAACGGATGCGATCCTTAGATCACCTCCAGTCGGGTCTAAGTTGGGCAGTTTCATGAGACCACCTCAAAAAAGGCATGCCGCGTCACCCCAGGCGCAGGCCACCATGACCAATGGCCGGCACGACTAGATGTCCGTTTCATTGGCCCCGCGTCCGAAGGCACGACACCCTCGGCAATATAATGTTCGCTGAAAAAATTTACAGCTTTTCGCAGCGCGTCCGCGTTAGCAATGCTGTTAAAAGTCGATAGTGCCCGCCTCGAGCAAGTATCCCCGTCAGGGTGCTTTCCAAGCTCTTCGGGGGTTCGAAAATCTGCGGCACTTAGCGACTCGTTATCGACCAGCCTGAAAAGCGTTTTTGGCCCTTTAGAACACCCTGCAGGAGGGCATTTGGCCAAATCTGGAAAAGAAAAGTATCCTGATGCAGCACCATCATCTGAGCCAAACAATTTTAGCGCCCGCTTTGAGCTAGGACTTGGAAGAGCCGTTAGGTATCGACGATTATCATTGTCGGACATTGCGCACACCCCCTCGACAGGCCTTGGATAGCTGTCATTGCGCAAGGAATAAAGAGTCGTCTCACGCTTGCCGACGGAAGTCGTTCCATGACACTTCCATGACAATCCCTGTCACAAACACGTCACACAAAACCCCCATTGGCCACTCAGCGAGTCGCCGCGGGGGTGGTGGCTCGGTCCGTTAGCGACCCCCGACAGGACATTCTCAAATGCTGCAGAAATTCGCCCTTATCGCCGGCGCCGCGACGTGCGCTCTGGCGCTTTCCGCGTGCCAGGACCAGGCCTCCTCGGGCGGCGCGGCGCGCGATTATATCAGCGCGGTCGGTTCCTCGACCGTCTATCCCTTTGCCACCACCGTCGGCGAGAAATTCGCCGAGGCGACCGGCAACAAGACCCCGAAGATCGACAGCACCGGCACCGGTGGCGGCTTCGAGCGTTTCTGTTCGGGCGTCGGCGGCGACACCCCCGACATCGCCAACGCCTCGCGCCGGATCAAGAAAAAGGAATTCGACGCCTGCGCCAAGAATGGCGTGACCGACATCGTCGAAATCCAGATCGGCATCGACGGCATCGCGCTGGGCGAAGCCGCACGCGGCCCCGGCTTCAAGCTGTCCGAAGAGGATGTCTATAAGGCGCTCGCCGCCAACCCCTATGGCAAGCCGAACACCGCGAAGACGTGGAAGGACGTCAACCCCGCCCTTCCCGCGGTCGCGATCTCGGTCTTTGGCCCGCCGTCGACCAGCGGTACCTATGACGCGTTCAAGGAGCTGATCCTCGGCAAGGGCTGCGACGCCAATCCCGCGATGAAGGCGCTGAAGGACAGCGACAAGGACAAGCACGAAGCGACCTGCACCGCGCTGCGCGGCGCCCCCTTCTATGTCGAACAGGGCGAGAATGATAACCTCATCATCTCGAAGCTCGACAAGAACCCGACCAGCCTCGGCATCTTCGGCTTCAGCTATCTCGACGCCAACAAGGACAAGATCAAGGCGGTGCCGGTGCAGGGCGTGTCGCCCACCTACACCACGATCGCCGACGGCAGCTATCCCGGCTGGCGCCCGCTGTACATCTACGTCAAGCAGAAGCATGTCGGCGTGATCCCCGGCCTCGCCGAATATGTCGCCGAATTCCTCAAAGGTTCGGGCGAAGGCGGCTACCTCGCCGCCAAGGGCCTGATCGTGTCGCCCAAGGACATCGCCGCGACCGCCGCGGCGAATGCCAAGGGGATGACGGCGCTGAACGGCGCCGAACTGAAGTAGGTTCCTCCCGCGGGCGGCCGGGGATGGGTCCTCATGCCCGGAACGGCCGCCGCTTTTTGGGAAGGCTCACCCACCTTCCGTTTGTGTCGAGCGAAGTCGAGACACGTCTGCGCCATGCGTGTCTCGACTTCGCTCGACACGAACGGATAGGGTGGTTCCGGATTTATCCGGTTGAGTCACGAAATTGCCACGCCCGCCCGCTTTGGGTCGCGGCGGGCCGCATGATAACGAGGACCAAGTGACCTTCAACGCCGCCGCCCTTTTGCTTTTGATCGCCGGCCTCGCGCTGATCGGCTGGCTGGCCGGCCGCGCGCGCTCGTCGATGCTCGCGGGCCGCGCGGGCGCCAAGCTTCATTCGCGGCCGCAATATCATGGCTGGTATGTCGCGCTGTGGCTGTTCGCCCCCGCCGCGCTGTTCCTTGCCGTGTGGAGCGCGGTGTCGCCCGGGCTGGTGACCAACACGGTGCTGGCGAGCGAGGCGGCGAAAGAGCTGCCCGCCTTCGGCTTCGAACGCGGTGCGATATTGTCCGACGCGCGCAACGTCGCGACGGGCAGGCAGGCGGCGGTGCGCATCCCCGCCGCGGCGCCGCTGGTCAAACCCTATGCCGATGCGAGCCACACCTATGCATGGATCGGCATCGCCGCGATGCTGGCGCTCGCGCTCGCGGGCGGGCTTTACGCCTTCACGCGGATCAAACCCGATTTCCGCGCCCGGACGCGGGTCGAAAAGATCGTCATGCTGCTGTTGCTGGTGGCGTCGCTCGTCGCGATCCTGACCACCTTCGGCATCGTGCTGTCGCTCTTGTTCGAATCGATCCGCTTCTTCCGCCTCGTCTCGCCGGCCGAACTGCTGTTCGGGACCAATTGGGCGCCGACCAGCGGCGCGCCGGTGAAAGACACCTTCGGCGGCATCCCGCTGTTCTGGGGCACGGTGCTGATCGGCGCGATCATCGCGATGATCGTCGCGATCCCGATCGGCATGATGAGCGCGGTGTATCTGACCCAATATGCCAACCCGCGCGTGCGCCGCTGGGTCAAGCCGTGCCTCGAGATCCTCGCGGGCGTGCCGACCGTCGTCTACGGCTATTTCGCCGCGCTGACCGTCGCGCCGGCGCTGCGCGAATTCGCGGTGATGATCGGCATCCCCAACGCCTCGACCGAAAGCGCGCTGGCGGCGGGCATCGTGATGGGGGTGATGATCATCCCCTTCGTCTCCTCGATGGCCGACGACAGCATCAACGCGGTGCCGCAGGCGATGCGCGACGGATCGCTCGCGCTCGGCGCGACCCCGAACGAGACGATCCGCCAGGTGCTCATCCCCGCCGCGCTGCCCGGCGTGATGGGCGGGATCCTGCTCGCGGTCAGCCGCGCGATCGGCGAGACGATGATCGTGGTGATGGCGGCGGGCCTGTCCGCCAACATGACCGCCAATCCCTTTGCCAGCGTCACCACGGTGACCGCGCAGATCGTCAAGCTGCTCACCGGCGACCAGGAATTCGACAGCGCCAAGACGCTCGCCGCCTTCGCGCTCGGCCTCGTGCTGTTCGTCGTGACCCTGCTGCTCAACATCGTCGCCCTGCGCATCGTCAAAAAGTATCGCGAAGCTTATGAGTGATAGAACCTCCCCCACCGACTGGAAGGGCGGCGCGATGCAGGGCCGCATCGCCCGGCGCTATGCCGCCGAGCGCCGGTTCCGCCTGCTCGGGCTGGGCGCGGTGCTGCTATCGGGCCTGTTCCTCGCCTTCCTGCTGTTCACGATGGTCGGCAACGGCCTGCGCGGCTTCACCTACACCAATGTCGAAGTGCCGGTCGATTTCAAGGCGATGCCGCTGACCGTCGACGCATCGCGGCTGGGCGATGCCGACGCCGACCAGGTGATCGCGGGCGCCGGCCTCGCCGACATCGTCGCCTTTGCCGCCGACGAAGCGCTGGGCGACGGCGGGTCGGCGATGATCAGCGAAAATGCGTGGAAGGAAGTCCGCACCGCGATCAAGGCCGATCCCGTCCTGCTGAAGGGCGCGACGGTGTTCCACCTGCCGACGTCGAGCACGGTCGACATCGCCGCCAAGGAGGGCGCCAAGGGCGAACTCGGCGCGAAGGTCGATGCGCTGGAACGCGACGGCAAGCTGTCGACGGGCATCCACTGGCCCTTCTTCAGGAACGCCGACGCCACCGACCCCGCGGTCGCGGGCATCTGGGGCGCATTGAAGGGGTCGGTGCTGACGATCCTGATCGCCTTCCTCATCGCCTTCCCGACCGGCGTGCTCGCCGCGCTCTATCTCGAGGAATATGCGCCGAAGAACCGCTGGACCGACCTGATCGAGGTGTCGATCAACAACCTCGCGGCGGTGCCCTCGATCATCTTCGGCCTGCTCGCGCTCGCGGTGTTCATCAACTGGTTCGGCATTTGCCAGGCGAGCGCGCTCGTCGGTGGGCTGACGCTGGCGCTGATGACGATGCCGGTGATCGTCATCGCCAGCCGCAACGCGATCAAGTCGGTGCCGCCCTCGATCCGCGACGCCGCGCTCGGGGTCGGTGCCAGCCCGGTGCAGGTGGTGTTCCACCATGTCCTGCCGCTCGCGCTGCCCGGCATCCTCACCGGCACGATCATCGGCATGGCGCGCGCGCTGGGCGAGACCGCGCCGCTGCTGCTGATCGGCATGCGCGCCTTCATCGGCGACGTGCCGAGCGGCGTGTGCTCGCCCGCAACTGTGCTGCCGATGCAGATCTTCCTCTGGTCGGACGAGGTCGACCGCGGCTTCGTCGAAAAAACCTCCGCCGCGATCATCGTGCTGCTCATCGTTTTGCTGTCGATGAACGCCCTCGCGATCTATCTTCGCAACAAATTCGAAAAACGCTGGTGATCATGACCCAAGAAGACCTCACGATTCTCGATCCCAAGATGAAGGCGCAAGGCGTCAACGTCTTCTATGGGGAGAAACAGGCGATCAACGACGTGTCGATCGATGTCGGTACCGACCTGGTCACCGCCTTCATCGGCCCGTCGGGCTGCGGCAAGTCGACCTTCCTGCGCTCGCTGAACCGCATGAACGACACCGTCGCCAGCGCCAAGGTGACCGGCCGCATCGAACTCGACGGCGAGGACATCTATGCGCCGTCGATGGACGTCGTGCAGCTGCGCGCGCGCGTCGGCATGGTGTTCCAGAAACCCAACCCCTTCCCCAAGTCGATCTATGACAATGTCGGCTATGGCCCGCGCATCCACGGCCTCGCGCCGAACAAGGCCGATCTCGACGTCGTCGTCGAACGCGCGCTGGTGCGCGCCGGCCTGTGGGACGAGGTCAAGGACCGGCTCGGCGAAAGCGGCACCGCGCTGTCGGGCGGCCAGCAGCAGCGCCTGTGCATCGCGCGCGCGATCGCGGTCGATCCCGAAGTCATCCTGATGGACGAGCCCTGCTCGGCGCTCGACCCGATCGCGACCGCCAAGATCGAGGAGCTGATCCACGAATTGCGCGGGCGTTTCGCGATCGTGATCGTCACCCACAACATGCAGCAGGCGGCCCGCGTGTCGCAGCGCACCGCTTTCTTCCACCTCGGGACGCTGGTCGAATATGGCAAGACCACCGACATCTTCACCAACCCGAAGCAGGAACGCACCAAGGACTATATCACCGGCCGCTACGGCTAAGCCCCGGCCCTGAAGGACTGAACGATGGCGATTGTGAATGATCATACGGTCAAGGCGTTCGACGAGGATCTCAACCGCCTCCGCGGTCTGATCAGCGAGATGGGCGGCCGCGCCGAACAGGCGCTGCTCCAGGCGATGACCGCGCTCAACATGGGCGACCTCGAACTCGCGGCACAGGTCGTGCGCGACGACAAGAAGATCGACGCGCTCGAAAGCGAAGTCGAACAGCTCGCGGTCCAGACCATCGCCCTTCGGGCCCCGATGGCCGACGATCTGCGCGAGATGATCGCGGCGCTGAAGATCGTGTCGGTCGTCGAGCGCATCGGCGATTATGCCAAGAATATCGCCAAGCGCGTCGCGCTGATGGACCAGACGCGGTCGATCGAGGCGATCCCGCTGCTGATCTCGATGTCGAACATCGTCGCCGAGCTGATCCACGACGCGCTCGACAGCTTCGCGGCGCGCGACGCCGAACTCGCGGTGCGGGTGACCGTCCGCGACAAGAATGTCGACGATTTCTACAACAGCATCTTCCGCACCCTCGTGACCTTCATGATGGAAAATCCGAAATATATCTCGGAAAGCGCGCACCTGCTGTTCGTCGCCAAGAACCTCGAACGCATGGGCGATCATGCGACCAACATCGCGGAGATGGTCTATTATGTCGTGACCGGCGGCCAGATGGACGAACGCGAACGCGGCGAGCAGCCCGAGGACGGCGCCGCGGAACAGGAGCAAGGCTGATGCCGCAGCCCGACCTGCTTCTCATCGAAGATGACGAAGCGATCGCCGAACTCATCGTGTGGCATTTCGCTCGCGAGGGCTTTTCGGTGCGCCAGACCCCCGACGGCGAACAGGCGCTGATCCTCGTCGAGGAACGCGTCCCCGACATCGTCCTGCTCGACTGGATGATCGAAAGCCTGCCCGGGATCGAGGTCTGCCGCCGCCTGCGCCGCAACCCGAAATCGGCGAATGTGCCGATCATCATGCTCACCGCGCGCGGCGAGGAAGAGGATCGCATTCGCGGGCTGGAGACCGGCGCCGACGATTATGTCACCAAGCCGTTCAGCCCGCGCGAGCTGGTCGCGCGCGTCCAGGCGGTGCTCCGCCGCCTGCGCCCCGCGCTCGCCGGCGAAATGCTCACCTATGCCGACATCGAACTCGACTCGGTCGCGCACAAGGTGGTGCGCGGCGGGCAGATCGTGAACATGGGGCCGACCGAATTCCGCCTGCTGCGCCATTTCATGGAGCATCCGGGCCGCGTCTTTTCGCGCGGGCAATTGCTCGACAGCGTCTGGGGACAGGACAGCGACATCGAGCTGCGGACGGTCGACGTGCATATCCGCCGTCTGCGCAAGGCGATCAACCTGCCGGGCACTGCGGACATCATCCGCACCGTGCGTTCGGCGGGTTATGCGCTGGATGCCGGCAAGGGTTGATCCCTTTCATCGTCATTGCGAGCGACGCGAAGCAATCCAGAGCCTGCGTAAACCGCTCTGGATTGCTTCGCTGCGCTCGCAATGACGGCGTATTTGTTTGTAACCTCAGTAAGTGAACTGCACCCGCGCACCCACGACGTCGACGCCGTAATCGCGGTCGCCCGCCACCGCGATCGCCGCGTCGCGATAGTTCAGCCGCGCATATTGCGCCATCAGCCGCATCCAGCTGGTCGGCGACCAGATGATCGACGCCATATAGCCCTTTTGCGTGCCGCCGGTGATCCCGGCATCGTTGAGGTCGAGATAATCGTAGCGCGCATTGACCTGCACCGCGCCGATGCCCCCGTCGCCGAGCGGCTTTTTCGGCTTGATCGCGCCGAACTGCCCGCCCTTCAGCGGCCGGCTGTCGCCTTTCGTCAGAAAGAAGCCGACCTCGGCATAGGCGCCGAAGAAGGTCGGGTCGCTCGCCCCGTCGCGGCTCGCATGCTGCCAATAGGCTTCGCTGGCGAAATGGAACGGGCCGTTCACCGCCGCCGCCTCGACGCCATAGGTCTGCTCGCGTTCGGCGAGCAGGCCGGGCGTCGCGATATAGCGCGTCTCGGTCGAATGGACGAGCGGACGCTGGCGATAGCGCACCGGCACCAGCTCGGAATCCTGGCGATGCTTCCAGTGATAGGCGGCGCCCAAATGGACATTGGTCTTGCCGAACTTCGGCATCCACACCGCACGGATATGCGCCGCCTGGCTGTTGTCGTCGACATCGTCGAGCTGGATCAGCGGATCGGTACTGACCCCGCCGTTGATCTGGAAATCGCCCTTGGCATAGCCCGCCGACAGGCCGGTGCGTCGCGAAAAGTTGAACGCCGTGACCAGCGCCGCGCGTTCGGTAAAGCTGGTGTTGAGGTCGCTCGTCATATCGTCGAGCGGGGTGAAGAATTTCTGCTGCCCCGCGGTCACATTGATGCCGTCGCCGTTCCACGCGACATAGGCGTCGACGAATTCGATCGGGTCGGCGGTGAACTCGCCCTCGACCCGCGCCGAAAAGCCGCCGGGCATCTTGATATCGACGCCAAGCTGGGCGCGGCGGATTTCTTCCGAATTTCCTGTACCCGCCAGCCCCGCCGGGCCGCTGACATTGGCGAAGTCATATTGCAGGCGCCAGCGCGGCTTGAATTCCCATTCCGACTTTTTCGCGGGCGCCTTGGCGGGCTCGGGGTCGCTCGCGGCAGGCGCCGGACTCGGTGGTCCCTGGACCGGTTCGGCAGCGAGGGCGGGCGCGCCAAGAGGCAAAAGGAAGCCCGCGGTGGCGAGCAGGAAGTGGCGCATGGGGATTTGCTCCGTTGCGAAAGGGTGACAAACTCGTGGCGCTGTTATGACGGCTCTATGACAGTTGCACGTCATTTGCGTGACATTTTCGTTGCAACGGACGCTTTTCCGATCACCCCTTGCCTGAAAGCGGCGAACGGCTAAGGACGGGCCAGTTTTTTCGGGCAACCTATCGGGATCGCCCCTTCGGGAGACCATCATGACGATCAAATTTGACGGACGCGTTGCCATTGTCACCGGCGCCGGCGGCGGGCTCGGCCGCGCCTATGCGCTCGAACTGGCGCGCCGCGGGGCGAAGGTCGTCGTCAACGACCTCGGCGGCGCGCGCGACGGCACCGGCCATTCGGACGCCGCGCTGCAGGTGGTCGAGGAAATCAAGGCGCTCGGCGGCACCGCGATGTCGAACGGCGGCAGCGTCACCGAATATGACCAGATGGTCGAAATGGTCGCCAAGGCCAAGGAAGCCTGGGGCGGCGTCCATATCGTCATCAACAACGCCGGCATCCTGCGCGACAAGAGCTTCGCCAAGATGGAACCCGCCGATTTCGACCTGGTGCTGAAGGTGCATGTCAGCGGCAGCGCCAACGTCACCAAGGCGGTATGGGACACGATGCGCGAGCAGGCTTATGGCCGCCTGCTGATGACCGCCTCGTCGACCGGCCTTTACGGCAACTTCGGCCAGGCCAATTATGGCGCGGCGAAGCTCGGCCTCGCCGGGCTGACCAAGACGCTCCACCTTGAAGGCGCGAAGTACAACATCCGCTGCAACACGATCGCCCCGGTCGCCGGCACGCGCATGACCGAGGACATCTTCCCCGCCGAATTGTTCGAAAAGTTCACGCCGGAGAATGTCGTCCCCGCCGCGCTCTATCTGGTCAGCGAGGACGCCCCGACGAACATGATCATCGGCGCCGGCGCCGGCGCCTTCCACGCCGCCTATGTCACCATGACCCCCGGCATCGCGCTGCCCGAGGGTGAACGCACCCCCGAGGGCGTCGCCGCGGCGTGGGATAAGATCATCGACCGCAACGGCGAAACCGTGCCCCAGTCCGGCAGCGAACAGTCGATGGCGGTGATGCGGGCATTGCAAGCGCTGGGCTGACCCTGATAGGCGTTCTTCGCATCGGCGCCCCATCGGGGCCGCCGATCGCGAGGGGCCTATGACGGACATGACCTTGGGCGACGGCATCGCCCTCCTCCAGCGCCGCGGCAGGCTCCTGCGGAACCTGCTCGCCTTCGGCTGGATCGTCCTCGCCCTGGCGTGCGTCGGCCAGATCGCCGAACTGAACGGGCGGGTCTCGCTCGACGAGGATGCGCCCGTGGTCGGGCTCAACGCATTGTATCTCGGCGTGTCGGTCAGCGACGGGCTGCTGGCCTTCACCACCTTCGTCGTCTTCTGCATGTGGACCTATCGCGCGGCCGCCAACGTCAAGGCGGCGCGAGCCCCGGGCTTCGGCTTCACCCCGGCCTGGTCGGTGGGCTGGCATTTCGTCCCGATCGCCAATTTCTTCAAACCCTATCAGGCGATGCGCCAGATCTGGGCCCTCAGCCACGGCGGCGACACCGAGGGCGTCCGCGCCGGTCAGACGCTGCTAATCCTCTGGTGGGGCCTGTGGTCCTTTTCAATCGCCGTCGGAACACTCCTCGGCATGGCCGCCGCAGACGCCGTCACCCCCGACGAAAAGCGCGAGGCGATCATCCTCGCCATCGTCAATTCGGTGATCAATCTGATCCTCTATCCGCTCGCGCTGCGCCTCGTCGCCCGCGTCACCGCAGCACAGCGCGAGCGCCTGACGGCGGCGCATATCTTCACCTGATTTATCGTATTGCACCACTAACACAGTTGTGCCATACACGCCGTGGGGCAAGGGGATCGGACAGAAGGACGACCCCAATGTATAGCGAAAGCGACCTGCAAGCAGCGGTCGACGCAAAGGTGATGACGCCGGAGGCCGCTGCGGCTTTCCGCGCCCATATCGCGTCGGTGCGCGCCGCTCCCGGAGCGGATGAGGAATCATTCCGCCTCATCACCGGTTTCAACGACATCTTCGTCAGCATCGCGGCGGTGATCCTGCTCGTCGCGGTGGGCTGGATCGGCCAGTCGATCCACCCGGCGCTCGCCGGCATCGGGGTCGCCGCGACCGCCTGGGGTCTCGCCGAATATTTCACCCGCCAGCGCCGCATGGCGCTTCCCAGCATCGTCCTCGTCCTCGCTTTCGCGGCGGGCGTGTTCGGCTCGATGGTCGGCTTCCTCGTCGAGCATGGCGAGGCGATTTTCGGCAACCATCCTGCTGAAGCGACCATGGCGGTCGTCGCCGCAGGCATGGCGCTGATCACCGCGACGGCGACCTGGTTCCACTGGAAACGCTTCATGGTCCCGATCACCGTCGCGGCCGGCAGCGCCGCGCTCGCCGGCACTGCGGTGGCGCTGGTGCTCGCCGCCGTCGGCGGCGACGAACCGCCGATCAACCTGTTCATGTCGCTGGTGCTGGTCGCCGGGCTCGGCATCTTCGCGCTCGCCATGTGGTGGGACCGCAGCGACCGGGTGCGCCAGACGCGGCGCAGCGACGTCGCCTTCTGGCTCCACCTGCTCGCCGCGCCGATGATCGCCCACCCGATCTTCCACCTGCTCGGCGTCACCCAGGGGCATGACATCAGCAGCGGCGCCGCCGTGATGGTGATCGGCATCTATATCGCCTTCGGCCTGATCGCGCTGGCGATCGACCGCCGCGCGCTGCTCGTCTCCGCCCTCGCCTATGTGCTGTTCGCGCTGACCCAGCTGTTCCAGACCTTCGGCGCGGTCGAGCTCAATGTCGCGCTCACCGCCTTCGTCATCGGATCGGCGCTGCTGCTGCTCTCGGCCTTCTGGCAGAATGCGCGGAGCGTGGTGGTCGGGTTCCTGCCCACGGGCCTCGCCGACCAGTTGCCCGCGACGGTGCGGCCGGTCAGTCCGGTACCAGCTTCATAAGCTTGCGCTCGACGGGGGCGAGCACATTGGCAAGCTCGTCCCCGCGTTTCAAAATCGCCCCGGCTTCGGAGACCAAGGCCCACATGCCTTGCCGGCTCCGCAAGGCGGGGCGTTTTTCTATGCGATATTCGGGCCGTTCGGACGCGCGACGGAAACAAGAGAAGACCGCGACGTCGCGCTGGAAATCCATCGCATAGTCGCGCCATTTCCCGGCGGCGACCATGCGCCCGTAAAGATCGAGGATACGCGTCAATTCCCGGCGATCAAACGCCGTCTGCTGCGGCAAGGAGCTGGTGTAGGGCCAGGGGGTGACGATCCCCATCAGGCGCGGCTGCGTCCCTTGCGCGGTGCGGGGTCGGTGGCGGCGTCACGTTCGGCGATCAGCGTGGCGAGCTGTTTCTGCAGCTGTTCAAGCTGGCACTGGAGCAGCTCGACCTTTTGCGTCGCGGGATCGAAGGTCTCGTTGCAGGTGCCATAGGGCACGAATTCGCGGGCATATTCGGTGGCGTCGACGAGGGTCGAGCGCGCCGGGATGCCGACCATCACGGCGCCTTCGGGCACATCCTTCGCCACCACCGCATTGGCGCCGATCCGCGCCCGCGCGTTCACCATGACCGGACCCAAGATCTGCGCGCCCGAACCGACGATGACGTCGTTCGCGAGCGTCGGGTGGCGCTTGCCGCCGATGCCGTTGGCGGGATCGGTGCCGCCGAGCGTCACGCCCTGATAGATCGAGACATTGTCGCCGATCTCCGCCGTCTCGCCGATCACGACGCCGAAACCATGGTCGATGAACAGATGCCGTCCGATCTTGGCGCCGGGATGAATGTCGATGGCGGTCAGGAAGCGCGCAAAATGATTGACGAAGCGCGCGAGGAAAAACAGGTCGGCCTCGAACAGCCAGTGCGCGATACGGTGCATGCCGACCGCGAGCAGTCCCGGATAGAGCAGGATTTCCCAACGCGAGCGCGGCGCGGGGTCACGCGCCTTGATCGAATCGAGATAGGCGACCAGCCCGTTGAACATCAATCGTCCCCTGCGACCCTATTATGTACCGCACAAGATAGATGTTTGCCGGCGCCATTTCCAGCCCCGGCGCATTTTATTCGTCAGCGGCCGATCAGCCCGACGCGAAACAGCAACAGTCCCTCGCTCCGCCAGCGCCGTTCGCCGTCCGCGGCGGCGATGGAAGCGGCCCAGCGGTCGAGCATCAGCAGGGCGCGCCGGCCCACGAAGGCGGCGCCCGTTGGAACGGGTGCCGCGCGCGCCGCGGCGAAGAGATAATGCGCATCCTCTTCCTCCGACTGCACCACCGCCCCCCACAGCAAGCCCCAGCGCGTACCGGTGCCACCGCCCGACAAGGTGAACAGCGCCGTGCCGAACGCCATCGCCGCCGCGCCGCGCGATGCTTCATCCTCGGCAAGCAACATCGCCTCGGCCGCGTCGGCGAGCGTATCGAGCCCGCCCTGCCCCGCCCAGGTCGCCTGCAGTTCGGCGAGCAAAGGTTCGCCCTTCGGCAGCGCCGCCGGATCGGCGGCGAGCAAGACCATCATGTCGCGCCACCAGGCGAGCTTGATCTGGCCGATCAGCGGCTCGCGCGTTTCGATCAGCAAATTGGTGAGCCGTTCGGCCAATCCCCACAGCGCCGTCATCGCCGCACGCCGGTCGCGCGGCACCGCGACCATCACGCGCGGATCGCGGATGTCGGGGTAGAGCAGAAATTCGGGAGCAGCGGCGTCGGTCATGCGACGCGCGCTACCACCACCGCATCGTCATTGCGAGCGAAGCGAAGCAATCCAGGGCGGTTTACGCCTGCTCTGGATTGCTTCGTTCCCCCGGATCAAGTCCGGGGTCCTCGCAATGACGAGGGCTCAGGCGGTCAACGGTTACAAACCGCCTTCACCGCCGCGATCACGCGCGGCGTATCGACGAGCGCGAGCTTTTCGAGGTTCGCGGCATAGGGCAGCGGCACATCCTCGTTGCACACGCGCGCTACCGGGGCGTCGAGGTCGTCGAAGCCATGTTCCATCGCGACCATCGCGAGTTCGCTGGCGATCGAGCAGGTCGGCCAGCCTTCCTCGACGACGACCAGCCGGTTGGTCTTCTTGAGGCTGGCGAGCACGGTGACGGTGTCGAGCGGGCGCAGCGTGCGCAGATCGATGACCTCGGCGTCGATGCCCTCGGCGGCGAGCGCGTCGGCGGCTTCGAGCGCGAGCCCGACGCCGATCGAGTAGCTGACGATGGTGACGTCGGTCCCCGCACGCATGATCCGCGCCTTGCCGATCGGCAGGACGAAATCGTCGACCGCCGGCACGTCGAAGCTGCGGCCGTAGAGCAGCTCATTCTCGAGGAAGACCACCGGGTCCTCGCTGCGGATCGCCGCCTTCATCAGTCCCTTGGCATCGGCCGAGTCATAGGGCGAGATCACGATCAGGCCGGGGACGCTGGCGTACCAGGGCGCGAAATTCTGGCTATGCTGCGCGGCGACGCGGCTCGCGGCCCCGTTCGGCCCGCGGAACACGATCGGACAGCGCATCTGGCCGCCCGACATATAGTTGGTCTTGGCCGCCGAGTTGATGATGTGGTCGATCGCCTGCATCGCGAAGTTGAAGGTCATGAACTCGATGACCGGCTTGAGCCCGCCCATCGCGGCGCCCGAACCGAGGCCGGCAAAGCCATATTCGGTGATCGGGGTGTCGACGACGCGCTGCGCGCCGAATTCCTCGAGCAGCCCCTGCGTCACCTTGTACGCGCCCTGATATTCGGCGACTTCTTCGCCCATCACGAAGACGCGGTCGTCCTTGCGCATTTCCTCGGCCATCGCGTCGCGCAACGCTTCGCGGACGGTGGTCTTGACCATCGCGGTCCCCTCGGGGATCGCGGGGTCGGAGGCGCGCTCGACCGCGGCGGGCTTTTCCGCCGCGGGTGCGGGTGCCGGGGCCGGCGCAGCGGCCTTGGCTTCCTCGACCGGAGCAGGCGCCGGAGCGGCAGCCGCGGCAGCCGCGGCAGGCGCCGCCGCTTCCTCCCCCTCGCCCGAAATCGTCGCGATCACGGTGCCGACCTTCACATTGTCGGTGCCCTCGGCGACCAGGATCGACGCGATCACGCCCTCGTCGATCGCTTCATATTCCATCGTCGCCTTGTCGGTCTCGATCTCCGCGAGGATGTCGCCCGACTTCACCGTGTCGCCTTCCTTGACGAGCCACTTGGCGAGCGTGCCCTCTTCCATCGTCGGCGACAGCGCCGGCATTTTCAGTTCAATTGCCATTGGAAACCTCGGTCATCGCTTGATCTTCTTTCATCGCTACCAGCGCCGTCATGGTCCCGTCGGCCAAGCGGAGGCATTTCGACAATACCGCACCCGGCGGCAATTTCATTTCGCTACACTCGGACATCGGCAGCGTCTCCGAGCCAACCGGTCCGTCAAAGGTTCCCTGAGGCGGTGGCCCCGGGTCGGGCAGGACGGGAGCGGCCTGAATGGCGGCCGCCACCGCCTTGTAGTTTAGGCGTGCACCATGGGCGTCAGCCTGCAAGGCGCCGATGATGATCGCCGGGGCACCAACTGCCGAACCGTAGATGCCATGCCGGTTCATATACTGGACGAGCGGCGTTTCGGGATCGCGCAATTTCCACTGCACCCGCAGCATTTCATCGAGATGTCCGCGGAATCGCCTCGAGGCCTCTCGGTCGGCCAGCATCGTGAAATCCGCCGGAGACAGCGTGGACTTCAGGCATGCGACGGCTTCGTCTACTGTTTGCGGCACGCAAGCTGCAACCTTCTCCGCGTCGTACGACGCCGGCAGCTCGGCCATGGCGGGAACAGCGCCCGCCAAACCAACCACCGCCGCAATGACGAAACGGTGCATCAATATTGCTCCACCAGCACGTCGGTATAAAGTTCATGCAACTCGGGTTCGGGCGCGCTCTCGGCGAAGTCCGCCGAGTCCGCGACGACCTGCCGGATCTCCTTGTCGATATCCTTGATCTTGTCCTCGCTGATCCCGGCGTCGAGCATCAGCTTTTTCAGATGCTCGATCGCATCGCTCTTGTCGCGCACCGCCTGGACTTCCTCGCGGCTGCGATATTTGGCGGGGTCGGACATCGAGTGACCGCGATAACGATAGGTCTTGAGTTCCATCAGCACCGGCCCCTTGCCGCTGCGCACCCATTCGAGCGCTGCCTCGGCGGCGCCGCGCACCGCGAGCACGTCCATGCCGTCGACCTGCATCCCGGGGATGCGGAAGCTTTCGCCGCGGCGATAAAGCTGGTCCTCGGCCGACGAGCGGTTGACCGAAGTGCCCATCGCGTACTGGTTGTTCTCGATCACGAAGATGATCGGCAGCTTCCACAGCTCGGCCATGTTGAAGCTTTCATAGACCTGGCCCTGGTTCGACGCGCCGTCGCCGAAATAGGCCATGGCGACGCCGCCGTCGCCGCGATATTTGTGCGCGAAAGCCAGCCCGGTGCCGAGCGACACCTGCGCCCCGACGATGCCGTGACCGCCATAGAATTTATGCTCGACGCTGAACATGTGCATCGAGCCGCCCTTGCCGCGCGAGATCCCCGCGGCGCGGCCGGTCAACTCGGCCATGATGACCTTGGGATCGATCCCGTAAGCGAGCATATGGCCATGGTCGCGATAGCCGGTGATGACGCTGTCCTTGTCGCCGTCGAGCGCCGACTGGAGTCCGACCGCCACCGCTTCCTGGCCGATATAAAGGTGGCAGAAACCGCCGATCAGCCCGAGCCCGTACAGCTGCCCCGCCTTTTCCTCGAAACGCCGGATCAGCAGCATTTCGCGGTAGAATGTTTCCAGCTCCGCCGGCGTCGCGTCATAGGGCGCGGGGTCTTGCGGGCGGTCGCGATTGGTCGCGGGCGCGGGGGTTGCGGCAGCATTTGGGGCGGGCTTTTTCGGCGCAGCAGTCTTGCGCACGGGTGCTTTGGCCAAGGCGGGTTCCTTTGCGGTTAGCCGTTACGGCAGGGCTTCCCTATAGGAGAGCCGCGCCGCACTTGGCAACGCCCGCTTGGCCCCCAAGGGGTCCAAGGATAGCTATGCAACAAGGGTGCAGCAATCGAGCCGACCCAACACCCGTCATTGCGAGCGGAGCGAAGCAATCTACAGCTCGCAACCTTGCGCAATGCCGGCGGCTGGAGATTGCCGCGTCGCCTTCGGCTCCTCGCAATGACGACCGATCAGGGCTTTTCGGCGGGGTCCATCGGAATGATCACCTCGTCGGGGTGATAGGCGCCGAGCTTCTCGCGCACATATTCCTCGGCCAGGTCGGGATCGACGCGGCGGCGGTCGAGCAGATTGACCCGGTTCTTCAGCTCATTCTGCTTCCTGGTCAGCTCGGCGAGGACGACGCGCTGCTTCTCGACCGACTGGCCGTAGTCGCCCCAGGCATAGAGCCCGGTCGGGCCGAAGATCGCATAGCCGATCATCGCCAGCACCGCGATCACGGCGACGGTGGGACCTATGGCCCGGTTCACCGATTTCCGTACTTTGTGGCGCTGCGTCATCCCAGCCCTTGAATCACAAGTGATTCGCCGGGTCAAGCGGCTATACTTTGCTTTTCCACACGATAGTCTGCGCATCATATAACAGGGAGTTCACCGATGCGCTCGATTCTCACCGTCCTACTGCTCGCCACCGCCGCGCCCGTCTTCGCCCAGGTTGCGACCCCCGACCGTCCGGTCACCGATCCGCGGACGATCGCCTCGCCCGCCAATCCCGACGCGAAGCCGGTGCCGCTCGACGATATCGGCGTCACCCGCGCGCTGTACGATGCGGTGTGGAGCGCCGACGGCAAACAGATTTTCATCGCCACCGACCTGACCGGCCGCGTCAACATCTGGCGCATGGATGCCAACGGCAGCTGGCCGGTGCAGCTCACCCAGTCCGACGACGCGCAATCGGGGCTGGCGACGACGCGCGACGGCCAGTGGCTCTATTTCACGCAGGATGCCGGCGGGAACGAATATTACGACATCTATCGCGTGCCCACCGTCGGCGGCGCGGTCGAGAATCTGACCAACACGCCCGACCGCAGCGAAAGCGGGCTGCTCACCGGCCCGACCGGCGGCCTCGTCGCGCTGTCGACCAAGCTCAAGAGCGAGGGGCAGAGCAATCTCGCGGTGATGGATGCGGGCGGCAAGATCCGCAACCTGACCGCCGAAAATGACCCGCAGTTCAGCTGGGCGCCCGCTGCATGGGTCGATGGCGGCAAGGCGATCATCGCCAACCGCAGCCTCGTCGACGGGTCGGCGAGCGAGATCTGGCGCGTCGACGTTGCGAGCGGCGCCGCGACGCAGTTGCTCGGCAAGCCCAAGACCATCTATGCCGCGAGCGGCGCGACCCCCGACGGCGCGGTGCTGGCGGTGACCACCGACGAAGGCACCGGCCAGCCGCATGCCACGGCCTACACCGTCGCGACGAAAAAATGGCAGGGACTGCCCAAGACCCCGTGGGAGGAAACGAGCGATATCGTCACCCCCGACGGCAAGGCGATGTTCGTGCGCACCAACAACGACGGGCGTTCGACCTTGTCGCGGGTCGACCTTTCGACCATGACCAAGACCGAGCTGGCGCTCGATCCCGGCCGCGCGTCGATCCCCGGACTCACCGCGATCTCGCCCGACGGGTCGAAGATGTTCGTGACGCGCAGCGGCGCGGATTCGCCGACGATGCTCTATGCCTATGACCTCGGCGCGAACAAGGCGGTGCCCGTGGTGCCGCTGGCGATGGCCAGCCTCGCCCCCGCGACGCTGCCCAAATCGCAGATCGTGACCTACAAAAGCTTCGACGGCACACTGATCAGCGCGGTGGTGACGATGCCGTTCAACCTGAAACGCGATGGCAGCAACCCCGCGATCGTGATGCCGCACGGCGGCCCGACCGGCCAGTCGCAGGACGGCTTCTCGCGCTACGCCACCGCGTTCGCGACGCGCGGCTATGTCGTGATCCAGCCCAATTTCCGCGGCTCGACCGGCTATGGCAAGAAATTCCAGGAAGCCAATTTCCAGGACCTCGGCGGCGGCGACCTGAAGGACACCGTGGCGGCCAAGGCCTTCCTCGTCCAGTCGGGCTATGTGAACGACAAGAAGATCGGCATCTTCGGCGGCTCCTACGGCGGTTTCATGACGCTGATGGCGATCGGCCGCACCCCCGGCGAATTCGCGGCGGCGGTGCAATGGTTCGGCATCATCAACTGGCGCACCATGTACCGCGACCAGGACGAGTTCCTGAAAGCCTATCAGCGCAGCCTGCTCGGCACGCCGGAAAAGGATGGCGCGGTTTACGACGCCGCCTCGCCGCTGACCTATATGAAGGCAGCGAAGGCACCGCTGCTGACGATCCAGGGCGAGAATGACATCCGCGTGCCGCGCGGCCAGGCGCAGGAGGTTCACGACCTGCTCAAGGCCAAGGGCAATATCGTCGAGACGATCTTCTACCCCGAGGAGGGTCATGGTTTCCAGAAGCGCGAGAACCAGCTGGACTCGCTGCGCCGGACGATCGGGTGGTTCGACAAATATCTGAAGGGGGAGTGAGGGGCGAACGTGGGCGGCCAGACGACGAGCGATGCGCGATGAACCCGAGCAAGATTGCGGCGATGATGATGGCGACCGCGACGCTATCCTCCTGCCAGCCGCCCCGGATCATCGTCGACGTCTGTCAGCAAGCCGGACGAACCGGCTTTCATATCACGATGCCCTCCAAGGAAGCGCCGCAGATGGACAGGCTGACCGTCCTTGCCTCCGACAGCGGGGACAAGTCGTGGACGCGTATATGGTCGACCTACGCGCCGACGAACGCCGGGCGATACGAACCTTTCAGGTCCGACATCATATTATATGGCGATGTTCCTGCGGGCTGGCTTGGTGGCGGTCTTGTGCCTCCCCTTGCGGAAGGTATTTCATACGAAGTCATGATCGAGGGTGGGGGCCATAACGGGGGAACCACCTTTAGCCATGGACCACCGCTACCCGAATGCGGCACCCTGTAGCGCCTGCCGTCCTCCAACGCGGAAGCCGCTCACCCGAAAATCGCCGCCCCCGGGTAACGCGCCATGTCGCCCAGCTCTTCCTCGATGCGGATCAGCTGGTTGTATTTCGCGAGCCGGTCCGAACGCGCGAGGCTGCCGGTCTTGATCTGGCCGCAGTTGGTCGCGACCGCGAGGTCGGCGATCGTCGCATCCTCGGTCTCGCCCGAACGGTGCGACATCACGGCGGTGTAGCGCGCGCGGTGCGCCATATCGACCGCGTCGAGCGTTTCCGACAGCGTGCCGATCTGGTTGACCTTGACGAGCAGCGAGTTGGCGAGGCCGTCCTTGATCCCCTGCTCCAGCCGCAGCGGGTTGGTGACGAACAGATCGTCGCCGACGAGCTGGCACTTGTCGCCGACGAGGTCGGTGAGCGCCTTCCAGCCCACGAAATCATCTTCGCTCATCCCGTCCTCGATCGACTTGATCGGATAGTCGTTGACGAGCGCGGCGAGATAGGCGGCCATCTGTTCGGGGCTGAGCGACAGGCCTTCGCCGCTGATCTCGTACTTGCCGTTCTTGAAGAATTCGGTCGCGGCGCAATCGAGCGCGAGCACGACGTCGGTGCCGAGCTTGAACCCGGCTTCGTCGACCGACGCCGCGATGAAATCGAGCGCGGCGCGCGTCGAGGCGAGGTTCGGGGCGAAGCCGCCCTCGTCGCCGACCGCGGTCGCGAGGCCCTTCGCCGACAGGCCTTTCTTCAGCGTGTGGAAAATTTCGCTGCCCCAGCGCACCGCTTCGGCGATGCTGCCGGCGCCGACGGGCATGATCATGAATTCCTGCACGTCGATCGGGTTGTCGGCATGCTCGCCGCCGTTGATGATGTTCATCATCGGAACGGGGAGCGTGCGGGCGGAGACGCCGCCGACATAGCGGTAGAGCGGCAGGCCGCGCGCGTCGGCGGCGGCCTTGGCAGCGGCGAGGCTGACCCCGAGGATCGCATTGGCGCCGAGGCGGCTCTTGTTCGGCGTGCCGTCGAGGTCGATCATCATCTGGTCGAGTTCGCGCTGGTCCTCGGCATCGAGGCCGATCAGCGCGTCGGCGATGTCGCCGTTCACCGCGGCGACCGCCTTGGTCACGCCCTTGCCGAGATAGCGTCCCTTGTCGCCATCGCGCAGTTCGACCGCTTCATGCGCGCCGGTCGAGGCGCCCGAGGGCACCGCGGCGCGGCCGAAGCTGCCATCCTCCAGCAGCACATCGACTTCGACGGTGGGGTTGCCGCGGCTGTCGAGGATTTCGCGGCCGTGAATGTCGATGATGGCGGTCATGGAGGATCGTCCTGCTGGCGGCACCATATGGGCCGGTTGGAAAGGCGCCCGCCTGTTATCGGCGCCCTGCCCTTAGTGCAACCGTGCGCGTCGCTATTTTTGGGGGAATTTTGCCGCGCTATGGAACCATTCATCGCCTGTTGCTATATTATCGCAGAGACAGGGACAGGCGCGGCGGGCAAAGCCGCGCTTCGTATAAGAGAAGAGGACGAACCGATGGCCAAAGCCGCTACTCCCGCCGCCAAGAAGCCCGCTGCCAAGGCGCCCGCCAAGCCCGCCGCGACCAAGGCCGCGCCCGCGCGCAAGCCCGCGGCGGCCAAGAGTGCCGAGCATCCGATCCGCGACCAGCTCGCCGCCACCGGCGCGACGATCAAGAGCGAAGCCTCGAAAAAAGCCGCCTCGCTGAAGGCCGACGCGAGCAACCTCGCCGGCCAGGCCTCGACCAAGGCCCGCGACGCGGCGACCAAGGGCAAGGACAAGGCCGCCGAAGCCGTCGGCAGCCTCGCCAAGATGCTCGAGGACAGCGCCGGCACCGTCGACAGCAAATTCGGCAAGCAATATGGCGACTACGCCCGCTCGGCCGCCTCGACCGTCGCCGGCCTGGCCACCTCGCTCGACAAGAAGGACCTCGACGAACTCGCCGCCGCGACCAAGGATCTGGTCAAGAAGAACCCGGCTGTGTCGGTCGGTGCCGCAGCGGTGCTCGGCTTCGTGCTGGCACGCCTGCTCAAGGGTTCGAGCAGCGACTGAAACCCAGCCATTCGCAATGTCACCGCCAAAGCCTGACACCCCTGCCCCGTCCGAAGAGGGCGCGTTCAACCGCGTGAGCCACGGCTATGCGCCCGACGGGCGCCCGGTCGCCCCGCCGCCGGTGCCGCTGGAAAAGATCGTCGGCGACGTCGTCGACAATCTGCAGGCGGCGGCGGAGGCCGAGGTAGCGCTGCTCAAGGCGCGCGGCGCGCTCGCCTATCATGGCGTCGGCTGGACCTCGGCCTGGGGTTTTGTCGCGGGAAGCGCGCTCGTCGTCGCGATGCTCGCGCTGGCGTTCGGCGCGATCCTCGTGCTGGCCGTCCAGGTCGGGCCGTTGCTCGCGACGCTGATCGTCGTCTCGGCGCTGCTCCTCGTCGCCGCCTTTGCGGGCTGGCGGGCGAAACTCAGCTATGGCGATGTCAAAGCCGCGTTCCGCGACGATTTTCTTGCGCGGGGAGATGATTGATGCGCCCATCGCGAACCCGCCTGATCAACGCCGCGCGCCGATCGATGATCCAGCGCGCCGAATTGCAGCGCAAGCTCGGCGCGGCGGGCGAGGCCTTCAAGCCGAAGTCGCTCTACAACCGCGGCAAATACCGCCTCGGCGCCAAGGTCGACGACACCGCGGAGGCGGTACAAAAACAGTTCAGGAACAATCGCTTGCCGATCGCTCTTGCGGCGGCGGCGGGGATCGCCTGGCTGCTCCGCGACCCGATCCGGGAGCATGCCCCCCGCCTCGGCCGCCGCCTGCGCGATCTCGCCGAAGCGGGCCTCGACAAGCTACGCCCCGATCAAGGCGATGTGGGTGAAGATCGTGAAATTACGGAGGACCAGAATGAAGCCGCTCAGTGAAACCGCCCGGGAAACCACCGCCAAAGTGAGTGAAGTTGCGCAGAAGACCGCCGAAAGCGCCAAGCTGACCGCCGAGGCGGCGAAGGCGCGCATCCAGGACGGTTATGGCCGCGCCCGCGCCGCGACGAACGAGCTGGCCGCCAAGGGCGCCGAACAGGCCGGCGTCGCGCGCGAAGCCGCCGGCGAAGCGCTCGCCAAGGGCAAGGCGCAGGCGAAGCGCGCCAATTCGAAGCTCAAGGATGTTGCCGAAAAGCAGCCGATCGCGCTCGTCGCGGGTGCGGTAGCGATCGGTGCGCTGCTCGGCGCGCTGCTGCCCAAGAGCGGCGGCGGCGACAAGGACGCGTAAGACAGGAAGCGGACAGCTTGCTTGCCTATTGGCGCGTAGCGGAATAGGGGCGCCCGCATCCCCTCCCCAGTCTACCAGCGCTAGGAAACCAAGATGAGCAAATTGCACCTGGTCTTCGGCGGCCGCGTCAGCGACCCGCAGGGCCTCGACTTCGTCGACCTCCACAATCTCGACGTTGTCGGCCTGTATCCCGACTATAAGGCCGCCGAAAAGGCATGGCGCAGCGCCGCCCAGCGCACCGTCGACGATGCCGAAATGAAATATGTCGTCGTCCACCTGCACAAGCTGCTGCAGCCGGACGCGGAGTAACCAAGCCGCGTCATTGCGAGGAGCGAAGCGACGCGGCAATCCAGAGAGTAGGCGTAAACCGCCCTGGATTGCTTCGCTTCGCTCGCAATGACGAAGCTGTGATTTAAGCCTCAGCGGAAATTGTCGGCGTAGGCCTGGATCTTGAGCGTGCGCGCCGGGGTCGCGATAACCTCCGCGTCGATGCCTTCGCGCGTCGCATAGGCCACCGCCTCGTCGCGGCTCGCAAAGCCCAGCTTGAGCTGACGCTGGGTGTCGCCGCTGCCCGCCCACCCCATCAGCGGATCGGCCTTGCGCGCCTCGGCGGGGGCGAATTCCAGCACCCAGCGCTGCGTGCCTGCGCGGCCCGACTGCATGGCGTTCTTGGGCTTCTGGAAAATGCGGGCTTTCATAGTCTCGTCCTTGGATGGCGCTGTTGCCGCGCCTTAGCGCCAAGCGGGGGCGACGAAAAGAGGAAAGCCGTCGCCCCCGCGCAGGCGAGGGCCGTTGTCGGCCTTGCGCCACACCGCCAGCGGCCCCCGCCTTCGCGGGGGCGACGATCTAATGCCCATCCCTTCGCGCCTGCGCCGCCTTGGTCAACAGGGTCGGTCGCGCCGTCGCGGGGTCGTCGGGCCAGCTATGCTTGGGGTAGCGGCCGCGCATTTCGCGCGCGACCTCGTGCCAGCTGCCGCTCCAGAAGCTCGCGATGTCGCGGGTGGTCTGGATCGGGCGGTGCGCGGGCGAGGTCAGCGCGAGGACCAGCGGTACCGGCGGTTCGCCGACGGCGGGGTGGCGCGCCAGCCCGAACATCTCCTGCACCCGCACCGACACCTGCGGCCCGCCGTCGGCGCCATAGTCGATCGCATGGCGACTGCCCGCCGGCGTCGCATAAACGTCGGGCGCGCGCTTTTCGAGCAATTGCCGCGCCGGCCAGTCGAGCAGCGCCATCAGCGCATCGGTGAGCTTTCTGTCGCCGATATCGCGCAGCCCCCGACATCCGGGCAGCAGCGGCGCGAGCCAGATATCGAGGCTGTCGGCGAGGGCGGCGGTCGACAGCGCGTCGATGCCCGCGAAGGAGGCGCGCAGCCGCAGCGCCTGCGATGCCGGACCCCAGCCGATCAGCCCGAGCCCCTTGTCGCGCACCGCAGTCAGGCGCAGCGCCGCGTCGTCCCCGGCGCCCTCGTCGCGCCCGGCCTTGCCGCTGGCCAGCGCGATGGCGCCGAGCCGGCGTTCGCGGCGATGATCGACGCGGTCGTTGGATGCGTCATAGCTGCTCGCCGAATGGGCGACGATGCGATCGGCGAAGATCGCCTCGACCTCGATCTGCGCGATCGGTGCGGCGGCGAGGATGCGCACGCCCGCCGCATGGCCCTGCGCATCGGCGATCGCCAGCCATTCGCTACCCGCGAGCGGATCGAGCGGGTCGAGCTTATAGGCGCGACCGCCGACGCTGAGATATTCGCCGCGCTGGCCGGCGCGCTGGCGCGCCACGCGGTCGGGCCAGGCGGTCGCGATCCAGCCGCCGACCGAGCGCGAGGTCAGCGGCGCGCTGTCCTCGACGCGTTTTTCCGCCAGCGCGGCGAGCCGGCGCCCCAGCCGCCAGGCCCCTTCGGCGCGGTCGCCTTTCGCGCCTTTCCAGCGCTGGAGCCGCGCCTCGACATCCACGCCGCGCCCGCCGAGTCCCGGTTCGGTCAGCAACACCGCGAGCCGCGCGGCGAGTTCGGCCTCGCCCGCCGCCGCCGCGTCGAGGATCATATGCGCGAGCGGCACCGGCAGCGGGATCGCGGCCAGCGCATGGCCATGCGGCGTAATCCGCCCGTCGGCCGCCAAGGCGCCGATCGCCTGCAGCCGCGTCTTCGCCTCGGCGATCGCGGCGGGCGACGGCGGGTCGAGCCAGCCCAATTGGCGCGGATCGACGATGCCCCAGCTCGCGCAGTCGAGCACGACGGGCATCAGGTCGTTCTCGTGGATTTCGGGCGGATCGAAGGGCGGCATGCCCGTCGTCGCCGCCGCCTCCCACAGTCGGTAGGCAACGCCCGGCCCCTGCCGTGCCGCGCGGCCCGCGCGCTGGGTCGCCGAGGCCTGGCTGGCGCGTTCGGTGACGAGCCGCGCGATGCCAGCCGCCTTGTCGAAGCGCGGGCGCCGCGACAGGCCGGCGTCGATGACGATGCGCACCCCCTCGATCGTCAGGCTGGTCTCGGCGATGCTCGTTGCGAGGATCAGCTTGCGCTTGCCGTTCGCGTCGCGAACCAGCGCCGCGCGTTGCAGCGCCGGGTCGATCTGGCCGTGCAGCCGGTGGACAACGAGCGGCAGCCGCGTCTCCTCGACCGCGGTCGCCGCACGTTCGATGTCGCCGGCACCGGGCAGGAAGGTCAGCATGTCGCCCTCGGGCTCGTCGGCAAGCGCCTTGCGCACGGCCGCGAGGACGCTGACCTCGAGCCGGTCCTCGGCGCGGCGGCCGATGTGGCGCAGATCGAGCGGCCAGATCTTGCCCTCGCTCTTCACGACCGGCGCATTGCCGAGCAGCGCGCCGAAACGCGCACCGTCGAGCGTCGCCGACATCGCGACGAGCCGCAAATCGTCGCGCAGCCCCTGTTGCGCGTCGATGGCGAGCGCGAGCGCGAAATCGCCGTCGAGGCTGCGTTCATGCACCTCGTCGAACAGCACCGCGGTGACCCCGGTCAGCTCGGGATTGGCAAGGATGCGGTTGCGGAACAGCCCCGGCGTCATCACCAGCAGCCGCGTGTCCTTCGACTGCTTGCTGTCGAGGCGCGTCGCATAGCCGACGAGACCGCCCACCTTCGTCCCCGTCTCCTCGGCGATACGCTCGGCGGCGGCGCGCGCGGCGAGGCGGCGGGGCGAGAGCAACCACACGACGCCCTTGCACCAGGGCTGTTTGAGGATTTCAGGCGCGACGCGCGTCGTCTTGCCCGCGCCCGGTGGGGCAACGACGACGGCATTGGGCTTGAGCGTCAGCGCCGCCATGATGTCGGGCAGCACCGCGTCGATCGGCAGGGTCAGGCTCATGTCCTTGTCGACGGATTGCCGAGATCGAAGTTAAGCCGATAGGCCTCCGCCGCGAGCCGTTCGACGACCGCGACATCGATGACCGTCTCTTCGGTCATGATGAGATTGCCAAGCTCATATTTGCCGCTCGCCTTGATGCGCGGCTCGATCTCGCGCAGCCTCTTGCCGCGCCAGAAGCCGAGCAGCACGCGTTTCTCCTCGGCACGGATCAGGATGCAGGGACCATTCGCCAGGAAGACGAGATTGGTCCATTTGATCGTCTCTTCGAAAGCCGCAGCCCGCATCACGGCGGCGCGGAGCATCGTGCAAAGCTCGAGCTGCCAGCCCGACAAGGCGGCGATATAGGCGTCGGGGCTTTCGGCCGCGGGACCCATCATCGCCATGACCGCTCCTCAATAAGCGCGGGCGACCGCAAAGGCGACCGCCTCGGTCAGCGCCGCCTTAGCCTGGCTGGCGCGGAAGCCGCCGATCGCATCGACGGCGCGCTGGCCATAGTGGCGCGCGCGCGCCAGCGTGTCGGCGATCGTGTCGTGCTTGTGGAGCAGCGAGGTCGCATAAGCGAGGTCCTCGTCCGAGCTGCGGTGGCCGACGATCGCCTGTTTCCAGAAGTCGCGCTCTTCGGCATTGCCACGCGCATAGGCAAGGATCACCGGCAATGTCACCTTGCCATCGCGAAAGTCGTCGCCGACGCCCTTGCCCATCGTCTCGGCGTCGGAGACATAGTCGATCGCGTCATCGACGAGCTGGAAGGCGACGCCGAGGTTGCGGCCATAGCTGTCGAGCGCCGCCTCGGTCGTATCGTCGCGTTCGGCGACGACCGCGGCGATCTTGCACGCCGCCGCGAACAACTCGGCGGTCTTGGCGTTGATGATCGCGAGATACTGGTCTTCGCTCGTTTCGATGCGGCGCTGCGCCGAGAGCTGGTTGACCTCGCCCTCGGCGATCACCGCCGAAGCGCGCGACAATATCTTGAGGACCTTGAGCGAGCCGTCCTCGACCATCACCTCGAAGGCCCGGCTGAACAGGAAGTCGCCCACCAGCACCGACGCGCTGTTGCCCCAGATCAGGTTCGCGGTCTTGCGGCCACGGCGCAGGTCCGATCCGTCGACGACATCGTCGTGGAGCAGGGTCGCGGTGTGGATGAATTCGACCGCCGCGGCGAGCTTGCAGTGGCGGCGGCCCGGATAGTCGAGCAACTTGCCGCACGCGAGCGTCAGCATCGGGCGCATCCGTTTGCCGCCGCCGGCGATCAGATGGCCGGCGAGTTCGGGGATCAGCGGCACTTCGGACTGCATGCGGTCGAGGATGACCGCATTGACCTCGTTCATGTCGGCGGCGACGAGCGCCATCATCGGGTCGAGCGAGGGGGGCTTTTCGCCGTGAAGACGGTGGATTTCAGCACTCATGACGCGGCGAGCCTTGGCCGTGCGGGGGTGAATTTGCAACGACTTTCGGCTTGCCTTGCGCCCCTGCGCAGTGCCAAGCGTGCCGGGCATCAGAGGAGCCGCGCATGGACGACCAACTCAGCCGCTATCGCCAGAGCATCGACAATATCGACGCGGCGCTCGTCTATATGCTCGCCGAGCGGTTCAAGGTGACCAAGGCGGTCGGCGAACTCAAGGCGAAGGGCGGCCTGCCCCCTGCCGACCCGGCGCGCGAGGAACGCCAGATCGGCCGGCTGCGCGAACTGGCTCGCGATGCCGATCTCGATCCCGATTTCACCGAAAAATTCCTGCGCTTCATCATCGAGGAGGTGATCCGCCATCACCAGAAGGCCAAGCAGGAGCAAGGGGCGTGACGCACCCGATCTTCGCCAAATGGCCCGCGCAGCATCCCGACCGGCTCCAGCTTTTCTCCGCCCCGACGCCGAATGGCGTGAAGGTCGGGATCATGCTCGAGGAAAGCGGTCTTCCCTATGAGCCGCACCGCATCGACATCATGGCGAACGAAAGCCACGACCCGGCGTTCCTCGCGCTCAATCCCAATGGCAAGATTCCCGCGATCTACGATCCCGACGGCCCCGGCGGCAAGCCGCTGGCGCTGTTCGAATCGGGCGCGATCCTGATCTATCTGGCAGACAAGTCGGGCCAGTTCCTCTCGCCCGACCCGGCGACGCGCTATGAAACGATTCAGTGGCTGATGTGGCAGATGGGCGGCGCCGGACCGATCTTCGGCCAGCTCGGCTTCTTCCACAAATTCGCCGGCAAGGACTTTGAGGACAAACGCCCGCGCGACCGCTACGCGGCGGAATCGGCGCGGCTGCTCGGCGTGCTCAACGACCGGCTCGCGGATCGCGAGTGGATTATCGATGAAGGCTACAGCATCGCTGACATGTCGCTGCTCGGCTGGGTACGTAATCTGATCGGCTTCTATGACGCCGCCGAAATCGTCGGCTTCGCGCGATTCGAGCATGTCCAGCGCTGGCTCGATGCGGGACTGGCGCGGCCGGGCGTGCAGCGCGGACTGGAGGTTACGGCGGCTTAAAGCGACAAAAGCGACGGACGTTGAGGGGGAAACTGTCTCCTTTGTCGCTTTAAGGCTTGTTAAGGCTTGGTATCCAGGCGCATCGCGAAGCGGGGCGCTGTGATCGACAAGTCAAAGGGCGGATCGAAGGCTGACACAGTGAAATAATTTAGGAAAGCGGCAATTTCCGCTGCCGGTCCTATTTCGCCAAGGGCAGGAAACGACCGATTGCTGTCGTTCCATTGACGTCACCCCGGGCTTGACCCGGGGCCTGCCTTGTCTTTGAACCGGCAGCGAAAGAAGGAAGGCGGGTCCCGGGTCAAGCCCGGGATGACGATGACATAAGCGTCCGCTACCACCCCAAACGGCCTCCTGCCTACCCCGCCGGCAGCCTGAGCCGTACCAGCAGCCCCCCTAAATCCTCGCTCTCTTCGAGCGCGATGCTGCCGCCGTAAATCTCCGCCACGTCGCGCACGATCGCAAGGCCGAGGCCCGTTCCCGGCTTGCCGCTGTCGAGCCGCACGCCGCGGTCGATGACCCGGTCGCGGTCGGCGGGCGAGATGCCCGCACCGTCATCCTCGATAAGGATTTCCACCATGCCACCCTCGCGCTGGACGGTGACGAACACGCTGCCGCCGCCGTATTTTGCGGCATTTTCGAGCAGGTTTCCGATCAGTTCGTCGAGATCCTGCCGCTCGACCCGCACGATCAGTTCCTTGTCGCCCGATGCGTCGAGCCGTGCATCGGGATAGAGCAAGGCCACGGCGCGCGACACGCTGTCGACGCTGTCACGGACGTTGGCGCGCGCCTGCGCCGCACCGCGCCGCCCGACCGCGCGCGCGCGCGCGAGGTGGTGTTCGACCTGGCGCTGCATCGTCGCCGCCTCGCGCCGGACCGTATCGGCAAGATCCGATTTGTTACCGGTCGCGCTGTTGACGAGCACGGTCAGCGGCGTCTTCAGCGCATGGGCGAGGTTGCCCGCGTGGAGCCGCGCCTCTTCGGCCTGTTTCTCGTTATGCGCGAGCAGCGCGTTCAATTCATCGACGATCGGTTGCACCTCGAGCGGCAGCGGCGCCACGACGCGGCGTTGCTGGCCGCCGCGCATCGCGGCGATCGCCCGGCGGATGTGCCGCAGGGGCCAGAGGCCATAGAAGGTCTGGAGCGCCGCGAGGATGATGAGCCCCAGCCCCAGCAGGCCGAGGCTCGGGATCAGCGTCGCCCGCACCGCCCGCGTTTGCACCTGCAGCACCTCGCGCGACTGGGCGATCTGGAACCGCCATTTGGTTTTGCTGCCGGGCAGCATGACGTCGCGCTCGGCGACGCGCAATTCCTCGTCGGGGAACTGGTTGCTGTCATAGACATGGAGTTGCTGGTCGTCGTGCTTGTCCGACGTGTCGAGCCGCCGTTCCCACAGCGAGCGCGAGGGATAGGGTTCCTGCCGCCCGCCGCTGATCTGCCAATAGAGGCCGCTATAGGGTTCGAGGAAACGCGGATCGCCGAGCGGCTCAATCATCCGGACCTCGCCGTCGGGGCCGATTTCCGACGAGCGGATCATGCTGAGCAGCACATATTCGAGGTTCGAATCGAAGTTGCGCGTGATCGCACCGGTCAGCACCCGGTCGAGCGCGAACCCGCCGCCGATCAACAGCACCGAAATCCAGATCGCAGCGATCGCGATCATGCGCCGCGCAAGCGAGCCGGTGATCCGGCTCGTCAGCGCCTGCGGCTTCGCGGCGTCGGTGTCGGCTACGATGGCCGGAACATCGGCCTCGGCCACGGCTTAGCCCTGCGGATCGTCGAGCTGGTAACCCAGGCCGCGGATCGTCGTGATGATGTCGGCGCCGAGTTTCTTGCGGATGCGCGTCACGAACACTTCGATCGTGTTCGAATCGCGATCGAAATCCTGATCATAGATATGTTCGATCAACTCGGTACGCGACACCACCTTGCCCTTGTGATGGAGCAGGTACGACAGCAGCTTATACTCCTGCGCCGTCAGCTTGACCGGCTCGCCGTCGAGCGTCACGCGGCCCGAACGCGTATCGAGGCGCACCTTGCCCGCGATCAGCTCGCTCGACGCGTTGCCGGCCGCGCGGCGGATCAACGCGCGCAGGCGGGCGATCAGTTCCTCGGTCTGGAACGGCTTGGCGAGATAATCGTCGGCGCCGGCGTCGAGGCCCGCGACCTTGTCCGACCAGCTGCCGCGCGCGGTCAGCACGAGCACGGGAAAATTGCGCTTTTCCTTGCGCCAGCGGTCGAGCACGGTGAGCCCGTCGATTTCGGGCAAGCCAAGGTCGAGGATCGCGGCGTCATAGCTTTCGGTCGAGCCGAGGAAATGGCCGTCCTCGCCGTCGGTGGCGAGGTCGACGGCATAGCCCGCACCCTCCAGCGTCGCCTTCAACTGCGGGCCGAGCGTGGGTTCGTCTTCGACAATCAAAATCCGCATTCAAACGCCTTTCCTAGCGCGAGCCGGTTATCCCCGGCCGCTTTGCTGCTGTGTACCACTCGCGGCGGTCATCGCAAATGTCGTTCGGGAAGATTTCAGGGCTTGCGGCCGACGATCCGGCCGGTGCGGGCATCGACATAGACGACGACCACCTGGCTGCCGTCCATGAATTTGAGCGCATAGATCATGCGCTGCTGGTCGAACTGCGGGCCGCCGAGATAAGTCATGTCGCGATAGGGCGGCCGCGAACGGACGTCGGCGATCAGCTTGCCCAGCGGCACCACCTGCCCCTGCGCCGCGGCGTCGCGCAGCTGATCCTGGTCGCGATCGCCGCGTGCGACGGCGGGCGCCGCGGAAGCAAGCAGGACGGCCGAGGCCAGCGAAAATGTGAGAGTGCGGAACATGGCCGGATTCCTAATGCGAACGCATTGAATAGGCGATGAATGACCCGGTCAGCAAGGAGTCCGCCTCCGGGGTCATGGTGGGCGCGGCAAGGATTGAACTTGCGACCCCACCCGTGTGAAGGGTGTGCTCTACCACTGAGCTACGCGCCCTTCCGGACCGAAGCGGCGATGCCGCGTCCGAAAGCCGGACGTCCATAGCCGCTGCGGCGGTGAATGCAACGGGCTTTCGACAGCATTGGCCTGCCCGATGCAGAACGGGGCCGATGCAAAACGGGCCGCAGCTTTCGCCGCGACCCGAAATGTTTTCAGCAAAAGGTGCTGCCGATCAGTTGACGGCATCCTTGAGGGCCTTGCCGGCCTTGAACTTCGGCTGGTTCGATGCCGCGATGGTCATCGTTTCGCCGGTGCGCGGGTTGCGGCCGGTCGAGGCCTTGCGCTTGCTGACGGCGAACGTGCCGAAACCGACGAGGCGGACTTCGCCACCCTTCTTCAGCGAACCCGTGATCGCGTCGAAAACAGCTTCGACCGCCTTGCTCGCGTCACCCTTGGTCAGGCCGCTCGAGTCAGCGACGGCGGCGATCAGGTCTTGTTTGTTCATGCCTAAGGAACCCCTGTGATTTGTTGGTTGAATGATTCATGGCGGTGCCATGGCGCGTCACTAACGCGCTTTGCCCCCCCGTTGTCAAAGCAAAAAAGGGGCAAAAACGCGTCAAAATGACGTTTTTGCGACGAAAAGCGGTCACGCTCAACCGCGGTCAATGGCGAATCGCTGTCTCCGGGTCGGTTGCCGTGGCGACGGGGGGCGAGGTCGCCAGTTCGTCGGCCTCGGTCCATTCGATCGGTTCGACCGGGCTGACCAACGCTTCGGCGAGCACCTGGTCGACATGACTGACGGGTATGATGTTGAGTCCGCCGGTAATGTTGGCGGGAATCTCGACCAGATCCTTCTCATTTTCCTCGGGAATCAGCACCGTCGTGATGCCGCCGCGAAGCGCCGCGAGCAGCTTTTCCTTGAGCCCGCCGATCGCCAGTACGCGGCCGCGCAGCGTGACTTCGCCGGTCATCGCGACGTCGCGGCGCACCGCGATGCCGGTCAGCGTCGAGACCATCGCGGTGACCATGCCGACGCCCGCCGACGGACCATCCTTCGGCACCGCGCCTTCGGGCAGGTGGATGTGGATGTCCTTGCGCGCGAACAGGCTCGGCTTGATGCCATAGCTCGGCGCGCGCGCCTTCACGAACGACAGCGCCGCCTGCACCGATTCGGTCATAACTTCGCCGAGCTTGCCGGTGGTGCGGACCTGCCCCTTGCCGGTCACGGTGACCGCCTCGATCGTCAGCAATTCGCCGCCGACCTCGGTCCAGGCGAGGCCGGTGACGGCGCCGATCTGGTCCTCGAGGTCGCCCATGCCATGCTTGTATTTTCGCACCCCCGAATAATCCGCGAGATTGTCGGGCGTCACGACGACGCTCTCCATCTTGCCTTCGAGGATGCGGCGCAGCGCCTTGCGCGCGAGCTTGGCGATCTCGCGTTCGAGGGTGCGGACGCCCGCTTCGCGGGTGTAATAGCGAATGAGATCGCGCAAGCCTTCGTCGGTCAGCTCGAACTCGCCGGCCTTCAGGCCATGCGCCTCGATCTGCTTGGCGATCAGGTGGAGCTTGGCGATCTCAACCTTCTCGTCCTCGGTATAGCCTTCGAGCCGGATGATCTCCATGCGGTCGAGCAGCGCCTGCGGCAGGTTGAGCGAGTTCGCCGTCGTCACGAACATGATGTCGCTCAGGTCGACGTCGATCTCCAGATAATGGTCCTGGAACTTGCCATTCTGTTCGGGGTCGAGCACTTCGAGCAGCGCCGAAGCCGGATCGCCGCGGAAATCCTGGCCCAGCTTGTCGATCTCGTCGAGCAGGAACAGCGGGTTCATCGTGCCGGCCTTTTTGAGGTTCGTCACGATCTTGCCCGGCAGCGAGCCGATATAGGTGCGGCGGTGGCCGCGGATTTCGGCCTCGTCGCGCACGCCGCCGAGCGACTGGCGGATGAATTCACGCCCGGTCGCTTTCGCGATGCTCTTACCGAGGCTGGTCTTGCCGACGCCCGGCGGGCCGACGAGGCAGAGGATCGGCCCCTTCAGCTTGTTGGTGCGCGCCTGGACCGCCAGATACTCGACGATCCGGTCCTTGACCTTTTCGAGCGCATAATGGTCGTTGTCGAGCACCGCCTGCGCCGCCGCGATATCCTTTTTCAGCTTCGACTTCTTGCCCCACGGCAGGCCGATCAGCGTGTCGAGATAATTGCGCACGACGGTCGCCTCGGCCGACATCGGCGCCATGCCGCGCAGCTTCTTCATTTCGGCCTGCGCCTTTGCCTTGGCTTCCTTGGACATTTTCATGCCCTCGATCTTGGCCGCCAGTTCGGCGAGGTCGTCCCCGCCCTCGCCATTGTCGTTGCCGAGTTCGCGCTGGATCGCCTTCAACTGCTCGTTGAGATAATATTCGCGCTGGCTCTTTTCCATCTGGCGCTTGACGCGGCCGCGGATCTTCTTTTCGACCTGCAGCACGCCGAGTTCGCCCTCCATGAAGGCGAAGACCATTTCGAGGCGCTTGGCGGGCTGGCCCTCGACGAGCAGGGCCTGCTTGTCGGAAACCTTGATGTTGAGATTGCCCGCGACCGAGTCGGCAAGGCGCGAGGCGTCCTCGATCTGCGACAGCTGCACCGCGGTTTCGGCGGGCATCTTCTTGTTGAGCTTGGCGTAATTTTCGAACTGGTCGACGACCGAGCGCATCAGCGCCGCCGTATCGACGCTGTCGTCCTCGGCATCGGCGATCGGCGTCACGCGCGCGACCACCGCCTTGTCGTCATTTTCGAGCGCGACGAGCTTGGCGCGCTCCTTGCCCTCGACGAGGACGCGGACGGTGCCGTCGGGCAGCTTCAGCAGCTGGAGCACGGTGGCGATGACGCCGACGTCATAGAGGTCGTCGCGCTGCGGATCATCCTCGCCCGGATCGAGCTGAGCGACGAGGAAAATTTCCTTATCGGCTTCCATCGCGACTTCGAGCGCGGCGACCGAGCGATCGCGGCCGACGAACAGCGGCACGATCATATGCGGGAAAACAACAATGTCGCGCAGCGGCAACAGGGGGAAAGTCTGGCTCATCATGGCTCCTGGACAAGCGCCCGCAACCGGCACGCCGTCCTTCTTATAGGGTCTTCAACCGCTAATATGGCGTAACTTGCCGCGCATTCAATGTCGCTGCGCTGAACGGGAGGTTTTGCCGTCGCCCCCGCGAAGGCGGGGGCCGTTGGCAGCCCGGCCAGCCTCGCTGCGCAAAACGATAGCGGCCCCCGCCTTCGCGGGGGCGACGAGAGATCAAAACGGCAGTTTGAAGCCCGGCGGCAGTTGCAGGCCGCTCGTCATCTTGCCCATTTCGGCATTGCTCGCCTGATCGGCCTTTTCGCGCGCGTCGTTGAACGCGGCGGCGAGCAGGTCTTCGAGCATCTGCTTGTCCGAAGGAACCATCAGGCTGTCGTCGATCGAGATCGCCTTGATACGGCCCTTGGCGCTCGCGGTGATGCGGACGAGTCCGCCGCCCGAGATGCCTTCGACCTCGACGCTGTCGAGCTTCGACTGCGCCTCCGCCATCTGCGCCTGTACGGTTTCGGCGGCTTGCTGCGCCGCCTTGAGCATTTCTTCCATCGATTTCATGGAGCGGACCTATGCCGCGTCTCGTCGCCCTCGACAAGCCTCGCGTCAGGAAAAGCCGCCAATGCGGCCTTGACGACGGGCAGTTCGCGGATGCGCTGGTCGTTGTCGGCGAGCGTCGCGGCGCGCACCTGCCCGAGGCTCGGCCGCCCCTCGCCCTCGCCGCTGCGCACCTGCCAGCGGCTGCCGGTGGCCGAAAGCAAGGCGTCGCCAAGGTCGCGCGCGAAGCCGCCGTCGAGCGCTGCGACGGGGACAAAGACGATCGCGCCGGGTTCGAGGGTGATGATCCGCAGATGATCGTGCACGTCGACCGCGAGGCGATGATTGCCGGTGCTTTCGAGCAATTGGTGGATTTGCGCCACGGTGAGCGCCGAAGCGGGCGTCTCGGCGGGCGGCACGGTTTCAGCGGCGACCGGTTCGGGCGCCTGCGCGGTCGCATCCTGCGCCGGCGCGGCGGGCGCAGGCAGTGGCGTCGCGGGGAAATGGCCGGTTTCGAGCAGCTTCGCGAGCTCGCCCGGATCGGGCATCGCGGCGGCATAGATTACCCGCAGCAGCAGCATTTCCAGATGCTCGAGCGGATTGTTGGCGCGCAGCACCTCGTCATGGCCCTTGAGCAGCAATTGCCACAGCCGGTTGAGCGGCGCGAAGCCCAGCTTCTGCGCCCAGTCACCGATCCGTTCGCGGTCGGCCTCGGCGAGCGCGGGATCGTCGTGGCGCGACACCTTGGCCAGCGTGATCGCATGGGTCAGGTCCATCAGCCCGCGCACCATCGCGACGGGTTCGATCCCCAGCGCATATTGGCCACGCGCGAGATCAATCGCGGCGCCGGCATCGCCCTCGAGGATCGTCGCCATCAAATTCGCGATCGACGAGCGGTCCGACAGGCCGAGCATGACCCGCACCTGCGCCGCGCCGATCATGCCGCCGCCATCGAGGTCGGCGTGCGCGATCGCCTGGTCGAGGATCGACAGACCGTCGCGCACCGAGCCTTCGGCGGCGTTGGCGATCAGCCAGATCGCGGGCGCTTCGGCCTCGACGCCTTCTTTCTGGAGGATCGAGCTGAAATGGCTGAACAGCATGTCGGGGGTGATGCGGCGGAGGTCGAAGCGCTGGCAGCGCGACAGCACCGTCACCGGGACCTTGTTGACCTCGGTCGTCGCGAACAGGAATTTGACGTGTGGCGGCGGTTCTTCGAGCGTTTTCAGCAGCGCGTTGAACGCGTTGCGCGACAGCATGTGCACTTCGTCGATGATGTAGATCTTGTAGCGCGCCGACACCGCGGCGTAGCGCACCGCCTCGATGATCTCGCGCACGTCGTCGACGCCGGTGTTCGACGCGGCGTCCATCTCGATCACGTCGATATGGCGGCCCTCGGTGATCGCGCGGCATGGTTCGCAGATGCCGCAGGGGTCGATCGTCGGCCCGCCCTGCCCGTCCGGGCCGATGCAGTTCAGCGCCTTGGCGATCAGCCGCGCGGTCGAGGTCTTGCCGACCCCGCGCACCCCGGTCATCAGGAAGGCGTGCGCCAGCCGGTCGCGCGCGATCGCATTGCCGAGCGTGCGCACCATCGCGTCCTGACCGATCAGTTCGGCAAAGGTTTGCGGGCGATATTTGCGCGCGAGGACGCGGTAGGGGCCGCTCGAAGCGGGCGCCGTGGTGGTCGGCAAATCCATGCCCAGCATCGGTGGTTCGTCGTCGGCGGAATCGCTCATGCGATCCGTATTAGGGACGGTCGGCGCGCTTGTCGAAGGGGGAAATGGGTGGGAGCCGGAACGACCCGCGGCGAATTCGTTGCGGCTGCTTCCTTCCGGACCTGACCGGGTTGGCGAAGACCACGTCCGCCCGACTCCCGGCGCGCATATGGCGGGGGCAGCGGAGAAATGCAAGCGCGGTGGGGATCAACATGATCGTCACCCCGGACTTGATCCGGGGTCCCGCTTCTTCGACGTCGCTGAGTGGGACCCCGGATCAAGTCCGGGGTGACGAACGGGGCAAGGTTAGCGCGGCCCCTGCATGTTGCGGCTTTCGGACGGAATATGGACGGTCAGCCCGTCCATCGCTTCGGTCAGCACAATCTGGCACGCAAGGCGGCTGGTGCGCCGTGCACCGGCGGCGAGGTCGAGCATATCCTCTTCCATCTCGGTCGCATCAGGCAAACGGTCGAAATCTTCTTTGGCGACGATGACATGGCAGGTCGAGCAGGCCATCTGACCCTCGCAAGTCCCTTCGAGCGGCATCAGATGCGCTTGCGCGACGTCGAGCAGGATCGAACCCGGCGCGGCCTCGACCTCGGTCCGTCCTTTCCCGTCGGCGTGGATGAAGGTGACGCGCATCAATTGCCCCCCTGCAGCCGTGCGGCCTGTTTGATCGCGTCGAGTCCGTCGCGCAACTCGGCCTCGGTCGTGTAGCGGCCCCAGCCGAGACGGATCGACGCGCGCGCGGCGGCTTCGCTCACGCCCATCGCGCGCAGCACATGGCTGACCTTGCCCGACCCGCTGCCGCACGCGCTGCCAAGCGAGAAGGCGATATTGCGCGCGTCGGACATCAGGCGAAGACCGTTGACGCCCTCGCGGCGGACATTGAGATTACCGTGGTAGCGATGCGCCACCGACCCGTTGATCGCCCATTCGGGCAGCATCGCGCGCGCGATCGACCAGAGGCGTTCGACATGCGCCGCGTCAGCATCGAACCGCTCGGCCGCAAGCGCCGCCGCGGCGCCGAACCCGGCGCACAGCGCGGGCGAGACGGTGCCCGAGCGCATGCCCTGTTCCTGCGCGCCGCCGAACATCAGCGGCGGCAGGTCGACTCCGTCCTTGACCCACAGCGCACCGATGCCCTTGGGGCCATGGATCTTGTGCGCCGAGATGGCGATCAGGTCGGGGCCGTCGGGAATGGCGACGCGGCCATAGCCCTGCACCGCATCGCAGAGCAGCAGGCTGTTCTTCGCATGGGCGGCGGCGGCGAAATCACCGACCGGCTGGATGGTGCCGACCTCGTTGTTCACCAGCATCGCCGCGACGATGCCGTTTTCGGGAATCGACGCGGTGTCGGGAGGCAGCGCGACGCCCTCGCCATCGACCGGCAGGATCGCGGCGTTCAACCGTTCGAGGCATTGCAGCGACGCGGCATGTTCGATGCTCAGCCCCGCGACCCCGCCGGGCATGACCTCCGCGCCGCGCAGCAGCGCCCAGTTGAGCGCCTCGGTCGCGCCCGAGGTGAAGAAGACGCGCCCGCCCTTCGGCAGCAGCGCCGCGACCTGATCGCGCGCGACCTCGACCGCGGCGGCAGCGGCGCGACCGCCCTTGTGCGTGCTCGACGGATTGGCGAAACCATCGCCGTCACCGGGGCCCGCCAGCCAGCGCAGCATCGCTTCGCGCGCCTCGGGAGCGAGCGGGGTGGTCGCTTGATAGTCGAGGTAGATCATCGGGCGCATCTGCCCTCAAATCCGGTTTGTGTCGAGCGAAGTCGAGACACCTTGAGGTCGCGCACGCCTTCGCGTGTCTCGACTTCGCTCGACACAAACGGAAAAATGGGAGGCGCCAAATCACTACTTATTGCGAGTAATTCGCAAAAGTTGCAACTTGCCACCCAATTTCTATATAGGCCGCGCCTTCGCTCCGCCACCCCGCCGCTCCGGCGATTCGGCTCCGAGCCCAAAACATAAGAGGTGCGCCCATGCCCGACGTGATTTTCCCCGGCCCCGAAGGCCGTATCGAAGGCCGTTTCTCGCCCCCGCCGCGCCCGCGCGCGCCGGTCGCGCTGATCCTGCACCCGCATCCGCAGGGCGGCGGCACGATGAACGACCGCATCACCCAGGCGATGTACAAGAGCTTCGTCGCACGCGGCTTCGCGGTGCTGCGCTTCAACTTCCGCGGCGTCGGCCGCAGCCAGGGCACGTTCGACAATGGCATCGGCGAGTTGAGCGATGCCGCGTCGGCGCTCGACTGGGTGCAGTCGATCCATCCCGAGGCGCAGACGACGTGGATCGCGGGCTTCAGCTTCGGCGCGTGGATCGGCATGCAGCTTTTGATGCGCCGCCCCGAAATCCGCGGCTTCCTGTCGGTCGCGCCGCCGGCGAACATGTATGACTTCAGCTTCCTCGCCCCCTGCCCCTCCTCCGGCATCATCGTCGCGGGCGGCCAGGACGAGATCGTGCCGCCGAGCGCGGTGCAGAAGCTGGTCGACAAGCTGCGCACGCAAAAGGGCATCACGATCCATCACGACGAGATCCCGCGTGCCAATCACTTTTTCGAGCATGAGCTCGACCAGTTGATGAAGTCGCTCGATAACTATCTGGATATGCGGCTCGCTCCCGATTCGCCGATCCGCTGAGAGCTAGAAAAACCCGGCCTTGTCGATCAGCGATGCGGGCATGAAGATGAACAGGATCAGCGCGAGTTCGCAGCCAATCACGGCGGCGACCGCGCGGATCCAACTGCCGCGTCCCTCACCGGCGTAAAATTGCCGCACCGCGAAGATATTGAAACCGAGTCCCAGGGCATAGCGGATCGAGACGCGCTCCATTCCGCGCTCGGATGTTAAGACCTCCATCAGCAGGTCGGCGAGAAGCATCAGGAGCGTCGCTTGCGCCACGACATAAAGGCGCATCACCGTCGTTCCGAAAAAGCCGGCCGGCGACCGGCGATAAAAGATGAAATGGAGCACCAGCGACGAGGTCAGGGCAATGATCAGCGGCAGGATGACGGGCTCGTTGCGCAGTTTTTCGATCAGGCCGATGGTGGTGGTATCGCTTCCCGGCAGGACGCGCGCGCGGACCAGATAATTGACCGCAAGGATCACCGCGACATAGGGAATCGGCTTGACGAGAAGGTCGCGATCCACCTCGATATAGCGGCGGATCAGTATGCCCGGCTGGCGGAACAGTCCGACCAGCGTGTGAAGCACGCCCTTTTCCCACCAATTTTCGGCGAGCTCTCCGAGTACCGCGCGGCGGTCGATGGCTAGCGGGCGCAAATCCTTGCCGCAGTCGGGACAAAAGCGCCCATCGCCGCGGTGGACGCAGTCGTCGCTCATTCGGCGCCGCTGCTCGCTGACGTTTCCTTGACCGGTACCAGCCAGACCGCGACATTGGCGAACATCACGAGCGCCGCGACGAGCATCAGCAGCGCACGGCGCCGATCGCCCTTGCGGAAAATATAGATGGCGCCCCCGGTCAAAACGGCCCCGGTGAGCATCAGCACGGACATGATCGTGTCGGACATGGCGAGGCTTTATCGGCTGCGTCACAAATTTGCCACCTCGCTTATGGCCATATGCAGCGCCTTCGCCTAAAGGCCGCTCATCGATTCCCTCCAGCCTTGCGGGAGCCGCATCATGCGCATCGCCATTGCCTCCGATCACGCCGCTTATGAGCTGAAAGCCCAGCTTGCGGACTGGCTGCGCGAGCAGGGCCACGAGGTCGAGGACCTGGGCACCAACGGCCCCGACAGCGTCGATTATCCCGATTATGGCTACGCCCTGGCCGAAGCCGTCGCGAGCGGTCGGGCCAAAAAGGGCGTCGCACTCTGCGGTTCGGGTATCGGCATCTCGATCTCGGTCAACCGCAACCCGGCGTGCCGCTGCGCACTCGTGTCCGAACCGCTCTCGGCCAGCCTGTCGCGCCAGCACAATGACGCGAACGTCATCGCGATGGGCGCGCGACTGACCGGAATCGATATGGCCAAGGCGTGCCTCGACGCGTTCCTGACCACCGATTTCGCCGGCGACCGCCACGCGCGCCGCGTCGACAAGCTTTCCAAGCCTCCCTTCAATTTGGCCCAACTGGAGACCAGCCGATGACTACAGACACGCTCGCCAAGCCCATCAAATCGGCCGGATATTTCACCGACGGCGTCGACACGGTCGACCCCGCGGTCGCAGCGGCGATGAAACATGAGATGGAGCGCGAACGCTATCAGATCGAGCTGATCGCCTCGGAAAACATCGTCTCCAAGGCGGTGCTCGAAGCGCAGGGGTCGGTGTTCACCAACAAATATGCCGAGGGCTATCCGGGCCGCCGCTATTATCAGGGCTGCGCGCCGTCGGACGAGGTCGAGACGCTGGCGATCGACCGCGCCAAGAAATTGTTCGACTGCAATTTCGCCAACGTCCAGCCGCACTCGGGTGCGCAGGCGAATGGCGCGGTGATGCTGGCGCTGACCAAGCCCGGCGCGACGATCCTGGGGATGAGCCTCGACGCCGGCGGTCACCTGACCCACGGCGCCCCGCCCGCGATGTCGGGCAAATGGTTCAACGCCGTGCAGTACGGCGTGCGCCCCGATGACCATCTCGTCGATTTCGACCAGGTCGAAGCGCTGGCGAAGGAACATCGCCCTGCCCTCATCATCGCGGGTGGCTCGGCCTATCCGCGCACGCTCGATTTCGCGCGTTTCCGCGCCATCGCTGATGACGTCGGCGCGCTGCTGATGGTCGATATGGCGCATTTCGCGGGCCTCGTCGCCGGCGGCGCGCATCCCTCGCCGATGGAACATGCGCATGTCGTGACCACGACGACCCACAAGACGCTGCGCGGCCCGCGCGGCGGGATGGTCCTGACCAACGACGAGGCGATCGCCAAGCGGATCAATTCGGCGGTCTTCCCGGGGCTGCAGGGCGGCCCGCTGATGCATGTCATCGCCGCCAAGGCGGTGGCGTTCGGCGAGGCGCTGCGCCCCGAGTTCAAGGATTATGCGAAGGCGACGATCGCCAACGCCCAGGCGCTCGCGAACCGGCTGAAGGCGCGCGGCGCCGATGTCGTGGCGGGCGGCACCGACACGCATCTGGCGTTGATCGACCTGCGCCCGCTCGGCATCACCGGCCGCGACGCCGACGAGGCGCTCGAGCGCTCAGCAATCACCTGCAACAAGAATGGCGTGCCCTTCGACCCGCTGCCCCCGGTCAAGACCAGCGGCATCCGCGTCGGCTCCCCCGCGGGCACGACGCGCGGTTTCGGCATCGCCGAGTTCGAGGACATTGGCGACATGGTCGCCGACGTGCTCGAAGCGCTGCGCGACAAGGGCGAGCATGGCGACGCCGATGTCGAGGCCGATGTCCGCAAGCGCGTCCGCGCTTTGTGCGAACGCTTCCCGATCTACGAAGGCTGAACCCATGGCCCGTCCCAATCCCGAAGAGCCGACGCTGGTCGAAGTCGCGATCGAAGAGGTCAAGGCGATGGGCAAGCAGGGGATGCAGCATCCTTCGACGAAGCCCGTGCTGACCGGCGGCGCGATCGGCGCCGTCGCGGGGATCGTGCTGCCCGTCATCAGCTGGCCGGTCGGCCTGTTCGCGGGCGCCGCGATCGCGCTTTACAGCCGGGTGAAACGCTGACCGATGCGTTGTCCCTATTGCGGCCATGAAGACAGCCAGGTGAAGGACAGCCGTCCGACCGAGGACGGCGCGGCGATCCGGCGGCGGCGGCAATGCGAGGATTGCGGCGCGCGCTTCACCACTTTCGAGCGGATTCAGCTACGCGAAGTCGCGGTGCTCAAGGCCGACGGCGGCCGCGAACCGTTCGACCGCGAGAAATTGATGCGCAGCGTCCAGATCGCCTGCCGCAAGCGCCCGATCGACGCCGCGCGCATCGAGCGGCTGGTGTCGGGTATCCAGCGCCAGCTCGAAACCTCGGGCGACAATGAGGTCAAGGCATCGCAGATCGGCGGCATGGTGATGGAAGCCCTCAAGGGCTTCGACAGCGTCGCCTATATCCGCTTCGCCAGCGTCTATCGCGAATTCACCGAGGCGAAGGATTTCGAAGAATTCGCCTCGACGATCAACGAGGCGGCGCACAAGGGGTGAACAAGCAAACCGCCCCCGACGCCCCGCCTCCCGTCATCGTCCTCGTCCGCCCGCAGCTTGGCGAGAATATCGGCAAGGCGGCACGCGCGATGCTCAATTTCGGGCTGACCGAATTGCGGCTGGTGACCCCGCGCGACGGCTGGCCCAACCCCGACGCCGGCCCCGCCGCGTCGGGCGCCGATGTCGTGCTCGCCGAGGCGCAGGTGTTCGCCAGCCTCGCCGAGGCGACCGCCGACTGCACGCACATCTATGCGACCACCGTCCGCAAGCGCGGCGTGATCAAACCCGTGCTGACCCCCGAAGCCGCGGCGCGGCAGGTTCATGCGACGGCCGGACGCTCTGCCTTCGTTTTCGGCGCCGAGCGGTCGGGGCTGGAGACCGACGATGTCGCGCTGGCGCACAGCATCGTCACCGTGCCGATCAATCCCGAATTCGGATCGCTCAACCTGGCACAGGCGGTGATCCTGCTCGCCTATGAATGGTCGAAGGGTCAGGATCTGGCGCAGCCGCCCGTCGCGGAACTCGCGCCGACCGCCGAGCATGCCGAATATGAAGAACTGATCCAGCATTTCGTGCGCGATCTCGACGCAGCAGGCTATTTCTTTCCCGAAAACCGTCGCGCGGCGACGCTCCGAACATTACGCACCACGCTCACCAAGACGGGCTGGTCGTACAATGATATCAGGATGATGCACGGCATCATAACGGCTCTTGGCCGAACGCCGAAAAACCGTTAAGGAGCGCCAAATCGTTTCAGGAGTTACTTTCCCATGATGACCCTCATCCTGTCGCTTGCACTCGCCGCCGCGGCCGCCGAAACCCCGCCCGTCGACGGAGCGACGACCGCCCAGCCCGCGAAGCCCGAAAAGCCGAAAAAGATCTGCAAGGCCACCAAGATGACCGGCAGCTCGATCGGCCGCCGCGTCTGCAAGACCCAGGAACAGTGGGACGCCAGCCAGTCCGCGAACATCGATGCGATCAACCAAGGCTATAAGCAGAATGTCGGCGTCGGCGATTCGCCGCTTGGCGGCGGCGGCAACAACTAAGCGCATCGCTCAGCAAACCCATCGATTGAAAAGGCGGTCCATGCGTTTTGCCTGGCCGCCTTTACTCATACCCCCTTCCACGACTGGACAAGCTGTCCGCATCACGGATAGCATCGACCTCATGAATCGGCTCGGGGAATTGGCCGGCATATGGAGAGGTCCTGTCGGCCATATTCGCTAGGAGTTTGACTACCCATGATGACATTGCTGCTCTCTCTCGCCCTGGCCGCCGCCGGGACGACCGGTCCGGATACCGCCGAACGCCCCGCGAGCGGACAGGCTGCCAAGCCGGCGAAACCCAAGAAGGTCTGCGAACGGATCGAGTCGACGGGCAGCAGCGTGCCCAAGAAGGTCTGCCGCACCGTGCAAGCGCCGAAGGCCGCAATCGACGCGGCCAACACGGTTCCGGAAAAGCCCGCGGGCAACAGCACCAACTGATCGCGGCGGGTCAGGCCGGATCGGTACGAATCCGGTCCCAACGGACCATTTCATACGCGATAGACTGCTCGACCAGTTCGTCCCATACCGCGCGCAGGCGGTCGGGTTCCAGCCCGGCCACCTGCGCGGCGTGTGCGACATTGTCGAGCACCTGGGCCTTGCGCGCCTCGTCGCGGACGACATTGCGGTCGGTCTTGATGCGCGCTGCGGCGTCCATATAGCCGAACCGGCGGACAAGCAGCGCGACGAGTTCACGATCGACCTGATCGACCCCGGCACGGACATCGATCATCGTTTCGCACTGTTCGGGAGATTTGGCAGCGGTCATGCGCGCTGGCTTTAGCGGCTTTTTCCCGCCTGTCGAGCCGGTGCGGCAATGCTTGACTTTCCCCACTGCCCCGTCTAACCGCGCGCCTTCGCAATGGACCCCGCACCCCGGTGAAGCGGCGGTCGCATATGGCATCTGCCCATATGGTGCGACCCGGGAACCGCCGAAATCCTTCGGCACACAGCATATTGGAGACGACATATGTCGAAGCGCCAGAGCGCCAAGTATAAACTCGACCGTCGGATGGGCGAAAACATCTGGGGTCGTCCGAAGAGCCCGGTCAACCGCCGCGAATATGGCCCCGGCCAGCACGGTCAGCGCCGCAAGGGCAAGGTGTCCGATTTCGGCATCCAGCTCCGCGCGAAGCAGAAGCTCAAGGGCTATTACGGTGACATCACCGAAAAGCAGTTCAAGAAGAACTATTTCGAAGCGTCGCGCATGAAGGGCGATACCGGCCAGAACCTGATCGGCCTGCTCGAGCGCCGCCTCGACGCGGTCGTCTATCGCTCGAAGTTCACCCCGACGATCTTCTCGGCGCGCCAGCTCGTCAGCCACGGCCACGTCTATGTGAACGGTGTGAAGTGCAACATCGCGAGCCGCCTGGTGAAGCCGGGCGACGAAATCACCCTCGGCAAGAAGGCGCAGGAAATGGCGCTGGTCGCCGAAGCGCAGAGCCTGCCCGAGCGCGACCTGCCCGAATATCTCGCCATCGACGGCACCAAGGCGACCTATGTCCGCGTTCCGACGCTCGACGAAGTGCCTTATCCGGTGAAAATGGAACCGAATCTGGTCGTCGAATTCTATTCGCGCTGATCCGGCGGTTCATCGCAGGAAACAAAGGGGCGGTCCGGCAACGGGCCGCCCTTTTTCTTGGCCGCATCGGCGTGTCGGCGCGAGGGCTGCTCGCGGAAAGCCGCAGAAAATTGCCGAACTTCACACTGGAAGCGATACCGGCCGTATCCAGCCCGCCGACGCGGCCGATACCCCCGGCGCAAAGGCACGCGATCCCAAGCGTTCGGTTCAAGGCGAAAGCGCGCGGGGAAGGCGATCCCCAAAAATGGTGGAAAACGGCCTAACTTCACACTGAAATCGCATTTCCGGCAGCACAAGCGGGCAGGTCGGCCAACGTCTCGCGCCCGGCCGACGACCTTGCCGAACGCGCGCAATGGCCTCGGCGAGAAACCGGCGCAAAACTGCGCAACTTCATTCGCGAATATCGTTTTTCGGGCGGAAGTCGGACCCCAATCACGCGGCGGCGCTGTCGGACGACGCGCCGCTTCGCGCGAGCCGGTTACCCGAGCGAACGGAAAAGATGGACCGGAGAAATGGAGGAGCTTCATCCGCCAGTTTGGAGCATGGAGAGATATATTAGGAAAGCATTATTTCGTCCGAGACCGATCGACGGCTGCGGCACCGTTCTCCGCTTGCGGTTCGCGCCCTCGCTCGCCACAAGGCGGCATATCGAAAGTTCCCGTGCGGAGGGCAGTTTGGCGATCGTTTTTGCCGATGAGAGCGGCCGTAACGACCCACCCGTCTATGTGATGGCCGGACTCATCGCTAGCGCTGCTGCGTGGCGCGCATTCGATGCGGCGTGGATGGCCGAGCTTAATTCCCCTCCCGCCATCTCGGTTTTCAAGATGAAGGACGCGTATCGCGGTAACGGCGATTTTCGCGGCATCGGTCAGGTGGAGCGGCAGGCCAAGTGCGAGCGTCTGGCGCGGATCATCCGGGCGCATTGTACGGGTCGGCTTTCGGTCGTCACACTGCACGACGCCTTCAATGAAATCATCAAGGGACGCATCTCCGGGGACGTCGACGATCCTTATATTTTCTCTTTTGACGGCATCCTTGCTCGAGCCGATAAATTGGCCACCGCACTCGATTACGATGGCCCGATCGACTTTTATTTTGACAGGCAGATAGACAAGGAGCCACTGCTCAATGCGCATTGGGACGTCTACCATCCGACGCTCGACGCGCATTTTGCCGCACGTTTTGAGAGGAAACCAGCGTTTCTCGCGGACGAACAGGCCCCGGGATTACAAGCGGCAGATATGCTCGCTTGGCATATCCGGCGAGCTTATGCCGATGGGCATAAGGATTTGGCAAAAGTCGGCGAGGTTGGGGCTTTGCTGGCTGAAATGAGCCGCAGCGATCAGTTATACGACGCCGCCGCGCTGACCGTGCTCCGCGAGTCCATTCACAAGAAGTTTTTCGGCGCAAACCGATTTGCGCCGCATGTCGAAGAGTATGTGAGGCAGACGGTCGCCATAATGACAACGTGCGAAAATTACATCAAGATGACGGAGCCTTCAAAGAGGCTACCCGTCGAGTTGATGCCACTCCCGGCCAGCGGAACATCACGATATCAGCTAGTTCGTAATTGTGAACTTGTCGGCATTCCCCATCTGCACAGACGATCTGATAGTTCGTGTATCGAACAGACGACGGCGGAATGATGGACGGCTCGCTGCTGAGGTCGGCGATCATGATCGGCGATCCACAGCTTTTGCATGCCACACCAGCATAGGCGGTGCCCGGTTCCGGACGGAAGCGCGGAGCCAAGATAGTGATCGACTCGTCTATTTTCTCCGTCATATCGCCTCTTGAACTGAATTCTTTTTTGCCTCTTCAAGTGCGTCAGAAGCCGATAGAGCACCGCCTACCAAGCAGTCCTCTTAAGGCCGCTGATTTGATTCAGCATCCAAAAACGCGGGCAAGGCCCCAAAACCCGCGTAACATAGGGCATTCCCCCCCACCCTTGCATCCCCCTGCCCCGGCTGGCACAAGCCCGGTCGTCGCAAACGAAACCATTCAAGGACATTCCATGCTGCGTTCCCCCCGATCCGCCGCGGCCTTCGCGGCCCTTCTGTCGCTTGCCGCGTGCGGCGGCGGCGACAAGACGGCAACCGATACCGCCGCCACCGCCATCCCCGACGTCCAGATCCCCGAACTGTCGCTGAAGACGCTTCAGGACGTGACCAAGGAATTGTCGTCCGACGCCTATGAAGGCCGCGCACCGGGAACGCCGGGCGAGGAAAAGACCGTCGCCTATATCATCAAGAAATATGAGGAAGCGGGCCTGAAGCCCGGCAACAACGGCCAATGGACGCAGGACGTCCCGCTGGTCGAGATCACCGCGCAGAACGCGACGCCGCTGACCTTCACCGGCGGCAAGACCCCGGTGACCGCGCAATATGCAAAAGACTATGTCGCGTTCAGCTATCGCGTGACGCCCAAGACCGCGATCAAGGACAGCGATGTCGTCTTCGTCGGTTATGGCATCAACGCCCCCGAAAAGGGTTGGAACGACTATGCCGGGCTCGATGTGAAGGGCAAGACCGTCGTCGTCCTCGTCAACGATCCCGACTGGCAGACCAAGGAAGCCAAGGGCGAATTCAACGGCCGCGCGATGACCTATTACGGCCGCTGGTCGTATAAATATGAGGAAGCGGCGCGGCAGGGCGCCGCGGCGGTGCTGATCGTCCACGATACCGAACCCGCCGCCTATGGCTGGAACGTTGTCGAATCGAGCAACACCGGGACCCAATATCTCGCCGAGAGCAAGGACGGCGGCGCCAGCCAGACCGTCGCCAACGGCTGGATTCAGCTTGCCAAGGCCAAGGAACTCTTTGCGAGCGCCGGCCAGGATTTCGACAAGCTGCGCGACGCGGCGAAGGTGAAGGGCTTCAAGTCCGTCGCGCTGACCGGCGTGAAGGCGAACTTCTCCTTCGACAACCAGATCGCCAAGAAGATGTCGCGGAACGTCATTGGCGTGCTGCCGGGCGCCAAGCGACCCGACGAATATGTGCTCTATACCGGCCACTGGGACCATCTCGGCCGCTGCACGCCCGTTGCCGGCGACGACATCTGCAACGGCGCCGTCGACAATGCGAGCGGCATCGCCGGCCTGGTGACGCTGGCGCAGGCGTTCAAGACCGCCGGCGCGCCCGACCGCAGCATCGTGTTCCTCGCGGTCACGGCCGAGGAATCGGGCCTGCTCGGCTCGAAATTCTACGCCGAAAACCCGATCTTCCCGCTCGCCCAGACCGTCGGCGGGGTGAATATGGACGCGCTCAACGCGGTCGGCCCGACGAAGGACATCGTCGTCGTCGGTGGCGGCAAGTCCGAACTCGACGCCTATGTCGAAAAGCTCGCCAAGATGAGCAATCGCGTGATCAAGGCCGAACCGACCCCCGAAAAGGGTTTCTATTACCGGTCGGACCATTTCAGCTTCGCCAAGCTCGGCGTCCCGATGTTCAACTTCGGCAGCGGCGACGACCTCGTCGTCGGCGGGGTCGAGGCGGGCAAGAAGGCCTCCGAAGACTATGAAAAGAACCGCTATCACGCGCCCGGCGACGAATATGAGGCGATCACCAACTGGGACGGCATGATGTCGGACCTGCGCCTTTATTACGCTGCAGGGCGGATGCTCGGGATGACCGACGCATGGCCGAACTGGGTCAAGGGCGACGAATTCCGCGCCGCCCGCGACAAGTCGCGCGCCGGCAAATAAAGACGACAACCGCTCCTCCGCAGTTGCGGGGGGCTTCAAGTTCCGGCAATCCAGAATGGCAGAGGCCGTTCTGGATTGCTGCGTTCTGGATGACACGGTCGATGCCGTCGGCATCGAGGCAGAGGACCTTCACGCGATGAAATTGCGCATGCCCGCCGAATGGGCGCCCCACGACGCCGTCTGGATCGGCTTTCCCCATATGGCCGAGGAATGGTCGGGGCAGATCGACGCGGCGCGGCGCGATGTCGCCGCCTTTGCCAACGCCGTCCATGACGGCGGGCGCGGCGAAAAAGTGCATCTTCTCGTCCGCGACCATGACAATGCCGATATCGCCGAGGCGCTCGTCGATGAGGGCGTGCAGTTGTTCGTCGCCCCCTTCGGCGATATCTGGCTGCGCGACACCGGCCCAATCATCGTCGGCACCGGCACCCAGCGCGAGGTGCGCAATTTCGACTTCAACTGGTGGGGCAACAAGTTCGTGATGCCCGGCGACCGTGAGATCGGGGCGATCCTGGCCGCGCACGCGGACCTGCCGACGCAGCACCTCGACTGGGTGCTCGAAGGCGGCGGCATCGACGTCGACGGCGCGGGCCTGTGCGTCACCACCGAAGAATGCCTGCTCAACAGCAACCGCAACCCGTCGCTGACGCGCGAGGATATCGCGGCGCGGTTGCACCAGTCGCTCGGCATCGAGCGGCTGCTGTGGCTCGGCAACGGGCTGGTCGGCGATCATACCGACGGGCATGTCGACAATCTCGCGCGCTTCGTCGGCGAAGGGCGGCTGGCGATCCCGGTCGCCGAGGGCGATGAGGATCCCAACGCGCATATCTACGCCGACGCGCGCGCGCGCGCCGCAGCATTCGGTGGGGTCGAGATCGTCGACCTCCCCTCGCCGGGCCGGGTCGAGATCGACGGCGAAATCGCGGCGGCGAGCTATATGAACTTCTACATCGGCAACAGCACAGTGGTGGTGCCGACCTATGGCGTCGCGAACGATGCGGCGGCGGTCGAGGCACTGGCTGCGCTCTTCCCCGATCGCCGCGCGGTCGGGGTGCCCGCGCTTGGCATCATCGCCGGCGGCGGCAGCTTCCATTGCTCGAGCCAGCAGCTTCCGGCCTAGCATCGCGCGCGAAGCCGCTTATATTCGGCTCGATTTGATTTCCATCACGGATCCCCGAATGACCCGCACCCTTACCGTCGCCGCACTTCAACTCGCCCTGCCCGGCCCTGTCGAGCCGAATATCGAGGCGGTTACCGCGCTCGTCGAGGAAGCCGCGGCGAAGGGCGCGCAGGTCATCCTGCCCCCCGAATTGTTCGAAGGCCCCTATTTCTGCCAGGTCGAGGACGAGGCGCTGTTCGCAACCGCGCGGCCGACCGCCGAGCACCCGAGCGTGCTTGCGATACAGGTGCTGGCGGCAAAGCTGAAGGTCGCGATCCCGACGAGCTTTTTCGAGCGCGACGGCCATCATTATTACAACACGCTGGCGATGATCGGTCCCGATGGCGACATCATGGGCACGTACCGCAAATCGCACATCCCCGATGGCCCCGGCTATGAAGAGAAATATTATTTCCGCCCCGGCAACACCGGGTTCAAGGCGTGGGACGTGTTCGGCGCGCGGATCGGCGTTGGGGTGTGCTGGGACCAATGGTATCCGGAATGCGCGCGCGCGATGGCGTTGATGGGCGCCGAACTGCTTTTCTATCCGACCGCGATCGGCAGCGAGCCCTATGACGCCGACCTCGACACCAGCCGCATGTGGCGCCGCGCGATGCAGGGTCATGCCGTGTCGAACTGCATGCCAGTCATCGCGGCGAACCGCATCGGGACCGAGGGCGAGGCGAACTTCTATGGACACAGCTTCATCAGCGACGAATGGGGCGATCTGACGCAGGAGTTTGGCGCTGCCGAGACCGGCGTGCTGGTCGAGACGATCGACCTCGACCGCGCGGCGAAGCACCGGGCGGGGATGGGGTTCTTTCGCGATCGTCGCCCACATCTCTATGGTCGGCTGGTCGAAGATATCTGAGTTGTCACAATAGCTTTGGGGGCCAAGCAGTGGAATTACCGGACGATATTTTTACCGAACCCGAGGATGTCGACCCCGAGACGCTGGCCAATCTCGGCCCGCTCGCGCGGCTCGCCGGGATCTGGGAGGGCCAGCGCGGGGTCGATATCAATCCCAAGGCCGATGGCCCTGAAACCCGGGACTATTATGAGCGGATCGAGATGCAGCCGATCGACCCCCAGGCGAACGGCCCGCAGCTCTTCTATGGCCTGCGCTATCACCTCCACGTCAACACGCGCGAGGAGGATATCAGCTTTCACGACCAGGTCGGTTACTGGCTGTACGAACCGGCGACCGGGCTGATCCTGCAGACGCTGGCGATCCCGCGCGGGCAGATCGCCATCGCGGCGGGGCATGCGGCGCCCGATGCGACGAAGCTGGTCCTCAAGGCGACCCGCGGGCAAACCGAATATGGCATTTGCTCGACGACTTTCCTCGACCTGGCCTTCACCACCGAATCCTATGAGATTTCCGTGGAGTTCCATGATGATGGAACATGGAGCTATGTCATCGATACGACCCTGCTGGTGAAGGGCCGCGACGAACCCTTCCTCCACCGCGACCGCAACCGGCTGTCCAAGGTCGGCGAACCCGACCTCAATCCCTGGGCGAAGATCGCGCGCGGGCTGGCGCCGTCGGTCGAGAAGGCAGAATAGCGAGCGAAAGAGGCCCAACGAGTAAGGGCGAGCCCCTGTGGACTCGCCCCATGACCCCAAAAGGGACTCGAACCCTTAACGGCACCAAATCACACTGCCGATTTATCAATCAAGGCCAAGTGGAACATGGCCGATTCTCGCAGAAATTTCAAGAAAATTCGTGAAATCCGGCGAGAATTTCAGGGTCGATTGTCGCGGCGCAACAGAAACTCCGGCGCCCGGATCACGTTGTTCGAGGACACATTCTCGACCAGATTGTCCGACGCGACCCACAGGAAATGGCTGGTACTTTCGAATTCGAGAATCGGCTGCACCGCGATGCCGATCCGGCCGACCGAAATGCGATTGTCGGCGATCTTGAGATAGGTGCCGATGTCGCCCCACACCCGGATGCCGTGCTGGATTGGCGTCCTGGCGCCGCGCCCCGCCCAATCGAGCGTGTTGCGCTGGATCCGCAGCGTATCGACATTGCCGACGAACAGTCCCATCGACACATAGACGTCGTCCCCCGGCTTGCGCAGCGACAGGTGATTGTCGGCGATCGAGACCGTGCCGGCCCGGATCATTTTCGGGTCGTTCCGGCTGACCCCGACATGGACACCCCGCAGGAAACCGAAAACCTTGTTGCCGCGAATCGTCACGGTGGTGAGCGTCGCGCCGCCGCAGGTGATCGCCTGCCGCGCGTAACTGGGCATATCGCTGGTGAAGCGGCCGAACCATGCGACCGCGGTCGGCAGCGTTTCGCGGAAGCGGTCATTGGACGCCATCAGCGAAGCGAGACGCTGAAGATAGCGGATCAACGCCCTGCCAGTATCGACATTTTCGGGCGGGGGCCGCAAATCCAGCGCCTTGTTCCAGTCGCCCTGGCTGATCGGCGAATCGAAGCTGACCGCGACCGACCCGACCTGCACGGTCACCTTGCCGCCGCTCGCCGCCTCGCCGCGCGCGCGTTCGGTGCGCGCCGCTGGCTCGCCGATCAGCACCAGCGAGCGCTTCACCTCGTTGTCGAGGGCCGCCATGCGCGTGTCGCCGATGCGCGTTCCAAGCGTGCGGATCGCGCGGCGAAAGGTCGGCGCCCGGTCGGCATCGGCGATGACGACATCGCTGAGCCGCTTGATATAGGACTGGACCCCCGCGATCGTCCGGCTTTCATCGGAACGCGGCGGCTCGGCGGTATAGAGGGCTTCCCATTCGGCCTGCGGCATCGGCGATTCGAATTCGGCGACGAGCGTCCCGACGCGGAAAAAGCGCTTGTCCCCGCGACCCTCGGCTTCGACCTCGGCGGCATTGGCGACGAGCAGGTTGATCACATGCTTGCGCCAGCGCGCATTTTCGAGCTGCTGCCCTGGTGTCAGCCCCGCCTTGCCGGCGACCACCGCCAGTTCGTTGTCGGCGATGACGGTGCTGACCGCATTGGTGACGAGAATGCCGTCCTGCGCCAGTCCGATCGCGAGCCGGTTGTTGGTCACATGCACCGAATCGAGCGGCTTTTCGTCCGATCCGCGGATCGCGAGGCCGGTGCGCTCGGTCTCCGCACCGCCGCCGCAGCGCAGCGACAGCCCCGAAACTTCGACCGTCGGTGTATCGAGGATCGTCACCACACCCTGGCGGAACTGGATCTTGCCGATTGCTCCCGATCCGTCGGGCGCCGCGACATCGAGGTCGCGCAGCGTCACGCTCTTGCACCCTTCGAAATGGAGCGCGCATTCGGCGCGCCGCGCGACGATCCGCGTCCCCGCACCGGCGCCATGGATGGTGAGGTGCCCCTTCCCCGTCAGTTCGACCCGCGCGTCGGTTTCATAGGTGCCGCGCTGGAAGCAGATGGCGGCGTCCTCTTCATCCTTGATCGAGTTCAGTATCGCGACCCAGTCGCTGCCTTCGGTGATGACATAGGTCGAGCAGCCGACCTGCGTCAGCGTCGCGAGCTTTTCGATCGCTTTTTGCACCGTATTCTCGCCCGCCAGCGCCGGGGTGTTCACCGGATCGAACGAGGTCGCCGCGGCGGTGCTGAGGTTGGCGTCGAAGTGGATCGGCAGGTGGGTCGGATTGCCCGCGGCGTCGAGCAGGCGCGCGATGACGCGCTGGTTCGGCATTGCGGCATCGAGCGACCAGTCGATCGTCGCGACCCCGTCGGGACCGGTGGTCGCCTTGCGCATCTTCAGATTGTCGGCCTCTGGACCAAGGCGACCGTCGCCACCGGTGATCTCGAACTCGACGTCGAGTCCCGGCAACGGCGTCTTGCCCCGGATCACCCCGACGCGCAACGGCGCCGCGAGCGGCAGGCGTGTCGCTGGCGCGAGCGGGTTCGGCATCGCCTCCTGCCCGTCGCCGCCAAGGTAGAGGAAGCTGCGCAGCGCGGTGAGCGGCGGGAAGATGTTGCGGCAATCGCTGCCGACCGACCATGTGCCGTTCGCCGCGCGGTTGACCAGCGCGAGCGCGGCATAATGATGGACGATCCCCCTGGGCGGCAGCAGCGCCTCCGCCCCCGTCGCCTCGTCGGCCGGCCATTCGATCGTCGCGGCGAGCGAGCGCGCCGGGATCTGCCAATGGTCGCCGGTCGCGAGCCGTCCGGCGGCGAAGAAGACCTCGATCCCCTGCTCGACCGCCACCCAGCCGCCGGGCACGATGTCGACCGGCAAGCCACCCTCCCAGCGCCGGACGATGCCGCGCGCCGGCAGTCCGCCAAGGTCGGGGGCGCCCGATCCGTCGGTGAGTGCGACGAGCGTGTCGGGGTGGCGTATTTCGCCCAGGCTGGCGCGGGTGCCGTTGATATCCGAAAGGCGCGCGAAGAAGCCCGGCTGGCCGCTGAGCAGCCGGGCCTCGTCGACGATCTCGACCCAATCGTCGCGCTTAAGAGCGCTCGGCTCGTCGGGGCCGAGGCTGTCGAGGATCAACGCGCCATTGTCGATTTCGGCATAGCGCGCCTCGCGCGTGCCATTGTCGCGCGACCATTTCCAGCGCCCGCCCGCCGCGCCGCCATTGTGAACCTCGATGCGGTAAAGATGGTTTTCGAGGCTGCGATAGCCGCCGGTCGCGGGGAGCGCGCACGGATCGGCTACCGCCGCCGCGGCGCGGGCGCGCGCCGCCATCCGCCCCGCCGCCGCGGGGCCGAAGGGCGACCAGCCGGGGGCGAAGCTGGTGCAACTGATCGGCGCGGTCGCCGCATTCGCCGCGATCAGATCGGCAAAGCTCGCGAATTTGACCTGCCAGACGATCTGGTCGCGGATCGCGGTGTCGGGGCCGCCGAAGGCGCTCTCGCGGATCAGCGGATCGTCGGCGGCGGTGACCGGCCGTTCCCAGACGTCGAGATAGGCGAGATAGTCGCCCTGCGCCTGAGGCAGCGCATTGGCGGGCCAGAAGGGCTGACTTTCGGCGCTGCGATACAGGTCGGCGGCGATGCCGTTCGCCGCCGACAGCGCCGCCGCGGCGTTGAAGGTCTGGAGACCGTCGACATCGTCGAGCAGCGTCGCGACGCGCACCGCCTGCGCGAGCGTGTTGCCCGCGAGCACCAGATAGTCGCCGACCGCCACCCGCGCGCCGCTGTCGACGCGCCAGCGCGTCGCCGCGCCCGCCCCCGACTGCCGCGTCAGCGCCAGCCGAACCGGCGCGGCGTGCGACAGGCCGATGCCGTCGACATAGGCCTGCCCGCCGCCGATCAGCAACGTCTGCGCGCCCGCCCCGGCGAGGATGGCGAAGCCCGGCGCATCCTCCGGAAAACCGCTGGCGCCGATCACCGAGCGCGCGGTGGTGCGCAGCGCGCCGCGGTGGATGTCGCCCTCTTCATTCCAGTCGGCGTCGGTGAACAGCCGCCCCTGCTGCATCCGCACGCTGCTGTACCCCTTGGCGGGGCGGAAGGTGTCGCGGGTGAAATCGCCAGTCATCGTCTTTGTCCTCAGGTCTGGAACAGGGGTGCCGCCACCAGTCCGAACGGCAGATATTCGTCGAGCATGTCGTCAAGATTGGCGCGCCGGAACGGCACGCCGGCGCTGAAACCGGCGCCCATTTCGGCGCCGCCGAAGGCGCCGGCCGCGACCGCATCGGGACAGGCGAGCGCGAGCTGTCCGAAAGCGCTGGCGGGAAAAGCGCTGGCCGTGAAGATCGGCGTCACGCTGCGCGCGAGGCGCCGCTTCTCGGCTTCGGGCAAGGGCGCCGGGGCGCCCTGCTCGGCGTCGGCGATAACCATGTCGGGCTGGCACCGGTAGCGGCGCGGGACCCGCGAGGTGAGCGGCGCGTAGCAGAAGCGCACGCAGCCGCGCTGGCGCTGCGCGGCGCGCGCGGTGCCGAGGAACAGGCTGTTCTCGGCCTCGATCGAGCGGACTATGGTCCGTCCGAAGATCGTGCTGCGCGCGATGTCCGCGTCCGCGGCGGACGCATCGACCGCGAGGGCGAGCAGGTCGGGATCGGCCTGAAGGTCGCGATCCTCGCCGACAATCGAGTCGGCGACGTTGAGCCCGCCCCCTGCCGAACCGAGCGCGAGCGACCCAACGATGCTGTGGTCGACAGCGATCGCCAGCTCGCCATTTTGCGAAAGGACGCGCAGCCCCTTGGCCAGCCCCGCCGCCGAGGCGCCGATGGTGCAATGGCGCAGATCGAGCGAGCCGAGCGCACCCGCCATGATCGCCACCTCGCCCTCGACCAGCAGACCGTCGAGAATGAGCCGTCCCGCCTCCTGCCCCGCCCCCGGCGCGATACCGCGCACGCGCAGGTCGCCGCGGATATGCGGGCGGCGATACATCGGCGCGAGCGCCGTGAGGTCGCGTTCGATCACCCCGCCGGCGCGTTCGACGGTCGGCCAGGCCATCGCCGCGATCGCCAGCCGCGCGCCCGCTGGAATCTTCAGGATATGCGCGGCATCGCTGAGGTCCTCGGCATAGCTCGCATTGTCGAGCATCAGGATCAGCCCGCGCGTGCCCGCGCCCGACGCCGCATTCCAGCGGGCGATCGCTTCGGCGAGCGACGCGACCACCACCCCGCCCTGCAACGGGTTATCGGTCTGGTCCTCGGCGCGCGCCGAGACGCCGATCACCCACGGCGCTGTAGCGCCTTCGACAAAGAGTTCCTCACGCCAGGCGGCGACGCTGGCCGTCCGGTCGTAGGGCCCCCCGCCGATGGGGAACGGCGCGGCGAAGGCGCAGCTCGTCTCGACGCTCTTGCCCTGATCGCTGGCGTGGAGCGCGAGGCGGCCAAGTTCGGGGTCGAACAGGACGTGCCCGGCCTGTTCGGGCCGCCGCCAGGTCGGGTTGCCGCCGCCATCGTCACGCGTTTCGAGGTTGCAGCTGTGCAGCCGCTCGGGCGGCACCTCGGCGCCGCCGAGGCGGATACGGAGCACCGGCGCTTCGTCGAACCAGCCGCTCTGTCCGCCGTCGCGGAGCCGGTTGAGGTCGCGGTGGAGCAGCCGCCGGTCGAGCGGCGCGGGGACCATGCGCATATCGACGCGCCCGGCGATCGAGCGGTCGGCCTTGGGCCGGTTGAACAGCGCGCGGTCGGCGCCGAGCGGGTCGAAATGGCGGAAGCCCGGGCCGATCGCCGAGGCGCGCGGCACCAGCCCGCCGACATAGCCCGCCGCCGCGTTCGACAGGAAGCCGAGCGGAAAGGCGTCGAGCCGCCAGATGAACAGCCCGACATGCGGGATCGCGTGGCGCCCCGACAGGCTGTCCGCGGGTCCGGCGGCAGCGCTGTGGCACGCGGTGCCGAACGCCCCTTCGGTCAGCCGCGCGGCCTCGGCATCGCGGATCGACGCGGTGCCGAGCGCGCCGGGGCGGACATGGTTGACGTGCTGGCTCCAGATCAGCGTCTGGAAAAATTCGACCGCGACGACCGGCCAGCCGGTGACGTCGCGCGCGATCTGTTCGATCGCGGCGGCGGTGCCCTTCGCCTGGCGATAGCCGAGGGTGTTGGCGATATAGCTGCGCAGGCCCACCTCGCCGGCGCCGAAGCTGCGCATCGGCCGCGCGCCGATCAGTGCGCCGAGATAGGGGATGACCCAGGGTTCGCAGCTTTCGATGAACCAATTGTCGTAGAGCTGGTCGAGGTCGCGCTCGACCACCGCGAGCTCGCCGGCGAGCAGCCCCATCAGCGCTTCGAGCGCCCGGCCCTCGCCGGCGTCGCGGTTGCGCAGATGCTGTGGCAGCAGTTCGATCAGCGGCACGGGCGGACGATTATGCACGGGCGGCCTCCACGGTCAGCGCGATGCCGGCTTCGAGCAGGGTGACGAGTTCGGCGGCGGCGAAGTCGGCGTTTTCGGTCGCGGCCAACAGCCGCGCGCCCTGTGCCGGGAGCACGGTCGCGAGGCTCGCCGCACCGACCGGCGCACCGCCATCGACGATCAGCGCGAGCTGGTCGAGATCGACCCCGACGACGCCGGGCACCGCCTGCAGCGCCGCGATGACTTCGGCGGCGCTGACGACCTGTCCGATATTGCGGCGCGCGAAGCCGAAGGTGTCGAGGAGCAGCGCCCTCGCCGCGAGTTCGACATCCTCGGCGCGATGGTCGGCGTGGTGGAACAATCGCGCCGCCAGCTGGAAGAAGCGCCGCGCCGCGGGCAGCACGACGAGCCGGTGCGACCGGTCGCGCGCGGCGTCGGCGGCGGCCTGGAGGTTGGCGATGACCGGCGCGTCGTCGTCGAGAATGACGTCGCTGGTGCCGGTGATGCTCAGCAGGACGAGCTGGCGGCTGCCCGACCAGAGCTGCGCCGCCAAAGCCTTGCCGACCCCGGCGAAGTTCGCGGCGAAATCGCGATAATCGATCAGCGAAACGATGCGGCCCAGTGTCTTGACGTCGCGCGGCGCGCCCTGGCGAATGTCGGCGAGGCTTTCGGGCGCGGCGCTGCCGCTCGCGCGGCTGGGGTTGACCACCGAGCGGATGCCGAGCGGGCGGGTCTTCAACTGGATGATCGCCTCGTCGGCGACCTCGCCCGCGAGGCCGATGCCGGCGCGATAGCTGGCGATGATGTTGAGTTGTCCGGTCGGCAGCCGGCTGCCGCGGAGGCCGTCGCCGAACTGCACCCATGTGTTGCCGTCGTCCTCGCCGCGCACCGCATAGACGCGGTCCTCGGGTCCGGCGTCGTAAAGCGTCGCGACCTCGTGCCACAGCAGCCCGTCGACGCGGATGGCGAGCGACGAGGCGCGCCCGGTCGGCGTCTCGGCGCTGACATAGGTCAGCGGCGCCTTGGTCAGCTTGAAGCGCTGGAAAATCTGCGCGGCATCGCCCGAGCCCAATTGCTCCTCATAGGTCTCGCCATGAGTCGCGGCGGCCATGTTGGCGTTCACGGTGACGGTCGGGCGGCGATAGCTGTATTCGGGGCCGCTCTTGAGCAGCAGCCGGGTGAAGCCGCCGATATGGACGACGTCGCTGACCGTCAGCGTCTCGCTTTCCGCGAGGCCGTCGGCGTCGCTGCGGTCGCCGGCGATCGAGATCGTCTGGCCATCGACGAGGTCGAGATAAAGAGCGTCCAGGTCGATCGCGTCGGCGCCCGCGGCGATGTCGTCGCGGATCGGGGTACCGGCGAGGGCGAGCGGCGCGCTGGCGCCGAAGAGATGCGCGGTGCGGAACAGGAAGTCGTTGAGCGGCGACGCGTCGCCCGCCGCGGGGATCGTAAGCGCGCTGCCGTCGGGCTGGCGGAAGCTGACCCCGCTGCTCTTGCCGGTGAGCGCGAAGTCGGCGCGCGATTGCGTCGCCACCGCCGCGACGCGGAACACCATCGCCTCGCCGTCGGGCGTCTCGATCGCCGCCCAGCCGTCGGGCACGATCTCCTTCACCTCGCGTTCGAGGAAGACATGGGCGCCGGTCAGCAGGTTGCCCTGGCTGTCGGTCCAGATCGCCACGTCGGCCGAATCCCAGCTGGCGCCATGGCCATGACCGGTGGGGAGCGAGGCATATTTGGGCGCGGCGGAGCCGAAGAAGCTGCAATCGTCGCGCAGCACATAGAGGCCCGGCCGCGCTTCGGAGGTTTGCGGCGCGTCGACCTGTTTCTGGCGGCGAACGAGATGCATCAGCTTGACGCGCGACCAGGACTGGCTCTTGACCAGCGCGGTCAGCGCGGGGCCGGTCCACACCGCCTGGCGCACGACAGTCTTCACCGTGTCGCTGGTGAACGCGAGCCGCACGGTCGGCATCGCCAGCCGTTTGAAACGCGGCGAGCGGCGCCCGGGCGATCGTTTCACCGCGTCGGGCGTTTCGCCGCCGCGCGTCGCGATGAGCCGGGTGACGCCAAAGTCGCGATCGTCGATCGCGCTGACCACGCGCAGCGTCGAGGCCGCGACCTGCCGCGTGTCATCGGCGGCGACGATGACCCCGACAACGACGATACGCTGGCCGGGCCGCAGCCCCAGCCCGGTGCCGCGCAAATATATCTCGTCGACCGGCAGCGCGCGCAGCACCGGCTCTACCTCGGGATTCAGCGCATGGGCGGCGATCCGTTCGGCGAGTTCGCCGGCGAGGTCGGTGTCGCCCTCGATCGGATGATAGGGCGCCAGCGCCGCGACGTCGCTGAACAGGCGCGGTGCCACCTGCCCGGGTTCCAGCGGCTCGCCCGGCACCGGCAGCTTGAAACTATTGTCGAGGTCGAAGAGGAAGATATTGCCGTTGTCGGCATGAGCGGGATTGCCGCTATCGTGGAACAGCGCCAGCGGCTGCTGGTAGAGCGTGCGCGCCGGCATCGCATTCCATTCGGCGCGCGCGGTGATCGGGGCGACGGTTTCGAAGACCTGCGGCAATTCGCCCTTGCGCGTCGGCACCGACATCGCCTGGACCCCGATCGGGATATCGACGGCGCGATAAGGGTCATCCGATGCCTCGACGGTGAAGGACAAGGCGACCGACGCCGCGACCCCGGGCGCAGGCTCGTAGCCGATCATCCGCGCCATTTCGACGAGCGAGCGTCGCTGGGTCGCGGTGCCGACATAGGCTTCGTTGGCGACGCGCTCGCTGTAGAAACTGAGCACGTCGAGCGTCGCCGCGAAACCGTCGAACAGCGCGATCGTCGGATCGTCGGTCGCGCGCGTGCGCAAATCCGCCAGCGGCTGGAGCGCGGCCTTGCTGTCGGGGTCGATCACGGTCTGGCGCGGCAATTGCCACAACATACGGTCGATGAATTCGGGATAGGTGCCGATGCGATAGGCGATCGAGGCCAGCCCCGGGCGGTTGTCGGGGCGCTTTTCGTCGCGATCGGTCGCGCCGCAAATATTGGCGGGGGGCTTGTGCGCCATCAGCGTCCTCCCGCCATCAGAAAGGCGATGCGCCCGAAATCGGGGAAGGTCGGGTCATTGTCGAGCCGCGCGACCTCGTTGGGTGCGATCGGAATTTCGGCGTCGTCGGCAAAATCGATCGCGGGCTGGTCGAGCCGCCCGAAGCGGCCCTTGACCGACCCTGCCCCGTCGCGCGTGCCGATCCATTGCACCCCGGTCACCTGCATCGCGCGCGCGATGATCGGCGAGAGCAGGATATTGTCGCCGAAGCTGAAATTGTCGGGATGAAAGAAGCCGGGCCGCCCGTCGCGCATCAGCCGCGCCGAGAAAATGTCGAGCAGGTCGCGCTCGACATCGCCAGCATAATGGTCCTGGCAGACGCAGACAAAAAGCCTGATGTCGAGCGGCACGAAGCGCGGCGGCACGATTTCGAGGTCGTGGCCGGCGAGGCGATAGCCGGCGAGATGGTCGCGCAGCGCGCCTTCGAACGCCTCGTCGACCGCGCCGCCGCCGCGGCGGTCGATCGCGAGGAAGATGGTGTTCCAACTGCCCGTCCAGCGCCGTTCGCCATAGGCACGCTGCACTTGCGCGTGCGTCTCGGCGGCGGCGACATAGTCGGCGGGGGTGACGGCGCGGCGTTGTTTGCGAAAGTGCTGCGGAGCGGCGATGCGGATCGCGGCGGCGGGTTCGCGGTCGCGGCCGCCGATACCCGCCAAGGGATTGCGAACGCCCGCGATTGCGCCGCCGTCGTCGGTCACGACATGGGCGATCGCGTTGATCCCGATGTTGCCGCGCCGACCGCCGCCATGGCGGATGCGCGCGGTCATCGCGGCGCCGTCGGTGGGGCGCCGCCCCGCCGAGCCGTCGCCGAAGCGCGCATAATGGGCGGCGTCGGTGGCCTCGATGACGAATTCGGGGGCGAAGGGATCGGAGGCGAGCAGGTCGGACACCGCGCGCCAGCTTTCGCCGTCGCCGGCCAGTTCGACCGCGGCGAGCGGCTGGCCGGCGGGCGCAAGCGCCGCGCGCGCGGACTGACCGCGCGCGGCCTCACCATCGTAGCCGACGCCATGGACAATCGCGTCGGCGGCAAGACGGTAGCGCAGCAGCGCGCCGGGGCCGTCGTCGGGCGCGAGGCCCGAGCGGTCGGGGCCACCGACCGCGATACCGTCCTCGCGCGCCTGGGCCGGGGTCAGCCCATAGTCGATCGTGCGCCCCTCGTCGGCGAGGATGATGTTGCCATGCGCCAGCGCGCCATTGGGGGTGAGGTTGAGCGGGAAGGTCAGCGCGTCGTCGGCGAACCAGTGGATGCGGACCAGCGCCTTGGCCATCACCGGATCGACGACATCGACCGGATCGGCGGACAGCCGCACGAGCTGGCGGTGCGCCGGGTCGGGCGGGTCGGCCTCACCGCCGCCGAAAGGGATGCGTTCCTTGAACAGGATGAGGTCGCCGCGCGCGAGGCCGAGCGCGGCGCGGGTGCCGACGAGGAAGGCGGTCGTCGACCCGGCGGGCAGGCAGCAGGCGGCATCGCCCCAGTCGTGGAGGCGCATCGCGTTGCGCGCGACACGCAGCGAGCGCAGGTCCTGCAGCGTTTCGAAGACCAGCGCGCCGCCGCCGACCAGTTCCTCGAAAATCTCGGGATCGCGCGGCTGGACCGGCGCGAAGGTCGCGGGAAGGTCGGTCGGGCTGGTCAGCAGGCGGGTGCCGACGGGCAGGATCGGCGGCTGCCCCGCGGCACGCGTGACATTCGACCGCGCGGTGACCATCACCGGCACCCGCGCATTGCAGCCTTCGGACGCGCTGTAACCGAGCAGCCGGGCGTGGCGGAGGATCGACTGGCGCAGCCGGGCGCGGCCGAAAAACGCCTCGGTCCCCACCGCGTCCTGAAACCAGCTCGTCTGGTCGGCGGCATAGGCCAGCGCCTCGACGAGCGTGACGCCAAGATCGGCGGGGCTGCGTTCGGTCCAGCCCGGCAGGCTGACCGCCATGCGGTCGAGCATCAACTGGCGGAAACTGTCATAATCCTTGGCGAGATAGTCGATCGGCGGGCCGAAGGCGCGCGGCGCGCCGGGCCCATCGGGCGTGGCGCAGTCGAAGGCCGAGGGGCATTCGGCCTTGAAGCTGAAATCGAGCGCGGCGAGCATCGGGTCGAGGAAGGGCGGCACCGTGTCATTGACCGCCCCGAGCCGCACCGACAGCCGATAGGGCGAATAATCGCCCGCGGCGTCGAGCGTGAGCGTCAGGCTGTGCGCCACAGGCCCCGCCGCGACGTCGGTGACGCGGATGCCGGTGACGCGGGTGCCGCCGTCGATGCGGAAATTGTCGGCGTCGAGCAACGGCACGTCCGCCGCGAGAACGCCGTCGTCGCGCAGGAAGACGAGCGTCAGCAGCCGCTGGCGCAGCTCAGGAGTCGGCGCGTCGCGGTCGACGACCTCGAGATAGTCGATGCCGTTGAGCAGCACCCCGCCGCCGGTGTCGATCGCAGCCTCGGCCACGCGCTGGCGGCGACGCTCGGTGCCGCAATATTGGAAGGCGGCGGTCAAAACACCTGCTCCACGGTGACGACGCGCTCGCGCGCCTCGTCGAGCGGACGGTAGCGGACGGTGATCGCGAGGCGGCTGTCCTCGGCGGCGGTTTCGACCCCGCGTACCTCGATCGCGCCCGACAGCCATTGTTGCAGCGCCGCCATCACCATATGCTGCGCCGCCGCCGCGAGTTCGGGCGCGTTTTCGGAGAAGATAAGGTCGTTGACCCCGGCACCGAAATCGGGGCGGTTGACGCGCTCGCCGCGCCGCGTGAACAGCAACAGCTCGATCATCTCGCGGATATGCGCCTCATGCGCCGCGCCCGCGGTGCCGCCATTCGCGTCGATGCGATAGGGAAAGCCGAAGTGGGTCATAGCGCGAGCACCTTCGTCTGGACGCTCGCCCACACGACCGGACCCTGCGGCGCCTGGGTCGCGGCGATGCCGAGGTCGCCGGGGTTCATCTTGAGCGCGGGCTTGCCCTCGACCATCACTTTGCTCGACGCACCGAGCAGTTGCAGCGTGACGCAGGGCGACGGCGTCGGACCCGCGGGAAGCTGGAACGGGCAGCCCGCGACCATGCCCTTGTCGCCCATCACCAGCGGCGGCGCGCCAACGACCAGCACCTTCGACGCCGACGACAGCAGGGTGCCGGGGATGGCATGTGGGCATTGGGCGACCGAGGCCATGGTGACGAGCGGGATCGTCATGGCAATATCTTCAAATTGGCGCCGTTGATCGACACGCCGTCGATCGCGAGCTTCACCGTGCTGGCGCCGTGGGTGATCGTCAGCCCGGTGGCATCGGCCTCGATCTTCGCGGGCCCCATCGCGGTGGTGAGTTCGAGCGTCAGCGTCGGGGCGCCGGGGATGTCGAAGATTTCGAGGCTGAAATTCTCCCCCTTCCACGCCTTGGTCAGGAAACCGACCGGTCCCGGCGGCGCGGGGGTGTCGCCGAGATCCCAGAAGCCGCCCGACCAGATCGGATAGTCGGGATTGCCGCCCTCGAACTCGACCCACACTTTCGCGCCCTTGGGCGGGATGGCGTAGAGGCCGACACCGGGGCCGGCGCCGGGCAGGCACGGCATCGCCCAGGCGAGCGTGCCGTCGCCGAGCACCCCCGGCACGCTGACCTGGATGCGGCCGATGCCCTGCAGGTCGGCGGGGTTTTCGACCGTGCCGCGATATTTGCCGTAAAAGGTCGGGCAGGCGTCGGCGGGGTTCATGGCAGCACCATCGGCGCCATCGGCAGGCGGTCGCCGCGGGTCAGCATGAACTGCTGCTCATAGCTGCCCGGCCTGATCAGGTGGCGGACCTCCGACACCTTGTAGAGCCCGCCATAGCTGAGCCCGGCGCCGCGCAGGAACACCAGGTCGCGTGCCTTGAGCGCGGCGTTGTAGCGGGTCGAATCGAGGGTTCCCGACACGGTGAAGGCCTTTTTCGCGCCTTCGTCGATCTTGGCCTGGGCTTGCCCCATCGCCTGGCCGATGTTGAGCCCGGTGGTGGTGATCGGCTCGCTGCGCGTCGAACCGAACCGCGCGACGGTTTCGGGGATTGCGCCGAGCGGCGGATTGCTGCCGACGAGCGCGATCACCGGCATTTCGACCCCGGTGATCCGGTCGAGCACCTTGGTCTCGACCGAGGTCAGCACGGTGTCGTCCTCCGACGTCGTGACGTCATAGGCGTCGGACCCCGGTCCCATGTCGACCGTCAGCGTGCGTTGCGGCACCCCCGGCTTGACCGGCGGCCCCCAATAGAGGGTGTTGATCCCCGGCACCGGGCCGGGGTCGATATAGGTTTCATAGCCGTGGCGGCGCGCCATCTGGTGCAGATAGGCCCAGTCCGAACAGCTTTGTTGCGGCACCCGGTCGATCGGGATCGGCGGGTCGATGAATTTGGGCGGCAGCACCATCGGCAGCATGCCGAATTGCGGATAGGAGACCGCGATCAGCGTCGCGATCATCGTTTCGTCCATCGCCGGATGCTCGGTCTGCTTGACCTCCTTGTCGAGTTCCATGCTGAGATCGCGGCCGAACAGCGTCAGCACCCCCGACCGCGAACCGTTGCCCGGCGTATATTCGCGCTTGGTCACCAGCCCGTCGAAGATCACATAGGGAATGACGTCGAAGATCATGGTGACGATCGCGCGGCAGCCGCGCTGGAGTTGCGGGTGCATGATCAGCGGCGATTCGAGGAAATCGGTCGGACCGGTGCGCCCGGTGTTGATCGACAGCTTGAAGCCCGATTCGGTGGTGTCGGTCAGCTTGACCTCGAGGTCGGCGATCGCATTCATCACGTCGGCGGGCGCCGGCAGCGCGACCGGGCTGGGCCCGATCAACAGGTTGAGGCGGATACCGAGGATGTTGCCGAGCAGGCTCATCCGGCTACCCTTCCCGTCCCCGGCACCGGGATCAGCGTGATGTCGCCCGGCTGACCGGGCAGCGCCGCGGGATGGGTCACCCGGTTGGCATCGGCGATCATCCACCAGGCGGTCGGGCTGGCGAGGTTGCGCCAGGCGAGCAGGTCGATGCGGTCCCCGTCGACGGCGCGGTGGCGCGTCGCGATCAGCGTGTCAGCGGGGTCGGGCAGGATGCGCGGCAGCACGTAACGCACCGTCACCCCGTCGCCGCGGTCGGCGGCGAGCACCGGCTGATGGGCATAACGGCTGGTGAGCGTGAACATGCGGTGTGGCCTTTCAGAACAGTTTCACATCGCCGCCGAGCATCGCGCCGACATTGTCGACGCTGGCGACGGTCGCGAGCACCTCCTTGACCACCTGGTGCGCCATGAACGCCCAGAAGCCGGGGTGGGTGACCGCGAGATCATTGTAGGTGAGCACCTTCATCGACACGGCGACGTCGGCGCGGATCGGATTGAGGTCGGGATCGTGCATCGTCTCGGTGATCGACAGGCTTTCGATCTTCACCGGCACGACGCGTTTCCAGCCGTAGATGAACAGGGTGAGCGGGGCGACCGGCGGGATCACCTCCATCGTGCCGACCTGCAGCAATATCTGGTTCGCCGCGACGAGCAGCGATTTGGGATAGACCAGCATTTCCATCGCCGCGAGATAGCCGGTGATGCCGGCGCCGAGCGGCCCGGCGTCGCCGCGTTCCATCTGGTCGATCAGGTCGAGGCTGAGGTTGGCGCTGATCGTTTCGGTCGGCGGCCCGGCGAGCCGCAGCGCCTCGGCACGCCCGCCCCCGGCCTCCGAATATTGCGGCGTCAGGCTGCGTGAAATCTGTTCGGGATTATATTGGAAGATCGCGACCGAGGCGAGCGGGTTGAACAGGTCGAGCCCGACGATGGCGCCTTTGATCGTTTTGGGGGAGCCGGGGAAGTTGGTCATTTCCCGCTCCCCCGGATCGGGAAAGCCGCGCTGTGCTTGGGCCCGCGATTGGGGCTCCAGTTATAGGGATCCTGACCCGGCAAGGTGATGACGAACGTGCCTTCGCTCTTTTTCAGTTCGGCATCGTCGGGGAAGTAGAAATAGGCGAGCTTGCCGCCGCCTTCGGCGGGGCCGAGGTTGACGACGCGGATCGTACAGGGCTGGTCGCGGATGATGCGGTCGCCGAGGTTGATCGTGATGCGGACCTTCACATTTTCATTGTTGTAGGCGCGCTGCCAGTTGATCCCCGATTCGATGAAGCCCGAACCGACCTTGGGATCGCCGGTGACGACGGTGCCGCCCTTGACCGAGCTGGTGCCCGCGGGCGGCGACGCGCCGCCCTTGCTCTCGGCCTCGCCGCCGCCGCCCGCGATGCCGGGGGTGCCGGTCGATCCGCTTTGCCCGCTGTCCTTGGCCGGCGTCTCGCCGCCCTGCTCTTCGCCCTTGCTACCGCCGCCATCGGCGGCATCGCCCTCCTGTGCCGCCGGTCCGCCGCCGTCGCCGCTGCCGCCGCCTTCGCCTTCACCGTCGGACTCGTCGCCGGCGCCCGTCTTGCACTGATAGTCCTTCAGCTCGACGTCCTCGGCCACCATCTTGTCGATGTCGCACAGCATCGGCTGGATCGGCGCGGGCAAGATCTCCTTGAGTTTTGTCAGGATCTTCTGCGCCAGCACGGTCGGCAGCTTGCGCACCGTGTCGACCGCGAGGATCGCCTTGGCCATGACCTGGCGCGCGGGGCAGCTCTTCATCATCCGCTGGACGAGCCAGTCGAGCGGCGAATAGCCGAATTTCGACGCGACATAGTCGGCCAGCGACAGGATGCAGGTGACGATCGCGCCGACCCCCGCCGCACCAAGCCCGGCAAGGCAGAATCCGAGGCGGACGACCTTGATAGCCTCGACCACCGCGCCGGTGATGCTGGCGATCATCTTGGCACCGCTGACGATCTCGTCGAGTTCGTCCTTGAACGGCTTGATGATCGCGCCGAACTCGGTCTCGATCGTCGCGAAGATATCGTCCTTGATCTGGGTGATGAATTTTTCGGCTTCGGCGGCCTGGGCCAGAAGATCCTCGAGCCCGCCTTCGACCTTGGACTTGATGAAATTGACGAAGCCGCTTTCGATGCATTTGACGACGGCGGAGGTGGTCTTGGCGATCACGATCTTGCCGATCGTCATGAAGACCGCCTTGGCGACCCGCATCGCGGCCTGCGCCGCGGGCGAGCTGTTCGACGTCTTGAACGGCGCGCCCTTGAAGGTCGCGTGGAACTTCGCCTTGACCTTTTCATAGGCCTGCGCCGCCTTGATGAACACGCCGCCGAGCGTCTTGCGCAGGACGCCGAAGATCCGCGCGACGTCGCCCACCGGGGTTTCGCCGGCCCAGAACATCATCTTTTCGAGCAGGTCGCGGCCCGCGACCATGGCGTCCGAATCCTTGGGTTTGGGACGTTCGACGCCGAGCGACTTCTTCATCCAGTCGATCGATTCGATGGCGCGCCCCTGGAAGCGGATCTTTTCGCGGACGTCCTTTTTGAAATCCTTGTCGAGTTGGGTCTTGAGGCTGACGCCCTTGCCGGTCCCCGCCGTGCCGCGGCGCAGATTGTTCCAGTTTTCGAGGTTGAAATGGTCGGTCTTGGGCACCGGGGTCTTGCGCTGGACGCGAACGGGCGCGGCCGAACGGGCGAGCGGGCGGCGATGCGCCTTGGGCAGCGGCCGCTTGCACGCCGCCTTGCGGCTCGACGGCGGCGCGGTCAGGCAGCCGATGATCTTGTCGATCTTGGCCTTGGCCGATTTCACGCCATGTTTCTTCGCCTCGGGCGTCTTCATCGCGGCGGCGAGGCTGGCGGGTTCGGGGGCGAGGAAATAGGTCCAGATGCCGCTGTTGATCGGGTCCTTGGCGATCGACCAGCGGCCCTTGATTCCCGGCGGCGAAAAATCGTTGAGCGGCCCCATGTGCAGCCGGATATTGTTGACCGGCCAGTCGCCGCCCGTCTGGTTGGGATCCCATTTGCCCGGGATGTTCGGCATCAGCGTCTGCGGCATCAATTTCGGATTGCCGAACTGGTAGATGCTGGCGCCGCCAGCCGCGCGCGCCTTGTCGCGCACCAGCGTCATGCCGTCGAAATAGCTGTTGATCTGCTCGACGCCCTTGGCGCGCGCCGATTCATTGTGACCGGGCTTCATGTCGGCAAGCTGGATGCCCGAGATGCTGCCGACCGGCGCGCCGGCGGCCAGCGTCGGCGCCCGCCCGCTGCCCGTCGAGGCCCCCGCGACCGCCGCTCCCTTCGCGGCGAAGGCGCAGCTCGACGTTGTGGTGGCATCGAAGACTTTCAGGCCCGCCGCCGCTTTCGGTGCGGTCGGCGGTTCGGTCTTGCCGCAATCGAGCTCGACGCCGGGGACGGTGCCCTGATCGGAGCGATAGAGGTCGGCAAAGCCGCAGAGTCCGCAACCCGCGCCATCGGCCTTGGCGTTGGGCATCATGACCTCGGTCAGGATATTCGAGCCGCTGTTGGCCTTGGCGAGCGCGGTGACCGCGGCATGATGCTTGCCGGTGTTGGTCATCAGCGCCGACACCGGCTCTGCCGCGCCCGGCAGCGTGAATTCGGCGGGGAGCCAGAAGGGCACGCTGGCGCGGCGGACGCGCGCGTGCGCCGCGCTGGCGGGACGGCGGGCCACGCCCGGTCCGACCGGCCCCGGCGCGGTCTGTTGCATCACATGCGCGAGTTCGTGCGCCATCGTGAAGCTGGGCGCGGCGCTTTCGCCGGCGCCGAGCCAGACATGGTTCTTGTAAGTGAAGGCGCGCGCCGAGATGCTGGCGTTTTTCGCCGACGCATCGCCGCCGCTGTGGACGCGCACGTCGCCGAGGTCGCGGCCCATGCGACTTTCGAAAAAGCTCCGCGTCGCGGCGGGCAGTTCGCTGCCGCCGCTGGTCAGCTGGGTATCCGACGCCGCGATGGTTTCGTCGCCGCCGTCGCGGCGGGCCCGGACCTTGCCCGCCTTTTCCTCCTCCGGATCGGCGAAGCGGCGGGCGCGGGGTTCTTCGGACGAGGAGGAACAGGCGCCGCACGCCCGCTGCACCGCGCCGCCGGTCGTCGAGGCATCCACCGGCGCGGTGTCGGGATCGCGCATCGCCATCACCTGCGCGGCGATGCCGTCGGCTTCCTGTTCGTAGCGGTCGCCGACGGGCCCGACTTCGAGCCGCGGCTGGACGCCGCTTTCCTGCTCTTCGCTGTCGCAGGCGGCGCATTTGCGCTGGACCGAGGCCGCGCTCGCCGCCGCATTGGTACGGCGCTGAAGGCCGGGTTCCTTGTCCTCGGCCTCGCAAGCGTCGCATTCGCGCTGCACCGCGGGGATGGCGGCGAGCGAGGCGATCGGCGGCGGTGCGTAGCGGGCTTGCGGCGCGGCGGCGCGCATCACCGGGGGGGCCGCTTTCGGCGCGGCATGGGTCTTCGCGGCGACGGCGTGGGCGGTGCTCATCGCCCCGCCCCCATCAATTGGCCGCCGATCGCGCGTCCCGCCGCATGGCCGAGCGCGGCAGGACCGTGCACCGGCGCGATGGTCAGCGACAGGCGCGAGCGGTCGCCGGTCAGCGTCGCCAGATCGGCGCCGGCGAGCCGCGCCTCGACCGCCGCGACGAGCGCGCGGCGCACCGCCGCCGCATCGCCGGGCGCGACGCCGACGAGCGTCAGCCGGTCGATCGTCAGGCGGATGCGCTGCGGCGCGGTCACAACAGCCATCCCTTGAGTTCGGCGCTGGTCAGCGAGCGCCCGCTCTTTTCATATTCGAGCCGCGCGGCGGACAGGATATGCGCCATGCCGACGTCATGGCCGCGATCGGCGGCGGCGAAGGCGGCGCCCATCGCGACGTTGCGGATCGAGCCGCCCGACAGGTTGAGCTGTGACAGGCGGTCGAAATCGAGCGCGGCGCGCGGGGTCGATTGGGGAAAGATGCGCTGCCAGATTTCGGCGCGCTCGGTCTGCCCCGGAAAATCGAAATCGATGATGAAGCGCAGCCGGCGCAGGAAGGCGCTGTCGATGTTCGAGCGGAAGTTCGTCGTCAGGATCGACAGCCCGCGATATTCCTCGATCCGCTGGAGCAGGTAGCTGACCTCGATATTGGCGTGACGGTCACGGCTTTCGTTGATCTCGCCGCGCTTGCCGAACAGCGCGTCGGCCTCGTCGAACTGGAGGATCGCGGCGCCTTCCTCGGCGGCATCGAACAGGCGGCGGAGGTTCTTCTCGGTCTCGCCGATCCATTTCGACATCATCGACGACAGGTCGATACGATAGACGTCGAGCCCGAGTTCGGCGCCGAGGATTTCGCCCGCGAGCGTCTTGCCCGCCCCCGACGGCCCCGAGAACAGCACGCTGATCCCCAGCCCGCGCCCGGCGCTGCGTTTGGCGAAGCCCCAGGTTTCGTACACGGTCGGGCGGTTGCGGACCTGCGCGATGATCGCCTTCAGCACATCCTTTTGCGCCGGCGGCAGGACGAGGTCGTTCCACTTCGCCTCGCTGTCGATGCGGCGCGCGAGATCCTCCATGCGCGGGCGGGCAAAGCGCCGCGCGGCATCCCAGGCGATGTCCTCGAGCTTGGCCGCGCCCTTCTTTGGCTTCGCCGCCGGGTTGGGCGCGAGCACCGCGAGTTCGGCGGCGACACTCTCGGCGAGTTCGGGCGACACCGGGAAATGGCCGGCGAGCCGCTCGATGGTCCCGTTGAGCTTCTTCGCATAGGGACCAAGCCGGTCGCGCCACAACGGCACTTGTTCCTGCGCGGTCAGCCGCGGCATGTCGAGCCGTACGGTCGGCGCCTGACCGAGGGCCAGCGCGTCGGGCGAACCGACGATCAGCGGCTGCTGGACCAGCGAGGCGAAGAGCGTGAGCGATGCGGGGTCGCTCAGCCGGTCGGCATCGACGAACAGCGCGCCGCCGGTCAGCATCAGGTCGCGGCGCCACAATTGTGCCAGCCGCGCGATATCGGCGGGCGCGCCGGGCAGCACCGCGGCGCCGATGGCGTAGAGCGGCCGCTTCGCCGCCTTGAGCGCCGCGGCGGCGGCCTGTTCCTTGCCGAGCGGGTCGGCGCCGCAGAGTTGCAGCGTCATGTCGGGTTCGCCGACGATGCGCAGCGCGACGGCATCGGCGAGGCGCTGGCGCGATGGCGACAGGGTTGCGGGCGGATCGACGCGGCGCGCCTGCAGCGCCAGTGCCTCGGTCAGCGACGGCGCGTCGACGAGCGCGAGCAGCAGCGCCTCGGCGAGCGAAAAGGGTGTCGCGCCAAGTCCTTCGCGGCTGTCGATGCGGATCAGGCCGAAACCGCGCAGCGGCGCGTCGGCGCCGAGCGCCGACCAGTTCGCGCCGGGCAGTTTGACCAGCGCCAGCCCGAGCGACGGCACGGTGCGGCCCGGGTCGCCGTGCAGCGCCGCGATCCTGTCGCCCGCGACCGGATCGAGCGCGGCCCAGGCCCCGAGCAGCAACAGGTTGCGCCCGAAGGCGTCGAGTCCGAAGCGTTCGGCGATCACATCGGCGCGGGTGCGCGGCGGCGCCGCCTTGCCGCCGTCGAGCCAGCCCGCCACAGCGGCAAAGGCATCGGCGAGCGGCCGCAATTTCGCCGTTGCCGTCACGACAGGTCGACCAGCGGGCCGATGATCCGGCCGAAGTTGGGTTGCTGGGGGTCGATACCGACCTCGGGCTGCGAGGCGAAACCGTCGACATCGACGCGGGCGAGATAATCCCCGGCGACGAGGTCGGTGAAGGCGAAGTCTAGCTGGCTCGCTGGGAAGGCCGCAGGCGCGACCACCTCGATCGCGGCATTGCCGAGCTGGCCGGGGCCGAAGGCGTTGAGCAGCAGGGTCGCCGACTGGCCGGCGCGCAGCGGCGGATCGATGTCGACGGTAACGGTCCCCGAACGCAGCCCGGCAACGCTGCCCGGCCCGGTCGTCGCGGCGACCTGGGTCATAACCGGCAGGATCGCGAAGGCGACGACGTTCGAGCCGCGCCGCAGCCGTTCGGGCATCGCGGGATCGACCGGCGCAGCGACCACCTCAAGCTGATGCGCGCCCGCCCTGGGCACGACGCCGCCGAACAGTGCGGCGTCGAGCGGCAGCGCGAGCGCGTCGCCCGAGATCGCATCCTCATCGAGCGTCAACGGCTGGCCGTCGATGCGCAGGCTGTTGCCGAAGCGGGCGATGCCGGTGCCGGTGAGGTGCAGCGTGCCGCCCCATGGCGCGGGGCCGGTCTGGCCCTCTGATGGTCCGATGCTGCGGATTTGCAGCGGCCCCATCGGCGCCGCGAAGATTTCGGGGGTCGCGACCGGGGTTGGCGGGCCGGGATCGTCCTGCGTCTCGATCGCGACGTTGCGCACGACATAGGTCGCCGACAGCGCATAGGGCACCTGAAAGAAGACCGACCACAGCTTCGACCAGTCCTCGAGCGAGGGTTGTTCGGGTTCGAGACCGATCGCCCGCCCCTCGGCGGCGAGATCGGCGGCGGCCAATATCGTCTGGTTCGCGGCATCGGCGCTCGCCGCCTCCATCGCGGCGACCGACAGGCCCGGCGCATGTTCGAGCGCGAGCGCGGCGGCGCCGTACAGCCGCTCGGGTTCGAACTTGGCGGCATCGCCATAGAAGCTGAGCACATAATGAAGGTCGAGATGGATGCGCGCGCGGGTGCGCTGATTGCCGCCGCCGTCGCGCGACGGGAAATGGTCGTTGCGATGCTGGGTGTTGGGCAGGACGCGGAAGAGGAAGAGGTTGATCAGCGGGCTGCCGTCCTCGGCGAGCTTCGCGGTCGGGGCGCCGACGCGCACATCGGCCTGCCCGACCGCCTGGTTCGCGGCATCCTGCAGCACATGTTCGAGCGTCGCGGTGACCACGGCGAGGGCGCGAAAATTGCTCATCGTCCCCTCCCCTGCGCAAGGAAGGCGTCGAGCGAGGTCGATGTCGGTGCCGATGGCGCGGCGGGCGCGGCGGCAAGCGGCGCAGCGCGAACCTCGACGCTGCCGATATGGATTTCGACCACCGGCGGGGCGGCGACGGGCGCCGGCGAAGCGGCGCGCGGAACGGCGGGATGTGTGGGCAACGCCGGGGCGCGATCGGTGGGGCGCGACATCTCGATGGGCACGATGCGGTTGGCGGACTCGGGCGCGTCATGGTGCGAGTTCGCGTCTCGCCCCGCCGGTGCGACGGTCAGCGGCGGCACCGCATCCGACAAGGCAGCGGCGGGCGGGACCAGACGGTTTTCGGCGTAAATCGGATCGACAGAGGGGGCCGCGTCGAGGGGAGATGGCTGCATTTCCGGGCTTGCGGGAGGCTTTATCGTGGTGCTCCCTACCCGCACCGCAGCACGCGGACGCGCGTGCTCATCGGGCAACGACGCGGCTTCGACCGCCGGGAGGGCCTCACCCGCGACCGGGCGCGGTGCATCGGCGGGCGCGGGCGGCGGGCCGGATGCATGGGGCGCGGGCGCGGCGCGGCGCTGCACCGCTGCCGCAGGGGCCGGCGTGGCGATCGGCGCCGCCGGAATGGCAGCTGGCGACGCGGCGGCGGGCATCGAAGCGGGCGTCAGCGGCACGGATTCGGCAGCCATCGCTGCGGGAGGGACAGACGCCGGCGCGGGCGCCGACACGGGAGAGATCGGCCGGATGGCGGCGGGGGATGGCAGCGTCGGCGGCCCGGGCGCCTCATCCGGCGCGGACGCGGGTTGGGGCAGCCCCCTATCCTCGGGCAGCGGTTCGAAGCGCGTCGGGATGCGCGGCGCCGCGACGGGCATGTCTCCGGTGGCGCGCGCCGCCATGCGGGCGAGCAGGCCGGTCATGCGCGCACCCGCGACAGGTAAAAGCTGCGCCGCGACGCTGTCAGCGCCAGGATGTCGCGTTCAGACCAGTGGAAGGCGTGCGCGAGGTCGGCGACATCGTCGAGCAATCGCGGCACGCGCAGCATCAGTTCGTCCCAGAAAAAGGCGGCGATATCGAAGGCCAGCGCCTGTTCGGCGCCGCACGCCGGGCAGGCGACCGCGATGTCGAGTTCGGTATCGGGGTCGAGATTGGCAAGAATGGCGTCGAGGCGGTCGTCGTCGATCTTGTCGCCATCGGGTGCGATGCGGCTGCGCAGGATTTGCCGCGCCGCCTCGGCATTGCCCCCCTGCTCGCATGCCGCGAGGTCGCCGGCGCTGATCGCGCGGACCGCGACACCATCGACCGTCGCGACAAGGGCGCCCGCGTCCGCCGCGGCGTCGCGCCCGAGATCGGCGGCGGTGAGCGCGAACTCCATCGTCTCAGCGCAATGGGTGCAGGCCTGCGCGACCTCCATCCGCGGCCCGAACTGCGCGGCGCGCAGGGCGAACAAGGCGCGGTCGCGGGCGCCGACGGGCAGCGCTTCGGCCGCATCGCGGGGCCAGCCTCCGGCGGCGAGCAACAACAGCCCGCGGCCGGCGGGTCCCAGCGACGCGCCGCTTTCGCTGATCTCGATCAGCTCCAGGGCGGTGAACCGGCGCATCGGTTACAACGTCGGTTCGGTGAAGCTCGGCTCGGCAGGCTCGGCGACGTCATAGTCGCGTTCCCAGCCCTCATTCTCCAGCTTGAGCGTCTGGATCGCGACCGCGCTCGCCGAGGCGTCGAGGTCGGGGAAAGCCACAAATTCCGAGGGCCAGCAGCGGAACAGCCGGTAGGCGAGCGCGAGTTGCCCCGCCTCGTTGTAGATTTCGAGGACGAGGTCCTTACGGAAATCCTTGAGCGAGACCTCGGCGCCGAGCCCCGAGCCGAAGTTCCACACCTTGTTCGCCCATTGCTCGAACGTCGTGTCGTGGGTGACCCCGCGTTCGAGCGTCACCGCTTCATATTCGGTCTGGCCCGGCGACTTGCGCGAGGTCGACGGGTCGCCGCCTTCGCGGAACTTGACGACTTCGGTGCTGCGCTTGAGCGCGCTCATCTTGCTGAGCCCCGCGAGATAGGCGCCGTCGGGCAGGCGGAGGCGGAACTTGTACGTCTTGTACGGGTCGCGCCGCTCGGCGTTGACGCTGAAAGGTGGTGCCATGATCGCTCTCCCCTATGGGTCAGGCCGCGTTGCGGATCTGCTGGATGGAAATGACGACGAATTCGGCCGGCAGCAGCGGCGCGAAGCCGACGACGATGTTGACGATGCCCTGGTTGCGATCGTCCTGCGTCGTCGTGCTGCCGTCGCATTTGACGAAATAGGCGTCGCGCGGACTGGTCCCCTGAAAGGCGCCCTGCTTGAACAATCGCTGCATGAAGGTGCCGACCGACAGGCGGATCTGCGCCCACAAAGGTTCGTCATTGCCCTCGAACACCACCCATTGGGTGCCGCGATACAGGCTTTCCTCGATGAACAGCGCGAGGCGCCGGACCGCGAGATATTTATAGTCGTCGGAGAGCTGGTCGGACCCGCGCAGGGTGCGCGCGCCCCACACCGTCAGTCCGGTGCCGGGAAAGCTGCGCAGGCAGTTCACCCCGATCGGATTCAGCAGGCCGTTCTCCTCGTCGGTCAGCTTGACCGACAGCCCCTCGACCCCCGCCAGCGTCGCCGACATGCCGGCGGGCGATTTCCAGACGCCGCGGTTGGTATCCGTGCGGGCGATGATTCCCGCCACCGCGCCGCACGGGACGAAACTGTCGATCTGGCCGCCGCGCTTGGGATCGCGGCGCAGGATGCGCGGAAAATAGAGCGCGGCATTGTCGGCGAAGGAGAGCGACAGCACCGAGGTCGCGCCGTCGAGCTGCTTGGTCTTGACCAGCCCGGCCGCCTCGTCGGGCTTGTCGTCCCAGTCGGCGGGCGGATCGACGATGAGGACCGCGCGCTCGTCCTTGCAGAATTGCGCCGCTTTCTCGTTCACCGTGCGCGGCAAAGTGCCGTCGCGCTCGTCGGGCGGGATGCAGAGCAGGTTGAAGATGTCGGCTTTTTTCAGCGCATAGATGCCGGTCTTGGTCGCGGCGTCGCCGATATAGTCGGTGTCGAGCAACGCCGCGCCGTCGTTGCCGTCGGCGCCGGCGCCGGTCGCATTGTTCGACGGCCGGTTGCCGAGCTTCGGGGTGCCGTCGATGTTGAGCTGGCACTGGACGAGGCTCGATTCGGCGGCGAGCACGCGGTCGAAACGGCGCGCGCCGCCGGTGGCCTTGACGGTCAGGTTGCGGAAGATTTCGACCGCGCCGGTCGTCTTGTCCTCGACGCGGATGTCGAACAGGTCGGCGACGTCGAGGCCATATTTGAGGGCCGCCGCCGCCGCACCGACCGGGTCGGCGATATCGGGATGGGTCGCGGTGCCCGCCAGCGCATTGCCCCAGCTTCCCGGGCTTGCGGCGCGCAGCGCCAACGCGCCGATTTCGAGCAATGCGATGCCGTCGTCATCGGGGGCGTTGGGCTTGAACAGGCGGACGATCTCGGCCTGCCCGCCACCGTTGCCGTAGAAATCGTCGACGGCATAAGACATCGGCCCGCTCGCCCACAGGCCGCCGAAGCGGCGGGTGAAGTCGCCATAGTTGAAACAGGTCAGCGGCTGGTTCACCGGACCGCGCAGCGCGCGCCCGACAAAGGCCGCGATCGAGGTCGCGACGCCGCTGACGGTGCGCACTCCCGATGGCAGTTCCTGGATATAGACACCGGGATAGGTCACGGACACGGGCATGGCAGCACTCCCTTTTCGCCAGTCGGATGGCGGCCCCTCACGGGACCGAACTAGTCAGTCGAGCTTGAAGCCCATCAGGATGGTGATCTCGGCGGCGTCGGTCGCCGAACTGTTGCGGAGGCTGAGCGTCTGGAGATCGCCCGCGAACAGCGCGATCGCCTCGCCATAAAGGATCAGCGGGCCGGTGAGTTTGGTACGCGTCGCGCTGTCGGCCTTCACATCGACCGAGCCGTCGTTGAGCGACGAGGTCATGATGAAGAAGGCGAGTTTTTCGACATCGTCGATCTGCAGCGCGAGATCGCGGTCGGCGGGCATCGCCTTGACGAGGGTCACCGCGGCGCTGGTGATCGCGTCGATCTCGGCGCTGCCGCTGTTGTTGACGCCGGCACCGGAGGGCGCGCCCCCGCTGAACGACCATGAGAATTTCTGGGACATAACTGCACAACCTCCCTTTGCCGAAACGCAAGCGACGAAGTTTGTGCGACCAAAGCTTTTTTGATTGAGCCTCAGGCTACCATGGGTCGGCCCGGACTCTATTGGACGAATACGCCAAGAGCGATGAACCGTTCGCGTGGAGCGACGGTTCGGCAAATAAGGCGCGTCATCAGTATTTTGGGCAGTCAGGCAATCATATGTCGACCCGGGGACACTGTGCCCCGGATCTTAAACAAAGCTGACCGCATATAGTTAACCGAAGATGTTCTATGCTTTGGCGGGACTCGCGATCCAGCGGTCGACCTGCGCCTCGAGGACCGGCAACGGCACCGACCCGCGGCCCAGCACGATCTCGTGGAACAGCTTCTGATCATAGCGGTCGCCGAGCGCCGCCTTCGCCTTTTCGCGCAGCGCGAGGATGCGCTGCATGCCGACCTTGTACGAGGTCGCCTGCCCCGGCATCACGAAATAGCGGCGGATTTCGGAGCGGATCTTGGCCGTAGGCTGCGGCGAATTGGCGCTGTAATAAGTGAATGCCTGTTCCTCGCTCCACCCCTTGGCATGGATGCCGGTGTCTACCACCAGGCGGATCGCGCGCCAGATCTCGCGCCCCAGCCGCCCGAAATCGCTGTAGGGATCGGTGTAGAAGCCCATCTCCTTGGCCAGCCGCTCGACGTAAAGCGCCCAGCCCTCGCCATAGGCGCCGTAGAAATAATTGTTCCGGAACTGCGGCGTGCCGGTCATTTCCTGCGCAAGCGCGATCTGCATATGATGACCGGGCAGGCCTTCATGATAGGTCGTGCCCTCGATCTCGTAGATCGGGGTCGCGCGCGTGTCGGCGAGGTGGACATAATAGATGCCCGGGCGCGAGCCATCGAGCGCGGCGGGCGAATAATGCGCCGCCCCGCCCGGTTCCTCGCGAAACGCCTCGACGCGCTTGACGATCAGGTCGGCCTTGGGCAGCCGCCCGAACTGTTCGGGCAGCCGCGCGCGCATGCGGTCGAGATAGTCGCCCGCCAGCTTGAGATAGGCGGCGCGGCCGGCATCGTCGTTGGCGACGTAGAAACGATCGTCGCTGCGCAGGAAGACGAAGAAATCCTCGAGCTTGCCCTCATAGCCGATCTTCGCCTTCAGCGCCTCCATCTCGGCGCGGATGCGCGCGACTTCGGACAGGCCAAGGTCGTGAATTTCGTCGGCGGTCATGCCGGTCGTGGTCTGGAGCCGCAGCATCGCGTTATAAAAGGCCGCGCCGTCGGGCAGCGCGCCGGCGCCGCGCGGTTCGGTGCCCGCCTTGACGCGGTCTTCGGCAAGCCAGCCGGCGATCCGGTCATAGGCGGGCTTGAGCGAGCCGGTCATCGCCTGGGCGATGCGCGCGGTGAAGGCGTCGGCAGCGGCCGCGTCGATCTTCCCGGCGGTGACAAGGCTCGCCGCCTTTTCTTTGGCATCGGCAAACAGCGCAGCGTCTTCGCCCTTTCCGAATGGCGCGCCGGTGGTGAGCCGCCCGATCAGTTCGATCGACTGGTCATAGGCGAAGCCGGGCATGCGAATGCCCCTGGCCGCCGCCGCCTGCGCGCGGCCCAGATAGATGTCGAGCGTCGGGCCGAGCACGGTGACGCGCGCCACATAGGCTTCCATGTCCGCAGGTGTGTCGACCCGGTGCTGGTTGATCAGGAAATTGGGCAAGCCGGTGTGCGGACCGTTGCGGTCGAAGATATAGCCATGGTCGCGCCATTTGGTCGACGCCTCGGCGCGTTCGAGTTCGAGCGCCCACATGTCATAGGACACGCGCGCATCCTCGCCGAGTGTGGCGCGGTCGAACTGCTTCTTCATCGCAGCCACGCTGCCGCGTCGCCATGCGAGCCGCGCCGCCGCCGCCGCGTCGCTGGGGTCGGTGAAGCGGTCCTGCTGTTCCTTGCGGCCGAGTTGGGTCAGCTGCTCGGGATCGAGCGCGATTTCGGCCTCGAACGCCGCATCGAGGAAGGCAGTGAGCGCCGCGTCCGCGCCGCCGGCCGGCGTCGCCGCGCGCACCGTCGGGGCGGCGAGGATGCTGGCGCCGATGGCCAGCGAGAATTCGCGTCGGGAAAGCTGCATGGGACCCCTTTCGTTTGAAAGGGTTATAGGGAGGATGGCGGGAGAGGCAAAGGATGGTTGGCGGGTGGTGTCCAGACCGGCCCCTCTTTCCGTTCGTGTCGAGCGAAGTCGAGACACCCCGAAGGCACGCGCTCCCGATGGGTGTCTTGAGTTCGCTCGACACGAGCGGGATTTATAGAGCGGCTTGTCCGCTAATACCCGAAACCGGCCCCCTTACGCCTTGAAATGCCGGATACTCTCCAAATCCGCCCGCCCCAGCGGTTCGGTGAGCCACAGCCCGCCGCGGCCGCCGCGCGACCAGCGGACGATCGCCTGACGGCGGATATCGCCGGGTAGCACGAGTTCGAGCGCCTTGCCGACCTCCATCGGGACATCGTGCAGGAAACCGGCGCCGCTTTGCGACAGGTCGGCGAGTTCGATGTCGCTGACCGCGCCGTCGGTTATCAGTTGCGCGCGGGTGTGCACCGGCAGGCGCGGGGCGCGATAGTCGCCCGACTGCTGTTCGGCGGCGAGTTGCCGGAGCACTTCGTTACCATCGACCGCCGCGTCGAAGGCGACGCCGCAGCGCCCCTCTTCGCACCAGGCCACCCGGCCCTGGATGACGATGGTTTCGGACAGCGCGATTTCGAGCCGTTCACCGACCGACACCGGCACCTCGACCGCGAGCATCATGCCGCCGTCGGACATGTTGCGCACGCGCCACAGCCCGGCGTCGCCGTCGCGGGTGACCTTCGCGATGCGCCACACGGTCCGGAACCGGTCGCCGCCACGGCGATCGGCGTCGGTGTCGCCATCTTGCTCTTCTCCGGGGGCAGAGAAGCGGGGTTCGTTCATGCCTTCCTCCTGATTCCAACAGCGCCCAGAAGAGACATTCAAGCTGCTAAAATTCATTCACTTAGCTTATTACCCCACCCTTCCCCGCCGACGCGGCCGCTCCTCAACCCGGCTGGTCCACCGGTCATCGTTAAGGACAACGAAACGCGCCCATCGGGGCCTGGCCATAGAATGCCCTTAGATTATGAATAATTTCCAACGATCGCGCGTTAATTATCGCCAATATTGAAGCATCGGCGCCGAAACGGCGGATCGGGGCCCAATCGGGCGAAGTCCGAACCGTCAGAACCAAAGATACGGTTCGCACGAAACGATTATGGTGCCCCTGGCCGGACTCGAACCAGCACTCCTTGCGGAACTCGATTTTGAGTCGAGCGCGTCTACCAATTTCACCACAGGGGCCCGTGGACGCGGAGCCGTTGCCACAAAAGGACCGTCCGCGTCCAGCGCGAAAGATGACAAGCGGACGGTTGCGCGCTCGAATGCGGCCGATAAGGTGCAGCGATGACCGACAAGCCCCCGCCCGCCCGCGCGTCCTCCGCCAAACCCCGCGCCAGAAGCGAAGCGGCGGCGCCTTTCGGTCCCGGCCGGATCGCCGGCGCGGCGCTGATCGTCCTCGCGCTGATCGCGGTCGCGTGGCTGCTGATCAGCCTGACGCGATTCTTCATGCTCGTCTTTGCGGCGGTCGTGCTCGGCGCGATCTTCGATGCGATCGCCAGTTGGATCGTCCGCCGCACCGGGATGAAGCGCGGCTTCGCGCTCGCGCTGTCGGTCGCGGGGATTGTCGCGATCTTTGCCGGGGCCTTCATGCTGTTCGGATCGCAGCTCGCCCGCGAGGTCGACACGATCCGCGAACAGATTCCGCAGGCCCTGCGCGGCGTAGAGGCGTTTCTCGACCGCTATGGCCTGGGTCAGCGGGTGCGCGAGCTGGCCGCGGTCGGCAGCGAGGACATCTCGCGCCTCGCCTCGCAGGCCGGGGGCTATGCGCTGGCGGCGGGGAGCGGCATCGCCGACTTCGTGCTGGTGCTCGTCGCGGCGATCTTCCTCGCCGGCGATCCCGCGACCTATCGCCGCGGGCTGTTGCTGCTGATGCCCGCCCGGGCCGAGGACACCGCATCGCTCGCCCTCGGCGACGCCGCGCGCGGACTGAAAGGCTGGATGGTCGGCCAGGCGGTGTCGTCGCTGGTCGTCGCCGCGCTGACATGGGCGGGGCTGGCGCTGCTCGGCGTGCCGGCAGCGGGCGGGCTCGGGCTGATCGCCGGCCTGCTCGACGTCATCCCGATGGTCGGGCCGATCATCGCGGGCATCCCCGCGGTGCTGCTGGCGTTCACCGTCTCGCCGATGACCGCGCTGTGGACGCTCGTCCTGTTCCTCGTGATCCAGCAGCTGCAGGGCAATTTCCTGCAGCCGATGATCCAGAAACAGGCGGTCGATGTGCCGCCCGCGGTGCTGCTGTTCGCGGTGGTCGCGGCGGGGATATTGTTCGGCTTCCTCGGCGTGCTGCTCGCGGCGCCGCTGACCGTGGTGGTCTATGTGATGGTGCAGCGGGTGTATGTGAAGACGTTGCTGGGCAAGGATATCAAGATCGCCGGGCAGGATTGAGCGGGGATCAAATATAGCTCGTCATTGCGAGCGTAGCGAAGCAATCTCCAGCCATCGGCCTAGATAAGCCTCGATGGCTGGGGATTGCCGCGTCGCTTCGTTCCTCGCAATGACGAGTTTTGGGATTGATCCCTATTTCTTCAATTCCTTCGCCAGCGTCTTCGCGGTGGCCTTGCCATAGGGCGGCTTGAAGCCCGCGAGACCCGCGACGTCGAGTTTCGGCTGGCGATATACCGCGCGGGCGTGGCTGAAGGTCCGGAAGCCGTCGAGGCCGTGATAATTGCCCATGCCCGACGGACCGACGCCGCCGAACGGCAGATCCTCCATCGCATTGTGGAACAAGACGTCGTTGACGGTGACGCCGCCCGAGATGGTGCGGGTGAGGACGCGGTCCTCCTCGCTCTTGTCCTGCCCGAAATAATAGAGGCCGAGCGGGCGGTCGTTGGCGTTCACATAATCGATCGCCTCGTCGATGCTCTTGTAGGTCTTCACCGGCAGGATTGGGCCGAAGATTTCCTCCTGCATCACCTTCATGTCGTCGGTCGGGTTGCGGACGATGTGGAGCGGCATCTTGTGGCCGTTGGCGCTGGCGAAATCCTCACCGCCCGGATTGACCTCGATCACCTCGGCGCCCTTTTCGCGCGCGTCGGCGAGGTAACCCTGCAGCCGGTCGTAATTGCGGACGTTGACCACCGAGGTGTAATCGTCGTTGGCGAGCATCGTCGGATAGAGCGCCGCGGCGCCCTTCGTGATGCTGTCGATCACCTCGCCCTCCTGATCTTCGGCGACGAGCAGATAGTCGGGGGCGAGGCAAATCTGCCCCGCGTTCATCAGCTTGCCGAGCGCGACGCGCTGGCCCGCTTGCTCCTTGTTGGCGCTGCGCCCGATGAAGGTCGGCGACTTGCCGCCGAGTTCGAGCGTCACGGGGACGAGGTTATCGGCGGCGGCGCGCATGATATGCTTGCCGACGCTGGTCGCGCCGGTGAAGATCATATGGTCGAAGGCAAGCTTCGAGAAAGCGACCCCGACGTCGGCGTCGCCGGTGAACACCGCCATCTCGCTCTCGTCGAAATAATCGGGGACCAGCCGCGCGATCAGCGCCGAGACATTTTCGGTATATTCGGACGGCTTGATCATCGCGCGATTGCCCGCCGCGAGCACGCCCGCCATCGGCACGAACACCATGCCGACCGGAAAATTCCACGGTGCGACGATGCCGACGACGCCCTTGGGTTGATAGACGACCTCGGCCTTCGCGCCGAGCAGCCCGAGCGGAAAGGTGGGCTTGCGCTTCTCGCCCTTCGACCAGGCGGCCATATGCTTTTTCGCGTGCTTAAGCGCGCTGACCGAGGGCATGATGTCGGTCATCAGCGTCTGCTCGCGGCTGCGGTGACCGAAATCCTCGCTTACCGCCTTGGCGAACTCCTCGGCATTGTCGACCAGCAGCGCGATCGCGCGGTCGATGCGATCGGTCCGCACCGCGAGGCTTTCGGGCATGGCGGCGGTGAAGCTCGCCTTTTGCGCGGCGAGCACCTCGCCCATGCGCTGCGTTTCGCCCGCGATATCCTGCTTGATGGCGGTGGCCATGACCCGTCTCCCCTTATGCTTTGCGGGCGATGTTTGACCATGGCGCGCGGCGGGTTGCAAGATGAAACGTTATTGAAGGCAGCGACGGCGCTCGCACGAGGGCGGGCGAAGACGGCCGTTGCCGCGCTATAGGATATGTAGGTAATGAGCGTTGCCATGGCGATAGGCGACATGGAGCGAACATAAAAAGGGGGCGGACGATGAGTAAGAAATGGGCTATCATCGTGGCGATAGTCGTCACATTATTTGCCGGACTCTATTTTGGATCACCTTATTGGGCCGTGCGAAACTTCCAGGCGGCAGCGAAATCGGGTGATGTCGATGCTCTGGAAGCAACCGTGGACTTCCCCGTCGTGCGCGAAAATCTGAAATCACAACTTACCAGCGCACTGGTCGACAAGCTGCAGAATGACCCCGAGATGGCAAAGAATCCGTTTGCCGGCCTTGGCATGATGATGATGCCGGCAATGGTCAACGGGATGGTGGACGCCTTCGTCACACCCGAGGGAATCGCCCGGCTGGCGAAAAGTGGACATGTCCAGAAGCAAGCAGACGAAAACGAGTCGGTCGACGGGGCATCGCAACCCGACATAAGCTACTCTTATTCAGGACTTGACCGGTTCCGGGTCACAATGAGACCCAAGGACAAGGCCGACGACAAGCGCGATGTCGGCCTTCTGTTCGAGCGGCGCGGGCTGTTCGGTTGGAAGATGATCCGCATCGAGATTCCCGATGAGGCGTTTACAGAGAAATGATGCCTGCCGCGCGCCAAATGGACTCGCCCCTTTCGCAAATGCAGCATTGTCACTAGATAGGCGCCGATCCAGTTTCCCTTACGGAGTCTCTCGCCATGACCGCCACCGATCCCGTCGTCTTCCTCTCCTATGCGCGCACCCCGATGGGCGGCATGCAGGGCGCATTGTCGGACGCGAGCGCGACCGACCTCGGCGCCACCGCGGTCAAGGCGGCGGTCGAGCGTGCGGGCGTGTCGGGCGACGATATCGAGCGTATCTATATGGGCTGCGTGCTGCCCGCCGGGCTCGGCCAGGCGCCGGCGCGCCAGGCCGCGATCAAGGCCGGCCTGCCCAAGTCGGTGCAGGCAACCACGGTCAACAAGGTGTGCGGCTCGGGCATGCAGACCGTCATCATGGGTGCCGAAGCGCTCGCCGCGGGCAGCATCGACCTCGTCGTCGCGGGCGGCATGGAATCGATGACCAACGCGCCATACCTGCTCAAGAAGCATCGCTCGGGCGCGCGCATCGGCCATGACACCGCCTATGACCATATGTTCCTCGACGGGCTGGAAGACGCCTATGAGGCCGGCCGCGCGATGGGCACCTTTGCGCAGGACACCGCCGACGCCTATCAGCTCAGCCGCCAGGCGCAGGATGAGTATACGCTGGAATCGTTGAGCCGCGCCAAGGCCGCGATCGCCGACGGCGCCTTCGCCAGCGAAATCGCGCCGGTGACGATCGCCACCCGCAAGGGCGATGTCGTCGTCGATACCGACGAAGCGCCGGGCAAGGCGATGCCCGACAAGATCCCGACGCTGAAGCCGGCATTCGCCAAGGACGGCACGATCACCGCCGCGACCAGCAGCTCGATTTCGGACGGCGCCGCCGCGGTGGTGCTGACGCGCCAGTCGGTCGCCGACGCCAAGGGCGCCAAGCCCGTCGCGCGTCTCGTCGCGCATACCGCGCACGCGCAGGAACCGAAGGACTTCACCGTCGCCCCGGTCGGTGCGATCAACAAACTGCTCGCCAAGACCGGCTGGTCGATCGCCGACGTCGACCTGTTCGAGGTCAATGAAGCCTTTGCCTGCGTCGCGATGTTCGCGATGCACGACCTCGGCATCCCGCGCGAGAAGATCAACATCCACGGCGGCGCGACCGCATTGGGCCACCCGATCGGCGCCAGCGGCACGCGCATCATCACCACGCTGATCGCGGCGCTGCAGCGCCACGGCAAGACGCGCGGCATCGCGAGCCTGTGCATCGGCGGCGGCGAAGCGACCGCGGTGGCGATCGAACTGGTCTGAACCGGCTTTTCGACGAAAGTTCCGGGGCGTCGTCGCAAGACGGCGCCCTTTCGTCGTTCCGATGCGACAAACTGCGACACTAATGTCCTGAAAATAAACGCCGCATTCCGCGTCCATTCAAATCGACTCGCCTATTCCATCATCAGTCATCGGGCAGATCCCCTCCCCCTGACGGAAAAAGGAATGGCACAATGAAGAGCAAATTTCTCACCGCCGGCCTGATCGCCGCGATGATGGTTCCCGCCACCATGCCGGTCGCCGCACAGGCGCAGACCCGCGAAATCCGCAACGACCGCCGCGACGTTCGCGAAGAACGCCAGGAACTGCGCGACGCCCAGCGTCATGGCAATCGCCACGACGTCCGCGAGGAACGCCGGGACTATCGCGGCGCCAAGCAGGACCTGCGCAACAGCAAGCGCGACTGGCGTCAGGACAACCGCTATTCCAACTATCGCGCGCCGTTCAAATATCAGCAGTTCCGCGTCGGTTCGACGCTGCGCTCGAACTATTATGCGCCCAGCTATCGTCCGACCTGGGACAGCCGCTGGGGCGTGCCGCGCGCCGGTCGCAACCTGACCTATGTCCGCCATTACAACGACCTGTTGCTCGTCAACGAGCGCAATGGCCGGGTCGTGAAGGTCTATCGCAACCACTTCAAGTGGCGCTAAGCGACCTCGATCGCTGAAGAGGGCCGGACGGGAAACCGTCCGGCCCTTTTCACGGGCGCGACGCCGCTCGCGATTCCCGTTGTTGCGCCGGGCGGAAAGGCATAGCCTGCGCCCCGCAACACGGGGAGAATATGTCATGAAGAAGCTTGTCCTGCTCGCCGCGCTCGCCGCGCTGTCGGCCTGTTCGCAAAAGACTGAAGAGAAAAAGGAAACCCCCGCCGCGCCGACCGAAACCGCGGCGCCCGCGCCCGCGACCGACTCGGGAACCGCGCCCGGAACCTATGACGTCAAAATGGCCGACGGCACGGTGGCGACGACCACGATAAACGCCGACGGCAGCTATGTCGACACCGATGCCAAGGGCAAGCAGGTCAAGGGCCTGTATGCCACGCACGACGGCAAGGATTGCTTCGACCCCGAAGGCGACGCGCCGGGCATGTGCTGGGCGGTGACCAAGCCGGGCGCCGACGGCAGCTTCACCGCGACCGCCGACGATGGCACGGTCGTGACGGTGACGCCGAAGAAGAGCTGAGGGGCGGCGTATCGGATGCGGTGCGGACTTTGGGATGGCGATGAGACCATCCCATCTCCGTTCGTGTCGAGCGAATTTTCCGGATACCCCCTCAACCCGCCGTCAATCGCCCCAGATATGATCGGTTTCGATCCAGCCGCGGCGGCCCTTGACGTCGAACTGGCACCAGCCATTGGCACAGTCGGTGATCCGGCCGACGACGCCCGGTTCGGCGCGATAGACAATCGCCGCCGACACGCTCGCCGCTTCGCGCATCGGGCGGACCTCGCCGGTGACGATTGCGGTACGCGTGCGGCTGAGCAGCCGCGCCGCCATCCAACCCTGCGTCCCGTCGGGATCCTCGATCTTGCGCCAGGTTTCGAACCGGGCGACGACCCGGACCGGCAAATCCTTGCGCCGATATTCCCAGATGACGGGGACGTCGGGCGAAGGCCCCTTGCGCATCCGCGCTTCATCGACGCTGATCGAGGCCCAATAGGGAAGTTCGGGGTCCGATTGTGCCGCGGCCGGGGCGATCACGGCAAAACAGAGTGCAAGCATCAGGACTTTTTGGCTGGTCATGGCTAACCCTTGTTGCAATCGGCGCGCTTTTTCAACCGTCGGCAGCCGCCCGGCCGCGCCTTTCCCACAGCGCTAACACGCGCGGCCCCCTTGACCGTTCCCGCACCGCGCGCTCTATCGGCGCCATGCCCGATTCTTCCCGTCCCCGGCGCCCGCGCGTCATCGTCACCCGCCAGTTGATGCCGCATGTCGAGGCGCGCATGGCCGAACTGTTCGACGTTGCGCTGTCGGCGCGGGATCAGGCCTTTACCAAGGACGAACTGAAGGCTGCGGTCGCCGATTGCGACGTGCTGGTGCCGACGGTGACCGACGAAATCGATGCCGAGGTGATCACGGCCGCGGGCGAACGGCTGAAACTGATCGCCAATTTCGGCGCCGGGGTCGACCATATCGACCTGTCGGCGGCGCGCGCCAAGGGCATCATGGTGTCGAACACGCCGGGGGTGTTTACCGAGGACACCGCCGACATGACGATGGCGCTGATCCTCAGCGTCCCGCGCCGGCTGGCCGAGGGCGAAAAGCTGATGCGATCGGGACTGTGGCAGGGCTGGGCGCCGAGCGGCATGCTCGGCCACCGCGTCGGCGGCAAGTTGCTCGGAATCATCGGCATGGGGCGGATCGGCCTCGCGGTCGCGCGCCGCGCCCGCGCCTTCGGCCTGTCGATCCATTATCACAACCGCCGCCGCCTGCCCGAAGCGATCGAGGAGGAATTGGGCGCGAGCTACCATGCCAGCGTCGACACGCTGCTGCGGATCAGCGACGTGGTGACGGTCCATTGCCCGCACACGAACGAGACGCACGAACTGGTCAACGCCGCGCGCATCGCGTCGATGAAGCCGACCGCTTACCTGATCAACACCGCGCGCGGCGAGATCGTCGACGAGAGCGCGCTGGTCGCGGCGCTGAAGACCGGGCGCATCGCAGGTGCGGGACTCGACGTCTATACGCACGAACCCGCGGTCGACCCGGCGCTGCTCACGCTCGACAATGTCGTGCTGCTGCCGCACCTCGGCTCGGCGACGATCGAGGGACGCGAGGCCTCGGGCGAAAAGGTCATCGCAAATATCCGCGCGTGGAGCGACGGGCATCGCCCGCCCGATCAGGTGCTGGAGGGGTGGGCCTGACGGCGCCCCGTTACGTGAAAAAATAGGTCAATAGAGCGAATGACGCCCACCACAGGGCGTATGACATGGGGATCGCCCACAGCATCTGTTTCGCCTTGAGATGATAACCGCGATGATGGAACATCCACGCGGCGATGACCGTCCAGAAAATCGCGATCCCAAAAATGACGCATGCAACCCAGCCAGCGTTGCTGAGGGGCGCGGTGGCTTTGGCCGCCTCATATTCGCGATCTTCCACTACCTGCTGCTCGATCTGCGCAATCACGCTTTGCTCGGGCGCACGCTTTTCCAGTTCCGCGGTTGCCGCTTCGATTGCCGACCGATGATAGCCATCGGCCTCCCCCGACGAGGCGATCGCGATCAAATCCTCATTGGGCATGCGCGCCATCCGGCGCGCCCAGTCGATTGTGTCCACCCCGCCCCCCAACGCCGTCTTAGTCCCCCGTCAAAATCCGATCGACGAGCTGCTTCACCGTCGGGGTAAAGTTGTTCGAATAAAAGGGGTCGGTCTTGAAGTTGAACGCGGCGTGGCCCGCGAACATCAGATTCTGTTCGGGGTCGCCGCCGTGCGCGATGTCCTGCAGCGTTTTCTGGATGCAGAAGCTGCGCGGGTCGGCGAGGTAGCCGGTGGTATAGTCGTCATGGTCCTTCCACGACGAAAAACCGCAATGCGACAGGCATCCCATGCAGTCGGTCTGGTCCTTGCGGATGATCGCCTTGTCCTCGGGCGTCACGAACACCACGGTGTTGTCGGGGGTTTTCAACGCATCGGTATAGCCCTCGGCCGCCCAGTCGCGGGCGCGGGCGCGGTCGTGGGGGGTGACCCAGAAATTCTTGCCCTTCACCCCGACGTCGAGCTGGACGATATGGTCGCCCGCTTCCTGCTTCGAGTAAGGAATCTGGCGTTCCGAGCGCGCCTCGAGGTCGCGCAGGAACGGCGTGCGCACCGCGCTCGAATAGAAACCGGTCGGCGAGAAGCGGTGGAGCAGCACGTCGCCGTCGTCGAGGGTGCGGAGGCGATCCTTCCACGCCTGCGGGATCGGGCTTTCCTCGGTCAGCAGCGGGCGGGTGCCGTACTGGAAGACGATCTGGCCCAATTCCGGGTTGTCGATCCAGTTTTCCCAGTCGCGCAGATACCAGACGCCGCCGGCCATCACAATCGGCACGCTGTCGGCGATCCCCTCGGCGCGCATCGTTTCGCGCACCGCGGCGACGCGCGGATAGGGATCCTGCGGCACCAGCGGGTCTTCGGCGTTCGACAGGCCGTTGTGGCCGCCGGCGAGCCAGGGATCTTCATAGACCACCGCGCCGAGCAGGTGCGGGACCTTGTGATAGGCGCGCTTCCACAGCGCGCGAAAGGCGCGCGCCGAACTGATGATCGGGAGGTACATGACATTGTGGCGCTCGGCGATTTCGCTGAGCTTGTACGGCATGCCCGCGCCGCAGGTGACACCGGCGATCATACCCTTGGTGCGTGCCAGCACGCCTTCGAGGATCTGCTGCGCGCCGCCCATTTCCCAGAGCACGTTGATGTTGATCGCGCCCTTGCCGCCCGACACTTCATAAGCGCGTTCGACCTGTGCGACGGCGCCTTCGATGCCGTACTGGATCAGCTCTTCGTGGCGTTCCCTGCGGGTCAGGGCGTTATAGACTTGCGGGACGATCTTGCCCTCGGCGTCATAGCTGTCGGCGTTGACCGCCGACACGGTGCCGATGCCGCCCGCCGCAGCCCAGGCGCCGCTCGACATATGGTTGGTCGCCGACACGCCCTTGCCGCCCTCGACCAACGGCCAGACTTCGCGACCGCCATAAAGGATGGGCTTCAAACCTTTGAACACAAAAACCTCTTTCTCTCCGCCCGGCTGCGCGTCGCGACCAGGCCTCCTTTGCCGCTTCCGTAAGCGGAAGGCGGCGATGAAAGTCAATGGACGCTGCCCCTAATCCCCGGAGAAGAGGCGGCGGCCTTCCAGCGCACGACCATAGAGGTTTTCATAGGCGGCGACCATGATAGTTTCATCGAAGCGTTCGACCGCGACACGGCGGTTTGCGGCCCCAACCATCGCGCGCAGCGCCGGGTCGTCAGCCAAATCGGCAAGCGCCGCGCGGAATCCCGTTTCGTCATCGGCGATGAAGCCACGGTTTTCGGCGGAAACCATTTCGACCACGTCGCCGACGGCCAGACTGGCGACCGGCAGACCCGCCGCTATCGCCTCGATCACCGCGATCGGCGCCTGTTCGCTGAGCGACGACAGCGCGAGCAAGTCGAAATGACCGATCCAGCGCGCCGGCTGCGCCATGAACCCCGGCATGACCAGTCGGTCGGCCATGCCGCACGCCGCGGCTTCGGCGCGGATCGCATTGCGCTCGGGCCCCTCGCCGACGATGACGAGGCGGACGTTCGCGGGCAGCGGCGCGACCGCGCGGACGAGGCGCGGCAGGTCCTTGACCTTGCGCAATCCCGCGACGGTGCCGATCACCACCTCGCCGGGGCGGCGTTCGAAGCCAGGGATCGGAACGTCCGGCCCGCCGGCATAGGCGGCGACGTCGATGCCGTTGCGGATCAGCTGCGTGCGCCGCGCGGCGCCCCATTCGGCGGCAGCGATCCGTTCGAGCAGCCGCGACGGCACGACGAGCGCCTCCGCCGTCGGCAGCGCGAGGCGGCGGAAGCCGTTGCGCTTCCAGTTGCGCCGGACGGTCTCGTCCTCGTTGAAGCCATCCTCGTGATGGATCAACGGCGGCAATCGGCGACGCGATGCGAACAATCGGTGCGCCATCACCCCGTCCATCGCGCCCCAATTGTAACTGAGCAGCAGGTCGAACCCCGCCATATATCGTGCCAGCGCCCGATAGCGCGCCAGACCGGGTTTGCCGTGCAGCGCCGGTGCGGCGTCGCCCGGAAATTCGACATCGATGCCCTGATCGATCGCCGCGCGCGCGCCGAGCGCGTCGGGCACCGCCGACAATATGCTGTGCCGCGCCCGGCCGCCCATCACATTCATCAACCGCGTCGCGCGCGCCTCTTTGCCGCCGAGCGAAAAGCTCGAATGCAAATGGAGGATGCGAACCGGACGCCCGTCGTCGATCACGTCGCGGACAATTCCGCCAGCCAGCCGTCGATCGCGGCGACCGCCTCGGCCTCGTCCATTGTCGGCGCATGGCCGACCCCCGGCACCTCGGCCAGCCGCGCCCGCGGCAGTTCGGCCGCCATCTTCTCGGCCGCGCCGCGCGCGAGGATATCGGACAGTTCGCCGCGCAGCACGAGCAGCGGAATCCCGTCGAGCGCGCGATAGGCGGGCCACAGGTCGATCCCGGCATCGCCGCCGTTCGGCACGCGCAGCGGCGCCGCGATCTGCTTGTCGTAATCGGTGACGATCCGGCCCTCGGCGGTCAGCCGGTGGGTGCGCTTGGTCAGCCGCAACCAGTCGTGGATTTCGTAACCGGGGTAAACCGCGCCGTTGAGTTCGCTCACCGCCCGCGCCGCGTGGATCCACGTCGGCTGGCTGCCGCCGGACCCGATATAGTCGCGAATGCGTTCGAGCCCCGCGAGTTCGAGTTCGGGGCCGACGTCATTGAGGACGGCGCCGACCAGCCGTCCCGGCTGGGTCGCCGCGAGCAGCATCGAGACGAGCCCACCGAGTGAGGTCCCGACGGTCGCAAAACGATCGACCTTCATGTCATCGAGCAGCGCGATGACGTCCTGGACATAGGTCAGCGGGACATAGGTCATCGGATCCTTGGCATAGGCGCTCTCGCCCCGGCCGCGAAACTCGACGGCAACGACGCGGCGATATTGCGCCAGATGCGGTGCGAGCTGTTCGAAATCGCGGGCGTTGCGGGCCAGGCCGGGCAGGCACAGGATCGGCGGCGCGTCCGCCGCGTCGGCGGGGCCGGCATAGACACGCGCGTGCAGCCGCACCCCGTCGAGCGACCACCAATAATGGTCCGACCAGTCGCGGCGCCCGTCACCGCGAATATCCTGCTTGACCGAAATACCGGCTTCCCTTCTTCGCCTGCCGCGCGCCCGCGGATTCGCGCCATCTATCGCCAACCCGGCGCGGCCGCGCAAGCGATGCTTGGTCCTCGGCTTGCCGCCCCAAGTTTTCACCGATAAGAGGTTGGGGCAATGCAGCGACCGCTTCCCGACATCACCCTCGTCCATCCCCGCAAAGACCGCCGGGCGCGGTGCATGACGTCATGACGGCGGAGCTCGTCAGCCACGAACCGGCGACCGGCGACGAAATCTGGCGCCGCGCAATCAGCGACGTCGATCATGAGGTCGAAATCGGCCGCCGCGCCTGGCCCGAATGGGCGGCAAAGCCCCTCACCTTCCGCACCGAAACGCTGCGCCGCTTCGCCGACCGGGTGAAGGCCGAGGCCGAGACGCTGGCGACTTTGATCTCGCGCGAAACCGGCAAGCCGCTCTGGGAAGCGCGCACCGAGGTGGAATCGGTCGCGAACAAGGTCAATATTTCGATCAACGCCTATGCCGAGCGCACCCCGAACCGCCGCATCGAGGGTGCGATGGGGCTGCGCAACGCGGTACGCCACAAACCGCACGGGCTGCTCGCGGTGCTCGGCCCCTATAATTTCCCCGCGCACCTGCCCAACGGCCATATCGTCCCGGCGCTGATCGCGGGCAATTCGATCGTCTTCAAGCCGTCCGAGAAAACGCCCGCGACCGGCGCGATGCTCGTCGACCTGTTCCACAGCGCCGGCGTCCCGAAAGAGGTGCTGCGCCTCGTCATCGGCGGCCCCGACGAGGGCAAGGCGCTCGCCGGCCATGCGGGCATCGACGGGCTGTTGTTCACCGGGTCGGCTCGCACCGGGCTCGCGCTCAACCGCCAGTTCGCCAACCGCCCTGACAAGATCCTCGCGCTCGAAATGGGCGGCAACAATCCGGTCGTGGTCTGGGACACCCCCGACCTGCACACCGCCGCGATCCTCGTGGTGCAATCGGCGTTCTTCAGCGCCGGGCAGCGTTGCACCAACGCGCGCCGCCTGATCGTCAAGGACAGCATGGCCGAGCGGTTGGTCGAGGAGGTGCGCAAGCTGACCGGGCGGCTGATCGTCAACGAACCCTTCGCCACCCCGCCGCCCTATATGGGGCCGGTGATCGACAATGAGGCCGCCGACGGCCTGACCGAGAGCTTCCTGATCCTGATGTCGAACGGCGGCAAGGTGATCCGCCACATGACCCGCCCGGTGCAGGGCCGTCCCTTCCTGACCCCGGGTATCATCGACGTCACCGACATGCCCGAGCGACCCGACATCGAATTGTTTGGCCCCCTGCTGCAAGTCGTCCGCGTCGACAGTTTCGAAGCCGCGATCGCCGAGGCGAACAACACCGCCTTCGGCCTGTCGGCAGCGCTGATCGGCGGCTCGCCGCAGCTGTACGACCAGTTCTGGGCGAACGCGCGGGCCGGGGTGATCAACTGGAACCGCCCGACCAATGGCGCGTCGTCGGCGGCGCCCTTCGGCGGCATCGGCCTGTCGGGCAACCATCGGCCGAGCGCTTTTTATGCCGCGGACTATTGCGCCTATCCGGTCGCGAGCAGCGAAAGCGACGCGGTGCGCGCCTCGATCGGCGTCGGGCTGCGCGATCCCGAGGAATCGCAGCTGGTGACCAAGAAATATCTCTGAAAGCGCGTCATTGCGAGCGTAGCGAAGCAATCCAGAGCAGGCGTAAACCGCTCTGGATTGCTTCGCTACGCTCGCAATGACGAAGGGCTGGGAAGCGGGGTCAATTTTACCTTCATCGCCGTCAATAAAGGCTGCTTTGCCAAGCGGGCGGTCGCGGCCCATCTACGCTTTATGGAAAAGACTCCCCCTCCTGTTGGCAAGCTTTGGCTCGTCGGCGCCGGTCCCGGCGATCCCGACCTGCTGACGCTGCGCGCCGCGCGGTTGCTCGAAAGCGCCGACCTGGTCGTCCATGACGGGCTGGTCGGCGACGGAGTGCTCGCGCTTATCCCGCCGCATGTCGAGCGGATCAGCGTCGCCAAGCAGCGCAGCCGCCACACGATGAAGCAGGAACTGATCAACGACCTGCTCGTTCGCGAGACGCTGGCCGGCAAACAGGTCGTGCGGCTGAAAGGCGGCGATCCGTTCATCTTCGGGCGCGGCGGCGAGGAACTCGACGCGGCACGCGAAGCCGGGGTCGCCTGCGAAGTCGTGCCAGGCATCACCGCCGCGGCTGGCTGCGCCGCGCAGGCCGGCCTTCCGCTCACCCATCGCGACGATGCGAGCGCGGTCAGCTTCGTCGCGGGCCAGTGCAAGGACCTCAGTGATCAGGACTGGTCGGGACTTGCCGGGCATGGCCGCACCCTCGTCATCTACATGGGCCTCGCGACCGCCAGCGCGATCGCCGACAAGCTGATCGCCGATGGTGTTTCGCCGGGCCTGCCCGTCGCGGTGATCGAGCGCGGCACCACCGCCGACGCGCGCGTGCTGCGTACCCTGCTCACCGACCTCGGCGACCTCGTCGCGCGCGAGGAGGTCGCCAGCCCCGCGCTCATCATCGTCGGCAAGGTCGCGGCGCGCGCCGACGCGCTCGACTGCCTCGGCGCGCCCGGCGTCGCCGCTTTAACAGGAAATTTCGCATGAAACTGCTCACGGGCAATGATTTGAAGACCGGGTTCGTGACCTGGTGGACCGGCAGCGACTGGTCGCTGCACATCGAGGACGCCGCCGATGTCGGCGAACATGGCGAAGCGACCCTCGCCGCCGAGGAAGGCGCCCGCCGCGTCAACGCGCCCTATATCATCAACGGCGAAGCGACCGCCGAAGGCCCGCGCCCTGCGCATATCAAGGACCGCATCCGCGCGCTCGGCCCCACCGTGCGCCCCGACCTGACACTGAAACCCGCCGATCCCGCGGCCGGCGACTGGGTGATCTGACATGTATAAATATGACGAATATGACCATGCGATGGTCGCCGCCCGCGTCGCCGAGTTTTCGGATCAGGTGCGCCGCCGCCTCGCCGGCGAAATCACCGAAGACCAGTTCAAGCCGCTGCGGCTGATGAACGGGCTCTATCTCCAGCTCCACGCCTATATGCTGCGCGTCGCAGTGCCCTATGGCACGCTTGACAGCCGCCAGATGCGCATGCTCGCGCATATCGCGCGCAAATATGACCGCGATTACGGCCATTTCACCACGCGCCAGAATATCCAGTATAACTGGATCAAGCTGGAGGACGCGCCCGCGATTCTCGAAGATCTCGCGTCGGTCGAGATGCATGCAATCCAGACGAGCGGCAATTGCATCCGCAATATCAGCTCGGACCAATGGGCGGGCGCCGCCGCCGACGAGATCACCGATCCGCGGCCCTGGGCCGAGCTGCTCCGCCAATGGTCGAGCTTCCACCCCGAATTCAGCTATTTGCCGCGCAAGTTCAAGATCGCAGTGATCGCCGCCGACGAGGATCGCGCCGCGATGCGCCTCCACGACATCGGCATCCAGATCGTCGAGAAGGACGGGGTTCACGGCGCGGCGTTTTACGTGGGCGGCGGCATGGGCCGCACCCCGATGATCGCGCCGCTGATCAAGGATTTCGTGCCGCTCGACGACATGCTGAGCTATGCCGAGGCGTGCCTGCGCGTGTACAACCGCTATGGTCGCCGCGACAATATCTACAAGGCGCGGATCAAAATCCTGATCCACGAGTTGGGCGCCGATGAATATCGCCGTCAGGTCGAGGCAGAATTCGTCCATGTGAAGGCGCTGGGCATCGACCCGCCCAAGGCCGAGTTCGACCGCATCGCCGCGCAATTCGCCCCGCCGCCGCTCGATGCTGCGGCGCCCGACGCGATCGACCGCAGCGATCCCGATTTCGCCGTGTGGGTCGACCAGAATGTCGCCGCACACAAGGTGCCGGGTCATGCGATCGTCAACATCAGCCTGAAGCCCGTCGGCGGCATCCCGGGCGACGCGTCTTCGGCGCAGATCGACCTGATGGCCGACCTGGCCGAAAAGTACAGCCACGACGAACTGCGCGTCACCCATGCGCAGAACATCGTGCTGCCGCACGTCCGCAAGGCCGACCTCCACGCGATCTGGCAGGCGCTCGACGCCGCAGGGCTGGCGACGCCGAACCTCGACCTGATCAGCGACATCATCGCCTGCCCCGGTCTCGACTATTGCAGCCTCGCCAACGCGCGCTCGATTCCGGTCGCGCAGAAGATCGCGACGCGCTTTTCGGACCTTGGCCGTCAGAAGGAACTCGGCGAGCTCAAGCTTAAGATTTCGGGCTGCATCAACGCCTGTGGCCACCACCACGCCGGCCACATCGGCATCCTGGGGGTCGACCGCAAGGGCACCGAAAATTACCAGTTGTCGCTCGGCGGATCGGGCGCGGAGGACGTCAGCCTCGGCACGATCACCGGCCCCGGTTTCGATGAGGACGGCATCGTCGACGCGGTCGAACGCGTCACCGACAAATATCTGGCCGAACGGGCCGAAGGCGAGCGCTTCGTCGACACCTATCGCCGTATCGGCATGGCCCCGTTCAAGGAGGCGATCTATGGTTGAGCATGTGCACGCCGACGGCGAAGAACCCGCCGTCACTCTCGACGCCTTTCTGTCGCAGTCGAACGCGACCGCGGTGCGGCTCGAACCCGACGAGGATGCGCGCGCGCTGATCCCGCATCTCGACCGGCTGGCGCTGATCGAGGTCGCCTTCCCGAAATTCCGCGACGGCCGCGGCTATTCGTCGGCGCGCATCCTGCGCGAGGCGGGCTATGTCGGCGAACTGCGCGCGCAGGGCGACGTGCTGGTCGACCAGATCGCCTATATGAAGCGCTGCGGTTTCGACAGCTTCGCCGCCGAAAAAGACCTCAACCCCGCCGATGTCGAAGCGGCGCTGGCGCGCTGGCCCGAACATTATCAGGGCGCCGCCGACGGCGCGGTGCCGATCTGGAAGCTGAGGCATGGCTGAGGTGAGGAATTCTCCGGACGACCGCTCCCGCGACCGGATCGACGTGGCGCCGCGTTTCACGCAGGCCGACGTCATCCGCCTGAACAACCTCTTCCGCGGCCAGGACGCCGCCGAGGTGGTGACCAGCGTGATCGGTGCCGGACTGCTCGGCGAAACCGCGATCGTGTCGAGCTTCGGCGCCGAAAGCGCGGTGCTGCTCCACCTCGTGAGCCGCGCCGCGCCCGACATGCCGGTGCTGTTCCTCGACACCGGCAAGCATTTCCCCGAAACGCGGGCGTACCGCGACGAACTCGCGGCGCGGCTGGGCCTCAATATCGTCAACCTGACCCCGGATGCCGCGGACCTGACGGCGAAGGACGCGACCGAATTGCGCTGGTCCTACGACCCCGACGGTTGCTGCGAAATCCGCAAGGTCAAACCGCTCGAAAAGGCGATGACCAATTTCGACGCCTCGATCACCGGGCGCAAGGGGTTCCAGTCCTCGACGCGCACCGGCCTGCCGCGATTCGAACTCGATGGGTCGACCGGCCGCCTGAAGTTCAACCCGCTCGCCAACTGGACGCGCGCCGACCTCGACGCCTATTTCGAAGCGCACGACCTGCCACGCCACCCGCTCGAAGCCGAGGGCTATCCGTCGATCGGCTGCTCGCCGTGCACGTCGAAGGTCCTGCCGGGCGAAGACCCGCGCTCGGGCCGCTGGCGCGGCTGGGACAAGACCGAATGCGGCATCCACGAGGTGGTGTCGCCGATCGACGACGATCCGGCGAACGACCCGGCGTTTTGAGGTATCCGTCACCCCGGCGAAAGCTGGGATCGCTGGCGTCCTGATGCTAGCCTGCCGGCATGAGCAAGCGCGGCTGGGTATATATCATGACCAACAAGCCAGCCGGCGTTCTATACATCGGCGTAACCGCCGACCTGCCGGCTCGCATCTACCAGCATAAAACGGGGCAGGGCTCGGCCTTTTGCCGCAAATATGGACTGACGCGATTGGTGCTGGTCGAGGAGTTTTCGACCATTGGCGAAGCGATCGCGCGCGAAAAAGCGATGAAAGCATGGCAACGCCAGTGGAAAATCGAGCTGATTGAAGCGAGTAATGCCGACTGGTCCGATTTGTCGGTCGCGATGATTTGAGAACGCCAGCGATCCCAGCTTTCGCTGGGATGACGGTGGTTTAGTGGCCCTCACTCATAATCGTCATACGCCTGCCCGTCGTCGGCCAGGTCGCTGAACTTGGTCGTCTTCGCCTCGAAGTGCATGCGGATCTTGCCGGTCGAGCCGTGACGCGATTTGGCGACGATGACTTCGGCGAGGCCGAAGACGCGCTCCATTTCCGCCGCCCATTCCTCATGCTGAGCATGGATTTTGACGTCGTCGCCCTCGACCGGGCGCTTGGGTTCTTTCGCGGCGACATAATAATCCTCGCGGAACACGAAGAGCACCATGTCGGCGTCCTGTTCGATCGAGCCCGATTCGCGAAGGTCGGACAGCTGCGGGCGCTTGTCCTCGCGGCTTTCGACCTGACGGCTGAGCTGCGACAACGCCATCACGGGAACATGAAGCTCCTTTGCCAAGGTCTTGAGACCGCGAGAAATTTCCGAAATTTCCTGGACGCGATTGTCGCCGCTTTTCGACGATCCCTGCAACAGCTGCAGATAGTCGACGATGATGAAACCGATGCCGTGGCGGCGCTGCAGGCGGCGCGCGCGGGTGCGCAGGCCGGCGATGGTCAGGCCGGGCGTGTCGTCGATGAACAAAGGCAGCGTCTGCAGCGTCTGCGCCGCGCGGCTGAGCTGCTGAAACTGATCCTTACTGATCTTGCCCATGCGCAGCGCCTCGCCCGACACCCCCGACTGTTCGGCAAGCACGCGCGTCGCGAGCTGGTCGGCGGACATTTCGAGGCTGAAGAAGGCCACTTTCGCGCCCATATTCTTCTCGGGCGGAATGCCGTCCTCCTCGTCGCGGCGAAAGCGTTCGGCGGCGTTATAGGCGATGTTGGTCGCGAGCGAGGTCTTGCCCATGCCCGGACGTCCGGCGAGGATCATCAGATCGCTGTTGTGCATGCCGCCGATCTTGGCGTTCATGCTACCGATGCCGGTGGTGATCCCCGACAGGTGACCACCCGAATTGAGCGCGCGTTCGGCCGCCTGCAGCGCGACGAGACTCGCCTGGCTGAAGCTCTTGACCGTTCCCATCTCGGCCTCGCCGCCCGCGACGCGGTAAAGCGCGGTTTCGGCCTCCTCGATCTGCGACTGCGGATCGACACGCTCGCTGGTGTCGAGCGCGTTATCTACGAGCACGCGGCCGACGCCGACGAGTTCGCGGAGCAGCGCGAGGTCGAAAATCTGCCGGGCGAAGTCGCGCGCGCCGATCAGCCCGGCGCCGCTGCCGGTAAGCTGCGCCAGATAGCCGGGACCACCGACCGCCTTCATCGCCTCATCAGCCTCGAAAAAGGGCTTCAGCGTCACCGGGGTCGCGATGCTGTTGCGCTCGATCAGCGCCATCGTGTGCTGGAAGATGCGCCCGTGCAGCGGTTCGAAGAAATGGTCGGGGGTCAGCGCGACGGGCAGGTCCTCGACGACTCGGTTGTCGATCAGGATCGCACCCAGAAAGGCGGCTTCCGCTTCAATATTGCGCGGCAATTGGCGGTCGTCCCCGGTCGGGGACGGGGTGGGAAACAGGGCTAACTCTGGCATGAGGTCACCATGCTACCGACACGCGGCGGGCGCAACCGGTCTTGCTTTGCCCTTCGACAGAGCTGTGGGGCGCCTTGGGGATAAGTCTGGAAACCCCCTCCCGTTTGTGTCGAGCGAAGTCGAGACACGTGAAGGCACGCGCTCCTTATGGGTGTCTCGACTTCGCTCGACACGAACGGGGATGTGGAGCGCATCGCGGATGTCCTCTTGCCCTTCATGCCCGGCCAAGTAGAAGCACCGACAGCATGACCGACGCCGACCCTTCCCAACAGCGCATCATCTCGATCGAGCTCGACGAAGGTTCGATCGTCTGGCGCAACGCCGACGTCGAGCAGGAGCGGCGCGTCGCGATCTTCGACCTGATCGAGGACAATAAGTTCGTGCCCCAGCGCGGCCACGCCGACGGCTATGCCGGCCCGTACCGGCTGACCCTGCGCGTCGAGGAAGGCCGGCTGATCTTCGAAATCGCGCGCGAGGACCATTCGCCGCTCGAGGCGATCATCCTCGGCCTCGGGCGTTTTCGCCGCCCGATCCGCGACTATTTCGCGATTTGCGATTCCTACTATCAGGCGATCAAGACCTCGACCGCGCAGCAGATCGAGACCGTCGACATGGCGCGGCGCGGGCTGCATAATGAGGCCGCCGAAATGCTGATGGACCGGCTCGACGGCAAGATCGCGGTCGATTTCGACACCGCACGGCGGCTGTTCACGCTGATCTGCGTGCTGCATATCAAGGGCTGACGATGGCGACGAGGGCGATCAAGAGCGGCGGGAAAGGTCCAGCCAGGCCGAAGCCCGACTGGCGCGGCGCGCTGCTGCGCCTGCTGAAGCGCACCGGCGCGGCGCTGCTGCTGATCCTGCTCGGCGTCGGTCTCGCCTTGTGGTGGGCTGCGCGCTGGGCGCCGGCGCGCGACCAATATCCCTGGCAGGGGGTGACGATCGACGCATCGAACGGTTCGGTCCAGTGGGGGTCGATCAAGGCCGCCGGCGCCGATTTCGCCTATATCGCCGCGACGGGCGGCGCCGACCGCGCCGACCCGATGTTCGCGCGCAACATCAAGGGCGCGGCGGCGGCGGGGGTACAGTTCGGCCCGATCCATCGCTACGACCTCTGTCGCCTCGCGACCGATCAGGCGGCGAATTTCATCCGCCATGTCCCGCGCCGCGCCGACGCGCTGCCGGCGGCGGTATGGCTCGACTATGACGACCGCTGCCCCGACCGGCCGACCCGCGCGCTGCTGCTGAGCGAACTCGCGACCTTCCTCGCGCAGATCGAGGCGCATATGGGCAAGCCGAGCCTCGTCGCGCCCAGCCCCGCCTTCGAGGCCGATTACCGCGTCACCAGCGGCATCGCGCGCACCGCCTGGCTGCGCCGCGACTTCTTCGCGCCCGATTATGGCGCGCATCCCTGGGCGATGTGGCAGGCGAACGACTATATGCGCATTGCGGGCGCCGACGGCACCGTCGGCTGGAACGTCGTGCGCCCCGACGGAGATATCCAATGAGCGACGAGACGATCGAGGCGCTGATCGACGCCGCGCGCGATGCCGCGAGCCGGGCCTATGCTCCTTACTCCGGCTTTCATGTCGGCGCCGCGCTGCTGCTCAAGGACGGCAGCGTGGTGACCGGCGCCAATATCGAGAACGCGAGCTATGGCCTGACGCTCTGCGCCGAGACGTCGGCGATCGCCAAGATCGCCAACGAGGGCTGGATCGGCGAGCTGGTCGCGGTCGCGATCATCGGCGGGCGACCCGATGGCGACGCGCTGCTCGGCAGCGATCCGGTGCATCCGTGCGGACGCTGCCGCCAAATCCTAAACGAGGCCGCCGAACAGTCGCAAACCGACATCGCCGTCCATTGCGCGTCGGGCGACGGTTCGACCGTCGCGAGCTACAGGCTCAGCGAATTGCTGCCGCACAGTTTCGGCCCCAAGGATCTCGGCTTCGTTCGCGACTGACCGCTTGCGCGAATCCGCCCGCGCCGACATGACGGCGGCATGGCCATTCTTTCCGACCGCTGGATTCGCGAAGCCGCCCAAACGCAGGGCATGATCGAACCGTTCGTCGAGGCGCAGCGCCGCGACGGGTGCATCAGTTACGGCCTCTCGTCCTACGGCTATGACGCGCGCGTCGCGCCCGAGTTCAAGATCTTCACCAATGTCGACAGCACGATCGTCGACCCCAAGGATTTCGACCCCAAGAATTTCGTCGACCGCGAAACCGACGTCTGCATCATCCCGCCGAACAGCTTCGCGCTCGCGCGCACGGTCGAATATTTCCGCATTCCGCGCGACGTGCTGGTGATCTGCCTCGGCAAGTCGACCTATGCGCGCTGCGGCATCATCGTCAACGTCACCCCGCTCGAGCCCGGCTGGGAAGGCCATGTGACGCTCGAGTTTTCGAACACCACCCCCCTGCCCGCGAAAATCTATGCCAATGAGGGCGCGTGCCAGTTCCTGTTCCTGCAGGGCAATGAACCGTGCGAGATCAGCTACGCCGACCGCGCGGGCAAATATATGGGGCAAAAGGGCGTCACGCTGCCCAAGCTGTAGGCCGGGTCCCAAACCGTCGTCATTGCGAGCGAAGCGAAGCAATCCAGAGTGGCGTACGCCACCCTGGATTGCCGCGTCGCCTTCGGCTCCTCGCAATGACGACGTTGAATGCTTGCCCTGTGCGTCAAAATTGATAACGTTCTCATAAATCATAAATGGGGATGCCATCATGAAATTCTGGTCGGCCGCGCTGGCGATTGCGGCGCTGTTTCCACCCTCTGCGGCGAAGGCCGAAGGCTATCTGAGGGTCGAGGGCACGCAGATCGTCGATGACAGCCGCCAGCCCGTCATCCTGCGCGGCATGGGACTCGGCGGCTGGATGCTGCGGGAAGGCTATATGCTGAAGCTCGGCGAAGTCGGGCAGCAGCACAGGATTCGCGCCAAGCTGGCCGAACTGGTCGGCGAGGAGCGGACGGCGGAATTCTACCGCGCCTGGCTCGACAACCACACGACCGAAGCCGACATCGCGCAGATGGCCAAATGGGGCTTCAACTCGGTGCGGCTGCCGATCCATTTCGATCAGCTCACCCTGCCCGCCGACCAGGAACCGCGCGCCGGCCATGACAGCTGGCACGAAGAGGGCTTCGAGCGCATCGACCGCCTGCTCGCTTGGAGCAAGGCGAACCGGATCTACCTGATCCTCGATCTTCACGCCGCACCCGGCGGGCAAGGCAATGACCTCGCCATTTCCGACCGCGATCCGGCGAAGCCTTCGCTTTGGGAGGGCGAAGAGAACCAGCGCAAGACGGTGGCGCTGTGGACCCGGCTCGCGGAGCGCTACAAGGACGAGCCATGGATCGGCGGCTACGACCTGATCAACGAGCCGAACTGGAGCTTCGCGACGCCGGGTAAAGGCAATGGCTGCGACGAGACCGAAAACAAGGCGGTGTGGGACCTGCAGCAGCGGATCACCGCCGCGATCCGCGGCGTCGACCGGAAGCACATCGTGATCGTCGAGGGCAATTGCTGGGGGAACAACTACAAGGGTGTGCCCGCGGCATGGGACGCCAATATGGTGCTGAGCTTTCACAAATATTGGAACCGCAACGACGCCGCGAGCATAGCCGACATCGTCAAGCTGCGTGAGAGCTATGGCAGGCCGGTGTGGCTCGGCGAGTCGGGCGAGAACAGCAATGTCTGGTTTCGCGACGCGATCCGCCTCGTCGAGGGCGAAGGCATTGGCTGGAATTTCTGGCCGCTCAAGAAGATCGGCTTCAACCAGCCGCTCGAGATCGTCGCCGGCGACGGCTGGATGAAGATCACTGCATGGGCGACCGGCAAGGGCCCGAAGCCCGACGCCGACGAGGCGTTTGCCGCGATGATGCGGCTTGCCGCAAACACGCGCTTCGAAAACAATATCCTGCATCCCGATGTCATCGACGCGATGATCCGCCAGCCGCACGATGCCGGCGCCCGGCCCTTCACCGCGCGTCGGCTGGACGACACGCCGCTCACCATCCGTGCGGTCGATTATGACCTGGGTCCGGCGAGCGTCGCCTATCGCGACAGCGTCGATGCCAATTATCATGTCGCGACCGGCGGCGAACGCACCCCCTGGAACAATGGCACAACCTATCGCAACGATGGCGTGGACATCGCGCGCGACGCCGACGGCAGCCCCTATGTCGGCGACTTCGTCACCGGCGAATGGATGCGCTACAGCCTCGACGCGGCCGCCGCCGGACGCGGCAGCGTGACGATCCGCGCGCGCTCGGCGAAGGGCGGGCGCATCGCGCTCGGCGACCGCGAAGCCACCCTCACCCCAAGCACCGACTGGCAGGCGGTCACGCTGTCCGATATCGCGCTTCCGCGCGGCGCCAGCGCCCTCACGCTGCGCGCTGTCGCCTGCGATGATTGCGAAATCAGGGACTTGACGGTCAATCGCCAGCAATCGGGCGCTTCTTGACCCTATCCGGGCTTTCTCGCATATTCGGTCTTGTCCTGGAGGGGGGTCACGACATGATCGATCAGGTTGTTCACGATGCCGATGAAGCGGGCGACGCCCGCAAGGACTGGTCGGTGCCGCGCCTGCGCGGCATTGTGCCCGCGCGCCGCACCCGAGGGGGAAGCGGAGAGCGGAACGGCGATGTCGACGACATCATCTACGACCTGAGCTGAGCCTCCCGCCCTCGCGGCGGAACCTCCCCGCCTCCCGCGCGTCCTGTCTGCACAAGCGGACGGGGCGCTGAGTGGAGGATGACCCATGTCCATGATCGCCGTCTTTATCGGCCGCCTGTTCATCGCCGTGATTTTCGTTGTGTCGGGGATCAACAAGCTGATCCACGTCGCCGATACCAACGCCATGATTTCGGCCGCAGGCCTGCCCGGCGGCCTCGCGATCCCGACCGGCCTGTTCGAACTGGTCGCGGGCGTTTGCATCGCGCTCGGCATCGCGACGCGGCTGGTTTCGATCCTGCTCGCGGGTTTCGTGCTGCTCACCATCCTCTTTTTCCACCGCGAATTCACCGATCCGATGCAGGCGATGGCGGCAATGAAGAATCTGGCGATCGCGGGCGGGCTGCTCTGCCTGTTCGGTTATGGCCATACGCGTTGGAGCTATGACGCGCTGCGCCAGCGCCGCCGCGACGAACTCGCGCGCCACAATGCCGAAGCGCGCCTGACCGAAGCCGAATTGCGCGCCGCGCGCGCCGAGGGCCGCGCCGAAGCCGTCGGCGCCCCGGTGGTCGTGGAGAAGCGCCCGTTCTGGCGGCGCTGACCCGCTTCGCGCTTGGCAAGGCGGTCGGCCTGCGCTAGCTTCCACTTAACGTTTACGTAAAGGGAGGTTTGCCATGGCCAGCGGACGCGAGTTCGACATCATCGTCTATGGCGCGACCGGCTTTACCGGCCGCCTCGTCGCCGAATATCTGGTGCAGCATTATGGCGGCCGCGCCGATGCCCCCAAATGGGCGATGGCGGGGCGCAGCGCCGACAAGCTGGCCGAGGTCCGCGACCTGATCGGCGCGCCCAAGGACACACCGCTGGTCGTTGCCGACGCGGACGACCTCGCCAGCCTCGACGCGATGGCGGCGCGAGCGTCGGTCGTGCTGACCACGGTTGGCCCGTACCAGCTTTACGGGAGCGACGTCGTCGCGGCGTGCGTCAAGGCGGGCACCGCCTATGCCGATTTGTGCGGCGAACCCGGCTGGATGCGCGAGATGATCGACGCGCATCAGGACGCCGCCAAGGCGTCGGGCGCGCGCATCACCTTCAGCTGCGGTTTCGATAGCATTCCTTTCGACCTCGGCGTGCTGTTCCTGCAGGCCGAAGCGGTGAAGCGCCACGGCCAACCCGCCCCGCGAGTCAAGGGCCGCGTCCGCAAGATGGCGGGCGGCGCGTCGGGCGGCACGATCGCCAGCCTGACCGAAACGCTGAAGGCGATCGCGAAAAGGCCGTCGCTCGCCCTGCTGCTCAAATCCTCCTTCGCGCTCACACCCGGTTTCGAGGGGCCGTCGCAGCCGAGTGGATTGATTCCGGAGTATGACGGCGCGACCGGCACCTGGACCGCGCCCTTCGTGATGGCGACGATCAACACCAAGAATGTCCACCGCACCAATTTCCTGCTCGGCCATAAATGGGGCGCCGACCTCGTCTATGACGAGATGATGATGACGACGATCGGCGATGCCGGAAAAGCGATGGCCGAGGCGATCGCCAAGGCGAACCCGTTTGGCGAATCCAAGCTCAAGCCCGGCGAAGGGCCAAGCAAGGACGAGCGCGAGAATGGTTTCTACGACATATTGTTCGTTGGCGAATATCCCGACGGCACCAGCATCCGGGCCAGCGTGCAGGGCGACCGCGATCCCGGTTACGGCTCGACGTCGAAGATGCTTGCCGAAACCGGCATGGCGTTGCTCGCCAACAAGGGCGACGGCGGGGTGTGGACCCCCGGGGCCTTGCTCGGCGAGGCGCTGATCGACCGGCTTACCGCCAACGCCGGACTGACCTTCCAGATCGAGGAATAAGACCAGGATGACGACCTCTCCCAGCGCGCTCGACGCGCTGCTTTCGACGCTGCGCACCGAAGAGGGCGTGGCCAGAGCGCATATCGACGATGGCTGGATGCAGGGCCGCACCGCCTATGGCGGGATCAGCTCGGCGGTTGCGCTTGCGGGCGCGATGGCGCTGTACCCGACCGAAACCCCGCTGCGTTATGCGCAGATCAGTTTCGTCGGCCCGGTCGGCGGCGATTGCACCGTCGATACCCGATTGCTGCGCCAGTCGAAATCCTCGCTGTTCGTCGACGCCGGGGTGTCGAGCGACATGGGCTTCGGCACCGCCGCGACCTTCGCTTTCTCAGGCGACCGGCCAAGCCATCTCGACCATAACAGCCTGACGATGCCCGACGCGCCAGCCCCCGAGAGCCTGCAGCCGGTCCCCGACCACAAGGCGCGCCCCAGCTTCGTGCGCCATTTCGACATGCGCCCGACGACCGGCCCGCGCTTCGACTGGAAAAGCGACGTCGGCGATTATCTGACCTGGGTGCGCTTCGTCGAAGAACCGGAGTGCCATCCCGCGGTCGCGCTGCTCGCGATGGGCGACGCCCTGCCCCCCGCCGCGATGGCCTTGTTCACCGAGTTCGGACCGATCAGTTCGATGAACTGGACGGTCAACATGCTGACCGGCAAGCCCGAAACCGACGACGGCTGGTGGCTGCTGTCGGCAAAGACCGGCTTCGCGCGCGGTGGCTTTTCGGTGCAGGACATGATGATCTGGAACCGCGCCGGCGAACCGGTGATGAGCGGCAGCCAGGGGATCGCGATCTACGCATAACGAACGTCGCCCCCGCGCAGGCGGGGGCCGCCGTCGTTTTATGCCCTCGGTCGCTGCTCCAGGCGGACTGCGGCCCCCGCCTGCGCGGGGGCGACGGTTAAACCGGCAGCACGATCGCCGCGTCCAGCCCCGACGTATCGTCGCGGTTGGCGATCACCAGCCGCCCGCCCTCGCCTTCGGCCAGCGCGTTGGCGATCGCGAGGCCCAGCCCCGCGCCTCCCGTCGCGCGATTACGCGACGCCTCGCCGCGCGCAAAGGGTTCGACGAGGTCGGCGATCAGCGCCGGGGCGATGCCCGGACCCTCGTCGCGCACGACCAGCCGCAGTTCGCCGCCGCTTTGCTCGACCAGCAGGGTCGCGCTGCCCGCATAAGCGAGCGCATTGTCGATCAGGTTGCGCAGCGCGCGCCGCACCAGCAGCGGCCGGCCGCTCAGTGGCGGCAGTGGCGGCAGCGCATCGGGGCCCGTCACCGGCTTGCCCATCACGCGATATTCCTCACCCATCTGCGCGAGCAGGGTCGCGACATCGTAGAGCTCCGCCGCCTCCTTGCCCGCGCCGCTGCGCGCGACCGCGAGGATATCGGCGAGCATCGCGGTCATTTCGTCGATCGTCGCGATCATCTTGTCGCGCAGTTTTTCGTCCGCGACCGCCTCCACCCGCACGCGCAGGCTGGCGAGCGGGGTGCGCAGGTCGTGCCCGACCGCGCCGAGCATCCGGTCCTTGTCGGCGAGCATCGTCCCGATCCGCGCCCGCGAGGCGTTGAAGGCGCCGATCACGTCGCGCACGTCCGACGGCCCCTGCTCGATCAGCGGCGGACCATCGCCCATCGGGTCGCGCCGCACCGCCTGCGTCAGTGTGCGCAGCGGCCACGCCGCACGCCACGCGATCAGCAATATGGGAACGAGGATCAGCACATAGAGCAACAGCGTCTGCCAGATCAGGAAGCCCTGCAGCCTTTTGCCCTCGGCGGGAAGCCAGCTGCGCACCACGACATAACGCCCGCCGATCTTGGCCGAGACGATCGCGGTGCGCGCGGGACCGCGCATCTTTTCGGTCTTGTGCCGTTCCGGCAGCACCCAGGCGTGAACCTGTTCGGCGTCGAGACCCGCCTCATCCAGTTGAGCCGCGACATGCGCCGCGAGGTCAGCGTCGACGCGCGCGCGCGGCGGCGGCGCGAATGGCGTATCGCGGACCTGCAGCCGCGGATGGCGCTTTTCAGGGGACCGGCCGGGCGGGCCTTCGTCGGGATCGGCCATCGCGCCGCGGCGGTCGCGTTCGAGCGCGTCGATGATGCGCGCCACCGCCATGCCGCCGCCATTGGCATAGACCTGTTGTCGCTGCCCGCGCGCGAGAAGCGTGAAATTGATCGCCTGCGCGACAAACAGCGCCACCGCGACCGCGAACACCATCTGGCCGACGAGGCTGCGGGGCCACAGCCGCAATGTCACGCCGCGCCGCCCAGTCGCTTGACCTCGCAGGCGAGCGTATAGCCGCCGCCCCACACGGTCTTGACCAGCTGCGGATGGGCGGGGTCCGCCTCGATCTTCTTGCGCAACCGGCTGATCAGATTGTCGATCGCGCGGTCGAAGATATCGGCCTCGCGACCGCGCACGAGGTCGAGCAGCCGGTCGCGGCTCATTACCTGCCGCGGATGCCGCACCAGCGCGTGGAGCAGGTGATATTCGCCCGACGACAGCGCGACCTCTTCGCCCGCCTCGTCGACCAGCACGCGTTCGACTTCGCGCAGCACCCACGGACCAAAAGCGAAGGCGGTGCCGCCGGGGTCGAGCGTGCGTCCGCCCGCCTGCGTCCGGCGCAGCACGGTGCGGATGCGCGCGACCAGTTCGCGCGGGTTGAAGGGTTTGACGACATAATCGTCGGCGCCGATCTCGAGGCCGATGATCCGTTCGGTATCCTCGGCGCGCGCGGTCAGCAGGATGACGGGAATGCTGCTCGTCTCGCGCAGATGGCGGGTCAGCGACAGCCCGTCCTCGCCCGGCATCATGATGTCGCTGACGACGAGGTCGATGCTCTTCGCGCGCAGCACCGATCGCGCCTCGGCGGCATTGGCGGCGTCGGTAACGGCAAAACCCTGCGCGGTCAGATATTCGGTCAGCGGCTCGCGGATCGACGGTTCGTCGTCGATCAGCAGGATGCGCGGCGCGTCGCTGTCACTCATCGAAATCGATCCTGCAAATGGTTCGCCCACCGGTCGGGGGACCGGTGGGCGATAGCTGGCAGGGACCAGCGGCAAAGGCAATGCCAGGGAGGGGGAAGAGCCTGCCGTTGCCGCCGGTCCGCTGCCGATTATTGGGCGGCGGGAGCCGCCGGCGGAGCGGCGCGCTTGGCCTTCCATGCGGCGCGCTGTGCCTGGCGTTCCTCGGCGGTCACCTGACCGTCCTTGTTCGCGTCGGCGGCGTCGAAGCGGGCGAGCGCGGCGGTCTGGAATTCGGCCTGGCTGATCGCCTTGTCGCCATTGGTGTCGGCCTTCATCATCATGCCGCCGCGACCACCGGGACCGCCATGATGGCCGCCACGCTTGCCGTGATGCCCGCCCATGCGGTGACCATCGCGCTTGCCGGGTTCGCCGGCCTCGGCGCGCTTCTCGCCACGTTCGGCACGCTTGGCGGCGCGGTCGGCCGATGCCTGATCCCATTCGGCCTTGCTGATATTGCCATCCTTGTTGGCGTCGAAGCGGGCGAAGGCGGCCGCCTGCATTTCGGCGCGCTTTGCGGCGCGGTCAGCGGCGTCGAGCTTACCGTCCTTGTTCGCATCCATCTTGGCGAACATCTCGGTTGCGCGGGCCTGCGCTTCGGCGCGGGTCACGGTGGCATTGCCGTCGGCCTTGGCGCCGATGCCCGGAGCGGCAAGAACGGGCACGGCGATCAGCGCGGCGCCCAGCGTCAAAAGGGTGAATTTCTTTCTCACGTAACGAACTCCTCGGGTCGCGGAGCCGAAGGAGGCCGGCTCTCGATGACACCCTTCTAGGCGCCACTTGTCCCAGCACCGTGCCGGTTTGACGAAAAATTGTCGCAAAGTGTCGCAGAATGACGGCGCGGTTCATGCTGCCGCAAGCGCGCGGAGCGCCGCCACGGTTGCGGCGATCGGACCCCGACCCTAGGCTTGCCGAAATCCAAGAGGAGAATCGCATGACCGACTACGCGCCCGATCGTCGTACCCTGTTGGCCGGTCTCGGCGGCCTTGCCGTGGCCGGCGTCGCCGGGCCGGTCGCCGCGAAGGAGGGTGTCGGCGCCGATGCCCGGCTCGATGCGCTGCTCTCCGCCCAATTCGAGCAAGGCCTGCGCGACGACCCGACCCGCGCGACGTCGCTCGGCCTCGACACCGGTGCCCGCGCCGCGCTGCGGGCGCAATTTCCCGACTGGTCGGCGGCCGGACGCGCGGCGCAGGCACGGCGCATCGACACCGACCTTGCCGCGGTTCGCGCGATCGCCGCCGATACGCTCGGCGATACCGCCCGCGTCGCCCACGACAGCGCCGAATTCGACCTCGCCGCGCGCCAGCGGCTCGCGCGCTTCACCTATCACAGCGGCGGTTTCGGGCATCGCCCCGGCCCCTATGGCGTCACCCAGCTCGGCGGCTTCTACACCGGGGTCAGCACCTTCATGGACAGCCAGCACCCGGTGAAGGACAAGGCCGACGCCGACGCCTATATGGCGCGGCTCGCGGCGATCCCTGCCCTGCTCGACGCCGATACCGCCATCGTCAAGGCGAATGCCGCGATGGACGTCGTCGCCCCGCGCTTCATCCTCGACCAGGCGCTCCAGCAACTCGCGCGGCTGCGCGACGGCGATGTCGCGGGCAAGACCCTCGTCGCGTCGATCGCCCGGCGCAGCGTCGAAATCGGGCTTGGCGGCTATGGCGATCGCGCCGCCGCAACATTCGAAGGGCCGATCCGCGCCGCGCTGATCCGGCAGATCGCGGCGCTCACCGCGCTGCTTCCGCGCGCCGGCGTCGCGGCGGGGGTCGCGCGCCTGCCCGATGGCGAGGCCTATTATGCCGCGACCCTCGCCCAGCATACGACCACCAGCCTGACCGCTGCCGAAATCCACCGCATCGGGCGCGAGCAGGTGGCCGACCTGACATCGCGCATGGACGCGCTGCTGAAAGCGCAGGGCTATAAGGACGGCAGCATTCGCGACCGGCTGGGCGCGCTCGGCAAGGCCGAGGGGCAATTGTTCGCCAACGATGACGCCGGCCGCGCCGAAATGCTCGCCTATCTGAACGGCTTGCTCGTCACGGTGCGCGGCAGGCTGCCGCAGGTGTTCAGCCGCATGCCCAAGGCGCCCTATGAAATCCGCCGCGTCCCGCCCGAGATCGAGATCGGCGCGCCCGGCGGGTCGGCGCAGGCGGGAACCCCCGACGGGTCGCGTCCGGGCATCTTTTTCATCAACCTGCGCGATACCGCCGAATGGCCGCGCTACACGCTGCCGACCCTCGCCTATCACGAAGGCGCGCCGGGGCATTTGTTCGAGGGCGCGCTGAAATATGAGGATGCCGAGTTGCCGCTCTACCGCCAGGCCTCGTCGGTGACCGCCTATGGCGAAGGCTGGGGCCTCTATGCCGAACAGGTCGCCGACGAGCTCGGCATGTACGACGACGACCCGCTCGGCAAGATCGGCTATCTTGCGTCCTACGCCTTTCGCGCCTCGCGGCTGGTGGTCGACACCGGGCTGCACGCGATGGGGTGGAGCCGCGAGCAGGCGATCGACTATATGGTCGAAAATTCCTCGACCTCGCCGACCGCCTCGCGGACCGAGATCGACCGCTATATCGTCTATCCGGGGCAGGCCTGCGCCTACAAGGTCGGCCAGATCGCGATCAGCCGCGTCCGCGACGAGGTCGCCGGCCGGCCGGGTTACGATATCAAGCGCTTTCACGATGTGGTGCTGGGGGCCGGACGGGTGCCGCTCGCGGTGCTCGAACGCCGCGTCCGCGCTGCCTTTCCGGCCTGACGCACCGCCTGAAACAGGTAAGCCCCGTCGCATCTCTGCGGCGGGGCTCCCTAGGTTCAGTCCGAAGACAAGAACCAATTTCCACTCTCACTTTCGGTCAAGCAGACCCATGAAACGCCGCGGGTCGCGATGGGTTCCCGGCGGCGCCGAATTTTTTACACCACCTTCTTTGCGGCGAAGGCGCCCATGATCACGAACAGCGCGACAAACGCCAGGCCGACGAAGAACAGAATCTTGGCGATACCGGCCGACGCGCCGGCGATGCCGCCAAAACCGAGGACCGCGGCAAGCAGCGCGATCACGGCGAAGATCAAAGCCCATTTGAACATATCAAGTCTCCTCAACGATCTGCACAGCGATGAGCGCGCGGCACCCGCCCCCGACGCGGCGCGATTGCGCCCCGTCGGAGAAAAACGATCCGCGGCCGCGCCTCGACAATCTGAATAATGAGTGCCTTAGCTAAACGGCGACCATCCGGAAAAGTTCCGGGATCGGATGCGGCGGCGATATCGGGAGACCTGGAGCGGGTAGCGGGAATCGAACCGGAAGATACTTTGGTGAAGGCCAAGGTTTAGATGGGAATCGAATTGAGGAATTAGCCGCCCAACATTGCCTCGGGAATCGTCACCAAAAGCAAAAATCAAGTTTAGCTTGACTACGAAATGCGAAATTTGGTCCGCTGACTTATCGTGTGTTATTGTGCAGCAATATTCGCCGCATGAGAAAACGACAGCATGACAGACCCTGCACCAAAACAGCCCTATTTAGATCTTTTTATCGAGCACCGTGTCCCGCCAGAACCTGTGGCGGCGACAAAACTTCGAAATCGGGCGCGGAGGGAAATCAGCGAGGTGCAAAACCGCCTTGCAGGTCTTCCAGAAGCTAGCCGAAACCCGATGGTTGCCCAAACTCGTCGACAGCTCTCGCGCCGCCTACCACAACTCATGAAGCGATATGAGCATTGGCTCAGCCGAGTGCTAGTTAGTCATAAGCACTATCGGGACTGGCGACCGAGGCATGAGGACTGGATTAAGCTCGTGATGATGATGTCGGCGCTAAGCGGCCGCGAAGGTTTTGCATTCACTCCACCCAAAGATTCCATTCGGGCCGAACGACGTCACCATCTCGATGGACTGCTGGCCGCGGCAGAGCGAGATCAGCGGGAAACGGGGCGGACCGCCAAGTCGTTGCTGAGAGATGCCGCGACGCGAACCGATCGATTGATCGCTGAAGGATGGTTCAACCGCCCCGACAGCGACGAGCCCGTCATCACGAGCAGGAGCCCCAAATATTTGGAGGAGCAGTTCTCGAAACGGAAAACCGGAAAGCGTACTCAGCCGTATGAACTTCCCCCAAGTCTCCTGGGTCCCTTGTCGGCGCACGGGCACTTTCGCGCCCTGCTGTCGGTGGGACTACATATGAGTGACTGGGGTGTCCCTGACGTATTTTTCAGCCCCGACGCGATCGACGAAGAACTTGAAGGCCGAACACGCGCCGACCTTCAACATCGACCACTGGCCGCATGGGAAAGCGATTAGATTCGTGCGCGGAGACCAAGCTTAGAAAACCAATTCATTTTGAGCGATTCTCCGAATCAGCCGCTGGAATTGGCCAGCAGCCCAAAAAGAGTCGTCCTTATGAACTCCACACAACCTTGGGCGAATATTCCGCCCTCCGGGCCTCTCCTTCGCCCCAAAGATGCCGCTGCGTACCTCGGCTATTCGACGCGCTGGTACTATGCATTGGCGGCGAAGGGCGACCTGCCCTCTCCTATTCGAATGGGGCGTGGCAAAACGGCAGCCTCCGCAGTGCCACGTCCCTGGCTCGATGCAGTCATCGCCGCGAGGGCAGCAGCATGATCGCGCCGGCACTCATCGAAGCAGCGCGTGCCGCCCAACAGGAAGTCGCCGCTGCTCAGGCTCGCGCCACCGACGAACGCGTCAAGCTTCGGGCGCTGCGGAGCGCAAACGAGCGTGATCAAGTTGAACGCGAGCGGCTGCGCAGCGAGAAGGAGCAGGACGACGCCCTGCGACTGATCGACGGGGAAGACGCCGTCCCGAAGAGATCGCGACGTGATAACCGTCTCGCGAAACTGGACGAAGAAGCCGCAGCCAAAAATGCTGCCATCCGCATCCAGGAGCTCAGGGCGGCGGAAGCAGACAACGCGGCCAGACTTCCCCAAATGCCGTTCATCGCCGCGGTCCTGAACATCGCTGCCGAAGTGCAAGGCGACGGCGTTGAAGCCGTCCGTTCGGCCCTTGCCGGACTGGCGCCCACGTTCGCACGGCTGATTGCCGGCGACCAGCTGCGCGGTGCTCTGCTCGGCGATCGGCACGCGATCCCTCCGGGCGCGGCTCCTCCGTTCAGCGGGATTACGGTTCTCCGCAACACGGTCAAAGCCATCCCCGAGCGCCTTCTGCCGTCCGAGCTTTCCGAGGAGCGGCTGTTCGAGGCCGCGCGCGAGATTTCGTCCGACATCATCAATCAGATCAAAGGAAACTGAACCATGGCAACTGTTACCGCAGTCCACATGATCGCCGTCAGCGATCCCGCCGCCCAGTGGGTGCATTCGGGCCGCTTCAACAAGGACGGCAATGCGATCATGAACAAGTCGAGCCTGATGATCCAACCTGGGCAGATCTTCGAATTCAATGACGGCCCGGAACTGGACAAGCTGCTGAGCGGCGGCGCCGTGCGTCATCCGACCGATGCCGAGCTGGCCCTCTATAATGCCACGGGCGGGAAGAACTGATCATGGGCAAGCAACTCACAGCACCGCAAACGGCCGGCCTCCTCGAAGGCATGCGCAAGCTCGGCTTCGACGCCTCGGTTACGGCGGAAATCGTCGGGTTCGTGCGTCAGCGCAATTTAGCGAACTGGGCAATCAGCCCCGGCGCCACACCTGCCGCCGCACCGACGAAGGCGCCCGCCGACGAACAGGATGAGATCCTGACCTCGCTGGCGTCGCTCGGCGCACTTTCTGGGGAACATGATGGCTCCGCTGCCGAGGGCGGCGGCGGACAGGACGACGTTCTCGCAACGCTGGACCGGCTCGGCGTCCTCGCCGCCGAGTGATCGGACTCCATTCAATAAAAGGAACTCGAATTATGACCACCGCAATCGCAATCTGCAAAATCCGCCTCGCCGATCCTCTCGCCGAGCAGGTTCACACAGGCTTGTATGACAAAGCGGGCAACGCGATCATCAAAAAATCCAGCCGCGTCATTCTCTCCGGTCAGTTCTTCGAAGAAGCAGACGCCCACAGCCTCGCCGAACTGATCGGCATGGGCGCCGCCCGGCTTCCGACGGCCGCAGAGCTGGCAGAGCGCGACCGCGCAGCCCAGGAGAATTGATCATGGCAAACCGAATGACCGCTCAACCGCCGGCCAAACGTGACGAAGACAGCGCTGATGAACTTCTGGCGCTGGCACACAGCGCTGGGCTGAAGGGCTTCGAAGATGCTGGCAACGCGCCGCCGGCCACTGGCCAGTTTCACGATGTCACTCTGGCGGACTCAGTCGAAGACATTCTGGAACTGGCCAAAGAGATGGGTCTGAAGGGCTTCACCGATGAGCCGGTAGCAGGTGAATGATGAGGCGTCGCCTAACTGACCTGCAGGCTTTGCACCAACGGCTTCAACAAGCCCGCAGCGCCAGCCGCCGACAACCGTCGTTCCCCGAACGTCTCGCTGCCGCCGCTATGCGCTCCCGTCCGGATCGCAACGAACTCGCAGAATATGCACCCCCGCTCGACGCGCGACTGCTCCAAAGGCTTTGCCGATGAAATATGAAACGAAAGGCTGGATACGGTTCTGGCGGAAACGGCGCGACCAGCTGCGCGCGCGTGGTGGCCTGAACCTTGCTCCTGCGGGGCACGTCGCGCTCCAGGAAATCCGATGCCGTAACAGGATTGCGGAGGTCATCGGGCGACCCGCGGCGAAAGAGATCGAACTTAGAGTCTGCCTGCAGAAAGATGTCTACGACCCGGTGTTCGTGCTGCCCGCCGGAACGCCGTGGAGCCTGTGGCAGCAGCTGCAGGTCATCCCAAACCTGCTGTTCCCATTCGGAACGTCGCCGCAACCCTAAATAACGTAACGGCGCCCGGAGCATGACTTCCGGACGCCGTTTCGCCTTCAAAGAATAGCAAGCGATATTCTATTATCACTTTGAAGGCCGAAAATCAAATAAAGGCCTCCCCATGACCTTCCAATCTTTGAATTTCGAAGACGATTTTTCCGCACTTCTGGAGCCAGCCAACAACAAATCTGTTGCGGTAAGTCTTGCCTATCGTGGCGTTCCCGGCTTCCCGATACGCGACTGGGGTGACGGTGATGGACCCAAGCCCATTCGCGACTTCATCGGCAAGGCGACAACTGACATCTCCACTATCGAGGACTGGTTCGCTCGATACTCGGATGCGTGGCTGGGTATAGTCGCCGGCGAACGCAGCGGCTTCACGGTCTTGGACATCGACACCAAGAACGGGAAGGACGGCGTCGCTTCAATGGCGGCGCTCGGTTTCCCAGACCTCGCGGCTCTCACCCCTGTTCGGGTTCGAACGCCTTCTGGCGGATGGCATCTCTATTTCAAGCACGACCCGCGGCTGAAGAACTCTGCCTCGCGGATCGGCGTCGGGATCGACGTGAAAACCACCGGCGGGTTCATCATGGCGCCGGGCTCCCGCAAGGGCGGCGGTGTTTATCTGATCGACGGCGCCGAGTTGGGGACGACTCCCCTCCCCGATTTCCCCGAGGCCCTGATTCCTCCGCGTGAACCCGAGGTTGAAATTCCGCCGGTGATCGGCGCGGCGACCGATGAGCAGCGAGAATGGGCAACTGCCCATTTGGAACGCTTGGCCTCCGACCTCGCTGAGATGTCGGAGGGTGGGCGGAACGCAGCGCTGAATGATGCCGCTATGTGGGCCGGCGGTGCGGCCGCGCGTGGCTTCGTTGCAGAGAGCGATGCTGAAACCGTACTGTGGGCGGCCGCGGAGTCCGCCGGCCTCCGCCGTCGGGAATTTCGCGGGACGTTCAAAAGCGGGTGGAGGGCCGGTCTGAAGAAGCCGATCGCCGGATTTCCCCGGGCGCCCGATCTCGATGCGCTGGAGGATCTCGATCCTATTGATGGTGACGATTTCTCGGCGCTGCTTGCGCCTGCCGCGGTCGATGACGTTTTCGTCAATGGTGTCACCAAGCGCCTAAACCGGCGCCATGCAATTGTCATCGTGCGTGGCAAAACATTGGTCACTACCGAGGGCGCAGACGGCTCCATTGATTTTGGGCAGGTCCGCGACCTCCACTATTTTTACGCGAACGACCTCGTTTCAGCGGGCAAAGACGCGAAGGGTAAGCAGAAGTTCGAAGCCGCCTCGATGCGATGGCTCAGAGATACAGATCGCCGTTCGTACCCACATGGGGTGACCTTTGCCCCGGGCGGTTGTCCTGCGGGTAAGCTCAATCTGTGGCGTGGCTGGGCTGTCGCACCGGACGCTGCTGCATCCTGCGAGCTATTTCTGTCCCATGTCCGTCGCGTCATTTGTCGTGGGAATGAAGAACACGCGGCATACATCTTAGGCTGGCTGGCGCAGATGGTTCAGCATCCTGATCAGAAGCCCGGCGTCGCCTTAGTGCTCCGCGGTCCCAAGGGCGCCGGCAAAGATACGATCGCAGATTATGTTGCGCGGATGATCGGCCGACGGCACGCGCCGACGGTAGCCCAGTCCGATCACATCGTCGGGAAGTTCAACAAACGCCTGGAAAACGCGCTCATGCTTCATGTTCAGGAAGGAAGCTGGGCTGGCGACCATAACGCTGAAGACGTGCTTAAATATCTCGTTACGTCGGATTTCGTCGAGATAGAACACAAGGGCATCGACAGCATCAATCTGCCCAGCGTGCTGCGGCTGTTCATTTCCGCGAATGCCGAATGGGTTGTGCCGGCCAGCCCGGACGAGCGCCGCTGGGCGGTGTTCGAGGTGTCGTCCGAGCGGAAGGGTGACGATCGGTATTTCTCCGACCTCCGTGCTGAAATGAATGGCAGAGGCCCGGCTGCACTGCTCCACTTCCTCCGATCTTATGATCTGTCGGGCTTCAATGTTCGCCAAGCTCCGGACACCGAAGGCCTGGTCAACCAGAAGATTTCGAGTCTGAAAAATATCAACCTTTGGTGGTTTTCCCAACTTAACCGTGGAATCATGCCGGGAGATTTCGACACCTCGGACGACTGGTCGACCTCTCCGCGCACCATCGGTCGCGATGCGCTTCGGAACCAATATAGCGATTGGATGAAGGGCCGCCGGTACGATGGCGAGATCGCTGATGAGCGGCTGTTCGGCCGGCGGCTGCGCGAGATGCTGCCGAGTGTGGAGGATCGTCGGTTGGGTGGTCGGTTCGATCGGAGCCGGGCTTATGTGCTGCCGCCGCTCGCGGAGTGTCGGTCGCAGTTTGAACGGTGGGTCCGTGGGTCGGTGGAGTGGGAATGACGCGGGGTTAAAGTGGCCGATTGCGGCCAGTCAGCTTTTCTGTCGAGAAGCGGCAAAAGCCGACATCTGGGCCAAATACGTCGTTGGAGATTTTTCCCTATGCCCCGGACTTGCGAGTTGGACGTCGTTATGGGGATCAATTATCTCTCCGAGCAGCAGTAGGCGATAGACCTCCCGAAGAGCTTTGTTGAGATGTACCAAGTCACCATTCATTGCAGGCGGATAAGGGGTAATTCCAAACCGATTTTCCGGATGCATTAAACGGATGCGATCGGAGTAAAAATCACCAAAATAGGGCATGCCTTCTGGCTCACGGCCCTCTGCTTCATCGAGAAAACGGCCAGCGTCCACGGCGCTTGGATTGGCAATTCCCCGCTTCCGAAGTTCCCGACACACCAGCGAGAATGAAGCATCCAGAGAAACGTACATAGAGAACAGAGCTTCAACGGTAAACAGCCGATGGTACCTTAGCATACCGGCTTTCAGCCAAGCGCTTAGGCCACGTAACAGCAGATGGTCATCCAAATTGATCTCCGAGAAGATTTGGGTCTGCAGTTCGACTGGAGTTTCGGCGTTGCGAAAATCATAAGCTTGGCCGCCGTATATCGGCGGAGGGGGAGGATCTGCGTGCCAAAGCCCGGAGCGTTCCGGTTCGACCTCTGTCAGTCTCGCACGAAGCTCTTCGTCTACCTTCGGGTCTGCCAAATCGAGGAAGGCAGGAAGACGCAGTTCAGGGTAGTACGGGTAGAGCGTTACGATGCCTCCGTCCCATCCAATGGGCAAAGATAGCGCCGCCAAGAGGCGAACCTCTTCAAGGGTAGGATCGTCAAACTCGGTGTAATAGTCACCCTCATGAAGGGATTCGTCGAAGTGGGTCGCGATGTAGACCACGCTCTCGCCAGGCGAGTATAGGGCTTCAGAAGTCGAGAATCGTCCGCGCCAGTAAATTCCAACAGGCGAAAGTGCCCGGACGAGCGTCCCTTTTCTCACCCGTCCGTTGTCGAGCATCATTTCTGGCGTCACATACATGCGCCTAGCTTGCCAAGCCGAAGCAGGATGTCCAGTCGAATGAATGCAGATTGGTTCCTCTGCTCAAGCGGCCTAGCCTTCGTACCAATCTGGCCGTTGCAAGTTCGTCGACTTTTAGTTCAAAATAGGCAGATGAAGGCGTCGCGAGGAACTCGCTGACTGGCGACAGCGACGAGCTTATTTTCGGTTTGCTTCCTTGCCTGCAATCTGCTTGTTGCACCAAGGGGAGGGCGACCCATGGATAATTTCGGAACATGCCGCACGGCGAGTTCGGCGCTGACATCGGGTAGCAATTGTGAGATGTCTGGTGACGCTGCTTCTGCGTTGCGAGATCAAAGCCTAGAAATGATACCAGCTTCCCCCAATGAACCTAGAGATTTGCCGAGCTGGGACGACGCCGCGCGCGATGTCGAGGCGATGTTGACCTCCTTGGGGCTTCAGTCAATCCGGCGCTATATTGGCCAGCATCACTGGGACAAAGAGTCGCAAAGCGCGCTTGAAGCTGACAGGGCAGAACCTGGCCTCAAACTCGAAAATGTTGCGGCCCATAGCTGGCACGTTGCCGATGCGACGATGCTGTTAGCGCCCGTTTTTCCCGAGATCGATCCGCAGCGAGCACTCGAGCTCGCGATCGTGCACGATAAGCTCGAGCTCTTTACGGGCGATTTTGATCCCGTTGGCTCGGATGGCCAAGGCACCTATTCGCACGCTTTTAATAGTCGTGCTCAAGCCCACAAAACCTCTCTCGAGCTTGCAGCTCTAGAACGTTATGTTTCGCAGTTGCGTGGGGGAGCTCGCGAACGTCAGCATGCACTTATCCTCGAGACGATCAATGCGCGTTCCGCAGAAGCATTGTTTGTCAAAGCGGTCGACAAGCTCCAAGCTTTGAGCTTCGTTCTCGTCAAGAAGGCGGGGAAGATGACCGACGAGCATCTTGCGTTCAGCCTGCGCTACAGCGCTAAGGCGTTAGACTACTTTCCGCGACTTCGTGTTCATCATGCGGTGCTCTGTACTCGGCTTTTAGAGGGCATCGCCCGAGCGCGAAATGTGCATCTCGACGAGATATTGGAGACCGTTCCTCCGGCCTTGCGCGCGCTCGCGGTCGCCGACGAGCAATGACGCCGCCCCTTGGCTCGGCGGCAGTCCGGTTCGCTCTCGTAGGGAAGAGCGGATCTGGCAAATCCAGTGCCGGGGAAATACTCGCCGAGCGGTTCGATATCACTCACATCAGGACCGGGAAAATTTGCCGTGAGATTGCATTTTTGCTGTTTGGCAACGAAGACAAGAGCTCGACCCAGCGCCTCGACGATGCCCTGACACAAATCGACCCAAGTATTTTTCTTCGCGCGGCGCTTCGGGAGATTGAGTCAACGACTGACGAACTGGGCGGAAGCGGAAAGGGATTCATAATCGATGCCCTGCGCTTCGAAAGCGACCTCATGCTCGCAAAAGAGCATGGTTGCAGCATTATCAGAATCTCAGCGCCCGAAGAGGTACGCGTCACGCGGCTAGCAGAGCGCAAGCAGGTGTTCGACCTTGCGACAGATGGTCTTCACCGCTCTGAGCACGAACTCGACGCGGCACAAGCTGATTACGAGATTATCAACGACCAAGATCTCGAAGCTTTGCGAGCCGCCTTGTCGATAATAGAGGCGCCGGCCTGACTTGCGGCGCGACATCTTCCTTCATTTTCTGAACCGCGACACGCGCGAAGTCTTCGACCTCTACCGATCGTTGACGCCGGAGAAGCATGCAAGCCTCATGCGGCGCGCGCTCAATGCTGCTGCAATCGTCTGTGAGGATAGATGTGTCGCGCCACCAGGGTTTATCGTCGAGGACGAAATCGCGTTTGGACTTGCGGAAAACCAGCGCGCTTACCTAAGCGAAAGCCTCATTCAGCTTCCAATGCGCGAAGAAAATCTGGCTGACTTCGCAGAAAAGAAGCGGATCGGGTATGAACCGATGCGCGATCGTTATTCCGGCCTCTACAATGACACGCGCATTGGCTTTCTTGGAGACACTGCGCAGGGGATCATCCAACGCAAGACGCACATCACCGCCGGGATATTGAAGGATTGGACAAGCGGGCCAGAGGCGGGCCGAACCTTCTGGAAGCCGGCCAAGGCGATATTGACACCGCCTCAGGTCGATCTCGTCGCCAGGATTCCATTATTACTCGACGAGCGCGGTATCGCTTTGACTTGGGCGGCAATCGCACCAGAACTGCCCGACGACGTCAAGTCGGCGTCCAGCGCGCTTCGTAGCACTCTGCAGCATGTCTATTTCCGGCAATATTGCCACGAATTCAATCTATGCGCACTTTCGGGTGTCCCGCATGTGATCCATGATTTCCGTGTGCCCGTAGAAGAACATGCTCACAATTTCAAACGGCTTGGGCTATTTCTTGATCTCTTTGAGCTGCGCGATTTATTATTCGAAGCTCCGGCCGATCTCATTGTCGCACTCAAAAAACAACCCGGTTTCATCGCGTTTTGCGACGCATATGCGATGCTCGCCCAGCGGATGCCGGGCGATACCAATATGATCTTTCACACCGTTCGCACGATGACCACTCTCAACTACAGCTGGGCTTCTTTAAAAGGTCGACGGTTCGCTCTCTATGATGTCAGCCCTATCGAGGTGAACGAGCTTGCAAGCGCGCTCGGCGAATTTGCCAGCCGGCTGAGCAGGGAACATGGCCTTCAGACCCGCGGCACGCCCGCAGCCGAGAATCAAAGTCATAAGAAAGAAACGAAACCGATTATGGTGAAAGAAGCTGAACTCGTCCTGTTCGTTGCGCTTGAAGAGGAGCTTGCGGTCCTTGCAAGTGTTCTCGGTCTCACGAAACACAATGGAACGCCTGAGGCTTACGGCAAAATCAATGGCGTTGACGTGGCGGTGATTTGCCCCAGGAACATGGGTCGTGTTGCGGCGGCGGTGGCGATGAGTGATTATCTCGCGAAGAGGAATCGACCGCCGAAGCTCATCCTGATTGTGGGCCTAGCCGGTGGCTTTGAAGAGAATGGAAGTAAGCCGGGACACATTATCGTCGTCACCAAGGTCGTCGATTTGGCGCTCCGTAAGGTAGTAGACGAAGATGACGGTGCGAAGCCAAATTTCCGCCGCGAGGATTACGAAATGCATGACCAACTGCAGCGCCAATTGCTGTCAGATGCCTTCGATAAAAGAGCGTGGAGCGATGCTGCACTCGCGTTCGACTGGCCCGATGATCGGCGCCCCTCCCTGCATTACGGGCCGATTGCCAGCGCAGACGAAGTGGTTGCAAGCAATGAATGGCGCGAACAAATCCTTAAAGGCACCGGGGGTGACGGAAAGCTTATGGGCGTCGAGATGGAGGCTGGCGGCATTTGCGCAGCCGCGCGCAAAAATCGAGTTCCTGTAAGTATGCTGCGAGTCGTTTCGGATAAAGCCGATCCGTCCAAGGCCGACGATCAGTGGCGCAAAGTTGGCATGAAGACGCTGGCCAGCCTCCTCGCCGCCGCATCCCTTACCGATGTCCTCAAATCGTTCGATTAACCGAGCATCGCCGCGCGCAAACTTCCGTCTGAGATAAGGCGCAGTGACCACTTGTCGAACCGCTCGAGGTTGTTGATCGAAATTGGAAGCTCAAGCCACCCGGTGCTAGCGCGCGCTTCGACAGCATCGGTAATCTCGGTAATACCGCTGCATCGAAATCGGAGATAGACGGCGAGGTCAGCGCGACGACCTTCCCTTTCTTCCTCGATAACCGCGAGCGGATCGGACCATCGAGCATCGTCTTCCAGCAAAGCGCGGACATGGTGCGGCAGCTCGAAGTGCTCAAGGAGGGTACGGGTAGCCGCGTCCATCAATCCGAAATCGTCAGGCGAAAAAAGGGAAAGATCGTCGCGCTTTACCACGCCTTCGATGCCCATGACGGAATGCGAATGAATATCGCCCTCTTCGACCGCCGGGCGCTGATTGTCGAGAAAGAGGCGGTCTTCAGCGACGAGCAGCAGGAGGAAACGAAACGGCACGAGCTTCGGTTCACGCCGGAGATTATAGAGCCGCGCAAAGCGCCACGGCAGCGAGTGCAACTTAGTGACGGGGAACGGCGAGACGAGCGTTGCTGCGAGTTTCGCAAGGTCGAGGCGCGGAAAGGCGACGACGTCAAAGCGACCGAGTTGGGCCGCCCGAAGCGGTGCGTGATATTCTTGGCGATAGCGCTCGGGGAGCTGTGCATCGGACTGAAGCACCCGCAGAAAAAACCTTCCCGGACCGGTGCGGTAGAATTCGCTTTTCGAGCGATGCTTCAGGATGTCGGTCGCCAGGCGGGCCTGCAGCGTCTTATGCTGTGTGCGGCCATAAAGATCGCGCGGGACAAGCTGCATCTGCATTGCGGTGCGTAGAATTTGACGGGCACTGAGCGGCTGCCGCGCGCTTTGAAGCACACTGCGCGCCATTTCGAGATAGCTGTCCACTAAAGCATTACCTATTTCCGCGCAGGGAAGATTTAAGGCCTACGCTGACACCGACCTCGCTGCAAGCCCGCGGCCGGCGTATGAAATAATCCCGACATCCTTCAGCACCGAATATTAAGGGCACCGACGCTGCAATTCGCTTGCCAAGTCGCGAGGGCAGCGCGCTCCTCAGCGTCATCTATTGCGGCGGTCGATCAGTCGAAATGAGGCGCGATGCCAACCCAGCCTCCGAGTCATCAAACGGCTGCTTGCGGGCTCGGGTTGATCGGGTCGGAATGCCTGACTTCAGGCGCAAAGCCGACTGCGTATTTCTCCGGGGTCGGTTTTCGACTGCGTATTTCTCCGGGGTCGGTTTTCGACTGCGTATTTCTCCGGGGTCGGTTTTCGACTGCGTATTTCTCCGACGACCCGCTAAGGTGCGACCGCGAAAAAGGGAGAACCGGCGTGCGGGCGATCGGGATTATTGCGGCGGGGTTGCTGGTCGCGGGGGCGGCGAATGCTTCAGAATGGCGCGAGGTTTCACTCAAAGATGCAGTGGGTGAGCTTCATGTTTCCTACGCGCGGGGCGCAAACCGAAACGATGCTGCCAAGATCATCGTGAAATGCGACGGCGTGACAGTGAGCGCCGTGGCCGTGCTGCCAGGTGTTGAGGACGAATTGCTTGCATGGGAGATCGACAGCCGGGACGCGGTGCCTTCGGTCGCTGGAACAACTACAAACTATGTGCTCGGGGAAAACTTCTTAGGCGCTGCCAAGGCAGGTAGAACACTGACGGTTATTCATCACGGAGAGAAATATGTGTTCGATCTAAGCGGATCGGCGCGAGCTGTCGATTCTGTCAGGTTGTCATGCCTTATCAATGAAAATGGGAGAAAGTTGACCGGCGGGAATTGGTCTGTAGATGAAGAATTTACGGACAATCGACGTACATTCGTTGCCACCAGGTCGAAATCATTCAATTATTTGGCAATTGGAACAAAAGATGAAGAGCAGGCCGGAGTGTTCGTGCATTGCTTTCCAGAAAGTGGAGATATTGTAATAGGTCTCCTCTGGCCTGAGAAATTGGAAAATCAGACAAACATCGGAATGGACTGGTCAGTGGATGGAAGTTTTCGTGAGGACTCAGAATTCTGGACTCTCGACAACACTACTAAGTCCATTGCAACATTAGACAGCTCCACAGCGGACAAACAAGAATTTAGAGATTTATTCAATTCACTGTCGTCGGGCCGATTTTTGGAATTGCGACCCCTGAACCCAATCGGACGTTCTCAAGGCGCGAACTTTGATCTTTCAGGATCTAGGCCGGCCCTTGATAAAATTCGCGCCGCCTGCCCGCTAAAATAAAAAAAGGGCGGCACCGCGGCCGCCCTCTCTGGGTCTCATTATGATCGGCCGCGCGTCACCAGGGGAACACCAGAATCCCGATGAGCGTCAGGTTCACCGCCCATATGTAAGGTTCGTATCGCGCCAGCTTACCGCGGGCTTCAGCGCGGCCCTCTCGGGTGCTGGAGACGATCGCGATAACTAAGACGGCGCCTATCAGAGTCCACATATTCGAGCCCCTTTGAACTATGCCAAGCATAGCACAACAGTCCCGATTCTCATAAAAACGGCGACAGGGACTAACCCCGCCGCCGCGAATTCAACGTCAAAATTTCAGTTTATGTCAGTGGCGCGCTGCGGCCGTTGCGATGACGTGCCAGAAACCGGTTTCGATACCCGTCCGCGCGTCTCCGGTCGGCATGGCGCTGGCGACCCATGACAGAATGCCGGGGAGCCCGGTGTCGGCGATGAGGTCGATCAGATCATAGGCGAACGCGCGTCCGGCCTCACAGTCGTCACCCCAATCACCCGACGGGGTAACATTCCAGAAATTTGTTACCTTTCCCGTCTCCTGGTCAACAATGACGAACGGAAGACAGGCGGCGGGGGACATTTTAACTTGCTCAAGTGTCGACATGCGAACCTCCTCTTTGGCATTTCAGTGATACTACACTGATGTCTTGCGAGTGATTCGTCAACACTATTTTCTAATATATTCAATATGTCAACAGTAACTTGTGATTAATATCAACTATTACTTGATTACTTCGATCATTCGCAACTCTAGGTTGTGTTTTCATGTCTGGGTCTCTGGCGGCCTTCTTTGGACATTCCGCAGTTTCATTGGACATGAGATTCCGCTGAATCCCTTCTCTTTTTACCCCATGTCCAGAGAGTCCAGAGAGTCCAATGAAGATTGCTTAGGTGAGAAGCGGTTGCGCATCCGCCATGGGCTGCCGGCAACCGCTCCGACCGACAGAGAATATTCTATAGCAATAAAACCATGTGGACGATGTGGACTCTCTGGACAAGCCGCAGAAATCCGCCGTTTTTCGCTGTCGAACGTCTGGACGCGCATTGGACGCGCTTTGGACGCGCTTTGGACGCGCCGCTTTCCCGGCCCGAAGACTGGTCAAGGTACTATGCCCGCCCCAAGCTGATCCGGGGGCGGCGCGGAGCCGTGCTGTCGGCAAGATTCCATATCAACCCAGGGGGCATACGTGGAAACTGATACCGGTCAGCAGACCCGCGGAAACCTGCGGCGCGGAATTAGTACCAATTCGGCCCTAATTAGATTTCCTCATCACGGCTGGGAATTCTCGGGACTGCTCGCGGCAATTAGAAATTACCCTCTCTGACCCTGCGTTTCTTTCTAACCGACTCGAGTATAGATGAATTGCCGTTCTAACTTTTTCGGAGACGGCCATTGACCACTGCAGCAGAATTTCAGGCGAAGACGACGAAGGCCGTGGTCAACATGGACCGCCTCGATCAATTCCTGAACGGTAACGACACCGCGACCGTGGCGACTGACAACGGGGAAGTGCCCTCGATCGCCAAGCTGGCGAAGGACACGCAAGACGCACTTGGTGAATTTGGCAACGCCGCCGAGCTCGCAGAATCGCTTGAGCCGATCACGGACGACCTCGCCCTGGGCGCCGCGTCAAAGATTTCGAAGGTGGCGGCTATCGATGCCGCGGTGACGAGCTTGGCCGCTCGCGAGGCCGATATTGCCGAGTTGGCCGCGCTCGACCTCGCGCTGGTAATTGCAAACGTCGACAACATCTCGACCATAGTGGCCGGCCTCACCGGTACCGAACTGACCGCGATCCGCAAGGCCAACCAGCAAGTCGAAAAAGACCGCCTCGCCAATCTCACCGCCTCGATCGGGCGCTTCGTTTCGACGGCTGGTTCCGACGCCAATTCAGGCCGGGCCATGGCGCGCGCGAAGTCCACTGTCGCCGGCCTGGTCGCCAGCCTCGATTACGGCATCACCTCGCTCACCGTCGGCGGCACGAATGCGGGCGGCACACCCGGCACCTATCGAATCGGCGTTGCCGGTGGCACGCCCTATCGCGCTGCGACGGTCGAGATGCTGGTCTCGTCGGGCGGGGTCATTCAGGCGACGCAGAACGGATGGACGCGAGCCATCGACGGCGGCGATTATGCCGACGGATCTGCCGTGCCGACGCTGACGATCCCTGCGGCGGCGAACCTCGGCGCTGCGACGCTGACGGCGACGCTCGGCCGCGTGGCGAAGCCGGGTGAGGTGCTGGGGTTTGAGCACGGTTCCCGCTGGGCCGAGCAATATGTTGTGCGGACGCCCGGCGTCACGGTCTGCTCCTTCGCGAAAGGCGGCAAGACCCGCCTGCCCCTGTTCGACTGCACCGACCCCGTTGGGGCCTGGACGCTGGATAGCGGCAACGTCTGGGTGCAGACGATCGGGCGGGCCGCCGATTATCAGACCGTGGGCGGCGAGGACAATTACAGCCTGTTCGAAGACACGGCGCCGAGCGATCCGGGTTCGGGCTATCGCTGGATGACGCGCGTCCCGAGCAAGGCGCTCTGCGACAGCACGCCCGACAGCTATTTCATTCCGGAAGCGACCTTCTTTGCGGAAGCCAGCGCGACGACGCTCATCTATGTTCACGCTGCGGGAAGCGTCAATCCCAACACGAAGAATTTTCGCTACAACCGCCGGACGCAGGGCGTTTTCGGCCGTGACCGTCTGCCCAACCTCACCATCGACGGCATCAGCTGCGTCGGGCCGCTGTCAGCACAGGGCAGCGTCAACGCCGGCACGAACTTCCTGTTCCGCCGCGCGGTGCTGGCGAACGGCGGCAAGCACGACTGCGTGTTCGAAAGCGGGCTGCTGGAAGACGTGATTTCGTACAACACCGAAGTCATCGCGAACCGGCAGCAGGCCTATCCGACCGCCTTGGGCGCCCTCGATTGCATCCCCTTCACGGCGTATCGCGACGACCCCGCCGGCCTGACTGCGACGCTGCGCCGATGCATGCAGATCCAGCCGCCCGGAAAGACCGGCGTCGGTTTCTTCTTCAGCCACAGCAGCGGCAGCAGCCCGACAGCGCGTTATGACGAAACACTGCTCGAAGGCTTCATCGCGAACAACGGCGGGGCAGTCAAAGGGGCGCAGTCGATACGGCAGATTTACCGGGCGCTTTTCCTGAAGGACCTGCGTGGGACCGCGGTGCAGCCGGGCCGCGGCGGCAGCATGTCAGGGGTCCATTTCGAAAATACCCACGGCCTGTTCATTCCTGATGCGACCATGGGGTCAGCCGGCGGCGCGCTGCTCACTGGCGGCGGCAACTCGACCGGTGTCACCTGGGCGAATGACGAGGCGGAAGTCATCATGCGCCACAACGGCGTCTACAACAATCACGATGAGGTTCTTGGGTTGACGGCGATCACGCTCACCAGCTCAGCCCGACAGAAATTGAACGTCAGCAACAACACGATTTATCAAAAAGGGCGGCAGAATTTCGTCAATGCAAGCATGGACGCGACCGCTGGGTCCGAGGGGATCAAGAACAATATCCTGATCCGCAATCTGGCGAATATCGGCAGCTTCGTGCAGTGGATTCAACTCCCCGTCGGTTTCACCGGGGCCTGCGATTACAACGTCTATATCGACCTGCAGGCGAACACGAACCTCCGCTGGCGTCAGGGTTCGACGTCCTACACCTTCGCCAACTGGCAGGCGCTCGGCTTCGACACGCATAGCGTCGTGCTCAATGCGGCGCAGGCGGCCGATCTGTTCCTGAACGGAGTTGCAGGGCTGGCGAACGGTGACTTCCGGCTCAATCCAGCCTGTACCCTGCAATTCACCGACGGGGCGTTGCTTGTCGGTCGCGCGGGCATCCAGGAATATTACGACTGGAACGCACGCCAGTACGTCGTCGGCCAGCCGAAGAAATGGCCGGTTCATCCGACGACTTGGGCGGAGTGTCAGGCCTATGCGTTCGACCCGACGGCGTGGAATCACTATCCGTGATGGCGTGAGATTAGATCGCGGAGGCCTCCGACGACTACCCAGGCGTATCTCCCGCCGCTAACCTCCTAAACAAATTTGGGGTTCGCCGCGGTTAGCAGCGGAATTACAGCACCACAACTTGGCCGGATGGGACTCCCAAGCGACCCTGGGGTTCTCGTCACTGGTGGGGGGCAATGTTCGCGTCTGCGGCATTGCGGGGGCGACGCGGTATGACCGTCGCGTCGCCCCTTTAGGTCGAGGGCGTCGCCCTACTTTCATCACCGATATAATCTCGATCAATAGCTATCGCAGCGATGTGCGCGTAAGACGGTTCTGCAACCAAAGGGGCGGATTCGTTCGCCTCTGAACTTATGGCGATCCGGCGGGGTCGCCATTTTTGTACCGGTGCATGCGGGTTATCTTTTTGCCGTGCAGCAACGATGCTGGATGTGCCGCGTATTGCGTGCAACCCCGTCTCCTGACCCGCTCGTCTCACGGTGATTCAGGAGACGCGGCCTTCATCGCCACCGACCACCCCCAGTTGTTGAGGGTAACGTTTGGTGATCAGGCGCGATGCCGCGTGCGACAGGGCACGTCAGCCGGGCGGTACGCCTTGGTCCAGCAACGCCTCGATGTCAGCCAGAGGCCTACCGGTCATTTCCTTCACATGCTCTCCGATCAAGCGAGCAGCGGTTTGCTGGTGCCAAAGGGGGCGCAGTTCGCCCATCGTGCGCGCGGGTGCAATTACGACCAGCGCATCAAACTTGCCCGCCAGGGCCATGGCGTTGATCTTGTCGGCGAGGTCCCGGACAAAGCGATCTTCATCCTGTTGGTGGAAATCTGGTTCGCCCATCGTGCCGCCGGCTAGGCCGATGCCGGCGGGCGCTGGCGATTGCCCTGAGGCATCGGTCTTAATGTCGCTATTCTTGCGGTCGTCACGCTCCTGATGGGAGGCCGTGCGCAAGTCGATCTGGCTTGCGTCGCCCTGATTGCGCAGGAACAGTGCCTTGCGGCCATCTGCGACCAGCACGAGTGCGTTGTTGGGGAGTGTCATCATCAAGCTCCTTCTTGAAGAGCAACGCACTGGATGATGTGGAAGTTTCTTGAGAGTAGCCATGTCGAAGACTTCACCACCACGATAACTACGCATTTGTCCGGATTGGCGCTATAGTCGAGTCGCGGGCGGACCGGATCCGTTCGCGTTGGGAGATCGTATGACAGCCCGACCTCCGAGAGACGTTTGGGCCTATTGGCGCGCGCTTGAGGCGAGATACGGCAATGCCTCTCCTGACTATGCTGCGCGCGAGTTATCGGCAGCCCTCGCGAAGGGCGACGAGGAAGATGCCATTTTCTGGCGTGCAGTCAGGGAGCGTCTGGACGAGCTGCACCATATCGCTCAACCCTTTCGCAACCAATCGATATTGCCACGTCGCGACTAGGGCCGTGTTCCGGAACGGATTCCGGTTATTCAGGAGCCGCGGCCTTCATGGCCACCGACCAGCCCCAATTGTTCAGCGTGGCGTTTTCCACGCGTCGATGTCCGGGCTGAACGAGTTTGAGCGCCTTCAACTCATCGTCGGTCTCGGTCCATGGCAACGAGTTACCGGATTGCAGCAGATCGATAAGCCTCAGCTTCTGAGCCACCGTCAGGGTTGCCAGCGTTTCGTTAGGGTCAAACATGGTTTGCACCTCGGGAAAGTGGATGCCCCCATGTGTCCGAGGGTCAGAGCAAATATGCCCAGTCCCGGCAGGGCGGGCAACAGTTTCTCGCGATCCGTGTCCTGCATGCCGGACGGTATGCGAGCGGGTCGGGGTTTCCTTGGGGGAAGAGTCCGACCCGCTCGCAGCCCGACCATGCTTGGGACGCAGTCGGACTAGCGGGGGGTGAGACCCGCCGTCCGATTCTGTACCCATTCCTCTTGAACTGTGATAGCCCGTTTAAGTGGGCGGAGGGGTTCAGCCATGGGAGGCGGAATGATTTCCAAGAGAGCGAATGCAATTTTGACGCTCACTGCCCTGATGATGGCACTGGGACTCTTCTCCTGCAATCACGACCGGCTGGCGAAGGCGATAAGTGCCGAAAGACAGAGCCAAGCGACCACCTCCGATGAGAAGGGGCACGCTGTAGATACTGCCTCGGCGAGCTTGGTGCTGACACCCGAACCTGCGAACCCGCAATTCGACTGACGCGCATGCCGGGATGGCCAGCGCCGGTCTTTTGGGTTGCAAGTCAGGCGCCATCCCACAGCGCAGCATCAAGCATCGCGGCGTATATGGCCTTGGCGTCCTCCTCGCCAACATCAACAACGCGATCATAGGCCGTGGCACGACCAACCTCCGCCATTGCGTCGGTCGCTTCCCGTATCGCGATCAGCACCTCGCGGGCCTCTGGCACATAGGATTGCCACAGCGGCTTGCCGTCCATCGTGGCGTTCTCGGGATTGCCTGCGTGGCGGCAGAGCGCGCGTGCCGCGGCTTCGACGATTGGGGACATGGGCTACCTCCTTAGCTCGTGCTGGATTTATCCCAGTTCGCCTGGTCCGTCGATAATTCCCGCCGGTGCAACATTTGGCCCGCCCGAGCGTATCTCTAGGACGCCTTCGCCTCTAGGGCGTCACGTCGGGTTGAGCTGGGTCCTGTGGGAGTGACCCGGCTCCCCAGCCACCTTTACGTGGGCACCTTGCCTGCATCGATGGCAACGACGCATTGGGGGCATTCGAACGACCCAAGCGGCATCATCTCCGCTCAACTTTTGGCGATCCTTCGGGGTCGCCATTTTTGTTTGCCTGACGACCCACAGATTATCTTTTTGCGGCGCAGCAACGATGCGAGAGGCTTCGCGTAGTGCCAGCAAGCCCGTCTCCTGACCTGCTCGTCTCACAGTGATTCAGGAGACGTGGCCAACGTGATTTTTGATCGCTTGGTTCCGAGCATCGAAACGCTTCGACGGCCACCCCTCCCCACGAAGAGGTGGTCGGGCCGGGATGATTGGTTGGTCCCATCGTCCCGGCCAACCTGGCTACTGATTGTCGGGAACGCTCTGCAACAGCATTGCTACGGTCCAGCCCCAATTGTTCAGCGTGGCGTTTTCCACGCGTCGATGTCCGGGCTGCACAAGCTTGAGCGCTTTCAGTTCGTCATCGGCCTCGGTCCACGGGAGCGAGTTTCCAGATTCCAACAGTTCGATCAATCGCGCCTTCTGAGGCGACGTAAGCCCAGCTATCGTTTTATCTGCATCAAACATGATCACCTCGGAAGAGTCAGTGCCGCCCTTATCCCGAACGGTCAGAGTCAAAATGAGCAGAAGTGACGCCCATTCGCAATGGCGGACGACAGCGTCCTGCACGTCGCCAAAGCGATAGGCTGAAAGTAAACGGACACGGCGTTGCATTGGAGGGCACAAAGCCCGACCCGTTCGCGGCCCGGTCGTGTTTTGGGTCGCAACCGGGCCAGCGGGGCAAGGTCCGCCGCTGCGAGGTATAGCCAGTTCGGCGCTGAACGTGCCGCCTGCATGTTACCCCAACGGATGAGTAGCTTCGACTATATCCCTTCATTTCGTTACGAATTTTAGCGCGGAAAAGGCTAGATCTCGGTGAACAAATTCTTAACAAAACGTGACACCCGTTACGTAACTCACTGTTACTTTTAGATGCCCCGGGCTGGTGCCAAAGTGCAGCCGTGGTGGACATCCCCAATGGCCCACCATGTGGGAGCCTTGCTCTCGCAAGTTTAATGCGGTTGGAAAGCCGATGGGTGCTGGCTGGTCCCTTCACCTGTCACATGGCGGTCCAGACGCATATAGTGCTTCGCCGGATCGAAATTGGCCCCACCCGATTTCGGTCCGGCGAGCCGTCTAATTCTCGCCGTTGGTTCAGGCACCCTCCCGCCCGCCATCAACTGAGCGCTGCGCCAACTTTCACCGTCAACGTGTTCGCGATTGCGTCACTCACTCGGCGGGTTTCCGGAGCCGCCTATTTTTGGGCAATGACACTTTTCTGCGACAGCGGATGTTGGTATTTGTGGACTCGCTGATGGACCGTTCAGGTAGAGTAGGCATGCTTCCTCAAACCGAAAATTCCGTAATTGCGTGTGCGCACACTCTGTCGGAGCAGCATCCGGACCGCGCCCAAGAAATGGTGCGACGTCAAATTTCTTGGTCACAGGGTCGCGCAGCAGAGCGCGAGGTCGCGTTCTGGAGCGCCGTCTTGGAGCGTCTGGTGGAAGCGCCGTTGCCGGTTTCGCGAATCCACGTGCTGCCACGAGAACATGCGTGAGGATCAGCGTGCAATAGGCACCCCCTTCGTGGGGTGATCGGCGTGCAAAAAGGACCCCTTCATCCCGGGGATTT